>JAYRKL010000030.1:0-26465 GCA_041905795.1 Rhodospirillaceae bacterium | reverse complement strand
AGGTCCTCGCCCAGGAGGATCACGGTCGCGCCGATTTCAAACCGCAAGGTCATGGGCCATCCCAAACTTAAGATGTTTCACGTGAAACATCTTTCCCGTACCCGGCTTTTCCGGGTCGCGCGCCCCTTTCACTCTATCCCCGCCGCCGGCCGCTTCAAAACAGAAGCGGGCAAATAAAAGGGGCGCCAGGGCTCTCTGCCGTTTATAACAAAAGGAGGACAGCCCCGCCCGCGGCGAGTGCCGCCGCCCCGGCGCCCACCAGCCGCAGGCCGAAGGACGGCCCGCCGATGACCACGGTGATGGTCATCTTGGTGATCAGGTTGGTGGCGCCCGCCAGCAGGATGGCCAGGGCCGCCGCCCGCGGCTCCAGGCCGCTGCGCGCCATCGAGATCGCCACCGGGTCGACGTCGGCGAAGCCCGAGATCGCGGCCAACGGCAGCACCCCGCTTTCTCCGAAAGCATCGTTGAGCAGCTTCACCGCCGCCATGATCACCGCCAGCAGTGCCCCCAGGCCCAGCATCGGCAGGAGGTCGAACGGATTGCCGAATTCGATCGGGGCCGCCGCCGCGGTCCGGGCCTGGCGGTAGAGCGCGAAGCCGATGCCCGCCAGCACCGCGGCGGCGGCGGCGACGGGCCCGGCCAACTCCTTCAGCAGCGCGACATTCACCACGGCGGCGACGGCGGTCATGCGCAACACGCTCACCATCCAGGCGAAGCACACCGCGGCGACGGCGGCGGGGCCGTTGGATCTGCTCTTGGCCGCGAGGCGCGCGTTCACCAGCGTCACCGCGGTCGACGACACCAGGGCGCCGGTCATGCTGCCATGGATGAGCGCCGTGTCGCCCTCTTTGAGGTGCACGACGATGTATCCGGCGTAGGAAATGGCCGCCATCATCACCGTGAACATCCACACGTCGTGGGGGTTGAAGGCGCCCCAGGGATCGACCGCGCGGTCCGGCAGCAGCGGCAGCGCCAGGAAGGTCATCGCCAGCAGGATCACGCCGGCGCGCATCTCCGGCCATGTGACCTTTTTCAAGAATCCGTGCAGGTATGGGCGGCTGACCAGCACCAGCACCACGGCGACGCCCACGGCCGTCGCCGCCAGGCGGTCGCCCAGCATGCAATAGGCACCCAAGGCATAGGCGATGAGGCCGACGATGACGCCGGTGACCGAAACCTTGCCCTGGTCCTGCTGGGAGCGCCAATGGAACAGGATCAGCCCCGCCCCCAGCACGGCGCCGGCGGCGGCCAGCGGCCCGGCGCCGAGGCTGGGGACCGCCGCGCCCCACAGCGCGCCGAACACGGCGATCAATGTATAGGTGCGGATGCCGGCGACACGGCTGCCCGAAGCGCCGTCGCGCGCGCGCCAGCCGCGTTCGACGCCGATCAGCAGGCCGAGCGCCGCGGCCACGCCGAAACGCTGGAGCAGGTCGAAGGTATCGGCGCCAAGGTCATCCATGACGCGATGCTATACCGCGCGGGCGGCTTTGACAGCGCCCATGGCGGGAAATGACGCCAAGCCCGGAGGATCGCCGGAGCGGATGCCGGCGAAGGTACCGTCAGCGCATATGAGAACGTAAGCTAGGGCTTCCAGCGCCGGGCCCGGACCGGCGGGCGCCGGTTGTCGTTGGCGGCCGGGGTCTGGAACAACCCCTCTAAAGACAGCTCCAAGGATAGAGAGCCGTCCCGGAACTGTCCCAAGGTCTGCCCCAATGCCTCATGGGCGAGGACCAGGTTGTCGTCGACGATGCGGACGACCAGCTCGGCGGGCATGTCGCGGACCGGCATGTGCATGGCTGGGTAAATACACAGGCCAGGGCCGGTTGAATATGAGGGAAAACACCTACCACGTCAGGCCGCCCATGAGCCCGGCGTAGGTCTCGACCCCGGCCCACAGGTTGGCCAGGCGCAGGTTCTCGTCGGCGGCGTGCTGGTTGTTGTCATGGTTGGCGATGGGCAGGACGATGATGGGGACGTGGAAGACGTCCTCGAACATGGTGAGGGGCACGCTGCCGCCCATCATGGGCACCAACGCCACCTTCTTGCCGGCCGCGCGGCCGGCGGCGGCGATCACCGCCTTGGCCGCCGGCGATTCCATGTCGCTGCGCAAGGCCGGATAGCCCCCGCCCCAGGCGAGCTTGACGATACGCCCGTGGGCGGCGCGGGCGGCGGCGTCGGGGTCGGCGGACACCACGGTCCAGCCCCGGGCCTTGAGATAGTCTTCGACCTTCTTCCGCACCGCCGCGGGCGTCTGGCCGGGCACCAGGCGGAAGTCGAACGACACCGCCGCCTCGGTGGGGATGGCGTTGGCCGCCTGCGCCCCCACCTGCCCGGCGCGGAAACCGCGCACATTGATGGCCGGACGCATGGTGCTCGCGGTGAGCCCTTGTGCGCCCTCGGCGCGGCCGATGCCGAACTCCTGCTTGAGAGCGGCTTCCACCGGCGGCAGTTCGGCGATGGCCTTGGTTTCCGCCGGTGTTAGCGGCCGCACGTCGGAGGCAAATCCGGGGATGGCGATCCCGCCTTCCGAATCGCGCAAGGAGGCGATGAACTCCGCCGCCATGACCGCCGGGTTGGGCGCCCAGTTGCCGTAATGCCCGTCATGCAGCGCCGCCAGCGGGCCGTAGATCACCGCCTCCAGGCTCAAGGTGCCGCGGGCGCCGAAGTACAAGGTCGGCGCGCGGCTCTGGTGCATGGGCCCGTCGCCGATCAGCCACAGGTCCGCGGCCAGCAAGGCCTGGTTGCCCCTGAGCACACCCTCCAGGTGCGGGGAGCTTTTCTCCTCCTCGCCCTCCCACACCACCTTGATGTTCACCGACGGCGCGCGGCCCAGGGCCTTGAGGGCGTCGAAGGCCGCGAGGAACGCGGCGATGGAGGACTTGTCGTCGCCCACGGCGCGGCCGTAGAGCCGCCATTCGGGATCGAACGGCGGCTTGGCGGTTTTCATGTCGATCTCGCGCGTATCCGCCTTGCCGGCGCGCATCACCGGCGTAAACGGTTCCGACCGCCATTCGCTGGGCGTCACCGGCTGGCCGTCGTAATGGGCGTAGAAAACCACCGTGCGCGCGGCGCCCGCGGTCTTCAGTTCGCCGAACACCACCGGCGGCGCCCCGGCGGCCGGCAGCAGTTGCGCCGCGAAGCCGCGCTCGGTCAGCAGGACCTGGAGACGGGCGGCGGTATTGGTGAGCCCTTCCGGATCGGCGGGGATGCTGCGCAGTCTGGCGAGGTCCGACAGCCGCGCGACGATCTCCGCCTCATGGCCCGCGCGCCAGGCGCGCACATCGTCCACAAACGCCGCAGCGGCGGTCATGGGCGCCACCGGCATCATCGCGGCCAGAATCAGCAGCAGTTTCCTCATGGCGCACCCCCAAGGCCGCACGGGTTATCAGTCGACGATAAACAGCTTGGCGCCGGTTGCCGTATACGAGCGATGCGCGGCATCGCCAAAGTCGGACACCTGGTAGCTCATGCCCGGTTTGAGCGTAAACCTGCGGCCGTCCTTGAGCTGGGAGTCCAACTCGCCCTCGAGCACATACAGGACGTGTCCGCGGTCGCACCAGTGGTCCGCCAGGTATCCGGGCGAGTACTCGACCATGCGCACGCGCAGATCGCCGATCATGAGCGTGCGCCACAGGGCCTCGCCGGTCTCGCCGGGATGGCGTGTCGGCTCGACCTTGGACCAGTCGGTGACCGTGAACGGCAGGGTGGGGATTTTCATGGCGTTTCCCGCTTTTGAATCTGCAAATCGATCCCCGCCAGCCGGCTTTCGACGGCATGCTCGCGCGGCGTCAATGTTTCCAGCCAGGCCGAGACCTCGGCGCCGGTATCGCGCATGGGCTTGAACCCCTCGGGCGGCGTCTCGCCGCGCGCCCGGTAGGTCATTTCATACAGGCACAGGTAATTGATGGTGGCGTTATATGTGACGGCGCGCACGAAGGGCTCGCGCTGAAGCATCTGCCAGAAGACGTTGTCGCCGATCCACGCCAGCCCGTGCGGGATCATGGCCCAGCGCGGCACCACGGAATACGACCCGGGCAGGAAGAAATAACAATTGGTGTCGACATGGGCGAGAGTCTCGCCGTGCGGCAGCAGCGACCCGTCCGGCCGGCGCATGAACCGCTTGGCGATCACGTAGTCGCAGTCCGGCACCTTCGCCGCCGCGGCCAGGCATTCCGCGACGTGGTTGGGCTCCCACCAGTTGTCCGCATCCAGGAAGGTGATGGCGTCATAGCGCTCGGCGATGGCCATGAGCGCGCCGATGCCGCGCGGCGTGTTGCCATAGTCGCCGTGCTCGGAATCCAGCTTGAGGTGCCGCACCGGCACGCCGTCGATCCAGTCCTGGGGGTGCCCGTCGGCGATCATGATCTGCTCGGTCGGAACGGTCTGCTTGCGCACGCTCGCCATGCAGCGGTCCAGGAACGCGCGCGGCTCCTTGTAGTAAGGGGTGATAGCGGCAACTCTCACGCACGTCCTCCACGCTCTTCCTGGCGCCGCACGATCTCGCGCTCCAGGCAGTTGGGGCACAAACAACTGGTGGCCCCTTCCACCGGGATGATCTTCGGCATCTCCATGCACCAACACGGGCCGTCAGAATCCGCCCCACAGTGGAACGTGGCATCGCAGACCCGGCACCGGGTGTTGGCGGTCGGTTTCATACCGGCAGCTTAGCAGAAATAAAAAGGGGCGCGATCACTCGCGCCCCTTTCAGGTTTGGCTGCCGGTGAAGGACCTAGGGGTCCATCACGATTTCGACACGGCGGTTCTGGGGTTCGCGCACCCCGTCACCCGTCGGCACCAGGTTCTCGGACTCGCCTTTGCCCGAGATGGTGATCTGGTTGGCGGTGAAGCCCAGCTTGGTCAGCTCCGCCTGCACCGCGCGGGCGCGGCGTTCCGACAGCGCCAGGTTGTAGGCGTCGGTGCCGGCGCGGTCGGTGTGGCCGGTGACGTGGATCACCGCCTTGCCGTTCTTCTTGGCGTAATCCGCCGCTTCGGTGACGATCTTCTGCGCGTCGGTGCGCACGTCGGAGCGGTCGAAGTCGAAGAACACCAGGAACTTCTGCGGCACGGCCGGCGGCGCCGGACGCGCGGGCGGCGGCGGCGGGGCCGGAGGCGCCGGCGGCGGCGGCGGAGCGGCGGCGACGGCGGCTTCAGCCTTCTTCGGCGCCGGAGCGGCGCCGAGCTTGAAGCGGATGCCGGCGCGGAAAGTGCGGCCCAGCACGTCATACAGGGCCGGGTTGGTCGGGATGGCGGCATAGGGGAAGCCGCCGGGGCCCTGGGCCGCGATCGCCGGGTCCTTGTTGGTCAGGTTCTGGACGTTGAAGAACGCTTCCGCGTCATAGCCGTTGTCGGCCATGTGCGCGAACTTGTAGCTGATCGCCGTGTCCCAATAGAACGCGCCATCAATATGGTTGGTGTTGATCGTCGGCGCGGTCAGGGTCGAGGTCGGGCAGCCCGAGGCGCAGGCGATGTAGCCGTAGTTGCTGGCGGCGTAGATGCCCGACGACAGGCCGCGGCCGGTCAGCGTCCAGGTCACCGGATCGTTGGTGTAGGTCAGCGTGCCGCGGTAGACCCACTTCGGCGGGCCGTTGCCGCTGTTCTGGCCGACGGTGTTGTAGGCCGGGTTGATGCCGTCGTTGGTGAAGTTCTTCAGGTAGTGGGTGGCCAGGAAGCGCAGGCCCAGGGTGCCGTTCCAGTCGCTGGCGATCTGGTCGAGGCCCACCTGGTAGCTGGCTTCGATGTCATAGCCGCGGTTGATGCGCTGGGCGGCGTTGAACGGCTGCAGGCGGATCTGGGTGATGACGGTGGCGCCCAGGCCGTTGGAACCGCGGGTGATGGCGGCGCAGTACTGCTGGATGCCCTGGAAGCAGCGGTCGACGATGGTCTGCGCGCCGATGGTGCTGATCCCGCCGGCGAGATCGATGTTGTAGTAGTCGAACGAGGCCGAGAAGCCGGGGAAGAACTGGGGCTGCACGACCACGCCGAGGCCGGTGGTGTCGGCTTCTTCCGGCAGCAGCGCCGGGTTGCCGACCGACAGGCCCTGGTACAGGGTCAGGGCGTTGCCGTTGAACGGATCGGTGACGTTGTTGGTGTTGGCCGTACCGGCGGCGTAGAGGTCGTTCAGGTTCGGCGCGCGAATGTCGCGCGAGCGGGTGGCACGGAACCGAATGTCGTCGATGGGCTGGTAGGTCAGGCCCACCTTCCACGTCGTGACATAGCCCGAAGTCGAGTAGCTGGTGCCGCGCGCGGCGGCGTTCAGGTCCAGCGAACGCGCCCACACCGTGTCCTTGGCCAGCGGGATCACGGTTTCCGCGAAGCCTTCGGTCACGTTGTAGGAGCCGAACGTCGGCAGGTAGTTGCCGGCGAACCAGTTGTTGCGCAGCGAGTCGGCATCGGCGGCGCCGCTGATGGCTTCGCGGCGGTGTTCGACGCCGAACGCCAGCGAGATCGGGCCGGCCCAGTCGGAGAACGGCTCGCCGCGCACGGTGGCGGCCTGCACGTCCTGCACGAAGCGCTGGTTGCGGTGCGGGTGAGCGCCCGAGCCCGAAATGTAGTTGAACGCCGCCTGGCTGTTGACGCCGAGGCCCATGGTGTTCCACGGCACGCAGCCCGGCGCGTCGTTGGTGGTGATGGCGTCGGTGTTGACGCGGCACTGGATGGTGCCGTTGGCGGCGCGCACCGCGTCGATGGCGGCGGCGAAGGCGGTCTTGGTGGTGACGTTGAGACCGTTCTCGGAGGTGCGGCTCACGCCCTTCTGGTAGTAGGCGTCCCAGCTCCAGGCGCTGTCGAAGGCGTCGAAGCGGCCCGACGCGCCGACCACGCCGCGCACCACCGTTCTATAGTTGTCGAAGGTGATGGTCGGCTGGTCGACGTTCATGGAGCCCAGGGTGAACTGGGTGATCTTGTTGGCCGCCGCGATCGCCGCGACCGACGCCGGCAGGAAGGCGTTGTCGGTCTTGATGGTGATGTTGTTGACGTTGAACTGCTTCAGCGCGAGGCCGGTGGCGTGGGCGTTGCCCCACTGCAGCTGGACGAAGGCCTCGAAGTTGTCGGTGAACTGGTAGGAGGCGCGGGTGAACAGGCCCTGGCGCGCGAGCTTCTGGTCCAGGGTGTTGTAGAAGTTCACCTGGGTTGCGCGCCAATCGCCGCCGACCATGAACGGATCGCCGATCGGCGAGCCGTAGTTGAACTGCGCCGGCACGCCGCCGGGGCCGAAGTAGATGCCCTTGAGCGCGGTGTTGGTGATGATGCCGCCCGGCATGGCCTGCGACAGGCCGGCGCCGGACACCAGCAGCCGTTGCGGCTGGCCGTTGGTGGCGGTGTAGGCCGGGTTGTTCATGATCAACCAGCCATTGTTGTTCCAGTCGCGCGGCACGCCGAAGATGCCGTCCTTCGACGAGATTTCACCGGAGATCAGGAAGTGGCCGCGCTCGTCGGCGAAGCCGGTGCCGCCGGACAGGGCGACCTTCCAGGTGCGGTCGTCGCCGTAGGTGGTGACGCCGCCGGAGACTTCGCCCTTCACGCCGGTGAACTTCTTGTCGAGGATGAAGTTGACGACGCCCGACACGGCGTCCGAACCGTAGGCCGACGAGGCGCCGCCGGTGACGATGTCGACGCGGCTGATCAGCTGTTGCGGGAAATCGTTGACGTCGACGAGGCCGTTGATGGTGGACGGCACAGACCTTTGACCATCGAGCAGCACCAGAGTGCGCTCGGAGCCCATGTTGCGCAGGTTGAGGGTGTTGAGGCCGGCCTGGCCGTTGGAGAACGACAGGTTCGAGGTCAGCGGCGTGGCCGAGCCGACCACCGAGGGCAGCTTGTTGACGAAGTCGGCGATGTTCTCGGGCGCGGAGGCCTGGATCACTTCCTCGCTCACCACGGTGAGCGGCGTCGGGGCTTCGTAGCCGTCGCGCAGGATGCGCGTGCCGGTGACCACGATCTCTTCCACGTTCGGCGCCTGCGCCGACTGGGTGGCGTTGACGGTCTGCGCGCTCGCGGCGCTGGCGGCCAGCGCCAAGGCGCTGACGGTTGAGAGGGCGGCGCCCTTGAACAGGGTGCGCGCGGAAAGGGTGGCGGTGAAGTTCATGGAGTTGCTCCCCAAGCGGACGGCGATTTTTCCGTCCACGCAAAAAATGACGAAAAGCTGCGCGAAATCAGAGGTTCGTGTTGGTTGAGGTTATAGTCAGAACCGCCCGGTCCGCCAACCCATCCGGAAGCGGCGTTAACCTCTATCCCGCGGGGCGTTGCATATTTGCCGGTGGGCGGCAGCGCGCCCCCGGAAGCCGCGCGGAAAGCGCGGAAATCCCGGCATAATCTCGCGGTTTCCCGGGGCGCGTTACATCAGCCTCACGGCGAATTCAGGCTCCGGGACCGGCCCCAGTACCCTTTCGACCGCGATTCCGAGCGCCAGCAGCCGCACGTCGTCCCCCGGTAGGCCTTCCAGCGACAGGCCCACCGGCAGGCCCCCCACCATCGCCGCCGGCAGGGACAGGCCCGGCGCCCCGAACCGGGGGCCGGCGAACAGATTGGTGATCAGCCCCTGGATCTCATCCACACGCTTGTCGCCCACCTTGACGGTCTGCATCGGCGTGTCGCCGTTGAGGTTGATATAGGGCGCCGTGAACGGCACGGTCGGGAAAGCGATGGCGGCGAGGCCCTGGCGCTTGAACAGGTCCTCGTAGACGCGGAAAGACGCCTCGAATATCTGCACGCGTTCCTCCGGGCTCAGCGCCGGCGGCGCCGGCACCAGGCCGGCCGACACGATGCGCCTGGCCATGACGGCGTCGAGATTGAGGCCCGGCGTGTTGTCCTCCAGCCAGTCGGGCAATGTCTGGCGCGGCGGCCCCGCCGGCAGCCGGCCGTTCTCGTTGAGGCCCTGGATCAGGCGGAGATCGAACTCCACCAGGGTCGCGCCCGCCGCCTGCAGCCTGGCGAAGGCCTCCTGGATCGCCTTGGCGACATTCGGGTCCATGGCGTCGATCTCGTAGTAATCGGCGCGCGGGATGCCGATGCGCACGGTTTTCAGATCGGGCGGCGATGGCGTGTTTTCGCCGGTGATGGCGGCGTCGAGGAAGGCGACGTCCGCAATGGTGCGCGCCATGGGGCCGAAGGTCTCCAACAGCCCCGGCGGCGGGACGATGCCGTGATCGGGATAGCGCTTGCGCGGGCTGCTTGAGGTCAGGTTCTCGACCGTGAAGGTGGACGGCCGCAGGCCGGCGACGCCGCAGAACGCCGCCGGCAGGCGAATCGAGCCGCCGGTATCCTCGCCGATGGCCGCGGGGACAATGCGCGCCGCCAGCAGCGCGCCGTTGCCGCCGGAGGAGCCGCCCGGCGTGCGCAGCAAGTCATAGGGATTGCGCGCCGAGCCGAACCAGCGGTTGTCGGTGGTGGCCGACGCCGGCGACAAACCGCCGCTGCCCACCATGTCCGGGCACATGGTTTTCGCGAACACCACCGCGCCCTGGCTCTGCATCGCCTCCACCACCAGCGCGCTTTGCGCGGGTGTATAGAACGGCTTCAGCGCGCCGTTGCCGGCGCTGGTGGGATACCCCGCCACGTCGATCTGGTCCTTGACCGCGACCATGAGCCCGGCGAGCGGCCCGAGCTTGCCGCCGTCGGCGCGCAGCCTGTCGATGGCGCGCGCCGTCTCTAGCACGCGGTTCTCATCGAGCGTGACGACGGCGTTGAGGTTGCCATGGGCCGCATGGGCCTTGAGGCAGGCCGCGGCATAGGACTCCGCCTTCATCTCGCCCTTGGCCATGCGCTCCGCGGCCTCGCGCGCGCCGAGCCTGGCGAGATCGCTACCGCCTTTGGCGCAGCTCATCAACCCCGCCGCGAGCGGAACAGCGAACACCGATGTTTTGAGCACGGAACGGCGGGAAAGCTTGGCGCGCATATGGGAGCCCCCGGGTGTGAACACTATCTCACTCTTTTTGTCATCGCCCGAATAAATCGGGCGATGACAGTAAGCCGGGCACTGTGGCGAAAGTGCGGGCCCTACCCCACTCACTCCAGTTTCTTCGCCGTGATCGTCGCGGGCGCGGCTCAGATCTTCAGCGGCAGCGCGGTGGTGGCCTTGATTTCCGAGATCCCGACGTAGGAGTTCACTTCCTGGATGCCCGGCACGCGCGCCAGTTTCTCGAAGAAGAACTTCTCATAGGCCTGGATGTCCTGGGCGACGATGCGCAAAAGGAAATCGAACGCGCCGAGGATGACGTGGCACTCCATCACTTCCGGGAAGCCGCGGATGATGGCCGCGAACTCGTCCTTGTTCACCGGATCGGCGCGGCTCATCTTCACCTGCACGAACAACTGGGTGCGCAGGTTGAGCTTGTCGGGGTTCAGGACCGCGACGATTTTGGAGATATAGCCCTCGTCCTTGAGGCGCTGGATGCGCCGCCAGCAAGGTGACTGCGACAGGCCCACGGCTTCGGCGATTTCCGCCGCCGAACGGGAGGCATCCTCCTGCATGGCCTTTAGAATTTTAAGGTCGATTTTATCGAGATCGCCGGCCATTTCTCGCCCCCCACGCGCGTTCCGCGCCTGTATCTAACGATGATTCCGCAAAACCAAGCAACCGCAATGCGCAGAATCTATCGCAAGGGTAGAATTGCGAATCATTCTTAATTGAGTTGACTCCCGTCTCCAGCCTCGGCAAATTATGCAAGTGATTCGCAATTGCATGGAGTTCTCGATGCCCGACGACGGTTCTGTCCCCGCTTTCAGCACGGAGCGCGCTGGTTTTGGCGTGGAGCACACTGATTCTCGCGTGGAACACGACGTCGTCGCCGGCCGGCCGATGCGAAACCTGGGTGCGCTGCAAACCGCGGAGCTGTTCCTGCTGTCCGCCATCAGGCTCTGGTGCGCAAACGAGAAGACCCCCTGCCGCCGCGCCCTGCTGCGCAACGGATTCCACGCCGTGAACCTGAGCTGCGCCCATTACGCCCAATTCGGCGAACTGATGAATTCCATCGCCGCCGCGCAACTTGTCAAAGCCGGGCGCCCCTTCACCTGCGCCCGCGCAGCCTGCGCGCCGGTGATGCACGACGAAGCCTGGCTTCTCGAATGCTTCGCCTTGATCCAACACCACCGGTCGCGCGAGACGACCGACCTGCTCGCGGCGCTGCTCCCTCCCGCGGCGGTTCGGGCGGCGGTCGAGGCCCTGGACAGCCTCGCCGCCGCGCTCGCCGGTGTCGGCCTTCACTTGCGCATCCGTTCCATGATCGCCCCCATCCATCCCGCCTCCCTCTGGCGCCACTCCCTCAGCCGCATGGTGCACTGATGAACAGAACGCAGCCCCTCTCTTGTGTTTGTCATTCTTGGCGCGAAGCGCCGAGACTCCAGAGGTTCCTGTTTTTTGTTTTTCTCCTCAGCGCCTTTGTCATTAACTCTGCCCGCGCGGAAACCGGCCTGCTCATCCTCGCCCACGGCAACCACGTCATGATGGGCCCGGAGCATCAGGGTCATGACATGGCCGACATGCCGCCGGGTGCCTGGAACAAGAACGTGCTCGACCTCGCCAGGACCTTGAGCCCGCAGCCCACCGAAGTCGCCTTCGGCATGGCCGAACCGCCGCCGATCCAGGCCGCCGTCGACAAGCTGGAGGCCAAGGGCGTCACCGAGATCGTGGCGGTGCCGCTGTTCATCTCCTCGCACAGCCCCATTATCGGCAACTTCCGCTACATCTTCGGGCTGCAGGACAAGCTTCCCGCCACCACCAGCCTCAAGACCCTGGCGCGCGTGACGCATAAGGTGCCGATCCGCATGGGCGGCGCCATGGACGCCGACCCGATCATCAGCGGCATCCTGTTGCAGCGCGCCAAGGAAGCCAGCGCCTCGGCCCCGGAGAAAACCACCATCGTGCTGGTGGCCCACGGCCCCAACGACGACGCCGAGAACAAGCTCTGGCTCAAGGACATGCAGGTGCACGCCGCCTATCTGCGCACCAAAGGTCATTTTCGCGCCGTGCAGTTCGACACCCGCCGCGACGACGCCGCCGACGACGTGCGCGCCAAGGCGCTGAAACAGATCCGCGGCTTCGTCGCCGACGGCGCCAAGGCTGGCACGGTCGTGGTGGTGCCGGTGCTGATCTCCGAAGGCGGAATCGACGAAGGCCTCAAGAAGGATTTGCAAGGCCTGGACTACGTCTTCGCTAAGGCGCTGCTGCCGCACCCGGAGGTCGCCCTGTGGGTGCAGCAGGAGCTGAAGAAGCGCTAGAGCATTTTCCGATGAAGTGGATGCCGGTTCATCGCGGAAAATGCGACCAAACCAAAAAATTAGAGCATGATCGCGATTCAATATGACTCGATCATGCTCTAAGCGCGCGCGGCATAGGACGGCGCCTTCAGCGCCCGGTACACCGTGGGCGGGACGATACCGAGTGAAGCGCGCACGTCGTCCAGGTTGCGGGTGAGCAGGGTTTCAAAGTCCAGGTTCTGGAACCACGTCGCCTTGGCGCCGTTCTTCCAGGCTTCCTTCACCGCGGCCTTGGCGGTTTTCGGCAGGCGCAGCCACGACATCGCCACCATGAAGGCCATGCCCAGGTTGCCGTTGTGGCGGTACATGAACGCCAGCAGGCACAATTCGCCCAGGGGATCGCGGCCATACCCACTGAGAATATGCGTGAGGTCGTGGGCGTCGCGCATGCGGCTGCGGTAGAACTCCATCTCCGGCGGCACCGCGTCGGTGTCCCAATCGGCGGCCTTCGAGGCGTCCACCAGGCCGTCGGCCGAGAGGTTCTCTTCTTCCATGAACGCGAGATACGCGCGGCCCATGGTGCCCCCGGGCAACGCACGCAGCAGGGCGCGGTCATTGAGGGCGGCGATCAGCGACGGCCGGCGCAGGAGCAGGTCCGCGCCGGCTTCACTGGCGGCAAAGCGGCGGAAGGTCTTCAGGCCCGAAGCCCCGCGCAGGGCGCGGAAGATGGCGAACACCTGGCGGGTGTCCTCCGGATTGCCCATGAGGCGGCGGAACGCGCGCCAGGCGTCCAGGGGATGCAGGCGGGTGTCGATCCGGCTGAAATCGATTTTGCTGAAATCAGGGGTGGCGGCGTCTATTGCGAGGGCGGCGGTCATGGCTGAAAACTCTCTGGCGGATGACTGTGCGTGCGTATTCGATGATGACGGCAGGCTACTCACTATATACAATATTGTCAATAGTGACGGCGCAGCCGCCCGAGAAGGCCGATAAATGACTGGTTCCAAGAAGAATTCCCCCAAGACCGAAAAGCCCAAGCGCATCCGCCGCACGCCCGCGGAGGCGCAAAAGCTGATCCTGGACGCGGCCGAGTCCTGCATGGGCGCCGAGGGGCCGGCCGCTTTACGTTTGCAGGACGTGGCCGAGAAGGCCGGCGTCTCGCACCCCACCATCCTGCATCACTTCGGCAGCCGGGACGGGCTGGTGCGCGCCTTGCACAGCCGCGCGCTGGCGGAGTTATCGAACACCGTGGTCGGCCAGATGGGCGACACCGGCGGCTTGCATGCAACCTTCAAGGCCTACCGCGACGGCATCGCCCAGCGGATGTTATGGCTGATGCAATCGGAAGACGGCGCGCCGCGCACGGGCCTCAAGGCGTTCGATGCCATCGCCGACTCGCTCCACGCGCTGCGCCTCAAACACGCCCGCGCGAACGGCCCCGCCCCCGGCATGGAAGAGACCCGCAACATCGTCCACCTGGTCGCCATCGCCGCGTTCGGCGACGCCCTCATCGGCAAACGCATGCGCACCGGCGCCAAGGATGAGGCGGCCGCGCGGGAGGCGTTCGTGCGCTGGTTCGGCGGGATGATCGAAATGTATTTGCGAACGAAGGGTTGAGCGGCGGCCGATACGCTTCTCTCGCAAATTTGGCGTTACGGCTTTTTTGGGCCGAGATCGAAGACGGCGTCCACCGGAACTTGGAGCGCCGTCACCATATGATTGGTCTGGCCGGCGAGGCCGATGATCGCGGTCATCTCCGCATGCTGCGCATCGGTGAGGCCCTTGGCGCGCGCCGCAGCCGTGTGCGAGTGAATACAGTACGAGCAGCCGTTTGCGGTCGAGACCGCAATGTAGATCATCTCCCGCGTCAGCGGATCGATGGCGCCCGGCGCGATCATGACGGCTTTGATTTGCGCCCACGTCCGCGCCAGGTTTGCCGGGTCGTTGGCCAGCGCCCGCCAGAAATTGTTCACAAAATCCGATTTCCGCGTGGCGCGGATGTCGTCGAACACCGCCTTCACCGCCGGGTTTTTCTCGACATCCGCGTCGCTCAGCAGTTTCACGGTCGCCATCGTGTGTCCCCGGTCATTTCGTCGAGAGGTCCCGCGCATTGTGCATGTTTGACGTATCCGAGATAGCCGGTTTCGGGCACGGCTTCAAAGGCGGGCGCAGGCCCACTCTCCCCCTCCCTCCCCGCGCGCCGGCTTGCTAACCTTGCCCGTCCTTCACCCCAGCACAGGAAATTGTTTCACGTGAAACATTCAGGCATCGCCCTCGCGGCTCTTGGCGTGCTCGCGGCCTCCGCCGCGCTCGTCACCACCACCCAGTCCCACGCCGCCGCTGCCGGCGCCGCGGACAAGATGTATGTGATCGATTGCGGCTGGGCCCATGCGGCGGACAAGTCGCGCTGGTCGCCGGGGATCGATGTCGGCGTGCAGGTGGACGTCTCGGACAACTGCTACCTCATCCACCATCCCCAGGGCTGGTTGCTGTGGGACACCGGAGTGGCGGAGACGATCGCCGACATGCCGGACGGCCTTTCCCAGATGAACGGCGCGGTGGTGTGGCATAAGGCCAAGAAACTCGCGGCGGCGCTGGCCGAACTCAAGGTGTCGCCGGACGACGTCAAGTATGTGGCGATCTCGCATATGCACGCCGACCACTCCAGCAACGTCGACATGTTCCCGAAGGCGACGCTCCTGATCCAGAAGCCGGAATGGGACGCGATCTTCGCCGGCCAGAACCCGCCCTTCACCAGGGAGCATCCGGCCACCCAACTCACCGGCGACAAGGATGTGTTCGGCGACGGCGCGGTGACCGTCGTTTCCACGCCCGGCCACACGCCCGGGCATCAATCGTTGTTGGTGCACCTGGCCAAGACCGGCTGGCTGGTGCTGTCGGGCGACGCTGTGCATTTCCAGTCCAACTGGGACAACAGGCGCGTCCCCGGCACCAACTTCGACAAGGAGAAGACGGTGGCGTCGATGAACCGCCTGGGCGAACTGATCGCCGCCCATAAGGCTGCGCTGTGGATCAACCACGACAAGGCGCAGAGCGACAAGCTCAAGCACGCGCCGGCGTTCTACGAGTAAACCGCCTGTCCGGCAAAGCCCCACCTTGAAACTGCGCCTTGGCAATTTCATCCGTGAACACCTGCGCGAACTGGCGCGGGTATGCATCGACCTGGCGCGCGAGGAACTGGCGGTCTTCCTGCGGCGCCTGGCGCGGGAGGTCCGGCCGTTGCGCGGGCCGGCGATCTCGGTCGCAGCCGGGCTGCTGCTGGCCTTCTTCTCCCTCGCCGCTCTCACCGCCGCCCTGATCCTGGGCCTCGCCCAGTTCATGCCGGCCTGGGGCGCGGCGCTGACGGCATCCGCGGTGCTGGGCCTGGGCGCCGCCCTGTTCCTGCGCCGCATCCGCGATCCCGCCTGGGCCGCCGTCCGGGTGTTGGCCCCCGATAGCGACGACGACGGCGACAGCGGCCGCCCGCGGGGAGAGCCGCCTATTTGATGTCGATCTTGTCCGGCACGAAGCGGTCGATGGGCTTGGCGCGCATGATCTCGGGCCGATCGAAGGCCAGCATCGCCAGGAGGTTGGACCAGGCCTCCTCGGAGATATCGAACACCAGCAGCACCAGGAACAGGACCGGCATGGCCACCGGCCCCACCACCAGGTCGCGGAACGAGAGCCGCATGGTGGTGCCCTTCAGGACCACGCGGGTCAGGACAAAGCCCAGCACCAGATAGGCCGCGAGTCCGATATAGAGGTAGATCACCGGGATACCTCCGTCTGCCGTGCCGCTCACCCTAACAGAGGGCGGCGAAACCTTCAGGCTCCGATATATGTATCAGTGTGTAGCGCCGTTCGCCGAAAGCTTCAAATACGGCGAAGATCACGCCCTCCTCTTCCCCGCGGCCCGGAACCTGCTATGCCTGAAGCAGGGCATGAAGCGGGCCGGACCGGCGGCTCCAGGGGGATCTCATGACGCAAACCGATAACGCGGGCTATCGCCTGCCGGCGCAGCTGCTGCACTGGCTGATGGCGGCGCTCATGACCGGCCAATACGCGGTGGGCGAACTGATGCCGCATATCGGCGGGAAGACACCTTACGCCGGCCTGGTCGCCGCCCATATCGTGCTCGGCGGCGTGATCCTCGGCGTGGCGGCGGTGCAGACGGTCTGGCGCCTGACGCATCCGGTGGCGCAGGTCGCGGGTCTGCCGGCATGGCAGCGCATCTTCGCGCGCGCGGCGCATGTGGGCCTGTACGGCCTCACCCTGACCGCTCTGGTGCTGGGCTGGGCCGCCGCCTCGTTCCGCGGCTGGGACGTGCCGCTGTTCGGCCTGATCCCCCTGCCGGCGCTGGCCGCCAAGGGCACGCCCTGGGCCCATGACGCGGGCGACGTCCATATCGTGCTGATCTACGTGCTGGCGGGCTTGATCGCGCTGCACGCCGGCGCCGCGCTCTACCACCACTTCATCCAGCGCGACGGCGTGCTGCGGCGCATGCTGCCGTTCGCCGCGCCCTGAAACACCGGTCGGCGCGGCGCCCTCAGCCGCTTCAACCTCGGAACCTTCCTGATCTACACGTTTTAGGCGACGTTCCCGCCCCCGCCGAGACCGGGCGGCGTTGACTCCAATCAACGCGGCCCGGCCGCCCATGGACCGATGCTGGCGTTTGCCGCGGAAGCCGGGCAAAGGGGGACATCGTGTTTGAAACCGCCAGCGTCGTGCAAAAGGTCTCGCGCGAGGATTTCGACCGCATCGCCGCCCCCCTGCGCATGGAGCTGCTGGGGCTGCAGGACCAGATCAAGTCCGAGGATTTCTCGGTGGTGCTGGTGTTCGCCGGCGCCGCCACCGCCGGCAAGGCCGAGGCCCTGGACCTGATCAACGAATGGATGGACCCGCGCTGGCTGATCACCCGTGCCTACGGCCCGCCCTCGGACGAGGAACGCGAACGCCCCGAGTACTGGCGTTACTGGCGCGACCTGCCGCCGCGCGGCCGCATCGGCCTGTTCGCCGGCAGCTGGTACCACAAGCCGATCCAGGACTACGTCTACGGCGACAGCAACAAAGCCGCCTACCTGGCGGCGCTGGAGCGCATCACCGCGTTCGAACGCACGCTGGCGGACTCCGGCACCCTGATCATCAAGTTCTGGATGCACCTGGACGCGGCGCAGCAGAAAAAGCGCATGAAGGCCATGGAGAAGGACAAGGCGCAGTCCTGGCGCATCGGCAAGGCCGACTGGGAGCACTTCAAGCACAACGCCGCCTTCGAGAAGGCCAACCAGATCGCCATCCAGAAGACCGACAGTGAAAAGGCGCCCTGGGTGGTGATCAACGGCGCCGACCGGCGCTACCGGTCGCTGGCGATCCTCACCACCTTGCGTGACACCATCCGCGACCATGCCCAGGCGCGGCGCGAATACCGCGAGGTCGCCGCCGCGGTGCGCGAGCGCCTGGCCCGCGAGCGCGCGGCGGAACTGAGCAAGATCGCGGCCAGCACCGCCACCCTCGAGGAGGAGTCCCGCACCGCGGCGCGCAAGCCCCGCGGCAAGAAACCCGCGGCCGCGGCCACCGCCAAGGTGACGCGCAAGGGCGATCTCAAGTCCCTCACCGTGCTCGACCGCCTGGACATGGGTCTCACCTTGGACGAGGACACCTATGACCAGGCGCTGCAGGAGAACCGCGCCCGGCTGGGCGAGTTGTGCCGCAAGCTGCATTTCGGCGGCAAGTCGGCGGTTTTGGTGTTCGAGGGGCCGGACGCCGCCGGCAAGGGCGGCGCCATCCGCCGCCTGACCAGCGCCATGGACGCCCGCGACTACCGCGTGATCCCGGTGGCAGCGCCCACCGAGGAGGAAGCCGCGCAGCATTATCTGTGGCGGTTCTGGCGCCACGTGCCGCGCAGCGGACGAATCACCATCTTCGACCGCAGCTGGTACGGCCGCGTGCTGGTGGAGCGGATCGAGGGTTTCGCCCAGCCCGAGGAATGGCGCCGGTCCTATCCGGAGATCAACGAGTTCGAGGAGGAGATCACCGCGCGCGGCATCATCCTGGTGAAGTTCTGGGTCCATATCTCCAAGGAGGAGCAATACCGGCGCTTCAAGGACCGCGAGGCCAATTCGTACAAGGCCTGGAAGCTGACGGCCGAGGACTGGCGCAACCGCGCGAAGTGGGACGACTACGGCGTCGCCGTGAACGAGATGGTCGAGCGCACCAGCACGCGCGCCGCGCCCTGGACCATCGTCGAAGGCAACGACAAGAAGTTCGCGCGCATGAAGATCATGGCGACGGTGTGCGACGCGCTGCGCGCCGGGCTGGAACCGCGCAAGCGGCACGCCAAGACCTGACAGCGCGCCGGCGCCGCACTTGAGACCGCGCCCGGAACAGCGCCTAAAACAGCGCCTTGCGCGGCCAATAGCCCTCCGGCGTCTTCTGACAGCCGCTATCGAGGACTTTCTTCAGGTGCTGCAGCAGGTGGATGAGGTCGTCGATCTGCCCGGCCGGCCACTTGGGGCCGAAGGGCCGGTCGTCGCCGTCGGTCCCGGTCATCGCCAGCAGCTGCACCTGGATGAGACGGTTGACATTGGTGTCGTTCGGCGCCGGATCCAGCGTGAACCCGAAGTGCTTTTCGGTATGGCGGAACATGGCTCCCCTCCCCTGGTTGAGGCTTCCGATTGGAGCCGCAACCGGGCGTGGACGAATTGATCCGGATCAGGCTCCCTCAGCCTAGATATGGATCGCGTGGCCCAACCCGCGCAGGGACGCCTCGAAGAACGCCTCGCTGAGGGTGGGATGGGCGTGGATGATGCCGGCCATGTCCTCGAGGGTCGCCGCCATCTCGATGGCGGTGGAGAACTCGCCCGAGAGTTCGGCGATATGCCGGCCGACCGCCTGAATGCCGACGATGCGCTTGTCGTCCTTGCGCGCCACCACGCGCACGAAACCCTCGCCCGCGTCCATGGCCAGGGCGCGGCCGTTGGCGGTGTAGGGGAACAGCGACACGGTCACATCGATACCCTTGGCCGCGGCTTCTTCCTGGCTGAGACCGGCGGTGACGATCTCGGGGTCGGTGAAGCACACCGCCGGGATGCAGGCGGGGTCGAAGCGGCGTTTATGGCCGGCGATGATCTCGGCCACCATCTCGCCCTGCGCCGCCGCCTTGTGCTCCAGCATGGGTTCGCCCACCAGGTCGCCGATGGCGAACACGTTCTTCATGGCGGTGCGGCAGCCGTCATCCACCTTCACGAACTTGCCGGCCATGTCGAGGCTCATGGCCTCGCGGCCCCAGCCTTCGGTGCGCGGGCGGCGGCCCACCGTCACCAGCACGCAGTCGGCGGCGATGTCCTGGGTCTTGCCGTCCTTGTCCGCGACCGTGAGCTTGCCCGCCTTGAACCCCTGCGCCTTGGCGCCGAGCAGCACCTTGAGGCCGAGCTTGTCGATCGATTGGGCCACGGGTTTGGTCAGGTCCTTGTCGTAGAGCGGCAGGATGCGGTCCTGCGCTTCCACCACGGTGACGTCGGCGCCGAACTTGCGGAAGGCGATGCCGAGTTCCAGGCCGATGTAACCGGCGCCGATGACGGTCAGCTTCTTGGGCACGTCGGGCAAGGACAGCGCCTCGGTGGATGAGATCACCTTGTCGCCGAACGGGATATGCGGCAGCGGCGTGGCCTCGGAGCCGGTCGCCAGGATCACGTATTCGGCATGGATGGTGACAGCGCCCGATTTGGTTTTGACGCTGCAAGTCTTGGCGTCGGAGAACACGCCCCAGCCTTCCACCACCCGCACCTTGGCGCGCTTGAGCAGGGCGCCGACGCCGCCGTTGAGCTTGTCGACCACGGTCTCTTTCCACTTCACCGCCGCGGCGAGGTCGAGCTTGGGAGCGGACGCCAGCGAGATGCCGTGATGGCCCTTGCCCACCGCCTGGGTCATGCCGTGGAACGTGTCGGCCACATGGATCAGGGCCTTGGACGGGATACAGCCCCGGATCAGGCAGGTGCCGCCCAGGCGGTCCCCTTCCACCAGGGTGGTTTCCAGGCCGAGCTGGCCGCAGCGGATGGCGGCGACATAGCCGCCCGGCCCGCCGCCGACGACGAGGACTTTGGTGGTGATGGTTTCAGTCATCTGAAATCTCTACGGCATGAAAATGAGCGCGGGCTGTTCCAGCAGCACTTTCATGCGCTGGATGAAGGCCGCGGCGTCGGCGCCATCGACCACGCGGTGGTCGAACGACGAGGACAGGTTCATCATCTTGCGCACCACGATCTGGCCGTTCTTCACCACCGGGCGCTCGACGATCTTGTTGGGACAGATGATGCCCACTTCCGGCCGGTTGATGACCGGCGTGGCGACCACGCCGCCCAAGGTGCCGAGGCTGGTGAGCGTGATGGTGGAGCCCATCAGCTCCTCGCGTTTGGCTTTGCCATCCCTAGCGGCAGTCGCGAGGCGGCCGATCTCGTCGGCCAGCTCCCAGATGTCGCGGGATTCGACGTGCTTCACCACCGGCACCATCAGGCCCTTGTCGGTCTGGGCGGCCATGCCGATGTGCACGCCGTCATAGCGGTGCACGACGCCGGCGTCGTCGTCATAGAGCGCGTTGATCTGCGGGAAGTCTTCCAGCGCCTTGACCATCGTCAGCATGAAGAACGGCAGCACGGTGAGCTTGGGCTGCTCTTTCCTCTTCATGGCGTTCATGGCGGCGCGGAGGTCATCCACCGCCGTCATGTCGACTTCCTCGACGTAGGTGAAGTGCGGGATGTGACGCTTGGCCAGCTGCATGCGCTCGGCGATCTGGCGGCGCATTCCAATAACAGGGATATCCTGGATGCCGGTGCGGGCGACTTTACCCTTGGCGACCACAGCGCCTTTGCCGCCCGAAGCGACGAAGGTGTCGAGGTCCTGGTGGGTGATGCGGCCCTGCGGTCCTGTGCCCGGCACGTATTGCAGCTTCACGCCCAACTCATCGGCGCGGCGGCGCACGGCCGGCGACGCGGCCGGACGGGCGCCGGGAGCGGTGTGTTTCGCGGCGTTCGCCGGCGCGGCGTGCACCACCGGCGCGGCCTTCACAGGTTCCGGCTTCGGCGCCAGAGCGGGTGCAGGTGCGGGCGCCGGAGCGGGCGCGGCGGCTTTCTTTTCTTCCTTCGGCTTTTCGGCGGGTGCATCCGCGCCGCCTTCGGTCGTAAACGTCACCAGCACCGCGCCGACCGCGGCCTTCTTGCCGACCTCGCCGCTCATGCTCGTCACGATGCCTTCCACCGGCGAAGTCAGTTCGACCGTCGCCTTGTCGGTCATCATGTCCACCAGCGGCTGGTCTTCCTTGACCTTGTCGCCGACCTTGACGTGCCAGGCGACGATCTCGGCTTCCGCGGTGCCTTCGCCGATGTCCGGCAGCTTGAACTGGAATGCGCCCATCTCAGGCCTCCATCATTTTCTTCATGGCGGCGCCAACCCGCGCCGGGCCCGGGAAGTACTCCCACTCGAACACATGCGGATACGGCGTGTCCCAGCCGGTGACGCGGCCGATGGGCGCTTCGAGATTGTAGAAGCATTCTTCCTGCACGATCGCCGCCAGTTCAGCGCCGAAGCCCGACGTCAGCGTGGCTTCATGCACGATCAGGCAGCGGCCGGTCTTGTTGACCGAGGCGACGATGGTTTCTCCGTCCAACGGCGTGATCGAGCGCAGGTCCACCACTTCGCAATCGATGCCGGTCTCGCGCGCCGCCGCCAGGCACACATGCACCATGGTGCCGTAGCACAGCACCGTCATGGCGGCGCCCTCGCGCACCACGTTGGCCTTGCCCAGCGGCACGGTGTAATGGCCGTCCGGCACCTCGCCGGCGGGATGGCCGGCCCAGGTCTTCACGCCGTCGGTGGAGTGGCCCTCGAACGGGCCGGTGTAAAGGCGCTTGGGCTCTAGGAAGATCACCGGGTCGTCATCTTCCACCGACGCGATCAAGAGGCCCTTGGCGTCGTAGGGCGTGGACGGGATCACCACTTTCAGGCCCACCACATGGGCGAACAGGGCCTCGGGGCTCTGGCTGTGGGTCTGGCCGCCGAAGATGCCGCCGCCGTAGGGCGTGCGCACGGTGATCGGCGCCAGGAACTCACCGCCCGACCGATAGCGGATGCGCGCGGCTTCGGAGGTGAGCTGGTCCATGGCGGGATAGATATAGTCTGCGAACTGCACCTCGATCAGCGGACGCAGACCATAGACACCCATGCCGATGGCGGAGGCGACGATGCCGGCCTCGGCGATGGGTGCGTCGAAGCAGCGGCTGACGCCGAACTTCTGCTGCAGGCCCTCGGTGGCGCGGAACACGCCGCCGAAGTAGCCGACGTCCTCGCCGAACACCACGACCTTGGGGTCCCTCTCCATCAACGTCACGTGCGCCGAGTTGATGGCCTGGATCATGTTCATCTGGGTCATGGCGCTTAAATCCCGAACTGCTGACGCTGTTTGCGCAAGCGCCAATCGGGCTCACCGCCGTAGATATCCTCGAACATGGTCCTGGGGCTGGGCTTCAGGCCGGCCTGGAGCGTGCCGACGGCTTCGGCCTGCTTCTGGGTGTCCTTCACCAGCTTTTCCAGCTCTTCCTGTTGCGCGGCGTGGCGCTTGTCGTCCCATTCGCCCAGCTTGATCAGGTGCTGCTTCAGGCGCTCGATGGGGTCGCCGCCCGGCCACTTCTGGCGTTCGTCGGCGGCGCGGTAGCGGGTGGGATCGTCGGAGGTCGAGTGGCCCTCCATGCGGTAGGTGAAGTGCTCGATCAAGGTGGCGCCCTGGTTCGAGCGCGCGCGCTCGATGGCCCACTGGGTGGCGGCATAGACCGCGAGGAAGTCGTTGCCGTCGACGCGCAAGGCCGGAAGGCCATAGCCGACGCCGCGCGCCGCGAACGGCGCTTCGGTGCCGCCGGCGATGCCCTGGAACGACGAGATCGCCCACTGGTTATTGACGATGTTCAAAATCACCGGCGCCTTGTAGACCGCGGCGAAGGTGCAGGCGTGGTGGAAGTCGCCTTCCGCCGTGGAGCCGTCGCCGATCCAGGTGGCGCAGATGCGCGTGTCGCCCATGATCGCGCTCGCCATCGCCCAGCCCACCGCCTGGCTGAACTGGGTGGCGAGGTTGCCCGAGATGGTGAAAAAGCCCGCCTCCTTGGACGAATACATCACCGGCAGCTGGCGGCCCTTCAGACGGTCGTGGGCGTTGGAATAGATCTGGTTCATCATGTCCAGCATCGGCCAGTTGCGCGCGAACAGCAGCGCCTGCTGGCGATAGGCCGGGAACAGCATGTCGGTGTCGTCGAGCGCCAGGCCCGCCGCGGTCGGCACCGCCTCCTCGCCCGTCGACTTCATGTAGAACGAGGTCTTGCCCTGACGCTGTGCCTTGTACATGCGGTCGTCGTAGGCGCGGGTCATCATCATGATGCGCAGGCCCCGGCGCATGAGTTCGGCGTCGATCTTCGGCGCCCACGGGCCCACGGCCTCGCCCTTGTCGTTCAGCACGCGCACCAGGCCATAGGCCAGGTCATGCATCTCGTCGGGCTTGCTGGCGACGTCCGGGCGGCGGGTAACGCCGGCGGCGGGCAGCTTGATATGGCTGAAGTCGGCGGCCTGGCCGGGACGCGCCGGCGGTTCCGGCACGCGCAGCTTCAACGGAATGCTGTTGCGTTTCGCCGGTTCGGCTTTCGCGCCTTTGCTCGCTTTGCCGCGGTCAGACATGGCGGCCTCCGCGCTCAAGACGCATGCAGGCACATATATGAATACGAGCGGTCATATCTCTCCCAATTCTTCCCTGACGGACCGGAGGGCCCGTTGTTCCGCGTCGGCGCGCAACCCCTTGGGGGCGCCGGCGGAAAATCCTTCTTGAGCATCACCTTATGACACGCAAGATCATGACCGGAAGCTGCAAAAATCGAATAGCCGTATGCATTTAGCGGCGCAATTTTCTGCGCTGCTTTTGTCTCCCGCCGATAACTTTCAGATTGATTCTAGACGCCGGGCGGTAATGGGTGCGCTGCGGCATCGCCGATCACGGTCGTCCACTCCCGCACGTTCCAGGACGCGATCAGGCCATTGGTCACATAAGGGTCGGTTCTGGCGAAGTCCTCGGCGACGGACTTGTCGGCGCCCTGGAACAGCAGCACCGCTTGGTCGGCCGGGTCGGCCAGGGCGCCCGCCAGGATCAATTCCCCGCGAGCTTTCGCGGCCCTGGCCTTGGCCAGGTGCACGGACCGGTATTGAGGCCGGCGCTCCAGGTAATCGGGGGCGGTGACGTAGAACAGCAGGAAGTGACGCATCAGGGACTCCCGTATGCCGCCGGGGCGGGGTTCAGGCCAAGATTTTCCCCCGCCCGCCGCCCGCCTTCAACCGCGACCGCACCGCAACATGCGCGGTCTTTCGGGGGATAATTCTCAGCCCAGAACCGGGGGATAGGGGCCGAACGCCCGGCGGGTGCAAGCGCCACCCGAGACTTCCATTCGCTGCGAGCCCCGGGCTAGTATCGCCGACTATTTTCGTGTGGGAGGAATCATAATGAGCACGACTCTCCGCTCCGTCGGATGGGCCGCCGTCGCCGTCCTGGGCGCTTTCGCCCTGGGCCTGATCGCGCTGAACAGGAGCGAGACCATCAACGCCGCCTGGCTGGTGGTCGCCGCAACCTGTTGCTACTTCGTCGCATACCGCTTCTACGCCCAGTTCATCGCCAAGACGGTTCTTGGCCTGAACGCCCAATGGCAAACGGCGGCGGTGCGCAAGAACGACGGCCTGGATTACGTGCCGACGAACAAGTACGTGCTGTTCGGCCACCACTTCGCCGCCATCGCCGGCGCCGGCCCGCTGATCGGACCGGTGCTCGCCGCGCAGATGGGTTACCTCCCCGGCACCTTGTGGATCATCATCGGCGCCTGCTTGGCCGGTTGCGTGCAGGACTACGTGGTCCTGGCGCTCTCCACCCGCCGCGACGGTGAATCCCTCGGCACCATGATCAAGAACTACATGGGCAAGGATGCGGGCACGGTCGCCCAGTTCGGCATCCTCGCCATCGTCACCATCCTCCTGGCCGTCCTCGGCCTCGTCGTGGTGCAGGCCCTCGCCCACTCGCCCTGGGGCACCTTCACGGTCGTCATGACCATGCCGATCGCGCTCTTGATGGGCGTGTACATGCGCTGGATCCGCCCCGGCCGCATCCTCGAAATCTCCGTCGTCGGCTTCATCCTGCTGATGGCCGCCCTGATCGGCGGCCGCTACATCGCCGAAGATCCGTACTGGGCCGAAGTCTTCACCTGGACCGGCGAACAGCTGGCCTGGGCGCTGATCCTGTACAGCCTCGCCGCCGCCATCATGCCGGTGTGGATGATGCAGGCGCCGCGCGACTACCTCTCCACCTTCCTCAAGATCGGCACCATCGTCGCCCTCGCCATCGGCATCCTCATCAGCCTGCCGGAACTGCACATGCCCGCCATGACGCAGTTCACCGACGGTACTGGACCTGTATGGAAAGGCAGCCTCTTCCCGTTCCTGTTCATCACCATCGCCTGCGGAGCCATCTCGGGCTTCCATGCGCTGGTGTCCTCGGGCACGACGCCGAAGATGCTGGAGCGTGAGACCCTCTCCACCCCGATCGGCTACGGCTCCATGGCGATGGAAAGCTTCGTCGCCGTCATGGCCATGTGCGCCGCCTGCGTGCTGGAACCGGGTCTCTACTTCGCCGTCAACAGTCCGGCGTCGGTGATCGGCACCACGGCTGAATCCGCGGCGCAGGTGATCTCCGGCTGGGGCTTCGCCATCACGCCCGAAATGATCCATGAGACCGCCGCCAATGTCGGTGAATCCTCGGTGCTGTCGCGCACCGGCGGCGCGCCGACCCTGGCGATCGGCATGGCGCATATCCTGTCGGGTGCCGTCGGCGGCCAGGAAGCCATGGCCTTCTGGTACCACTTCGCCATCCTGTTCGAAGCCATGTTCATCCTGACCACGCTGACCGCGGGCACCCGCGTGGCGCGGTTCATGATCCAGGACCTGGCCGGACAGATTAACCCGGCGCTGGCCTCCACGGCCTCGTGGACCGGCAACGTCATCGGTTCGGCGGTGGCCTGTTTCCTGTGGGGCTACTTCCTGTACCAGGGCGTGGTCGATCCGTTCGGCGGCATCAACACGCTGTGGCCGCTGTTCGGCGTCGCCAACCAGCTCTTGGCGTCGATGGCGCTGACCTTCGTGGTCGTGGCGTTTGTGAAAAACGGGTACCAGAAGTACCTGTTCGTGCCGGTGGTGCCGCTGCTGTGGCT
>JAYRKL010000029.1:0-32522 GCA_041905795.1 Rhodospirillaceae bacterium | reverse complement strand
GCCAGCACCTCCTACACCATGATGGTCAACCCGGCCTATACGGCCACCAATGGCCAGCCCAACTACATCGTCGCTTCCCAGACCGGCCTCGCCACCGCCACGCGCGGCGGCTTGATCGTCTCGGGTCCGTTGAAGGGCACCATGTTCCTGGCCGGCGGCAGCCCCGCCACCTTCAACTACGGCTCGCTGGTTTCGGGCAACGTGATGGCCGGCGGCGACTGGAACATCTCGCGTATCGACCTCGATTCCTCGCCGGAGTTCAGGCAGCACCGCCAGAACATCTACACCCGCATGAGCTATGACGTGACCGACAACGTCAACGCCTACTTCGAACTGGGCTGGGCCTACACCAAGTCGCGCGTCATCGCCGGCGTACCGTTCTTCCACCTCGGCAACGTCACCGTGAAGGCGGACAACCCGTTCATCCCGGCGACGGTGCGCGCCCAGATGACGGCCTTGAAGCTGACCCAGTTCACCCTGGGCACCACCAACGCCGACGAGCCGTTCTACGCGGCGTTCAACGGCCGCACCTTCCGCCGCTACGTCGCGGGCTTCGAAGGCAAGGCCGACGCCTTCAACACCACTTGGAACTGGGATGCGTCCTACTCGCGCAGCACCACGCATGTGTCGACCCGCACGCCGAACGACGAAATCACCGCCAACTACAACCGCGCGGTTGACTCCGTGGTCGATCCGGCCACCGGCCAGATCGTCTGCCGCGTCATCACCGGCGACGTCTACGGCCGTCCTTGCGTGCCGTACAACCCGATGGGCATCGGCGTGAACACCAAGGCGTCGCTGGATTACATCTCCTCGACCGCCTATTCGTGGATCGCGCTTGCGCAGGACGTGTTCGAAGTCAACGCCTCCGGCGACGTGTTCTCCACCTGGGCCGGCCCGGTGTCGCTGGCGCTGAACGCCACCCACCGGTACGAATCGGCGGACTCCGATTCCACGCCGATCGACCAGGCGCGCGGTTTCTTCGCCTCGAACTATACCGCCAGCCACGGCCGCTACAGCGTGAATGAAGGCGCGGTGGAAACCGTGATCCCGCTGGCCAAGGACGAAGTCTGGGCGAAACAGTTCGACGTCAACGGCGCCGTGCGATTCACCGACTATTCGACCTCCGGCTTCGTCACCACCTGGAAAATCGGCGGCAGCTGGAAGCCGATCGACGACATCACCTTCCGCGCCACGCAGTCCCGCGACATCCGCGCGCCGAACCTGGGCGATCTGTTCAGCGCCGGCCGCTCGGGCACGGGTGCGGTCACCGAAAACGGCCGCACGTCCATCATCGTCACCCGTCTCGGCGGCAACCCGAACCTGGTGCCGGAAAAGGCCGACACCACCGGTCTCGGCATCGTGCTGCAGCCGCAGATCTTCCCGGGCTTCGGCGCCTCGGTCGACTACTACAACATCAAGATCAACGGCGCGATCGTGTCGCTCGCCGCGCAGAACTACGTCGACCAGTGCCTGGCGGGCAACACCTACCTCTGCGGGTTCATCCAGCGTGACTCGGCCGGCGTCATCAACTTCGTCGCCGTGCAGGCCGCCAACTTCCAGGTCCAGCAGGCCAAGGGCATCGACTTCGAGGCCAGCTACAACATCAACCTCGATGAGATCAGCTCCAGCCTGGGCGGTTCGCTCACGTTGCGCGGCATGGCCAACTATGTGAAGTCGCTGCGTACCGTCGGCCTCGGTGTGATCACCGAAGGCGCCGGGGTGACCGCCGACAGCGCCGGGATCGGCACCGCCGGCCTGTTCGCGCCGAAGTGGAAGTACATGATCTCGGCGACCTACAAGCTCGACGCGTTCTCGGGTGCGATCACCATGCGCGGGACGGGTGCCGGCGTTTACAACAACGCCTTCATCACCTGCACCTCGGCGTGCCCGGCTTCCAACCCGCCGACCGCCATCACCGTCGCCTTCCCGAACAAGACCCCGGGCCAGAAGGTCTGGGACATGAACATGGGCTACAAGCTGTTCGACAACACCACCGAGATCTTCATGGTGGTCCAGAACGTGTTCGACACCGATCCGCCGCTGATCGCCGCTTCGGTCAACAACGGCTACTACGCGGGCCAGGGCAACTCGGAATTCGACCGCATCGGCCGCCGCTTCCGCGCCGGTGTCCGCTTCAAGTACTAACAGCGGTCGTTTCGAAACCGAAGGGCCGGGAGGCATCTCCCGGCCCTTTTGTTTTGCGGCCACCGCGGGACTCGCGCTACGCTCCGGGCCTCGCGTCATTCCTGGCCAAGAGGGAGGTTCAACGATGCTGTACCGTCGCATGGCATACCTTGCGCTGGCGTCGACACTGGTACTCGCAAGCTGCTCCAAGACCGAAACCGCGAAGCCTTATGCGGTGGAGGAAGTGCCGCTCAGCCAGATCGCGGCCGACCTCGCCGCCGGCAAGACCACCTCGGCCGCCGTCACCCAGGCCTATATCGACCGCATCAAGACCTATAATCCGGTACTGAACGCCGTGATCCTGGTGGCGCCCGACGCCCTCGACCAGGCCAAGGCCGCCGACGCGCGCCGCAAGGACGGAAAGACGCTCGGACCCCTCGACGGCATCCCGGTGCTGATCAAGGACAATATCGACGTCGCCGGCATGGTGACCACGGGCGGTTCCTACGCGCTGGTCGACAATATGCCGGCGAAGGATTCCGAAGTGGCGCGGCGCCTGCGCGCTGCCGGCGTGGTGTTCCTCGGCAAGGCCAATACCTCGCAGTGGGCGGGCCTGCGCACCACCATGGGCTTCAACGGCAGCACGATCGGCGGCAGCCCCAAGAACCCCTTCGACATCACCAAGTCGCCCGCGGGTTCGAGTTCCGGCTCGGGCATCTCCGCGTCCGCGAGCCTCGCGGCGGCGGCGGTCGGCACCGATACCACCGGTTCGGTGATCGCGCCGTCCAATGTCAACGGCACCGTCGGCATGCGCCCGACGGTTGCCTTGATCTCGCGGCGCGGCATCATCCCCGTCAGCTCGTTCCAGGACACCTCGGGCCCGATGGGGCGCACGGTGCGCGATGTCGCCATGATGCTCACCGCCATGGCCGGCTCCGACCCGGCCGATCCGGCGTCCACGGGCGCCGACGCCAACAAGGCCGCTGACTATGCCGCCGGGCTTTCCGCCGACGCCCTCAAGGGCAAGAAGATCGGCATCATCCGCGGCTTCTCCGGCTACAACGACACCACCAAGCCGGTGTTCGACGCCGCGGTTGAGGTGCTGAAGGCGCAAGGGGCGGAGACCGTCGACATCCCCCTCGAGATCTTCGAGGACCTGTCCCAGGAACAGCGCCTGATCATGCTCTATGACATCAAGCAGGACATGGCGGCTTACCTCAAGGACGCGCCGGAAAAAGTGAGCGCGCGCACGCTCGCCGACCTGATCGCGTTCAACCGGACCGAGGAGCATGAGAAGCTCCACACCCAGGACCTGTTCGAGGCGGCCGAAGCCACCACCGGCCGCGACAACCGCGAGTTCATCAAGACCGCCGAATACGCCAAGAAGCGCGCCGGCGAGGACGGCTACGGCCGGGCCATGCGCGAATACGGCGTCTCGGCCCTGGTGGTGCTCACCGGCGGTCCTGCCGGTGTCATCCCGCCCGACGAAACCGCCGGCGGCGGCCACCCCGCCTCGGTGCGTGAGAAGGGCGCGCGCCCGCCCTCCGGCAGCGGCACCGCTGCTTTGGCGGGCTATCCGGATCTCAATGTGCCGGCAGGCTTTGTCGACGGCATGCCGGTCGGCATTTCGTTCATCGGCATGCCCTGGTCCGAGCAGACGCTGCTGGCCTATGGCTATGCTTATGAGCAGGCGTCCAAGATGCGCAAAGCACCGGAAGCCTATAAGAAGGCTGCCGCCAAATAGAGATAGTCCGATCGCCTGTTGGGCCGAAGCGGTTCCCGCTTCGGCCTGACATGCTCCGAGGAGAGTGCCATGCCGCAGCGGACCTCACCGCTTCCCATCATCCTGGCGCTGGCGTTGCCGCTGGCGGCCTGCTCGCCAAATCCCAATGCGCGGGGCTACGCCGTCGAGGAAACGCCGCTCGCCAAGATTTCCACCGATCTGGCGGGCGGCAAGACCACCTCCGTGGCCGTGACCAGGGCCTATATCGAGCGCATCAAGACTTACGACGGCGCCTTGCATGCGATCATTGCCGTCGCGCCCGACGCGTTGGAGCAGGCTGCCGCCTCCGACCGTCGCCGTAAGGACGGAAAAGTCCTGGGGCCCCTGGACGGCGTGCCGATCCTGCTCAAGGACAATATCGACGCCGTGGGCATGCCGACCACGGCCGGATCCTTCGCCTTGGCCGACAACCTGCCGGCCAAGGACTCCGAAGTCACGCGGCGCCTGCGCGCCGCCGGCGCGGTCATCCTGGGCAAAGCCAACACCTCGCAGTGGGCGGGCCTGCGCACCACCTCGGGCTTCAACGGCAGCACCGTGGGGGGAAGCCCCAAGAATCCCTACGACCTCACCCGCTCTCCCGCGGGCTCCAGTTCCGGCCCGGGGATCGCCGCCGCGGCCAGTCTCGCCGCCGCCACGGTCGGCACCGACACCACGGGGTCCATCATCAGCCCATCGTCCTATAACGGCGTGGTCGGCATCAGGCCGACGGTGGCGCTGATTTCCCGCCGCGGCATCGTGCCGGTGAGCCTGACCCAGGATACCTCGGGCCCGATGGCGCGCAGCGTGACCGATACCGCCATGCTGTTGGCCGTGCTTGCGGGGTCCGATGACGGCGACCCGGCCTCCAAGGAGGCCGATGCCCATAAAGCCGATTACGTGAAGGGGTTGGACGCGGGATCGCTCAAAGGAAAGCGTCTCGGCGTGTTGCGCGGCACGCGCGACTATACCGAAGCGACGCGGGCGCCGTTCGACAAGGCGCTGGGGGTGCTCAAGGCGCAGGGCGCCGAACTGGTGGAGATTCCCGAGGGCGTCCTGCAGGACATCAGCCAGGAAGACCGCACCGTCCTGCTCTACGATTTCAAGGAAGACGTGGCCGCATATCTGGCCACCACGTCGCCGGACAAGGTGAAGACCCGCACACTCGCCGACCTGATCGCTTTCAACAAGAACGATCCGCGCGAAAGCACCCATGACCAGGACCTGTTCGACGCGGCGGAGACCACGACCGGACGCCAGGACCAGGTCTATATCGACAACATGCAGGCCGCGAAGCGCATGGTGCAGGCCGACGGTCTCGACAAGGCGCTGAAGGACTACAACGTCAGCGCGTTGGTGGCGCTCACCCGCGGCCCGGCGGAGCCGATCGTGCCCGACAACACCGGAGGCGGGCACCCCATTGCCCAGCACGACAAGGGCGCCACGCCGCCCTCCACCAGCCAGATCGCGGCCCTGGCCGGATATCCCGACCTGACCGTGCCGATGGGCCTGTTGGACGGCCTTCCGGTCGGGATCTCCTTCATGGGGCCGCCCTGGTCCGAGCAGACGCTGCTGTCCTATGGCTATGCCTATGAACAGGCGTCCCACGCGCGGGTGCCGCCGCAGGCCTATAAGAAAGCCGCCAAGTAACCGGGAGAACGACGATGCGCCGCTGGGTCTGTGCCGCCGTGGTGTCGGGGATTGCGATCGCGGGCTGCTCCAAACCGGAAACCGCGGCGCCCTACACCGTTGAAGAGGTCTCGCTGGCGCAGATCTCCACCGACCTCTCCACGGGCAAAACAACCTCGGTCGCCGTCACCAAGGCCTATCTTGAACGCATCAAGATGTACGACGGACCGCTCCACGCGGTCATCGCCGTCGCGCCCGATGCGCTCGACCAGGCGGCGGCGTCGGACCGGCGGCGCAAGGAGGGCAGGGCCATGGGCCCCCTCGACGGCGTGCCGATCCTGCTCAAGGACAATATCGAAGCCATGGGCATGCCGAACACCGCCGGCTCCTATGCGCTGGCGGACAACAGACCCGCCCAGGACGCCGGCATCGTCAAGCGCCTGCGCGGCGCCGGCGGCGTCATTCTCGGCAAGCTCAACATGAACCAGTTCGCGGGCTTGCGCACCAGCAAGGGCCTGCTCGGCAGCACCGTGGGCGGCACGCCCCACAATCCCTATGACCTGACCAGGACACCCGGTGGGTCCAGTTCGGGCTCGGGCATCGCCGCCGCGGTCAGTTTCGCCGCCGCGACTTTGGGCAGCGACACCACCGGATCGATCATCAGCCCGTCGTCGCTCAACGGCATCGTCGGCATGCGCCCGACGGTGGCGCTGATGTCGCGCCACGGCATTGTCCCGATCAGCATGACCCAGGACACCTCGGGCCCCATGGCGCGCAGTGTGACCGACGCGGCCATGCTGCTGACGGTGGTGGCGGGCTCCGATCCCGACGATCCGGCCTCCAAGGACGCGGACGCCATGAAGGCCGACTATGTGAAAGGTCTTTCGACCGACGCTCTCAAAGGCAAGCGCCTCGGCGTCCTGCGCGGGACCGGGGGCTATAACGACAAGACCCAACCGGTGTTCGACGCGGCGTTGGAGGTGCTGAAAGCGCAGGGCGCGGAACTGGTCGAACTGCCCAACGACATCCTGGAAGACATGAGCCAGGAGGACCGCGTCATCCTGACCCACGAGTTCAAGGATGACCTCAATGCCTATCTCGCCGGCACGCCGGCGAATGTGAAGGTGCGCACCATCGACGACCTGATCGCCTTCAACAAGGCCGATCCGCGCGAGAACACCCATGACCAGGACCTGGTCGAGGCCGCGGCGGCCACCCAGGGCCGCAAGGACGAGGACTATGCGAAGGCGTTCGACTACGCCAGGCGCAGGGCGGGCCCCGATGGCCTCGAGCGCGGCCTCAAGGAGTTCGACGTTAGCGCCATTGTCGCCCTGACCACCGGGCCGGCCGAGGTCATCGTCCCCGAAGGCGCCGCCGGCGGCCACACCATCTCGGAGCGCCCCAAAGGCGACCGGCCGCCGTCGCCGAGCATGAACGCCGCCATCGCGGGTTACCCGGACCTGACCGTGCCCATGGGGGCGGTCGAGGGCATGCCGGTGGGGCTGTCGTTCCTGGGCGCGCCGTGGTCGGAGCAGACGCTGCTGGCCTACGGATACGCCTACGAGCAGGCGTCCAAGAAGCGCGTGCCGCCCACGGCGTACAAACAGGCGGCCGCCAAGTAAATCACCCCGTGCGGTCGTGGGGGTGATGGATCTTCACGGCCGCGTCGAGGGACCGGCCGCGATAATTCCAGGCATGGTCGAGCGTGTAGACCCGGGCGAGGGCCTGCGGCCGGTCCGGCGGCAGCACGCCGAGCAGCGCGATCTTGTCCACCTCCAGCAGCCATTTGCGCACCGCCGGGTCTTCAACGGCGGCGATTTCGGGGATCACGGGGACGGGCGTTTGGCGCGCCAGCGCGAGATTGCGCAAGGTCGCGGCGCGCCACGGTTCGACCCAGGCCGGAGCGGTGTCGCGCCGGTAGAGGATCACGCCGCAATTGAACATGCGCCGCCCGGTGTGCGCCAAAGCATCGCTGGTGCCGGCGACGTCCTCCACCAGCGCGGCGTCGTGACTGTCCAGCACGTCGAAAACCGCGCCAACCTCGCCGCTGACGACCACGACCTCGGTATCGAGATAAAGCGTGCGCGCATAGGGCGTTTGGATGAGCCCGGTGAATCGATTGATCATGGCGTTGGCCCGGGCGTCGCCGGCCGCGGCGCCGGGGATGTGTTCCACGCGATCGAAACAGGCCTCGGCGGGGGCCGGCCGGTCGGTGAACAGCGCGATCGGCAGGCCCGGAACATGGCGCTTGGCGTGGCGGGCCGCCCGCACGGCTTCTTCAACGTAACGGTCGTGCTGAGTCGCGACGAGAACAATGCCTCGGCCGGTCATTGCACCCCGAAGATCGGCGACAGCCGCAGGTATTTGAAGCGCAAGGTCATCTCGATGGAATGGGCGAAGGCGGGCGGCCGGCCCAGCTCGACGATCGCCGCGGCGTCTCCGGTGGTCAATTGGACGCCCTGGAAAACCTCCCGGGTGTCCGTCCATGACAGGCCGTTGACCGCGAGGCCGCGTGTCTCGCGCTCGCCGCGGCAAGCAAACACCGGCGGGATGATGGCGATGATCGCCTGGGCGGACGGCCAGGCAAGTTTCACCCGCCCGCAGGCGGCGGTTCCCATGGGTTTGATCGTGAGGGTGATTTCACCGCGCCCGAAGGCGTTGACCGAGAGCGGGGCCGATCGCGCGGCGCCTTCGTCAAACCCGGCGCCGAAATCCGGCGTGACGGTCAGGCTGCCGAGCAGGGGCCCCGACGTGAACAACGCCGGATCATGGACGCCAGCATGGACGCCGGCGGCATAAGCATCGGCCAGGAAGCTGCTGACCTGGGCGAAGGCCGCCGCCGGCCAGTAGGTCTGGTCTCTGCCGGCCTCGGCGAGCGCGCCAAGGCCGCGGTACTCCAGCGCGCCGGGGTCGAAGGCGAGGTCCGTCAGCCGGCGGCGGTCGGTGACGTCCAAGTTGGCTTCGTGCTGCCAGGCGCCGATGGTGGCGGCTTCTTCGGCGGTGGGATGCAGCATCAGGCACTCCAGCATGCGCCCGGTCTGCGCCCGGAGCGCCGGTTCGGCATGGGACGTGCGGTCGAATCCCCCCAGCAGGCGGTTGACGGACTCCAGCCCGGTCAGGATGCCGTCCTGTAAGGCTTCCATTTGCGCGAGTTGCGTGTCGCTCCTCAGGTTGGGCAGGCATATGGGGGCGCCGGTGTCGTCGTAGCGGTCGAGACTGCCGTCGCGGCACATGCAGGCGTGCTCAACAACATCGGGTGTGCGGGTGAGCAGGCGGCCAAGGTCGGCGCCGTATCCGGCCTCGTTGTGATAGGCCGAAATATGGGCGCCGGCGCGGCGGTGTTCGGCGGCGCGCTCGTTGAGGGCGAAATACAGTCCTTCCAGGCGCACCTTCGCCCCCTCATGCGCGAGGATGCGCGCCAGCAGGGTCTGGATGGTGGCGGCGTAGCCTAGATCCATCAGGACGATCGTCGCGTCCGCGGCGAGGTCGATGTGTTTCGCCAGCCCGCGCAGGAGGTTGCGGCGGTTCCGCTGTGAACGCGCCAGCACTTTGTCTCTCAGGCCCGGCGCCGCGGTGATGGCCTGGGCCAGCGCGCCCAGGGCGCCGGGGCGGCCCAGGTTGAATTCAGGGATCACCGCCGTCACGTCCGGGAGCGTCAGGCCGAGGGCCTCCAGCACTTCCTCGGCCGTCTCGCCCGGCGCGACGATGATGAAGTCGGTGAGCTGCGAGAGATCGCCGGGATACAGGCTTGCGCCGATGACCGCGCGCCGCGACAGCCAGAGTTCGCGGGTCTCGAGCGGCACGCCCAGGAAGGCCGCGGTCGCGCTGACCATCCTGCCGAGGAATCGCCCTTCGCGCATGATGCCGAACACGGTGGCCGCATCACGGGCCACGCAGCATCCCACCACCCAGCGCGCAAAAGCCGTGAAAACCGGCGCCAAGGCGGTGACGCCGGTGCGCCAATACGGCAAAAGCTCGGCCGGCAGGTCTGCGGGCGCACGATGGGCGAGGCGGCTGCGCAAGCCGCCGAGCCCGAAGTCGCCGCCCGCCGCAAGACTCCGGCCCCGCAGCGCCGCGTCGCGCGGGAATTCCTTCTCGCGCGTCCGCGCCGGCAAGGCGGCCCGGTCGTAATGCACGGCGCCGATGCCGCGCGCCCGGCAGGGCGCAATATCCGCAGCGGCATTGTCGCCGATGTGGATCATGTCGCCGGGGGCAACGGCCTCGATTTTCAGGATGATGTCGAACAGATCGCGGTATTTGGGCCGGCCGGCTTCGCACGACACGTATAGTTCATCGTAGGCCGCGCCGTCGCACCCCGCGCCGGCCAGAAGCGCGCGCAATTCCGCGCGGGAAAAATAGCAATCCGACACCAGGATGACCCGGGTGCCGGCGGCCTTGGCGGTTTTCATGACACCCAGCACGGCCTCATCGGCAATCAGCAGCCGTGCTTCACAGGCGATCTCGGCTGCGATCTGGGCGTTATGGCCGAAGTCCGCGGTGAACAGGCCGGCGGGGAGTTCGGCGTAGATGTCGGCAAGGCGGATTTCGCGGGAGCCGGTGGCGGCCTCGGCTTTCGCGCGGGCGGTCCGCTCCGCGAGGCGGCGCAACTCCGCGAATGCCGCGGGCGAGACATCTTCAGCGAGTTTTCCGCCGGCCGCCAGCGCCAACCCCAACATCAGGAAGACATCCGCCGGTTCCGGCACCCGCCGCCACACCAGTGTATCGAAAACATCGATCGAGAGCAGGCGAATCCGGCCGTTGGCCGCCGCGGCGCGCGCCGGTGAAAGGCGGATGTCGTTCAAGGTCTGCTCCCGGCCGCGCTTCACTATTGGACCAGATGCCCGATGAGCCCGAGAGCGAATTTCTCGATCGGTGGCGGCACGGTGTAGAGATTTCGGTACCCCATCACCTGCGCCATGATCAGCCTGAGGCGCAGTTCGAACGGGATGACGAGCGCGGGGTCGATCAACGGCTCGCGCATGGCGGGCTGATCGAGGCGCTGGAACTGCGCGGCGATGCTGATGCGGGATTCAGATGCCAGCCGCGAGGCCTGGCTGCCCCAATGCACCACCGCCTGGTTCCAGATCAACACGTCGCCGGGCAGGGCGGGTAGCGCCCGGATGCCTTGGGGTGCGAAGCGATGGTCGCCTTCCTCCGCCGTGGCATAAGTCGGATCGGCGCCCCGCGGCACGACATACATGCAGCTGGAGAGCGGCGTCGCCGGGGTCAGGGGGATCCATGCGGTCAGCGACTTGGGAGAGCCGTCGGGGAACAGCGACACCGCGCCGCGATCCCGGTGCGGCGCCCAGCCGGATTCGCCGCGCGCGGCGTCAACGTCCCAGGCCCAGAAGTCCGGCACCACCGCGTACGGTCCCAGCAAGCTCCTGATGACGGGGCCGAGGCGGCGGAACGGCAGCCAGAATTCGTCGTAGATGAAGGCAAAGGCCGGCGGCGCGCCGGCGCGGCTCAGGGCGCGGACGGTCTCCACCATGCGCGGGATGTCGACGCCCCAGTTGAGATTGCAGATCTGGAAGTAGCCTTCCTGGATGATCTGGTCGCGGGCGGTGACGCTCTGGTTCTCCGCGAGCCCGAACGGCCGGGCGGCGGGGAGGAAAGCGGGATCGGCGATATGCAGGTGCGGCGCAAAGGCCTGCCAGGTCTCGATTTCCCCAAGGCGTGCAAGGTCGAGCGTCGGCGCGAGCATGTTCTGGGCGGGGGCGTTCATGACCGCCTCAAGAGTACGCCAGACCGCCCGCAGCGCGGGGAAAAATATCGGGTGCCGGCGGTTGGTCCCGACAAAAAGCGCCCGCGTCCTGAACGCCTGTTATATAGTGTCCGTTCCGCGATCCCTGAGGTGTGTGGAGGCGCTCCAATGGCATTGCATGGCCGGTTGCTGCCGCGAGTCCTGAACATGGCCGCCCTCGCCGCCCTGCTGTCGGCGCCGGCCGCCGCGGAAACCCGCAGCTATGTCATCGAGTGGTTCAGCCTTGCCTCCGCGTCCCAGGACGGCGACTGCCCCGCCGGCGTCAACCTGCCGACCCGCGAGCAGTATTTCAAAAGCTTCGAACTCCTCGGCAAGACTCCCGAGGAAGCCAAGAAACTCATGGAGGATTTCGCCCAGGGCGGCGTCAAGGGCGCCAATGTCCGCAACATGCTGCGGATGCGCGGCCGGGTGAACGGCGAGCCGACCAACGCCTTCGTCTATCCCTGGACCGTGGCCGATCCCAAGCTGCATGCGGTCGTCGGCAAATACGGACTCGGCTTCAACCTCGATGGCAAGCAGGGGCCCAACAGCTTCCAGGATCCGGTCACCAAGGAAACCGGCGTGGACAACGAACTGTTCCGTGCGCTGGGCTGCATCGAGCAGTTCCGCGGCACCTATGACTACCGGCCGACCTTCTGGGCGTTCATCTGGGGCTCCATGAAGGAGACCACGCCGGCCTGGCTGTTCTCCATCGACGGCGAGAATCTCGACAAGGACGGCCCGGTCACCGTCACCTTCGACCGCGCCATCGAGCATCAGGTGTTCGGCGCCACCGGCGACGCCACCGCCGACGTCACCTATCGCATCGACCCCGATCCCCGGTCGCATCATGTGTTCAAGGGCGAGATCAGGGGCGGAGAGCTGTCGATCACCGCGCCGGGCGACCTGGTGCTGCTGCTCGACACCCTGTCCTTCACCGAACTCAGGCTTCATCAGACCCACCTGCGCCTCAAGCCGCGCGCCAACGGCAATCTCGAAGGCGTGATCGGCGGCTACCAGCCCTGGGGCGACATCTATTTCTCCTTTGCCCAGGGCGGCCTTGCCTATGAGGGCATGATCCTCAACGATACGCCGGGCATCTACTATCTGCTGAAAAAGCACGCCGACGCCGAGCCCGATCCCAAGACCGGGCAGAACACCGCCATTTCCGCCACGTACCGTATCGAAGCCGTGCCGGTGTTCGCGGTGCCGGCGGACGCGGCGGCATATAAGGCCGGAGCCAACCGGTGATCGGGAGACTCGCCGCCGCACTGACGATCCTGGCCGGCTGCGCGGCATCGGCCGCCGACATGCCGCGCGAGACATTCACGCGCCGGCTCACGCCCGAGCAGTATCAGGCCAGCATCGCCGAGATCTTCGGCCCCAGCATCAAGATCGGGGGGCGCGTCGACCCGGGACCCCGCATCGACGGCCTTGTGGAAGTGGGCGCCGGCAAGGTCAGCGTGTCGGCGTCGAGCATGGAACAATACGATTCCATCGCCCGCCTGGTGGCCGACCAGGTGACCGGCGAAAGCCACCGCGACGTGCTGATCCGCTGCAAGCCAAAGTCGGCCGCCGACGCCGATGACGCCTGCGCCCGGGCTTTCCTCGGCGAGGTCGGCGGCCTCCTGTTCCGCCGCCCTCTCACCAGGGATGAGATCGACGTGCATGTCTCGGCGGCCGGCACGGCCGCCAGGACCGTGAAGGATTTCTACAAGGGCCTTTCGCTGTCGTTGGCGGGGATGCTCTCGGAGCCCCAGTTCCTGTTCCGCTCCGAGTTCGTTGAGACCGGGCGCGACGGCGCGCCGCGGCTCGACGCCTATGCCAAGGCCGCGCGGCTGTCGTTCTTTCTGTGGAATTCCGGCCCCGACCAGATGCTGCTCGACGCCGCCCGCACAGGCGGTCTCGACACACGCTCCGGCCTGACGCGCCAGGTGGAGCGCATGGTGGCGAGCCCGCGCCTGGAGGCCGGCATCCGCGCCTTCTTCACCGATATGCTGCACTTCGATGAACTCGATGGCCTGACCAAGGACACCGCGATCTATCCCAAGTTCAGCTCGCAGGTGGCCGAGGACGCCCGCGAGCAGACCTTGCGCACCATCGTCGACCTGGTGTGGCAGGCGCGCGGCGACTACCGGGATGTGTTCACCGTCAAGAAGACCTGGCTGACCAAGGCGCTGGCGGCCATCTACAAGGTGCCCCTGGCGGTGGATGAACCCAACGGCGCCCCCGACGCCTGGCGTCCTTATGAATTCGCGGCGAACGACCCGCGCGGCGGGATTTTGACGCAGGTCAGCTTCGTGGCGCTCAACGCCCATCCCGGCCGCTCGTCGCCGACCTTGCGCGGCAAGGCGCTGCGTGAGGTTCTGCTGTGTCAAAAGGTCCCGGCGCCGCCGGCGGCGGTGAAATTCGATATCGTCCAGGACACCTCCAACCCGGTCTACCGCACGGCGCGGGCGCGGCTTTCGGCCCACGCCGTCAATCCGGTATGCGCCGGCTGTCATAAACTGATCGACCCAATCGGTCTTGCCCTGGAGAATTTTGACGGCGGCGGCTCTTATCGCACCAGCGAGAACGGCGTCGCCATCGATACGTCCGGCGAGCTGGACGGCGTGAAGTTCTCGACCGGCGCCGCATTGGGCCGCGCCGTCCACGACAGCCCCGCCGCCACATCCTGCCTGGTGGAACGCATATCGGCTTATGCGCTTGGACGCCTTCCGGAAAAATCCGAAGCCGCCTGGATGGAGCAGCTGAAAACCGCCTTCGCCAAGGACAAGTACGTGGTGCCCGACCTCATGCGGCGGGTGGCGCTCAGCCCCGAATTCTTTGGCGTCGTCTTGCCGGCCGACCAAAAAGCCTCAGCGGAGAGTCAGAAATGACATACCCCACACGCAGGACCCTGCTGCGCGGCATGATGGGCGGCGTCGCCGTCGGCGTCGGTTTGCCGGTGCTCGATTGCTTCCTCAACGGCAACGGCACCGCGCTCGCCGCCACGGGCGCGGCCCTGCCGCCGGTGTTCGGCACCTGGTTCCAGCACCTCGGCCTCAACCCCGGCATGTGGGAGCCCAAGATCGTCGGCCCCAATTATGAGCACAACATTCAGCTCAAGGTGCTGGATCCCTACCGCTCCAAGACCAACATCTACAGCGGCCTCAAGTATTTCATCGAAGGCCGGCCGTTGCAGACCCACACCACCAGTTCCCTGATCGCCACCACCGGCGGCATTCCGTTCGGCACCGAAAGCGGCCCGAGCCTGGACGCCTCCATCGCCGAGGTCATCGGCGCGCGCGCACGCTTCCGGTCGCTGGAAGTATCCCTGAGCGGCGCGCGCAAAAGCTACAGCCAGCGCAGCGGCACGTCGCTCAATCCGTCGGAAGGCTCACCCGCCAACCTGTATAAGCGGATCTTTACCGCCGGCTTCCAGGACCCCAACGCCGCCGACTTCAAGCCCGACCCGCTGGTGATGGCGCGCGCCAGCGTGCTGTCGTCGGTCTCCGACCATCTGAAGCGCGTCACGGCGACCTTGGGCGCCGCCGACAAGGCCCGGCTGGACGAATACCTGACGTCCTTGCGCCAGGTCGAGACTCAACTCGCGATCCAGTTGGAGAAGCCGGCGCCGCTGCCGGCCTGCACGGTGCCCGCCGACAGCACCGAGGCCAGGCCCGGCGCGGTGCTGGAGGACGCCGCCGTCAACTGCCGCCTGTTCGCAGGTCTCATCGCCCATGCCGCGGCCTGCGGCCAGAGCGGGGTGTTCAACGTGATGGTCGACTCCATGGATCTGCGCAAGGCCGGCACGGCCTACACCTGGCATATGGCGACGCACGAAGAGTCGGTCGACGAGAAACTCGGCTACCAGAAGGACGTGTTCGCCTTCAACACCTGGGCCAACACCGTGCTGCTCGATTTCATCAGGACCATCGACGGCGTCAAGGAGGGGCCCGGCACCCTGCTGGACCGCACCCTGGTCCTGTGGCTCACGGACCATTCCGACGCGCGCGTCCACGGCCTGGAGAAAGTGCCGGTGATGACCATCGGCAGCGGCGGCGGGCGCCTCAAGACCGGTATCCATGTGGCGGCCCCCGGCGACCCGGTGACGCGGGTGGGCCTGACCGTGCAACAGGCGATGGGCGTGCCCATCAACCAGTGGGGCGAGCGCGGCAACCAGACCGCCAAGACCTTCACCGAGGTGATGGCGTGAAGCGCGCGGTCCTGACGCTGGCCGCGGTTGCGATGAGTGCCGCCGTGCAGGCCGCGGTCAAACAGCGCGGCGCCGCGGAGGAATTCGCACCCTTGTCCACGCCTCCGGGTGTGACCCTCCAGCCGCTGGGCAAGTTCCAGGGCTATGGCATGGACCAGGAGACCGCGGCGCTGATCGGGCATGGGCAGGTGGCGTTCGCAGATGCCAAGGGCATGACGCTTTACACGTACGACCAGGACCAACCCGGCAAGCCGGCCTGCGTCGATGATTGCGCCAAGGCCTGGCCGCCGCTGGCGGCCGGCGCCGCCGCGAAACCCGTTGGCGCGTGGACTATCGTCGCCCGGCCTGACGGGACGCAGCAGTGGGCCTTGCGGGGACGGCCGGTGTATCGCTCCGCCAAGGACACCGATCCCGGTTCGGTCGGGGGCAGTTCGCCGAAGCGCTATGGCCGCGGACCGCAGATCGGCGAGCGCGGCGTGCGGCTGGCTGAAATTCAAGATGATGCGCCGCTGCCCGAAGGGTGGCGCGTGGCGCTGCACTATCCCGCGCCGGTGGATGCCGTACCGCCCGATTTCACCGTCAAGGAAGTCGAGGACTCCGGCGGCCTCGCGCTGGTCAATACCGCCATGTGGACGCTCTATGTGTTCGACGGCGATCTCAATGCCGACCGCAAGGCCTGCGCGGCGCCGTGTGCGTGGAAGCCGGTGACGGCGGCCATGATGGCGGGCGCCAAGGGCGATTTCGTGCCGGTGGCGCGCGACGACGGCGTGCGGCAATGGACGTATAAGGGGCTCGGCCTCTACACCTTCGCCGGCGATCTCGCCCGCGGCGACGCCCATGGCGAAGGCGTTCACAAGAACTGGCGCGTGGCTCACGTCACGCGCGATTTCCGGCCGGAAACCGTCACGATCCAGGAGAGCCACCGCCTCGGCAAGGTGCTGGCGGACGCGCGCGGACGCACGCTCTACCGCCGCGACGCCTACATCTTCCAGTCGGGCAGCGGTCACGGCCAGCGCCGCGGCGTGTTGGTTCGCCCCGCGGTCGGCCGCGATATCGGCACCGACCCGCGCTGCACGGTCGAATGCGAGAAATGGCATCCGTTCCTGGCGCCGGCCGACGCGGTCCCGCGCGGCTACTGGGATGTCTATACCCGCGCCGACGGCGCCAGGCAGTGGGCCTACCAGGGCTACGCGCTCTGGACCTACGACGGCGACCTCCGGCCCGGCGACATCAACGCCAATGACAGCTGGCAGCAGGCCCAGGCTCAAACCGGCGCCCAGAAGATCGAGATCGGCACCCAATTCGACGGCGTGGCGGCGCTGTATTGGGCGGCCGCGCCGCCCTGATTTTCCTTACATAGGCGAGGCGGCGGCGGCCATCGCGAATTCGCGTTCCAGGCCCAGTTTGCGGGCGACCTCGACCAGGCTCTGGAAATGGGGCGCGGTCGTCTTGCCGAACATATCGATCTCGCCACGCGCCATGCGGATGATGCTGTTCGCGATCACATGCTGGGGTGACCGCCAGGTCACTGCCGTGGTTATGCCGAACGAATTCGTCTGCGGCGCCACGCCGTGCCACCATAACGGTGGAATATAGAGGGAGTCGCCTTCCTCCAGCGTGACCGAGAACCAGGGCAGATTGGCGCCGTCGAGTTCGGCGAATGCGGTGGGATCGTCGTAGTAATCCTCAGTGTAGAAAATGTAGCGCAGGTCGAAATTGAATGGGTGAGCGCTGCTCACCAGGCCGATCTTCTTTGTGCCGATGATCTGACAGGTCAGGGTCTCGTCAAATTGATGAATGTGCCAGGCCGTGCCGGCGCGCCGGTAAAAGAAGCCCCGTACCGGATGGTACCAGAATGCCGGATCGGGTTTGGTGAGAAAGGAGAAGTCCCCGATGTCCGACATGATTTCCGGGGGAATGGGGAAGCCGAGAATGGCGCGTTCCGTTTGTTCGGCGTGAAGGCACTCGATGGCTTCGGCGAAACTGAGGGCGCGTTCGCGGCCTGCGATCCTTCTTTTGGTGACATGCAATTCACAGAGAAAAAGCGAGACCGGGTGTTGGCCGGAGCGGCGCTTCAGGTACTCCTTATCGCGCCACTTCTCCAACGCGGCCCAGTGCTTGACGGCGCCCCGTATGACGCACGGGCGGCTGTGGGCCACATAGTCGCGATTGAAGACCTCCTCCGAGAGCGTGCGCGCATCCAGCTCCGGGACCCCGGCCGCAGTTCTCATCCCCGGGACATTTGCCAAAAACTTGCCTGACATCGCGCGTGGAGCTTCCAATAGGGGGCGTGAACGGAGCGGGGCCCGTTGCGTGGCGATGATATGTCAGCGCAAAGCCTCCGACCTAGCACCGACTGAGATATCGGCCGGCCCGGCGTGGGCAAAGGCTGGCTGGGCGGCGGCTTCCGCCGCGCAGCGCCCCCGCGATATTGGCGGCAGCCGCGCCCTAAATCGGCATCGGAATTGGTCCGAACGACAGAAGATCGGCGATTGGCGCAAGAGACCTGCTGCCCATTCAACTGGAGCGGCAGTAGCGGAGTGTCCGGACAGGGCTTGGGGACGAAAGAATCGCGATGCCCTTTCCTGTCCGCCGGCACACAGGACCCGGGTCTCGGCCCGCGCACTGTTGCCGGAACGCAGCACCCGCTTTGTTCGCAGGTGCAGCATTAGGTTTTGAGGTTGACGCACCGATTCGTTGCGCGTTACCCATTGAAAATCCAGGCTTCGTTCATGGGAGACGAAGGCCCGGCATTAGGGGGAATTCATGCGTTATTTCAACGAAGCTGTCAGTCATTCCGCGCGCGCCGAGCGTTGCCGCGCCGCCACAGGAACCGCCGCGAGCATCGTCGCGATGATGGTCGCCGGTGCGGCCTCGGCCGCGGAACCCGCGCAAACCACGCAGGCGCCGGGTGTGGAAGAAATCGTGGTCACCGGATCGCGCATCGTGCGCGAAGGGTACGAAGCGCCGACGCCCGTCTCGGTCCTGGGCGCCAACGAACTTCAGAACATGGCGCTCGGCAACGTCGCCGACGCCATCGGCCGCTTACCCGCGCTGCAGGGCGACACCGTCGGCCAGCGCACCTCGTCCACCGTCGGCGGCGGCACCGCCGGCATCAACCTCGCCAATCTGCGTAATCTCGGCCAGTCGCGCACCCTGGTGCTGATCGACGGCAAGCGCGTGGTTGGTTCCAACCTCGGCGGCCTCGGCGGTTCGCTGCTCGGCGGCGCGGTCGACCTCAGCATCATGCCGAACGGCCTGATCAGCCGCATCGACGTCGTGACCGGCGGCGCCTCGGCGGTCTACGGCTCCGACGCGCTGGCGGGGGTGATCAACTTCGTTCTCGACAAGGAATTCGTCGGCGTCAAAGGCAGCGCCCAGGCCGGGATATCCACCTATGGCGACGCCGGGAACTACAAGGTCGATATGACCGCTGGCGTGGCCTTCGCGGGTGGGCGCGGCCACTTCCTGTTCAACGCCGAGCATTCCTACGCGGATCCGATCGAGCGCGCGATCTCCCGCCAGAATGTCTATGACAACACCTATAACTGGGTGGTCAATCCGGCTTACGGCACCGGCGCCGGCCAAAGCACGGGCGTGCCGCAGTACATTGCGCTCGACCACGTCGGCCTCTCCACCGCCACGCCGGGCGGCCTCATCACCGCCGGTCCCCTCAAAGGAACCGTGTTCGGTCAGGGCGGCACGCCGGCGAATTTCCAGTACGGCAGCATCATCAGCTCCCAGTACATGTCGGGTGGCGATTGGCAGACGTCGCGCCTTAACGGACAGCTGATGCTGAACATCATGCTGGAGCGCGATACCGTCTTCACCCGCTCGAGCTACGACCTCACCGACAACGTTCAGGCGTTCGCCGAACTGCAGTGGTCGCATGCCCATTCCGATAACTTCATCGGTGTCCCGTATTTCCGCCTCGGCAATCTGACCATCAAGAGCGACAACCCGTTCATTCCGGCCGGCGTCAAAGCGCAGATGACGGCGCTCAAGCTCACCACCATCACGGTGGGCACCTGGAACGGCGACTTCAACGATCACAACATGGGTGCAGACAACGTCCGTGTTTTCCGCCGGATCATGGCGGGTCTCGAAGGCAACTTCGACATGGCGGATACCAATTGGAAGTGGGGCGCGTCCTACTCGCGCAGCACCACCCACATTTCCGCGCGTTCGCCCAACAACCCGGTTGTTCCGCGTTACCTCGAGGCGGTCGACGCGGTCATGGACGCAAACGGCAAGATCGTCTGCCGTGTCGCGCTGAACAACCCGAACTCAGCCTGTAAGCCGATCAATGTGATGGGCATCGGGGTCAATGACTCGCGCGAAGGGGCTTATCCGTACTCGTTCGCCACGGGTTATCTGTTCACGCGCATGAAGTTGGACACGTTCGAAGGCAGCGTCACCGGCGAACCGTTCTCGACCTGGGCGGGTCCGGTCTCGGTGGCCGTCAGCGCTGAACACCGCAAGGAATCCGCCACCGGCTTCACGACCCCGGATGACCAGGCCAGCAACTTCTTCGCGGGCAACTACAAGGCGACGTTCGGCACGTACTCGGTGACCGAGGGTGCCTTCGAAACCGTGGTGCCGCTGGCCCGCGACACGACCTGGGCGCGGTCATTCGACCTGAATGCCGCGGTACGTGCCACCGATTACAGCGTGTCGGGCTATGTCACCACCTGGAAGGTCGGTGCGACCTACAACCCGACCGACGACCTCACCTTCCGCGCGACGCGGTCCCGCGACATCCGCGCGCCGAACATCGGCGACTTGTTCAGCGGCGGTACCACCGGCACCGGCACGGTCATCGACCGGTTCCGCAACGAGACCTACGCCATCCTGACCAACAGCGCCGGCAACCTGAACCTCAAACCCGAAGTGGCTGACACCACGGGGCTGGGTGTCGTGCTGCAGCCCAAGTTCTTCCCGGGCTTCGGCGCGTCGGTCGACTACTACAACATCGACATCGCGGGTGCTTTGTCCCAGCTCGGCGCCCAGCGTATCGTCGACAACTGCTTTAATGGCGATGCCACGGTCTGCAGCCTGATCGTCCGCGACGCGCCGGCTGCCGGCCAGACGCTGGGCCTCATCCGCCAGGTCAACAACCTTTCGCGTAACCTGATCTCCCAGCGCGCACAGGGCATCGATTTCGAGGCGAGCTATAACGTCCCGCTGTCGAGCATCAACGAGAACTGGGAGGGCAACCTTCAGCTCCGCGGCCTTGCGACCAAAGTCCTGAAGCTCAACAGCGTCGACTTGGACGGCATCGTCCAGGAGGGCGCGGGAGTCGGCGGCTCGATCGGCGTCGGCGGTGGGCCGCTTACCACCGAAGACTTCCGCTATATCGTGTCGGTGGGCTATGTCAGCCCGACGTTGTCCGGAACCGTCACGATGCGCGGCGTCGGACCGACCGTGTACAGCAAGACGGCCATCGTCTGCACCTCGGGTTGCCCGGTCTCGACGGCGAACGCCCAGACTCTCAACCTGAACCACATCGACGGCGCCAAGACCTTTGACCTCAATCTGAACTATAATTTCGACAGCATCGGCACCACGGTCTTCTTCGTGGTGGACAATGTGTTCAACGCCCTGATGCCGCTCAAATACGGTCCCACCAGCAACGGTTACTACGCCAACACCAATGCCGATGAAGGTCGCATGTTCCGCGCAGGTGTGCGGTTCAAGATGTAGACCCTCACGACATGAGCGAATGAAGAAGAGGCCGGGAAGCAGTTCCCGGCCTCTTTTTTTCACGCCGGCGGACCGGCGCCGGCCGCGGACTCATCCTGAGACTCGGGGGGACGGCCGGGGCGGGAATTGGCTCCCCGGAAGCGCCGGGAAGCCTTTAGGCTGTCCAATCGGTCGGTAAATCCCGCGCTTCAATCTCACAAGGCATTGAGGCGCGGGGCAGGCCGCAAAAGCCAAGGGGCGATTGCCGCCTGGGGCGCGGGCCGGCGAAATAACATAAGATACTGAAATTACTATGATTCTTAAGGCTCACATGGCGAGTTCCAGTTGCGCGGATGCCTGCCGGTCCCCATATCAGGGGGCGAGGCCTAACCATGCGTTTTTGCAATATAATGGTGATCTAGCTGACCCGGCGTAGTATATTTAGAATCCTTAAGAAGTGGGAGTATGCGCCTTGAAACGGCGCCCCGTTTTGTCTGCCGTCACGACAGTGTTGCTGACCTGAGATCCGGAGCTGATTGGGATCAACGTCAGGACACCCGAAGGGTGGAAGGCTCGGCGGCGAGAAACGAAAAAGGGAGAGTGTAAAGTGCGGTTGTTCACCACGTCCGGAAATCTGAAGCGGGTCCTGCAAGGCAGCGCCATGGGCTTCGTCGCCGCCTTTACGCTGGCGAGCTGCTCTGGCCAGGGCGCGAAATCCGAAGCGCGTGTAGCGAATGCGCCGGCCGCCAAGGCGGCTAAGGTGTCCCTGTCCAACGAACCGGACGCTGAAGCCGGTCCGCGCCGCCTGCGTCTGATGACCCAGGAGCAGTATCTGAACACGCTCAGCTATGTGTTCGGCCCGGACATCAAGCCGGAGACCCATTTCGCGCCGGTGCAGCGTACCGACGGGCTGCTCGCCAACGGCACGGCCAAGGCCGGCGTGACCGACAGCCAGCTTGAGCTGTTCCAGAAGACCGCGGCGCTGGTCGCCGGCATGGTCGTGAAGCCCGAGCGCCGCGACTTCCTGATCATGTGCAAGCCGGCCGACGAAAAGGCCGCTGACAAGGCCTGCGCCGGCAAGTTCCTGGCCGATATCGGCCGCCTGCTGTACCGCCAGCCGATGAAGCCGGCCAAGGTCAACGAGCTGGTTGAACAGGCCAGCGTCTCCGCCGACAAGCTGAAGGACTTCTACGCCGGTCTCGCCGTGGCCATCGAAGCCATGCTGGTGAGCCCCAACGTGCTCTACATCGCTGAAACCTCGGAACCGGACCCCAAGCATCCCGGCCACCAGCGCCTGGACGCCTATTCCTTGGCGTCCCGTCTGTCGTTCTTCCTGTGGAACGCCGCGCCCGACGACGCGATGCTGAAGGCGGCCGAAAGCGGCGAGATTCTGACCGACAAGGGCAAGGCCAAGATCGTCAACATGATGCTGGCGAGCCCGCGCCTCGAAACCGGCATGCGCGCTTTCTTCGACGACATGTTCGCCTTCGACGATTTCAACAACCTCGCCAAGGACCCGATGGTCTATCCGTCGTTCACCGGCGTGACCACCGGCGACGCCCGCGAGCAGACCCTGCGCACCGTGATCGACCAGCTGATCACCAAGAACCGGGACTATCGCGATCTCTACACCTCGCGGGAGACCTTCATGTCGCCGGCGCTGGCGGCGCTCTATCGCCTGCCCTCGACCCGCACCTGGACGCCGTATGAATTCCCGGCGGACAGCCCGCGCGCAGGCCTGCTGACCCAGATCAGCTTCCTCGCGGTGCATTCGCATCCGGGCCGCAGCTCGCCCACCCTGCGCGGCAAGGCGCTGCGCGAGGTGCTGCTGTGCCAGCCGGTGCCGCGTCCGCCCGCGAACGTCGACTTCTCGATCGTCAACAACCCGAACTCGTCCTACAAGACGCAGCGTGACCGCGTCCTCGCCCACCGCAGCAATCCGGTGTGCGCGGGCTGCCATAAGATCACCGACCCGATGGGCCTGGCGCTCGAGAACTTCGACGGCGCCGGCCGCTTCCGCGACAACGAGAAGGGCAACCCGATCGACGCCAGCGGCAGCCTGGACGGCAAGGACTTCAAGGACGCCGTCGGCCTCGGCCAGGCGCTGCACGACCATCCGGCGCTCACCAGCTGCCTGGTCAAGCGCGTGTTCGCTTACGGCACCGGCGGCGTCTCCAAGTCGGACGAAACGCTGAAGTGGGTGAACACCCGCTTCTCCGAGCAGGGTTACCGCCTGCCCGACCTGCTCCGCACCATCACCCTGAGCCGCGCTTTCGCTGACGTCAGCGAAGACGCGCCGGCTCAAGCCCCGGTCAAGTCGGCCAGCGCCGACACCGCGGCGGCAACTTCGAAGTAAGGGAGAGAACCATGATCAACGGTCTCAATAGACGCCGCGTTCTGCGCGGGATGCTGAACGGCAGCGCCGTCACGGTCGGCCTGCCGCTGCTCAATGTGTTCCTGAACGGGAACGGCACCGCGCTCGCCGATGGCCGCGCGATGCCGGTGCGCTTCGGCACCTGGTTCTGGGGCTTGGGCATGACCAAGTCGATCTTCGTGCCGAAGAAGGTGGGCGCCAACTGGGAAATCACCGAGGAAATGGAATCCCTCAAGGGCATCCAGAAGCACATCAACGTGCTGACCAACTTCACGGCGTTCCGCGACACCTACGAGAACCTGTGCCACTACACCGGCTGGATCATCGGCCGCACCGGCATCGCCCCCTCCAACCAAACCGACAAGCCGGGCGAAACGCTGGACGTGACGGTGGCCAACCAGATCGGCCGCACCACGCGCTTCAAGACCTTGACCGCGACCGCCACCGGCGACGTGCGCTCGACGTTCTCCTATGAAAACGCCAACTCCCCGAACTCGCCGGAATTCTCGCCGGTGGCGTTCTACACCCGCCTGTTCGGACCTGACTTCCAGGATCCGAATGCGCCGTCCTTTACCCCGAACCCCAAGATCATGGTGCGCAAGAGCGCGCTGTCGGGCGTGATGGACGAAGTGAAGGAACTCAACGCCAAGATCGGCGCCGACGACAGGGCCCGCCTCGACCAGTACTTCACGGGCCTGCGCCACCTCGAGCGTCAGTTCGAGCAGCAGCTCACCAAGCCGGAGCCGATCGCCAGCTGCGTCGCGCCGAAGGCACTGAAGGAAGATCCGAGGCTGGGCGGCGAAGCCGCGCAGATCGCCGAACGTCATAAGCTGATGACCGATCTGATGGTCATGGCGGTGGCCTGCGACCAGACCCGCGTGTTCAACATGAGCTATTCGAACTCGTCGTCGAACACCACCAAGGCCGGCTACGAAAAGCCGCACCACACCTGCACCCACGAGGAGCGCGTGGACGATGCGCTCGGCTACCAGCCGACCGCGTCGTGGTTCACCCGCCGCTCGATGGAAAGCTGGGCGTACTTCGTCGACGCCTTTACGAAGGTGAAGGAAGGCGACGGCACCCTGCTCGACAACGTCCTGATCTACGCCAACAGCGACCACGGCTACGCCCGCGTCCACTCGCTGGACGGCATGGCCATGTTCACCGCCGGCCGCGCCGGCGGAAAGATCAAGACCGGCCTGCACATCGACGGCGCCGGCACCGCCGGTACGCGTCTCGGCCTCACCTGCATGCGCACGATGGGCCTCGATATCCCGTCGTGGGGCACCAAGAGCAACAACACGTCCAAAGACGTGTCGGAAATCCTGGCTTAAGGGTTTCCAAGGCCCGGTTCGCAGTCCGCCCGGAGAGGAATTTTCCTCTCCGGGCGCATGCGCGACAAGGGCGCGGACAAGAAGCGGAGAGCGGGGTGCCTGGGAGAGGGCGTCCCGCGAACGGAACAAGGGATGGAATCTATGAAAAAGCTCGGCTCACTGGTTGGCTTGGTCGCGGGCCTGGTCGCGGGGTATGGCTTCGCCGTGAGCGGCGCTCACGCCGCGGAAAAGCGCCTGATGGAAGACTACGTCAAGTCGCCCCTGCCGCCCGGCTTCCAGGTGATCGTCACCGAGCTTGAAGGGCCGGTCTTCGCCGACAGCAAGGGCAAGACCCTCTACAAGTGGCCGATCAAGTCCATCCGCAACGGCGACGTCGGCGAACAGAAGAACAAGCCGACCTGCGACGACACGGTTTACAAGGTCAACGCCGGGCTGATGAGCCCGTATCCGGGCGGGTTCACCCTGCCGGAAGTCGAAACCCGTCCGTCCTGTCTGCAGGAGTGGCCGGCGGTTTATGCCTCTGCCGACGACAAGCCGGTGGGCAAGTGGACCGTCGTCGACCGCAAGGACGGCAAGAAGCAGTGGGCCTACGACGGTTTCGCGCTCTACACCTCGGTGCTCGACGAAGTCCCGGGCGATACCCGCGGCGGCACGCGCCGCAAGACCGGCGGCGATTCGCCGGCGTATCGCGAACCCGTCAGCCCCGCGCCCAATATCCCGGCGCAGTTCGGCGTCTATTCCGTGGCCAAGGGGCGCATCCTCGCCACCTCCATCGGCTATTCGGTCTATAGCTACGACAAGGACACCGCCACCAAGTCCGCCTGCACCGGCACATGCCTCAACGAATGGGCCCCGATGCTGGCGGCCGAGAACGCCGTGCCCCAGGGCGACTGGTCGATCCTCGAGCGCTCACCGGGCGTCAAGCAGTGGGCGTTCCGCAAGAAGCCGCTCTACACCCGCATCGCCGACGAGAAGTTCCGCAGCTTTGAAGGCGGCGATGTCCCCGGCTGGCACAACGTATTCACCCAGACCGAGCCGGCCGCGCCCAAGAATTTCACGGTGCAGGACACCCGTGCCGGCCAGGTGCTGGCCGACAAGAACGGCCGCACCATCTACATCTACAACTGCGGCGACGACGCCATCGATGAACTGGCCTGCGACAATCCCAAATCGCCGCAGGCCTATCGTCTCGCCATTTGCGGCGGCGGCGACCCCGATGTCTGCAACAAGACCTTCCCCTATGTGATCGCCGAAGCCGGTGCGAAGAGCGATACCCGCGCCTGGACCGCCGTCGACATCAACCCCAAGACCGGCAAGTTCGCCAAGCCGGGTGAGGCGGGGGCGCTGCACGTGTGGGCCTATCGCGGCCGCCCGGTCTACCTGTTCGGCAACGACAAGAAGCCGGGCAGCGTCGAGGGCGACGCCTGGGGCGAATTCAACGGCCACCGCAACGGCTTCAAGGCCTTCTGGCTCCGCGACGATTTCCGCACCAACGCCGGCTAACCTTCCAGGGAGAGAAACCATGAAACATGCAGCTAAATTCGGCGCGCTCTTTGCAGCGATGACCGCTGTTGGTTTTGCCGGCGCCGCGGTGGCGGATGAAAGCAGCCAGGTGATCCACGGCGGCACGATCGGCTATGTGCTGACCGACTATCACTGGGCCATGTACCAGACCAAGGACGGCAAGGCCGAATGCCCGCAGGGTTTCAATGACGGCCCGCGCGAACAGTTCAAGATCCTGTTCCCGGAAGACGGCAAGAAACGCACCCTCCTGGAAACCCAGCTTTCCCGTGAATCGGCGATCTGGCATCCCGACTTGAAGCCCGAACCCTACGCCTTCAAGGAAGCCCAGGGCAAAATCGGCTTCGGCATGAACCTCGACGGCAAAGTCGGCCCCAATGATTTCACCAGCCCCGACGGCAGTGAAAAGGGCATCGACAATCAGCTGTATCGCGTGCTCGGCTGCGTCTCCAACTACCGCGGGCCGGACGGCACGCTCTATCACTTCAATAATAAGTTCATGCAGCAGCATGAATATGCCCGCGTGCTGATCGAACTCACCGGCGTCGACAGCCTGGTCAACGACAACGACGTCACCCTCACCACGTACCGCGGCCGCGACGGCCTCCTGACCGACGCTACCGGCAACAGCTTCATGCCGGGCGGCACCCAGCGCGCCGACCATAAGTGGGGCAAGGAGTTCATCTCGCGGTTCAAGGGCAAGATTGTCGACGGGGTGCTGACCGTTCAGGCTGCCGAGTATCATCAGCCCACGACCTGGGCGTTCGAGGATGTGACGGATCAGTGGTTCAAGGATCCGCGCTTCCAGCTCAAGATCAACCAGGACCGCGCCGAAGGCCTGCTCGCCGGGTACGTCGACATCGAGACCTTCTACCTGCAGATGGCTCGGGCGGTGTCGACCCACCACCAGAGCTACGGCCAGCAGTCCTCGCCGTCGGTGTACCGGGCGCTGCACAAGCTCGCCGACGCCTACCCCGACAAGGATGGCCATAACACCGCCATCTCTTTCGCGGCGGACGTGAAGTTCGTGCAGGCCTTCATCGAGCATCCGGCCGCCGAAACCGCCGCCAAGGAAGCCGAGACCCCGGTCCGCGCGGCGCACCACTAGGTTCGCGCGGCTGACGGTCTTATCGGGAGGGAGGAAGAGCATGACGCGTAAGTGTGCGGTCCGTCTCGGCGTGCTCTTCGCCGCGGCGGCCGCGTTTTCGGGCGCGGCCAATGCCGACGTCTCCAACGCCGATGGCGCGGTGATCCGCAACGGCACCATCGGCTATGTGCTGACCGACTATCACTGGGCGGTGTATCAGACCCAGGACTCGAAGGCCGAGTGCCCGACCGGCATGAACGACGGCCCGCGCGAGCAGTTCAAGATCCTGTTCCCGGACGACGGCAAGCAGCGCACGCTGGCCGAAACCCAGCTTGCCCGCGAGTCCGCGGTCTGGCGCCCCGACGTGTCGCCCGAGCCTTATGCCTTTAAGGAAGCCACCGGCAAATACGCCGTCGGCCTGAACCTCGACGGCAAGATCGGTCCCAACGACTTTTCCAGCCCCGACGGCGCGGTCAAGGGCATCGACAACCAGCTTTATCGCGCCATCGGCTGTATCACCGCTTACCGCGGTCCCGACGGCGCCGTGCATTACTTCGGCAACAAGTTCGCGCAGCAGTACCACTATGACCGTGTGTTGCTGGAACTGACGAATGTCGACAGCCTGACCAACGACAACGACGTCACGGTCACCACTTACCGCGGTCTCGACGGCCTGCTCACCGACGCCACCGGCAACGGTTTCATGCCGGGCGGCACCCAGCGCGCCGACCACCGCTGGGGCAAGCAGTTTATCGTCCGTTTCAAGGGCAAGATCGTCGATGGCGTCCTGACCACCGATAACGCCGACCTGCAGATGCCGGCCAGTTCCACCTTCGAGGACGTGAGCATCCAGTGGGTTCGCGACGCACGCCTCCAATTGAAGCTCACCCAGGACAGCGCCGAAGGCCTGATGGCCGGCTATGCCGACGTGGAAACCTTCTATCGTCAGCTCGTCCAGGCCTGGTCGACCCATCACCAGAGCTATGGGCAGCTGTCCTCGCCGTCGTTGTACCGCGCCTTGCGTAAGCTCGCCGACGCCTATCCCGATCAGGCCGGGCATAACACGGCGATCTCGGGGGCCATGGACATGAAGTTCACCCAAGTCTTCATCCAGCATCCGTCGCAGGAAGTCGCAGCGAAAGATGCCGAGACGCCGGCCCGCGCCGCGCGTCACTAGATCCTAGGCGGCTTCCGGCCGCTTGAGAAATAAGCCCGCTAAGTCAAAGACTTAGCGGGCTTTGTTTTTTGCTGTAGGCTGGGCGTTCACCGCCCGAGGAATTCGTGTCCGTCATATCCATCCCCTTTGTTTGGCTGCCGCTCGCCTTCGTGCCCCTGGTGGCCTGGAGCAAGGATGCGGCGGTGGTTGCGCTGGCGGGCGCGGCGCTCCTGGTGCTGACCGCACGCGACAGGCGGGCCGCGGTGCTTGCCGGCTTGCGCCCCACGGCGGCTGTGCTGCTGGGGGCCGCGTTCTTCGCCTGGGCGCTGGCGTCGGTGGCGTGGTCGCCGACGCACCGGATGACCGACTGGGTGAAGGCCGTACCGATCGTGTTGTCTGCCTGGGTCTTGGGACGCTCTCTCGCTCACGTGCCTGCGGAGGCCGCGGCGGGCTTGGCGCGGCCGGCCCTCGGCGCGGTCGTTGCCCTGGTGAGTCTCCTGACCGTGGAGCGCGTGACCGGCGGGAGCGTGATCGGCTTGGCGCGGCCGGGAGATGCCACCGACCGGCTGTTCGATCTCCTGTCGCCCGGATTGGCGCTGTTGTCCTGTCTTCTGTTCCCCGCCGCGCGGCTGGCCGAGAGTGTCACCGGCCGCCGCTGGACGGGCGGTCTCCTGATCGGCGTGAGTTTCGTATTGGCGCTGACCTACCGCATGGACGCGGCGCCGGTCGCCATCGCTTGCGGCGCCATCTCCTACGGCATCGCGCGCACCTGGGGCCGCGCCGGCGTGGCGCTGGTGGCGGCGGGAATCGCCGTGGTCGCCTTGTCCTGGGGGCCGGTCGCGGCATTGGCGTGGCGGCACGGCGATCAGGTCTGGCTGACCGCCCACGCCAACCTCAATTGGGGTTACCGCGTCGAGATCTGGAACCGCGTCCATGACCTGATCGGCGCGCGCCCCGGGATGGGCTACGGCTTCGACAGTGCGCGCGTATTGGCGCAAGGCGCGGGCGTCACCTTCCTGCATCCCCACAACGGCTTGCTGCAAGTGTGGCTGGAGCTTGGGGCGGTGGGCGTGGCGCTGCTGCTGGCCTGGGCCGCGGTTTCCCTGCGCGGATATCTTTCTTGCGCCCGCGAGTCCCGCGCGCTGGCCACCTGTGCCGCCACCATGACGGCGGTCGCGGTGTTCTGGCTGGTCAGTTTCGGTATCTGGCAAGGATGGTGGCTTGCCGCCATTGGCCTTGCGTTCTCCGCCTGCGCCCTGGCGCAGAAAGACGTCAGCCCTTCGAGAACTCGATAAGGCGGGCGCCGTAGCCGCTCTTCTTCAGTTTCTCGCCCAGGGCCTGGAGCTGTCCGGCGTCGATCCACCCATTCGAAAAGGCGATCTCCTCGGGCATGGCCACGGCCTGGTTCTGGCGGTGGGTGATGGTGCCGATGAAGTGGCCGGCCTCCAGCAGGCTGTCGAAGGTGCCGGCGTCGAACCAGCTGAAGCCCCGCCCGAGATGCTCGACATGGAGCGCCCGGCGCTCCAGGTAGATGCGGTTGACGTCGGTGATTTCAAGCTCGCCGCGGGCGCTGGGCTTCAGGGTGCGCGCGATCTCGACCACATCGTTGTCGTAGAAATAAAGACCGGTGACTGCCCATTTGGACTTGGGCGCCGCCGGCTTTTCTTCGATGGAGTCCGGCACGCCGTCAGGTCCGAAAGCGACCACGCCGTAGCGTTCGGGGTCGCGCACCTGGTAGGCGAAGACGCTCGCGCCGGATGTGCGGCCGGCGGCGCTCTTCAGCTTGTCGGTGAGGCCGTGGCCATAGAAGATGTTGTCGCCCAGCACCAGGGCGACTGAATCGCTGCCCACGAACGGCCGGCCGATGATGAAGGCCTGGGCGAGGCCGTCGGGGTTCGGCTGTTCGGCGTAGGTCAGGTTGATTCCCCATCGTGCACCGTCGCCCAACAGGCGGCGGAAATTCGGCGCGTCGTGGGGCGTGGTGATGATCAGGATGTCGCGGATGCCGGCCAGCATCAACGTCGATAACGGGTAATAGATCATCGGCTTGTCATAGACCGGCAACAGCTGCTTCGAGACCGCTTCGGTCAGCGGATGCAGCCGCGTTCCCGATCCGCCCGCCAGTACAATGCCCTTCATTGCGGTCTCATCCTTGGTGTCGTTGTTCAGGCCCGGATTTCAGCGAGCATCTCAGCCAGGGCCGGGCCCCAATGCCTGAGAGTGATGCCATGCGCCGCCGCCAGTTTACCGCACTCCAGCACCGAATTGGCCGGACGGCGGGCGGGCGTCGGGTATTCGGCGGTGGCGATCGGCGTCAGCGCGGGAACCTTGTTTGGCCGCGCCGCCGCAAAGACGGCCTTCGCGAATTCAAACCAGGTGGTCGGTCCGGCGCCGACGCAGTGGAATATCCCAAATCGGCCGGCGTCGGCGGTTCTCGGCAAACGCGCCGCGATCTTGAGGATCGCGTCGGCGAGATCGCCGGCCGCGGTCGGGCACCCGTGCTGGTCGTTTACGACCCGCAAGGTGTCGCGTTCGGCGCCGAGCCGCAGCATGGTCTTGACGAAGTTGCCGCCGTGAGCACCGAACACCCAGGCCGTGCGCAGGATCACCGCCTTGGCGCCCGCCTCGAGCACGGCCCGTTCGCCGGCGAGCTTGCTCGCGCCGTAAACCCCAAGCGGCGACACCGGGTCGCCTTCCACATAGGGCGCGGTCTTGGCGCCGTCGAATACATAGTCGGTCGAGATATGGATCAGCGGGATATCCTGGGCGGCGCAGGCCTGGGCCAGATTGCGCGGGCCGAGTTCGTTCACCAGGAAGGCCTTCTCGCGCTCGCTCTCGGCTTTGTCCACGGCGGTGTAGGCGGCGGCGTTGATCACGACGTCCGGCCGTTCGCGCGCGATCGTATCCTGGACCTGGGCGGCATGAGCGATGTCAAACGCCGCGTGATCGAACGCCCGTACCCCCAGCGCGGCGCCGCGGCGCGCGAGTTCCCATCCCACCTGGCCGTTGGCGCCCGTGACCAGGATCATCGGGCGGGAACCGCGGCGTATTGGAAATACGCCGGCAGATCGGCAAGGCAGGGCTGGATCTTGTCCTTGTCGGACAGGAGGGTTTCACCCGCCGGCCAGGAAATGCCGAGCGCCGGATCGTTCCACAGCAGGCCTTTGTCATGCGGCGCCGAATAGTATTGCGAGACCTTGTAGAGCACCTCGACGTCGGGCGTCAGGGTCAAGAGGCCGTGCGCGAAGCCGGCGGGGATGAATATCTGGTTCCAACGGTCGGCGGACAGTTCCACCGCCACATGCTTGCCGTAGGTCGGTGCGCCGGCCCTGATGTCCACCGCCACGTCGAGAATGGCGCCGCGGGTCACGCGCACCAGCTTGGCCTGGGCCATGGGCGGGGTCTGGAAATGCAGGCCGCGGACGGTCCCCTTGGCGGCGGAGAAGGCGTGGTTGTCCTGGACAAATTCGACATCGATGCCGCCGGCGGACAGCGCGCGGCGGGTATAGGTTTCCGAGAAGAATCCGCGCGCGTCCCCATGCTTCTTGGGGATCACGACCTTGATTTCGGGAATGGCGGGATCGGGGGTGAGAAAGTCCATGGGTCAGTACGTATGTATCAGTTCGGGGGCGTGTTCGCGGGGTCGATCAGATAGACGGTTGTAGCAGGTCCGGCCACGGTTTCCCCCGCCAACTCCTTGAGGACGTCCACATAAGGGGCGGCCCAATGGTCGAACCTGGACTGTTCTGTACCATTGATCGCCCAATCCTGCACCAGAACGACCGGGGGCCGCGCGGTGCGGGTTTCGGCGATGGCGGTGGATAGCCATTGCGGACGCAATTGGGGAAAGGTGTCGTCGACGTAAAAATTGCGCAGCAGCATGCGCCGCCCGGTCATGAACGCGATCCCCGG
>JAYRKL010000045.1:0-4680 GCA_041905795.1 Rhodospirillaceae bacterium | reverse complement strand
TCCGGCGGCTGAGCTTGGACTTCTGCATCCCCAGCGCGCGGGCCGCGGGGGCGAAGCCGTGGTGGTTCACGACTTCCACGAAATAAGCGAGGTCGTTAAGGTCCTGCATCGTTCTATTAATAGAACAAAGAAGGCAAAATCACAACCTGGCGGCCTGATTGTCCTTTCCCCATTATCTTCGCGTGCCTTACGGCTTAAATTCTTAAACGAAACAGATGCGGAGACCGACCATGAAGACGATTCTCGGCAGCTACTCCAACCCCAACCGCCATTGGGTGGGCGATGGCTTTCCGGTGCGCTCGCTGTTTTCCTATAACTCGCTTGGCGCGCGAATCAGCCCGTTCCTGCTGCTCGACTTTGCCGGGCCGCATTATTTTGAACCGGCCGCGACGCCGCGCGGCGTCGGCGAGCATCCGCATCGCGGGTTCGAGACCGTGACCATCGTTTATGACGGCGAGGTTTCGCATCGCGATTCCACCGGCAAGGGCGGTACCATCGGCCCCGGCGATGTGCAGTGGATGACGGCCGCGCGCGGCATCCTGCATGAGGAATTCCATTCGGCCGGCTTCACCAAATCGGGCGGTCCGTTCCGCATGGTGCAGCTGTGGGTCAACCTGCCGGCGAAGGACAAAATGGCTCAGCCCGGCTATCAGGCCATCACCTCGGCGGAGATCCCCGTCGTCCCCCTCCCCGGCGAGGCGGGCAAGGCGCGGATCATCGCCGGTGAGTTTGCCGGCGTGAAGGGACCGGCACGGACCTTCACCCCGATCAACATGTGGGACCTCAGGCTGACAGCCGGGGCCGCGCTTAAACTCGACCTCCCCGAAGGCCACACCAGCGCGTTGGTTGTGCTCTCCGGTCATGTCACGGTCGGCGATAGCAAGGCAGCGGGCGAAGCGGAGATGGTACTGCTCTCCCGCGAGGGGAGCGGTGTCACCATCGCCGCCGACGGCGATGCGACGGTGCTGGTGCTGACCGGCGCGCCGATCGACGAACCGATCGCGGGCTACGGGCCTTTCGTGATGAATAGCGATGCCGAAATCCGCCAGGCCATCGCCGACTTCAACAGCGGCAAGTTCGGCCAGATGGCCGAGGCCTGACCGCCGCGATCCCATCGCCGACAACATGTGCCAACAAGAGGAGATCTCCCATGACCAGTGAAGCCCGCCGCGATCCCAAGTCCGATCACCTGCTCACGCCCGAGAATTCGGCCTTCATCATCATCGATTACCAGCCGATTCAAGTGTCTTCGATCCGCTCGATCGACAAGCGCGAGTTGGTGTTTAACATCGTCAGCGTCGCCAAGGCGGCGGTGAACTATAGTCTGCCAATTATCCATTCGACCGTGAACGTCCAGACCGGGCGCAACAAGCCGCCGATCCCGGAAATCCGCGACGTTCTCGGCCATCTGCCGACCTATGATCGGACCACGATCAACAGCTGGGAAGACGCCGAATTCAAGGCGGCGGTCAAGGCGACAGGCCGCAAGAAGCTGATCATGACGGCGTTATGGACCGAGGCCTGCCTCGCGTTCCCTGCGCTCGATGCGCTGCAGGAAGGCTATGAAGTCTACGTCGTCGCCGACGCGGTCGGCGGCACCTCGGTCGCCGCGCACGAAGCCGCGCTGCGGCGGATCGAGCAGGCCGGCGGCAAGCTTATCAGCAAGACCCAGCTGTATTGCGAACTGCAGCGCGACTGGAACCGCGACAAGACCGTGCCGGGCTTCATGAATGTGTTCCAGAACTGGGATGGCTCAAACCCCGAGAAGGACTTCAAGGGTTGAACGGCGATTCGTCGCCGCCGGCCACGCGCGAGACCAGGCCCCGGGGACGAATGAGGGTGGGACCAAAGCAAGAGTACAGCAATGACCGATATAAGAATCGTACGAGAGGACGATGGGCGGCACGGCCGTTATGTCGCGCGTGTTGACGGCATCGATGCGGAAGCCGAATTGACCTTCACGCATCGCGGCCCTGGGCTGATCAGCGCCGATCATACCGGCGCGCCGGACGCTCTTCAGGGAACCGGTGCCGCCGCGGCGCTCGTCGACCGCCTTATTGCCGATGCCCGCGCGACACCCTTCAAGATCATTCCCTACTGCCCATATGTTCGCGCCCGTTATCTCAAGCACCCTGAATGGCGGGATGTCATGACCGTCGAGCCCGGTGAAACCCCGAGCCCGCCGAGGGTTTGATTCGATAGCCCCTCTCACGGCGCGCCGCCGCCTGCGACAGCGGCCGCCGTGGCCCTGGAGGGAAACATCGCTGGAGAGAAACATTGGAAGACGCGCTGCCGCCTGGATTGGCCGCTTATAAACGGACACCGGTCTTCGATGAGAACAGCGTGCCGCCGGGCCTTCGTCGCGAGCATCGCACGAAGGACAATGTCTGGGCGCTGATTCACGTCCTCGAAGGCCGGTTGCTTTACCGCATACTGTCGCCGCCGGGCGAACAGGTGTTGACCCCGGAGAAGCCCGGCGTGGTGCAGCCCGGACAGCCGCATGAGGTGACGCCTCTGGGCCACGTACGCTTTTTTGTGGAATTTCATGCGCGACAGCCGCCGGCCGGATCGCCGCATGCCGGGAGGAGCGAAGGGCCGTGAGACGCTCCGCCGCGCTGAGAGGCTTGTCGGACGATCACCACCGCGCGCTTGTCCTCGCCAGGCGCGCCAGGACCGCATCGAGCGGAGATGAAATCGACACGCTGTGGCGGGCGATCGCGCACGAATGGGAGACCGGATTGGAACGCCATTTTGCGGTGGAGGAAACACACCTGCTTCCGCCGGTCCGCGCGGCGGGAGGGGAGGCACTCGCAGCCCGGGTGGAACAGGATCATGCCGCCCTTCGAAGCTGGATACTCTCGGGCCCGTTCGACGCCGTCGGGTTGCGGCAGCTGGGAGAGCGGCTTTCCGACCATGTCCGCTTCGAGGAGCGCGAACTGTTTCCGTTTGCGGAGGCTAAGCTGACGCCAGCCGATTTGGAGCGCATTGCCGGCGCTTACTCCTAGAGCATGATCGAGTCATATTGAATCGCGATCATGCTCTAATTCTTTGGTTTGGTCGCATTTTCTGCGATGAACCGGCATCCACTTCATCGGAAAATGCTCTAGCGGAAGCCGAGGCGCTTTTGCGCATCGGTGAGCGTGATCTTGGCGGCCTTGAGATTGGCCTGGGTGCGGCTGACGATATTGCGGGCGAACAGATCCGGGTCGGCCTTCCCCGTGCTGCGGTCCACATGAATCAGGGCCGCCACCGCCGCCGTCGCCAGCGGCAGCCAGCTCGCCGGCAACCCGGCGCTTTGCCAGAACGGCGCGAACGCCGGCGGCGTCTCCAAGAGGGCGGCGCGGACATCGGCGTAGCGCGCGCGGCTCAACGCCGACAGTGCACGGGCGAAGAACTCGAGATTGCCGAGCAGGACCTGGCGCAGGAGATTCGTTTCATTGAGCGATCTGTCCGCGAGCATGGACGCCAGGTGTATTTCCCAGGCGGTGTCGCTGCGCTCTTCGGAAAGTCCCGGCATGGCCGTTGCGGGCGGCGCGGCGGCGGACTTCTGGGCGGCGAGCTTGCCCGCGAGTTTCTCTTTCAGCTTGGGAACGAGCGATCCCGACAGCCGCTGCGCGACCAGCGCGGAGACGGCCGGACGGTCGATGATGCCTTGCTGGATGCGCTCGCTCTGGCCGAACCGGTCGAGGGCGGTGCCGTAGGCGTCGTCGGGGATTTCCGCGTTGGCGTTGGCCAGCAGCGTATGCACCGCGTCCTCGCCGCCATGATCGACAAGCGAGCGCGAGACCGCCTCGCTCACCACGGCGCGCCGGGCGATGGCGCAGCTCTTTTCGGCGTTGGCGCTGGATTCAACCAGACTCACGAGATCCGCATCCGAGAGCGCCGCGCAAGCCTCGAGCACCATGGTGGCCGCGGCTTCGTCATCGTTGGCCAAGGCCCAGGCGAGACTGCGCGGGGTGTTCGGGTTGGCGGCGGCGGCCTTCGCCATCGCCTCGACCACGCGCGGCTCGGCGTTCCAGGTCATGAGGCGCAGGACGGCTTCGGCCTCGACGAAGTCTTCACCCTTGTTCGCACCCAGGCCGGCGGCGAGATGGCTGGCCAGCGCCGCCTTCTCCTCGTCGGTGAGGCGGGCTTCCGCCGCCAGGTAGTCGGCCGTGCTCAGGCTGCGCGACTTGGAAGCAGGGGAGTGTGGAGGATATGCGTCCGTTGCCATTTCCGTCGCCTCAGAACTGGTCCGGTATGAAGACTTCGGTATAGCGCGCCATATTGGGCGGAAAGACGGTGCGGCGCGCCTTCAGGATCACAGCCTCCAATTTGTCCGCCTTCGCCGGTTTGACGATAAAGCCGTTGGCGTCGAGCGCCGAGGCGGTCTGAATGATGTTGACCGCGGGCTGGGCGGTGGTGAGGACGAAGGTCGCGTTCGCCCGCATGCTTTTGGCCTGGCCGCAGCGCACGGCTTGCAGCAATTGCAGGCCGTTGCCGTCGGGCGTGCGCACTTCGGCGACAATCATGTCCACCGGCCGAACCGGCGCCTTCAGGATCGTGAGCGCCTTCAGGCCGGTGGCCGCCGTCAGGACCTCCTTGGCGCCGATGCCTTTGAGCTGGGCCGCGAGCATGTTTTTCTGCTCGGGATTGTCATCGACGACAAGCGCTACGATCTGGAGGAGGACTTGTTCGACA
>JAYRKL010000005.1:0-233065 GCA_041905795.1 Rhodospirillaceae bacterium | reverse complement strand
TATCGAATACCGCGCGGTGCGCGTGGCGCCCCAGGATACCGAGCACGCGGTGGTCAACCTGCTCCGGTTCCACGCCGCACCCGGCGCCCTGGTGTTCTGCAACACCCGCGAAGCGGTGCGCCACCTGCACGCCACTTTGCTGGAACGCGGATTCGCCGCCGTGTCGCTGTCGGGCGAGTTCAGCCAGAGCGAACGGAACCACGCGCTGCAGGCCCTGCGCGACGGCAAGGCCACGGTCTGCGTCGCGACCGACGTCGCCGCCCGCGGCATCGACCTGCCGTCGCTGACCCTGGTGATCCACGCCGACATCCCGACCAACGCCGAGACCCTGCAGCACCGCAGCGGCCGCACCGGCCGCGCCGGGCGCAAGGGCACCAGCATCCTGCTCGTCATCCCGCAGCGCCGCCGCAAGGCCGAGATGCTGCTCAAGGCCATGCGCATCAACGCCGCCTGGGGCAACCCGCCTTCGGCGGAGGACATCCGCAAGCTGGATGGCGCGCGTTTGCTGGAAACGCTGCTGGCGGCCGAGGCCGGCGACGCCGAAGATTTGCGTCTCGGCGAGGAACTGCTCACCCGCCGCTCCGCCGCCGAGATCGCGGCGGCGCTGGTGCACCTTCACCGCGCCCGCCTGCCGGCGCCGGAAGACATCGCCGAAGCGGCGCCGGAGAAGCCGCGCTGGGAACCGCGCCAGGGTGAACCCGGCGCGCGCGGCCCGCGCCCGCCGGTCGAGCGCGCCGGCGGCCCCATGGCCTGGTTCCGGCTCAACATCGGCCGCGAGAAGAAGGCCGATCCCAAATGGCTGATCCCGGAGATTTGCAAGCAGGGCGGCGTCACCAAGCGCGAGATCGGCTCCATCCGCATCTTCGACAAGGAAACCAAGTTCGAGATCGTCGAGGCCGCCGCCGCCGCTTTCGCCGACAAGGTGGCGCAGCACGCCGAGGGCGCGATCCGCATCACCCCGGCCGGCGCCCCCACCGGCGGCTCCCGCAACGATAGCCCCGGCAAAGATGCGCCAGGCGGTTATCCCAAATTCAAGAAGGGGCCTTTCAAGAAGGGCAACTTCAAGGATCGCGCCTTCAAAGATCACGCCGGCAAAAAGAATAATTTCAAGGGCCCGCCGGGCAAAAAGCACGGCAAGCCGTTCCGCGGGCCGAAACCCGGTTAGCCGGCCGCGCGGCCGGCTGTGCTACACTCCGCCGCGATGGGGGCCATTGTCATTCTTGCCGGATGGATCGTGGTTGTGACCGCGGTGGACGCGGCCGTCACGCGTCCGTGGAAAACCGCGGCGGCGCGCAGCCCGGCCGCCCTGAGTCCGGCGTTCGCCATGGCCGCCTGGGTGTTGGGCTCCGGCTTTGTCGCCTATCGTGGGCTGATGACCCAGGGGTCCTGGACCGCGGCTTCCGTCACCATCGCCTTCATCCCTGTCAAAGCCGTCGTCCTCTCGCTCCTGGCCTATGCGGCCGGGCGCGCCGCCGTGGCGGCGCGCGCCGCCCGAGACCGGCAGAAGGGGTGCTGGCGGCCGTTCTTGCGATCCTGTGTCTCTGGTCAATCGGCGCGGACCTCACCGCTGCGCGGACGGCGGCGCTGGAAAAACATGCCGCCGACGAAGCCCTGCCGCCGCAGGATGTGGCGGCGCTCACGGCCAAAGTTCGCGCTGGCGGTGCGGCGCGCGGCGAGGTCCTGGCTTTTCTCGGCAATCCGCTGTGCCCGGCCGGGCTGGTGGCCGAATACGCCGGGTCGGCGGAACCGCTTTTGCGGCAGGCGGTGGCGCGAAATACCCGCCTCGATGCGGCGATCGCCGACCGGCTGATCGGCGACGAGGTCGAGGACGTCCGTTATTACCTGGCTTTTAACCGCGGCCTCACGCCGGCGCAGCTGACGCGCCTGGCCGGCGACAAAAGCCATATGGTCCGGGGCATTGTCGCGCGCATGGGCGCTTTACCCGACGACGCCTTCGCCCGCCTGGTGGATGACCCCAGCCCCGAGGTCCGCTCCGTGGTGGCGCTCCAGTCCCGGATCGGCGGTGAAGCCATCGAAAAGCTGCGGAACGATCCGGACGAGCGGGTCCGCGACGCCGCCAACCGCCGGGCCAGGTAGGGTCTGGCTGCGCGGGGTGGGCGGCGGTACTGTTTCATCGGGCGGAAGAACAGGGGGCAATCATGCGTGGATCGTTGACGGCGGCCTGTCTCATGGCGGCCTTGGCGTGCGGACCTGTGGCTCAGGCCATGGCGGCTCAGGCTGCCGACGCCGGGCGCTATCCCAAATTCGAGATCGACCCGTCCTGGCCCAAGCAACTGCCCAACAACATGATCTACGGTGATCCCGCCGGCGTAACGGTGGACGCCAAGGATCATGTGTGGATTTACACCCGCCAGCGGTCGGTGAATCCGGAGTTCCTGGGCCTCACCAAAAACCCGCCGACCTCCGTGTGCTGCACCTACGCGCCGTCGGTGATCGAACTCGATAACGACGGCAATTATATCCAGGGCTGGGGCGGGCCCTTCACGCCCACCGCCGACGCCGCCAGATACGAGTGGCCCGAGGGCGAGCACGGCATCACCGTGGACTACAAGGACAACGTCTGGCTGTGCGGCTATGTCAAGAACGCCGAGGCCAAGAAAGACGACAACCAGTGTCTCAAGTTCACCCGCGACGGCAAATTCCTGATGCAGATCGGCCATTCGGGCCAGAGCAAGGGCAGCCTCGACACCGACAACCTGAACCACGCCACCAAGGTCTGGGTATGGCCGAAGACCAACGAGGCCTTCATCTCCGACGGCTATGTCAATCGCCGCGTCATCGTCTTCGACGCCGACACCGGCAAGTTCAAGCGCATGTGGGGCGCCTACGGCAAGCAGCCCGATGATTCGGTGCCGCGCACCCGCAGCTTCGACGGCGCGCTGCCGCAGCAGTTCAACAATGTCCACGGTATCGCCATCGCCAATGACGGCCTGGTCTATGTGAATGACCGTCAGAATAACCGTGTCCAGGTGTTCGATCTCTCCGGCAAGTACCTGAACGAGGTGTTCATCGACCGCGCCACCAAGAGCACCTTCGGCACCTCGTTCAGTTCGGCGTTCTCGGCCGATCCCGAACAGCGCTTCCTCTATGTGGCCGATCTCGCCAATTTCCGGGTGGCGGTCCTGGAGCGCAAGACCTTGAAAATCATCCCCGAGGCCGCCTTTGGACATGCGGGCCTCTACCCCGGCCAGTTCCTGCGCCTGCATCTGATCGCCACGGATTCCAAGGGTAACGTCTACACCTCGGAAGCCAACGGCGCCCGGGTACAGAAATGGAAATACGCCGGCATGGCGAATTAGGCTCAAAACTCAAAAAATTTATCGCGCGGCCAATCGGTGCGCGGCGGACCAATGCCGGAGCAGCTTTTTTGCGGTGCGGCTTATAGGAAAATTGGCTGGTGCGCTTCGCCGTTTGCGGCCACGATCACGTCACGAAAAATGTCTTTCGGGGGAAATCCGATGTTCACAGCTTCTTTCCGGCGTTCGTGCCTGGCGCTGACCTTGTTGCTGGCGCCGGCCGCATATACGGCCGCTTCCGCGGCCGACGCGCCGGCACCGCAGTTCAAGCTCGACACCGGCTGGCCGAAGCTGCCGCTGCCGAAGGAATGGGCGCTGGCGTCAATCGGCGGCATCTACGCCGACGCCAAGGATCATATCTGGGTCTATCACAGCCCGCGCATCCTCGCGAACAACGTGCTCGGCGCCGCCCAGACCCCGAAGCGCGGCAGTTGCTGTGTGCCCGGCCCGTTCGTGATCGAGTTCGACAAGATCGGCAACGTGGTGCAGTCGTGGGGCGGTCCCGGCGAAGGCTATGACTGGCCGTCGTTCGAACACGGCATCCATGTGGACCACAAAGGCAATGTCTGGATCGGCGGCAGCCAGACCCGGGCGGGGCGCAACGGCGAACCCGCCGACGGCATGGTGCTCAAGTTCACCAACACCGGCAAATTCCTGATGCAGATCGGCGGCCGCGGCCCGTCCAAGGGCAATCTCGACCCGACCCAGCTCTCGGGTGCGGCGAACTTCGTGGTCGACGCCTCCGCCAACGAAGTGTTCATCGCCGACGGTTACGGCAATCACCGCGTCATCGTCTTCGACGCCGACACCGGCAAGTTCAAGCGCCTGTGGGGCGCCTATGGCAAACCGCCGACGGACGAACCGCGCCCGGCCTATGACCCCAAGGCGCCACCGTCCACCCAGTTCGCCCTGGTCCACGGCATCCGCATCGCCAACGACGGCCTGGTCTATGTCTCCGACCGGCTCAACGACCGGGTGCAGGTGTTCAAGAAAGACGGCACCTACGTCACCGAGTTCATTTACGACAAGGAAACCCTCGGATCGGGCTCGGTGGGCAACGTCACGCTGTGGCCGGACCGCAACCAGAGCATCATGGCCATCAACGACCCGGGGAATTTCCAGATCCGCTTCGCGCGGCGCTCCGACGGCGCGGTGCTGGGCGTGATGGGCCACTACGGCACTTTCGCCGGACAGCTCCATCTCAATCACCAGGTGGAGTTCGATTCCGAAGGCAATCTCTACACCTCGGAAGACAGCCGCGTGCAGAAGTTCGTGCCGAGCTTCCGGCCCGCGAAATGAGATGACGGCGGCGCACCGCGGAGCTTGACGCCGCCGCCCGTCCCGTTCGCCGGCCTGCGCGTCACAGCGCCCTGCGGTCTTCCTTCACCATCGCGGCTCCCTTCTCGGCGATCATGTAGGTCGGCGCGTTGGTGTTGCCTGAAACGATGGTCGGCATGATCGAGGCGTCGATCACGCGCAGGCGCTCCAGCCCGCGCAGGCGCAGGCGTTCGTCCACCACCGCCATGCGGTCCTGCCCCATCTTGGCGGTGCCGACCGGGTGGAAGATGGTGGTGCCGATGTCGCCCGCGCCGCGCACCAGGTCTTCGTCCGATTGCAGCTGCGGGCCGGGCTTCAATTCCGCGGGCGCGTGCGGCGCGAAAGCCGTCGTGGCCATGATCCTGCGGGCGAGGCGGATGGCGTCCACCGCCACCTCCTGGTCGCGCCGGGCGCTCAGGTAATTGAGCGTCAGGACCGGATCGGCGTCATGGGCCGGACCGGCGATATGCACCGAGCCCCGGCTTTCCGGCCGCAGGTTGCAGACGCTGGCGGTGACGCCCGGGAAGCCGTGCAGGGGCGTGCCGAAGCGGTCGAGCGACAGGGGCTGGCAGTGGAATTGCAGATTGGGCGTAGCCTGTGACGGGTCGGAGCGCGCGAAAGCCCCGAGCTGGCTGGGCGCCATGCTCATCGGGCCGCGCCGCCGCAGGACATAGTCCAGGCCGATGCGCGCCTTGCCGATCAGGCTCGCCGCCAGTTCGTTGAGGGTGAGGGCGTCCTTGATGCGGTAGATCAGGCGCAGCTGCAGATGGTCCTGGAGGTTCTCGCCGACGCCCGGCAGTTCGTGGATCACGGCAATGCCGTGCCGGCCGAGCAGGTCGCCGCGTCCGATCCCCGACAGTTCCAGGATCTGCGGCGACCCGATGGCGCCGGCGGCGAGGATCACTTCGCCGCGGGCGCCAGCGAAAGTCTCAGTACCCTGGCAGTCGAACCGCACGCCGGTCGCCCTGCCGCCCTGCACCGTCACCGCGCGGGTGCGGGCGTGGGTGAGGACGCGCAAATTCTGCCGGTGCAGCGCCGGCTTCAGGAAGGCGCGGGCCGAACTCATGCGCGTCCCGCGCCGTTGCGTGACCATGAAATAGCCCACGCCGCTATTGTCGCCGCGGTTGAAGTCCACCGTCCGCGGGATGCCCTGTTCGACGCAGGCGTCGCGGAAAACATCCAGGATCGGCCAGTGCAGGCGCTGGCGTTCCACGCGCAAGGGTCCGCCCGCGCCGTGATGTTCGTCGGCGCCTGCGAAGAAATCCTCGTGCGCCTTGAAGCACGGCAGCACGTCGTCCCAGCCCCACCCGGTGTTGCCGGCCTGGCGCCAGGCGTCGTAATCGGCGCTTTGGCCGCGCATGTAGATCATGGCGTTGATGGAGGACGAGCCGCCCAGCACCTTGCCGCGCGGATAGTCGATGGCGCGCCCGCCGAGGCCGGGTTCGGCGGCGGTCTTGAAGCGCCAGTCGATGCGCTTGTGGCCGATGCAATAGAGGTAGCCGACGGGGATGGCGATCCAGGGCGAATTGTCCTCGCCGCCGGCTTCCAGCAGCAGCACGCGCACCGATGGATCCGCCGACAGGCGGTTGGCCAGCAGGCAGCCGGCGCTGCCCGCGCCCACGATCACGTAGTCGTATTCCCCGGCATCGATCATTCAACAATGATTATTCCAGGGCAGCTTCCGGTGCTACACCCGTTGCATGGATCCCAAGGCCGTCCTGCAGGATTTGTTCAGCACCGCCGTCGCCGCCGCCCAGGCCGGGCAGGTGCTGGCCGGATATCTGCCGCGGCCTTCCGGGTCCAAGGGACGGCTCATCGTGCTGGGCGCCGGCAAGGCGGCGGGCGCCATGGCCGAAGCGGTCGAGCGCGCCTGGGACGGCCCGCTCGAAGGCCTGGTGATCGTGCCCGACGGTTACGGCCGCTCCTGCCGGTCGATCAAGGTGGCGGAAGCCTCCCATCCGGTGCCCGATGCGCGCGGTCTGGCGGCGGCGCGCGCGATCCTGGCTTTGGCGGAGAGTGCCGGTCCCGACGACCTGGCGCTGTGCCTGATCTCCGGCGGCGCGTCGTCCTTGATGGTGGCGCCGGCGCAAGGCGTCGCGCTGGCCGAGAAGCGGGCGCTCACCCAGGCGCTGCTCAAGTCGGGCGCGGACATCGGCGAGATGAACTGCGTGCGCAAGCATCTCTCGGCGGTGAAGGGTGGGCGGTTGGCGGCGGCCTGCGCGCCGGCGCGGGTGCATACGCTGATCATCTCCGACGTGGTCGGCGACGATCCGGCGGTGATCGCTTCGGGCCCGACGGTGCCCGATCCCACCACCTGCGCCGAGGCGCTCGCGATCCTGGCGCGCTATCGCATTCCGGTGCCGGCCCACATCACCGACGCTCTCCTGGCGAACGCCTTTGAAACGCCGAAACAACTGCCGGCGGCGCCGGTGGAGATCATCGCGCGGCCCCGGGACTCGCTGGCCGCCGCGGCGGCCAGGGCGCGGGGGCTGGGGCTCGCGGTGCACGATCTCGGCGACAGGCGCGCCGGCGAGGCCCGCGATGAGGCGCGCCGGCAGGCGGACCTGGTGCGGGAGATTCTCGCCGGGCGCGGCCCGGTGAAGGCGCCGTGCGTCATTCTCTCCGGAGGCGAATTGACGGTGACCGTGCGCGGAGAAGGGAAGGGCGGCCCCAACACGGAATTCGCGCTGGCCTTCGCGCGGGAGACGGAAGACCTCGCCAATGTCTGGCTGCTGTCGGCGGACACCGACGGCGCCGACGGCGCTTCGGGCGCGGCCGGGGCGCTGGTGGAGCCGGGGGCGATGAAACGCGCGCGGGCCGAGGGCTTCGATCCGGCGAAGGCGCTGGCGCAGAATGACTCCGCGCCGTACTTCGCCGCCCGCGGCGCGCTGGTGAACCCGGGGCCCACCTTCACCAACGTCAACGACTTCCGCGCCGTGCTGGTGGCGTAACCGCAGCCTTCCCCGAATCCTACGGCTTCATGAGGTGCCCCGAAGCCTACGGCTTCATAAGATGCCAAGTGCCTTCTTCGTTGTCGCCGATGGGGGCGCCGACGATGTCATGGAAGCGCAGATAGATCGGGCGGCCCTTGTAGGCCCATTGGCGGCGGCCGTCCTCGCGCTGGATGATGGTCCACCGCCCCACCGGTTTGGCGTCGTCGCCTTCCACTTGCAGCGGCGGGCGCGCGCCCGAGCAGCTGTCGCCACATTCCGACTTGCCGGTGCCGGGTTTGTCCAGGTCATAGACATACAGCGGCATCAGGCTCGGGAACTTGCGGTATTCCCATTCGCCGTTGGAGTTCTTCGACAGCGCCACATTGCCGGGATAGGACAGCTCGGGCGGGAAGGCGTCCTGGGCGTTGGCCGTGGCCGCGCACATCAGGCCGGTGAAGGCGATGAAAGCTTTCAGGTTCATATCGGGCCTCCATTTCCAGAAAAACGCATCCCAATGACCTCAATCCATCTTGCGTAAAGTGATGCTCTTCCGGGCGCGTTCGATCAAGTCTTTCTCGACCGGTTCCCACGCATCCGTGATCTTACCATCTTTCAGAAGCTGGGCGGATGTAAGGCCCTGGGGCAGCGCCTCGGCGTAGATGATCATCAATTCCTTGCGCTTCATCTGGTCGGGGATGTGGACAAAACGCACGTTCATCATCTCCGGCGGCGCGATATAGCCTTTGCTCTCCAGCAGATTCTTGACGTGTTCGGCGTCCGAGCCGGGCCGACCGGTGTCGTTGGTCGGACCGAACCGCGCGCGCACGAAGAAGGAGAGTCCGTCCAGGTCCGTCACCGGCCCGGTGTAGCTGTACCGCGAGTCCGGCTTTTCGGGCACCATCGCCTCGAACTGGATCCACCAGAACCGCTGGATGCGCCTGGCGGCGTCGGCCTCGACGAATATATGGAGTTCCGCATCGGCGACGCCGTAGAGGATCCAGCGGTCGGCGCCAACGTAGACCGCTTCGCCGGGCACGCCGATATGCACCGGCGGATCGTGCTGCGAGCTGACGGCGGCGGCGCGCACTCCCCGCTCGGGACGCAGATCCTGCGCCAGCGCCGAAGCACAGATCGATAACGCGGCGGCGACGGCGATTGATCTCACGATGCCTCCAGCGGGATGACATCGAAGGCGAAGGAGATGCGCTTTTTATCGGTCTGGAGCGGCCGGGTATTGTGCCAGAAGAACGACGGGAAGGTGAACACCAGGCCTTCCTCGGGCCGCAGTTGCGTCACCGGCATGGCGGTGGACGGCCGGTTCCAGCGTTCGTCGCCGCGCCCGAACTCGATCCATCCCGCGCGCGCCGGATCGGCTTCGGTGATGTCGTCGGGCACTTCGATATAGTAGACGCCGGAGAGCCAGCCGTGGGGATGGAAGTGCGGGGCCTGATGGCCCTTTTCCCTCAGGATCACGCCCCAGGAATACAGGCGGAAGTCGCGCGGCGCGGCGTGATGAAAAGGATGGGTTGGATTGGCCCGGGCGGCGTCGGCGCGCCGGCGCACGATGGCGCCGAGCGCCCGGTTGAGCGCTTGCAGGGCGGGGGTCTCGGCATATCCGATATCGTCGGTCTGGTAACCGAAGCGTGTGGTGTTGCGCTGGTAGACCAGAGTGGGTTCGTGGGCGATCTCGTCCACGAGTGCGCGGTGGAAGTCGGCGCGGCTGGCGTAGGCCGCCGGCACCGGCAGGGTCTCGCCTTCCACCAGCGCCATGCTGCTGAGCGCGGCGATGTCCCGCCCATATCCAAGTTCGCCCAGGGCGATGTGTTTGTAGGCCAGCGACGTGGTGTGACCCGGCTTGGCGGCGAGCATGGCATCCGCATGCGCCAGTACATCTTTGTATTTGCGCGCCTCGAGCAGCGCCGAGAACAGATTGTTGGCCGGCCCGAAGTCCTGGGGATCGAAGGCGTAGCCCTTGCGGTAGGCGGCGGCCGCTTCCGCCGGCCGCTGCAGGCGCTGATAGGCAAGGCCGAGCAGGAACCAGGCGCCCTGCCGGCCGTCCTTGGCGGCGGCGGTGAGGGGGGCGACGGCGTCCCCGGCACGCTCGTTGGCCAGGAGCGCTGCGCCGCGGATGATCTCCGCGTAGGACGAGGCGGGCGCGATCTTGTGCGCCCGATCGGCCAGCGCCAGGGCGTGGGGCGCGGCCCCCACCCCGAGGGCGATCCGCGCCTGGCCGGTCAGCACCTGGGAGCCGTATTCAGCTCCTGAAATCCGGGCAAGGATCGCGCCCGCCTCGGCGTCCTGCAGGTAATTGATATGCAGGTCGGCGCGTTTGAGCGACGGCGTCGCCCACTCCTCGCCGGCGCGCCCCGCCGTCAGGGCGAGGGGCCAGTACGCCCGCATCTGCTTGTCGGGTCTGATCCCGGCGACGTGGTCATAAAGCGCCTGGGCGTCGGAGTCGCGGCCGGCCGCCGCCAAATCGAAAGCGGTGAAGAGGATTTGCGCCGGAGGGGCGTCCGTCAAACCGTGCGCACGCAGGAGGTGGGTCGGATCCAGGATGTCGGACATGATGGTCGAAGCGAGCCGCCGGAAAGCAGCCGGTCCACGGTGAGCGGTCACATGCCCTTTAAAAACAATCGGTTGGGCCTGCTGTCGCAGCGCTTTCCGCCGTGGGCGGCGGGAAATATTTCAAGCCACCACGTATCTTTGCACGTTTGTGACCGCGGTATTGATAAGAATCAAGGGGATACGTCGACGATTGTCGCCTATATTAAGGAGTGCGATTGCGTGAGGTGAGTGCCCGGGAGGGGCTGACTGTCGCGGGTGCGTGCTTTAGGCAGCGCTTGGCGGTGGAGGCAGGCCCACCCATGTCTACATACGGGCCTGCATGTAGGGCCTGCATATAGGGAGAGTATCGTTGAATTCGGTTTTTAAACGTTCCGTCATGTCGTCTCTGCTGGCGACGGCCGCGGTGGCGCTCGTCGGCTGCTCGCAGGGGACCGCCGAGCCCGCGGCGAAAGCGCCCGCGGCGACATCGACCGCGCAGGTTGGCGACTATCAAGGCACCGTCGCCCGCGTGCGCCGCGTGACGCCGGAGCAGTATCACAACACCGTCGCGTATATTTTCGGCGGCGATATCGAAGTCGGCACGCCGTTCGCGCCTTTGCGGCGCACCGACGGGCTGCTGGCGTCCGGCGCCGCGTCGGTCGGCGTCACCACCGGCGAACTGCAGCAGCTGCAGCGCAGCGCTTCATCCATCGCCGCCCAGGTCATCGACAAGGGCAGCCTCGACCAGCACACGCCGTCGCGCCGGGATTTCCTGATCCCGTGCAAGCCGGCCGATGAAGCAGCGCCCGATGACGCCTGCGCCGCCAAGTTCGTGCGTGAGGTGGGGCGCCTTCTGTATCGCCGGCCTCTCCCGGAGGCGCGCGTCGCCGCGTTCGTGGCCGACGCCCGCAAGGGCGCCTCGGATCTCAAGAGTTTCTACGCCGGTCTGGCCACCGTGATCGAGGGCATGCTGCTCGATCCCAAGGTGCTGCTGATCGCCGACCTGACCGAGCCGGACCCCGCCCATCCCGGCGGCCGCCGCCTCGACGCCTACTCCCTGGCTTCGCGGCTGTCCTACTTCCTGTGGGACGCGGCGCCGGACGACCAGCTGCTGAAGGACGCTGAGAAAGGGCTGCTGTTCACCGCCAAGGGGCGCGCCCAGGTGGTCGACCGCATGCTGGCCAGCCCGCGCGTCGAGCAGGGCACCCGCGCCTTCTTCGACGACATGTTCGGCTTCGAGGACTTCGGCAACCTGGCCAAGGACGCGTCGATCTATCCAATGATGACCGGCGCCACCATCAAGGACGCGCGCGAACAGACCCTGCGGACGGTGGTCGATCATCTGCTGACGCGCGGCGAGGACTATCGCGACCTCTACACCACGCGCAAAACCTTCATGTCGCCGGCGCTGGCGACGGTCTACCAGATTCCCACCAAACCCGGCTGGGTGGCCTACGAGTTCCCGGCCGACAGCCCGCGCGTGGGTTTGCTGACGCAGATCAGCTACCTGGCGCTGCACGCGCATCCGGCGCGGTCGTCGCCCACCTATCGCGGCAAGGCGCTGCGCGAGCGGCTGCTGTGCCAGAAGGTGCCGCCGCCGCCCGCCAACGTCGATTTCTCGATCCTCGAGAACCCCAATCCGCTGCTCAAGACCGCCCGCCAGCGGCTGGAGGCCCACCGCGCCAACCCGGTCTGCGCCGGCTGCCACAAGATCACCGATCCCATGGGGCTCGCGCTCGAGAACTTCGATGGCGCCGGGCGTTTCCGGGCGCAGGAGAAGGGCGCGGACATCGATGCGTCCGGCAGCCTCGACGGCAAGGACTTCAAGGATGTGCTGGGCCTGAGCCAGTCGATGCACGACCATCCGCAGCTCACCACCTGCCTGACGCGGCGGGTCTACAGCTACGCCACCGGCGGACCGCTTTCGTCCGCCGACGACCAGGCCATCACGGCGCTGAATACCGCCTTCGCCCGGTCCGGCTACCGCTACAAGGCGCTGCTGCGCATGATCGCCACCAGCGACGCGTTCTACGAAATCGCCGAGCCGAACACCGATTCAAAGCAGGGGCAGACGAAGGCCGCGGCCTTGCAGACCGCCCCCGCCACCGTGACCAAGTGATCCCAGGGAGGATTAGTAAAATGACAGACATCACTCGCCGCCGTGTCTTGCGTGGTGCGGTCGACGGCTCGGCCGTCGCGGTCGCGCTGCCGTTCCTGAACGTATTCCTGAACGGCAACGGCAACGCGCTGGCCGACGGCGCGCCGCTGCCGGTACGCTTCGGCACCTGGGCCTGGGGCCTTGGCATGAACGAGAAGATCTTCGTGCCCAAGCAGACCGGTGCCAACTGGGAGCTGCCCGAGGAAATCGAATCGCTCAAGGGCGTGAAGCAGCACATCAACCTGTTCACGCGCTTCAACGGCTTCCGCGACGCGGCGCCGAACCTCTGCCACAAGACCGGCTGGGTCATCAGCCGCGCCGGCATGGCGCCGATGAACCAGACCGACTATCCCGGCGAAACCATCGACATCACGGTCGCCAAGAAGATCGCCGGCCCGACGCGGTTCTCGGTGCTGACCACCACCGCCACCGGCAATATCCGCGACAGCTTCTCCTACGAAAACGCGAACTCGATGAGCATCGCGGATTATTCGCCGATCCTGTTCTACACCAAGCTGTTCGGCGAGGACTTCCAGGACCCGAACGCCAAGGAGTTCAAGCCAAACCCGCGCGTGATGGTGCGCAAGAGCGTGCTGTCGGGCGTGATGGACAGCGCCAAGGACCTCCAGACCGCGGTCGGCGCCGAGGACAGGCAGCGCCTGGACCAGTACTTCACCGGCTTGCGCGAGCTGGAGCGCCAGTTCGACCAGCAGCTTCAGAAGCCCGAGCCGCGCGCCGCCTGTGTCGTCGGCAAGACGCCCAAGGATGAGCCGCAGGCCGGCCTCGACTACACCCTGGTCGGCAAGCGCCACCAGATGATGACCGACCTCCTGGTGATGGCGATCACCTGCGACCAGAGCCGCGTCTTCAACATGGCGTACTCGCAGTCGGCGGCGGCCACCTCCAAGGCCGGCTACGACAAGCCGCACCACACCGCCAGCCATGAGGAGCCGGTGGACTTCCAGCTCGGCTACCAGCCGCAGACGTCGTGGTTCATCCGCCGCTCGATGGAGAGCTGGGCCTATTTTGTCGACGCCTTCGCCAAGCAGAAGGAAGGCGACGGGCATCTCATCGACAACGTCCTGATCTACGCCACCACCGACCAGGCGCTGGCGCGCATCCACTCGATCGACAACCAGCCGATGTTCACGGCCGGGCGGGCGGGCGGCAAGATCAAGACCGGCCTGCATCTCGACGGCGGCGGCAGCCCGGGCACCCGGCTTGGCCTGACGGCGATGAAGGTGTTCGGCCTCGACATCAGCTCGTGGGGCACGCAGTCCAACGGCACCAACAAGGAGATCGGGGAGATCGTGGCATGAAGACCCGCCTTCTGATCGGCCTTGCCGGCGGCGCGGCGGTCGCGGCGTTGGCCGCGCCCGCGCTCAAGCTCCAGGCCGCCGAAGCCATCGCCAGGGCGGTGATCCCGGCCGAGCGCGAGGAAGCGCAGAAGGTGGCGATGCCGCCGGTGTTCCATGTGGAATACACCGAGCTGGACGGTCCGGTGTTCGCCGACGCCAACGGCAAGACGCTGTACTTCTGGCCCAACACCACCATGCGCAACGGCGTCACCGGCGATCCCAAGAACCAGTCGATGTGCACCGACAAGGTCCAGACCCATACCGCCGGGCTCATGAGCCCGTATCCGCCGGGGCTGGAACTGCCGGAGCTGAAGACCCGCAAGAGCTGCCTCGATATGTGGCCGGCGGTCTACGCCGCCGACGACGCCAAGCCCGCCGGTGCCTTCACCGTCATCACCCGCAAGGACGGCAAGAAGCAGTGGGCCTACGACCAGCACGCCCTCTACACCTCCGACCAGGATAAGGTCCCGGGCGACGTCAACGCCGCATCGACCCGCGGCGGCCAGGGCGACGGCCCCGCGGCGCGCGACGTGGCCCAGGTTCCGTCGGCGGTTCCGCCGGGCTTCCTGGTGCGCACCTCGGCCGAGGGCCGCACGCTCCTCAACGACAAGAACTTCTCGATCTATATGTGGGACAAGGACGGTTCCAACAAGTCCAACTGCGACGACGCCTGCACGCGTACCTGGGTGCCGGTGGTGGCCTCGGTGGCCGCCCAGCCGCAGGGCGAATGGTCGATCTTCGAGCGGTCCCCGGGCGTGCGTCAGTGGGCGTTCCGCAAGAAGCCGCTTTATACCTACGCGCTCGACGCCGAGACCAAGAGCCAGCAAGGCAGCGACATCCCCGGCTGGCACAATGTCTATGTGCAGAAAGCGCCGGCCTTCCCGAAGGAATTCACCCGCCAGGATTCCGAAACCGGCGTGGTGCTGGCCGACGCCAAGGGCAAGACCATCTACACCTATAACTGCGCCGATGATTCGGTCGACCAGCTGGCTTGCGATAATGTCGACAGCCCGCAGGTTTACCGCCTCGCCATCTGCGGCGGCGGCAAGGTCGAACGCTGCCTGCGCGACTGGCCCTACGCGGTGGCCGCGAAGGACGCCAAGAGCACCAGCCGCACTTGGGCCGTGATCGAGATCGACCCGCAGACCGGCCACGCCGCCGCGCCCGGCAAGGGCCTGCGGGTGTGGGCCTATCAGGGCCAGCCGGTCTACACCCACATCCTCGACAAGAAGCCAGGCGACATGCTCGGCAGCGGCAACGGCGAGTTCGGCGGCAGCCGTAACGGCTTCCGCGCTTTCGTCCTGCGCGACGATTTCTTCGGTTCACGATAACACCGAGCGTGTCCAGGAAAAGTGGAGACCGGTTTTCCGTCCGGACATGCGACCAAACAAAAGGCGACTAGGGAGAGATTCATGAAGAACCTCATTCAGAAGACGGCCTTCGCCGCGGTGGTGATGGGTGGTTTCGGCGTTGCGGCCACGGTCGCCAGCGCCGACGATGCCGCGTCCGGCCTGCACAACCGTTCCATCGGCTATGTGCTGACCAGCGCCAACTGGGGCCTTTACCAGACCCCGGACGGCAAGCAGGAATGCCCGGACGGTTTCAACGAGGGGCCGCGCGAGCAGTTCAAGGCGCTGTACCCGAACCTCGGCACCGTCGAAGGCACCCAGCTCGAGCGCGAAAGCGCCTCGCGCTATCCGCTCGATAAAACCGACACCTTCCCCTACCACGACGTCAAGGGAAAGATCGGCATCGGCCTCAATCTCGACGGCAAGGTCGGCGAGAACGACTTCACCACCACCGACGGCGAGAAGGGGATCGACAACAATCTCTACCGCGCCATCGGCTGCACCCGCCTGTTCCGCGCGCCGGACGGCACCTACGCCAACTTCACCGACCTCTGGGTCCGTGAGATGAACTTCAACCGCGTGCTGGTGGAACTCACCAACGTCGACAGCCTGACCAACGACCCGCAGGTGGATGTCACCATCTACCGCGGCAAGGACAAGCTGATGACCGACGCCACCGGCGCCAACATCATGCCCGGCGGTTCCAACCGCGTGGACTACCGTTTCGGCAAGACCTTCATCACCCACATGAAGGGCAAGATCGAGAACGGCGTGCTGACCACCGAGCCGACGGACGTGCATTGGCCGTGGGCGGTTTTCCTGGGCCGCGCCGGGGCTTATGACTTCAAGGGTGCCCGCTTCAAGCTGGCGCTGACCGGCGACAAGGCGCAGGGCCTCATGGGCGGGTATTCGGACATCGATACCTGGTACATGCAGCTGGTCCGCTCCTGGTCGACCCACCACTCCAGCTACGGCGGCCTGTCGCAACCGTCCTTCTACCGGGCCCTGCACCGCCTCGCCGACGGCTATCCCGGCGCGGACGGCAAGATGACCGCGATCTCGTCGGTGCTGAACATCAAGATGGTGCAGATCTTCATCCAGCATGACGATCAAAAGGTCGCGGCCGTCGCCGACGCCAAGACCAAGGACGCGCATTAGCCTGCGAGAACTCTCGCCACAAGGGCAAGGGGCAAGGGCCCGCTCTCAGGAGCGGGCCCTTTGCTTTTGTGGCGCGCGCGCGAGGTGAGGGCGGGGGCCAGGGAGCATTGCTGCGCATGCGAAATTACTTGTGCGCGAAGCGGCGGATAACTCGCGCCAAACGGTCCCTTAGCTTGCGTCAGCCTTGCAGAAAAATCGCAAATTATCTATATTTCTCAAAGACTTCTGAGACTTTTTCATTGTCCGCCGCGGCCATTTGTGCGATCACCCTCGCGCACGAATGTGCAAGCGAACCAGCGCGCGTCGCGTGTTCCCGCCGGTGGGAGAAACCGGTGGGAGAAACGTCCTTCGCGCAGGGGAGGTGGTTCGAATGCGCCGGGCCAAAGCCGGCTGCAGTACGCCTCACCGCACATGTTCCACACATGGGTTCGCTCCGCGCATTAGGTGCCGGCTGACGCCGGTCATTCACGCCTTAGGGGAACACCATGGTTCAAATCCGAATTCCGGCGTCTCAGCGCCGCGCCGCCTTCCTGACGACTGTCAGCAGCCTCGCTCTGGTGAGCGCTTCCGTTGCCGGCCTCAACGCCGCGCGCGCCCAGACGCCGGCGCCGCAGTCTGCACAGGCCCCCGCGGTTGAAGAAATCGTGGTCACCGGCAGCCGCGTGATCAGCAACGGCTATGAAGCGCCGACGCCCGTCACCGTCATGAGCACGGCGCAGATCGAACAGGCCAACCAGCCCAATATCGCCGATTTCGTCGGCCAGTTGCCGGCCTTTGGCGGCGACAACGAAGGCTCCCACTCGGGCGGCAACTCGATCTCCACCGGCAAACAGGGCCAGAGCCAACTCAACCTGCGCAGCCTCGGCCTGTCGCGCACCCTGGTGCTGCTCGACGGCCATCGCTTCGTGTCGTCGGATCCCAACGGCTCGGTCAACATCAACTATTTCCCCACCAACCTCATCAATCGCGTCGACGTGGTGACCGGCGGCGCCTCGGCGGCCTACGGCTCCGACGCGCTCGCGGGCGTGGTCAACTTCGTGCTCGACAAGAATTTCGTCGGCATCAAGGGCTCGGTGTCGGGCGGCGTGCGCACCTACGGCGACAACCGCACCAGCAACATCTCGCTCTCGGCCGGAACGCGGTTCGCCAACGACCGCGGCCACCTGCTGATCAGCGGCGAATACGCCAACGACCCCGGTGTCTTCGACTGGGACACCAGCCCGTGGCACAAGACCCCGATCCACATCATCGCTAATCCGGCCTATGCGGTGGTCAATGGCGTCGGCAACGGCCAGCCGGCCTTCCTGGTGCGCCAGAACACCTCGACCATCCTCTACGCGCCGGGCGGCATCATCACCAACACCGCCCTGAAGGGCACCGCCTTCGACGCCTCCGGCCAGCCGTTCCAGTACCAGTACGGCACGTTGACCAACAGCCAGTACACCCAGGGCGGCATGTTCGCCTACAGCGACGCCACCCAGTTCAACCAGTCGCTGACCGACCACCTGTTCCGCGACAACCTTTTCGTCCGCGCGGCGTACGACGTGACCGACGACATCACCGTCTTTGCCCAGTTCATCCACGGCTACACCAGCGAATGGGCGCGCTCGAAGCTCGACGACGCCACCAACATCGTGATCAAGACCGGCAACCCGTTCATCCCCGCCGCGGTCCAGGCACAGATGACGGCGCTCGGCCTGACGCAATTCAACATGGGCTCGTTCAACGAAGACCTGCCGCCGCTGTCGTCGCGGTTCTATACCCGCGCCTGGAGCACCTCGGGCGGCGCTTCCGGCAAGGTTGAGCTTGGCGGAATCACCTGGAACTGGGACGTCGACTTCCAGCACGGCTTCACCAAGACCTCGAATTACGTCAACGTCTTCGACACCTCGCTGTTCCCGCTGGCCTATGACGCAGTGCTCGGCGCCAACGGCGCCATTGTCTGCCGTTCGCAGGCCACCAACCCGACGTGCGTGCCGTACAATCCGTTCGGCATCGGCAAGAACAGCCAGGCGGCGGTCAACTACGTCAACGCCACGTCGATTCAATACCTGAACACCAAAGAAGACGTGCAGGAAGCCAACATCAGCGGCAAGCCGTTCGACAACTGGGCCGGTCCGGTGTCGGTCGGCTTCGGCATCGCCAACCGTTACGAAGGCGTTTACAGCACGGTCAATGCCATCGCCCAGCTCAGCCGTGCCACCGCGGCCAACTACAAGCCCATCATCGGTCACTACAACGTGACCGAAGGCTACGCCGAAATCGAAATGCCGCTGGCGCGCGAAACCGCCTGGGCCAAGACGCTGGACCTCAACGCCGCGATCCGCGCCACCAGCTATTCGACGTCGGGCTATGTCACCACCTGGAAGGCAGGCGCCGTCTATCAGCCGATCGACGACATGCGCTTCCGCGTGTCGCGGTCGCGCGATATCCGCGCGCCCAACCTGCAGGAACTGTACGCCGGCGGTTCGGGCGGCCAGTCTCCGGGGATCATCAATCCGTTCGCGGGCGGCACGACGTTCCCGACCTTCATCGGCGGAACGTACGGCAACCCCAACCTGCAGCCGGAAAAGGCCGACACCACCGGCCTTGGCGTGGTCTTGACCCCGTCATTCTTCCCGGGGTTCCAGGCCTCGGTGGACTACTACCAGATCAACATCGCCGGCGCGATCACGTCGGTCAGCGGCCAGGAAGGCATCAATCGCTGCTTCGTCGGCCAGGCGTTCTACTGTAGCCAGCTGTTCTCCGACACCAAAGGTACCGTCGCGACACTGGCGGACCTGCAGGCGGGCCGCCTCGCTCAGCAGGCTTCGCTGCCCTTCAACCTGGCGACCATGAAACAACAGGGCCAGGACATCGACGTCACCTACCAAACCAGCCTTTCGAACATCAGCGAAAAACTCGATGGCGGCATGCTGCTGCACGCACTCATAGCGCACGTCACCTACCAGAAGAACGACGATGCCTATAACCCGGTGCAGAACCAGGCCGGCAACAACTCCAGCACCGGTCCGGTGAAGTGGCGCTACCTGTTCCAGCAGGTCTATACCAACGACCCGCTGACGCTGACCTTCACCGAGCGCGGCATCAGCCACGGCAGCTACGGTCCGTTTTACCTGGCGTGCAGTTCGTCGTGCCCGACGTCGACCGCGAACAAGCAGACCCTGGACGGCGACTACATCCCCGGCCAGTGGTGGTACGACGTCGGCATCACCTACAAGTTCATGCACAAGGACAGCGGGCTGGCCGACGCCGAGACCTACCTCACCGTCCAGAACGCCTTCAACACCCAGCCCCCGCCGATCGGCAGCACCAACTACTGGTACATGTCGACCAACCCGTTCCTCTATGACACGCAGGGTCGCATCTTCCGGGCCGGGATCCGGTTCAAGATGTAGTCCCGGGCTGGGATGAACGTGAAAAAGGGGGCTCTCGGGCCCCCTTTTTTATTGGCGCAAGCCGGCCCGCGCGCCCCGGCGGCCGGGGTTGATGGGTTAAAGTCATTTTGTGTCTACACGTGAACAAAACGCGAATAAAAATGACTAGCATTTGATCGATTCACACACCTGACCCAAGAGTTTCACGTTGTTTTCAAAAACCTTTCGTGTGATGAGTGTCGCCGCACGGGCGTACCTGTAAGGGAGACGCGCCTGCCCGGACAGGGGATCGGGAGTATCCGCCTTGGTCCAGGGCCGACGCGAGATGAGGGGGAGGCCGTTTCGGCCGGCCGGCGGCGAATAAGCCGCGGCCTTTCCACCGCACTCAGTCTTTTCAAGACGCGCTTCCCCGGGGAGCGCTCAGTGCCGGCATCCACGCCGTCAACATCGAAGGGGAAGTGAATATGCGTACGACATCTGCCGCCGCGCGGCGTTTTGGATTCATGACTACGGTGAGCGTGGCCGCCATGGCCGCCGCTTCCGCCCAGGCGCAGAACGCGCCGGCCCAGTCGGCCCAGGCGCCGGCGGTTGAAGAAATCGTCGTCACCGGTTCGCGCGTCGTGCGCGACGGCTACGAAGCGCCCACGCCCGTGACCGTCATCGGTCTGGAGCAGATGGAAGCGCAGCCGATGCAGCACATCTCCGACTTCGTGAACCGCCTGCCGGCCTTCGGCGGCGCGCAGACCACGACCTCGGGCGGCAACGAAATCTCCACCGGCCGCCAGTCGCAGAACAACCTGAACCTGCGCTCGTTGGACTCCTACCGCACCCTGGTGTTGCTCGACGGCAACCGCATCGTCACCGGCGACGTCAACGGCTCGGTCAACGCCTCCGACCTTCCGACCCCGCTGATCAGCCGCGTCGACGTCGTGACCGGCGGCGCCTCGGCCGCTTACGGCTCCGACGCCGTCGCCGGCGTGGTGAACTTCGTCCTCGACAAGGAATTCACCGGCGTGAAGGGTGAAGTCCAGGGCGGTATCACCAACTACGGCGACGACCCCAGCTACAAACTCAGCCTGACCCTCGGCACCCCGTTCGCCGGCGGCCGCGGCCACATCCTGTTCTCGGGCGAACACGCCTGGAACAAGGGCATCTACGGCGCCTCGAAGTCGCGCGGCGATTTCTGGAGCTACGACACCGGCCACCTGGTGGAAAATCCGCTGTGGGGCGCCGTCGCCAACGCCGCTACCGGCGTTTCGCCCACCAACCCGCGCTGGCTGGTGGCCCGCGGCGCCGCGACCCTGCTCGCGACGCCGGGCGGCATCATCACCGCCGGTCCTCTGAAGGGCATCGCCTTCAATCCGGACGGCACGCCGCGCCCCTACACCTACGGCTCGATCACCAACGCCCAATTCACCATCGGCGGCGACTGGAAGTACTCGGACGCCACTTACTACAACCAGACGCTCTCCAATAAGGTCTCGCGCCAGGCGTTCTTCCTGCGCACCAGCTACGACGTGACCGACGACGTCACCGCGTATATCGACCTCTTGAACACCTCGAGCTACGGCTTCGCCCGCTCGAAGCTCGATGACAAGCTCGGCAACATCACCATCAAGGCCGACAACCCGTACATGAATCCGGCGATCGCGGCGCAGGTGACCGCGCTGAAGCTGACCGGCTTCACCATGGGCAGCTTCCTGCTCGACATCCCGTACATCACCACCGACAACTGGCGTAACCTGTGGAGCTACGCCGGCGGCCTCAACGGCAAGCTCGAGGCGTTCGGCACCAACTGGACCTGGGACATGCACGCCCAGTACGGCCTGGTGCGCTCCGACCTCAACGGCCGCGTGGTCAACAACACCAACTTTGCGCTCGCGGTCGACTCGGTGCGCGATTCCACCGGCAAGATCGTCTGCCGCTCCACCTTGACCGCGCCCACCAACGGCTGCGTGCCGTTCAATCCGTTCGGCTACAACGTCAACGACTCCTCGGCGATCAAATACGTCAAGCAGACCGCCGTGCTGTACCAGCGCAACACGGAATCGACCTTCTCGGTCGGCGTGTCGGGCGGCGAGCCGTTCTCCACCTGGTCCGGTCCGGTCTCGGTGGCGTCGGGCTTCGAATGGCGCCGCGAAGCGGTGACCATGGGCGACATCGCCAGCTACTGCCCGCTCTGCCTCACCAGCTCCTACACCGCCGGCAACTACAAAGGCACCCTCGGCTCCTACAGCGTGGCCGAAGGCTACGTCGAGGTCGTGGCGCCTTTGGCCAAGGACACCGTGTGGGCGAGGTCGCTGGACCTGAACGCGGCGGTGCGCGCCACCGGTTATTCGACCTCGGGCTACGTCACCACCTGGAAGGCGGGTCTGACCTACAACCCGATCGATGAACTGCGCATCCGCGCCACCCGGTCGCGCGACATCCGCGCGCCGAACCTGGGCGAACTCTACAACCGCGGCGGCGGCGGCCAGTCGCCGGGCCTGATCGATCCGTTCCGTCCGGGCGCTCCGCCGGTCACCTACCTGAACTCGACCTCGGGCAACCCGCTCCTGGAACCGGAAAAGGCCGACACCACCGGTCTCGGCGCGGTGATCCAACCCGCGTTCTTCCCCGGCTTCTCGGCCTCGGTCGACTTCTACGACATCAACATCAAGGGCGCGATCGACACCATCGGCGGCCAGGAAATCCTCGACCGCTGCTTCGCCGGCCAGGCCACCCAGTGCGCCTCGGTGCAGCGTAACGCCGCGACCAACGACGGCTTCGCTCTCGGCACGATCCGCATCATCGACGTGAAGCCGTTCAACCTCGCCGCCCTGCACCAGCGCGGTTACGACTTCGAAGCCAGCTATCAGACCAAGCTCGACCAGATCAATCCGGCCTGGGGCGGCGACGTCAGCTTCCGCGCCATCGGCACCTACATCCAGTTCTACAAGCGCGACGACGGCCGCAACCCGGTCATCGACGCCGCCGGCACCAACGGCGGCCAGGGTCCGCTCAAGTGGCGCTGGATGTTCAACGCCAACTACACCCTCGACCCGATCTCGATCACCTGGACCGGCCGTTTCATGAGCTCGGGCCGTTACGGCGGGACCGCGACCACCTATGTCGAGTGCAAAGCCGGCTCCTGCCCGGTGTCGACCACGTCGTTCCCGACCATCGACTACAACTACATCGAAAGCCGGTTCTATCAGGATCTCTCGCTGACCTATAAGTTCACGGACGGCGTGCAGGCCTATGTGAACGTGTCGAACCTCATGAACACCGCGCCGCCGTTCATCGTCTCGACCAACTACTGGTACATGACGGTGAACCCGCAGATGTACGACACCATCGGCCGCCGCTTCTTCGCCGGTGTCCGCTTCAAGATGTAAGCGGAACAGATACTTGAGACGGAAAAGGGGGCCCCACCGGGCCCCCTTTTTTTGTCCGCGGGGTTCGATACATGACCGGACGGGCGATAAATAATGTTGTCAAACAAAGTCATAAAATTAGCCGGGCGCACGCCGTTTCCGTATAGACAGTCTTAAATCTCCGCGCATATGGTCCCGGCCTTCGTTGCCGCATTCATTATTCCGGCCAAGAGACCATGACCCGCTTCCTTCGACTTAGCGTCGTACGAATTACGCAGCCGGTCCTCGTAGAGGACCGATTTGCCGTCGTTTGTACGTATCGCTACACCGATTCAGGAAGCCGTCGCCATGGTCGCCCGCGCGCAACATCTCTACCGGTTCACCGTCCACTACACTGAAGCCGCGAGCCTCAGCCGGATCCTCGACGCCCTGTTCCGCGCGGGCGCCGAGCCGTCGTGGCTGTTCACCCGCCTGTCCAGGCGACGATGCTTCCGCGTCGATCTCCGCGTCGCCGACCTTCCCGAACTGAAGGTCGAGACCCTGGCCGCCCGCATCGGGGCGATGCCGTTCATCCAATCGGTCAAATTCAAGATCTATGCCGCGCCGCCGCGCCCGGCCGCCGTGATTGCCGGCGGGGAGGCCCGAGTATGAAAACCCCCGGCATGAAAAATCCCGGCGCGAAAACCCTCTATGACAAGCTGTGGGACCGGCATGTGGTCGGCCCGAACGGCACCGAGGCCTTGCTCTACATCGACCTGCATCTGGTGCACGAAGTCACGTCGCCCCAGGCCTTCGACGGCTTGCGCAAGGCCGGCCGCAAAGTCCGCGCACCGGCGCGCACGCTGGCGGTGCCCGATCACAATGTCCCCACCACGCCCGACCGCGCGCATGAAATCCGCGATCCAGAGGGCCGCCGCCAGTTGGAAGCGCTCGCCGCCAACTGCAAGGAGTTCGGCGTGCCCTATATCCCCATGACCGACGTGCGCCAGGGCATCGTGCATGTCATCGGCCCGGAACTGGGCGCGACCATGCCGGGCATGACGATTGTCTGCGGCGATTCCCATACCTCCACCCACGGCGCTTTCGGCGCGCTGGCGTTCGGCATCGGCACCACGGAAGTCGAACATGTGCTGGCGACGCAATGCCTGCGCGCGCGCAAAAGCCTGAATATGGCGGTGACCGCCGATGGGCCGCTGCCGCCGGGCGTCACCGCGAAAGATCTGGTGCTGGCGGTGATCGCCAAGGTCGGCGCCGGCGGCGGTACCGGGCATGTGATCGAATACCGTGGCCGCGCTTTCACCGATCTCTCCATGGAAGGCCGCATGACGGTCTGCAACATGTCGATCGAAGCCGGCGCGCGCGCCGGCTTGATGGCGCCGGACGAGGCCACCTTCGCCTACCTGCGCGGACGCCCCGGCGTGCCGCAGGGGGCTGACTTCGACCGGGCCGTGGAAGCCTGGCGCGCCTTGGCCAGCGATGCGGACGCGGTGTTCGACAGGGATGTCGTCATCGCCGCCGACGACTTGGCACCCCATGTCACCTGGGGCACCAGCCCCGAGGATGCCGGGCCCATCACCGGGCGGGTGCCGCGGCCCGACGACTTCGCCGATCCCGCCAAACGCGCGGCGGCCAAGGCGTCATTGGAGTATATGGGCCTCACGCCCGGCACGCCGCTCGACCGCATCAGGATCGACAAGGTGTTCGTGGGTTCCTGCACCAACGGCCGCATCGAGGACCTGCGCGCCGCCGCCGCCGTGTTGCGCGGGCGCAAGATCGCCGCCGGCGTCGGCATGCTGGTGGTGCCGGGCTCGGGCCAGGTCAAGGCCCAGGCCGAACAGGAAGGCCTGGACGCGGTGTTCCGCGCCGCCGGCGCCGATTGGCGCGAACCCGGCTGCTCCATGTGCCTCGGCATGAATCCCGACGTGCTCAAGCCGGGCGAGCGCTGCGCTTCCACCTCCAACCGCAATTTCGTCGGCCGCCAGGGCCCGGGCGGGCGGACCCACCTGGTCAGCCCGGCCATGGCCGCGGCGGCGGCCCTCACCGGGCATCTCACCGACGTCCGTAAATTCACCCAGGTGCATCAATGGAAAAATTCCTGAGCCTGACGGCGGTGGCCGTCCCTTTGCCGCAGATGAATGTCGATACCGACATCATCATCCCGGCGTCCGCGCTCAAGACCGTCACCCGCGACGGATTGGGGGAACAAGCCTTCCGCGCGCTGCGCTATGACGGCGCCGGGGCGCTGCGCGCCGATTGCGTGTTCAACCAGGACCGCTACCGGGACGCGGGCATCTTGATCGCCGGCGCCAACTTCGGTTGCGGCTCGTCGCGCGAACACGCCGCCTGGGCGCTCACCGACATGGGCATCCGCTGCGTGATCGCCCCCAGCTTCGCCGACATCTTCGCCTCCAACAGCGTCAAGAACGGCATCCTGTGCGTGACCTTGCCCCAGGCGACGGTCGATGCGCTGAGCCGGCTGGCTGGCGAGGGGAATACCGCCGGCGGCGCCTTCACGGTCGATCTTGTCCGGAGCCGCATCACCACGCCCGATGGAAGCGTTGTGCCGTTCGCGGTGGAGCCGGCGCGGCGGGAAACCCTCATGGCCGGCCTCGACGAGATCGGCGTCACCTTGCAGCAGGTCGCGGAAATCGATGCCTTCGAGCAGCGGCGGGCGGTGTCCGAGCCCTGGCGTAACGCCCGTATGGACGTTGTTTAGATATTAAATTAGTTAAAACCGTACTTTAGGTAATAAATAGAAAGAAAATTACACATTAAAATGAAGAATATGACCTTTTCTCTGTTGACCGGTGGAGAGCACCTGACTAGGTTGCGCCGCACAACGCGAGAGCGGGGTAGAATTTCCGTTTTTGCTGAAACGACCAGCATCCGAAATGCGCGAAATCGCGCATTTCGGAAATAATACTGTTTTGCCTGAAGGACCGGCGATGACCGCGCGCGCCACAGCCCGGATAGAGGACCAAGCAGACGACGTCATGTCGGGTGCGCGCCTGATTCTGCGCGCGCTCGAGGACCAGGGCGTCGATGTGGTGTTCGGCTATCCCGGCGGCGCCGTGCTGCCGATCTATGACGAACTGTTCAAGCAGAACCGTATCCGCCACATCCTGGTACGCCATGAGCAGGCGGCGGTGCATGCGGCCGAAGGCTATGCGCGCTCCACCGGCAAAGTGGGCTGCGTGCTGGTGACGTCCGGCCCCGGCGCCACCAACGCCGTCACCGGCCTCACCGATGCGCTGATGGATTCCACGCCCATCGTCTGCCTCACCGGGCAGGTGCCCACCCATCTCATCGGCAATGACGCTTTCCAGGAGGCCGACACCGTCGGCATCACGCGGCCCTGCACCAAGCACAATTACCTGGTGAAGGACGCCGACCAGCTGGCGCGCGTGATTCACGAAGCCTTCCATGTGGCGCGCACCGGCCGCCCGGGGCCGGTGGTGGTGGATATCCCCAAGGACGTGTCCATGAGCGAAGGCCGCTACGCGCCGCCGCTGCAAGGCGCGGTCGCCCACAAGACCTATCGTCCGCGCACGTCGCCGGATCCGCGCGCCATCCAGGAAGCCGTGGCGCTGATGGTCCAGGCGAAGCGCCCGGTGTTCTATACCGGCGGCGGCATGATCAATGCCGGCCCGCGCGCTGTCTCTGCTTTGCGCGAACTGGCCGCGCTCACCGGCTTTCCGGTCACATCGACCCTCATGGGCCTGGGCGCCTATCCCGCCGACCGGGACCAGTGGCTGGGCATGGTGGGCATGCACGGCACCTTCGAAGCCAACCTCGCCATGCACGATTGCGACCTGATGATCGCCGTGGGCGCGCGCTTCGATGACCGCGTCACCGGCAACCTGGCGTTGTTCTCGCCGGGGTCGAAGAAAATCCATATCGATATCGATCCGTCCTCCATCAATAAGAACGTGGTGGTGGACGTGCCGGTGGTGGCCGATTGCGGCCAGGCGCTGGAAGCGCTGCTGGCGGCGTGGAAAGCCGAGGCTGGAACAAAACCTGGCCTGGCCTCCTGGTGGCGCCAGATCGCCGAGTGGCGCGGCCGGGATTGCCTGCATTACCGCCAGGAAGGCCCGGTGATCAAACCGCAATACGCCATCCAACGGCTGTTCGAGATCGCCAGGGACCGCGATCCGATCATCTGCACCGAAGTGGGCCAGCACCAGATGTGGGCGGCCCAGTTCTGCGGCTTCACCCGCTCCAACCGCTGGATCACCTCCGGCGGCCTCGGCACCATGGGTTTCGGCCTGCCGGCGGCCATCGGCGCCCAGATCGCCCACCCGGACGCGCTGGTGATCGACATCGCCGGCGAGGCCTCGGCCCTCATGAACATCCAGGAGCTGTCGACCGCCGTTCAACACCGCGCGCCCATTAAACTGTTCGTCATCAACAACCAGTACATGGGCATGGTGCGCCAGTGGCAGGAGATGCTGCACGGCGGGCGCTACGCCCACAGCTACAGCGAGGCCTTGCCGGATTTCGTGAAACTGGCGGAAGCATTCGGATGCGCCGGCCTGCGGGTCAGCGATCCTGCGCATCTGGATCAAACCATCCGCGACATGCTGGTGACCCCGGGCCCGGTGGTCTGCGAGGTGGCCGTGGATCCCACGGAAAACTGCTTCCCGATGATCCCCTCGGGCAAGGCCCATAACGACATGATCCTCTCAGCCGAGGATGCGCGTGCCAAGCGCGTCACCGGCGAGGGCCTGGCGCTGGTGTAGTCATGAACCCGGAGAATCAGAACAGCCTGTACGAAGGCCTGGTGCCGCTGGCGCGCCTGAAGGACCGCCATGTCTACCGCCACATCATCTCGCTGGTGGTGGACAACGAAGCCGGCGTGCTGGCGCGGGTCTCCGGGCTGATCTCGGGGCGCGGCTACAACATCGAGAGCCTGACCGTGGCCGAGATCGACAAGGACCGGCAGCTGTCGCGCATCAATATCGGCACCTCCGGCACGCGCCAGGTGATCGAACAGGTGAAGGCGCAGTTGGCGCGCCTGGTGCCGGTGCACGACGTGCGCGACTTGACCGACGAAGGCCCGTGCGTCGCCCGCGAACTCGCCCTGGTAAAGGTGGCGGGCGAGGGCGAGAAGCGCGCCGAGGCCTTGAAGTGCAGCGAGATTTTCCGGGCGGGGGTGGTGGATTCCACCCCGCAGTCCTTCGTGTTCGAGGTGGTGGGCGATACCGCCAAGATCGACGCCTTCATCGACCTGATGCGGCCCTTGGGTCTGGTGGAGGTGTCCCGCACCGGGATCGCCGCCATCGCCCGCGGCGCTTCCGGATTTGTCACCAAAGACTCTCAATAAGACGCAATAAGGAATACGCCATGCACGTCTATTACGACCGCGACGCCAACCTGGACCTGATCCGGGGCAAGAAAGTCGCCATCCTCGGCTACGGCAGCCAGGGGCATGCCCATGCCCTCAACCTGAAGGAGTCGGGCGTAAAAGACATCATGGTTGGTCTGCGTGCCGGCTCGGCCTCGCGCGCCAAAGCAAAAGCGGAAGACCTGAAGGTCGTGACCCCCGCGGAAGCGGCCAAGGCCGCCGACGTGGTGATGTTCCTGACCCCCGACGAACTGCAGGCGGAAATCTATACCGCCGATGTGAAGGGCAATGTGAGGGAAGGCGCGGCCATCGCTTTCGCCCATGGCCTCAACATCCACTTCAACCTGATCGATCCGCGCCCGGACCTCGACGTGTTCATGGTGGCGCCGAAGGGCCCCGGCCATACCGTGCGCTATGAATACTGGCGCGGCGCCGGCGTGCCGTGCCTGGTGGCGGTGGCCCAGGACGCCACCGGCACCGCCAAGCCGCTGGCCCTGTCCTACGCCTCGGCCATCGGCGGCGGCCGTGCCGGCATCATCGAGACCACGTTCAAGGAAGAGTGCGAGACCGACCTGTTCGGCGAGCAGGCGGTGCTGTGCGGCGGGCTCACCAACCTGATCGCCGCCGGCTTTGAAACCCTGGTTGAAGCGGGCTATGCGCCGGAGATGGCCTATTTCGAATGCCTGCATGAAGTGAAGCTGATCGTCGACCTGCTCTACCAGGGCGGCATGGCCGACATGCGTTACTCGATCTCCAACACCGCCGAATACGGCGACTACGTCAGCGGCCCGCGCATCGTCACCGACGAGACCCGCAAGGAAATGAAGCGGGTGCTCGCGGAAATCCAGTCCGGCAAGTTCGTCTCCAACTGGATCACCGAATGCAAGGCCGGCCAGCCGAGCTTCAAGGCCATGCGCAAGAACTGGGCCAATCATCCGATCGAAGAGGTCGGCGAGAAGCTGCGCGCCATGATGCCGTGGCTGAAGCAGAACAAGCTGGTCGACAAGGCTGCCAATTAAGCGGGCCGCGAACCAAGGATTGCTGACGTGATTGTTCGTTCTCTCCTTCTTCGGCTTCTGGGGCTTCGACTTACGCCCCCCTGAACGCTGTCCGGATTTCTGTGACGACGGGCGTTCAGGGGAATTTTGCGGTCGTCTCCCCCTCGAAACCCAGAAGCAGAAAGAACGGACAATGAGCAACACTCACGTCATCATCTTCGACACCACCTTGCGCGACGGCGAGCAATCGCCGGGCGCTTCCATGACCGCGGACGACAAGGTCCGCATCGCCAAAATTCTCGAGGAAATGCGCGTCGACGTCATCGAGGCCGGATTCCCGGCGGCCTCGGACGGCGATTTCGCCGCCGTGGCGGCGGTCGCCGGCGAGGTGAAGAATTCCGTCGTCTGCGGACTCGCGCGGTCGGTGAGCGGCGACATCGACCGGGCCGGCGCCGCCTTGAAATCGGCGACGCGCGGGCGCATCCACACCTTCATCGCCACCAGCCCGCTGCACATGCGCTACAAGCTGCAGATGGAGCCCTATAAGGTTTACGAGATCGCCATCGAGAGCGTGAAACGCGCGCGCAACCTGATCGACGACGTTGAGTGGTCTGCCGAGGATGCCACCCGCTCCGACCCGGATTTCCTGTGCCGCTGCGTCGAAGGCGCCATCGCCGCCGGGGCGCGCACCGTCAATATCCCCGACACCGTGGGCTATACGGTGCCGGAAGAGCATAATGCGCTGATCCGCATGTTGTTCGACCGGGTGCCCAATATCGACAAGGCGGTGATCTCGGTCCATTGCCACAACGATCTGGGCCTCGCGGTCGCCAATTCCCTGGCGGCGGTGCAGGCGGGCGCGCGGCAGGTGGAATGCACCATCAACGGCCTGGGCGAGCGCGCCGGCAACGCCGCCCTGGAAGAAATCGTCATGGCGCTCAGGACCCGCAAGGACCGCATGCCGTTCACCACCGGCCTCAAAGCCGAAATGATCGCGCGCGCCTCGCAAACGGTGTCGGCCATCACCGGCTTCGCGGTGCAGCCCAACAAGGCCATCGTCGGGGCCAACGCCTTCGCCCATGAGTCCGGCATCCACCAGGACGGTATGCTCAAGCACCGCGGCACCTACGAGATCATGTCCCCGGCCGCCGTGGGCGTGAAGACCTCCAGCCTGGTACTGGGCAAGCACTCGGGCCGCGCCGCCTTCAAATCCAAGCTCAAGGACATGGGTTACACCCTGGAAGACGCCGTGGTGGAGGACGCCTTTACCCGCTTCAAGGCGCTGGCCGACCGCAAGCGCGAGATCCATGACGGCGACATCGCCTCGTTGGTCGACGACACAGTGGGGACGGGGCGCATCAAGCTGGTGAACCTGGAGATCACCTGCGGCACGCGTATCACTCAACCCCGCGCCGGCGTGGAACTGGAGATCGACGGAGCGGTCCGCACGGCGCAAGCCATCGGCGACGGGCCGGTGGACGCCATGTTCAACGCCATCAAGGACCTCACCACCCGCACGCAGCACTTGCGCTCGTACCAGGTGCAGGCGGTGACCGGCGGCACCGACGCCCAGGCCAGGGCAACGGTGCGCCTGGAGGAGAATGGCCGCTCGGTGACCGGCCATGGCACCGATGTGGACACCCTGGTAGCCTCCGCCAAGGCCTATGTGGACGCCCTCAATCGCCTGGCTTTGCGGCGCGGGGCCTCGGCCAAAGCCGCGGCGGAGTGAGTCATGACGAAGAAGAAAGTCCTGCTTCTGCCCGGCGACGGCATCGGGCCTGAGATCGCCGCCGGCGCCAGATCGGTGTTGGCATGTTTTGGCGCGCTCGAGATTTCGGAAGGGCTCATCGGCGGCGCCGCCATCGATGCCGAAGGCACGCCGCTGTCCGACGCGACGCTCGAAAGGGCCAAGGCCTCCGATGCGGTCTTGATGGGCGCCGTCGGTGGACCGAAATGGGACAGCCTACCGTTCGCCCAGCGGCCCGAGCGCGGCTTGCTGCGTATCCGCAAAGACCTCGGTCTGTTCGCCAACCTGCGGCCGGCGGTGGTGTTCGATGCGTTGGTCGACTCATCGACCTTGAAGCCCGAGGTGGTGCGCGGTCTCGACATCATGATCGTGCGCGAGCTGACCGGCGGGGTCTATTTCGGCGAGCCGCGCGGTATCGAGACCTTGGCCAGCGGCGAGCGCCGCGGCGTGAACACCCAGGTCTACACCACCGGCGAAATCCGCCGGGTGGCGCGCGCGGCCTTCATCCTGGCGGGCGCGCGCAAGGGCAAAGTGTGCTCGGTCGAAAAGGCCAATGTCATGGAAAGCGGCGTGCTGTGGCGGGAGGAGGTGACCAAACTCCGCGCCGAGGAATTCCCGCATATCCAGCTTAGCCATATGTACGCCGACAACTGTGCCATGCAGTTGGTGCGCAACCCCCATCAGTTCGACGTTATCGTCACCGACAACCTGTTCGGCGACCTGTTGTCGGACCTGGCGGCGATGCTCACCGGGTCTCTCGGCATGCTGCCGTCGGCCAGCCTGGGCGCGCCGGGGAAGCCCGGGTTTTACGAGCCGGTCCATGGATCGGCCCCGGATATCGCCGGCAAGAACCTGGCCAACCCCCTGGCTATGATCCTGTCGGTGGGCATGATGCTGCGCCATTCCTTAGGGATGCCGGCGGAAGCCGATGCGGTGGACACCGCCGTGCGCCGGGTGCTGGAAAAAGGCATCCGGACCGCCGATCTGGCCGGGCCGGGCCAGACGCCGGTGTCGACCCGGGCCATGGCCGCCGCCGTGGTGGCGGAACTTAAGGAAATATGCGGCTAAACCCTTGGTTCCTCCCAAAAATATGATGCATTGCAACACATCCTTGGCTGGCTGAAGCTTTCGTCATCCCATACCATCCCGCCCCTAAGCGCCCGTATCCCCATGGGCGCAACAGGGGAGATGCACATGAGAAAAGTCCTGAGCCTGACCCTCGCGGCCGCGTCGGCCGCCGCCATGGCCGCTTCTTTTGCGGTGGGTGCCATCGCCGCCGCGCCGGCCCCGGCGCCCGCGCCGGCTGCTGCTCCGCCACAACCGATGTCGTTTTTCATCACCAGCGTCGGCTCGGGCAAGGGCGCCGATCTCGGCGGCCTCGCCGGCGCCGACAAGCACTGCCAGACCCTCGCCGCCGCCGCAGGCGCCGGCAACCGCACCTGGCACGCCTACCTCAGCACCCAGGCCGCCAACGGCCAGCCGGCCGTGAACGCGCGCGACCGCATCGGCACCGGCCCGTGGTATGGCGCCAAAGGCGGCAAGATCGCCGATAACGTGGCGCATCTGCACGGCGACACCCTGGACCTGGCCCGCGCCGGCAACGCGCTGTCGAAGGCGACTGCTTTCAGCGAGAAGGGCGAGCCGATCAAGGCCACCGGCGACACCCCGAACCAGCACGATATCCTCACCGGTTCGACCATCGAAGGCAAAGCCTTCACCGACGCCGCCGACCACACCTGCAAGAACTGGACGAGCAGCGCGACCGACGGTGTCGCCCAGCTCGGCCACTTCGACCGCACCGGCGGCAACAGCATCTCCTGGGTCGCCGCGCACCCGAGCCGCGGCTGCAGCCAGGAAAACCTGATCGCCACCGGCGGCAATGGTTTGTTCTACTGTTTCGCGGTCGACGCGAAATAAAAAAGCCAAGCCGAACGGAAAAGGGGGCCAGTGGCCCCCTTTTTTGTTTTCTTGTCATCCTTGCGGCGAAGCCGCGAGGATCCAGAGGTGTTTGTTTTCAGGTTTAAAACCAGAAACGAGAAACCTCTGGATTCTCGCAGGGCTTCGCCCCGCAAGAATGACAAAAAAGGAAGACGTGAATTAAAGTGCCGCGAGCAGCTGTTCGAGGGCGCCGCAATCTACGGTGAAGTCGCGGTCTTTCTTCTGGCTGGTCTCACCGCTCTGCTTGGAGCCCGAGCAGTCCAGGACGCGGAAGCGGATGCCGAGCAGGATGGAATGAATCCCGGCGGCGGCGGAATCGAGCGCGCCGGTGAACGGGTCCACTTCCGCGCGGTAGTCGAGGGAAACGAACCGCGACCCTTCCGGCATGAACAGGCAGGACAAAAGATCGGAGCCGTAGATGCCGATGACGGTTTCGGCCTTGGCCAGGCGGGCGCGCTGGTCGGCGATCGATGTCTTTGCGAGGTCCATGAAATCGAATCCCCGCGCGCGCAGCCAGGCGTCGAGTTCATCCTGGTTGATGACCTTGCGGGTTTTCTCCGACCGCACCAGGAAAATACGCCTGCCGATGTCCGGCTGCGCATCCGGCGCCCGCAGGTGGGACGCGAGGAAGGTCACATTGCCCGGCGGTGGATCGACGGTGGTGGCGCCGGCGAGGGCGACAACGAGGTTCCTGAACCGGTAGCGGCCGCCCAGTTCGCATTCGATGATGCCTTCCGCCGTGACGCCGCACAGGGCGAGCAGGTCCCGGTGTTTGCGCGGCAGCCCGGCCGGGATCGCGACCTTTACATCCGCGCGGCCGGCGCGGGCGCGCAGGCGCGGCAGGATATCGCACAGCCAGTGGCCGACCGCGAAGTTCACCGGCGTCGACAGGAAGATGACATCTGCGTCGATATCCCGGACCTGGTCGGGCCAGAGATGGAAGCACCGGCTGGCGTTCTCGTTGAAGCGGTGCGGAAACCAGCCGCCGACGACCACCGGGTCGCCGAAGTAGCTGGTGTCGGAGAGCACCGCGCCCTCGGCGGTGACGGCGAAATCCCAGCCGCACAGCATCTGGCCGCCGGGGATGACGCGGGTGAAAAAGCCCGGCGACCGATAGCGGCGGGCGTAGGACCCGCGCGCGATCTCGACCTCGCGCGCGGGCTCCAGTTCGACCAGGGCCGAAGGCCCGGACCACTGCCGCAAGGTCGTGGTCGGCGACAGCCGCATCGGCAACTGGTGTCCGACAAAGCCGGGCAGGCACTTGTCGTAAAAGGCGTGCAGCAGGCCGGCGTCGCCCGTGACTTCGGCCAGGGAGATCGCCACCTGGGACAGGCGCATGGCTTTCTCCGGCGCGCCGAGGGCGGCGACGCCGTCGAAGATCAAATTCCTGATCGGGTCGTAGGCGGCGGCGACCGCGGCGGGATTCATGGCCGCCACCGACTTCAGCACTTCCTGGCTGGGGATCAGCGCCAGCATCGGCGGGACGGCGCCGGCCGCCAGCAGCGCCAGGGCCTTTTCGGCATATGCCATCCCGGCGGCTGGGCGGCCGCGCATGCGTTCGATCTGGGTGAGGGCGACCACGGTCGAGAGATCCGTGGCCTGGCGCGCGACCTCCTCCAGCAGCGCCGCGGCCTCGTCCAGGCGCCCGGCGCGGAACGCCGCCATGCCGTCGATATGGATCTGTTTGAGCGAAGGCACGAGGGATGCGGTGTCCGGAAAGGGGGCGGAGGATCAGTTTAGGGGAACCGGCAAACATCTGCCAGTTGAGGTGATTTTCCGGAGTGTCCGCGGCCGGGCGTCGTTTCCGAATTTACAAGGGTTCCGGAAACCGGGCAGGCTAGGCGCTTCCAGCAGTTCTTTCAGGGAGGGCCATCATGACCAAGACTTCAGCCTCTTTCACGTCGGCTTTGCTTTTGGCGTCCGCGCTCGCCACGCCTTTCCTCAGCACGGCAGCGTTCGCCGCCGCCAGCGGCGCCATGAAGGAGCAGGCTATCGTCGGCGTCGATAACCGCGCCAAGCTGGTGCAGCAGATGGTCGACACGGTGTTCAGCTTCTCCGAACCGGGCTTCCAGGAGGTCCGCACCTCGGCCTATATCACCGGCATCCTCGAACAGAACGGTTTCAAGATCACCAAGGGCGTGGCCGACATCCCCACTGCCTGGACCGCCACCTGGGGCGAGGGCGGCCCCTTGATCGCATTGGGCAGCGATATCGACTGCCTGCTCGGCCTGTCGCAATTCCCAGGCTCGCCCCAGATCAAGCCGATGGTGGAAGGCGCCCCCGGACACGGCGAAGGCCACAACTCCGGCATGCCGCTGATCGTCGCCGCGGCGCTGGCCGCCAAGGACGTGATGGTCAAGAACAACATCAAGGCCCGCCTGATCATCTGGCCGGGTGTGGCAGAGGAACTGCTGGGCTCCAAGGCGTTCTATGTGCGCGCCGGCGTGTTCAAGGGCGTGGACGCCTCGATCTTCGCCCATGTCTCCAGCGACTTTGGAACGGGATATGGCGACATGGGCAACACCGGCATGGTGTCGGTGGAATACAAGTTCCACGGCAAGACCTCCCACGCCGCCGCCGCGCCCTGGCTGGGCCGCAGCGCCCTGGACGGAGTCGAACTCATGGACATCGCCTGGAACATGCGCCGCGAACACCTGCCGGTCACCCAGCGCTCGCACTATGTGATCACCAACGGCGGCGGACAGCCCAACGTCGTGCCGGGCGAGGCCGCGGTCTGGTATTACTTCCGCGAGCGCAACTTCCAGGACATCCGGATGCTCTATGAGACCGGCAACGAGATCTCGGAGGCCGCCGCCAAGGCCACGGGTACGACCGTCACGCGCCAGGTGCTGGGCTACGCCGCGCCCAACTACGCCAACAAGCCTTTAGCCGAGGCCGCCTATGCCAACATCAAGCTGGTGGGCATGCCGCAGTGGTCCGACGCCGACCAGGCCTTCGCCCGGCAGGTGCAGGAAGCCAACGGTTTCAAGTTGAAGCCGCTGGCCAAGGAGATCGAAAAGCTGTCGACGCCGGAAACCCGCGGCGCCGGCGTCAACGCCAGCTCCGACGACATCGGCGACGTCATGTGGACGGTGCCGACCATCACCGTGCGCTATCCCTCCAATGTACCCAACACCATCGCCCACCACGTCACGGCGGCCATCGCCATGACCACGCCCATCGCCCACAAGGGCGCGGTGGCGGGCGCGAAAGCCGTGGCGATGACGGTACTGGATATCGCCACCACGCCGTCGCTGGTGGCCGCGGCCAAGGACTACTTCAACAACGTCCAACTCAAGGACCAGAAGTACGATCCGGTGCTGGTGGCCAGCGACAAGCCGGCCACGCATCTCAACGCCGACCTGATGGCGCGGCTGCGGCCGCAGATGGAGAAGTATTATTACGACTCCGGCAAATACGCGAGCTACCTGGAGCAGCTGGGCATTACCTATCCGCCGGCGCCCGCGAAGTAGGCGATAGCATACCGGACGGCGAAGGGCGCGCTGTCTAGGCTAAGGCGCGCGCTTCAGTTCGATCTGCCACGCGCACATTGTGTTCGCCTGGGCATCGGACTCGATGAACCCGGCGCTGATGGTGTCGCCCATCAACCGGCCTTCCAGCGGGCGCCGCGGCCCGCCCGGACGGGCCATGGAACCTTTGACGTGGCCGTCCTCGGTGATGATGCCGGTGAGCCAGGCCGTGGTGGAGGACGCCGCCGACCGCAGGTTGCCCTGGGCGATGGTGACCTTGCCGAGCGCGAGGGCCTGGCAGTTTTCGCCGCTCAAGGCCGGGTTGCGTTCGGCGGTGGCGGTATAGACTCCGTCGTGCACCGGCGTGATGACGTCGGCCGCGCGGGCGCCGCCCATGATTTCCATGCCGCTGAACGCTATGCCCGCGACCACCCATCCAAGACTGCGCATGCGCGATCCTCCCGTTTTCTTCGGGTGATTATCGCGCGAAGCTAGCCGCTTGTCTTGCCGATCCGTGGGGTCTTGGGGGCGCCGGCGATGGCGGCGGTGATGTCGATGATCACCCGGCCGATGGCCAATCCGCCCGGGCAGGCCAGGTACTTGGGCCGCCACACCGGGCCGAATTTCTCCTTGTACCGGCGCAGCCCGCGGAAACTGTAGAACTGGTCGCCCATGCGGTACACGAGGCCGCCGACCTTGTGCCACAAGGGGCCCAGGCGCCGGCTTTCCAGGCCGGAGAGCGGCGCCATGCCCAGGTTGAACCACTGGTACCCTTGCGCCTTGCCCCACAGCATGATCTCCACCAGCAGGAAATCCATCACGCCATAGATGCCGGTGTCGAGGTGGCGCATGAGGTCGATGGACAGTTCGGCCTTGCCGGCGCCGGACCAGAGATTGGCGAAGGCGACGATCTCGCCGCCGGCCTCGACCACGCCGCAGGGGAAGCGGGCGATGTAATCGGCGTCGAAGAAACCGAGGGAGAAGCCTTTTTCCCTGCCGCTCTTGTGCGCCAGCCAGGCGTCCGACACCCGGCGCAGGCGCGGCAGGCAGTCTTGCACCTCGGCGGCCGTGAGCATGCGGAAGACGGCGCCCTCGCGCACCGCGCGGCGATGGGTCTGGCGCAGGTCGCGCTTGCCGGAGGAGTCCAGGGAGAAACCGGCGAGATCCACCCGCGCTTCGTCGCCGATCTTGTAGAGCGCTAGCCCGAGGTCGGCGTAGAGCGCCAGGTTCTCGGGCTTGACCTGGTAGAACACGCAGCGTCCGCCGTGTTCATCGACCATCTCGCGGAACTGCCAGAGCAGGTTGGCCTGCTGCTGCGCGGGCGCCACCGGGTCGCCCATGGCCGCCCAGGTGCCGCCCTGGACCCGGTACATGATGAAGCCGTCGCCGGCGGAGTCGAACAGGAAGGCCTTGTCGCCCACCAGCGCCAGGTTAGCCGAGCAGTCCTGCGCCGCGGCGACGACGGCGGCGGCGCGCTCCAGGTCGTTTTCGTTCGGCAGGGACGGCATGCGCACGCGCGGCGTCAGCAGCTGGCGCACGCTGACTGCGGTGAACAGCAGGATCACCAGGAGCGAGGCGCGCAGGAAGCGCGGCGCGTTGCCGTTCAGCTCGAACTGCCACCACAGTTCCGACGAATACTCGACATAGCGGTGGGCGAAGAACCCGAGCCAGATGCTGCCGGCGATCACCACCGCCACCGCGATCAGCCACTGCCACGACAGGTGGAGCCCGGTGAGTGCGGCCTCGCGGTAGAACGCCGAGCGCGCCGGCCACAGCGCGCCGGCCACGGCGAGCAGCGCCAGGGCCTCCTGGTAATGGAAGCCGCGGGTGAGGGTGGTCACGACGCCGACGCCGAGCAGGGCGAGGGTGGCGAAATAGGCGGCGTCCACGCGCCGCAGGAGGGCGGAGGCCAGCAGCAGCAATCCCACACCCGCCAGCGAGGCGATCAGGTGGGAGCCTTCGATCACGCCCAGGGGCAGCCAGTCGTTGACGGCGGAGATGGCGGAGCGGCGCTCGGGCGCGGCACCGGTGATCACCAGCACGGCGCCGGCCACGAACACGGCGGCCGCCAGCAGGAGCGGCGCCACCGCCGCCCATTGCCGGCCGGCGAACACGGCAAGGGTTGAGATGTTGTGGCGGCGCGCGTTGAACTCGCCGGCCCCGAACCACAGGATCGCCAGGAGCAGCGGGCCGACGTAATAGACCATGCGGTAGGCGAGCAGGGCGCCCAGCACCAGTTCGCCGTCGATGAAGGGCGCGACCAGCGAGACCACCAGTCCTTCGAACACGCCGAGGCCGCCGGGCACCTGGCTCAAGGACGCCACTAGCAGGGCCGCGAGATAGAGGCCGAGGAAATGCGGGAAGGCGAGGTCGCTGTGCGGCAGCAGGATATAAAGCGTGGCGGCCGCCAGCAGCAGGTCGACGGCGCCGGCGGCGGCCTGCCCCAGGGCGTTGGCGAAGGTCGGCAGGCGGATGCGCCAGCGCCCCACCGGCAGGACGGCGATCCGCAGAGCGCTTGCCGCGAGCAGGACCGCCATGGGCAGGGCGAGGATCATGCCAAGCCCGCGGGCGAAAATGTCGGGGACGTCGAGGGTGTGCCCCAGAATCTCCGGCTGGACCATCAGCGCCAGGCCGCCCAGGAAGGTGATGCTCAAGGGAAAGCTTAGCGCCAGGAACGTGACGGCGGTGGTGATCTGGAATCCCGACAGGCCGGCGGCGGTATAGAAGCGATAGCGGATGGAGCCGCCGGTAAGGGCGGCGAAACCCAGGCTGTGTCCCACGGCGCTGGCGGTGAAGGCGGTCTTGAGGACGGTCGCGGCCGGCAAGGCCGCGCCAGCGTAGCGCACCGCCAGGAAATCGTAGGCCGCCAACGCCATATAAGAGAGCAGCGTGAACACCGCCGCCAGCGCCACGGCGGACGACGGCAGCTTGCGGGCGTAAGCGACGGCGTCGGCGAGGCGATCCCCGCCCAGTTCCCGTTCCAGGAGCCAGATGGCGGCGGCGAACACCGCCACACCCACCAGCGGCAACAGGCGTTTGAGGGCGGTCAGCGGAGCGGGGGATTTAAGGACGGCGTCGCTCATGAGGATTTTTTGACGTGCACACGCTTATAATGTCCGGCGTGATCGTTTGGAACCATCCGCTTCGGATAATGCGCTTTTCGCCACTCGTGCTCGGCCTGTCGTGCTTGCTGCTCGCCGGGTGCGGTGACCCGGAGATCAAACGCGCCCGCATTGCCATGAACGCCACAACGTCCGGCGAGGCGTTCTGGTTCGATGCCAAAGCGAGCGACCTGATTGTGATCACCGGCGATGACGGCCAGGGCGGCGCCGAGACCATGGCCAAGGCGCTGGCCTGGCCCGATCGTTTGGTGATGGTGGCACCCTCCGACACGGCTCAATCCTGCGGCGCCCTGGTGGCGCAAGCCGTGAAAGCGGCCCAGGACTTTGCCGCGCGCCGGGGCCGTCCCGCGCCGTCCGCGCCGGTGCTGCTCGGCCTCGACGGCGACAGCGCCATGGCTTTCGCCGCCGATCCGGGCGCGGTGGAGGCGCGGGCGGTGGTGGCGTTCAACTATTGCCCGACCGCGCCGGCGGCGCGTCCGGCCTGCGCGGTATCGTCCGCCGCCACGGCGACGGCGGTGGATGTCCCGATCATCGCCGTCCCCGACACCAGCCGCTGCACCGCCGCCGACGTGGATCGGACTCTCGGCGGGTTCGCCGACGCCCGCGCCATCACGCCGGCCGGCGGCGCGGTGGACTTGGCATCGGCGGTGGTGAGCCAGGTGATGGGCACGGTGGCCGAGCGCGCGGAGGACGGCGAGTTGGACCTGCCGCTGGTGGAACTGCCGGCGGAGGGGAAGGCCGCCAAAGGCGAAGACCGTCTGGCGATCATCGTCTCCGGCGACGGCGGCTGGGCCGACATCGACCGGCAGGTGGGCGAGGAACTGTCCAAGCGCGGCGTTGCCGTGGTCGGACTCGACTCCCTCAAATATTTCTGGCGCAGGAAGGAGCCGGTGGAGGCCGCCGCCGACCTGGAACGGGTCATCGATCACTACACCGCCGCCTGGAACCGCCACCGCGTGGTGCTGATCGGCTATTCCTTCGGGGCGGACATCCTGCCGTTCCTGTGGCCGGATCTCTCCACTGCCGCCAGGGCCAAGGTTTCGCATCTGGTACTGCTCGGATTGAGCGCCGAAGCCTCGTTCGAGATCACCGTCGGCGGATGGGTCGGGGTTGAGTCGCGCGAGGCGGTGCCCACGGCGCCGGCGATCAAGCAGGTGCGCGGCGCCTCGGTCGTCTGCGTTCAGGCCGGCGAGGACACCGATGACCCGTGCCCGACGCTCGGGATCGATGCAGCGGTTTTGCCGGGCGATCATCATTTCAACCGGGACTACCGGAAACTCTCGGCGTTGATATTGAATCGCACCCTCCGGCCCGGCTCCAAAACCGCGCCCTGACCAGAGCCGCCGGCCCCAGGCAATCCATCCATCATGGACCCGCCCCGGAAGAGGCCCTTGATTGCGGTCAACGCCGCGGTGCGCCCGCGCTCCTAGCCTCTGGAGGACGGGGCGGATCGGCTGCCTCGCGCGTCGACAGCAGGGAGAATGAATATGGCCATGGGTCCCGACGGCACCGCCTATTTTGTGCGGGAGCGCGCATCCGATGCGTTCGAAGTGGAAGTTGTGAAGCCGGGCCGGCTGCCCGAGTTCATCAAGGGTTTCGCCAGCGCCGCCGCCGCCGAACAGTGGATCTTCAGCCGGCTCGCGCCGCACGGCGCGGCCATGCCGGGAAATCTCCGGACCCCCTGATCAGGCGCGCCTGATTCGGCTGGTGGAGCGGGACGGGTGAACGCCGCCGCGTTTTAGGTGCGGTGCACGATAATCCGGGGCTTGTTCATAAACGCTCTCGTGATCGGTCTTGGATGGATTCCATCCTCCAAGGCGATGGACAGCCCCGCAAATCCGGTTTCTAGTCATTCCAAAGGGGAGGGGCGCGACGGCGGGGCCGGAACTGCCCGTGCCGCGTGTCCGCTGCTCTTGCATCACGAGGGGCCTGCATCACGATGGGCCAGCATCACGAGGGGAAGGAGCGATGCCATGACCAAGTCCATTTCATTCAAAGCCGCCCTGCTGTTGTCCGTCGCCGCGGCGCTGCCCGCCGCCGCCCAGACGCCGCAGGCCGCCGCCGTGGACACCGACAAGATCGAGGAGATCGTCGTCACCGCCCAGTCGCGCGAAGGCAGCAGCCAGGAGACGCCGATTTCCCTCGAGGTGGTTTCGGGCGAGAAGCTCCAGGACGCCAACATCGGCAAGGCCGAGGACCTCCAGTACCTGGTGCCCAACTTCAGCATGACCGAGACCGGCATCAGCACCAATATCTTCGTCCGCGGCATCGGCTCGGGCATCAACCAGGCCTTCGAGCAGTCGGTCGGCTATTACGTCGATGGGGTGAGCTATCCGCGCGCCCAGCAGACCCGCATGCCGTTCCTGGACATCGGCCGCATCGAGGTGCTGCGCGGCCCCCAGATTATTTTGTTCGGCAAGAACTCGGTGGCGGGTGCCCTCAGCATCACCACGGCGCGGCCCACTAACAACTTCGAGGGCTACGCCAACGCCAGCCATGAGTTCGAGGAGAACGAGAATGTGCTCGAAGGCGCGCTGTCGGGCCCGGTGGGCGACCGCGTGCGGGTGCGCGTGGCGGGACGCTACCGCGGTTCGGACGGCTATGTCCGCAACCTGACGCTCAATCGCGATGAACCGCGCCACCGCGACTATACCGGCCGCGCCACCGCCGAAGTGGACGTCACCGACAACCTGATGGCCAGCCTCAAGATCGAATACAACAAGTTCGATTCCGTCGGCCGCCAGATCGAGATCGAGAACGAACGGCCCGTCGCCGCCGGCCCGTTCGCGACCCGCACCTACAGCCAGATCCTGGTGGGCCTGGGCGCCGGCACCTCGGTGCTCAACAATACCCTCGACGACCAGCGCAGCTCCAACGGCGATTCCAGCGACAACGACCAGCAGACCTACCTGTTCAACCTGGCCTGGAAGCTGGGCGACTTCGAACTGAAGTCCAGCTCGGCCTTCACCGGCCTGCGCTACAAGGAACTGTGCGACTGCGACTACACCGGCGCCAACCTGTTCATGGCCGGCCTGGCCGAGAAATACCGCCAGTTCAGCCAGGAGTTCCGCCTGACGTCACCGGTGGCGGAGTTCTACGACTTCGTCGCCGGCGTCTACTACCAGAGTTCCAAGCACGACTATTCCGACTACATCGCCGTGCAGCCGGGGTCGGTGCTGATCCCGCTGGTGAATTCGCGTCAGGCCGGCGCCGGCACCTTGCTCACCAACACCCAGGCGGCGCGCGTGGCCCTGGTCAACGACAAGATGTACGCCGCGTTCGGCCAGGTGAACGTGCGGCCCATGAGCCTGTTCGAGATCCAGATCGGCGGGCGCTTGAGCCAGGAGGACAAAGACGGCAGCCGCAGCCTGTCGATCCAGAACGGCGCAGGCGGGCCGCTGCCGGCGGCCCAGGCCGCGGCGGCGGTCGTCTATGCCAACGTGTTCCGCATTACCTCCACCAATCTCTCGGCCTTGGGGCCCACGGGCGCAGCCTTCATCTCGCAGCTCGGGTCGCTGCCGGTCTCGGCGGCCCGCAAGGAGACCCGGTTCTCGCCCGACCTGAAGCTGATCTACAAGCCGGACGACAACGTGATGCTCTACGCCAGCTGGTCGCGCGGCTATAAGAGCGGCGGCTTCGACTTCCGCGCCAACAATAGAGGGGTATCCCCGACCATGGCGGCGTCCTTCGAGTTCAAGGACGAGAAAGCCATGAACTATGAAATCGGCGCCAAGACCGTGCTGGCCGACGGTCATGTGGAATTCAACATCGGCGCCTATTACACCAAGTTCGACAACCTGCAGATCTCGGTGTTCGACGGCACCCTCGGTTTCAACGTCGGCAACGCCGCCAGTTCCCGCTCCGAGGGCATCGAGGCCTCGGGCCGCTGGCGCCTGACCCGCAACTTCGCCCTCTCGGGCGACCTCGCCATCACCGATTTCAAGTTCAACAGCTTCAGGAACGGCCAGTGCTACTTCGGCCAGGCGGCCAACGTCGACCTGGACGGCAACGGCACCCTCGACCTCTGCGACTACAGCGGCAAGACCAATCAGATGGTCTCCAAGACCCAGGGCACCATCGCCGCCGAGGCCAATTTCCCGGTGCTCGACAACTATAGGGTCGACGGCTCCGTGGACATGTTCTTCACCTCCAAGTACTTCGCCTCGGCGACCCTGGACCCGGACCTGGTGCAGCCGGCTTACGCCACGCTCAACGCCCGCATGGGCTTCGGCCCCGCGACCGGCCTGTGGCAGGTGGCGGTGGTCGCGCATAACCTCACCGACAAGCGCATCCTGCTGTTCGGCGGCGACACCCCGCTGGCGGGTTCGCTGTTCGGCGCCAACTCCGACTACGCCTTCCGCTCCAAGGGCCGGACCTTCGGCGTGCAGGGGCGGGTGCGGTTCTGACACACCCTCGCGCCGGCTTTCTTCCCAAGGGGGGCCTTCTTCCAAAAGGAGTTGAGGGCCGGCGTGAAAAAGGGCGATAAGCGGCCATGCCCGATGCAACCTTCGCGCACGTCCCGCCCATGCGGACCGCGGTTCCGGTGGCGGAAATCCGCGCCGAGGACCTGAGCGAGACCACTTTCCTGTCCGACTATGTGGCGCACAGCCGTCCGGTGGTGATCCGAGGGGCGGTGGCGCATTGGCCGGCGCGCACGAAATGGCGCGACAAGGACTACCTGAAACGGCAGTCCGGGCAACACCGGGTCTTTGCCTATCCGCACGAGTATCTGAACGTCACCGCCGTCAACGAGACCGGCAAGCGCGAACTGAGCTTCGCCGAGGCCATCGACTTCCTGCACGCGCCGGAGACGGCGATGGGCTTCGTCGGCACCGCCCAGCCGATCGAACTCCTGCCGGACATCGGCGGGTTCCGGTTTTTCACGGGGCCGCCGGAGCCGTCATTCTATTATCACGACATCCGCTACTTCCTGTTCCGCAACGCCGCGACCACCTGGCACTACCATCCCCTGGATGAAACCTTGATGTGCCAGGTGATCGGCCGCAAGCGGGTGGGACTCCTGCATGTCCAAAGCCCGCGCCCGCATGCGATCCGCAACCTGTTCGTGCGCGAGGCCTATTACACCGACCCGTCGGCGTTCGACGGCTTCGATAACACCGGCCATGTCTGGATCGCGGCGGACGTGAACGAAGGCGACGCGCTCTACATTCCGCCGCAGTGGTGGCACGGCGTGGTGACGGTTGATCCCGGCTTCGGCGTGACCGCGCCGGTGACCTGGCGCTCGCCGCTGCCGGTCATCGCCGACACCATCCGCATGCTGGCGGCGGGGGGCGTGGGGCTGGAGGGGACGATGCCGCCCGACGGCGCCCAGGCGCTGATGGTCGTCTGCCAGAAACTGGGCCTCAAGGACGAGCTTCTGCGCATCGCCAAGCAGGGAAATCTTCAAGTCCAGCAAAACGCGCCGCCGAACCTGCGGACATTCTGGCGGAACCGGACCATGCACTAATCTTTTTGGTTTGGTCGCATTTTCTGCGATGAACCGGCATCCACTTCATCGGAAAATGCTCTAGCCGCGCGTCCGGGCAGGGCGCTACGGCGGGGCAAAACATCAAATGAAAGCTTCAGGAAAGAAAATATCGTGGCTTTGTCGGCTTATTTGCCCATAACAATTAGTTGAAAATACCCAAGACAGCGCAATAATTTTTCCCCTATTATCCTGTAGCTTCAATCTACTGTGAGTAGAGTCCAGGGTGAATCACTCTTAAAAGGTGACCCACTCTCAAAAAGGCCCTGATAAGGGCTTTCGTATTGTTCATGCCCGCGGGGATTGGACTCCGCGGCCTTGGGGAGAATTACATTATGTCCTTTATCGCTCATGCCCGCCGTGTGTCCGCCCGCCGGGCCGCCAAGTCGCTGGCGCTGTCATCCGCGAGCGCTGTCGCGCTGGCTGCCGGCCTGGTTCCGGCCTACGCCCAGACCCCGGCCCCGCAGGCTGCGCAGGCGCCTGCCGTGGAAGAAGTCATCGTCACCGGTTCGCGCATCATTCGCGACGGCTACGAAGCGCCGACGCCGGTGACCGTCGTCGGTCCCGAGCAGATCGAAGCCGCGGCGAAGCCGAACGTGTTCGACGCCATCGCCACCATGCCGGCGTTCGCCGGCAACACCAACATCACCTCGTCCAACGTCAACATCACCGTCGGCACCGGCGGTCAGAGCACGCTCAACCTGCGCCGCATGGGTCCCAACCGCACCCTGGTGCTGCTGGACGGCCGGCGCTTCCCGGACACCTTTGCGACCGGTGGTACCGATGCGAAGCTGTTCCCCGATCTGCTCGTCAGCCGCGTCGACGTGGTGACCGGCGGCGCCTCCGCGGTCTACGGCTCCGATGCCGTGGCCGGCGTGGTCAACTTCATCCTCGACACCGATTTCGTCGGCCTGAAGGGCAACGTCATGACCGGCGTCACCGGCCGCGGCGATCACCGCCAGTATAAGGTCGGCGTCGCGGGCGGAACGACCTTCGCCGAAGGCCGCGGCCACTTCGTGATCGCCGCCGATTACGGTTATCAGCAGGACATGGATGGTAACGCGCGCGACTGGAACCAGCAGGGCTTCTTCTACTTTTCCAACCCCGCCTACGGCAGCGGCGCCGGCCAGAGCCTGACCAATCCGCAGCTGATCATCCGCAAGAACGTCGGCCTGTGGTCGTCCTATGCCGGCGGCATCATCGCCAGCGGCCCGCTGAAGGGCATCGCCTTCGGGCCCGGCGGCACGCCCTTTAACTATAACTACGGCGATTTGACGAGCGGTTCGTATAACGTCGGCGGCGGCTGGCAGCAGGCCACCATGCAGGGTCAGAACAGCCTGTCGGCCGGCGTCATCGACAAGCATCTCTTCACGAATGTGAGCTACGAGATCACCGACGACATCAAGGTGTTCGCCCAATACAACTACGGCATCGTCAGCTCCACCAACAAAGTCGCCAACACCTACTATCTCGGCAATTTCGTCATCAAGACCGACAACCCGTTCATCCCGGCCTCGGTGGCGGCGCAAGCCACGGCGTTGAAGCTGACCCAGCTCTCGATCGGTAAGCAGCTCGCCGACCTTGGCGAGTTCGCGGGCGCGAACAACCGCAACAGCTACGTCTATACCTTGGGCGCCAACGGCGGCATCGACGCCTTCGACACCCGCTGGAAGTGGGATTTTTACGTGCAGCGCGGGCTGATGAAGCTCGACAACAATTCTCCGTATCAGTCGCAGCTCCAACTCGTCCTCAACGCCACCGACGCCGTGCGGGCCGCGAACGGTTCGATCGTCTGCCGCATTGCCCTCACCAATGCGAATACCGGTTGCGTGCCGTATAATGTCTTCGGCTTGGACAGCAATTCGCAGGCCGCGAAGGATTACGTCACCGGCGCCTATCTCGGCCAGCATCCGCACAACAGCCAGCAGTACGGCGAGACCTCGACGGCGTTCAACATCTCCGGCGAGCCGTTCTCGTCGTGGGCCGGTCCCGTGTCCGTGGCGGCGGGCGCCGAATGGCGCAGGAAGTCCATCGTCGGGAATGCCGACCCGGTCGGCTTCGCCAAGGGGTATTTCTCGACCAACTACACCACTTGGCCGTACGCCGCCTTCAGCGCCGCCGAAGGCAGCCTCGAAACCGTGGTGCCGCTGGCCAAGGATACGGCGTGGGCGAAGTCTTTGGACTTCAACGGCGCCGTGCGTCTGACCGACTACAATATCTCGGGCACCGTCGTCACCTGGAAGGCGGGTGCGACCTATAACCCGATCGACGACCTGCGCTTCCGTGTCACCCAGTCGCGGGACATCCGCGCGCCGAACCTCAACGACCTGTTCGCGCCGGGCGTGCTCGGGCACGGCAGCATCACCGATCCGTTCAAGGGCAACATCACGGCGCCCTACAACAGTGCTTCTTTGGGCAACACCGCGCTCGTACCCGAAAAGGCCGACACCACCGGTCTCGGCGTGGTCTATCAGCCGGGCTGGTTCCCCGGCTTCAGCACGTCGTTCGACTACTACGACATTCGCCTGAAGGGCGCGATTTCGTCGCCGAACGCGACCACCATCATGACCCAGTGCTATGCCGGTGTGACGCTGTACTGCCCCTACATCATCCGCGATGCCTCGGGGACCCTGCTCGAGATCGACACCAAACCGGTTAACGCCGCCACCCTGTGGGTGCGTGGGTTCGATATCGAGGCCAGCTACCGCACGTCGCTCTCCGCCATCAACGAGTCCTGGGACGGCACTCTTGCCATCCGCCTCGTGGCGACGCGCAACCTGGCCTATAAGCAGCTCGACCAGGCTTTGAGCATCTCGACGGGCTCGATCAATGACAACGCGCCGCCGTGGAACGGTTCGTTGAACATCACCTACAGCAACGATCCCATCCGCGTGACCTTCAACGAGCAGTACATCAGCGGCGGCAAGATGTACCGCGACATGATCGAGTGCGCCGCCGGCAGCTGCCCGAACCCGGTTCCCGCGGGCGTGCAGACGATCGAGAAGAATCACGTCGACGCCTACTACAAGACCGATATGTCGATTGGCTACTCGCTCTATAAGGAAGGGACGAGCAACGCCGAGCTGTACTTCAACATCGACAACCTGTTCGACCGCGATCCGCCGGCGATTGCGCAGACCGGGAATGCTTACGGCCCGCAGACCAACGCCTCGCTGTTCGACGTCTACGGCCGCTCGTTCCGCATGGGCGTGCGCTTCAAGATGTAAGTCACGGCCGGCGACCGGAGCGCGGCAAGCGCGCGTTCCGGTCGCCACCGGTGAAAAGCACGAAAAACGGCCCTTGCTTAAACTGTTTCACGTGAAACATTTTAAGAAGGGCCGTTCCTTTTTTCGGCCTGTTCCTCCCGCTCTTTAAGGACGGCGCGGAGCATGGCGTCCTGGATCTTCGTCTCGGCGGTGCAGCCGGGGTGTGCCCGGCCAAACAGGCCCTTGGCGGGTCCGCCGGAATCGGTGCACGCTGTCTGCATGACGTCTCACGGGACAGGAGTTAACGGCATGACCAAGCGCATTTTTCCGCTCGGCGTCGCGGCTGCGGTGCTCGCCACGACCGCTCTGGCGGCGGAAGGGCCGCGGCCCGACCAGGTGAAATTCCGCGAGCTTTATAAGGAACTGGTGGAGACCAACACCACCCTGTCCGCGGGCGATTGCACCGTGGCGGCGCAGAAGATGGGGGCGCGCCTGAAGGCGGCCGGTTATGCGGACGCGGACGTCCAGGTGTTCACCGCGCCCGGCAAACCGAAGGAAGGCGGACTGTTCGCCATCCTTAGAGGCTCGGGCGGCAGCAAGCCCATGCTTCTCTTGGCCCATGTGGATGTGGTGGAAGCCAAGCGCGAGGACTGGACGCGCGATCCGTTCACCCTGATCGAGGAGGGCGGCTACTTCTACGCCCGCGGCGCCAGCGACGATAAGGCTCAGGCGGCTGTTTGGGTGGACACCCTGATCCGCCTCAAGCAGGAAGGCTTCAAGCCCAAGCGCGACATCAAGATGGCGCTGACCTGCGGCGAAGAGACCTCCAGCGCCTTTAACGGCGCCGGCTGGCTGTCCAAGGAAAAGCGCGACCTGATCGACGCCGCCTTCGCGCTCAACGAAGGCGCGGGCGGGCGGCTGGACGAGAAAGGCAAACCAATAGCCCTCAATATCCAGGCCGGCGAGAAATTCCCCCAGGACTACAAACTGGAAGTCACCAACCCCGGCGGCCATTCCTCCCGTCCCACCAAGGACAACGCGATCTATGAACTGGCGGCGGCGCTGTCCAGGATCGGCCAGACCGACTGGCCCCTGGAATACACCGACGCCTCGCGCACCTTCCTGACACGGATGTCGCCGCTGGTGGGCGGCGAGATGGGCGCGGCCATGGCGGCGCTGGCCAAGGACGGCAAGGACGCCAAGGCCGCCGCCCTTGTCACCAGCGACCCCGGATATAACGGCATGCTGCGCACCACCTGCGTCGCCACCATGCTCGACGCCGGGCACGCCACCAACGCGCTGCCGCAGCGCGCCTCGGCCAACGTCAATTGCCGCATCTTCCCGGGAACCTCGGTGCAGCAGGTGCGCGAGAGACTGGCGGAAGTGATCGGCAATCCCAAGGTCAAGATCACCGCCGCGTCGCCGCGCAGCGAAATCACCAAAGGCCCGCCGCCGCTCACCCCCGAGATCATGAAGCCGATCGAGACCGCGGCGGCCAAGCTGTGGCCGGGCGTGCCCATCATTCCGGTGCTGCAGGCCGGTGCCACCGACGGCGCCTTCCTGTCGGCGGTCGGGATTCCGACCTATGGCGTCAGCGGCATCTTCGGCGACCCCGACGGCAACGGCGTCCATGGCCTGAACGAACGCGTCCGCGTCAAGTCGCTCTATGACGGCCGCGACTTCATGTACGACATCGTCAAGCAGTACGCCGTCCAATAACTTCACGGCCTCTTTATCCGGGCAACTGCCGCCCCCATATAAGGTGCGGCAGTTTCCATTTCCGACAGAGGTTCCTCCATGAACGACGCCTTCAACAGCCGTGAGCGCGGGTTTGAAACCAAGTTCCAGCACGACGAGGAACAGAAGTTCAGGGTGCTGGCGCGCCGCGACAGAGTGTTCGGCCTGTGGGTGGCGAAGCAGTTGGGCCGCGGCGACGCCGAGGCCTATGCCGCCGAGGTGGTGGCCGCCAATTTTGAGAAGTCGGGCGACGAGGACATGCTGGGCAAGGTCCGCGCCGACCTGAAGGCCGCCGGCAAACAGGTGACTGAAGGAACCTTGCAGGCCGAACTGACCGCTGCCTACGCCGAAGCCGCCAAACAGATCGCCGCCAAATAGTTAAGGCCACTTGAGGGGCGGGACGGGGCACCCTACTTATAGGTGCGGTCACATCAGGTGAGGGGGTGCTCCCATGCGTCGCTTTCTTGTCATTCTTGTTACGGCAGTTGCGCTTTCAGGCTGCGGCGTCAACGAGGTGCCGAAGCTCGATGAACAGGTGAAGGCTGCTTGGAGCCAGGTGCAGAACCAGTATCAGCGCCGCGCCGACCTGGTGCCGAACCTGGTGGAGACCGTGAAGGGGTATGCCACCCAGGAGCGGGAAACCCTGACCGCCGTGATCGAGGCGCGGGCCAAGGCGACCTCGGTGCAGTTGCCCGCCGACATCACCCAGAACCCGGAAGCCTTCAAACAGTATCAGCAGGCGCAGGGCCAACTCACCGGCGCTCTTGGCCGCCTGTTGGTGGTGGCCGAGCAGTACCCCAATCTCAAGTCCGACCAGGCGTTCCTGGCCCTGCAGTCGCAGCTGGAAGGCACCGAGAACCGCATCACCGTGGCGCGCAAGGACTACATCGACGCGGTGCAGCGCTATAACACCCAGCTGCGCACCATCCCCGGCCGCTGGGTAGCGGCGGTGATCTACCCCGACGCCAAGGTGAAGGAGAGTTTCACCGCGACCGAGGAAGCGCAGGCGGCGCCCAAAGTTAAATTCTGATGCGCCTGCTCGCCGTCCTGTTGGCGCTGCTATGGACGGTAAATGTCCCGTTTGAGAAAGCATGGGCAGCGGAGATTTCTTTTCCGCCGCTGACGGGCAGGGTGGTGGACCAGGCCCATGTGCTGTCGCCGGCGGCGGTGCAGGCTCTCAGTCAGAAACTCGCCGACCACGACGCCGCGACGCATCAGCAGGTGGTTGTGGCGACCGTGGCTTCGCTGCAAGGCCGCGAGATCGCGGACTACGGCTATCAGCTGGGCCGTGCCTGGGGCATCGGCGAGAAAGACAAGAACACCGGCGCCATCCTGCTGGTGGCGCCGGCGGAGCGCGAAGTGCGCATCGAAGTGGGCTACGGTCTCGAAGGCACACTCACCGATGCCCTCAGCCGTGCGATCATCGAGCGGCGCATCATCCCGGAGTTCCGCGCCGGCCGCATGGAAGCGGGGATCGTCGCCGGGACCGACGCGATCCTCGGCACTCTGCGCGGTGACGCACCGGTACAGCCCGCCAAGGGGCGCGTGAGCCACCGCGAAGATCCCGGCGAGATCCCGCCGGTGGCGCTGATCGTCATTTTCATCGTCTTCCTGCTGCTCACCCGCGGCCGGCGCCGGTATCTGCCGGGCGTGATGCTCGGCGGCCCCACCATCTGGCGCGGCGGCGGTTTCGGCGGTGGGGGCGGCGGTTTCAGCGGCGGCGGCGGATCCTTCGGCGGCGGAGGCGCGTCCGGCAAATGGTAGAGAAACTCGACACCACACTCGTGCGCGGCGCCATCGCCGCGGCGGAAAAAGAGACCGGCGCCGAGATCGTGATCGCGGTCACCGATGTCAGCGAGAATTACGCGGTCTATCCGGCCTTGTGGGCGGCGGTCGGCGCGCTGGTTACCATGGGCCTCCTGGCGCTGCTGCTGCCCGACAGCCATGTGCGCTTTGCTTTCGCGGCGGGCGGCGGCTTCGGGTTCCTGCTGTGGCTGCTGTTGAGTTTCACGCCGGCGGGCCTGGCCCTGGTGCCGGCGGCGGCCAAGACCCGCGCCGCACGCGGCCTCGCCTATCTTGAATTCGCCGAACGTGTGGCGGGCCGCACCGCCAAGGCCAGCGGCATCCTGATCTTTGTCGCGCTCCGGGAGCGCCATGTGGAGATCGTCCCCGACGCGGGCTTCGCCGCCAAGGTCGGCGACGGCGCCTGGGACACGGTGGTGGCGGCCATGACCGCGGACCTGCGTCAGGGGCGACTCACGCAGGCGGTTGTGAGCGGTATCGGCGCGGCGGCCAAGACCGCGGCCACGGTTTTCCCTTACGAGGCCGGGGATCGCAACGAACTGGGCGACGAGGTGATCACGCTCAAGCCATAATCCGGTGTCCTGGAAAGGTCCGCCAGAGCCTATGTCCCGGGTATGCCGATGTCCCAGGTATACTGCAACTATTGCGCCGCACACAGCCGCTGGTGCCCGTCTGGATAGGGGCTGGCCGGAGCTATCGCCTTTTCTTTGGAACGGGACACTTCCCGCCGCATGAACCTTACAATTCTAGCCACCTACCCGGCATCCGCTGCGATGCATTCATGCCACGCATGGCCATATTCCGTGCCGGCGGGCGCAAATTCCTGAATGTTTTTTCTTCCCATTTCGAAATTCTCTTAGTATCCAACCGTAACGGCGCGTGCCGTCGCTGGCGTCCGGGAGGACGCAAGCTCAAAAAGGCCCCGGGAAAAGGGCCTTTTTTTCGCGTTATCGCGGCCGCGGGGGGATCCGGCGGCTGCCCATAGGGGGAGAATCATTATGTCGTTCATTGGCGAAGCCATCCGTCTGTCCGCGCGCCGCTCGGCGAGAGCGCTGGCGCTGTCGTCCGCGAGCAGCCTGGCCCTGGCGGCCAGCCTCGTCCCGGCCCAGGCCCAGACGCCGGTGCCTCAGGACTCTCAGGCCCCCGCGGTCGAAGAAGTCGTCATCACCGGTTCGCGCATCGTGCGCGACGGCTACGAAGCCCCGACCCCGGTGACGGTGGTCGGCTCCGAGCAGCTCGAGCAGGCCGCGAAGCCCAACGTGTTCGACGCCATTTCGTACCTGCCGGCGTTCTCGGGCAACGTCAACCTCAACACCAGCAACTCCAACATCTCCACCGGCACCGGCGGCGCCAGCACGCTCAACCTGCGCGGCCTGGGCGTCAACCGCACCCTGGTGCTGCTCGACGGCCGGCGCTTCCCGAACATCTTCGTCTCGGGCGGCACCGACGCGAAGCTCTTCCCCGACCTTCTGATCTCCCGTGTCGACGTGGTGACCGGCGGCGCGTCCGCGGTCTACGGTTCGGACGCGGTCTCGGGCGTCGTCAACTTCGTGCTCGACAGCGAGTTCACCGGCATGAAGGGCAACGTCATGGGCGGCGTGACCGGCCGTGGCGACCATCGCCAGTATAAAATCGCCGCGGCGGGCGGTACGCCGTTCGCGAGCGGCCGCGGCCATTTCCTGATCAGCGCCGATTACGGCTATCAGGCCGATATGAACGGCGACACCCGCGACTGGAACCAGGCCGGCTACATGCAGGTCGCCAACCCCGCCTACGGCACCGGCGCGGGCCAGAGCCTGACCAACCCGCAGACCTTGCTGCGGTTCCAGTCCGGATTGTGGGCGGCAAGCCCCGGCGGCGTGATCTTCAGCGGCCCGCTGAAGGGCATCACCTTCGGCGCCGGCGGCGTGCCGTACAATTTCAACTTCGGCTCCATCACCACCAGTTCGTTCACCGTCGGCGGCGATTGGGCCAAGGCCACCGAGCAGGGCGCCAACAGCCTGTCGGCCGGCATCATCGACAAGCACCTTTACAGCCACGCCAGCTATGACGTGACCGATAACCTGACGGTGTACGCCGATTACAACTATGGCACCGTCAACAATACGAACAGCGTCGCCTGGACCTACTATCTCGGCAGCAACATCACCGTGAAGCTGGACAACCCGTACCTGCCGCCGTCGGTGGTGGCGCAGGCCCAGGCGTTGAAACTGACCGGACTGGCTCTCGGCAAGGCGCTGCACGACGTTCCGGAGTATACCGCCGCGAACCAGCGCAACAGCTTCATCTATACCGTTGGCGGCAAGGGCAGCTTCGATGCTTTCGACACCAAGTGGAAGTTCGACGCTTACGCGCAGAAAGGGCTCATCAAGCTCGATCTGAATTCTCCGATTCAGGTGTCGCCGCCCAACTTTGCCCTGGCCATCGACGCGGTGCGGGCACCCAACGGCTCCATCGTCTGCCGCTCGACCCTCACCAACCCGACCAACGGCTGCGTGCCGTACAATCTGATCGGCACCGATCCGAATTCGCAGGCCGCGATCAACTACATCACGGCCATGCCCAACCATCCGCACAACAGCCAGCGCCAGGGGCTGACCTCGGCGGCGGCCAACGTCTCCGGCGAGCCGTTCTCGGATTGGGCTGGCCCGATCTCGCTCGCGGCGGCCATCGAGTGGCGCAAGGAAACCATCGACGGCAAGGCCGATCCCATCGCCCAGGCCAAGAACTGGTACTCGACCAACTACATTTCCTGGCCCCACGTCGAACAGAGCGTGGTCGAAGGCAACCTGGAAACGGTTATCCCGCTGGCGAAGGATACGGTGTGGGCGAAGTCGCTCGACTTCAACGGCGCCGTGCGTCTGACCGATTATTCGGTCTCGGGCTCGGTCGTCACCTGGAAGGCCGGCTTGACCTATAACCCGATCGATGATCTCCGGATTCGTTTGACCCAGTCGCGTGATATCCGCGCGCCGAACCTCAACGACCTGTTCGCGCCGGGCCAGCAGGGCCACGGGGCCATCGCCGACCCCTTCAAGAACAACCAGACCTTCGAGTTCGGCAGCATTCAGGGCGGCAACACCGCGCTCCAGCCCGAAAAGGCGGACACCAGCGGCATCGGGGCGGTGTATCAGCCCCATTGGTTCCCGGGCTTCAGCACCTCGGTGGACTATTACAGCATCAAGTTGAACGGCGCGGTCACAAACCCGAACACGACGTTCATTCTGCAGCAATGCTATGCCGGCGTGCAGGTTTACTGCCCCTTGATCAATCGCGACTCCGCCGGGGTCCTGCAGACGATCAACGTCTTCCCCGTCAATTCCAACACCCTGTGGGCGCGCGGGTTGGACGTCGAGGCCAGCTACCGCACCTCGCTGTCCAACATCCACGAATCTTTGAACGGCGACCTGACTCTCCGCCTAGTGGCGACGCACGTCATCCGTCTGAAGACGCTGGGTCTGACCTTGAGTGAATCAACGGGTACGATTGGCGGCGGCGGCGCCTTGGGACGTCCGGCCCCCAACTGGAACGGACAGTTCAGCATCAACTACAGCAACGATCCGATCCGGGTGAACTGGAACATCCACTACGTCAGCAGCGGCAAGATGTACGCCGACTCGATCGTCTGCGCGCCGGGTACGTGCCCGACGACGGTCCCCGCGGGCCTGACGACCTACGACTCGGGTTATGTGCCGAAGTACTACTTGAACGATCTTGCGATCGCCTACTCGATCTTCAGGGACGGCAACCGCAGCGCCGAAGTCTACCTCAACGTCGACAACGTGTTCGATCGGGACCCGCCGCCGGTGGCCGTGTCCGGGGTGGCCTACGCGCCCATGACCGAGCCGGGGATCTACGACGTGTACGGCCGTTCGTTCCGCCTGGGCGTGCGCTTCAAGATGTAGGACTGACCACGCGGCAGGCTGTCACCGGCCTGCCGCGTGTACTACATGAGGAATATGCGGCAAGGCTTTGCCGTATAATATTTTTTTAGACATCATCGAGCGTGTGACAGAGGTTGCCGGACTGCGGCAATCTCTCTCCTTGTCTGAGCCTCGGCGCAGGCGGCAGGCGCGGTTTTTCGATCCTGCAAATGATCGTGATCAAGGCCGCACTTTCCTGGAACAACTATAAAGCCGATGGTGAAAGCTTCTGATTTTAAGCTACTATAAAATTAGTAAATGGCTGGACAGCCAGGTGTGGGGCGCTGTGGGGGCTGGCGCCGTCCTACCGCATGATCGAGGAGGGACTACCCTAGTGCGTTCGTTTGCAAGACATGTGTTTTCTCCGGCCATGGCGCTTTTGGCGGCGACCGCCATCACCGCCTGTTCAGGCCCATCCGGCAATGGCGCCAAGCCGGTCGCCCAGGCCTCGGCGGCAAAAGCCTCGGCCGTGCAGGAGCCCGGCGATACCGGCACCGCCAAGCGCCTGCGGATCCTGACCGAGGCCCAGTACCTCAACACCATCGGCTATGTGTTCGGCCCCGACGTCCGCCCCGAGCCGCACTTCCCGCCGGCGCAGCGCACCGACGGCCTGCTCGCGCTGGGATCGAGCCGGGCCGGCATCACCAACACCTCGCTCGAGCTGTACCAGAAGGCCGCCGTGGTGGTGTCGAACATGGTGGTGGACCCGGCGCACCGCAACTTCCTGATCAAGTGCAAGCCGGCCGACCCGAAGAAATCCGACGCCGCCTGCGCCGGCGCATTCATCAAGGAAAAGGGCCGCCTGCTGTACCGCCGGCCGATGCGCCAGGACGAAGTCTCGGCGTTGACCGCCGAAGCCAACAAGGCCGCCGACCGCCTGAACGACTTCTACGCCGGCCTGGGTGTGGCGCTCGAGGCGCTGCTGGTCAGCCCCAACGCGATCTTCATCACCGAGGATTCGGAACCGGATCCGGCGCACCCGGGCCGCGAACGCCTGGACGCCTTCTCGCTGGCCACCCGCCTGTCGCTGTTCCTGTGGAATGCGGCGCCCGACGATGAAGTGCTGAAAGCCGCCGAGACCGGCGACATCCAGACCCCCAAGGGCCGCGCCAAGATCGTCGCCACCATGCTGGCCAGCAAGCGCCTGGAGACCGGCGTGCGTGCCTTCTTCGACGACATGTTCGGCTTCGACGACTTCAGCACGCTGGCCAAGGATTCCGCGGTGTATCCCAAGTTCACCGGCCAGATGGCCGCGGACGCTCGCGAGGAGACCCTGCGCACCGTGGTCAATCATCTGGTCGTGAAGAAGGCCGACTATCGCGACCTGTTCACCACCCACAGCACCTTCATCTCGCCGGGCGTGGCGCAGCTTTATGGATTGCCCGCGTCTCCGGGCTGGCAGGAATACGAGTTCCCGGCCGACGTGCCGCGCGCCGGCATCCTCACGCAGGTGAGCTTCCTGACGGTGCATTCGCATCCGGTCCGCACCTCGCCGACGCTGCGCGGGAAGGCGCTGCGCGAGCTGCTGCTGTGCCAGCCGGTGCCGCCGCCGCCGCCGAACGTCGATTTCTCGGCGGTGGAAAACCCCAACTCGCCCTTCAAGACCGCGCGCGAGCGCCTGAACTTCCACCAGAAGAATCCGGCCTGTGCGGGATGCCACAAGATCATGGATCCCATGGGGCTCGCGCTCGAGAACTTCGACGGCATCGGCCGCTACCGCGACGCCGAGCGCGGCCAGACCATCGACGCGTCGGGTGTGCTCGACGGCAAGCAGTTCAAGGACGTGGCCGGACTTGGCCAGGTGCTGCACGACCATCCGGCCCTGCCGCAGTGCGTCGTGCGCCGCGCCTATGCCTACGGTTCCGGCGGCCCGGGATCGACCGACAACAAGGCCACGCTCGACTACTTCAACGCGCGGTTCGCCGAAGCCGGGTACAAGCTGCCCGAGCTGCTGCGCGCCATCGCGCTGTCGAACGCTTTCTCGCTCGTCACGCCGCCGCCGGCCGCCAAGACCGCCGATGCCGGTGCCGCTGCAACTGTCTCGAAATAAGGGAGATGAACGCCATGTTCGAACTCAACCGTCGCCGCGTGCTCCGTGGCCTGCTCAACGGTGGCGCCGTCACCGTCGGGCTTCCCCTCCTGAACGTGTTCCTGAACGGCAACGGCAACGCGCTGGCCGACGGCAAGCCGCTGCCGGTGCGGTTCGGCACCTGGTTCTGGGGTCTGGGCATGAGCAAGTCGATCTTCGTGCCCAAGCAGACCGGTCCGAACTGGGAAATCACCGAAGAAATGGAAGCGCTGAAGGACGTGAAGAAGCACTTCAACGTCTTCACCAACCTGATTGCCTATCGTGACGGCGCCTTCTTCTGCCATTACACCGGCTGGGTCGTGGCCCGCGTCGGCGCCTCGCCGGTCCTGAACAACCAGGCCCCGGGCGAGTCCATGGACGTGACCATCGCCAACCAGATCGGCCGCACCACCCGCTTCAAGAGCCTGACCGCCACCGCCACCGGCGACGTGCGCTCGGTGGTGTCTTACGAGAACGCCACCACCCCGAACCCGTCGGAAGCCTCGCCGCTCAACTTCTACACCCGCCTGTTCGGACCGGACTTCCAGGACCCCAACGCGCCGACGTTCACGCCGAGCCCCAAGGTCATGGTGCGCAAGAGCGCGCTGTCGGCGGTCTCCGACCAGATCAAGGAATTGAACAAGAAGGTCGGGGCAGAGGACAAGGTGCGCCTCGAACAGTACTTCACTGGCCTGCGCCACCTCGAGCAGCAGTTCGACCAGCAGCTCACCAAGCCCGAGCCGCTGGCGGCCTGCCATCCCGGCAAGGGCTACAAGGAAGACGCCAGGCTCGGCAATTCGGCCGAACTCGTCCAGGCGCGTCACAACATGATGACCGACCTCCTGGTCATGGCCGTGGCCTGCGACCAGACCCGCGTCTTCAACATGGCGTTCTCCAACGCCTCGTCGAACACCACCAAGCCCGGCTACGACAAGCCGCACCACACCTGCACCCACGAAGAGCCGCGCGACGAGAAGCTGGGCTACCAGCCGAACGCCTCGTGGTATGTGCGCCGCTCGTTCGAGAGCCTGGCGTACTTCATCGGCGCCTTCGCCAAGGTGAAGGAAGGCGACGGCCTCCTGATCGACAACGTCCTGATCCAGGCCAACACCGACGTCAGCAACGCGCGCGTCCACTCGCTGGAGGAAATGCCCGCGTTCACGGCCGGCAGGGCCGGCGGCAAGGTCAAGACCGGCCTGCACATCGACGGCAAGGGCGGCCAGCTGACCCGTCTGTCCTACACCTCGATGAAGGCCATGGGCCTCGACATCAATTCCTGGGGCACCAAGAGCAACCAGGCCAGCAAGGAAATCAGCGAGATGCTGGTCTGATCGCGCCGCGTGTCCGGGGAAAAGCGCCGACCGGTTTTCCATCCGGGCACGCGACAGAAGATAAAGTGTTCGAGGGAGAAGCAATGAGACAGGTTTGGAAAGTCGCGGGCGTCTGCGCGGTGGCCCTCTTGGGCGCCGCCGCGATCGCGCAAGCCCAGGTGAAGCCCGGCAAGGGCGTGCTGCTCGAGGATTGGGTGAAGGACCCGATGCCGCCGGGGTTCCAGGTGGTGAACGTCGATCTCGAAGGCACGGTGTTCGCCGACGCCAACGGCAAGACGCTCTACTACTGGCCGATCACCAGCTTGCGTAACGGCGATTCCGGCGACCAGAAGAACAAGTCGTCCTGCGACAACACCAAGATGACGGTGAACGCCGGCCTCATGAGCCCGTATCCCGGCGGCCTCGAGCTTCCGGAAGTCGCCACCCGCCCGTCCTGCGCCGACGTGTGGCCGGCGGTGCTGGCGGCGGACGACGCCAAGCCGGTGGGCAAGTGGACCGTCATCACCCGCACCGACGGCAAGAAGCAGTGGGCGTATGACAGCTACGCCCTCTACACCTCGGTCCTCGATCAGCGCATCGGCGACGTGCGCGGCGGCACCCGCAAGGAACAGACCTCCGAGGACGGCGCGGTGCGCCAGCCCGCGGGCCCCACGCCCAACCTGCCGGCGCAGTTCAGGGTTCGCACCATGTCCACCGGCCGCCTGATCGCCACCGCCGACACCGGCCGCTCGCTCTACACCTGGGACAAGGACACCGCCGCCAAGTCGATGTGCGACGCCGCCTGCCAGCGCGAATGGCAGCCGGTGCTGGCGCCCGAAAGCGTGCAGCCCCAGGGCGAGTGGACCATCATCCAGATCTCGCCCGGCACCAAGCAGTGGGTGTTCCGCGGCAAGCCGGTCTACACCCACCTGTCCGACGACAAGACCTACAGCGTGCAGGGCGGCGACGTGCCCGGCTGGCACAATGTCTATACCCAGCTGGCGCCGGCGGCGCCCAAGGGCTGGCATGTGAACGACAACCGCACCGGCCAGGTGCTGGGCAACGAGGACGGCCGCACGGTCTACTACTACAACTGCAACGACGACGCCGTGGACCAGCTGTCCTGCAACCACCCCGGCGCGCCCCAGGCCTACCGCCTGGCCATCTGCGGCCGTGGGCTCGCGGACCTGTGCCTCAAGAACTTCCCTTATGTGATCGCCGCTAAGGACGCCCAGCCCGTGGGCAACACCTGGAGCGCGGTCTACATCGACCCCAAGACCGGCAAATACGCCAAGGCCGGGGACGCGGGCGCCCTCTATGTGTGGGCCTACCGCGGCCGTCCGGTCTATCATTGCGGCAAGGACAAGAAGCCGGGCGACATCGAGTGCGACACCTACGGCGAGTTCAACGGCGCCCGTAACGGCTACAAGGCGTTTTGGATGCGTGACGATTTCGGCCGGCAGTCCGGTTGAAGACCGGCGGACCGATCAGGCAGAAAAAAGGACAATGGAAATGAAAACCTACAAGTCGGCTTTGCTCATCGCGGCGGCGGGTGTTGTGTTCGGCGCCGCCTCTGCCTCCGCTGAACAGGGTGCGCTCAAGAACCGCACCATCGGTTTCGTCATGACCAACAAGAATTTCGCCACCTGGCAGAGCGCCGACGGCAAGGCGGAATGCCCGAACGGCATCAACGACGGCCCGCGCGAACAGTTCAAGACGCTGTATCCCGAGGACGGCACCAAGCGCACCTTCGTGGAAACCCAGCTGGAGCGCGAAGGCCAGATCTGGAATCCGACCACCGAACCCGAGTCCGCGAAGCTCGTGTTCCATGAAGTCTCGGGCAACACCGCGCTGGGCCTCAACCTCGACGGCAAGGTCGGCGCCAAGGACTTCACCGGTCCCGACGGCGAGAAGGGCATCGATAACCAGCTCTATCGCGTGCTTGGATGCGTCGCCAGCTACCGCGGCCCGGACGGCTCCTACCGGCACTTCGTCGAAGAATACATGCAGAAGTTCAACTACAACCGCTTCCTGCTGGAAGTCACCGACGTCGACAGCCTCGCCAACGACCCCGACGTGACCGTCACGCTCTATCGCGGCAAGGATGCGCTCACCATCGACGCCACCGGCGCTTATACCTCCGGCGGCACCCAGCGCGTCGACATGCGCTGGGGCAAAGAGTTCATCTACAAGCTGAAGGGCAAGATCGTCGACGGCGTGCTGACCACGACCCCGGCGGACGTGACCTATCCTGAATCCCAGGCGCGCGGCGTGCCGATGGAATACGTGCACGACTGGCGCGTCCGCCTGAAGCTCTCGGAAGAAGGCGCCTCGGGCCTGATGGCGGGCTACATCGACATCGAGCGCTTCTACAACTCGCTGGGCCAGAACTGGTCGACCCATCACCGCAGCTACGGCATGGAACCGATGGCGTCCGAATACCGCAGCCTGCGCAAGAACGCCGACGCCTATCCCGATAAGGACGGCCACAACACGGCGATTTCGGGTGCCTGGGAAGTGCGCTTCTCGCAGGCCTTCATCCTGCACCCCGACGCCGCCGTCGCGTCCAACGACGCGCCCGGCAAGGCGCCGCAGAAGGATCAGCCGGCGAAGACCGCCGACATCGCCCGGTAAGACCCCGGCGAAAACAACCACGGAAAGGAGAGGGGAGAAATCCCCTCTCCTTTTTCTGTTTTGGGCCAGTTGTTTGCGCGGGACACGCAAGCCCGACGAAAGCGTGATTGATTGCCTTCCGGCTCCCGGTTCATACTTCCCCGGCCGGCTGGGACGCACCTCGGCCTGGTCTTCAACAGGGGAGGGACTATCCATGAAAAAATCAGCACTGCTCGCCGCGGCCTTCGGGGTTGCCGCGATCGCTTCCGTTTCTCTTGGCGCCGTCATCGCCGCCGAGGGGCCGGCGCGCCCGGCGCAGGACCCGCGCTCCATGGGCGGCGGCGATTGCGCCAAGAACGCCTATAACTGCAAAGACGCGGCCAACCCCCTGCCCAAGGTCAGCACCGTGTGGCTGGAAGAGATGACCTGGATGGACGTGCGCGACGCCCAGAAGGCCGGCAAGAAGACCATCATCGTCTCCACCGCCGGCATGGAGCCCAACGGCCCGTGGCTGGCGCTCGGCAAGCACGTCTACGTCATGCGCTCCAACTGCGAAGCCATCGCCAAGGCCCTGGGCGACGCGCTGTGCGCCCCGATCGTGCCGTTCGTGCCGGAAGGCGGCTTCAATCCGCCCACCGGCCACATGACCACCAACGGCACCATCAGCCTGTCCGAGGCCACCTTCGAGGCGCTGCTCACTGAAATCGCCACCAGCTTCAAGATCGGCGGCTTCCAGAACATCATCTTCATCGGCGACAGCGGCGGCAACCAGAAAGGCCAGCAGGCCGTGGCCCAGAAGCTGAACGCCGAATGGAAGGGCTCGACCGTCGTTGCTCATATCGGCAAGTACTACAACTACGAAGAGATCAAGAAGCACTTCGAAGCCAAGGGCGACATCAAGGGACCCGAAGCCGACGAAGGCATGCATGACGACATCATCATCACGCTCAACATGTACAACACGGACCCTGAGTCGGTGCGCTGGAAAGAGCGTGTGGCCGCGGGCAAGGCCTCCATCAACGGCGTCTCGATCGCCGACAAGGCCAAGAACGAGAAGCTGGCCAAGGAAATCATCGCGTTCCGCACCCAGAACGCGGTCGCCGAGATCAAGAAGGCGATCGCCGCGAAGGGCATGTAAAACCGCCCTAAAGGCTTGAAAAGGAGGGCTGTTGGGAATTTTCTCAACAGCCCTTTCTTTTTGGGTTATCCCCAGGGTATTGTCCGGCCGCACTTTCCATCAATGACGAGAAATCCCATGGCCAAGACCGCTTCCCAGAAGTCCCGCGGCAACAAGCGCAAGGCGAAAGCCCGCGCCAAGCAGCGCCGCCGCCGCGCCCGGTCCGAGCGCACCAACCGCTAGCCGGTTGGATACCGAGATTGGAAAAGGCCGGAGCCAAGCTCCGGCCTTTTTGTTTTAAGCCGGCGCCTTGCGGGCCGCCAGCCAGCGGCGGAAGGCGATCACCGTCCACACCGCTTCCACCAGGCCGAACGGCCAGGCGCCCTGCAGGAAACCGTAGATCGATCCCAGGATACAGCCCAGGGTGAAACCCAGGATGTACCAATGGCTCTTGGGCTCCAGGGTGTAGCACAACAGGCAGAAGGCGACCGCGAACAGGCCGAAGGCGTCCAGGGAACTCATGGCCAGGGAACTCATATCCAAGGAACTCATGCCAACGTACTCATGGCAGGCCGATCACCGCGTGGCGCCCTCCGCCGCGCGGTTGCGGATGACCGCGAACACGCCGATGGCGATCCAGATCAGGTTGAGCACCGCCGAGGGATATGCGCCCTTCGCGCCGCTGTTGATCACGAAGCCGGCCGCGCCGACGATGTTCAGCCATTGGTAGGCGCTGGACCGGCTGGAGAGCCTGTCCGCCGAGAGCAGGCCGTAGGCCAGGAGAATGATCACCGCCCCGGACCAGCCGGCGACCTCGATGAACAGCTGCACGGGGACGATCTCCTCAAAACAGTTCGCTCTGCACCGGCTTCGCCGGCGGGATGGGCGCCTCCCGGACGAGGCCCGGGTCATCATTGCGCACATCGCCGACCCGTTTGTCCACCGGCCACAGCTTCATCTTGCCGCCGGGGAACGGACGCAGCAGCGCCAGCAGTTCGGCTTCGGTTGCGGGAACCTCGCCCAGCCAGGCGGGCCAGTCGGAGTCCGCCAGGATCACCGGCATGCGGCCGTGCAGCGGTGCAATCAGTTCATTGGCGGCACAGGTGAGAATGGTGCAGGACGGGATCACCTCGCCGTCCGCGCTGACCCATTCGTCCCACAGGCCGGCGACGACCGTGAGATCGCCCTCCACCGCCGAGATGGCGAAGGGCTGCTTGTCGGACGCGCGCCATTCATAGAAGCCGTTGGTGACGATCAGGCAGCGTCTGCCGCCCTTCCAGGCGTCGCGGAAGGTGGCTTTCTCCCGCACTGTCTCGGATTTGGCGTTGAAGGTGGGGTACTCCATCCTGGGCGCCGCGGCCCAGGCGGGGATCAGTCCCCAGTGCATCTTCACCGCTTTGCGCCGGCCTTCCTTGTCCAGGACGATGCACACCATGTCCTGGGTGGGCGCGATATTCCACGACGGCCGGAGATTGGGCGAGGGATAGAAGTCCGACAACCCGAAGCGGGTGCGGATGACCTCGGGCGTGGCGGAGAGAGAAACGCGCCCACACATACCTGAACCACATCGCCTTTTCGGGGCGACCCCGCCCGTACCGGGGCAACAGTGCCATATATGTATTGGACCGCCAAAAGGATATGCTGCGCGCCGCGGCCGCATCTGAAAGGGAAGCCATGGTGAATCCGCTGAAACTGGACGCTGTCGCGTGGGCGGTTCTGCCGCTGGCCGCTGTCGCCGTTGGCGTGGCGTCCTGCGACCGCAAGCCGAAACCGGCCCAGGCGCCGTTTTCGGTGGTCGGCGCCTCGATCCCGGACATGCAGGCGGCGCTCGCGTCCGGCCGCACGACGTCGCGTGACATTGTGCTGCAATATCTGGCGCGCATCGCCATCTACAACGACAAACTCCACGGCGCGGTGAGCGTGGACCCGGCGGTGCTGGCCGCCGCCGACGCCCTGGACCGCGAGCGCAAGGAGGGCAGGGTGCGCGGCCCCCTGCACGGGATTCCGGTGGCGGTGAAGGACAACATCCTCACCACCAGCATGCCCAGCTCCGGCGGCGCGCTGGCGTTCAAGGATTACATTCCGCCGTATGAGGCCACCCTGGTCACCAACCTGCGCGCGGCCGGCGCCATCGTCATGGCCAAGTCGACGCTGACCGAACTCGCCAACTGGATGGCGGCGCCGCCGACGCCGATGGAAGGCGGTTATAACGCCGTGCGCGGCTACAGCTATAACCCCTACGATCCGCGCGCCAAGGACAACGGCGAGCCCTATCTCTCCACCGGCGGTTCCAGCTCCGGCATCGGCGTGTCGGCGGAATTCTGGGCGGCCAACGTCGGCACCGACACCGGCGGTTCCGTGGTCAATCCCGCCAACGCCAGCATGCAGGTGGGCCTGCGCCCCACCACCGGGCGCATCAGCCGCTGGGGCATCTTCCCCATCACCCTCGATCAGGATTCGGCCGGGCCCATGGGCAAGACCGTTACCGATGTCGCCATCATGATGGGCGCTCTGGAAGGGGCCGCGCCGGATCCCCACGACGACGCCACCAAGACCTGCGCCCCGCCGCCCAACCGCGACTACACCCAATATCTCAAGGCCGACGCCCTCAAAGGCGCGCGCATCGGCATCCCGCGCACCTCGTACTACGATCCGTCACAGTTGCCGGGCACACCCGCGCCGTCGCGGGGCCTGCGCCCCGATGAGACCGAGGCCATGAAAAGCGCCATCGAGGTCTTGAAGGCCCAGGGTGCTACCGTGGTCGACCCCGCCGATCTGCCCTCTGTCACCAGCACCGATCCCCAGAAGAACATCCTGGTGCGCCAGATCTGCGGCGCGCCCGCATTTATCTCAGGCGAGGAGGGGGTTTGTTCCACAGTCCTGAGATATGGGATGAAGCGTGAGTTCAACGCGTTTCTGAAGACCCTCGGCGCTGGCGCGCCGGTGAAGACGCTGACCGAACTGCGCACCTGGAATTCCGAACATGCTGCGCCCACCTCCGGAAACATGGGAGCCATTCGCTACGGCCAGCGCCAACTGGACCTGGCCGACGCCATCGATCTCGAGAAGGACAAGGCGCGGTACGAGGAGGACCGCGCGCGCGATCTGCGGCTGTCGCGCGACGAGGGCATGGACGCGCCGATCAAGGCCAACAATTTGGATGTGCTGATGTTCCCGGGCTCCGGCGCCACAGATATCGGCACCAAGGCCGGCTATCCCGCCATCGCCGTACCCTATGCCATGGTCACCAATCCAGGCGGCCCGGCCGGCGATCCGCCCGACGCCAAAACCCGGCCCTTCGGCGTGAGCTTTTTAGGATTGGCCTGCACCGAACCGCGCCTGTTCGCCATCGCCTATGCCTTCGAACAGGCCACCAAGAAGCGCGTGCCGCCCAAGGCGACGCCCTGAAGCGGTGACCCCATGAGCTTTCGGTTTGCCGTCTTGGGAGCAGTTTTGTCGCCGGCTGTCGCGCTGGCGGCTGCAAATCCCCTGGAATTTGCGGCGTTCCCGCTCGAGATCGAGCTGCACAAGGACGGCAAGACCTACTTCTTCCAGAATGAGCAGGGGAAGCCGTTCTATACTTATGACAAGGACGAGCCCGGCAAATCGGCCTGCTGGGAGAAATGTATCGAGGTCTGGGCGCCGCTTCTGTCGCGGGTGGGGGCCAAGCCCCTGGGAAAGGACTGGACCCTGATCCCCCGGGAGTTTGATCGCATGCAATGGGTCTATAAGGACAAGCCGGTCTACTTCAACGTGGCCGAGAACTTCCTGGGCGGCGACCCGGCCCTCAACAACGATGGCCATTGGCACGTCCTGACACCTTAAAGTTAACCATTCGGGCCGTATTAACCTGTCTTACAAGCCGCTTCGCGGATGCGCGAAATACTGGTATTATCCCGGCAACTCAGCTCACTTTTATCGTTCAGGAGTTATCCGTTTACGGCATATCCGGCTGCCTGGGAGGGCGCCGGGTTCACGCCACAACTCGCACCGGAGGGAGAGAGATCATGCTTCAGAGACGTCGTGTATTGCGCGGCATGTTGAATGGTGGGGCGGTCACGGTCGCGCTGCCGCTTCTGAACTGCTTCCTCAACGGCAACGGCAACGCGCTCGCGGACGGCAAGCCGATGCCGGTCCGCTTCGGCACCTACTACTGGGCGCTGGGCATGACCAAGTCGATCTTCGTTCCCAAGAAGACCGGCGCGGGCTACGAGATCACCGAGGAGATGGAGGCGCTCCGCGGCGTCCAGAAGCACTTCAACGTGCTGACCAATTTCACCGCTTTCCGCGACAACGCCGAGAACCTCTGCCACCACACCGGCTGGGTGATCTCGCGCACCGGCATCGCGCCGATGCTGCAGCAGGAAGTCCCGGGCGAAACCCTCGACGTCACCATCGCCAACCAGATCAGCCGCACCACGCGCTTCAAGCTCCTGAACGCCTCGGCCGGCGGCGACGCGCGCGGCACCTTCTCCTACGAAACCCCGACCACGCCGAACGCACCGGAAGTCTCGCCGATGCAGTTCTACACCCGCCTGTTCGGACCGGATTTCCAGGACCCGAACGCCAAGACCTTCACGCCCAACCCGACCGTGATGGCGCGCAAGAGCGTGCTGTCGGGCGTGCTCGACGAAATCAAGGACTTGAACGCGAAAGTCGGCGCCGAGGACAAGCAGCGCATCGACCAGTACTTCTCGGGCCTGCGCCACCTCGAAAAGCAGTTCGACCAGCAGCTCACCAAGCCGGAGCCGATCGCCGCCTGCATCGCGCCGAAGCCCTTCAAGGAAGACGCCAAGGTCGGCAATGAATCGACCGTCGTGGCCGCGCGCCACGACATGCTGACCAAGCTGATGGTCATGGCCATCGCCTGCGACCAGAGCCGCGTGTTCAACATGAGCTACAACGGCCGCGGCTCCAACACCACCAAGCTCGGCTACGAGAAGCCGCACCACACCACCACCCACGAAGAGCCGGTGGACGCGCAGCTCGGCTACCAGCCGAACTGCTCGTGGTTCACCCGCCGCTGCATGGAATCGCTCGCCACCTACATCCAGGCGTTCGCGGACCAGAAGGAAGGCGACGGCAGCCTGCTCGATAACGTCTTCATCACCGCCAACAGCGACCACGGCTATGCCCGGATCCACTCGCTGGACGGCATGGCGATGTTCTCGTTCGGTAAAGCGGGCGGCAAGGTGAAGAGCGGCCTGCACATCGACGGCGGCGGCACCGCGGTCACCCGTCTGGGCTATACCGCCATGCGCGTCATGGGCCTGGATACCCCGTCCTGGGGCACCAAGAGCAACACCACCTCCAAGGAAATCGGCGAAATCCTCGCTTGAGATTTGGCGGCTTTCCAGAAAACGCCCGGACCCAGGTCCGGGCGTTTTCGTTTGGCGATGCCCGCGGTCCCGCGGTGAAGCCGCAGCGCCGTAAGGGAGTCACTTATCGGTATATCGCCTTGATCCTGTGTGGAGTTTAATGTCGCCGGCGCCGCCGCCACGTTAAGTAGGAAGCGCACCCCGCCGGAGAACCTCCTTGGCCGCGAATATCGACATCGGCGCCTATAGCGACGCCCTGGTGGTCCTCGGGACCGCCGGCGTGATCGTGCCGTTGTTCCGCCGGCTGGGGATCAGCCCGGTCCTGGCGTATCTGGGCGCGGGCGCGGTGCTGGGGCCCTTGGGCCTTGGCTCGCTGCTGGTGGAATATCCCGGGCTCTACTGGTTTACCGTCGGCAACGCCAAGAATCTGAGCGGCATCGCCGAGCTTGGCATCGTCTTCCTGTTCTTCCTGATCGGCATCGAACTCTCGTTCCAGCGCCTCATGGCCATGCGCCGCCTGGTGCTCGGGCTGGGCATGGCGCAGGTGCTGGTCTCCACCGCCGCCATCGCCGGCATCGCCCTGCTGGCGGGCGCAGCACCGCCGGTGGCGCTGGTGATCGGCATGACGCTGTCGCTGTCTTCCACCGCCATCGTGCTCGAGGTGCTCGCCAACCAGGGCCGCCTCGCCAGCACCACCGGGCGCGCCAGCTTTTCCGTGCTGCTGGCCCAGGATATCGCCGTGATCCCGGTGTTGATGTTCATCTCCATCATGGGTGCCAATACCGGCGGCTCGGTGCTGGCGAGCCTCTCGACCGCGCTGCTGCAGGCGGGCGCGGCACTGGTGGTGATCGTCGGGTTGGGGAGACTGGCGCTCAAGCCCCTGTTCCGGCTGGTGGCGGGCAGCGGCACCTCCGAGCTGTTCATCGCCGCCGTCCTGTTCGTGATCGTCGGCGCCGGCGTGCTGGCGCATCAAGCCGGTTTATCGATGGCGCTCGGCGCCTTCGTCGCCGGCCTGCTTCTGGCCGAGACCGAGTTCGACAAGGCCATTGAGACCACGGTGGCCCCGTTCAAGGGCCTGCTGCTGGGCCTGTTCTTTTTCACCGTCGGCATGAACATCGATGTCCGCGAGATCCTGGCGGCGCCGTATTGGATCGCCGCCGGGGTTGCGGGATTGATCGCGGTGAAGGCCTTGCTGCTGGCCGGCGCCGGCAAACTGTTCCGGCTGCCCTGGCCGTCGGCGGTGGAAACCGGCCTGCTGCTGGGGCCGGGGGGCGAATTCGCCTTCGTCGGGATCGGCCTGGGGGCGTCCCTCGGATTGGTGCCGCGCGAAGTGTCGGGCTTCGTGCTGGCGGTCGTGGCCCTGACCATGGCGCTGACGCCGGTGCTCGCGGTCGCCGGCCAGCGATTGGCGGCGCGGCTCAGTGCGCCGCCGGAGGACGATCCCCATCTCGCGGCACGGCCCCATCATCTCGAGGGCCACGCCATCGTCGTCGGCCACGGGCGGGTCGGGCGCGTGGTCTGCGCCCTGCTCAAGGAGCATGACGTCCCGTTCATCGCCGCCGACAGTCATGCGCCGACCGTCAGCCGCGAGCGCAACGAGGGGCGGGAGGTCTATTACGGCGACGCCAGCGATCCGGCGTTCCTCAAGACCTGCGGACTCATGGCAGCGAAGGGCGTGATCATCACCATCGACGCCCATAGCGTGATCGACGACGTCGTGCGCACGGTCCGCGGGCTGCGCCCGGACGTGCTGATCGTGGCGCGCGCCCGGGACGACCGCCATGCCCGGCACCTCTATGAAATCGGCGCCAGCGACGTGGTGCCGGAGACCATCGAGGCCAGCCTGCAGCTGTCCGAGGCGACGCTGGTGGGGCTGGGCATCGCCACCGGCCTCGCCATCGCGTCGATCCACGAAAAGCGCGACGAATTCCGCAAGCTCCTGCAGAGCGCGGCCCAGAAGGTCGGGCGCGACGGGGCACATACCTTGCGCGCGAAGCGCAAGCGCCTTGAGGGTTGATAAAACAGGGCTAATAGAATCCGGCGTCGGCCAGCACGCGCAGGGTCGTGTAGAAGTGATCCTTCATCGCCGTGGCCGCGGCGGCGGCGTCGCGGTCCGCTACGGTCTGGGCCAGGCGCTCATGCAATTCCACGATCTGTTCGGTATACGCGCGGTCGGGCTGGTCGATCGCGGCCATCGGCGTGCGCAGGGCCGCGCCGAAGGAGGCGATGATGGTATGGAACACGGCGTTGCGGGTGGCCTGGGCGATCAGGGTGTGCAGCGCGATGTCGTGCCCGATGCGGGCGGCGCGGTCGTCGATGGTCCGGCGCATGGCGCCGGCGTGAACCAGCATGGCGCGCGCCTCGTCATCGGTCCTGCGGTTGGCGGCCAGTTCGGCGGTGCGCACCTCCAGCGCGCGCCGGGCGTCCCAGATGTTCTGCGGCGTCATCTGGCCGGTGTGCAGGGCATGGTCGAGGGTCAGGGCCAGGACCGAATGGTCGACGCGTCCGACGCGGGCGCGGCGTCCGCTGCCGACGTCGATGAGCTGGAGGGCGGCGAGGGCGCCGAAAGCCTCGCGCACCACCGTCCGGCTGACCTTGAGGTCCTCGGCGATCTCGGCCTCGCTGGGCAGGGTATCGCCGACATTGAGGCGCTGGTCGCGCATATATTGAATCACGGCGCGGCTGGCCTTCTGGACGAGCGTAGCGCTACCGGGGTTTTCGGTCCGTGACTCCTGGGCCTTCCGGGCGTCGGCACGCTTCATTTTCAATGCCATGGCATTGCCCCACCCATATGATAGCTGCTGTATAAGATATCAGACCTGTGCGGCTTCAGGGAGATGCTGCCCCGGGCGCGGCATGCGTTGGCCGGCCTGGGGTTTGGGCGTATCCTCGGGTTTCCGCAAGCTCCGGGAGAGAGGGAAAATGACAGTCAGGCGCGTGAGTTACGGCAAGCCGCTGCGGCGCGCGGCGGTTGCCGCCGCATTGACAGGTTCTGGCCTGTTCCTGACCGCGGCCGATAGTCCGCGAAAGCCCAATATCCCGGGGCCGGTGGAAGACTATGTCCATGCGCCGATGCCGCCGGGGTTCCATGTCGAGATCACGGAAATCGCCGGGCCGGTGTTCGCGGATGCCGAGGGCAAGACCCTCTACCGCTGGCCCCTGAAGAGCCTGCGCAACGGCGATGCCGGCGAGCAGAAGGGCAAACCGAGCTGTTCCGACCACGTCTATACCGAAACCTCGGGGCTCATGAGCCCCTATCCGCCCGGCCTGGTGCTGCCGGAGGTGGAAACGCGGCCATCGTGCGTGAAGATGTATCCGCCGGTCTATGCCGGCGATGACGCCAAGCCGGTGGGCAAGTGGACCATCGTCACCCGGCCCGACGGCAAGAAGCAGTGGGCCTATGACAGCTACGCGCTCTACACCAGCAGCTTCGACAAGCGGCCCGGCGACGTCATCGGCGGCATCGGGGCCGCGGGACGCAAAGTGAAGGCCGACGTGCCGGCGGTGCGTGAAGCGGTGGGGCCCGCGCCCAATATCCCCGCCATGTTCAAGGTGACCCAGGTCGCCACCGGCCATCTGCTGTCGGTGTTCGCCGACGTGTCGGTCTACACCTACGACAAGGACGGTCCCGCCAAATCCGTCTGCTATGACGTCTGCCTGCGCGAATGGGCGCCGGTGCTGGCGCCCGAGACCACGCAGCCCCAGGGCGAGTGGACGGTGTTCGAACGCACGCCGGGCGTGAAGCAGTGGGCGTTCCGCAAACAGCCGCTCTATACCCGTGTCGGCGACGAGGGCTATCACACGCTCGACGGCTCGGACGTGCCGGGCTGGCACAATGTCTACACCCAGAAGGCGCCGCTTCCGCCCAAGGGGTTCACCATCCAGGATACGCGCTCGGGCCAGGTGCTGGCCGACGCCAAGGGGCGCACGCTCTATGTCTACAAGTGCACCGACGACGCGGTCGATCAGCAGCCCTGCGACCATCCCGACACGCCCCAGGCCTACCGCTTCGCCATCGGCGGGGACGGCAATGCCGACACCTTCATGAAGACCTGGCCTTATGTCATCGCCGACAAGTCAGCCCGCAGCGACACCCAGGTATGGTCGGTGATGGAGATCGATCCCAAGACCGGGAAGAAAACCGCGGCCGATGCGCCGGGCTCGCTGCGTGTCTGGGCCTATAACGACCGGCCGATCTACTATTTCCACGACGACAAGAAACCGGGCGACGTGGAAGGCGACGCCTGGGGCGAGTTCACCGGCAAGCGCAACGGCTTCAAGGCGTTCTGGATCCGCGACGCCTTCCGCGAAAATGCCGAGTAAGGAGAGTCAGAATGAAAACCTATCTTCTCGCGTCCGCTGCTGTTCTGCTCAGCACCTCGGCTTTTGCATCCTCCGAGGGTGTGGTGATCTACAATCGCACCATCGGTTACGTCATGTCGGACATCCACTGGGCCATGTACCAGACCAAGGACGCCAAGGCGGAATGCCCCAACGGCTTCAACGACGGCCCGCGCGAGCAATTCAAGGCGCTGTTCCCCGATGACGGCAAGAAGCGCTCGGTGGTGGACACCCAGCTGGCGCGGGAGCGCGCCCAGTGGTTCCCCAAGCTCACCGACGACGGCTTCGCGTTCAAGGAAGGCACCGGCAGGTTCGCCTACGGCCTGAACCTCGACGGCAAAACTGGGCCCAACGATTTCACCAGCCCAGACGGCGAGAAGGGGATCGACAACCAGATGTGGCGCGCGCTGGGCTGTATCGCCAATTACCGCGGGCCCGAGGGCACGCTCTATCATTTCACCAACAACTACATGCTGCGCCACAACTACAACCGCTTCCTGATCGAGATCACCGACGTCGACAGCCTGACCGACGATCCGGACGTGACCGTGACCAGCTACCGCGGCCTGGATTCCGTGCTCACCGACGCCACCGGGAACACGCCGCTGCCGGGAGGCTCGCAGCGGGTCGACATGCGCTGGGGCAAGCAGTTCATCCAGCGCTACAAGGGCAAGATCGAGAACGGCGTGCTCATCACCGAGGGCAAGGACAGCTATATCCCGGCGACGGCGGCGTTCGAGGACGTGACGGTGCAGTACATCCGCGACATGCGGTTCAAATTGAAACTCACCGCCGACTTCGGCGACGGCTTCATGGCCGGCTATACCGACGTGGCGGCGTTCTACCGCCAGCTCAATGAATCCTGGTCCACCCATCACCAGAGCTACGGCCAGGAATCGGCGCCGTCCCTGTACCGGGCCTTGCACAAACTGGCCGACGCCTATCCCGACGCCAACGGCAAGAACACGGCGATCTCCTCGGCCCTCCAGGTCAAGTTCACCCAGGTGTTCCTGCAGCACCCGGCCCGGGAGACGGCGGCCGGCGAGGAGAGCGTGAAGCCGGCGCGGCATTAAAGTTCGCCGGGCAGGGGATAACCGGAAGAATCGCGCACTTTGAGACATGGATTGCCCGGCTTGACCGGGCAATCCATGCGCCAACAAACACAATCGCTTCTTGTACTTAAGACCCAATCCCGGTTTGCTTTTGCACCGCGATGCAATAGGCTTGCGCCCTCGCGGGACATCTTTGGGGGATCGGCCATGCGGCTCAAGCTGGGCGTTTGCGTTGCGATGATGGCGGCGCTGCCGCTGGCGGCCTGCTCCAAGAAAGAGGCGCCCTACGCGGTCGAGGAAGTGCCGCTGGCGCAGATCTCCGCCGACCTCGCCGCCGGCAAGACCACCTCGGTCGCGATCACCAAGGCCTATCTCGAACGGATTAAGCAGTTCGACGGGCCGCTGCACTCGGTCATCAGGACCGCACCGGACGCACTCCAACAAGCCGCGGCCTCCGACAAACGCCGCAAGGAAGGCAAGGCGCTCGGCCCCCTCGACGGCGTGCCGCTGCTGTTCAAGGACAACATCGACACCGTTGGTATGTCCACCACCGCCGGCTCCTATGCCCTGATCGACAACCTGCCGGCCAAGGATTCCGAAGTGGCCCGCCGCCTGCGCGAAGCCGGGGTGGTTGTGCTGGGCAAGAACAACCTGTCGCAGTTCGCGGGCTTTCGCACCACCTCGGCCTTCAACAGTTCGACCGTCGGCGGCGGCGCCTTCAACCCCTACAACATCGAGAACTCCACCTGCGGCTCCAGCTCCGGGTCGGGTGTCGCCTCGGCGGCCAGCTTTGCCGCCGCCGCCATCGGCACCGAGACCGACGGCTCGGTGGTATGCCCGTCGTCCACTAATGGATTGGTCGGGATCAAGCCCACCATCGCGCTGGTGTCGCGGCGCGGCGTGGTGCCCATCAGCCATACCCAGGATTCCACCGGTCCGATGGCGCGCAGCGTCACCGACGCCGCCATGCTGCTCACGGTCATGGCGGGCAGCGACGCGGGCGATCCGCAGTCGGCTGAGTCCGACGCGCATAAGACCGACTATGTGAAGGCGCTCGACGCCCAGTCCCTGAAAGGCGCCCGCCTCGGCGTGTTGCGCGGAACGCAAGGGACGACGGAGGCCACGGACACTGTCTACAACGCCGCGCTGGATGTCCTGAAAGCCCAGGGCGCGGAGCTGATCGAGATTCCCCGCGAGCAGCTGGAAGACCTGAGCCAGGAGCAGCTCACGGTGCTCTATTACGATTTCAAACAGGATCTCGCGGCCTATCTCGCCACCACCTCGCCCGACAAGGTGAAGGTGCGCACCCTGGCCGACCTGATGGCCTTCAACAAGGCCGACGAGCACGAAAAGGTCCACGGCCAGGAGGTGTTCGAGTTCGCCGAGGCCACCAGCAACTTCGATGCCCAGGACTACAAAGACGCCCGCGCGCTCGGCCTGCAGAAAGCGCGCGATGAAGGCATCGACAAGTGGCTGCGCGAGAACAACATCACCGCGGTGCTGGCGCTGACCAACGCCCCGGGCGGCAAAGTGAACCCCGACGGGTTCGTGCCGCCGCACGGCATCACGAAGCGGGAAGGCAAGGGCGACAAGCCGCCGCACGCCACCACATATGCCTCGATCTCCGGCTATCCCAACCTCACCGTGCCGATGGGGCTGGTGGGCGGCATGCCGGTGGGCCTGACCTTCATCGGCCCGGCCTGGTCCGAAGCCACCCTGCTGTCCTACGGCTATGCCTACGAGCAGGCGTCCCACGCCCGCGTGGCGCCCACGGCCTATAAAACCGCCGCTCAGAAATAATTGGAGGTTGCGATGCTGCTGCGCCGTCCCATTTGCGTTGCCGTGATTCTCGCGCTGCCTTTGGCGGCCTGCTCGAAGAAAGACGCCTCCGCGCCCTATAACGTCGCGGAAGTGTCGCTGGAGCAGGTGTCGGCGGACCTCAAGGCCGGGAACACCACCTCGGTTGCCGCCACCAAGGCCTATATCGAGCGTATCAAGGCCTATGACGCGCCGCTGCATTCGGTGATCCTGGTGGCGCCCGACGCGGAACGGCAGGCGGCGGCCTCGGACGCGCGCCGCAAGGCCGGCAAGGCGCTGGGGCCGCTGGACGGCGTGCCGGTGCTGCTCAAGGACAATATCGACGCCGTCGGCATGGCGACCACCGCGGGCTCCTATGCGCTGGCCGCCAACAAGCCGGCCCAGGATTCCGAGGTGGCCAAGCGCCTCAAGGCCGCCGGCGCGGTGATCCTCGGCAAAGCCAATCTCTCGCAATGGGCGGCCTGGCGCGCCACCACCGCTTTCAACGGCTCCACCGTCGGCGGCGGCGTGCACAACCCTTATGACATCACCAAATCGGCCGCGGGATCGTCGTCCGGTTCGGGCGCCGCGGCCGCGGCCAGTTTCGCCGCCGCCACCGTCGGCACCGAAACCTCCGGCTCCATCACCGGTCCCGCCAACGTTAACGGCGTGGTGGGCCTGAAGCCGACCATCGCCCTGGTGTCGCGGCGCGGCATCGTGCCCATCAGCCACAACCAGGACACCGCCGGCCCCATGGCCCGCAGCGTCCGGGACGCGGCCATGCTGCTGAACGCCATGGCGGGTTCCGACGCCGGCGACCCGGCCTCGGCGGACGCCGACGCCCACAAGAGCGATTATGTGGCCGCGCTGAAGCCCGACGCTCTCAAGGGTGTCCGTGTCGGCGTGCTGCGGGGCCTGCGCGCCCAGAATGAAAAGACCAACCCCACGTTCCAGGCGGCGGTCGACATCATCAAGGCGCAAGGCGCCGAGACCGTGGAGATCGACGTCAGCATGCTCGAGGACCTGACGCCCGAGATGCGCACCGTCCTGCTCTATGACTTCAAGCAGGACCTCAACGCCTATCTCGCGGCGACCTCGCCCGAACAGGTCAAGACCCGCACGCTCACCGACCTGATCGCCTTCAACGCCACCGAGGAGCACGAGAAGCTCCATACCCAGGAGAACTTCGAACTGTCCGACCAGACCAAGGGCTTCGAAGAGCAGGAGTACAAGGACACCCTGGCCTCGGTGAAAGCCAAGGCCGGCGCGAACGGCATCGACAAGCTGCTCAAGGACAACAATGTCGACGTGCTGGTGAACCTCACCGGCGGTCCGGCCGGCGCCATCGTGCCCGACGGCACCGCCACCGGCGGCCCGGTGGCGGACCGGCCCAAGGGGTCAACGCCGCCGTCCATGACCTCTTACGCGGCCATCGCCGGCTATCCGCACCTGTCGGTGCCGGCGGGCCTGGTGGATGGGATGCCGGTGGGCGTCTCCTTCATCGGCACCGCCTGGACCGAGGCCAAGCTGCTTGGCTACGGCTATGCCTACGAACAGGCCGCGCATGCGCGGGTGGCGCCCAAGGTGCCGGCCGCCCCGCAACCTGCTCAATAAATCTCCCGCTCCGCAAATACACACAACAGGGGACACACATATGATGCTCATGACCCGCCGCGCCGCCGTTGTCGCCATCGCGATCACCCTTCCGCTCGCCGCTTGCTCGAAGAAAGAGGCCGCCTATAACGTCGAGGAAGTGCCGCTGACCCAGGTGTCCGCCGACCTGGCCGCCAAGAAGACCACCTCGGTGGCGGTGACCAAGGCTTATATCGCGCGCATCAAGCAGTACGACGCGCCGCTGAATTCCGTGATCCTGGTGGCGCCGGACGCCGAGCAGCAGGCGGCGGCGGCGGACAAGCGCCGCGCCGACGGCAAGACCCTCGGCCCCCTCGACGGCGTGCCGATCCTGATCAAGGACAATATCGACGCCACCGGCATGCCCACCACCGCCGGCTCCTACGTGCTGGAGCACAACGTGCCGGCCAAGGATTCCGAAGTGGCGCGCCGCCTGCGCGCGGCCGGCGCGGTGATCCTCGGCAAGACCAACCTCTCGCAATGGGCGGGCTGGCGCGACATCAATTCGTTCAACGGCTCCACGGTCGGGAAGGGGCCGCACAACCCCTATGACCTGACCCGCACCCCGGCGGGGTCGTCGTCCGGTTCCGGCATCGCCACCGCGACGAGTTTTGCCGCCGCCACCATCGGCACCGAGACCTCGGGCTCGATCACCGGCCCGTCCACCATCAACGGCATCGTCGGCATGAAGCCGACCATCGCCCTGATTTCCCGCAGGGGCATCGTTCCCATCGGCCATACCCAGGACACCTCGGGCCCGATGGCGCGCAGCGTCATGGACGCCGCCATCCTGCTCAATGCCGTGGCCGGCACCGATACCGACACCCAGACCCCGGACCCGGATTCCAAGGACGCCGACGCCCATAAGGTGGACTACACCGCTGCCCTGAAACCCGATGCCCTCAAGGGCGTGCGCCTGGGCGTGGTGCGCGGCCTGCGCGGCTACGACGAGAAGACCGAGCCGGTCTACAACGCCGCCCTGGAGGTGCTGAAGGCGCAGGGCGCGGAACTGGTGGAGATCGGCGACCCCCACTGGGAAGACCTCTCCAACGAGCAGCGCATCATCCTGTCCTATGACTTCAAGCAGGACCTGAACGCCTACCTGGCCGGCACCGACCCGGCCAAGGTGAAATCGCGCACCCTGACCGAAGCCATCGTCTTCAACACCACCGACGAGCGCGAGAAGGGCCACGAGAACGAAGTCTGGATCCAGTCGGACGCCACCACCGGCTTCGAGGCCGACGAGTACAAGAACCTGCTGGCCGAGATCCGCCGCAAGACCCGCGACGAAGGCATCGACAAGCTGCTCAAGGACAACAATGTCGAGGCGCTGGTGAACCTCACCGGCGGCCCGGCGGCGGTCATCCAGCCCGACGGCACCAAGACCCTGGGGGCCGGCAGCACCCACGAGAAGGGCGCGGTGCCGCCCTCGGCCACGCTCTATGCCGCCGTGGCGCAGTATCCGCACCTGACGGTGCCCATGGGCCAGGTGGACGGACTGCCCATTGGCCTGTCGTTCATCGGCACCGCCTGGACCGAGGCCAAACTGCTGGCTTACGGCTATGCCTACGAGCAGGCGTCCCATAAGCGCGTGCCGCCCACGGCCTACAAAACCGCCACGGCCGATAAGGCGGGCGAAAAGAAATAAGCAAGATCCCGGGGCGCAGGCAAAACCTGCGCCCCAATTGTTTGTAGAGCGAGGAACGCCATGCGTATCTGGTTAGCCGCGGCCTGCCTGACGGTTTGCGTCGGCACCGCCCACGCCCAAAGCGCCTTCGACAAGACCGACGCGATCTTCGACGACTACCGGTTGGATTCTCATATCCCCGGTTTGGTCTACGGCGTGGTCATGGACGGCAAGCTGGTGCATGTGAAGGGCTTCGGCATCCAGGACACCGAAAACAAACGCCCGGTGACGGCGGACTCCCTGTTCCGCATCGCCTCCATGAGCAAGGCGTTCACGGCGCTCGCCATCCTCAAGCTCCGCGACGAAGGCAAGCTGCACCTCGACGCGCCGGCCGAGGACTATGTGCCGGAGATGAAGGGCTGGACCTATCCCACCAGCGACAGTCCCAAGATCACCGTGCGCGACCTGCTCAGCCACGCCGCCGGCTTCGTCACCGACAATCCGCTCGGCGACCGTCAGACGCCCATGCCCGATGACGAATTCACCCGGTTGCTGAAAGCGGGCGTGCCGCTGACCCGGGCGCCGGAGATGGCCTACGAATACTCCAACATGGGCTACGGCATCCTCGGGCGCATCATCACCAATACGTCCAAGACGCCCTATGCCGAATACATCACGCAATCGCTCATGAAGCCTCTGGGCATGGCCTCCACCGGCTATTACGCCGACCGCGCGCCGCTTGAAAGCCGCGCCCTGGGCTATCGCTGGGAGGACCAGGTCTGGAAGATCGAGCCGTTCCTCGCCCACGGCGCCCTCGGCGCCATGGGCGGCGTGCAGACCAGCGCCAACGACTACGCCAAATGGGTGGCGTTCCTGCTGCAGGCCTGGCCGCCCCGCGACGGCGCCGAAGCTGGGCCCGCCAAACGCGCGACCGTGCGTGAGCTGAGCCAGGGGGTGGGCTTCGCTTCCGTGCAAAACCGCCCCGGCGCCCCGAGCGGATGCCAACAGCCGCTCTATTACGCCAAGGCCTTCCGGGTGGTGCAGGACTGCGACCTCGGCCTCGCGCTCTACCACGGCGGCGGTTATCCCGGGTACGGCTCGCATGTGGTCCTGTTCGTGGACCGCGGTGTCGGCATCTTCGCCTTCGCCAATCGCACCTACGCCGGCCCGGTGCCGCCGATCTGGAACGCGGCGGTGGCGCTGCTCAAGGACGGGCAGATGGGGACCGCGGCCACCCTGGCGGTGAGCGAGGCGCTGGCGGCGCGCTACCAGGCCATCGGCGCCATCTACAGCCGCGGCGACGTCAAAGCCGGCGGCGATATCCTCGCGCTCAATTTCCTGATGGACCGCACCGCCGAGACTTGGGCCAAGGACCTGGCGGCGCTGAAAGCCAATGTCGGCGAATGCGACACCACCGCGCCGATCGCGCCCACCGGCGCCCTGTCGGGCACGTTCCGCTGGCGCTGCGCCAACGGGCGAGTGAAGGGCGACCTCCTGCTGTCGGGCGACAGGCCGGCGCGAATCCAAAGCGTGAGCTACAGCCCGGTCTCACCCTAAAATCGTCTCGTAACGCAATCTCTTTTATCCTGTGGATAAGCGCGCGATGACGGTGGAAATCCCGGCGGCCTGATTTTACCTTCGCGGCCCTTTTCACGTTTCAGGGTCCGTTATGGCCGCCGATATCCAGTTGCTTGCCGCCGTCATCGCTCACGAAATCAACGCCAAGCCGGCGCAGGCCGCCGCCGCCATCGGCCTTCTCGACGAAGGCGCGACGGTTCCGTTCATCGCCCGCTACCGCAAGGAAGCCACCGGCGGCCTCGATGACACCCAGTTGCGCCAACTGGAGGAAAGGCTGGGCTACCTGCGCGAACTGGAAGCGCGCCGCGACGCCATCGTCGCCTCGATCCGCGAACAGGGGAAACTGACCCCGGACCTGGAAGCCAAACTCGGCGCCGCCGGCACCAAGGCGGAGCTTGAGGACATCTATCTGCCCTATAAGCCCAAGCGCCGCACCAAGGCCGAGATCGCGCGCGAGAACGGCCTGGGCCCCCTGGCGGAGGCCATCCTCGCCGACCGCGCCCTGGTTCCGGCGGAACTGGCCGCCGGTTACCTCAATGAAAAAGTCGTGGACGTCAAAGCCGCGTTGGAAGGCGCGCGCGACATCATCGCCGAGCAGATGGCGGAGAACGCCGACCTTATCGGGCGCCTGCGCGCCTATATGAAGGAGAAAGCCTTTCTGCGCTCCAAGGTCGCGACCGGCAAGGAAACCGAAGGCGCCAAGTTCTCCGACTACTTCGATCATTCCGAAAAATGGGCCACCACCCCCAGCCACCGGGCGCTGGCCATGCTGCGCGGCCGCAACGAGGAAATCCTGTTCCTGGAGCTGGAACTGGACGCCGATTACACCGGCACGGTGAAGCCCGCCGAACAGATGGTCATGGAGGCCTACGCCATCGGCAAAGCCAAACCCGGCGACCAGTGGCTGGCGACCGTCGCCGGCTGGGCCTGGCGGGTGAAGATCTCCCTGCACCTGTCGCTGGAACTGATGACCGAGTTGCGCGAGCGGGCCGGGCAGGAGGCGATCACGGTGTTCGCCCGCAACCTCAAGGACCTGCTGCTGGCGTCGCCGGCGGGTTCGCGCCCGACCATGGGGCTCGATCCCGGCATCCGCACCGGGGTGAAGGCGGCGGTGATGGACCGGACCGGCAAGCTGGTGGCGACCACGACCGTGTATCCGTTCCCGCCCAGGAACGATATCCGCGGCGCCCAGGCCGAACTGGCGGGCCTGATCCGCAAGCACGGCGTCGAGCTGATCGCCATCGGCAACGGCACCGGCAGCCGCGAGACCGAGAAACTGGTGGCGGACATGATCGCCGCCCTGCCGGCGCCCAAACCGGTCAAGGTCATCGTCAGCGAGGCCGGGGCGTCGGTGTATTCGGCCTCCGAGCGCGCCGCCAAGGAGTTCCCGCAGCTGGACGTGTCCTTGCGCGGCGCGGTGTCCATCGGCAGGAGATTGCAGGACCCGCTGGCGGAACTGGTCAAGATCGAGCCCAAGTCCATCGGCGTCGGCCAGTACCAACACGACGTCGACCAATTCCGCCTCGGCAAGTCGCTGGACGGCGTGGTCGAGGACGCGGTCAACGCGGTGGGGGTGGATTTGAACACCGCGTCGGCGCCGCTGCTGGCGCGGGTATCGGGGCTTGGGGAGTCGCTGGCGGAAGCCATTGTCGCCCACCGCGACACCACCGGCCCGTTCGCCAGCCGCAAGGAGTTGCTGAAGGTCAGCCGCCTGGGCCAACGCACCTTCGAGCAATGCGCCGGATTCCTGCGCATTCCCAACGGCGCCGAACCCCTGGACGCATCGGCGGTGCATCCCGAAGCCTATGACGTGGCGCGCAAGATCGTGGCGGCCTGCGGCCGCGACATCCGCGACCTCATGGGCAACGGCGCCGCCCTGAAGGCCCTGGACCCCAGACAGTTCGTGGACGAGACGTTCGGTTTGCCGACGGTGAAGGACATCATCGCCGAACTGGAAAAACCCGGCCGCGACCCGCGCCCGGCCTTCAAGACCGCGACTTTCGCCGAAGGGGTCGAGGAATTGAAGGACCTGGTCCCCGGCATGCTGCTGGAGGGCACGGTCACCAACGTCGCCGCCTTCGGCGCCTTCGTCGATATCGGTGTGCATCAGGACGGGTTGGTCCATGTCTCGCAGCTCGCCGACAAGTTCATCAAGGATGCCCATGAGGTCGTGAAGGCGGGCGACGTGGTGAAAGTGCGCGTGCTGGAGGTCGATATCCCGCGCAAACGCATCAGCCTGACCATGAAGAAGGACGGCACCGCCGCGCCGAAACCCGCGCATCGCGACGGCCCGCGGGAAAACCCGCGTGACAAGCCCCGGCCGCGGGACCTGCCGCGTCAGCCGCCCATGGAAAGCGCCCTGGGCGCCGCCTTCGCGGCGGCCCTAAAGCGAAAATAAGGAAGGCCGGGCCCCAGGAGACTCAGGCCGTCCCGCGCAAGGCCGTTCGCGGCTCGGTCCGGCTGCTACGCGGTTCTCTCCGGCACCGCCTTATGGATGCGGTACATGAAGAACAGCGTGATCAGCGAGGCGCCCGCGACCACATAGCCGATGCGCTCGAAGTGCTCCAGGTGGCCGTCGAGGTTCTGCAGCACCAGGGCGCCGGCGATCACCGAGGCGACGCCGCCGGACACCTGCTGGATCGAGGAGCTGATGGCGTTGAAGGCACCGCGCTTGGTGATCGCGGGGATCGCCGTCATCAGCGCCTGGGAGGGGATCATGCGCGAGAAGATGCCCAGGAACAGCAGCACGTTGATCAGGATCACGCCCCACAGCGGGGTGGCGCCCAGGCGGGTGTAGTACAGCACCATGACGACCGAGAGCACGGTGCCGAACAGGAAGGTCGGAAATTTGCCGATCCTGTCCGACAGGCGCCCCACCACCGGGCCGATGAACATGGTGCAGATGCCGGTGATCAGGTAGATGGTCGGCAGGTGGTCCAGGCCGATCTTGAGGTTGTTGACGGTGAAGGCGCTGCCGAAGGGCATGAGCATGTAGCCGCCGGTGGCGAGCAGCGCGGTGGTGCAGAACGCCAGCGTATGCCGCGGTTCGGCCAGGGTGGCGGTGAGATGGGCGAATGCGCTGCGCTCCTGTTTCAGGCTGAGGTGGGCGTCCACCGGCTTCAGGCGCGCCGCGATCACGACGCCGACCAGGGCGCCGATCACCACGATCATGATGAACGGCGCGTGCCAGTCCCACAGGTTGGAGAAATACAGCGCCGCCGGCAGGCCCAGGATCTGGCTGGAGGCGAAGGCCGACTGCATCAGGCCCATGACCCGGCCGCGCATTTCCAGCGGGAACAGGTCGGTGGCGATGGCCAGCACCACCGAGCCGATGACCCCGGCGAAAACGCCGGTGACGATGCGCGCGCCGAGCAGCAGGTGGAAGGTGCCGGCCACGCCGCACAGCAGCGTGCCGAGGATGAACCCGACATAGAAGAACAGCAGCAGCCGTTTACGGTCGAAGCGGTCGGCGAAGCCGGCCGCGAGAATCCCCGAGGCGCCGGCGCTGAAGGCATAGGCCGAGACGATCCAGCCGAACTGCTGGGTCGTGATCGATAGCGCCGGCATGACCAGGGCCCCCAGGGGCGAGATCACCATGAAGTCGAGGATGATGGTGAACTGCAGGAACGCCAGGATGGCGATGACGAACTTTTGATAGCCGGTGAAGCTCGTCGCCGGCTTGGCGTCGGAGGACGGGGGCATGGGGGCGCGCGCCTGAGATGCAAAGGACGGGCAGTTATGGCGTGAAACGGGAAAATTGGCGAGGGGGCTTCTCTTTAGGCCCTTCTATTCAGGTCAAAGTGGAAGTCTCTTCAGGACAAGCCATGGAGTCTGTTTCCGGCCAAGACCGGTGCCCCCTCCATCTTTGTGCCCGGATTGACCGTGATCAACGCCGCTTTGCCTGGTTTGGGCGAGCTTTCAAGCTGGACTGGAGGTAGTGAGACATGTCGGCGTTGCTGGAAGGCCTTTGCGAGGACCACGTCAATTTCGGCAAGGTTCTGAATGTCATTGAAAGCCAGGCGGAGGCGATCCATGACGGCGCCGCGCCTGACATGGATATTATCGTCAAGGCCGTGACCTACTTCGGCGGCTACCCCATACTTTTCCATCACCCGGCGGAGAACGCGCTGTGCGAGCGCCTCAAAAGGGCCCGCCCGGCGGTGAAGGCGTCCGCTGAGGGGATCATGGCCGAGCACGCGAGCGTGGGGGCGTACCTGGCCGCATTCCGGCGGAAGGTCGAGGAAGTGCTGGCCGGCACGCGGCGGCCCGACGCCGACTTCGCGCAGGCGGCGCTCGCCTTTGTCGACGCGGAATGGCAGCATATGGAACGCGAGCAGACCGAGTTGTTCCCGGCCGCTGCCGCGGTGCTGTCGAAGGACGATTGGAGGATCCTGGAGGAGCGTTCGACCCTGGACCGCGACCTTCCGTCCCGCAGCGCCGTCCCCAAGGAGTTGGAGCGCCTGCATGACCTCATGTCCGATTGCCGGTCGTTCGACGACCGCCATGTCCAAAGGCGGGCGTTCGCGGCGGCACAGTCCGTGCGGTAGGGCCATGCGTCTCTCGGGGCTGGCCCTGTTCATTTTCCTGGGTGCGATCGCGGCCGCGCCGGTGTCCGCGCAAACGGTGGGCTCGATCACCGTGCGCGACATCTGGGTGCGCTCCCTCGCGCAGGGAAATCTGGGCGTGACCGCCTATTTTCAGCTGGTGAATCGCGGCGAGGCCGCCGACCGCTTGGTGGAAGTCTATTCCGGCCCCTTCGGGCGGGCGAAATTCGGCGAGGTCCACACCCGCGGCATCGTCCCCAAGGTGGAGGAAGTCGAGAGCATCGCGGTCTCGGCCCACGACGTGGTGACGTTGCGCCCCGGGCACCTCTTTGTCATCCTCACGCCGCAGGCCATCCGCATGCGCCCCGGCTCCAGCGTGCCTTTGACGCTCACATTCGAACGCTCCGGCCAGGTCGAGGTGATCGCGCGCGTGACCAACCAGGCCTTGGGAAACCGCTGACCGCGCTGCCGCGCGGCGCGAATTCACGCGGCGAGGCCGCCGGTCTTGACGATGAAATCGGCGATGGCGCCGACGCCTTCCCCGGCTTTCAGGTTGGTGAACACGAACGGCCGCGCGCCGCGCTGCTTTTTCGCGTCCCGGTCCATGACGTCGAGCGAGGCCCCGACATGGGGGGCGAGGTCGGTCTTGTTGATCACCAGGAGGTCGGATCGGGTGATCCCGGGTCCGCCTTTGCGCGGAATCTTTTCCCCGCCGGAGACGTCGATCACATAGATGGTCATGTCGGCCAGTTCCGGGCTGAACGTGGCGGCCAGGTTGTCGCCGCCGGATTCGATCAGGATCAGGTCGAGGGCCGGGAATTTCTTCCGCATCTCCCGCACCGCCGCCATGTTGATCGAGGCGTCCTCGCGAATGGCGGTGTGCGGACAGCCGCCGGTCTCCACACCCATGATGCGTTCTTCCGGCAAGGCGCCGGCGCGCATCAGGATCAACGCATCCTCCTTGGTGTAGATGTCGTTGGTGATGGCGCAGATGTCGTAGCGGTCGCGAAACACCGTGCACAGCGCTTCCATCAGCGCGGTCTTTCCGGATCCGACGGGGCCGCAGATGCCGACCCGGAGCGGGCCATGATCACCGGTGGTCATGAGCGGAACAGCCTTGTGTATTGGGTTTCGTGTTTCATGGCGGCGATGTCGCCGAGCACCGCGGCGCCGCCCAGGTCATCCAATGTCAGCGCGAGCCCCCGTTCCGCCGCCTGGGTCACGGGCGCCTCCAGCCGGGTCAGCACGATCTGGCCGCCGGTATGGCCCAGCGGAATCAGGCGCACGCCCGCCGACACCAGATTGGAGGTGAAGGCCTGAAGATACGCGAGCAGGGCGGTGGGCAAATCGATGCCGTGATCGGCGGCGGCGGCGGCGACCGCCACCGGATAGGCGAGCGGGTCGTCATCGCCGCCGAGGCGTTCCAGCGCCGGGCTGCGCCAGGTCTTGCGCGTGACGGTGCTGAAAGCAGTACCTTGGGCACAGGTTTCCAGGCACCGTTCCGCCGACGGCGCGAAAGCCGCCGCCAGTTCGGCGATCTCCCGCAGCCGGGCGGGATCGCAGGCACTCCGATAAGCCGCGGCGAAGAAGATCGCGTCGTTGCGTCCGGCGCCGACGGCGAGCACGTCCTCCAGCCAGGCGGTCAGCGTGGCGGCGTCGCGCACGGCGCCGCTTTCCACCAGCCATTCCAGCCCATGGGAATAGCTGAAGGCGCCCACCGGATAGGCCGGCGACAGCCAGGCCATGAGCCGGTAAAGGGCCGGATCAGTCATGCTTGCAGCCGGGGCCATGCACATGCCCCTCGTGGTGATGATCGTGCCCGTGTCCATGGTCGTGTTTATGCTCATGATCATGATGGTCGTGGCCGCAGCCGGGGCCATGGACGTGGCCATGATCGTGCGCCTGTTCATGCCCGTGATCGTGCCCGTGCCCATGCCCATGTCCGTGTCCATGATCGTCATGGTCGTGTCCGCACCCCGGGCCGTGCACATGTTCCGTCTCTGGATGGCCGTGGCCGCCGGTTTCGGCATAGGCGCCGCCTTCGGGATTGAACGGCGCCTGCACCAGGGCGACTTTCGCGCCCAGGCCCTTGGCCATGTCGCCGACCACATGATCGGCGTGGATGCGCAAAACCCCCGGTGCGATCTCGACCGGGAGGTGCCGGTTGCCCAAGTGATAGGCGACCCGCGCCAGCTGCAAGGGATCGGCGCAGGCGATCTCCATCAATTCCTCGGGTGCGGCGGCGATCCGGATGGTCTTGCCGTTGGACAACAGAAACCCGTCGCCGTCCTTCAGGTCCGGCACGGCGGCGAGGTTGAGCAGGAACTCGACACCTTTCTCGCTGGTGAGGGTGATGCGGCGGCGATGGCGGTATTCATAGGTGAGCACCACCCGGTCTTCGGGGTCGGTGAGCCAGTCGGCGCTGGTGGTGATGCGGGTGACGCGCAGCATGGGAACCTCTCAATACAGGAAATAGCGCTGGGCCATGGGCAGGACCTTGGCCGGCGCGCAGGTGACGATTTCGCCGTTGACGCGGACTTCGTAGGTTTCCGGATCGACGGTGACATGGGGTGTGAAAGCGTTGTGCACCAGGTCTTTCTTGGACACGGTGCGGGTGCCGGCGACCGCCACCAGGTCGCGCGCCACGTCCAGGCGGTCGGAGAGGCCGCTGTCGAGCGCGGCCTGGGAGACGAAGGTGACGGCGGACGCCGTCACCGACCGGCCATAGGCGCCGAACATCGGGCGATAATGCACGGGCTGCGGCGTCGGGATCGAGGCGTTGGGGTCGCCCATGGGCGCGGCGACGATGGTTCCGCCCAGGAGCACCAGGTCGGGTTTCACGGCGAAGAACGCCGGCGACCACAGCACCAGGTCGGCGCGCTTGCCCACCTCGACCGAGCCGACGTGTTTCGCAAGGCCGTGGGCGAGCGCCGGATTGATGGTGTATTTGGCGATATAGCGCTTGACCCGGAAGTTGTCGTTGCCCGGCGCATCCTCGGGCAGGCTGCCGCGCTGGGATTTCATCTTGTCGGCGGTCTGCCAGGTGCGGATCAGCACTTCGCCGACACGGCCCATGGCCTGGCTGTCGGACGAGATGATCGAGAACGCGCCCATGTCGTGAAGGATGTCCTCGGCGGCGATGGTCTCCTTGCGGATGCGGCTTTCGGCGAAGGCCACGTCCTCGGGGATCGACGGGTCGAGGTGATGGCAGACCATGAGCATGTCGAGATGCTCGTCGATGGTGTTGACGGTGTAGGGCCGCGTCGGGTTGGTGGAGGACGGCAGCACGTTCTCGAATCCGCACACCTTGATGATATCCGGCGCATGGCCGCCGCCGGCACCTTCGGTGTGATAGGCGTGGATGGTGCGGCCCTTGAAGGCGGCGATGGTGTCCTCGACGAAGCCGCTTTCGTTCAAGGTGTCGCTGTGGATCATCACCTGTACGTCGTGCTGATCCGCGACACCGAGGCAGCAGTCGATGGCGGCGGGCGTGGTACCCCAGTCTTCATGGAGTTTGAGGGCGCAGGCGCCGCCCAGGACCTGCTCGACCAGCGCTTCGGGTTTCGAGGCATTTCCCTTGCCGGCGAAGCCCAGGTTCATGGGGAAGCCGTCGGCGGCCTGGATCATGCGGGCCAGATGCCACGGCCCCGGCGTGCAGGTGGTGGCGTTGGTGCCGGTGGCCGGGCCGGTGCCGCCGCCGAGCATGGTGGTGACGCCCGACATCAGCGCCTCCTCGATCTGCTGCGGGCAGATGAAGTGGATATGCGTGTCGATGCCGCCGGCGGTGAGGATCTTGCCTTCACCGGCGATGGCCTCGGTGCCCGGGCCGACGACGATGTTGACGCCGGGCTGGATGTCCGGGTTGCCGGCCTTGCCGATGGCGGCGATTCTGCCGTTCTTCAGGCCGACGTCGGCCTTGACGATGCCCCAATGGTCGATGATCAGGGCGTTGGTGATCACGGTGTCCACCGCGCCGCCGGCGCGGGTGGTCTGGGCCTGGCCCATGCCGTCGCGGATCACCTTGCCGCCGCCGAATTTCACTTCCTCGCCGTAGGTGGTGAAGTCCTTCTCGACCTCGACAATGAGGCCGGTGTCGGCCAGGCGCAGCTTGTCGCCGGCGGTCGGGCCGAACATGTCGGCATAGGCGGCGCGGGAGATCTTGACCGGCATCAGAGGTCTCCCATCACTTTTTGATTGAACCCGAAGACCGCGCGCGCGCCGCGATAGGGCACCAGGGCGACGTCGCGCGCCTGTCCCGGCTCGAAGCGCACGGCGGTGCCGGCGGCGATGTCCAGGCGCATGCCGCGGGCACGGGCGCGGTCGAACTCCAGCGCGGCGTTCACTTCGAAGAAATGGTAATGCGAGCCCACCTGGATCGGACGGTCGCCGGTGTTGGCCACCTTCAACGTGACGGCGGCGAGCCCGGCGTTCAGTTCGATCTCGCCGGCGGCGGGAATGATCTCTCCGGGTTTCATGGGGTCAGCCCCGGATCGGATGGTGCACGGTCACCAGCTTGGTGCCGTCGGGAAAGGTGGCCTCGACCTGGACGTCGTGGATCATGTCGGCGATGCCGTCCATGACCTGGTCCCGGGTGATGACATGGGCGCCGGCCTCCATGAGGTCGGCGACGCTGCGGCCGTCGCGGGCCCCCTCGACGATGAAGTCCGAAATCAGCGCCACCGCCTCCGGATGGTTGAGCTTGACGCCGCGCGCCAGGCGCTGGCGGCTGACCATGGCGGCCACCGAAATCAGGAGTTTGTCTTTCTCGCGCGGGGTCAGGTTCATGTCAGATCATCCAGGGGCGTGGGAGAGGGGCGTTGCGCAGGCGCGAGAGGACCTCGGTCAGGGCGCGGGTGAGGCGGTAGCCGTCCTCGGCGACCAGGCGCGCGGTCATGAGGCCGTTCCAGGCGCTGGCCGCGCCGACGCATTCCGAAAGATCTTCCGCGATGGCGCGGAAACGGCCGCAGTACGCGGACGCGTCGCCGCCGACGTAGAGGATCGACGCCATGGCGCAGGCATTGTTCAAAACCGCCGGGCGGGCGAGGGCCGCGGCGACCGCGCCGTCCAGGCGCAAGCCGTCGGCGTATATCAGCTTGCCGTCGCGGCGGACGCGCCAGCTTTCCGCGACCAGGCCGCTTTCCATGCGTTCCGCCATGGCGGTGCGGCCAAACACCAGGCCCTCGACGGCCAGAAGCCGCCCCGCGCTATGGATGTCGGCGCTGAGCGTACGGATGAAGCGCGAGCGGTCAAACAGGATCGCGGGCTGCATCAGCCACTCCAGCGCGGCCGCCTCGGCGACCTGGAGACGGACCGCGACGGCCGCGGCGCCGCCGGCCGACTTGTAAAGTTTCTCGCAGGCCTGACCCGATACGGTAAGCGCCGCGCCTGTCTCCAGGCGCACGCCGAGATCCAACCGGTCGCCGCCGGTCAGGCCGCCCGCGGTGTTGATGACGATCGCCTGGGCCTGTCCTTCATGAACGGACGGCAGGCGCACTTTCAGGGCGCCTTCCTGCCGCAGCACCACCGGCGCGGTCAGGCCGTTATCCGCACGCGCGAAGGACAGGTCCAATGAGCCGAAGGACCGCTGGGCGGAAACGCTGGAAGAGGCCGGTGCGTCGAACATGCTGATGGAGAACGATGGAGAGGGATTTCGGAGTGAGACCCGAGAATATCCGGCCCCCTGCGGAGGGGACAAGATTGCAAGAAGTCATATATACTCGCCCGCAAACTGGTTTGCGGATAGCTGGATATGTCAGAGACGGTCTTTCCCACCCTTCTCCTGCGCGGCGGGCACCGCTGGGCTTGCGGCGCGGCCGATGCGCAAGCCGTGGCGGCCCATCTCGGATCGGCGTCGCCCGACGCTCACCGGATGTTCGTCCTGCGCGGCGCCGACGGCACCTCCCTGACGGTTCCGGCCCGGGAGATCGTCGGCGTCATCGGTGCGGACCAGGCGCCGGCGTCAACCCCGCACGCTTCGGCCCAGCCTCTCCAACCCCAGCCTCTCCAACCGTTACCGGCGATGCACATGGACAGTTCGCTGCGCGGCTCGCCGATCGTGCAGGTGGACGACTTCCTGGGCCCCGAGGGTTTCCGCAAGGTTCTGGCGTTCGCCCTGGCCCAGGAAGCGGCTTTTGTCGCCGCGACGGTGACCGATACCGCCAAGGACTACCGCAGCGCCAAGGTGCTGTTCGACGTGGCGCCGATCTCAGACCTGTTCGTGCCGCGGGTGCGCGCCATGGCGCCCATGGTCCTGTCGCTGCTCGACCTGCCGCCGGTGAACGTCAAGGACATCGAGTGTCAGCTCACCGCCCACGGCACCGCCGACTACTTCCGGCGCCACAACGACAACGGCTCGCCCGAGACCGCGGGGCGCAGCCTGACCTACGTCTACTACTTCAACCGCGAGCCCAAGGGTTTCGCCGGCGGCCAGTTGCGCATGTACGAGACCGTGGTCCAGGACGGTTTCTACACCAGCGGCATCTCGTTCAAGGATATCGAGCCCCGCAACAACAGCCTGATCCTGTTCCCGCCCCATTGCCAGCATGAGGTGCTGCCCGTGACGTGCCCGTCGGGAAAATTCGCCGACCGGCGTTTCACCGTCAATGGCTGGGTTGTCCGTTCTCCCTGAGCCATGAAGGTCCTGTTCTTCTCGCCGCATACGCTGGCGGATTCCTCCAGCGGCGCGGCCCAGAGCATCGCCAGCCTGCTCGGGGAACTCACACGCCTCGGGCACACCTGCGTCGCCGCCACGGGCTCGGTGCTGGATGCGAAGAACGACCTGTTCGCCAAGGTGCTGGCCGCCGAGCCGGTGACCGCCTTCACCCTGCCGCAGGTCGGCCTGTCCGTGCCGATCCGCAAAGTGCAGATGCACGGCGCGGTGCACCTGATCGCGAGCTTCAAGAGCCACGCCACCGCCGATGTCATGTCGACGGAAGAGGTGGCGCTCTATCGGCTGTTCACCGACACCTTCCATCAACTTGAGCCGGATGTGGTGATCACCTACGGCGGGTTCATCTCCAACTATTGCGCCGGCCTTTACGCCATGTCGCGGGGCCGCAAGTCGGTGCTGTACGTGGCCTCCGACACCTACAGCCAGTCCGGCAACTTCACCCACGCCAACATGGTGGTGACGGTGTCCGAGGCCATGTCGCGCCTGCTCGATGGGGTGACGGACCTGCCGCGGCTGGTGCTGCCGCCGTTTTTCGACAAGGCGTCGGTGATCGCCCCCAGCCGCACGCCGGAATACATCACGCTTTTGAATCCGCTGCCGGCCAAGGGGCTGATGCTGGCGGGCGCGCTGGCGGCGGAATCCGCGCGCCTTGGGCGGCCCTACAAGTTCCTGTTCGTCGAGGGCCGAGGTACCCGCGAGACCATGCGCGCGCTCTGTCCCGAAGTCCTGGCGCTGCCCAATGTCGGCGTGGCGGAGAACACCTCCGACGTGAAGCTGGTCTACGCGCGTTCCGCGATCGTCCTGTTTCCCTCGCTGTGGTTCGAGACCGCGGGCAAGGTCATTCTCGAAGCCAACGCCAACGGCATTCCCGTGCTGGCCAGCAGGATCGGCGGCATCCCGGAAATGCTCGACGGCGCCGGCTATCTGTTCGATCCGCCGCCGGCGTGCTGCGAGGCATGGGAGGCGTCGCCGCCCGCCGGTTACGTGGCCGAGTGGCTGGACGTCATCGACCGCCTGCACAACGACCCGCAGGAAATGGCTGCCGCCGTGGCGCGCGCCCGGGCCGCCGACCAGCGTTACGATCTGGCCGGCTTCACCCGGAAGTTCGTGGACTTCGTCGGCAAGGCGGCCTGACAGGCCGCGCATTACCGGTTGAATTGAAAGCCCGCGAGGTAGATTGTTGCCGGGCGCAGGTTGGGGGGCCGCCGTGCGGGGTATGAACGCTGCCAAAGCACTGGGATTGGCGCTCGCGCTCACGATGGGTGCGATGGAGTTCGCACACGCGGCCGCTCCCGGAGCCATCGGCGCCGTGACCGAAGCCCAGGGCAGCACCTTCGTCACGCGCCAGGGCGGTCAATCGCCCACCAAGGCCGGCGATGCCATCCACCTCAATGACGAGCTGACCACCGGCCCGGGCTCCAAGATGGCGCTGCAGCTGGCGGACGGTGCCAGGCTGACCCTCGGCCCCAACGGCGAAATCCTCATCGACGAGTTCGTCTATGACCCCAGGGGGCAGGGGGCCATGGCGATGAAGGTGATCGGCGGCGCCGCACGCTTCGTCGCCGGCGCCATCGAAAAGGTGTCGGGCCCGCAGGCCATCGCCATCACCACGCCGGTGGCCACCATCGGCATCCGCGGCACTGACTTTTTTATCAGCCTCGACGGCGACCATCTGCAGGTGGCGCTGTTCTCCGGGGTCGAGGTGGTGGTCACCAACGCCGCCGGGTCGGCGATCCTGCACCCGGGCGAGGGCACCGACGTCTACGGCGCGGCGCGGCCGACCGCGGCGCGGCCCTGGGCGGCCGAGCGTATCAACAACGCCGGCGCGCAGACCACGGTGACGCCCTGGTACGAACGGCCGATGCCTTATTCCCGCGCGCCGGCGCTGGCCTATACCCTGGGCGATGCGTTCACCGGCGGGGCCGTCTCCGCCGATGTGCGGATCCGCAGCGAGATCGTCGACCAGGACTCCCGCCCGCGCAGCGGTGAGTCCACCACCGGGCGCCTGCGCCTGAACTACGAGACCGGCGCTTACTACGGCTTCTACCTCGGCCTGTCCGGACAGACCACGCATACGCTGGATCGCCCCGTGCGCAACGACGGCGTCAATCGCCGCGCCGCCTTGCCGCTGATCGCCGATCCGTCGGCGGATGAGTTGAAAGAGGCCTATCTCGGCTGGACCGCCGTCGACACCGACGGCTTCGCCCAGACCCGTGCGGTGGTCGGCCGCCAGCGCATCCTCTACGACAACGAGCGCTGGGTCGGCCCATCCGAATTCCGCCAGAACGCCCAGTCGTTCGACGCCGTCACGTTCGAGACCCGGCTGATCCCGCGGTTCTCGCTGCGCTACGCCTATATCGACAAGGTCCACCGCGTCCTCGGCGACAACTTCGGCGGCCGTTGGCAAATGGCCGGCCACCTGATCGGCGCCGCCACCAATGTGGTCCCGTTCGGCGTCACCACCGCCTACGCATACCTGCTCGACAACAAGACCGTGCCGGCGTTGTCGTCGTCGACCTACGGGCTTCGCTACGAAGGCGTCGTGCCGCTGGCTTATTATCCGAACGGCGACTTCAACGGTCTCCTGGAACTGGAGGTCGCGCGTCAGACCGACTACGGCGCAAACCCGCGCACCTTCGAACTGCCCTACGGCAAGATCAGCGCCGGCTTCTCCTGGTACAAGACGCTGATCACCGCTTCTTACGAACGCCTCGGCGGCAACGGCGTGGTCGCCGTGCAGACACCGCTCGCGACCCTGCACCGGCAGAACGGCTGGGCCGATGTGTTCACGACCACGCCGGCCGGCGGATTGCGCGAGGTGAGCGCGCGGATTCTGCAGGAACTTCCCGACGCCGGTCCGTTCAAAGGGCCAAAGCTCGACCTGCGGTATCTGGATTTCCGTTCGGCGGGCGGGGTGTCGCAGCACTACGGCAAGGAATGGGACGCCGATCTTAACGCCAGCCTCAACGGCTGGTTCAGCGTGGGCGTGCGCGCGGCGCGGTACAGCGCGGAGCGTTTCGATACCAATACGACCCGCGTGTTCACGTATGCCGAATTTCGCTTCTAAGCCCCAGAAGCAGCGATTCCCTTACGTACGGTCGATTTATATTTCGACTCGCTGTTAATTCCGACCGCCTCGACGCCATTATAAATTCAATCAATAGCTGTGATTTCTGCACGTATGTGGTCTTTCTAAAAGCGGTTGGCACCCCTAAAATCCCTCACAAGATTTGTCCGGGGGGACATGGGGTGACCTTGAGTTCGTTGCGTGGTTTTGCTGCAGTTGCGGCGGCGTTGGGCTTGGCCGCGCCGGCATGTGGGGCGCCGCTTCAAGATGAGCTTCGCGGCCTGGTCGAAGAGCATCCTTTGATCAAGTCTAATCAAGCGCAGGTCTCGAGCGCCGCACAGGCTTCTCGCGCAACGCTTGCACCGTTCCTGCCGTCGCTCGACGTCTCCGGTGACTACGGTTACGAGCACGTCAGTATCCCGGCCTTCCGCGCTTCGCCCGACGGCCCGTTCCAGACCGATGCCCACAACTATTCGGCGACGCTGAAGCAGAATGTGTGGGACGGCCGCAAGTACGCCAACCGCGCCGGCGCCAAGCTGAACGAAGAGGCGACCAACGCCAACGCCACCTCGGTGCGGCAGAACACGGTGCTGGAAGGCGCCACGGCTTACATCAACCTCCTGCGCCAGAACGAACTGGTGGACCTGTCCGGCCAGAACGAAACCAATATCCGCAAGCAGCTCAACCTGGAGGACGAGCGCGTGCGCCGCGGTTCCGGCATCGCCGTCGACGTGCTGCAAGCCAAGTCGCGCCTGCAGGTCTCGCTGGAGCGCCTGGTGGCCTACAAGGGCGCGTTCCAGGACGCCCATAGCCGCTACACCCAGGTGTTCGGTCACCCCGCCGACATCGGCAATATGACCACGCCCAACCTGCCGCGCCAGTTGATGCCGCAGAGCGCCGAAGACGCGGTGGCGATTGCGCTCAAGGAAAACCCCAACGTCGCGGTCAGCGACAAACGCGTCGAGATCACGCATGAGCAGAAACGCGGCGCCCAGGCCGAATACGCGCCCAGCGTCGACGTGGTGGTGCAGGAGAAATACCAGGAGAACTATTTCGGCGCGCCCGGCATCCGCCGCGACCGCACCGCCAAGCTGCAGGTGACCTGGAATCTGTTCAACGGCTTCGCCACTTCGGCGCGCACCAGCCAGGCGGCCTATGACGAAGTCGCGCGCCTCAACGACGCCGCCGAGACCCGGCGCAAGACCGAGGAATCCACCCGGATCGCCTTCCAGCAATTGCAGACCACAAGCGAACGCGTGACGCTGCTCGAGAACGCCGTCAACATCGCCTCGGAAGTGTTCGAGGCCCGCAAGAAACTGCGCGAGGCCGGCAAGGAAACCGTGATCAACGTGCTCGACGCCGAGAACGAGGTCTACTCGGCGCGCATCGCCTATACCTCCGCGCTTTACGACGCGCGCATCGCCCAGTTCCAGCTGCTCGCCGCCATGGGCCGGCTGGAATACGACCGCATCGCCACCGCGCTCACCCTGCCGCCGCTGTGAAGGATGTGGGGTAGCACATCATGATGCGGACATCCTTCGCTTCAGGCGAATCTCCACAACCGAATGGCGTACATATCCTGACGCCAGAGAACGGAGAAGTTGTCGCCAGCCGCGAGATCCTTCTCCAGAGCATGTACACGCGCGAAGGCCACGACCTGGTGATTACGTCGCCCGAACGCGGGACGTATGTGATCAAGAACTTCTTCATTGTCGATCACCCGCCCAGCCTGGTCGACCACCACGGTTTGCAGATCCCCGGCAAGCAGGCGGCGGCCTTTGCCGGCCACGCCCATGACCAGTACGCCGCCGCCGCGCCCGCGGCCGCCGGCAAGGGCAACCCCATCGGCCAGGTGCGCACGCTGAACGGCGCCGTCACCGCGACCCATGTCGACGGCACCGAGACCACGCTCAAGCCCGGCGATTTCGTCTACCTCGGCGATATCCTCGAGACCGGCGCAGGCGGCAAGCTCGGCCTGGTCATGATCGACGGCACCACGCTCGGTCTCGGCGAGAAGGGCGAACTGGTCCTCGACGAACTGGTCTACAACCCCGCCGACCACAGCGGAAAACTGGGGTTGCAACTGGTCTCCGGCGCGGCGGAGTTCATCTCCGGCTCCATCGCCAAGTCGGGCCAGGACAACATGGTGTTCAAGACCCCCGTGGGCACCATCGGTATCCGCGGCACCAAGGTGTTCGCGTCCTATGATCCGGTCACCGGCGAGGTGCAGATCATCAACCGCCCCACCGGCATCACGGCCGGCGGCCAGATCACCGCCGGCGAAATCTTCCTGACCCTGCCGAACGGGACGCCGATCGGCTCCATGACCTCGACCAACGGCGGTTGGCAGTGGAATCCGCAGCAGGGCCAGGCGCCGCAGGCGGTGCAGTTGTCCGAAACGCAGGTGCAGCAGGTCGCCGCGCAGCTGGAAAACACCGTCAACAACATCGCGCCCACGCCGCTGCAGCTTCAGCAGCAGCAGCAGAATCAGCCTGGCGCGATCCCCGGCCCGACACCGACGCCGGTGCCCGGAGCGGCCGGGCAGGGAGGTAACGGCGGCGCTGCCGGCGGCGGCACCGGCAATACCGGCGGTACCGGCAATGGGACGGGCAACGCGACCGGCAATGGGACCGGAAATGCGACCGGTGACGCCGGCGCGTCGCCGTCTCCGGCGCCTGCTCCGGGGCCGGCCCCGGGACCGTCGCCATCGCCGGCTCCGACACCGGGCCTCGGCCCGAGCCCCAGTCCGGGCAGCGGCAACACAACCTCATTCTCGCCGTCGCCGTCGCCGGGGCCGTCGCCGTTCTTCTCCTCACCGTCGCCGTCGCCTGCGACAACGCCTGCCCCGTCGCCAACTCCCGCGCCATCGCCCACGCCAGGTCCAACGCCCGGGCCAACCCCTGGGCCGACGCCCGGGCCCGCGCCTGGGCCAGCGCCATCGCCCACACCTGGACCAACGCCGGGACCAACGCCTGGACCAACACCGGGGCCAACCCCGGGACCAACGCCCACGCCATCACCCACACCGGGTCCAACGCCCGGGCCAACCCCGGGGCCAACGCCCACGCCATCGCCCACACCGGGGCCAACTCCTGGGCCAACACCGGGGCCAACACCCGGACCAACCCCGGGGCCAACGCCCACGCCATCGCCGACGCCGAATCCGACCCCGTCGCCGTCTCCTGCGCCGTCACCGTCTCCCGCGCCCAACACCGCACCGGCCTTCACGGGCGATGGCGAGATGGCGACCATCAGCAACACCGTCACCAATCCCTCCGGCCAGACCGTGGCGGCTTTGTTCGCGGGCAAATTCTCGGATTCCGACGCCGGCAACACCTTGGGCGGCATCGCCATCGTCGCCAACAACGCATCCGCGGGAACGGACGGCCAGTGGCAGTACTCCAGCGACGGCGGCGCGCACTGGTACAACGTCGGTGCGCCGACGGCCGCCGCGGCGCTGATGGTTTCCGCCAGCACGCTGATCCGGTTTCTCCGCGCGAGCGGCTTCGACGGCTATCCCGGCCACTTGTCGGTGCGCGCGGTCGATTCAACCTGGTCCGGCGGCTTTTCCGTCAGCGACGCCACCGAGACCCGCGTCACGGGCAATGCGGCCGCCGGCGGCGGATCGAGCCCGATCGCGGCGGACGATCGCACCGTTTCCGGACTGATCACCGGCACGCGCGGGTTCGATGGCGGCGGCAACGCCACCAGCTGGACCGACGCCGCCAATTGGACCGACGACCGTCTTCCCACCGAGGGCACGATCGTTTCGCTTTCCAGCGGCAGCGTCACCCTCGACAACGATTCCACCAATACCGTCTATCAGCTGCTGTTGACCGGAACCGCGACCCTCACGATTCACGACATTTCGCCCAAGACGATCCTGCAAACCACCCTCGGCGGGTCCGCGGCTTCGGGCACCACCATCGCGCTCTACAGTAACGGTTATCTCCAGACCGACGGCGTCTTCGGCCTCCAGGGCGCCCTCAATGCCGGCTCCGGCGGCACGGTCGGCGGCCTGATCGGGCCCGGGACGTTCATCAATAGCGGCACCGTCAGCGTCGCGTCGGGCGGCACTCTGGCCGTGAGCAGCGGCGCGACCTTCCAGCACAACACCGGCGGCACCTACGCCGGGACGGGCTCAGTCACGTTCGCCGACGGGACCATCCTGCGGCTCACGGCCGGCATGGCCTTGCCGGCGGGTTCCTCCTGGCAGATCGGTTCCGGAGCGAGCGGAGCCGGCATCACCAAGTCGGGCGCCTTCACCCTCACCAACAACGGGACCCTGCGCCTGGTCGCGGCGACGGTGGCGCCGGATGTGATCAATGCTTCCGGGGCTACCCTATTGGTGCAGGATCCGCAGGGAACGGTCAGCCTTTCCGGCACGCTGAACAACGCTGGCAGCCTGCTGCTCAGCGATACCGAATCGCCCGGAAGCCCATCGCAATTCACCGTCGCCGGCCTGCTGACGAACAGCGGCGGCATGGTGATGTCCACCACCGGCAGCGACGATGTGTTCACCCTCGACGTGACCGGCGCGGGATTGGTGAACACGTCCACCGGCCTCATCAACATCGCCAATACCGGCGGCACCACCTTCGGCCACAGCATCCTGGGCCAGATCACCAACCAGGGGACGATCTCGGTCGCCCTGACCAACAACCGCCTGGCCGGATTTATCATCGGCACGCACGATTCCACCAACGAAGCCGGCGCCAGTTTCACGGTCACCGCAGGATCGGCGGTGATCTCCGGCACCGGATCGCAATTCACCAACCGCGGCACCATTTCAGTCTCGTCGGGCGCCACGTTCAAGGTTTCGGGCAGCACCACCCTGGTCCAGGACAGCGGCAGTTACGCCGGCATCGGCACGATCCTGATCGACAACGGCGCTTCGCTGTTCACGAATTCGAATTTCGTGATCTCGTCAGGCCTGCGCCTGGAGCTGGGATCGGACAGCAAGGCGGCCTCGGCCGCCGATTTCGGCCGGCAGAGCGGCACGAACACCCTCATCAACCAGGGCACCCTGGCGGTGCTGAAGTCGACCGTCGCGCCCAGGGTCTGGAACATGAACGGCGGGACCGTCGAGATAAAAGACACCACCGCCGACGTTTTCACCGGCGAGGTCGTCAATTACTCCGGCGGCGCCATCCTGGTGTCGGACACCGCCGGCGGTTTCAACACCGAAGCCTTGTTTACCGGCGCCTTCACAAACCAGGGTGCGATCACGCTGACCGGCAGCACCAGCGACGCGGTCGCGTTGACGGTATCCGGACATGCGCTGATCAACGACAGCACCGGTCAGATCACCATCGCCAATGCCGGCGGCACGTCGTTCACGCGCACCGTCAACGCCCAGCTCACGAACGCGGGCGTGGTGACCGTCAACCTCACCAATTCCCGTGTCGCAACCTTCAACATCGGCTCATCGAACTCGGCAAACAACGCCGGCGGGCAGTTCAATGTCGTCGCCGGCGGGGCCACGATCACCGGATCGAGCGGAGCCGCCTTCGTCAACGCCGGCGTCATCGCCGTTTCCGCCGGCGCGAAGCTCACGATCGCGCCGGATGTGACCTTAGGGCTGGCGAGCGGCGGGACGCTTACGGGCGCGGGCACCATCTTCCTGGACGACGACAGCACGCTCTACCTGAGCACCAATCTGTCCATCGGCGCGGGACTGACCCTGCAACTGGGCACGGCCGGGGGCGAGGGAGTCGAGGTCCAGAACGCCGGATCGTACATCATCACCAATGCCGGTACCCTGGATCTGCGCCAGAGTGAGATCGGCGCGGACATCACCAACTCGTCTGGCGGGTCGATCATCCAGAACTCCGACGGGGGGTCGGCCATCGGTGCAGTCGACAATCAAAGCGGCGCCACGCTCACGGTTCAGGATACGTCCGCGGGCATCGACACCACATTGGTGGTCGAAGGATCAATCGACAATCACGGCTCAATCATCCTCACCGGGTCAACGGACGACCTTGTCACGCTGGATGCGGGCAACGACGACATCACCAACTTCGCCGGCGCCACCCTTACACTCTCAAAGACAGGCGGCACGAGCGGACAGATCCTTCTTGTCGGCGTTCTGGTGAATCATGGCCAACTGAACGTCAACCTGGTGAACAACCAGACGGCAACCCTCCATCTCGAAGACGACGGTTCGAACGGCTCGTCCGGTCAGATCACCGTGACCGCCGGCGTTCTGGACATCACCGGTCAAAACGCCAGCGGCGTCACCTTCAGCAATATCTCGGCCATGAGCGTGGCGGCGGGGGCCGAGATCAAGATCTCCGGCGGGCTGACTTTTGTGCACGGCGCCGGCGGGACTTACACCGGCGCGGGCAAACTGTTCTTCGATAACGATACGACCCTGCATCTGACGTCGAACCTGACGCTTGGCTCCTCGTTCAACATGGCTTTCGGCACCTCCGCGGGTACCGGCGCCAGCGTGACGCGCAGCGGCGTCCAATCGATCAGCAACAACGGCGTCCTGGATCTCAAGAAGGTTACCTTCGCGCCCGATATCACCAACAACACCGGCGCGGCGATACAGACGCTCGACAGCTACGGCAGCATTGTCACCGGCGCGGTGACCAATCTCTCGGGGGCCAGTCTTACGATCTCCGACACCGTCAACGACGGCGCCGACACACAGCTTTCCATTAGCGGCGGGTTCAGCAACAGCGGCACGGTTCTCCTCACCAGCAACGCCAGCGACGACCATGTCAGCCTGGATCTTTCCGGCGGCGCGTTCACAAACAACGCCGGCGGCACGCTGAACTTCACCAATACCGGCGGCACCTCCAGCGTGCGCCACATTTACGCCCAGCTTGCAAACTCGGGCACCATCAACGTCAATCTTTCGGCATCGAACCAGGCCATCATCCATACCGGCGCCACCGGGTCCCTCAACACCGCCAGCGGCGCCATGATCCTGACCAACGGCACCCTTAAGATCATGGGGACCAGCGGCGCCACGCTGACCAACAGCGGCGCCATCAGCGTCGCCGGCGGGGCGGTTCTCAACCTGACGGACCAGACCCTGGTGCATGCGGCCGGCGGGACCTACACCGGCAGCGGCAATATCTATCTCGACGCGGGCGGCGCGATGCAGTTCGGCGCGGCGGCGGCGACTGTGGCGCCCTCGCTGACGGTGTCGGGCGGCGGCAACTTCCAGATCAAGGACAGCAACGACGTCGTCACGCTGGCCGGCGCGGTCGCGATCCAGAACGGCGGTATCTTCTCGCTGATCGGCAGCAACGGCTCGACCACAGAGCTGAACGTCACAAACAGCCTAACCAACGCCGGCCTGATCCAGCTGACATCCCAGACCAGTTCGAGCGCGGTGACGCTTGATGCGGCCGGCCAGACGCTCACCAATTCAGGCACCCTCAATATCGACGCTGGCGTCGGCGGCGCGCGCGGCATCGCGGGCCACATCGTCAATGCCACCGGCGGGGCCGTTAACGTCAATGCTTCGAGCGCGATCACCATCGGCACGACCGACTTTGACAACAGCGGAACGATCACCGTTGCCGGCGGCCAGACTCTCTCAGTCACAGGGTCCGGCGCCGCACGCCTCAACAACCTGACGGGCGGCACGCTCACCGTTACCGGCACGCTCAACCTCAACGGCCGCGATCTTTACAACGCAGGTACCATCAACGGCTTCGCCAACATCAACTTCGGCGGCGGTGTCTATATCGTCGGCAATACGGCTAATGTCGGCGGGACCGTGATTGGCAGTGGCCAGACCATTGGGCTGGGCGCCGGCGGCACCTTTACCGGCCCCGGCACGCTGACGATCCAGGACGGCGGTACTTTCAGGGTTTACGGCAACGGCACCACTGCGGCGAACCTCACGGTGACGCTCGGCTCGGGCGCCAGCGGCGCGACTTGGAGCAGCGTTGGCGGCGCGGTTGTGACCGTCGCCGGCGTCGCCAATGTGAAAAGCGGTACGGTCAGCACTGATCTGTCCATCGCGAGCGGCGGATTTGTCCTGGCCGAGAACCTCAACGGGGCCCTAGTGACCTTGTCGGGGACCACTACAGTCCAAACCGGCGGCACGATCCTCATCCGCGACACCGATAACACCGGCGGCAACACCACCCTGTCTGTCACCGGCACCGTCAATAACAGCGGCACTGTCAATCTGGTCACCACCAGCAACTTCGAGGGCGAGGAGTTGATCCTCACCGGCGGCACCTTCAACAACCTCGCGGGTGGTACGCTCACCTTCGGCGCCGGCAATGGCCAAGGCGCGCGCCTTCTGACCATTGGCGCCAATGCCCTCAACAACAACGGCGGCACCTTCCAGGTTGATATGAACGGCACCGTTCAGGGCGGGACGTTCTCTAACGCCGGCCTCATCAACATCGCCGGCGGCAAGACCCTGACCATCGCCTCCGGCGCGACGCTGGTGCAGGCCACCGGCGGTACCTATGGCGGCAGCGGCCTTCTGTTCCTGGATAACGGCAGCACGTTCCGCATCGACGCGGCCGGCACTCTTGTGGCGGGGCTCACCCTGCAACTGGGCACTACGGCTGGCGTCGGCGCCAGCTGGAGCAACACCGGCGGGGCCACCGCGACCGTCGCCGGGACCGTCGACCTTCGGAAGGGCACGGTCAGCAGCAACATCTCCGTCGCCAATGGCGGCCTGGTCAAGGCCGTCAATCTGAACGGCTCGGTCGTGACGCTGTCTGGCACCACCACCGTCCAAAGCGGCGGCAACATTCATCTTGAGGACACCGATAACACCGGCGGCAACACCACGCTGTCGATCACGGGCACGCTCAACAACAGCGGCAGTGTAGACCTTGTCACCACCAGCAACTTCGAGGGCGAGGAGCTGATTCTCACCGGCGGCACCTTCAACAACCTTGCGGGTGGTACGCTCACCTTCGGCGCCGGCAATGGCCAGGGCGCGCGCCTTCTGACCATTGGCGCCAATGCTTTCAATAATAACGGCGGGACCTTCCAGGCTGACTTCAGCGGCACCGTTCAGGGCGGGACGTTCTCTAACGCCGGCCTCATCAACATCGCCGGTGGCAAGACCCTGACCATCGCCTCCGGCGCGACGCTGGTGCAGGCCACCGGCGGCACCTATGGCGGCAGCGGTCTCCTGTTCCTGGATAACGGCAGCACGTTCCGCATCGATGCGGCCGGCACTCTTGTGGCGGGGCTCACCCTGCAACTGGGCACTACGGCCGGCGCCGGCGCCAACTGGAGCAACACCGGCGGGGCCACCGCGACCGTCGCCGGGACCGTCGACCTTCGGAAGGGCACGGTCAGCAGCAACATCTCCGTCGCCAATGGCGGCCTGGTCAAGGCCGTCAATCTGAACGGCTCGGTCGTGACGCTGTCTGGCACCACCACCGTCCAAAGCGGCGGCAACATTCATCTTGAGGACACCGATAACACCGGCGGCAACACCACGCTGTCGATCACGGGCACGCTCAACAACAGCGGCAGTGTAGACCTTGTCACCACCAGCAACTTCGAGGGCGAGGAGCTGATCCTCACCGGCGGCACCTTCAACAACCTCGCGGGTGGTACGCTCACCTTCGGCGCCGGCAATGGCCAAGGCGCGCGCCTTCTGACCATTGGCGCCAATGCTTTCAATAATAACGGCGGGACCTTCCAGGTTGATTTCACCGGTACCGTCCAGGGCGGTAATTTCGTAAACGCCGGCCTCATCAATATCGCCAGCGGCAAGACCCTGACCATCGCTTCCGGTTCCATGCTGGTCCAGGCCACCGGCGCCTATACCGGCGCCGGCACGCTTTTGATCAGCAACGGCGCGACGTTCCGCTTCAACACCGACGGAACAATCGCATCAGGCCTGACCGTTCAGTTCGGCCAGGGTGGAGCCAACGCGGTCTGGGACAACACCAGTGCGTCGACCGCCACCATCGCAGGCGCTGTCGATCTGGTGAAAGGCACGATCAGCGCGAACATCAGCGTGGCGTCGGGCGGTATCATCCGGGCCACAAACCTCAACGGTTTGATCAATACGTTCTCCGGCACCCTGACCCTACAGACCGGCGGTACGCTGCTGATTCAGGACAGCGACAATACCGGCGGCGACACCTCGGTGTTCGCGACAGGAACGGTCAACAACAGCGGCACTATCACACTCATCACCACTAGCAACTTCGAAGGCGAAGTGCTCAACCTGACCGGAGGGGGGCTCAACAACCTTTCGGGCGGCATCCTCGATCTGGCGACGGGCAACGGCCAGGGCGGCCGCACGGTCATCGGCGCCATCACCAATGCCGGTAACATCAACGTCCATCACAGCACCATTTTCACTATCGGCGCCAACAACCTGGAAACTCTGTCCGGCGGGACGTTCACCATCGACAGCGGCAAGACCGCCACCATCACCGCCGGCGGCGCCGGCATCTTCATGGTCGATATCGGCGCGACGCTCACGGTCAACGGCACGCTCAACCTGAACGGCCATGACCTCTACGGCGGCGGCACCATCACCAACTTCGCCAACATCAATTTCGGCGGCGGCACCTATATCCTGGGCGGCAGCCAGACCCTGGGCGGCCAGACCATCGCGTCCGGCAACACCCTGGCGATCGGGGGCGGCACCTTCAGCGGCCCCGGCACCCTGACCATTGCCGATGGAGGCACGTTCAAGACCTACGGCGCCGGGGTCATTGCATCGAATCTGACCGTCCTGCTCGGCACGGTCGGCAACTCCACCGCCACCTGGAGCAACGTCGGCGGCGCCTCAGCCACGCTCCAGGGTATCGCGGAACTAAAAGGCGGGGTGGTCAGTACCAATTTGGCGGTGGCTTCCGGCGGCCTAGTGCGGGCCGAGGAGACCAACGGCTGGGCGACACTGAGCGGCACCGTCGACATCCAGTCGGGCGGCACCCTGGAAGTGCTCGACAGTTCCAACAACGGCAACAACGCGGCGCTGACCGTCACCGGCACGGTCAACAACACCGGAACAATTCTGGTCGACGGCAGCGGTCCCAATGCCGCTACCCTCGCCACGTCCGGCGGCGGGATCGTCGTCAATCTTGCCGGCGGCGTCATCAATATCGACAACGGCGCCTATATCCGCGTACTTCAAGGCAACATCGACAACCGGTCCGGCGCCACCATCAATGTGACATCGTCCTACGGCCACTTGGCGGGCTCCGGCCTGAGCAATGCCGGCACGGTGGACATCGCCGCCGGACGGACCCTGACCATCGATGCCGGCGCCACGCTGACCAGTAAGGCGGGTGCGGTATATTCCGGCGCCGATCGCAACACTTCGACCCTCTATTTCGACAACAATTCCAACTTCGCCCTTCAGGGTAACGGCACCTTTGGCGCCGGCCTCCACCTGACGGTGGGCACGACCGGAGGCTCCGGCTCCACCTGGACGCAGTCCGGTGGGGCGATTGCGACCATCGCTGGCTATGCCGAACTCCATACCGGCAGCATCGCGGCGCCGTTGGCCGTTGCCAGCGGCGGCCTGGTCATTGCCTATGAAACCGGCGCTTCGGGGCTCACCGTTACCAGCATCGCCGTGCAAAGCGGCGGCGAACTTGACGTTCGCGATGTGTCCAACAACGGCACGGACACGCAGCTCAATATCGGCGTTATAGACAACGCCGGTATTGTCGAGGTCGCCACCGGTGGTCCCAACAATACTGTCCTCAACGTCACGGGCACTCTGACCAATCAATCGGGGGGTGTGCTGCGGACAGAGAATGTCGGCGGCGGCGGAAACATGTTTATTTTCGGCACGGTCAACAGCAACGCCGGCGCCGCGACCCATATCAACAACAGCGTGCAGTATCAGGGCGGCGTATTCACCAACGCCGGCGCCTTCGATTTTGCCAATGCTGCTGTTTTCACCATCGGTTCGGGGGCCAATCTGACGCATACCGGTGCCGGCATTCATTACGCCGGGACCGGCGGCATCTCGATCAACGGCGGCGGTGTCTTCCAGTTCAACGCCAACGGCACGCTGGAGTCCGGCGTGACACTGACGCTTGGCGCCGTCAACTCCTCCAACGGTACGCTGACGGTAACATCCGGGGCCGCGACCATCGCCGGCCAGGCGTACTTCCAGCGCGGGTCATTCAGCGGCGATATCGTGATCGCCGGCACCGGCGTCGTCGACGCCCGCGAGACCGGCGGCAACCTCAGCGGCAGCGGCACCATCACCGTTCAGTCGGGCGGGATGCTGCGGGTTCACGACGACAGCAACAACGGCCTCGACAGCAGCCTGGCCTATACCGGGACGATCAACAATTCGGGATTCGTTGTCCTCCTCACCGACCCGGGTGCGCCCAACTACAGCATCCTCGATCTGTCCGGCGGCGGTGTGTTGAACAACCTGGCCGGCGGCGTGCTGCGCAGTGCGGCGGGCAACGGCGTCCGGGTGCTGTACGGCACGGTCAACAGCAATTCCGGCGCCAGCATCGAAATCAATTATGACACTCTGTATCAGGGCAATCTCAATAACGCTGGCGCTTTCAGTTTCGCCAATGGGGCGAAACTCACCGTCGGCAGCGGCGGAACCCTGACCCATAGCGGTGCGGGCACCACCTACACCGGGTCGGGTACGCTCTATATCTCCGGCGGCGGTGCGTTCCAGATGAGCACCGCGGGCACAATCGCGGCCGGTACCGTGATGGAATTCGGCGCCAACGGAGGCGCCGCGGCGACATGGTCGGGAGCTGGCGGCGCCATCGTCGCCGGGACTGCGGTGCTGCGGAAGGGAACGGTCAGCACCAACCTGAACATCGTCAGCGGCGGCCTGGTGAACGTCAATGAAAGCGGTTCCGGCGTTGGACTCACCATCGCCAGCGGCGCCACGGTAACGGTGGCCTCCGGCGGCACATTCCAGGTCTACGACGACAGCAATAACGGCACCGACAGCTCGGTCAGCGTCGGGGGCGTTATCAACAACTCAGGCATCGTGCGGATCGGCGGCAGCAGCCCCAATTCAGATGTGTTGAATATGACGGGGAGCGGTGCGCTCAATAACCTCGCCGGCGGCACGCTGGTGTTCGACGGCTCGGTCGGCGTGCGCTACCTCCTGGGGACCGTCAACAACGCCAACCTGGGAACCATCAGCGTCACCGCGGACGGTAAGTACCAGGGATCGGCAACACTCTCCAACTCCGGCGCGCTGACGGTGGCTTCCGGGGCAGTCTTCACCATCGACAGCGGCGCCACCTTCGCCAATACCGCCTCCACGGCCACATATACCGGAGCGGGCCTGATTTACGTGGCCCCCGGCGGAACCTTTACCGCCTCGGCGGACATGACAATCGCGTCGGGCGCCACGATTCAACTCGGCAGCGCTGGCGGCAATGCCGCCTTTACCAAGACCGGCACGCCGACCATCACCGTCCAGGGCAGGCTCGATCTGTATCGCGTGTCCGTGGCGCCGACGCCGAACGTAACGGTGGCCAGCGGCGGGCGGCTGACGGTAACCGAGACCGCCGGCCTGACGACCTTGAGCGGAGTCACGACGATCGCCAGCGGCGGCGAACTGGTTGTCACCGATATTAGCAACAATGGCGTCGATACCGGCCTGACCATCACCGGCACCCTGAACAATGCCGGCACCGCGCGCATGAACGTGAACGGCGGCGTCAATCATGTGGTCCTGGATGTCAGCGCCGGCACGTTCAACAACACCGGCACATTCCTGATCGAGGACGGGGCCGGCGTGCGAAGCCTGGCGGGTGGGATCAACACCAGCGGTTCGGTCGGCGTCGACTATAGCGGCGTGAGCTGGAACCTGGGCGCCGCAAATATCGATATCCTCAGCGGCGGCAGCTTCACCATTAATAGCGGCAAGAGTGTCGTGCTGGGCGCCGGCGGTGCGGGACAGTTCAAGGTTGAGACGGGTGCGACCTTGAACGTCAACGGATCTCTCAACCTGAACGGCCATGACCTATTTGCCGGCGGCACCATTAACGGCTTGGGCAATATCGCCTTCAACGGCGGCTTCTACATCCTGACCAGCGCCTTCAACGCCGGCGGCTACACGGTCTCGAGCGGCTCCAATATCGGCCTTGGCGCGGGTTCGAGCCTGACGGGAACGGGAACCTGGCTGATCGACGCCGGAGCAACGGTGCGCGCGGACATCGATGTCGCGACGCCCTCCACCGTGCTGGTGCAACTGGGGCAGTACGGCGCCGCCGCCGCCGTTACCACCACCGGCAACCGCACCGTGACGCTGAATGGCGGCATGGACGCGCGACGGGGCACGATCAGCGCCAATATCATCAACGCATCCGGCTCGACCATCACGGCCTATGGCACCGACAACGTTGTGACGTTCAGCGGCGCGGTGACCAACCAGACGGGCGGCACGATCCACCTGGAGGCGGTGCTGGGTTCCTCGAGCACCGAGGTGAACTTCACCGGCGCGCTCAACAACGCGGGCAGCGTGATCCTGACGGCGTCGGGCGGCGGCGGGGGCGGTACGACCCTGGACGCGACGGGCGGCGCCATCAACAACAACTCCGGCGGCGTATTCAACGTCAATGCAGGAGGAGGGGGCACGCGGACACTGGTCGGGACGCTGAACAACAACACCGGCGCTACAGTTAACGTCAACCAGGACACTACCTACCAGGGCGGCACCTTCACCAACCAGGGCGCGCTGGCAATTGCAGCATCCAAGATCCTGACGGTCGCCAGCGGCGCGACCGTGACTCAGGGTGCGGGCGGGACCTACACCGGCGGCGGCACCCTCTACCTCAGTGGCGGGGCAACCTTGACCATCGGCGCGGCGGCAAGTCTTGCGCCGAAACTCGATTTGAATAATGCGAGGGGGGGCAACGCCGTTGTCAACGGCGCGGGCACCTTGACTCTGACGGGGGGTGCGACCCTGGGCCAGGGTACGATCAGCGCCAATGTCACGAACGCATCCGGATCGACGATCACAGCCTATTCGACCGACAATATTGTGACGTTCAGCGGTACGGTGACCAATCAGACGGGTGGCACGATCCAGCTTGAGGCCGCGCTTGGGAGTTCGAGCACCGAGGTGAACTTCACCGGTACGCTCAACAACGCCGGCAGCGTGATCCTGACGGCTTCGGGCGGCGGCGGTGGCGGTACGACCCTGGACGCCGCTGGCAGCACGGTGAATAACAGCGCCGGCGGCGTATTCAGCATCAATGCAGGAGGAGGGGGCACGCGAACGGTTAATGGCGATTTCAATAACGGCGGCACGGTGAATCTCAACACCGGGGCCGTTTTCAACATAGCCGGCACCGATCTCGACAACCTGTCCGGTGCGGCTTTCAATGTCCTGGCCGGTTCCAGCACGGTCACCGGCACTGGTACTTCGAAATTCAACAACGCCAGCGTGCTGCAGGTGGCATCCGGTGCGACTCTCTCTATCGCCGGCACCACCACCCTGACTCAGCAAACCGGCGGCACTATCACCGGTGGCGGAACTCTGCTCATAGGCGGTGGGGCGGCCTTCAATGTCGGCGTAACCACCAGCCTTGCGCCGAAGCTTCAATTGAGCACTAACGGCGGAAGCGCGGCGACAGTCAGCGGTGCCGGCAGTCTGACTCTGACCAACGGCGCTGACCTGAACGTGGGCACGATCAGCGCCAATGTCACGAACGCATCCGGCTCGACCATCACGGCCTATGGCACCGACAACGTTGTGACGCTCAGCGGTACGGTGACCAACCAGACGGGCGGCACGATCCAGCTTGAGGCCGCGCTTGGGAGTTCGAGCACTGAGGTGAACTTCACCGGTACGCTCAACAACGCGGGCAACATAATCCTGACGGCTTCGGGCGGCGGCGGTGGCGGTACGACCCTGGACGCGACGGGCGGCGCCATCAACAACAACTCCGGCGGCGTATTCAGCATCAATGCAGGAGGAGGCACGCGGACACTGGTCGGGACGCTGAACAACAACACCGGCGCTACAGTCAACGTCAACCAGGACACCACCTACCAGGGCGGCACCTTCACCAACCAGGGCGCGCTGGCAATTGCGGCCTCCAAGATCTTGACGGTCGCCAGCGGCGCGACCGTGACTCAGGGTGCGGGCGGGACCTACACCGGCGGCGGCACCCTCTACCTCAGTGGCGGGGCAACCTTGACCATCGGCGCGGCGGCAAGTCTTGCGCCGAAACTCGATTTGAATAATGCGAGGGGGGGCAACGCCGTTGTCAACGGCGCGGGCACCTTGACTCTGACGGGGGGTGCGACCCTGGGCCAGGGTACGATCAGCGCCAATGTCACGAACGCATCCGGATCGACGATCACAGCCTATTCGACCGACAATATTGTGACGTTCAGCGGTACGGTGACCAATCAGACGGGTGGCACGATCCAGCTTGAGGCCGCGCTTGGGAGTTCGAGCACCGAGGTGAACTTCACCGGTACGCTCAACAACGCCGGCAGCGTGATCCTGACGGCTTCGGGTGGCGGCGGCGGCGGTACGACCCTGGACGCGACGGGCGGCACCATCAACAACAACTCCGGCGGCGTATTCAGCATCAATGCAGGAGGAGGGGGCACGCGGACCGTCAACGGCGGGATCTCGAATGCCGGCACAATCACGCTGAACGCCAGCACGACTCTCAACATCGGTTCCATCGACCTCGACAACCAGGGAACATTCACTGTCGCCGCCGGCACCACAAATATCGTCGATGACGACGCCAACGCCCGCCAGTTCCATAACTTCAGCGGCGCGACCCTGACGGTCAGCTCGGGCGCCACCCTCAACATGAACGGCACCGACCTGCTGAACGACGGCACCATCGGCGGGACCGGCACCATCAGCATGGGCAGCAACGGCGGCAACCCCGGCACGTTCACGAATAACGGTTCTTCCAGCATCACGCCCGGCGCGTCACCCGGCCACCTGACCATCGACGGCAACGCCGTGTTCGGCGGCCTGTCATCGACCGTGATCGAAATCGGCGGCCGCGATCCCGCCCAGGTCGACCTGCTCACCGTCACCCATCACTTCACCATGGGCGGCACTCTTTCGGTGGTTGACTACCACGGCTTCGCCGCCCAGGCCGGCGACGCCTTCCACGTACTCGACTACGCCGCGGCGGACGGCATATTCGACCAGGCTGTGGGCCTGGATTCGTTCGGACCCGTGGCGCTCGACCCGATTTTCACCGCGACGGACCTGACCCTGGTCGCGCGCAGCATCACCGCCGAGGGCACCGACGGGAGCGATATCCTCACCGGCACCAGCGCCGGCGACGTGCTGGTGGGCCGCGGCGGCGGCGACACCCTGATCGGCGGCGCCGGCGACGACCTGTTGCTGGCGGGTGAGGGGACGAACACGCTGATCGGCGGCCAGGGCAACGACCGCTTGATCGGCGGCACGGGCATCGACACCGCCGATTACAGCGGCGACCCGGCCGGCGTGACCGTCGATCTTTCCAAGGGCTTCGCCCTCGACGGCTGGGGCGGCAAGGACACCATCATCGGCGTCGAGAACGTCATCGGCACTGCCTTCGCCGACACCATCGTCGGCAACGCCAAGGACAACGTGCTGGTCGCGGGCGGCGGGGCGGACACGCTCACCGGCGGCGCCGGGGCGGATACCTTCGTGCTCGGCAGCCCCAATGCCGTCGCCGCCTCCATCACCGATTTCATGTCGGGTCAGGACAAGATCCAGGTCGATCTGTCGGGCTTCAACTTCGGCACGACGGTGCAGTCGGGAGCCAATTTCTCGGTCATCTCGAGTAAGTTCGACGGCAGCCTGGCGGGGGCCAATGCGGCCTTCAACGCCGGTCATGGTGCGCTGATCTACAGCGAGGCCGACAGCACGCTCTACTTCGACGCCAACGGCGGCCAGGACGGCTACTCGGTGGTCGCCCACTTCCAGACCGGCGCCCACGTGGTGGCGTCGGATATCCGGGTGGTTGACCACCTGATGGCGTAGGCGCCGCCCGCTTGTCTCTGGCCCGGGAGGCGCGAGCTAACGGATGTTTTCACACCGTCATTTGCTGGTGGCGACGTAGACCCCATCCCAATCCGCCGGGGGCGGATTGGCGCGGAAGTCGTCGATCCGTTCGATGACGATGTCGTAGTAACCGGTCAGTTCCGCCGCCAGGCCGGTGCGGCCTCCAAGAATTCTGCGGCACGCCGCGATCTCGGCCAGGGCCTCGTCCCATTTCTGGGTGCGGTAGGCGGTCAGCATGGCGTCGTGCCGAAGCTTGAGTTCCTTGAACCAGCCCTGTTCCGCGACGTCGGATTCACCGAGCAGGGTGAAGATGCGCACGGCATGGACCTTGCCCTTGACCTTGATCAGGTCGAGTTCCAGCACCGCGAAGCCGGTGACGTTATGGGCGGTGTTTTCGCCGAGCACGATGGTGACGGCGTAGGTTTTCGACTGGCCCTCCAGGCGCGACGCCAGGTTGACGCTGTCGCCCAGGACCGAGTAGTCGAACCGCTGCTCGCTGCCCATGTTGCCGACGCAGGCGATTCCCGAATTCACGCCGATGCCGACGGCGAGGCGGCGGTGCTCGCGGCCCTCCTGCTTGGCCTCGGCTTCCAGCTCGCGGTTGACGCGCGCGACCTCTTCGACCATCCCGAGCGCCGAACGGCAGGCACAGGCGGCGTGATCCTTGACCTCGAGCGGCGCGTTCCAGAACGCCATGACGCAGTCGCCCATGTATTTGTCGATGGTGCCGCGGTTGGAGAGGATGACGTTGGTGAGGGGGGTCAGGAGCCGGTTGATCAGGCGGGTCAGGCCTTGCGCGTCGAACAGCTCGGAGATCGTGGTGAAGCCGCGGATATCCGAGAACATGAAGGTCATGTCGCGGTTCTCGCCGCCGAGGGTGAGCTTGGACGGATCGTCGGCCAGGCGCTTCACCAGGTCGGGCGACAGGTACTGGCCGAAGGCCGAACGCACCTGCTTCCTTTGCCGTTCCTCGCGGGTGTACCCGACATAGGTGAGGAAGGTGTAGAACAGCAGCGCCACCGCCACGGTGAAAGTGGGGTCCCACAGTTCCAGGCGCGTCGAGAAGGCGTTCCAGGAGTAGCCGACCAGTCCGGCGGCGATGGCGAGGAAGGTCATGACCCCGACCCGCGCTCCGACCATCGGCGTGATGACGATCATGACCATGCCGGCGAGGAAGGTGGCGGCCCATTCGAGCAGGGGCGCCGCCGGCGGCCTGGTCAGCTGGTTCTTGAAGATGATGTTCTCGAGGATGTTGGCGTGCACCTCGACCCCCGGCAGCACGGCATTGAGCGGCGTCGAGCGCAGGTCGAGCAGGCCGGTGGCCGACGTGCCCACCAGGGCCAGCTTGCCCGCGAGTTTTTCCTTCGGCACCCGGTCGTTGAGGATGTCGGTCGCCGATATATAGGCGTTCTGGAAGGACTCGTGCGGACGGAAGTAGACCCAGACCTGCCCGCCGGAATCGGTCCGCACTACATAGCGGTCGCGGCTGCGCGGCGGGCGCACGAAGATCTCGTTGATGCCGCCGGTGGTCTTGTCGGTGCGTATGCCGATGGTGCGTCCGCCCAGCTTGACGCGGAGCATCTCGAGGGCGAGCGACGGGTACAGCAGGCCGTCGTCGGCGCTGATGACGGTGGGCACCTGACGCACGATGCCGTCGAAGTATTTTTCCGACAGGCTCACCAGGCCGCGGCCGGCCGCTGCCTGGTCGAGGATCGGCAGGGGCCTGAGGACGGTGAAGCCTCTTTCCAGGAACGGTACCGGGTCGTCGCCCACGGTCGCGAAGGAGGTGCGCGGCGGTTCGCCTTTATAGTCGCGCTTGTCGCCGAACGTGGTCTGCCCCAACACGACCTTGCCGCTGGCGGCGATGGCGTCGGCCAGGAGCTGGTCGTTGGTCGGAACCTGCTGGAGCCGGCCGCGCGTGGTGGAATCGATCGCGGTGTCCGGCACGCGGGTGATGACCTTGGCGACCGAGGTCTGGTCCTCCTCGGGCCACATCACGTCGAAGCCGATGGCGTCGACGCCGGCCGCGGTGGACTTGGCGATCAGGTCGGCCACCACGGTGCGCGGCCAAGGGAACTGGCCCTGCTCCGCCAGGCTCTTCTCATCGATGTCGATGATCACCACCGGGCTTTCCTCGGCGAGCACCCGCGGTTTGGTCTGCTGGTAGAAATCGAACACGCGGGCGCGGATCAGGCGCAGCATGCCTGGATCCTCCAGCTGGACTCCCAGCAGCAGGATCAGGAACAGGAAGGTGGACAGGCGGCCCGAGTCATAGATCGACTTCTTGAACCAGCGCAGCCACCACTGGCCGCTGAGGGCGTTGCGCCACGGCACGCTCCGGATCGCTTCGCCGGCTTTTTTCAGCCGCGAAAGGCCGCCTCCGTCCGGCGCGCCGGTCTGTACGTCGTCTCTCACCTGAACCCCCGTCCAGCCACCGTCGTCCCCGGCAATATATTTAGCCGGAATCGGGGGTTAGGTCGCCTCTAAAAGCTGTCAAACGGTTCCTAAGACTCGCGTTTTAGGATAGGGTCCGGAGCATGACTGTGGACTCTTCGGACCGCTGGGCCGCCGCCCATCTTTTTAGGCGCGGGGGCTTTGTCATAAGCCCCTGGTTGAAGACGCTCCTGGAACCGCTCGCCCCGCTGTTCAAGGAAGTGCTGGCCATGTCGTTGTTCATCAACGTGCTGGCGGTGGCGGTGCCGGTGTTCGTGCTGCAGGTCTATGACCGGGTGATCTTCCACGCCGGCCTGTCCACCCTGCAGGGCCTGGTCATTGGGGTTCTGGTGGTGATCGGCTTCGACTTTTCGCTGCGGCGCGCCCGGGCGCGGGCGCTGCAGACCGTGGCCCTGAAGATCGACGTGGCCGTCAGCCAGCGCCTGCTCGACACATTGCTGTCGCTCCCGCTCAGGGTGCTCGAGACCCGCTCCGCCGCCCAGTGGCAGCTCCTGTTCCGCGACGCCGACGTGATCCGCAACACCCTCTCCGGCGCCACGGCGGTGCTGGCCACCGACCTTGCGTTCGCGGCCCTGTTCCTGGTGCTGGTGGCGATTATCGCGCTGCCGGTGTTCTGGGTGCTGCTCGCCTTCCTCGCGGCGTTCGTGGCGCTGGCCTGGCGCGCCGGCGACGCGGTCGCCAAGGCCACCGACCGGGAAAAAGCCAAGCTGGTGGTGCGCGACGCCCTGGTATCGGAATTGATCATCGGCCGCACCACGGTCAAGGCGCTGTCCCTGGACGCCCGCATGCGCGAGCGGTGGCAGGACCGCCAGGCCGAGGCCATCGGCGAAGGGCTGCGGCGCGGGCAGCGCACCGACGTCTATGTTTACACGGGCCAGAGCCTCACTCTGCTGGCGACCGTGGCCATGACCACCATCGGTGCGCTGGCCATCATGAACCAGAGCCTGACCATGGGCGGCCTGATCGCCGCCAACATGCTGTCCAGCCGCCTCCTGGGGCCGCTCAATCAACTGGTCGGCGCCTGGCGCGGCTTCAGCCTGTTCGAGCAGTCTTCCGACCGGCTGGGGCGTTTGTTCGCTGAACCGCGCGAGCCGGCTGCCAGCGCCGTCCAGCTGGTCCGCCCGCAGGGCCGCGTCACCCTCGACGACGTCACTTTTGGATATGCGGAGGACGCCGCGCCCGCCATCGAGGGCATCAAGCTCGATATCGCGCCGCACAGCCTCACCGCCGTCATGGGTCCCAACGGCAGCGGCAAGACCACGCTGATGAAGGTCATCCTCGGGCTCTATACGCCGGGCAAGGGCCGCATGCTGATCGACGGGGCCGATCTCGCCCAGTTCGCGCGGCGGGATATATCGCGCTGGATCGGCTATGTGCCCCAGGACTGCGTGCTGTTCCAGGGCACCATCCGCGACAATATCGCCGCCGCCGTCCCGGACGCGACCGACGACGAGGTGGTGCGCGCCGCCACCATCGCCCGCGTGCACGCCGCCGTCATCGACATGCCCCAGGGCTACGGCACGCCGGTGGGCGAGGGCGGGGCGCGCCTGTCGGGCGGCATGCGCCAGAGGATCGCCATCGCCCGCGGGGTCCTCGGCGCTCCGCCGGTGCTGGTGATGGACGAGCCCACCTCCAACCTCGACCGCGCCGCCGAGGATGAACTGCGCCAGAGCCTGATCGAGCTGTCGCGCGCGCACACCATCATCCTGGTCACCCACAGCCCGGCCTTGCTGCAAGGTTGCCACAACGTGGTGGTGATGGAGCGCGGCCGCATCAAGGCGGCGGGCCCGACCCTGAAGACCCTGCAAGGCCTGGGTCTGGTGAAAAGCGATACTCCTGAAACACCGGCCTCACCCATCCGCGTTGTGGTGGGCGGTGCGGAGGCAAAGCCCGCATGACCGAAGCAAGCGACAGCAAAGATCGCCTGGAGACCCTGGTCGCCAGCCACGCCATGCCCACCTGGCGGCGAACCTCGCGCGTGCTCATGGGGTTGATGGGCCTGTTCCTGGTGTGGTCCCTGTTCGCGCGCCTGGATGAAGTGTCGGTGGCGTCCGGCGAGGTCGTTCCCCAAGGCAAGATCAAGACCGTGCAGCACCTGGAAGGCGGGATCATCGACGAGATCTATGTGCGCGACGGCGACCTGGTGCGCCTGGATACGCCGCTGTTGCAGATCAACCTCGGCCAGGCCGCCGGCAACAAACAGGATGCGCAGGTGCGCCTGGACGGACTCCTGCTGACCCGCGCGCGCCTGGAGGCGGAGGCCGCCAACCGCGACCTGGCGCCGCCGGCCGACATCGCCGCACGCCAGCCCGCCCTGGTGCAGGCGACCAAGGCCACGCATGAGGCACGCCTCAACGAATTCCTGGCCACCAAGGCCGTGCTCGACAACCAGGTGCGCGAGCGCACCCATGACGTCAGCGAAGTGGACGCCAAGCTCCAGGCCGCCGAGGCCGACCTCAAGCTCACCCGCGAGCGCCTCGGCATGTCCGCCGACCTGCTCAAGGAAGGTCTGACCTCGCGCATGGAGCACAGCCAGCTCCAGAGCCACGTCGAGCAATTGGGCGGTGAAACCGCGTCCTTGCGCGCCGCCTTGCCGCGCGCGCGGGTGGCGCTGCTCGAAGCCCAGGAGCGGGCGCGAGAACTGTCGCTCAAGTTCACGCGCGAGGCCCAGGAACAGCTGGTGGAAACCGAACTCAACATCGCCCGCACGTCGGAAATGCTGACCACGGCGTCGGAACAGGCGGGCCGCGCCACCATCAAGAGTCCCATCACCGGCATCGTCAAGAACATGCGCTACCACACCATCGGCGGCGTGGTGCGTCCGGGTGAGCCGATCATGGATATCGTGCCGTCCGACGACGCCCTGGTGATCGAGGCCAAGCTCAATCCCGTGGACCGCGGTTTTGTGCGCGCCGGCCAGAAGGCGACGGTGAAGATCGACACCTACGATTACGCCCGCTACGGCGGCATCGACGGCGAGGTGATCTCGGTGGCGCCTGACTCGACCATCCCCGAGAGCGGCCAACCGTTCTTCCGCGTGGTGGTGAGTGTCGCCAAGCCGTTCCTGGGCGACCAGAAGGACGGCCTGGTCATCGCCCCCGGCATGGGCGCCACCGTCGACGTCCATACCGGCACCAAGTCGGTCATGACCTTCCTGTTGCGGCCGGTGCTGAAGTTGAAGGCCGAAGCGTTCCGCGAACGCTGAGCCGGCCCAAGCCGGCGGAATTCGGATGAAAAATCCTCAATCGGCCTTACATATTAAATTCGATTGCCCCGGACCTTTCGCGCGCGGATCATGCCGGCGCGCGCTGAAACGCGAAAACCCTTTGATTCCAGGCTCATATTCTCATGTCTTCGCTTCGGCAGGCGCCGGCTTCGCCCACGCTTTTCGCTGACTTCGCCGGCGCGCCAGCGGCGCCGTCGCCGCTGCGCGCGCGCATCACCGCCGCCTATCGCCGGCCCGAAACCGAATGCATCGCCGCGCTGATCGACGACGCCACGCTGGCGCCCGACCAGGCGGCGGCCACCGCGGCGCTGGCGCGCACGCTCGTGGAAACCTTGCGCGCGAAAAGCGCGGTGTCGGGCGTCAAGGCCCTGATCCAGGAGTATTCGCTGTCCAGCGACGAGGGCATCGCCCTCATGTGCCTGGCCGAGGCGCTGTTGCGCATCCCCGACCGCGCCACCCGCGACGCCCTGATCCGCGACAAGCTCGCCAAGGGGGATTGGATGTCCCATGTCGGCGGCAGCCCATCGCTGTTCGTCGAGGCGGCCACTTGGGGCCTGGTGGTGACCGGCAAGCTGCTGGACGCGCCAGGCGAGAAGGGGCTGGGCGCGGCACTCACCGCGCTCATCGCCCGCTGCGGCGAACCGGTGATCCGCAACGCCGTGGACGTCGCCATGCGCCTGATGGGCGACCAGTTCGTCACCGGCCAGACCATCGAAGAGGCCCTCGAACGCTCGCACAAGATGGAACTCAAAGGCTTCCGTTATTCCTACGACATGCTCGGCGAAGCCGCGACCACCGCCCAGGAAGCGGCGCGCTATTACGCCGATTACGAACGCGCCATCCACGCCATCGGCGAAGCCGCCGAGAACCGCGGCATCGTCAACGGACCCGGCATCTCCATCAAGCTGTCGGCGCTGCATCCGCGCTATTCCCGCGCGCAGGTCCACCGCGTCATGGCCGAACTTCTGCCGCGCGTGAAGCAGCTGGCCGCCATCGCCAAAAGCTACGACATCGGCCTCAACATCGACGCCGAGGAATCCGAGCGCCTGGAGATATCGCTCGACCTCCTGGAGGCGCTGTGCCTCGATCCGGACCTCGCCGGCTGGGACGGCATCGGCTTCGTGGTCCAGGCTTACGGCAAGCGGTGCCCGTTCGTGATCGACTATGTGGTCGATCTCGCCCGCCGCAGCGGCCACCGCATCATGGTGCGCCTGGTGAAGGGCGCCTATTGGGATTCCGAGATCAAGAAGGCGCAGGTCGACGGCCTCGCCGATTTCCCGGTCTATACGCGCAAGGTCCATACCGATGTGGCCTATATCGCCTGCGCGCGTAAACTGCTGGCGGCGCAGGACGCGGTGTTCCCGCAGTTCGCCACCCACAACGCCCAGACCCTGGCGACGATTGTGACCCTGGGCACCGTCCTGGGCGGGCCGTTCGCGCCGGGGCAGTATGAATTCCAGTGCCTGCACGGCATGGGCGAAGCGCTGTACGAGGAAGTGGTCGGCGCCGATAAACTGAACCGCCCGTGCCGCATCTATGCGCCGGTGGGCACCCACGAGACCCTGCTGGCCTATCTGGTGCGCCGCCTGCTCGAGAACGGCGCCAACAGCTCCTTCGTCAATCAAGTCTACGATCCGGGTATCTCCATCGCCGGCCTTATCGCCGATCCGGCGGCGAGCGCGCACGCCATCCGGCCCTTCGGCGCCCCCCATCCCAAGATCGCCCTGCCCAAGGACCTGTTCGGCGCCGCCCGCCGCAATTCCGCGGGCGTGGATCTCGCCAATGAGGATGTGCTTGCCGGCCTCGCCCGGGCGTTCCGGGAGTTGGGCGGCCGGGAATGGACCGCCGCTCCCATCGTCGGGGGCGAGGTCCAGGAGGCTCCGGCGCGTCCGGTGCTCAATCCCGCCGACCGCCGCGACGTGGTGGGCCAGGCCGTCAACGCCGCGCCGGCCCATGTGAATGCCGCCTTCGCGCGCGCCGCCGAAGCCGCCGCCGGCTGGGCGCTGGTTCCGGCCACCGCACGCGCCGCCATCCTGGCGCGCGCCGCCGATCTCCTGGAAGCGCGCATGACGCCGCTCCTCGCCCTGATCATGCGCGAGGCCGGCAAGTCGCTGGCCAACGCCGTCGCCGAAGTGCGCGAGGCCGTGGATTTCCTGCGCTATTACGGCGCGGAAGCCGTCCGCACCCTGAACCAGGGCGGCGCCGATCCGGTCGGGCCCGTGGTCTGCATCAGCCCGTGGAACTTCCCGCTGGCGATTTTCACCGGCCAGATCGCCGCCGCGCTCGCGGCCGGGAACCCGGTGCTGGCCAAGCCCGCCGAGGAAACCCCGCTGATCGCCGCCGAAGCCGTGCGCATCCTGCATGAAGCCGGCGTGCCCGGTGACGTCCTGCACCTGCTCACCGGTGAAGGCGACGTCGGCGCGGCGCTGGTGGGGCATGCCGCCTGCCGCGCGGTGATGTTCACCGGGTCGACCGAGGTCGCCCGCATCATCCAGAAGACCCTGGCCGGCAGGCTCTCGCCCAAGGGCCGGCCGATCCCGCTGATCGCGGAGACCGGCGGCCAGAACGCCATGGTGGTGGATTCATCGGCCCTGGCGGAACAGGTGGTGGGCGACGTGCTGTCGTCGGCGTTCGACAGCGCCGGACAACGCTGCTCCGCCCTGCGAGTGCTGTGCCTGCAGGACGAGGTGGCGGACCGCATCCTCACCATGCTCAAGGGCGCCATGGCGGAACTCACCGTCGGCAACACCGACCGCCTCAGCGTCGATGTCGGCCCGGTGATCACCGCCGCGGCGCGCGACGGCATCCTCAAGCATATCGACGCCATGCGCGCGGCCGGGGCCAGGGTCACCCAGACGCCGGCCGGCGATACCGCTGCCGGCACCTTCGTGCCGCCGACCCTGATCGAGATCGACAGCATCGCCGCGCTGAAACGCGAGGTGTTCGGACCGGTGCTGCATGTGGTGCGCTACGCCCGCGACGACGCCGACGACCTCATGGCGGCGATCAACGCCACCGGTTACGGCCTCACGTTCGGCCTGCACACACGCCTGAACGAGAGCATCGACCGGGCGCTTGAGCATGCGGACGCGGGCAACATCTACGTCAACCGCAACATCATCGGCGCGGTGGTGGGCGTGCAGCCGTTCGGCGGCCGCGGCCTGTCGGGCACCGGGCCCAAGGCCGGCGGGCCACTGTATATGCGGAAATTGCTGGAAAACCCGCCCAAGGCGCTGCCGGTGCCGCCGGGCCCCACCGCCGTGCTGGCCCATGCCTATTGCGACTGGCTGCTGGCGCGCGGCCGCGATCTCGAAGCCGAACGCTGCCGCGGCTATGCCGCCCGCGCCGTGGTCGGGCGCAAGGTCGAATTGCCGGGCCCGGTGGGCGAGAGCAACATCTATGAGCTGCGGCCGCGCGGGCGCGTGCTGCTGATGCCGTTCACCGACGCCGGGTTGCTGCTGCAACTGGGCGCGGTGCTGGCGACCGGGAACGAGGCGGTGTTCGACAGCCGCGCCGTCGCCACCGGCCCGCTCGAGAGCTTGCCGGCGGAGATCGCCCGGCGCGTTTCCGTCGTCGCCGATTGGACCAGGGCGCCGTTGCCGGCCGCGGCGCTGGTGGAAGGCGACGCCGCGCGCCTGAAGGCGGTGGGCCTGGAGATCGCCGCCGTCGACGGCCCGGTGATCCCGCTGCAGGGGCTTGCCAGCGCCGATCTGCTGAACGGTTCCGCCGACTACAATCTCGACGGCCTGCTCGAGGAGCGGGCGGTGTCCATCAACACCACCGCCGCCGGCGGCAACGCCAGCCTGATGGCGCTGGAAATATAGACTCTGTTTGGTCGCATGTTGAGCGGCCGAACCGGTTTCCACTTCGGCCTAACATGCTCTATGCTTTCTTGCGCGTCTTCGCCCTGGTTTTCGCCGCGGCGCGCTTCTGCGCCGGGACGCGCTTGCCCTGGGTGATCTCGCTGGTCATCCAGTCGGTGAAGGCGGTGACGATGGGGGCGTTGCGCAACTCGTTGCGGCAGACGATGTAAAACGCCGCCGGCGCCGGCACCTTCAGCGCGAACGGCGCGATCAGGCGGCCTTCCGCCAGCAGGCGGCTGGTGGTGACGCTGTCGCCCAGGGCCACGCCGTGGCCGTGAATGGCGGCTTCCACCGCAAGGTGCGCGTCCGACATGTTGTAGGAGCGTACGCCGCTCATGGAAGGCGCGCGCGCTGCCGACAGCCAGTTCTGCCATTCGCGGCCGTCGTCGCCGTGCAGCATGGTGTGGTGCAGCAGGTCCGAGACGTCGCGCAGGGGCTTGGCGTTCACCAGCGTCGGGCTGCACACCGGGAACAGGTTCATCTGGGTCCACAGCTGCACATGCCGGTCCGGCCAAGCACCGTTGCCGTAGCGGATGCAGAGGTCGACATCGGCCGAGGCGATATCGGCGTCGTCGTTGGAGGCGATCAATTTCAACTGGATGCCGGGGTAGCGTTTGATGAAACCGCCCAGGTGCGGGATCAGCCAGAACGACGCCAGCGCCGGCATGCAGCTCACCACCAGGTCGCCCTCGGTCTTCTGGCGGGTGAGCAGGGCGGAGGCTTCGGCGATGGAATCGAAGGCGGCGGCGATGGAAGGCTGCAGCGCCGAACCGTGCGACGACAGGCGCAGGCGTCCGGCGTCGCGGTGGAACAGCGTCACCTTCAGCGCCTCTTCGAGGGCGCGGATCTGGTGGCTGACCGCGCCCGGCGTGACGTTCAGCTCGGCCGCCGCGCGCGACACCGACAGATAGCGCGCCGTGGCCTCGAAGGCCCGGAGCGGGTTGAGCGGGGGCAGGCGTTTGCGCACGATTGAACCGGGAGTGACCGCTATTGAGAGATTCTCACTACATTGCCCCCAATAAAGTCGTTTGCCAAGGTGCGACCCCGGAGCCGAGCATTAACCGTTATTTTTGCGCACCGACCCTGCTGAAAGAGGCCGCTGACATGCGTGTGATCGACGCCGCCGAGATCGGCGAAGTGCTGACGCCCGCCCTGGTGATCGAGGCGCTGCGGCAGGCCTTCACGGCGCCCATCGAAGTGCCGGTGCGCCATCACCATGCCATCCCGCGCGGCGCCTACGAAGTGGCGACGCTGTTGCTGATGCCGGCCTGGCATAAAAGCGGCGGTTATCTCGGCGTCAAGATCGCCACCGTGTTCCCGCTCAACGCCCGGCGCAACGCGCCTTCGGTCGAGGCCTCATACATGCTGATGGCCGGCGACACCGGGACGCCGCTGGCGGTCATGGATGGACGCGCGATCACCTTGTGGCGCACCGCCGCCGCCTCGGCGCTGGCGGCGAACTACCTGGCCGCACCCAAGGCCAGCCGCCTGCTGATCGTCGGCGCGGGCGCGATGGCGCCGTATCTGGTCAAAGCCCATGCGGCGGTGCGCCCCATCGCCGAGGTGGAGATCTGGAACCGGGATATGAGCAAGGCCGAACATCTCGCGGCGCAGCTGGACGGCAGCCTCAAGGTGAAGGCGGCGCCGGACCTGGAGACAGCGGTGCGCCGCGCCGATGTCGTCAGCGCGGCGACCTTGTCCACCGCGCCGTTGATCAAGGGGGCGTGGCTGCGGCCGGGCGCGCACCTCGACCTGGTGGGGGGCTTCACGCCGAAGATGCGCGAGGCCGACGACGACTGCGTCCGCCGCGCTTCGGTATTCGTCGACACCCGGGCCGGGGCGTCGAAGGAGGCCGGCGACATCGTCCAGCCGCTCCAGTCCGGCGTGATCGCCGACAGCGACATCAAGGGCGACCTGTTCGACCTGTGCCGCGGCGTTCATCCGGGCCGGGCGCGCGCGGACGAGATCACCTATTTCAAGTCGGTGGGGACCGCCATCGAGGACCTCGCCGCCGCGGTGCTGGCCTACACCCGCATCGCCGGCTGACGCGCGGAAACCGCCGCAAAACCGTAACCGCGGCGCGTCATGAGAAATTCTCACGCCGGCCGGGTTAATAAACTCGATTGAGAAATCGCCGCCGAGAGCCCACCTTTCACAGAGTGATGGTGATGTGTTGGATACTCCCGTGAAGCAGGTTCGAGTCATCGATAACGGCAAGCACTTGGAGAGCACGTCACCCGAGGGCGGGGCGCGGCCCGCTCCGGCGCTGGATACCGAGAACCTCGAGCGCCTGCGCAAGAAATACCAGGACAACTCCGGCGAGTTCTTCGATCCGAAATTCCGCCGCGTCGCGGAGCGCATTTTCGACGCCCGCGGCACGCGCCAGACTCCCTACGCCGGCATTCCGACCTTGCTCTACGCGCCGTACCTCAAGCTCGCGCCGGAGACCGACCTTTCCCAATTGCAGGTGGCGCTGACCGGCGTGCCCATGGACCTCGGCGTGACCAACCGCGCCGGCGCCCGCTTCGGTCCCCGCGCGCTGCGCACGATCGAGCGCATCGGGCCTTACAACCACGTGCTCGACTGCATGCCCCTGGGCGAACTCAAGGTGGCCGATATCGGCGACGTGCCGTTCCGCTCGCGCTTCGACATGCGGAGCTGCCACGAGGACATCGAGGCCCATTTCAGCCGCATCCTCGATGCCGGCGCCAAGACCCTGGCGGTCGGCGGGGATCACTCGGTGACCCATCCCATCCTGCGCGCCCACGGCCGCAAGGCGCCGGTGGCGGTCATCCATATCGACGCCCACTGCGATACCGGCGGCGCCACCGACAACAATAAATTCCACCACGGCGGCCCGTTCCGTAACGCGGTGCTGGACGGTGTGATCGACCCCAAGCGCACCATCCAGATCGGCATCCGGGGCGCCGCGGAATACCTCTGGGAGTTCTCCAAGGATTCCGGCATGACCGTGATCCACGCCGAGGACATCGACCGCATCGGCATCGACGCGGTCATTGCCAAGGCCCGCGAGGTTGTCGGCGATGGGCCGGTCTACCTTTCCTTCGACGTCGACGCCATCGACCCGGCCTTCGCGCCCGGCACGGGAACGCCCGAAGTGGGCGGCCTGACCACCCGCGAAGCCCTGTCGATCGTGCGCGGCATGAAGGGCGTCAACATCGTCGGCGGCGACGTGGTCGAAGTGGCGCCCGAATACGACGCCACCCACAACACCGCCCATGTCGGCGGCCAGATGCTGTTCGAGATCCTCAGCCTGATGGTGTTCAGCCCGTCCATCGGCAAACGGCCCGCTTAAAACTTATTGGTTTAAAACCTTATTGGCATAAGCCTCTTTTCGCTTTTCCGGGGCTTGTCGGCCCCGTAGGCTGCCGCCGTCAAATCGTTCGCCGTCAAATCGTTCAGGGGGCGGGTCATACAGGACCCGCGGGGGACTGCATGCTGAATCTCATCGTCATCGCGCTCTACATCGGCGCCATGCTCGGCATCGGCTGGTACGCCAAGCGGCGCACCCGCAACGAAGAAGAGTTCCTGGTGGCGGGACGCAGGCTCGGGCCGCTCCTCTACGCCGGCACCATGGCGGCGGTGGTCCTGGGCGGCGCCTCGACCGTCGGCGGCGTCGGTCTCGGCTATCAGTTCGGCATCTCGGGCATGTGGCTGGTGTTCTTCATCGGCACCGGCGTGCTGCTGCTGTCCTGGGCGTTCGCCGCGCGCATCAATCGGCTTGAAGTCTACACCGTCAGCCAGATGCTGGAACTGCGCTTCGGTCCCGGCGCCAGCCTGCTCTCGGGCGTGGTCATGGCGGCCTACACCCTGATGCTCTCGGTCACGTCGACCATTGCTTATGGTGCGATCTTCGCGGTGCTGTTCGACATGGGCAAGGTCCCGGCGATCCTGCTCGGCGGCGGCGTGGTCATCCTGTATTCGACCCTGGGCGGCATGTGGTCCATCACGCTCACCGATTTCGTGCAGTTCATCGTCAAGACCATCGGCATCTTCTTCATCCTGCTGCCGGTGCTGCTGCTGAAGGTCGGCGGTCTCGACGGCCTGCACGCCAAGCTCGCGCCCGAAATGTTCGATTTCGGCAATATCGGGCAAGGGCGGATCGTCACCTATTTCGTGGTGTATTTCTTCGGTCTCGTCATCGGCCAGGACATCTGGCAGCGCGTATTCACGGCGGGCAGCGAACGTGTCGCCAAGTGGGCAGGCGTCGCCTCCGGGGTCTACTGCCTGTTCTACGCCGTCGCCGGCGCCGTCATCGGCATGTGCGCCCACGCGCTGCTGCCGGACATCGCCGACCGCAACGATGTCTATCCGCAGATCGTGAACACCGCCTTGCCGGAGGGCCTGTCGGGCCTGGTCATGGCGGCGGCGCTGGCGGCGATCATGTCGACGTCGTCGGGCGCGCTGATCGCCACCGCCACCGTGGTCAAGGAAGACATCGCGCGCCGCCTGTTCAAGAAAGACGCTTCTGCGCAATCCCAGGAAACCCGCGATCACGACGAAGTGCGCTCCAGCCGCGGCTACATCCTGGTGTTCGGCGTGATCGTCGTCGCCATCGCCTGCGTGCTCAAGGACGTGGTCGCGGCGCTCACCGTCGCCTACGACATCCTGGTGGGCGGGCTCGCGGTCGCCATCATCGGCGGCATCATCTGGAAGCGCGCCAACATCACCGGCGCGCTGGCCAGCATCATCGCCGGCACCGTGCTGACGCTGGGGTATATGGCTTACCTGGCGCTGGTCGACGGCCAGTCGGTGATGGACGCGATCCTCGCCAACGAGCCGATCTTCGCCGGCCTGATCGGCAGCCTGGTGGTGTTCGTGGCCGTCAGCCTCGCCACCGCGCCGACCCCGGACACGATCCGCGTCGAGTGGGACCGGCGCATGAACAACAAGCGCGCCGATACCGCAGTGACGATGTAAGGGCTTTCGTTTTCCTTTGTCATTCTTGGCGCGAAGCGCCGAGAATCCAGAGGTTTTTGTTTTCTGGTTTAAAACCTAAAACCAAACACCTCTGGATTCTCGGGCCTTCGGCCCAAGAATGACAAACAAACTTAAAGCCCCGAGATCTTCTTCACCGTCGCGACCACGCGTTCCACATCGGCGTTGGTCATGGCCGGGAACAGGGGCAGGCACAGGCACTTGCTGTAATAGGCCTCGGCGCCCGGCAGGTTCACGCGGCCGTAGAGGTCCTGGTAGTAGGGCTGCAGGTGCACGGGCAGGTACTGCACGCCGGCGCCGATATTCTCCGCCGCCAGCTTCTTGATGAAGGCCGCGCGGTCCATGCCGAGCTTGGCGAAATCGATCAGCACGGTATAGGTGTGCCAGCCCGGATTGCCGCCGACGCGGGCCTGGTGCCGGATCACCGGGGCGAACGGCCTGATGAGCCTGTCGTACTGCGCCACCAGTTCGGCCCGGCTGGCGACATGGCTCTTCAATTTCCTGAGTTGCGACAGGCCGAGGGCGCAGTGGATGTCGCTGGCGCGGAAATTCCAGCCCAGTTCCCGCATCTGGTACAGCCAGGGATTGGCGAGGCCGTCCTCGGCGGTGGCGAAGTCCTTCAGCGCCGGATGTGACGGCGGCTTTTCCATGCCGTGACCGCGCAGGCGGCGCATGGTGGCGGCGAATTCGCGGTCGTCGGTGGTGATGGCGCCGCCTTCGCCGGTTGTGATCGCCTTGATCGGGTGGAACGAGAACACCGCGGCCTTGGAGCCTTTGTAGGAGCCCACCGGCACCGATTCATTCAAGGGATAGGTGCCGCCAAGCGCGTGGCAGGCGTCCTCGAACACGGTGATGCCGTGGCGGTCGGCGATTTCCTTGAGTCTGGGCATATCGCAGCATTGGCCGGACAGGTGCACCGGCGACACCGCCTTGACGGCGCCTTTCCGCGAACGGCTGAGGGCCTCCTCGAAGTTCTCCGGCGTCATCAGGCCGGTGTCCGGGTCGGCGTCGGCGAACACGACGTCGGCGCCGACGTAGCGCGCGGCATTGGCGGTGGCGAGGAACGTTACCGTCGGTACGATCATCTGGTCGCCGGGCTTCAAGCCCAGCGCCAGGGTGACAAGGTGCAGCGCCGTGGTGCCGGACGAGGCGGAGACCGCTTCGGCCGCGCCGGTGGCTTCGGCGAAGGCTTTTTCGAAAGCTTCGACCGTCGGACCGTCGGTGAGGGCGCCGGTGCGCAGGACCTGAGCCACCGCCTGGATGTCGTCTTCGTCGAGGACGGCCCGGCCGTAAGGCAGCGGCGGCAGGGAAGAGGTGGTCATGGCAGGCGGCGCTCCTGAGAGGGAAATCGGCTGCGCACTAAACATGGGTGGCACGGCTCCCGCAAGCGCCGGCTTGTGGCGAGACGGGCGACATGATGGGCGCCGCGGCGGGTGCCAAGGCGGGGCCGGAAACCGGGACCGGGACGCCGCCGCGGCGCTGTGAGCTTCCCGCAGCGGCTGTCTTGAAATATTCTCACAATTCGCCCTCTAACAAATTCGATTGCTCGACACCGCGCCTGGCCGCACTATATCTAGTGTAGCGGTCGAATGGTTCGGGCTAACTATATGTTTTCAAAAGATAACTTTGCTTCTGACCTCACCCTCAAGCGCGGCCTGCACCTGGCCCTGGCGGGCACCGTCTGCGCGCTGGCCCTGAGCGCCTGTTCGGGGGCGGCGCCGGGCCCCAAGACGGCGGCGGTTCCCGCCGCTAATTCGGGTTCCGGTCCCGCGGATCTCGGCACGCCCATGCGCGTGCGCCTGATCACCGAGGAGCAGTATTTCAACACCCTGAGCTACGTTTTCGGGCCGGACATACGCCTGGCTGCGCACTTCGCGCCGTTGCGCCGCACCGAGGGGCTGCTGCAAGGCGGGGCCGCCAGCGCCGGTGTGACCGCAAGCCAGCTCGAACAATACCAGCGCACCGCTTCGGGCATCTCGACCAAGGTGGTCGATGCCGAGCACCGCAATCTCCTGGTGCCGTGCAAGCCGGCGGACGAGAAGGCCGCCGACCGCGCCTGCGCCGCCAAATTCCTCAAGGCCGTCGGCCGGCTTCTGTACCGCAAGCCGGTCAGCGACGCGCTGCTCGCGGGCATCGTCGAGAAGGCCTCGGCCAACGCCGACCAGCTCAAGGACTTCTACGCCGGCCTCGGCATCGCGCTCGAAGGCATGCTGATCAGCCCGAACTTCCTGATGGTCGCCGACCGGGCGGAAGCGGATCCCAAGCACCCGGGAGAGCAGCGCCTGGACGCCTATTCGCTGGCCTCGCGCCTGAGCTTTTTCCTGTGGAACGCGGCGCCCGACGACTACGTACTGAAGGCCGCGGAGAGCGGCGACATCCTGACGCCCAAGGGCCGCGCCAAGGTCGTGGAGATGATGCTGGCCAGCCCGCGCCTGACCCAGGGCATGCGCGCCTTCTTCGACGACATGTTCGCTTTCGACGACTTCGACAACCTCGCCAAGGATCCCAAGGTCTATCCGTCGTTCACCGGCGTCACCGTGCAGGACGCGCGCGAGCAGACCCTGCGCACCGTGGTCGATCACCTGATCACCAAGAAGAACGACTACCGCGATCTCTACACCACGCGCGCGACTTTCATGTCGCCGGCGCTGGCGGCGATCTACAACGTCCCGGCCACGCCGAGCTGGCGTCCGTATGAGTTTCCGGAAGGCAGTCCGCGCACCGGGCTCCTGACCCAGATCAGCTTCCTCGCCGGTCACGCCCATCCCGGCCGCAGTTCGCCGACCCTGCGCGGCAAGGCGCTGCGCGAAGTGCTGCTGTGCCAGGCGGTGCCGCGTCCGCCCGCCAACGTCGACTTCTCGGCCGTTGAGAATCCCTCATCGACGATCAAGACCCAGCGCGAACGCGTGGCGCTGCACCTGAAGAACCCGGTCTGCGCCGGCTGCCACAAGATCACCGACCCCATGGGCCTGGCGCTCGAGAATTTCGACGGGTCGGGCGCCTACCGCATCGCCGAGAAGGGCGAGCCGATCGATCCTTCGGGCAGCCTCGACGGCAAGGCGTTCACCGACGTCGTCGGCCTGGGCAAGGCGCTGCACGATCACCCGCAGTTGCCGCAATGCCTGGTGCGCCGCGTCTACGCCTACGGCACCGGCGGGCCCACCAGCAGCGACGACAAGCCGCTGCTCGACTACTTCGACAAGCAGTTCGCCGCCGCCGGCTACCGCCTGCCGGACCTGCTGCGCACCATCGTGCTGAGCGAAGCTTTCGCCGAAGTGCGTACCGATAACCCGCAACCTGCGAAGAGCGCCGCCGCCGCGGCGCCCGCGGAACGTTAATTCGAGTTTGGGAGAATGCTGATGAACCTCAATCGCCGCCGCGTCCTCAAAGGCCTGTTGAACGGCAGCGCCGTCACGGTCGCGCTGCCGCTGCTCGATTGCTTCCTCAACGGCAACGGCAACGCGCTCGCCGACGGCAAGCCCTTGCCGGTGCGTTTCGGCACCTGGTTCTGGGGCCTGGGGATGGACTCCAAGATCTTCATCCCGAAGAAGGTCGGCGCCGGGTTCGATCTGCCGGAAGAGCTGGATGCGCTCAAGGGGGTCAAGAATCACATCAACCTCTACACCGGCTTCAACGCTTACCGCGACAGCTCGCCCTTGCTGTGCCACTACACCGGCTGGGTGATCATGCGCACCGGCATCGCACCCGAGAACGGCGACAACCGGCCCGGCGAAACCCTCGACGTGACGGTGTCCAAGAAGATCGGCCGCACCACGCGCTTCCAGCACCTGACCGCCACCGCCACCGGCGACGCGCGCACCAGCTTCTCCTATGAGAACGCCAACTCGCCGAACGCTCCGGAATGGTCGCCGGTGAACTTCTACACCCGCCTGTTCGGGCCGGATTTCCAGGACCCCAACGCGCCGTCGTTCAAGCCGAACCCGCGCGTCATGGCGCGCAAGAGCGTGCTGTCGGGCGTCATGGAGGAAACCCAGGACCTGACCAAGACCCTGGGCGCCGCCGACAAGCAGCGCCTGGAGCAGTATTACACCGGCCTGCGCGAGTTGGAGCGCCAGTTCTCCCAGCAACTCACCAAGCCCGAGCCGCTGGCGGCCTGCCATCCCGCCAAGGCGCCGCAGGAAGCCAAGACCGGCAATGACTCGGTGCTCACCGCCGAACGCCACCAGATGATGACCGACCTGATCGCCATGGCCGTGGCCTGCGACCAGACCCGCGTCTTCAACATGGCCTACTCGGCGGCGTCGGCGAACACCATCAAGTCCGGCTACGAGAAGCCGCACCACACCTGCACCCATGAGGAGCCCATCGACGACAAGCTCGGCTACCAGCCGAACGCGTCGTGGTTCATCCGCCGCTCCATGGAAAGCTGGGCGTATCTCGTCGACTCCTTCGGCAAGATCAAGGAAGGCGACGGCACGCTGCTCGACAACGTGCTGATCTACGCCACCACCGACCATGCCCATGCGCGCACGCATTCGCTCGACGGTATTCCGGTCATGACCGCGGGCCGCGCCGGCGGCAAGGTCAAGGCCGGCGTGCATGTGGACGGCGCCGGGTCGCCGGCGGTGCGGGTGGGCTACACCGCCATGCGCGTCATGGGCGTCGACATCCCGTCGTGGGGGACGCGCAGCAACGCGACCTCCAAGGAAATCGGCGAAATTCTGGCCTAGGGACCGGGCAGGGACCATGCACACACTTCGCCTGATCGGCGTCCTGGCCGCGGCCTCCCTGGCGACGGGTGCGGCGTATGCGGCATCCCGCGGCGCGCAGGACAACGATTACGTTCGCGATCCCATGCCCGCCGGGTTCCAGGTGATCGCCACCGAGGTCGACGGCCCGGTCTACGCCGACGCCCGCGGCCGCACGCTCTATACCTGGCCGGTGGGATCGCAGCGCAACGGCAATGCCGGCGAGCAGAAGGGCAAGCCCACCTGCGACAATACGAAGTACACCGATAACGCCGGCCTCATGAGCCCGTATCCGGGCGGCCTGACCCTGCCCGAGGTCGAGACCCGCCCCAGCTGCCTCGACCTGTGGCCGGCGGTCTACGCGAACGCCGACGACAAGGCGGTCGGCAAGTGGACGGTGGTCGATCGCCCGGACGGCCGCAAGCAATGGGCCTATGACGGCTTCGCGCTGTATACCTCCGTGATCGACAAGGAGCCCGGCGATGTCCTGGGCGGCGTCATGCGCGGCGGCAATCGCGGCGGCGGCGGCGACGGCGGCACGCGCCGCGCGGCCATCGGGCCGGCGGCCAATGTCCCGCCCGGCGTCAGCGTCATCAACACCAACACCGGCCGCATGCTGGTGACCAGCGACACCAAGTTCTCGCTCTACACCTGGGACAAGGACGGTGCCGACAAGTCGAACTGCGACGCGATCTGCCTGGACTCCTGGAAGCCGGTGATGGCGCCCCAGGCGGCCACCGCGCCGGCGGAATGGAGCATCGTCGAGCGTTCGCCGGGGGTGAAGCAATGGGCCTATCGTAAACGTCCGCTCTACACCCGCATCGACGACAAACGCCCGCGCAGCCAGGAAGGCAGCGATTTCCCGGGCTGGCACAATGTCTATATGCAGCTGGCGCCCAAGCCGCCGGCCAGTTTCACGGCGCGCGACACCACCTCGGGGGTTGTGCTGGCCGACAGCAAGGGCCGCACCATCTACACCTACACCTGCATCGACGACGCGCTGGACCAGCACGATTGCAGCGTCCCCGACGCGCCGCAGGCCTATCGCCTGGCCATCTGCAGCGGCGGCAGCCAGGAAAAGTGCATGCAGAATTTCCCCTATGTCGCCGCCAAGGCCGGGGAGAAGAGCGGCAACCGCACCTGGACGGTGATCGATATCGATCCCAAGACCGGTCATACCGCGCGCGCCGGCCAGGCCGACGCGTTGCATGTGTGGGCCTATCGCGGCCGCCCGGTCTACACCTACTCCAAGGACGTGAACTCGGGCGACACCTGGGCGGACGGCTACGGCGAACACCGCGGCAGCCGCAACGGCTTCAAGGCATTCTGGCTGCGCGACGACTTCTTCGGCGGCGCGGGCTAAGGGAGAGGGACGATGAAAAACCTCATGAAGACTCTTCTCGGCGCGGGCGCGCTGTGCGCGTTCGCCGCTTCCGCGCAAGCCGCGGACCTCGAGAATGTGCGCGGCGGCCGTATCGGCTTTGTCCTGACCACCTTGCACTGGGCCACCTACCAGACCCCAGGCGCCAAGGAATGCCCCAACGGCTTCAACGACGGGCCGCGCGAGCAGTTCAAGACGCTGTTCCCGGAAGGCAAGCGCAAGTACTCGCTGATGGAAACCCAGATCGCCCGGGAAAGCGAGGGCTGGTATCCGCAAGCGGACGACGACCATGGTTTCCCGTTCTATGAGCCGCAGACCAAGATCGGCCTCGGCCTGAACCTCGACGGCAAGGTCGGCCCCAACGATTTCACCACCCCCGACGGCGAGCCCGGGATCGACAACCAGCTCTACCGCGCGCTGGGCTGTGTCCGCAGCTACCGCGACGGCCAGACCGCCAACGATTTCTTCGACAACCAGGAAATCCAGAAGACCCCCTATAACCGCAGCATGTTCGAGATCTCGGGCGTCGACAGCCTGGCCAACGACGACAGCGTCGAGGTCACCTGGTACCGGGGCCTGGACGCCCTGATGACCGATGCGACGGGCGAGAACGTGGTGCCGGGCGGGTCCCAGCGCATCGACACGCGCTTCGGCAAGCGGTTCATCCAGAAGATGCACGGCAAGATCGTCGACGGTGTGCTGATCACCGATCCCGCCGACCTGACGTTCCCGTGGGCCACTTTTGGGTTGCCGGCCGACGAACTGATCCGCGGCATGCGCATGAAGCTGAAACTGACGTCCACCGGCGCCCTGGGCCTCATGGGCGGCTATGCCGATATCGACATGTGGTACAACCAGACCATGCGGTCGGAATCGACCCATCACCAGAGCTACGGCGCTCTGTCGCCGCCGTCCCTGTACAAAGCTTTCATGCGCCTTGCGGACGGCTATCCGGACGCCAAGACCGGCAAGAACACCGCGATCTCCTCGGCCCTGCGCGCCGGGTTCACCCAGGTTTACATCCTGCATCCCGACCAGAGTGTGGCGGGAGAGGTCGACGGCGCCAAACAGACCGCGAAAGCCGCCGAAACGGCCGAGATCGCCCCCGTCAGGGACGCGAAGCGATAGGGAGACCCTAACACGTTGATCCCAAAGCGCCGCCGAGGGACGGCGCCCGGGTTAACGTGCCCAGCCTGCAACACTTTTCCGTCTTTTTTCAAATCACTGAAACAGTCCTGGACAGTCTTCCGGGGGGGCAATGTAGAAGGGGCCCACCGAAAAACCGTCCCACAAGGGGGAATTATGATCGATCTCAAGAAGAGCGCGTTTGCCAGCTTCTCTGTGCGTGCTTTCAGCACGACTTCGGCCATCGCGATCGCTGCCGCGTCCTTCAGCGCCGCCCAGGCCCAGACCGCTCCGGCTCAGTCGGCCCAGGCCGGCGCCGTGGAAGAAATCGTCGTCACCGGCACGCGCGTGGTGCGCGACGGTTACGAAGCGCCCACGCCGCTGACCGTGGTCGGCATCGAAGCGGTGCAGGCGGCCGCCACCAACAACGTGATCGACTCCCTCACCACCCTGCCGTCCTTCGCCGGCAACTACACGCCGCAAAGCTCGACCCAGAACGTCTCGTCCGGCACCGCCGGCACGTCGTCGGTCAACCTGCGCAACCTCGGCCTCACCCGCACCCTGGTGCTGGTCAACGGCCAGCGCTCGGTGCCCTCGACCATCACCGGCCTGGTCGACGTCAACACCATCCCCTCGCAGCTGATCGAGCGCGTCGACGTGGTCACCGGCGGCGCCTCGGCGGCTTACGGCTCCGACGCGGTCTCGGGCGTGGTCAACTTCGTGCTCGACACCAAGTTCACCGGCGTGAAGGGTGAAGCTTCGGGCGGCTTGACCACTTACGGCGACGATCGCCAGTGGAAAATCGCCCTGACCGCCGGCACCGCTTTCGCCGACGGCCGCGGCCACTTCATCGTCTCCGGCGGCATCAGCCACCAGGACGGCGTGCTCGACGGCGGCCGCGCCTGGAACAACACCGGCCTGCAGATCATCACCAACCCGGCCTACGGCACGGGCGCCGGCCAGTCGACCTCGGTTCCCCAACGTTTGTTGCTGGATAAGGTCGCGCTCTCCAACTCGACCCCGGGCGGCATCATCGTCTCGGGTCCGCTGAAGGGCATCGCCTTCGGTGCGGGCGGCCAGCCCTACCAGTTCAACTACGGCTCCATCGTCTCCGGCAGCGCCATGTCGGGCGGCGACTGGCTGACCTCCAACCTGCACACCGCCGGCCAGTCGATCGAGCCGATGCAGGGCGCGCGCAACCTGTTCCTGCGCGCCTCCTACCAGGTCACCGACAACCTGGAAGCCTATGTGCAGTCGAGCTGGTACGAGAACAGCAACTTCTCGAACGCCTACCCGAACGACAACTACTTCGGCGGCCTGACCATCAAGACCGACAACGCCTTCCTGCCGGCCGCGGTCCGCACCCAGGCTCAAGCGTTGGGCCTGACCACCATCACCATGGGCACCACGCTCGTGGAACTGGGCTCCAACTCGATCCTCACCAAGCGCAAGGTGCTGCGCAACGTCGTCGGCCTGAACGGCAAGATCGACGCCTTCGAAAGCAGCTGGACCTGGGACGCCTACTACCAGACCGGCGTGTCGATGGGCTCTGAGTCGTCGCAGAACACCCTCAACTTCAACAACTTCCCGATTGCGGTCGACGCCGTGACCGGTCCCAACGGCTCGATCGTCTGCCGTTCGACCCTCACCAACCCGACCAACGGCTGCGTGCCCTACAACGTGTTCGGCACCGGCGTCGCCTCGGCCGCCGCCAAGGCCTTCGTGGTCGGCCTGTCCCACCGCAACCAGCGCTTCGTCCAGAACGTGGCCGCGGCCTCGGTCAACGGCGAGCCGTTCTCGTCGTGGGCCGGCCCGGTCTCGCTGGCGCTCGGCGTCGAACACCGCTCCGAGAAGTCGTCGGGTTCCTCGACCGCCCTCGACAAGCAGCGCGTGTTCTTCGCCGGCAACTACCTGCCGACGTTCGGTTCCTACAACGTCACCGAAGGTTTCGTCGAAACCGTCGTGCCGCTGGCCAAGGACACCGTCTGGGCCCGCTCGCTGGACCTCAACGCCGCCGTCCGCGGCACCGGTTACTCGACCTCGGGCACGGTCGTGACCTGGAAAGTGGGCGCCACCTATAAGCCGATCGACGACCTCACCTTCCGCGCCACCCGCTCGCGCGACATCCGCGCCCCGAACCTGAACGACCTCTACAACGCCGGCTCGACCACCAACCAGGTGGTCATCGACACCGGCCGCACCGGTCTGGGCATCTCCTACCTCGGCACCACCCGCGGCAACCCGGCCCTGGTGCCGGAAAAGGCCGACACCACGGGCCTGGGCGTCGTGATCCAGCCGCAGTTCTTCCCGGGCTTCTCGGTCTCGGCGGACTACTGGAACATCGATCTGTCGGGCGCCATCAGCACCATCAGCGCGCAGCAGATCGTCGACCTCTGCTCGCAGGGCGCCACCTCGTTCTGCCAGGCCGTGAACAACGGCCAGCCGTTGAATCCGGTCGGTGGCTCCGCCGCCAACCAGATCAACATCCAGCCGTTCAACCTGGCCCAGCAGCTGGTGCGCGGCATCGACCTGGAAGCCAGCTACCGCACCCCGCTCGACGTCATCAGCGACAGCCTGAGCGGCAACCTCACCCTGCGCCTGTTGTCGTCGTTCTATCTCAAGAACTACACCAACAACACGCTGACTCCGCCGACCGACAGCGCCGGCCAGAACGCCGGCGGCGGCCCGCCGGACTACCGCATGACCCTGTCGGCCACCTACTCGAACGACGCGATCAGCGCCACCATCACCGACCGCATCGTCAGCGCCGGCGTGTACAACAACACCTATGTTGTCTGCACCTCGGGCTGCCCGGTGTCGACCACGGCGAACAACACCATCAACGCCAATTCGATCGCCGGCGCGATGTTCTGGGACCTGTCGCTGGGTTACAAGTTCATCAACGATGGTGCCAGAAACGCCGAAGTGTTCCTGAACGTCCGCAACATCACCAACAAGGATCCGGTGCTGGTGGCGGGCGGCCCCTCGGGCGTGCCGTACGACACGGTCACCACCAACCCGTCCAACTATGACTCCCTCGGCCGCGTGTTCCGCGCCGGCGTCCGCTTCAAGATGTAAAACCGGGGATTCAACGAGTGCCTTCAAAGGGCCGGCGGGAAACCGCCGGCCCTTTTTCTTGCGTCCCGTTCGAGCGTTTTTGACCTGACCCGCGGCCAGACCACCGGCTAAGCTGGTGCCGAGGGGGCATCATGAGCGGCGAAAACACGGCGGCGCGCGCCGTCACCGCGCGGATCGCGGCCGGCTACGACCTCGTTCCCTATAATCCCAGCGGCGCCGGCAATCCGGGGCTGGATATCCCCTGCCTGTTCGGCGTCGCCGGCCTGTTCGGCGATGCGTCGCGGCGCGGCACTCCTGCCGTGCTCGATCTCGGCTGCGGCGGCGGCGGCCAGATCCTGCGCGCGGCGGCGGCGACCTCCGGTCAGATCCTCGGCGTCGATATCTCCGGCGCGGCCTGCGCCGAGGCGCGCGAGCGCTGCGCGGCCCTGGGCGAACGCTGCGTCATCCGGCAGGCGGATTTGCTCGACCTCGACCCGGCCAGCCTGGGGACCTTCGATGCGATCTATATGGTCGGTGTTTACTATGTGGTGCCGCCGGCGGCCCAAACCCGCCTGATCGAAATCTTGTCATCCTGCCTCGCGCCGGGCGGCGTGGCGCTGATCAGCTATTACGCGCCGGACATCTGGCGCTCCATCGACGCGCTTCGCCGCAGCATCGCGCAGGCCATCGACCTGACGGCGCCGCCGCGCGCGCGCATCGACGCCGCGCGCCGCCATGTCGCCGGCCTGGCGCGGGGCGGCAGCGATGTCTCCGAACGGATCCTCGGCCATGCCCTGAATTGCGACGAGCCGACTCTCTTCCACGAGATGCTGGGCGAGATCCTGGCGCCGGTGACGGCGATGGACCTGGAGCGGAAACTGGCGCCCGCCGGCATTCACTTTCTGAGCTGGATGCTGCCTGGGCCTTATGTCCAACTGGACTCTCCGGCCGACCGGGCCGCCGCCGCCGACGGCATGCCGGGGGGCTACCATTACGCGGTGTTCGGCCGAATGCCCGCCACCGGGCAGGGGGCGTGGACAAACGTCGCCTGGCAGACCCGGTTGCGGCGCGCCGGCGCCACGCCCTTCGGCCTCGCGGTCTTCGCCGATCCGGTGTCCGGTCTGGGGCTCGAGGTGGCCAGCAGCGCCACCGCCGCTCTCCTGGAGGCATTGGCGTCCGGCCCCAAGTCCTGGCCCCAACTGCTGGCGGCACCGGCCGTCGCATTGGGAACCGCTTCTGCCGCCTCGGTAAAGAAGGACTTTCTGCACCTATGGCTGCAAGGCGTCGTGGCCCCGGTCTGGGCCGGTCCGTGACCGCGAAAGGCGGGGGCCAGGCGCCCGGCCCCGGCCGAATTCGGATGATCTGCGGTTTTTCTTTTGCGATCATTAGTCTACGTTAACCTGTGCTGGGGCAGGCTGCGCTTTTGTCCCACGCGGAAGGACCGGGCTGTCCCAGGACGAGAACGCCGGGCGGCGCGTAATGAGCGTTTCAACAGGGGGTTTCTCGTGACCGATCGCGCCGTGTTTGTCCGTCGCCTTGGCTTTGCCGCCGGAAGCGGCCTGCTCCTGTCCGTGATGCTGACGGGCGGCCCGGCCCTGGCCCAAACCGCCCAGGTCACGCCGCTGCCCCTGCGCGGCGCCACCCTGGGCACGGCCATCAAGACCAGCGGCGACATCTACTTCACGGTCGACGCCGCCGCCGGCACGGGCTCGACCGCCTGCGGCACCGGCCCCTATTGCTACGATGAGTCGATGGTGCATATGAGCGCCACCGCCACCGAGACCATCTCGATGCCGGGGCTGCATTTCATCTCTCCGCCCCAGGTCGGCGGCGACGGCAACGTCTGGGCCTATGTCCAATATGTGGCGCCGGCCGGGGTCTCGCCTGGGCCGGGCACCCATCTCCAGACCAATGCCATCACCCAGTGCGGCCTGGTCAGCGTCCGCTCCGACGACAACTACGGCTTCTACCCGATCGCGGCCGAGGTGTGCTCGGGCAACCGCTCCGACATGGCCAAGCTGAACGACAATAATTTCTGGCTGATCGGCGCCGAGAACCAGAGCCTGACCAACCTCCATCTCGCCAAGATCGCGACCAACGGAACGCTGACGCGCATTCCCCTGACCATGAGCGCCCTGCCGTCCTCCTATCCGTCGGTGGCGGACGACAGCAAGGCCAATGTCTGGTTCGCGTCATCCGCGGGCAAGATCGCCAGGTACACCACCGCCACCTATACCGGCGGCCCGGCGATCGGCACCGTCACCGAGTTCAGCATCTCCGCCGGCCGCGTGATCAAGGCCCTGAAGCGCGGGCCCGACGGCAACGTCTGGTTCATCGAGGCCAGCACCGCCTCGTCGCAGAGCGACGGCATCGGTTTCGTGACGCCCGACGGCGCCATCACGGAATACCAGGTTCCCGGCAACGGCGCCGTGTTGTCGAAGATGATCTCCGCGCGCGACGGCACGGTCTGGTACCTGAACAGCATCGATGCGGAAACCAACACCGGCGCGGTGCGGATCGGCCGCATCACCATCGACGGCGCGATCTCCGAAACCGCCATCCCGGAGTTCACGACGCTGGTCCGCGGACTGGGGTTCCAGGACGGCGGGCGGGCGATCGCCCATTGGGCGCAGGCATCGGACCGCGTCTACTTCGCCCTCAATCCGGCCACGACCCTCGCGTCATGGGACTATGGACACGCCTTCTACTCTTTCAGCACGGCAAACTTCTTCCCGCTGCGCGCGACGTCGATCTACGCCAGTTCGCAGACCGCGTCGGGCTCGTTCCTGAGGTTGTTCAACACCGGAACCGCTCCCGGCACGGCCACCATCACCTTGCGTAACCCGTCGGGCCAGGTGCTCGGCACCTGGACATCTCCGTCGATCCCGGCCAACGCCGAGCTTCAGTACCCGATCAGCACCCTCGAGCAGGGCGCCAATATCAATGCCGCCGCCAACACGCTGTATTCGATGTCGCTGGAGACCGGCATGACCGGCAACTTACAGCATGTGCTTTACCGCCCGGCCGACGGCACGCTCACCAATCTCTCGACCTGCAGCGCGGGCGTCAACGCGGAAAGCCGGATTGTCGGCGGCGTGCATTCCTCACTGCTGGGCACCGGCTTCCCGAGCAGCATCGCCATCAGGAATACCGGCTCCTCGTCCAACGGCGCGGTGCTCGGCATCTACGACGCCCGTACCGGGGTCAAGTTCGCCAACGTCCTGGTCGACAACACCCAGACCCGCCGGTTCGACGAGGAACAGGTTGGGCCGACCGCGGCCGGAGGCGTGACCGTGGTGACCATGAGCTATCTTGAGACGCAGGGGAAGATCACGCCTCCCGCCGGGGCGTACCATTACGTGGTCAAGATCGAGAACAGCGACTTCACCGGATTCATCCAGCACCTGGTGAACAACAGCAAGCTCGGCGTGATCACCGACATGACCACGTCGTGCAGTTTCAACGGCGCGACCGGGTCGCCGGCCACGACCGTGCGCCTGGCGCCGATCTTCAGTCCCGCCCAGACCACCTCGCAGTCGTACCTGCGCCTGTTCAACACCGGCGCCGCGGCCGGCACCGCCACCGTCACCCTGTACGACGCCGGCAGCGGCACGGCGCAGGGATCCTGGGTCACGCCGAGCATCGGCGCCGGCGCGGAACAGCAGTACGGGATCGCGGACATCGCCAACAACATCGGCGTATCCACCACCAAGCCCTACTACGCCATGAACGTAACGGCGACTTTCACCGGCTACGTGCAGGACGTCCTGTTCCGGCCCGGTGACGGCACGCTGACCAACCTCTCTACATGCCTGGCCGGCACCACGGCGTCGTCCGGGCGCCTGTCCGGGGTGCATACCAGCCGGATCTCGGGCTTCCCGAGTTCGGTCGTGATCAACAACACCGGCAGCACTGCCGCCGCGTTCACGCTGGGCGTCTATGACGCCCGCAACGGCGCCAAGCTCGGCACCTATGCGGTGCCGACGATCGCCTCCGGCGGCAGGGGCGTGGTCACGGTGGCGGCTATCGAAGCCGCCGCCAACATCACGCCGGCGGAAAGCGCGTTCCACTACAACATCAGGGCCGAAGGCGGATTTTCAGGCTACCTGCAGCACCTGGTCGACAACCAGCAGGCCGGTGTCATCACCGACATGACCACGGCCTGCGCGATCACGCCGTAACAGGCAGCAGGCCGGACAAAAGACACCCCGCTTTTGCAAGCGGGGTGTTTTGCTTTTGGGCGGTCTAGAGTCTCGTGCGTGATTTAAGAATCACGCGCGAGACTCTAACCTATTGTTTGGTCGCATCGTTTCTGCGGAAAACCGGTACCCACTTTTCCGCACGATGCTCTAAAAAGTCGCGATCGGGTTGATCGGCGATCCGGTGCCGTTCTTGATGCGCAGGGGCGAGGCGGTGAACATGAACTCCCAGCGTTTGCGTTCGGCGGCTGCTTTTGCGAGGGCGTCGAGGTCGCAGTTGTCGATCAGCTGCATGCCGAACGCCACCAGCACGAAATTGTGCACCGGCAGATAGTCATCGGGGTTGGTGATCGGGGTTGCGGTGGGGATCGGCGTCACGCTCAGGGCCGACTCGCTGCCCATGATGGCGATGTCCCGGGCCTTGATCCACGGCAGCACCGAGGCGTCGAGGCCGGCCGACTGTTTGCCGATGTCCCAGGGGCCGGTCTTGGCGCGCCGCGTCCAGCGTCCGGTGCGGACGAAGACCGCGTCGCCCGGCATGATCTTGACGCCCGCGAACTTCTCCCAGGCCTCGAGGTCCTCGGCGTAGATCGCGGTGCCGGGTTCCAGGTATTCGACGCCCTTGAGACGCGGGATGTCCACCAGGATACCCCGCGTCAGGATGCCGTTCATGGTCTGGGTGATGGCGCCCTTGCGGGCGCCGTCCTTCATCGTGACCCATTCGTCGCGGGCGAAGCCGTTGTAGAGCTTGCCGTCCAGGAAATGGTGCCCGAGGGCGTCGAGGTGGGTGTGGGCGTAGCCGTGGAAGCTCACGGAGAAACGGTCCGATGACGCCGCCGGGTTGACGCCGTTCATGGCGTGCTCGTAGGGCTGGCTGTTGTCGATGGATTTCTCCTCGTCGGCGTCGCGCGCCATGGACACGGAAACCCCGTCCTTCACCAGGGCCGCGGCGGCCTTGCGCTTCTCGGGCGTGATCAGGTTGAGGGTGCCTTTCTCGTCGTCCTTGCCCCAGCGCCCCCAGTTGGAAAGCTCCTTCTTCCATGTGTCGAACTGGGCCTGGGTGACGGCGTGATTGGTCTCGGCGGCATTTGCGGCCGAGACGGCGATGGCGGCGCCGAGGACGGCGCTCAAAAGACGGCGTTTCATGACATTCTCCCTGGATAAATCCCTGGGGAAGTTTCACCGATCAGCCGCCACTCTTTCAATAGGGGGCGGTCTCCCTCTAAACTCGCCCGGTCTTTTTTCAGGGAGCCAACCATGCACTTCGCGCGCTTTCCCAGGGTCCGTCTGGCCCATCTGCCGACACCGTTCGAACCCCTCGAACGGTTGACCCGGCACCTGGGCGGACCGCGCCTGTGGATCAAGCGCGACGACTGCACCGGGCTGGCTACCGGCGGCAACAAGACCCGCAAGCTGGAGTTCCTGATGGGCGAGGCCCTGGCGCAGGGCGCCGATACCGTCATCACCCAAGGGGCGACGCAGTCCAACCATGCCCGGCAGACCGCGGCGGCTGCGGCCCGGCTGGGCCTCGCCTGTCATATCCTGCTCCAGGACCGCACCGGGTTCACCAGCCGGGACTACACCAAGAACGGCAACGTCCTCCTGGATCAGTTGTGCGGAGCGGAGATCCACCGTCACGGACCGGCGGCGGACATGAACCTGGAGATGGAGGCCCTGGCCGGCGGACTGCGCGCTCAAGGCAAGACGCCTTATGTGATCCCCGGCGGCGGTTCAAACGCGGTCGGCGCGCTGGGCTACGCCGAAGTGGCCATGGAACTGCTGGGGCAGGCGAACGCCAGGGGCGTCAAGATCGGCCACGTCTACCTGGCGACCGGCAGCGCCGGGACCCAGGCGGGGTTTGTGACCGGCATGGCGGCGCTCAACAGCGGCATTCCGACCATGGGCATCAGCGTCAAGCAGGAACGCGCCAAGCAGGAAGACGACGTGTTCGCGCTTGCCCGGAAGACCGAGGCGCATATGGGGCTCGAGGGCGTGGTCAAACGCGATCAGGTGGTGGCGGACAGCGGCTATGTCGGCCCCGGCTACGGCCAGTCGACGCCCGGCATGGTCGAAGCGCTGCAGCTGCTGGCGCGCCTGGAGGGAATCCTCCTGGATCCGGTCTACAGCGGCAAGGCCATGGCCGGCCTCATCGACCACGTGCGCAAGGGCAGGTTCGCCAAGGACTCCGACGTGGTGTTCGTGCACACCGGCGGATCGGTGGGACTCTTCGCCTATTTGGATACGTTCGAGTCCAACGCCTGAGCCAGCAGGTCGCCCAGGCGCACGCCCGCCCGCGACAGGCGGTCGAAGATGATCGGTAATTGCTTCTGCTGATAGTCGGCGCCGAGGTCGAAGGGAGTGCCGTGGTCGGCGTAATCGACGCCGGGGCTGTTGGCGATGGCGAGGCTCTCGTTGGCCCAATCCAGCGGGACGGATTTGCGCCACGCCCGGCGCTGCGCCTGGGTGGTCCTGACCCGCATCTCGTTGGCGATGTCGCGCCAGGGGCGGTGCAGGGCGGTGGTCAGGCCGTCATCCCATAGCCAGTGAAAGTCATAGTCCTGGCCGAGGAATTTGCCTTTGAAGGCGCCGCCGCGCCGGTCCTCGGCATGGCCCGCGTGCAGCGGCTGGTGGATGTCGCCGGCGAGGTGGGCCATGAACTTGAGCGCCATGGCCTTCTCCGCGAGCGGCGCTTTGGCTTTCAGAACATTCTCGGTGCGCGCGATCTGCATCAGGGCGCAGCTGGCGGGCTCTTTGCAGTCGCGGGCGATGTCGACGGCGGTGGCGCCCGGCGGCACATTCACATAGTGCCATCCTTCGGTCTCCTTATGGCCTTCATCGCGATATTGATCCGCCCACAGGCATGAGTCCGCGAAGGCGTCGCGCCCGTCCTGGCCCAGGATCTCGGAAATCTTCACGCGCGCCGCGGGCGTCGTCTCTTCCCAGGCGATGCCGCAGATGATGCGGTGGTTGTCGCCGCCCCAGGCGAACGCGGCCGGAGCGGCGAGGGCCGTAAACAGGAAGGCGACAATCGGGCGGCGCATGGTCTCTCCAGCCAAAGGCGGGCCATGATGTCACAAGCAAAACGTGCCTGAAGCCTGGAACTACGGCTCCAGCAGGTGCCAGGCGCCGTTTTCCTGGCCGTTGCCCGCCGGGTTGCGGGGATCGTCGTGGAACAGCATGTAGACCGGCCGCTTTTTATAGGCCCACTGCACTTTGCCTTCATCGCGCTTGATCACGGTCCAGTCGCCGGTGGCTTTGGACTCAAGCTCGGCGTAGAGCGGCGGCCAGGCGAAGGCGCATTCCCTGTTACAATTCGATTTCCCGGGCGCATCCTTGTCCCAGACATACAGGCGCAGGCCGGTGGGGAATTGCCGATAGACCCAGCCGCTGGTCTCCTGCTGCAGGGCCACCACGCCCGGCGCCTCAAGCTTGGCGGGCGCCTGGGCATCGGCGGCGTCCGCTGAAGTGCCCGCAAGAAAAGTGAGGGCGATGGGCAGGGCGAGTGTCAGCGGGCCGAGGATCGTGTGGGGCTTCATACGGATGTCCTCCCAAACCTATATCGCAGGAGTCTAGACCCAGCCCGAAGGGCGTTCAATCACGCGCCGTGAAGAGAATGGCCTTGCCCGGCCAGGTTGAACGGGGGGATCCCCTTCACGGCGCGCTGATGGCGGGTAAAAAACCCATGGACAACGGGCGGCGCGCGGCTACGCTTCCGCCCGGTCAATGTTTCATGCACGGGGAACAGAATGAACAGGACATTCATCGCGACAGGTCTGATTGCGGCGGTGCTGGCGCTGCCGGTGTTCGGGGCCGAGGACGAAGACGCGGATGTGCCGGGCGCCGTCGCGCCCACGAGCGCATCGGCGAGCGCACCGGCGAGCGCCACGGCGCGGGCCGGTCAGGCGCCGGTGGCGGCCCTGGCCGCGACCGCGGCGTTCGATCGCGCCGGCCCGGCCGTGCTATACGCCGGCGTGGCCAATAACGCCGCCACCACCCAGGTCTTCCGCTTCGCCAACGGGGGCAAAAGTGCCGGCACCGTGAGCGCCAAGCTGTATGACGCGGCGGCGGGGACGTCGCTGGGTGTCTGGACCAGCGCCTCGATCCCGGCCGGCGCCGCCATCGAGGTGACCGCGGCCACCATCGCCGCCGGCGCCACGCCCGCGCTCTCCGCGGCGCAACAGGCCGCGGCGCTCACCGTCTCGGTCACGGCGACCTTCCGCGGTACGGTGCAGCAGCTCAGCAAGACCGCGGCCGCGCTCATCAACCAAGGCAGCTGCGGCATCGGCGGTGGATTGGCCTATGTGGAAGGTCCGGGATTCAGCGGCGCCAGCGGCGCCGTGCGCCTGGTGAACGCCGGCAGCACGGCGGGAACCATCACGCTCTCCCTGCGCAACGCCGCCACCGGCACGGAACTCGGCAAATACACCTCGGCCTCGCTTCCGGCCAAAGGCAGCGTCACGCTCACCACCACCGCGCTGGCGGCCGCGGCGTCGCCCGCCGTGCCGGCTTCCACCGTGGCGCTCAGCATCGTGCCGACCGCGGCGACCGCGCGTATCGGGCTGGAGCATCTCGCCACGGTCACCGGCTCGACCACGGTTTCCAACCTGACGGCGGGTTGCGGTATCTGAGTCATCCGGCAAATCCACCCCTCCTCTTCTGCCTCGAAGAGGAGGGGTGGGACGTCCGGCGGCGCCGCCCCGACCCACAACCATTCCAGCCGGCCAGGCGCCTGGAACCCGTCCCTATAGCCGGGGACTATATGTCTCCGACATCAGGATCATGACCCCATCAGCTTAAGTCACTGGAAAAGGGCGGGGGCCGCGCCCTATCCTTTCACCCAGTGGTTTGTTCATGGGGGTTTCAGTGACCAAGGTGTTCTCGCTCCTGGCCGGCGTCAGCCTGCTCGCGGCATCGTCGGCGCCTGCGGGCTTTTTTGTATCCGCGGCTTATGCCGCGAGTGTACCGGCGGATTTCGTCATCGCCGGCGGCACGGTCTACACCGGCGCCGATCAGCCGCCGGTGATCGCGGACGTGGTGATCGCCGGCGACAAGGTCGCTTATGTGGGCGCCAACGCGAGCGCGCGCTACACCGCCAGGAAGACCATCGACGCCAAGGGCAAGATCGTCTCGCCGGGATTCATCGATGGTCACGCCCACCCCGCCAGTTTCCTCAATTCGCCCGACGCCAAGCAGCGCGCCAACTACCCCTGGCTCTACCAGGGGGCCACGACCCTGATGATCGGCGTCGATGGCGGCGGCACCTATGACGTCGCCGATATGGCCGCCAAATACGGCAAGGACGGCATCGGCAGCAACGTGGCGCCGTTCGTGGGCTTCGGCCCGATCCGCGTGGCGGTGCTCAAGAACGACAACCGCGAGCCGACCCCGGCGGAACTCGAGCAGGAAAAGGCGCTGGCGAAGCGCGGCATGTGCCAGGGCGCCTGGGGCCTCTCCACCGGCCTCTACTACGCCCCCCAGACCTTCGCCAAGACCGAGGAAGTGATCGAAGTGGCCAAGGAAGCCGCGAAAAGAGGCGGCATCTACGACACCCATGAGCGCGATGAGTCGACCTACACCGTGGGCGTGATGGCGTCCACCGCCGAAGTCCTGCGCATCGGCCGCGAGGCGCAGATTCCCCTGCATATCGGCCATATCAAGATGCTGGGCATCGAAGTGGCCGGGAAGGCGCCGGAGATCATCGCCCAGATCAACGCTGCCCGCGCGCAGGGCATGGTGATCACCGCCGACCAATACCCCTGGACCGCATCCTCCACCGGGATCAACGCCGCCTTCCTGCCGCGCTGGGCCGAAGACGGCGGCCGCCAGGCGCTGCTCAAGCGCTTCGACGACCCGGTGCAGCTGGAGAAGATCCGCGTCGAAGGCCGCGAGTTCATGAGGAAAAGAGGTGGCGCCGACAAGACCCTGCTGATCTCCCAGAACCAGGAGTGGACCGGCATGCGGCTCAATGAAATCGCCGACAAATGGAAGATCGAGCCCATCGACGCCGTCATCCGCATCATCAAGTCGGGCACCAACGGCGGCTCCATCGCCTCGTTCAACATGACCGAGCCCGACATCGCCGCCTTCATGAAACAGCCCTGGGTGGTGACGTCGTCGGACGGTTCCGACAACCATCCGCGCCAATACGCCTCCTTCGCCCGCAAGTACGAGAAGTACGTGACGCAGGATAAGGTGATCACCCTGGCCGAGTTCATCCGCTCGTCCACCGGCCGCCCGGCGGACATCTACGGCCTCGAGAAGCGCGGCTACCTGCGCGAAGGCTATTTCGCCGACGTCACCGTGTTCGACCCGAAAAACTTCAAGCAGAAGGCCGACTACGTGAAGGCCAAGGAACTGTCGGAAGGCGTTGAGCAGGTGTTCATCAACGGCAAACAGGCGATGGCCGACGGCAAGCCCACCGACGTCCTGGCGGGCGCGGTCCTGCTGCATAAGCCGACCGCGGGGACGTGCCCGTAGGGCACGACCCCGCGGTCGCCCTCGGGCTGTGTGTTTCAGCGCGATGGCACCCGCCCCGGCGACCGCCTATTCTTCCGATCCCGAAGGGGACATTTTTAAAAAGGACCGGCCATGAAACTGCGACCCCTGTCTCTGCTGCTGGCGGGCGCCAGCGTGCTCGCTCTCGCCTCCGCGGCTCAGGCTGCTAATGCTCCGGCGGATTTCATCATCGCCGGCGGCACGGTCTACACCGGCGCCGACCAACCGCCGACGACGGCGGACGTGGTGATCGTCGGCGACAAGATCGCCTATGTCGGCGCCAACGCCGCCGGCCGGTTCACCGCCAAGACCACCATCGACGCCAAGGGCAAGATCGTCACCCCGGGCTTCATCGACGGCCACACCCACCCCGACGAATACATCCGCAACAAGGACGCCAAGGAGCGCGTCAACGCGCCCTGGCTGATGCAGGGCTCGACCACCCTGATGATCGGCGTCGACGGCCGCGGTGCCATCGACCAGGCCGACCAGGCCGCGGTGTTCGGCAAGGACGGCATCGGCACCAACGTCGCCTCTTTCGTCGGCTTCGGCACCATCCGCGAGAAGGTCCTCAAGAATGACGGCCGCGAACCCACCGCCGCCGAACTGCAGCAGGAGCGCGACCTGGCCGCCAAGGCCATGTGCCAGGGCGCCTTCGGCCTCTCGGCCGGGCTGTTCTACTCGCCGCAGTCCTACGCCAAGACCGAGGAAGTGATCGAAGTGGCCAAGGAAGCGGCCAAGCGCGGCGGCATCTACGACACCCACCAGCGCGACGAGGCCTCCTACAGCATCGGCCTCATGGCCTCGGTGGCGGAAGTGCTGCGCATCGGCCGCGAGGCCCAGCTCCCGGTGCACTTCGGCCATATCAAGGCGCTGGGCATCGACGTGCAGGGCAAGGCGCCGGAAGTGATCGCCGCCATCAACGCCGCCCGCGCGCAAGGTATGAACGTGACCGCCGACCAGTACCCCTGGTCCGCCTCGGGCACCGGGGTGCAGGCCTCGATGGTTCCGCGCTGGGCCGAGGAGGGTGGACGTCAAGCATTGCTCAAGCGCCTCGACGATCCGGTGCAGCTCGAAAAGATCCGCACCGAGATGCGCGACAACCTGCGCCGCCGCGGCGGCGCGGACTCCATGCTCCTGATCTCCTTCAACCAGGAATGGACCGGCATGACGCTCAAGCAGATCGCCGATAAATGGAAGGTCGAACCCATCGACGCCGGCATCCGCATCATCAAGACCGGCGCCCAAGGCGGCTCCGTGGCCTCGTTCAACATGATCGAACCCGACATCCAGGCCTTCATGAAACAGCCCTGGGTGGTGACGTCGTCCGACGGTTCCGACGGCCATCCCCGCCAGTACGCCACGTTCCCGCGCAAATATGTGAAATACGTGACCGAGGACAAGGTCATCAGCCTGGCGGAATTCATCCGTTCCTCGACCGGCCGCGCCGCCGACATGTACATGCTCACCAACCGCGGTTACCTGCGCGAAGGCTATTTCGCCGACGTGGCGGTGATCGACCTCAAGAACTACAAGCCGGTCGCCGACTACAAGCGCCCGCGCGAACTGGCGTCCGGCGTGGACGCCATCTTCGTCAACGGCAAGGCCGCGATCCAGGACGGCAAACTCACCGGCGCCCTGGCCGGCACGGTGATCAAACATCCGCCGACGGCTGGAACCTGTAACTAGCTAAAACAAAGGCCCGCTCCAAAAGAGCGGGCCTTTTTTTATCTCTCCATCTCTGTCATTGCCCGGCTTGGCGGCGAAGGCCGCCATCATTTAGAAGCGCGCGCCTTCGCGCGCCCGGGCAATCTATCCATCAGCGAATGCGGACTTTGAAACATGGATCGCCCGGTCAAGCCGGGTGATGACAGATGGAAATTAAATTGTACCTGGTACAATTTAATTCCGGGCGCTGCGTCAGCCGATGGTCTCGTCGAACTTGAGCAGCCGCCCGGCGTTGGTCATGACCACGAGGCTGCTGGAGTTCTGCAACAGCGCGGCGATCAGCGCGCCGCTGGCGCCGAAGACGCCGCCCAGCGCCAGCGCCACCATCACCACGGTCCAGAGCAGGCCGATGGCGATGTTGGTATAGATGGTGCGCCGGCAGCGCCGCGACAGGCGGATACAGGTGCCGAGGCGGCGCAGGTCGTTGGTCATCAGCACCAGGTCCGCCGAGGCCAAGGCCACGTCGGTGCCCGACACACCCATGGCGATGCCGACGGCGCCGGCCTTCAGCGCCAGGGCGTCGTTGATGCCGTCGCCGACCACCAGCGGCCGGAAGCCGCCTTTGACCTTCTCCAGGATCTTTTCCATTTTCTCGGCCGGTAGCAGTCCGGCGTGGATCTCGGTGATGCCGACGTCGGCGGCGACTTTCTCGGCGGCGGCCCTGCGGTCGCCGGTGATGATCATCTTGTCCTTGAGGCCCAGGCGGGTCAGGTCGTCCATGGCCATGCGGGCCTCGGGCCGCTGCTGGTCGGCCAGCAGCACCCACCCCAAGAAGCGGTTGCCGCGCGCGGCGCCCACCACCGGGCCGGGATGCGCGGGCGGCGGCGGCGGGTCGAGGCCCATGTCGCGGAACAGCTGTTCGCGGCCCATGGCGACGGTGACGCCGTCGCTGTCCCTGGCGGTCACGCCCAGCCCGCGCACTTCCTGCGGATCGGTGATCTCCAGCACCGGGTGATTCTCGGCAAAGGCGGCGAGCGCGCGGCTGACCGGGTGGTTGCTGGTGGCGCCCAAGGCACCGGCGGTGCTGACGATCTCGTCGCGTTCGGTGAAGTTCTCCGGGTGGATGTCGACCACGGTCAGGTGGCCGAAGGTGATGGTGCCGGTTTTATCCAGCGCGATGGAGTCGACCGTGGCGAGGCCTTCCAGGAACGCCGCGCCCTTCACCAGGATGCCGTGGCGGCTGGCGACCGAGATGGCGGCGATGGAGGTGGCGGGCGCCGCCAGGATCAGGGCGCTGGGGCAGGAGGCGATCAGCACGGCGAGGGGGATCACGGTGGAACCGGTTGCGAACCAGGCGCCGAGCGTCAGCAGCAGTACCAGAACGATGTAGGAGTTGGCGTAGCGTTCCAGGAGCCGCATGATCGGCGGCTTGGCCAGTTCGGCGTCGCGCAACAGCGATACCACGCGGCCCAGGGTGGTTTCCGCGCCCACGCGCGTCACGCGCACCTGGAGATAGCCGTCGAGGTTCATCGAGCCGTTGAGCACTTCGGCGCCCGGCTGCACCTCCACCGGCAGGGATTCGCCGGTCACCGAGGCGGTGTCGACGTTGGAATGGCCGCTTTCGACCGTGCCGTCGGCGGGCACGCGTTCGCCGGGCAGCACCTCGACCTTGTCGCCCACATGCAGGTCGCGGGCGAAGATCTCCTCGACCGCGCCGTCGGCCAGCACGCGCCGGGCCTTGGTCTCGGTGAGCTTGGACAGCGCCCGGATGGCCTCCTGGGAGCCCAGGAGCGAGCGTTCTTCGAGGATGTGGCCGATGGTCATCACCAGGGGCAGCAGGGCCGCGGTGGTCATGTCGCCGGCCGCCCAGGCGCTGAGCATGGCGATGGCGATCAACTGGTCCATGATCCCGTGCAGGCCCGGCTGGCGCAGCGATCTCCAGGCCGAGAGCAGCGCCGGCGGCGCCACCAGCAGGGCGGCGAGGCCCGCCACCAGGTTGGCCAGGTCCTGTTCGTCCGGCCGCAGGATCTGCAGTCCGCCCCAGACGATCAGGCAGCCGGCGGCGGCCAGCGACAGGGACAGACGAAGCGCGAGCGAGCGCTGTTCCGCGGTGGACAGCAGCACCGTCTCGCGGTTCGGCACCGGCTCGGGCACGCCCATGACCGGGCTCGGCAAGGTTGCGCTCTCGGAACTGGGGGTCATCGCGGCGGAATCCCGGTGGCCAGCAGCGGCGTGCCGTGCTGGTCGATGGTGTAGACCCGGCCGGCGGCGTTGAGCAGCGGCCCGATGCGTTCGCGGAACAGATTGTCGTCGATCTCACCGCTGGCGCCGCCGGCGCCGCGGGTGAGGGCGTAGACCGGCGCGGTCTGGGCGTTGGCACGGGACACGGCTTCTTCGGCGCGCGCTTGGGCCTCGCTCTTCATGCGGTCGTAGGTGCGCTCGGAGCCCTGCACGGTCTTCTGTGCCACGGTGCGGGCGTCGTTGGCCGAGCGCTCGGCCTTCTGCACGGCGGTGAGCACGAAGTCGAACGCCGCCTTGGCGCCGGCCGGCACCGTGGGCACCAGGTCGACGCGGTTGACGACGATGCCGAGGCCGGCGCCGTGCCGGTTGAGTTCATCCAGGCGCGCGTTCACCGCGCTCACCAGGTCGGCGCGCAGGGACTCACGGCTGGGGCCCGTGGTTTCGCCGGGCTGCACTTCGGGGCGGGCGACGAGAATGGTGTCGATGTCGCGGCTGGCGGTCACGGCCACCGCGGCCGACTGGAACACGCGCTCCAGCGCCGGGGCCATGTGGCGGCCGGTGAGCACATAGGCCTGCGGATCGGTGATTTTGTAGAGCAGGGTGGCGTTGTAATAGACTAGGCTCATGTCGCCGGTGACGATCAGGCCGACGTCGCGCACCGGGTCCAGGCCTTCGGTATCGACGCGGCTTTCGTTGGAGCGCTCGTTGGAGACCTCGGGCGGCGGCGCGGCGGCCGGCGGGGCCTCGCCGACTTGGTTTTCCGGCGTGCCGCCGGGTGCGCCCGGCGCGCGGTAGGCCCTGATGTCGAAGGCGAGTTGACGGTCGGCGGAGGGCAGGATCATCACCGTCTCGAACGGCTTGGGTGCGGCGATCAGCAGGCCGGCGCCGGCCTCGCGCACCACCGTGCCCATGCGGATGACGATGGCGCGGTCGTCGGGGCGCACGATGCGGCAGTTGGACACCAGCCAGCCCACCCCCAGGATCGCCACCACCAGGAACAGGAACTTGAACGACAGCGCGATCGCCTGCGCCCAGGCCCCGCCGCCGTCGTCCTTGGTGTCCTCGATGAAGGTCGTGGCCATGACGGTTCCTGCGCCCGCTTATTTGGGTTGGATGGTCGCGGGCAGCTGGCCGGCGGTACGGCCGGGGCCGTCGGACAGCACACGGAAGGGCGCCGAGTCCGTGCGCAGGATCAGGGTGGTGTTGCTGTTGATCACCGATTGCAAGGTGTCCAGCGAGCGCAGCAGGCCGTAGAGGTCGCGGTTCTCGTTATAGGCCTTGCGGTAGATGTCGGCGGCTTCCAGGCGCGCCTTGGCTTCGATGCCGGAGGCTTCGGCGCGGGCCTGGGCGACGGTGACGCGGGCGTCCCTATCCGCGTTGGCGATGATCTCGGAGGCGGCGCGCTCGCCTTCGGCTTCGCGCTCGGCGGCGGCGGTCGAGCGTTCGGCCTGCATGCGCAGGACCGTGGCGTTGAGGGTTTCGGCGGGCAGGGTCAGGCGCTGCACGCCCACCTGCACGATGGAGATGCCGTAGACCTTTAAGGCCTCGGCGTCGACCCGGGCGCGCAGCTGGGACTCGAGGTCCTTGAGTTTCACCTTGGCGGGGTCGGCGTTGACCAGGCTCGGCAAGTCGAAGCCGCTGACGGTGACTTCCAGCGCCGAGGCGATGAAGCTGCGCAACTGCTGGGCGGCGATGTCGGGCTGGTTGCGCACCGCGCGCAGGAACTGGCGGATATGTTCGGGGTCATGGGGCACCTGCCAGGCCACATAGGCCTGCATCAGCACGCGTAGGCCGTCCTTGGTGCCGACGTCCTGGAGGCCCGAAGATGTGGTCTTGAGGCGCAGGTCCACCGGCACCGAGGATTCAATCGGCGCCGGGATCTTCCAGACCAGGCCGGGGGTGGTGATCACGCGCACCGGGTTGCCGACGCGGGTCACCACCACCGCTTCGCCGGGGATGACCGTCACCACCGAGGCGGACACCACCAGGGCGAGGACGATGATCGCGGCGGCGGCGATGCGGCCGTTTTTGGCGATCCATCCTTTAAGGCTGGTGTCTGCGATGACCTGCACTTCACTCATGACAGTCTATCCTGGTGTGACGTTGATCGCGTTGGGATTGGTGCGGACGTCGATGTTGGGCGTGTCTTGTTTCGGGATGTTGCGGTCGATGATGACGGCGGGGACGCGGCGCACGGCGCGGGCGACCTGGTCCATCAGGCGCTCGAACGCCAGGGTGTAACCGCCGCCGTTGCGATAGGCCTGCACATCGGACTTGAAGAGCGCCGCGTCCACTTTGGCGGCGGCCAGGACGTCGGCGGCCGAGGACTGTGCCTGGTTCTTCTCGCGGATGCTGGCGGTCTGGGCGCTGCGGAGCGAACGCGCGGCGTCGCCCTTGCTGGTGGCGACACGGGTCTGGGCCAGGAGTTCGGCGGCCTGCACGCTGTGATAGGCCGCCGCGGCGCCCGGCGGCGGGTGGATCGCCTCCACCAGCACGGCGATGGCGTCGATGCCGCTGTTCATGGCGGCCAGCTGGTCCTGCAGCGTGGCGCGGAAGGTTTCCGCGAACTGCTCGCGGCTCTGGCCCAACACGTCGGCGAGGGTGGTGGCGGCGAAATAGTGCACCAGGATCTGGCCCGACAGCGCCTGGATCAGGTCGTCGGCCTCGGCCACGCTGTAGGCGGCGTTGCGTGCGGCCTCGTCGCTGGTGCCGATGCGGTAGACCACGTTCATGTCCACGTCCACGAGCTGGAAGCTCTGCTGGCCGCCGTCCGCGCTGGCGATGATGTAGCTGCCTTCCTCACTGGTGCCATTGGCGGTGACGTTGCCGGTCCAAAGCCGGTTGGCGGAAGCGGGCGGCGCGTCCTCGGCGCCGGGAACCTGTTCGGCCGGCGGCGCCTCGGCGTTGAGGCGGAATTCGATCGGCAGTTTGTGGACCACGCCGGTTTCCATGGGGCGCACCTTGCCCATGGGCCAGGGCAGGTGGGCGTGGATGCCGGGGCCGAACACGGTCACGGGCGTGCCGAAGCGCTCATAGATACCGCGCTGGTTGCCGGGCAGGGTGGTGACGCCGGTGATCAGCCAGGAGAACACCGCGAGGCCAATGAATCCGGGGATGACCGCCTGCTGGATGAAGGCCAGCGCCCAGCTGCGCGAGAGGTCGATGCCGAGCTGGCTGCGCACGGCGACGTTGATCTTGGCGAGGCTCGGCACGCCAAGACGCAACAGCGCATTGGCGATCTTGCTCTCGGCGGTGGCGCGGCGGTCGGCCAGCGGCGCATAGGGCAGGAACAGCATCGAGACGCTGCGGACGAAAACTTCCGCCGCCACCGCGAAGATCAGACCGCCGAGGACAAGTTCCAGCCGCGCCGCCCAGGCGAAGCCGAACACCCTGAGCGCCATGATGGCGGCCAGGACCACGGCGGCGGTGATGGGCAGGCGCAGCAGCTTGGCGACGTGAACCGCCTCGGGCAACAGCTCTTCCTTGACGGTGTGATAGAAGCGCTCGATCACCAGCAGCGGGAAGGCGGCCATGACCAGGGCGCCCGCCAGGATCTGCAGGGCCGGGGGCGTGCTGGTGGAATCTCCCCCGGCACGCCAGTACAGCACGATGCCGGCGATGCCGCCGGCGGCGATCAGCGCCGAGAGCAAGGTCTGCAGCCAGCCGGCGGCGGCTTCGGCGGTGATCTTGAGTTTGCCGAGGCCGCGGCGGCCATGCCACAGGATGCGTTTGAGGCGTCCCGCCGGAGCGGCAATGACCTCGGCTTCCTGCGGCGCGCGGCCGGCGAGGGCCTTGCGCGCGAAGGCCATGCAGGCGGACCCGATGAGGCCGGCGCCGGCCACCAGCAGCGAGGCGCCGAAGAAGCCGAGCGCGCGCAGGATCGCGGCGGGCGCACGCCCGAGCATGGGATAGGAGACGCGGTCGGCCGGCAGCAGGGCCGTGCCGGCGGCCAGCAGCAACAGCCCGAAGCCGAGGAGGCCCCAGGCGTAACGGCGCGCGAAGGTGAATTTAGGCGTATTCAACTGCATAGCCGGACGAAACCCCAAAGTCGTGCCGCCTAACGTGAGGCGACCCATCCCCGGCGCTCACAGTGCGGTGCAGCATAGCACCAAAAAAAGCTGCGGGTACAAGCTCAATCACCCCAGCGTGTCATCCCCGGACTTGATCCGGGGATCCAGGGCCGTAACGAAGAAAGGCTGCAAAGAAACACACCCGCGACTTGCGTCGAGATTGAGACGGCCCGTCATCATTCCTGCACTGGATCCTCGGGACGGGCCTATGGCCCGCCCAAGGATGACAGTCGGAGTATGAGGCGGCGCCTGTTACGAACACGTCCCCGCGGGCGGACGGTGCAGGATCACGGCGCCGGCGAGGGTGCCGGTGGCCTTGCCGTCCATGAGCGCGGCCTTGCCGTTGATGAACACGGCGTCCACGCCTTCGCTGAGTTCGTGGGATTTCACGTAGTCGGCCTTCTGTTTGTAGGCGTTCGGGTCGAACACCGTGACGTCGGCGAAGTAACCCGGCCGCAGATAGCCGCGGTTTTCCAGCCGGTAGATATCGGCGGCGCGGCCGGTAGAGGAGCGGATGAATTCGGCTTCGCTGATGATCTTGTCCGCCTTCACGTACTTCTCGTATTTGCGCGTGTAGGACGCCACCGTGCGCGGATGGTTGCCGCCGCCGTCGGAGGAAGTCACCACCCAGGGCTGCTTCATGAAGGCGACGATGTCGGCCTCGGCCATGTTGAACGACGCCACCGAGCCGCCGTTCTGGCCGGACTTGATGATGCGGATGCCGGCGTCGACCGGCTCGACCTTCCACTTGGCGGCGATCTGCCCCAGGGTCAGTCCGGTCCATTCCTGATTGGCGGAGATCAGCAGCATGGACTCAGGGCCGCCGCGGCGGCGCAGGTTGTCGCGCATCTCGGTGCGGATCTTCTCCAGCTGCACCGGGTCGTCGAAGCGCTTCAGCAGCGCGGCGCGGCCGCCGTCCTCGGCCCAGCGCGGGATCAGGGACGGCTGCACGCCGGTACCCGACGCCGGCCAGGGGTACTGGTTGGCGGTGACGTTGATGCCCTGCGCGCGCGCGGCGTTGATGGCGGCGATCACTTCCGCCGACTTGCCGTGCACGTCGACGCCGAGGGCCTTGATGTGGGTGAAGTGCACCGGAATCTGGGCCTCGCGGCCGATGCGGATGACTTCCGCCACCGAGTTCATCAGGCCGACGGTATAGGAGGACTCATCGCGCTGGTGGGTGTCGTAGTTGCCGCCTCTTTTCGCTGCTTCCTTGGCCAGTTCGATCACTTCCTCGGTCTTGGCGTAGAACTGCGGCGCATAGAACAGCCCGGTGGAGAATCCGACCGCGCCCTGGCACATGCCGCGCACCACCAGGGCCTTCTCCTGCGCCAGTTCGGCGGCGGTGGGTTCGCGGGCGTCGTTCTTGAGGATGCGCTGGCGGATGGCGCCGAAGCCGACATAGGGCACGACGTTGCTGCCGATGCCGTCCTTGCCGAACTTGGCGGCTTCGTCGGCGATGTCGGGCGTGCCGCCGCCGTCGACGCCGATGAGCAGGGTGGTCACGCCCTGGTAGAGCCAGGGATCGTTGACCCTGATCTTGGCGTCGGGGGAGTTGAGATTGTCGTCGGCATGGGCATGGCCGTCGATGAAGCCCGGCGAGACGATCTTGCCGGCCGCCTTGATGGTGGTCTTGGCGGTGTAGCGGCTGGCGGCGTCGGGTCCGACATAAGCGATCTTGTCGCCGACGATCACCACGTCCCCGGTGATCGGCGGCTGGTCGGCGCCGGTATAGACCTTGCCGCCGGCGATGATGAAATCCGCCGGAGCATTGGCGGCCCAGGCGGTTTTTTGCGCCGCGGAGGAAATGGCGAGCAGGCTGGCGCCGGCGAGAAGAAGCGTCGATGTCTTGGTCATGCTGTCGTTCCCTGTGATGTGAGCATCCCGCCGCCGGACCATCCCTTCCGGTCCGCCCGCGGCCCTCGTCCTCCGCATCCCTACGTTAAATTCAAGGGCATGGCGGGCGGTTATGCGATCCTTTCGGCCGATCATAGACCAAAGGCAAGGCGGGGAATAAAGGCTTGCGTCAGGCTTCGGGACGGGGTTTTGTCCCATCTTCGATCCTTGGCGCATATATATGGCGAGCCCCATGAACCACAGCAGCGCGACCCACGGCAAAACCTCCGGAACCGCCAGGCGGATCAAGGGCGTGGTCGCCGCCATCACCACCCCGGTCACGGCCGCCCTGGCGCCGGACGAGGCCAAGTTCGTCACCCTGGCCAAGTACTTGTTGGACAACGGCTGCGACGGCTTGAACGTGCTGGGCACCACCGGCGAGGCGACCTCGTTCTCCGCCGAACAGCGCATGGGCGTCATGAGCGCCGCCGCCAAGGCCTTGCCGCTGGACCGCCTGATGGTGGGCACCGGCGCCGCCGCCGTGGCCGACGCGGTGAAGCTGTCGCAGCACGCCGCCAACCTGGGTTTCTCCGGCGTGCTGGTGCTGCCGCCGTTCTATTACAAGGGTGTCGCCGACGCCGGCGTCATCGCCTATATCGGCGCCATCGCCGAAGCCACCGCGGACACCAAGAATGCATCGGGCGGCATCCCGATCTATCTCTATAACTTCCCGGCGCTGTCGGGCGTGGCCTATACGCCCAAGCTGGTGGCGGCGCTGGTCGAGCGGTTCGGCGCGCGCATCGCCGGGCTCAAGGATTCCTCCGGCGACATGCCTTACGCCCGCGAAGTGGCCGCGATCTCGTCCGCGCTCGATGTCTTCCCGTCCAACGAAGGCACCCTGATGGATGCGCGGGGCGGCCCGTTCGCCGGCTGCATCTCCGCCACCGCCAATGTGAACTCCAAGGACTGCGGCAAGGCCTATCGCGACGGCGACGCCGCGGCGCTGGCGCGCGCCGTCTCGATCCGCAAGTTGTTCGACGGCCTGCCGCTGATCGCCGGCATCAAGGTGCTGGCGGCGCATCTGCACAAGGACGAAAGCCTGGCGCGGGTGATGCCGCCCTTGAGCGCGTTCCCCGATCCCGCCGCCCTGAAAGCGCGGTTCGACGCGATCTAAGACCGTGGCCGGAACCACCATCGTCGTCGCCATCGGCGGCACCTGGGACGTACCGCCGTGGCAGGATGAGTTCGCCCGCGGCTCACGCGGCCGGCGGGTGGTGTTCTGGCCCCAGGATCGGATCACCGAGATTCCGGAGCCTTATGTCCTGTGCTCCTGGAAGGCCAAGCCCGAGGTCTACGATATCTTCACCAAACCGCGCGCGGTGTTTTCCCTGGGCGCGGGCGTCGACCATCTTTATGCGGTGCGCGAAAAACTGAACGCGCCGGTGTCGCGGGTGATCAACGCCGACCTGACCATGCGCATGGTGGAATACGTCTGCGCCGGCGTTCTGTATCTCCACCGGCAGATCGGCGTTCATGCCGCCAACCAGAAGCGGCGCCTGTGGCCCGACATCACCCAGCCCGCGGCCAAGGACGTGCGCGTCGGCATCATGGGGCCGGGCCAACTGGGCACCGCCGCCGGTAAGGCGCTGCAGGTGATCGGCTATGACGTGGCCGGCTGGGGCCGTACCACCAAAGCCGATGCGCCGTTTCCGATCTTCGCCGGCGCTGAATGCCTCGACGCTTTCCTCGCGCGCACGCAGGTTCTCGTCAACATCCTGCCCAATACGCCCGACACCCGAGGTTCGGTGGGCGCCAAGGTGTTCGCGAAGTTGGCCAAGATGGACGGGCAAGGCGGCGCCTATTTCGTCAGCGCCGGCCGCGGCGAGACCGTGAACGAGGCCGACCTGGTCGCGGCGCTGACGTCCGGCGTGCTCGCGGGGGCGGTGCTCGATGTGTTCAATAAAGAGCCGCTGCCCCAGGACAGTCCGTTGTGGGCGATGGACAATGTGCTGATCACGCCCCATGCCGCGGCGGATTCCTCGCCGCCGGCCATCGTCGCCCAGGTGATTGACGCGGTCGAACGGCTGGAGCGCGGCGAGCCCCTGCCGGTGACGGTGGACCTCGCCAAGGGCTACTGATAGCGTTTCCTCCGTGATCGGGAGGATCTCATGAAACTGCTGCGCTATGGCCCCACGGGCCAGGAAAAGCCCGGACTGTGCGACAAGGACGGCGCGATCCGCGATCTCTCGCAGCATGTGGCGGACATCGGTCCTGATGCCCTCGCACCGGCGGAACTTGCCCGCCTGGCCAAACTCGACCCGGCGTCGTTGCCCAAAGTCAGCGGCAACCCGCGCCTGGGCGTGCCGGTCGATGGCATCCGCAAGTTCATCGCCATCGGCCTCAACTACGCCGACCATGCCGCCGAGGCGGGCCTGCCGCTCCCCACCGAGCCGGTGGTGTTCACCAAGGCCATCAGCTGCCTCTCGGGCGCCAACGATCCGGTCATGCTGCCGAAGGAGTCCAAGAAGGGCGACTGGGAAGTGGAACTCGGCATCTTCATCGGCCGCACGGCGCGCTATGTGAGCGAAGCGGAAGCGCTGGACTACGTGGCGGGCTACGCCCTGGTGAACGACGTCAGCGAACGCGAACTGCAGATGGAGCGGGGCGGCACCTGGGACAAGGGCAAGGGGTTCGATACCGCCGGCCCGGTGGGCCCCTGGCTGGTGACCAGTGACGAAGTTGGCGACCCGCAAGCCCTGGGCATGTGGCTGGATGTGAACGGCAGCCGCATGCAGACCGGCAACACCCGGACCATGATCTTCAACGTCCGCCAGATCGTCAGCTACGTCAGCCGCCACATCACTTTGTGGCCGGGCGACCTGATCTGCACCGGCACGCCGCCGGGCGTGGGCATGGGCAAGAAGCCGCAGCCGGTGTTCCTCAAGACCGGCGACGTGATGACCCTGGGCATGGACAAGCTCGGCACGCAGCGTCAGGAGGTGATCGCCTGGCGCTAGTTCTTGGGCGTTAGCCCTTAAGAGTCAGCGGCAATCCGGCGACCACCATCACCACCCGTGAGGCTTCGGCGGCGAGGCGCTGGTGCAGGCGTCCGGTCTCGTCGCGGAAGCGGCGGGCGAGGGCGTTGTCCGGCACGATGCCCAAGCCGACCTCATTCGAGATCAGCCACAGGCGGGCAGGGCAGGCTTTGAGCGCGGCCATCAGTTCATCGGCCGCGTCGCTCACGGTCATGCCGCGCATGAGCAGGTTGCTGACCCACAAGGTCAGGCAATCCACCAAGGCCGCTTCATCGGCTTTCAGGGCGGCAATCGCGCGCGCGAGATCGACGGGCGCCTCCACCGTGCGCCAGGCCGGCCCGCGTTCGTCCCGATGGCGGGCGATGCGCGCGGACATCTCGTCGTCCATGGCCTCGGCGGTGGCGATCATCGCCAGGGGCCCGCCGGCGGCGGCGGCTTCGCGCAGGGCGAGCGCGGTTTTGCCCGACCGCGCGCCCCCCAAAATCAGTGTGAATGCCATGGGTTATCCAGAATTGACCCTCTGGAGGTCAGCATATACCATCCGCGCCGCGACAGGTTCCTGGGGCTTTTGCCCCGGGATGAAAAAGGGAACTCAGGTTCAAGGCCTGGGCTGCCCCCGCAACTGTAAGTGGCGAGCACGCGCATCATACGTCACTGGGTCCGCCCGGGAAGACGATGCGCAAATCGTGCGACGACCCGCGAGCCAGGAAACCTGCCTGTCGCAGTCGTCCTTCGTTCGGCCGGGGTGCGCCGCGCGAACGGGTTATCCCGAGAGACGGCAGTTTGGTGCGCTTGTGAAGTTTCACTTCCCGGCGCGTGTCGTCTTTGAACGAGGGATACCCGATGAAGCGTTTTCTGATTTCCACCACCTGTTTTTTTGCTCTCACTGTTGCCGCGCAGGCGCAACTGCAGGCTCCCCAATATTCCAGTGCGGCGCCGGACCCCGATGTAGCCGCCAAGGGTGTCCTCGACATCGACGAAATCGTGGTCAGCGCCACGCGCACGCCCACCGAGATTTACAAGGTCGGCTCGTCCATCACCGTGTTGACCGAAGGCGCCATCAAGGACAGCCAGGCGCTGGTCGCCTCCGACCTGCTTGCGCAGACCCCGGGTGTGAGCTTCTCGCGCAACGGCGGCGTCGGCGGCACCACCGCGCTGCGCATCCGCGGCGCCGAGACCGACCAGACGGTGGTGGTGATCGACGGCGTCAAGCTCAACGATCCGGCCTCCACCGGCGGCGGCTACAACTTCGCCAACCTGCTCACCGGCGACATCGAGCGCATCGAAATCCTGCGCGGCGCCCAGTCGACCTTGTGGGGCAGCCAGGCCATCGGCGGCGTGGTCAACCTGTTGACCGCCGCGCCCAAGAAGCCGGTGGAAGTCTCCGGCGACGTGGAAGGCGGCTCTTATGGCACCGGCAGCGCGGGTGCGGCTATCGGCGGCGCCCAGGATCGCCTCGTCTGGCGCGCCGCGGCCCGCACTTACACCACCGACGGCATCTCGGCCTACGCGAATGGGAAAGAGCCCGACGGCTACCGCAACGTCGGCGCCTCCGGCCGCCTGCGCTACGACATCACCGACGATGTCGCCGTGGACCTGCGCGGCGTCTATTCCCGCGGCCGCAACAAGTTCGACGGTTTCCCGCCGCCCACGTTTTCCTTCAACGACACCCGCGAGTTCGGCATCACCAAGGAGTTCGTGGGCTACGCCGGCCTCAATTTTGCTGTCTTGGAAGGCCGGGTAAAGAATCGCGTCGCCTACGCCTATACCGACACCAAACGCGGCCAGTTCAATCCCGACCAGGCGGTGACCACGCGCACCTTCGACTCCGCCGGCAAGAACAAGCGCCTTGAGTACCAGGGCTCGGCCGCGCTGGCGCCGGGCTGGGAGGCGGTGTTCGGCGCGGAACATGAAACGTCGTCCTTCCGCAGCGCGTCGCCGACGTCCGCCGTGCCCGCTCCGGCGCCGTCCGCCGCCAGCGTCACTCTCGACAGCGGCTATGGCCAGGTGCAGGCGTCATTGGCGGAAGGGATGACGCTCACCGGCGGCCTGCGCTACGACAGCCACGGCACCTTCGGCAGCCGCGCCCTGGGCCAGGCGGCCGCCGCCTGGGCGCTCAACGACAACACCACCATCCTGCGCACCAGTTTCGGCCAGGGTTTCAAGGCGCCGACGCTGTACCAGCTCTACAGCGTCTATGGGAACACGAAGCTCAATCCGGAAAAGGCCGACAGCTTCGACGGCGGCGTCGAGCAGCACCTGTTCGGCGGCGCCCTGGTGCTGAACGCCACCGGCTTCTATCGCACGACCTCGAACCAGATCGACTTCGTCTCTTGCCCGAGCACCAACGTGCTGTGCGTCCAGGGCAAGCCCGGCGTCTATGACAACATCTCCCGCACCCGCGCCAAAGGGGTGGAACTCGCCGGCTCCGCCAAGATCGAGGATCTGAAGGTCCAGGCCAATTACACGCTCACCGACGTCACCAACCAGTCCGCCGGCGCCGCCAACTTCGGCAAGCGCCTGGCGCGCCGGCCGCAAGACGCCGCCAACCTGTGGGTGACGTATGACTGGCCCCGGAACATCTCCACCGGGTTCACGCTGAGCTATGAAGGTAGCGTGTTCGACGACGCCGCCAACCGCAACCTGCTCGCCGCCCACACGCTGCTCGATCTGCGCGCGGGCTGGGAGTTCATAAAAGACATTGAGGTCTACGGCCGGGTCGAGAACCTGACCGACAAGATTTACCAGACCACCCGCAACTATGGCTCACCCCGCCGCGGATTTTTCGGCGGTGTCAGAGCTAAATTCTAAGGAGCAGCCGTGGCGGTGGATGCATCCTGCCTTTATCGTCACGGCGGCCGTCTCGCGGACGCGATGCGGCTGTTCCCCCATGCGCCGTCGCCCTGGGTCGATCTTTCCACCGGCGTGAATCCCGTACCGTGGAGCGATGAGGGCAGCGCCGATGACTCCTGCTTGCCCGATCCTGCCGCGACATTGACCCTGGAAGCCGCGGCGGCGGCTTGTTTTGGCGTGGCGGCGGATCATGTCGCCGCCGTGCCGGGAAGCGAACTTGCCCTGAGGCTGTTGCCGGGGGTGGTGCGGGCGCCGCAGGTGGGCATCGTTTCGCCCACCTATAGCAGCCACGAGCAGGCCTGGAGCGCCCGCGACGGCGTGGTACGGCGGCTGGCGCGGGACAATCTCAGTCTCGCCGGCTTGCAGGCCGTGGTGCTGGGCAATCCCAACAACCCCGACGGCGGCGTCATGAGCCGGAACGATGTGCTTGAGCTGGCCGAGAGCATGGAGCGCCGGAACGGCTGGCTGATCGTGGATGAAGCCTTCGCCGACGTCACGCCGGAGGTCAGCGTCGCCGACCGGGCGGCCGGCCGCCTGATCGTGCTGCGGTCCTTCGGCAAGTTCTTCGGCCGTCCCGGCCTGCGGCTCGGGTTTGTCGTAGCTTCGCCGGCGGTGCTGGGCCGGCTCAGGGACCTGGTGGGCGAGTGGCCGGTGAGCGCTCAGGCGACTATAGTGGGCCGGGCCGCCTATGCCGACCGGACCTGGCAAACGGCGGCGCGGGCGCGGCTCCAGGAAGATGCGGCGCGCATGGACCGGGATCTGACCGACTCGGGGTTTACGGTGACGGGCGGCACCAGTCTGTTCCGGCTGGCCACCCATGCCCAGGCGGGTGAGCGCTTCCGGCGCCTGGCGGAGCAGGGGATCTTGACCCGCCCGTTCACCGACCAGCCCACATGGTTGCGCTTGGGACTCCCCAAGCCCGAAGACCGGGCGCGGGTGACGGCGGCGCTGAAGGCCTGCGCATGAAGTGGCTTGTTATCACCGCTCTCGCCTTCTGGGCTGCGCCGGCGCTGGCGGCGCCGCAGCGCATCGTGTCCCTGGGGCCCTGCCTCGACACCGACGTGATCCATCTCGCCGACCGCGGGCAGATCGCCGCTCTCAGTCACTGGGCCGCCGATCCCAACGCGAGCACCATTTATGAGATGGCCAAAGGCCTGCCGACCACGCGGGAAACCGCGGAAGAGGTGATCCTGTTCCGCCCCGACCTGGTGCTCACCAGCCGCCATTCGTCGCTGGCCACGCGCAACGCCCTCGGCCGCCTCAATGTGCGCACCGAATTGTTCACCGAGCCCCAGACCGTGGAGGAAAGCCTCGCCCAGGTGCGGCGCATCGCCAAGCTGCTGGGGCATGAGGACCGCGGCGAAGACATGGCGGCGCGCATCCAGGAGGCGCTCGCCGCCGCCGCGCCGCCGCCGGAGGCAAAGCCCGTCACGGCGATCATCTATCAGCGCTTCGGGTTTTCCACCGGCGCCAAATCGCTGGTGGGCGAAATGATCCAGCGCACCGGTTTCATCAACGTGGCGTCGCGCTATGGGCTCAAGAGTTGGGGCTATATCCCGCTGGAGCCGGTGATCGCCGATCCGCCGGAAGCGCTGCTCGCCGGCGTGGTGCAGGAGGGCATGCCCACCTGGGCCGACCGCATGTTGCGTCATCCGGCCCTGGCCTCCGTCGGCCCGCGCATGAAGCGTGTCGCCTTCCCGGATACTCTGTTCAACTGTGGTGGCCCGGTGTTGATCCAGGCGGCCAATGTGCTGGCGGCGGCCCGCCGCTCCATCACCGGTGCGACTCCATGATGCGCCGCTCGGTCATGATCGCGGCGCTGACCGCACTTGTGGCGCTGCTGTCGATCCTCAGCTTATGCGCCGGCAAAGCCTGGGTGCCGTTCGACGTCTGGCTCCATCCCGGCGACGATCCGCGCTGGGCGATCATTTTCGAACTGCGCATCCCGCGCACCATCCTTGGCATCCTGGTGGGCATGGCCCTCGGTGTGTCGGGCGCTGCGCTGCAAGGCTACACCCGCAATCCGCTCGCCGATCCTGCGGTGTTCGGCGTCTCGTCCATGGCGTCGTTCGGCGCGGTCATGACGCTCTACCTCGGGGTGGGAGCGGCGGCGTTCTGGGTGCTGCCGGTGGGCGGCATGCTCGGCGCCTTTGCCGGGGTGGCGATCCTGCTGGGGCTCGCCGGGTCCACGCCGGGCGTGCTCACCTTCATCCTCGCCGGCGTGATCCTCAACGCCGTGGCCAGCTCCGGGGTGGCGCTGGCGCTCAACCTGGCGCCGACGCCCTGGGCGGTGAACGAGATCGTCAATTGGCTCATGGGCTCGCTCTCCGACCGCAGCGTCAACGAAGTCCAGTTCGCAGCACCCTTCATCGTCGCGGGCTGCGCGCTCATGCTCCTGACCGGCAAGTCCCTCGACGTGCTCACCCTGGGCGAGACCGGCGCAAGGTCCCTCGGCGTCTCGCTGCCGCGCCTGCGCATCATGCTTGCCATAGGTACGGGGCTCGCGGTCGGCGCCAGCGTCGCCGTCACCGGCATGATCGGGTTTGTCGGGCTGGTGACGCCCAACTTGCTGCGTCCGTTCGTCGCGGCCCGGCCCGGGGCGCTGCTGCTGCCCAGCGCCATCGCCGGGGCGGCGGTGGTGCTGGCCGGCGATATTGCCGCGCGCCTGATCCCGACGCCGGTGGAACTCAAACTGGGCGTGGCCATGGCCGCCCTGGGCGGACCGTTCTTCCTGGCCATGCTGTTCAACCTGCGCCGGAAGCTCGCATGATCACGGCGTCTCATATACAGGTACGTCTCGGCGACAAGCAGGTGCTAGCCGGTGTGTCGGTGTCATTCGCGCCGGGCACCATCACCGCTGTGGTCGGTCCCAACGGTGCCGGCAAATCCACATTGCTCTCGGTGCTCGCGGGCTTGCGCAAGCCCGACCAGGGAATCGTGACCCTGGACGGCGCCGACCTGCAAACCATGGCGCCGCGAACGCGGGCGCAGCGTCTCGCGTTCCTGCCGCAGACGCCGGAAATCGCCTGGGGTGTCGAGGTGCGCACCCTGGTGGCCCTGGGCCGCACGCCCTTCACCGGCGCGCGCGGGCTTTCCGCCGAGGATGAGGCCGCCGTCGATCGCGCTCTGGCGACGGCTAAGGTCGAGACTCTCGCCCATCGCAATGTGCTCACCCTTTCGGGCGGCGAACGGGCGCGGGTGCTGCTGGCGCGGGCGTTGGCCGGCGAGCCGGCGTGGCTGCTGGCGGATGAACCGCTCACCGGGCTCGACCCCGGCCACCAGTTGGATGCCGCCGATCTCATGCGCGGCCTCGCGCGCGCGGGGACGGGTGTGATCGTCACCTTGCACGATCTGCACATGGCCTTGCGCGTGGCCGATCACGTGATCGTGCTGACGGACGGGCGCGTCGCCGCCAGTGGCCCGGCGCGCGCCGCGCTCACGCCCGAGATCCTGCGCATGGCCTATGGCATCGAGGGCCGCATCTGGGACGGCGAAACCGGCCCGGTGATCGAAGTCCTCGGCCGTGGGTGACTGCTGGATGGTTTTGGGCGCGCTGGCGCTGGAAGCCATGATCGGCTACCCGGATTGGCTGCACCGGCGGATTCCGCATCCGGTCGTCTGGATCGCCGCGCTGATCGCCGCCCTTGAACGCCGCTGGAACCATCCCGGCCGGGCACGCAGGGCCCTGGGCGCGGCGACGGTGATCGTGATCGTGACGGCCGCCGCAGGCGTGGGCCTTGTCATCATGCGTTTGGCGCCGGGCATTCCCTATGGCGGCGTTCTGGTGATGCTGGTCGCGACCCTCGGTCTTGCCCAACGCAGCTTGTTTGACCATGTGGTCGCCGTGATCCGCGCTTTCAACGCCGGCGATCTTGGCGCCGCCAGGACGGCGGTGGCCCGCATCGTCGGGCGGGACGTGAACCAACTGGACGGCAGCGGTGTCGCCGCGGCGGCCTTGGAAAGCCTGGCCGAGAGCTTCAACGACGGTGTGGTGGCGCCGGCCTTCTGGCTGTTCGTCGGCGGATTGCCGGGATTGTTCGCTTATAAAGCCGTGAACACCGCCGACAGCATGATCGGCCACCGCGAGCCGCGCTGGCGAGACTTCGGCTGGGCGGCGGCCCGTACCGACGATGTCATGAACCTGATCCCGGCGCGGATCGCGGGCTGTCTCATCGCCGTCGCCGGCCGGGGCGGCTGGCGGGTCCTGTTTCGGGATGCGGGCAAACACGCCTCGCCCAATGCCGGGTGGCCGGAAGCGGCCATGGCCGGCGCCCTGAAGGTGGAATTGGGAAGGGCCGTGACCTATGACGGCGTCCTGCACGAACGGCCCAGCTTCGGTTCCGGCCCGCGCCCCGGCCCTGGCGATCTCGGGCGCGGGCTGGTGATCTTCCTCGGCGCGTGCTGGGTGATGTGGGGAATGCTCGCGATTGGAGGCCTGATATGGCGGCCGTGATGATCCAGGGCTGCGGCTCCGACGTCGGCAAGTCGGTGCTGGTGGCGGGCCTGTGCCGCCTGTTCGCCAACCGCGGACTTCGCGTCCGCCCGTTCAAACCCCAGAACATGTCCAACAACGCCGCCGTGACCAGTGACGGCGGCGAGATCGGCCGCGCCCAGGCCTTGCAGGCCATAGCTTGCCGCACGCCTTTGACCGTCCATATGAATCCGGTGCTGCTCAAGCCCCAGTCCGACACCGGCGCCCAGGTGGTGGTGCGCGGGCGCATGGAAGGCAGCTGGCAGGCGCGCGCCTATCAGGAGCGCAAGGCCGACCTGCTGCGCACCGTGCTCGACAGCTTCGCCATCCTCAAAGGCGACAGCGACCTGGTGATTGTGGAAGGCGCGGGCAGCCCGGCCGAGACCAATCTCCGCATGGGCGATATCGCCAATATGGGCTTCGCCCGCGCCGCCGACGTGCCGGTGATCCTGGCCGGAGACATCGACCGCGGCCATGTCATCGCCGCGCTGGTGGGCGCCCGCGCGGTGCTCGATGCCGGCGACCGCGCCATGATCCACGGCTTCATCGTCAACAAGTTCCGCGGCGATCCCACGCTTTTCACCGAAGGCCGCGCCGAGATCGCCCGGCGCACCGGCTGGAAGGACTTCGGCCTGGTGCCGTGGCTGGCCGCCGCCGCGCGGCTGCCGGCGGAAGACGCGGTGGTATTGGAATCGCATCGCGGGTCTTCGGCGGAGAAGGCGGTGAAGATCGTCGTGCCGATGCTGTCGCGCATTGCCAATTTCGACGACTTCGATCCCTTGAAGACTGAGCCGGGCGTGCGGTTCGAGTTCATCCCGCCGGGCCGGGCGCTGCCGGGAGACGCGGACCTCGTCATCCTGCCCGGGACCAAAGCGACCTTGCTCGACCTCGCGTTCCTGCGGGCGCAAGGCTGGGACATCGACCTCAAGGCCCATGTGCGCCGGGGCGGGCGGGTGCTCGGCATCTGCGGCGGCCTGCAGATGCTGGGGCGCGTGGTCCGCGACCTCAAAGGCATCGAGGGGCCGCCGGGCGAAGCGCCGGGCCTGGGACTGCTGGATGTGGAAACCGATTTGACCGGTGAAAAGGTGCTGCGGCCGGTGACCGGCGCGGTGCGCGGCGCGGCCTTCACCGGATACGAGATGCATGTGGGTGTCACCACCGGTGCGGACATGGCCCGGCCTTACCTGACCCTGGACGGGACCGGTCCCGACGGCGCGCAGTCCGTCGACGGCCGTATCGGCGGCACCTATGTGCACGGCTTGTTCGCCGCGGGCACGGCGCGCGCGGCGATCCTCGGTGTCCTCGGGATTCAGGCGACGGCAGAAGATCACAGCATTGTCGTGGACAAAGCCTTGGACGAAATAGCCGCGGTACTGGAAAAAACGCTGGCGGTGGCGGATATCGCGACGGTAGCCCGCTTAAAAACATGAGCGTCAGAAGATGAAATTACCTGAGATTGCGGGAGCGAATGTTTCACGTGAAACATCTTGCCGGGCGCGCGTCGAGGCGCTGGCCAAGCCGCCCGGCTCCCTGGGGCGCATGGAAGACCTGGCGGTACGCCTGGGCGCAATTGACGCGAATACCGACCGCGCGCTGTTGCTGATCTTCGCCGGCGATCACGGCCTCACCGAGGACGGGGTCTCCAGCTATCCCGCCAGCGTCACCGGCTTGATGGTGAAGACCTTCCTGGCCGGACGCGCCAGCGCCAACGCCTTCGCCGGCACCGTCGGCGCCGACGTGCGCGTGGTCGATGCCGGCGTCGCCGCCGATCTGCCCGTCCATGCTTCGCTTATCGCCGCCAAAGTGCGCAAGGGCACGCGCAACGCCGCGCGCGAAGCGGCCTTGACCGTGGCGGAAACCGAGCAAGCCCTGGAGCGCGGGATCATCTTGGCGCAAGACGCCGCCGGGGAAGGTTACGGCATCCTGGCCATGGGCGAGATGGGCATCGGCAACACCGCGGCCGCGGCTTTGCTGATGCACCGGCTGACGGGGATTCCCCTGGAGCGCTGCGTCGGACGCGGCGCCGGCCACGATGACGCCGGGCTCGCGCGCAAGCTGGCGGTGCTCGCGCGCGCCGCCGCCCGCACCGGCGTCACCGCGCCCCTGGACGTGCTCCGGGAGTACGGCGGGCTGGAGATCGTCATGATGGCGGGCGCGATGCTGGGTGGCGCCGCGGCGGGCCGGGTGGTGATGGTGGATGGCTTCATCTCCACCGCCGCGGCCCTGGCGGCGGCGCGCCTCGATCCCGCGGTGACACGATATCTGGTCTTTTCGCACCGTTCCGCCGAAACCGGCCACCGGCTGATGCTGGAGCACCTGAAGGCGTCACCCTTGCTCGACCTGGACATGCGCCTGGGCGAAGGTACCGGCGCGCTGCTGGCCATTCCCCTGGTGCGGGCGGCGGCGCGCATCCTCACCGGGATCGCCAGCCTCGACGATGTGCTGACGGGGAAAATATGATGAAGGAATGGCGCCTGTTCCTTACGGCGGTGCAGTTCCTGACACGCCTTCCGGTGCCGGCGCTGAAGGACTTCGCGCCGGAATGGATCACCGCCAGCGCGCGTTATTATCCTTTGGTGGGCCAGATCGTCGGCGCGCTCTCAGGCCTGGTGCTGGTATTCGCCGCCAAGGCCTGGGAGGGAGCCGTGCCTGCGGTGCTGGCAGCGGCGGCGGGCATATTGATCACCGGCGCGTTCCACGAAGACGGCCTGGGCGACACCGCCGATGGCCTGGGCGGCGGTCGCGACAAGGCCAGCCGCCTCGCCATCATGAAGGACAGCCGCATCGGCACCTACGCCGCCCTGGCGCTGCTGCTGGCGGTGGCGCTCAAGGTCGCGGCCTTTACGCAGATTTCCACAATGACGGTGCTGGTGGCCGGCCACGGCGCGGCGCGGGCGGCGGCGGTGATCGCCATGGCGGCCTTGCCCTATGCCGGCGACGCCGACGCCGCCAAATACAAGCCGGTGCCCCAGGGTGTCGGCACCGGATCGGTGATCCTGGCGTTGATCTTCGCGGCCTGGCCGTTCGTGGTTTTCCCGCTGCCCAACATTCTTCCGGCTTTAGTCTGCGGCGCGGCGCCGGCATTGCTCATGGCGCTGACCGCGCGCCGGCTCATCGGCGGCGTCACCGGGGATGTGCTGGGCGCCATCGAACAGATGTTCGAGATCGGCTTCTTTCTGGGCGTGGTGTCGCATTGGCCCTGATCGTCGCGCCGCTCAGTCATGTACCGGCCGTGCTCGCGGGCCGGAAACCCTCCCATGTGCTGACCCTGCTGGCGCCGGAGGCTGAAGGCCCAAGCTGTGGCGCCGTGCGCCACCTCAATCTGCGTTTTAACGACATCTCGGCGCCGATGGACGGCCTCACCGCGCCGACGGCGGAGACGGTGCGGGCGATCCTCGCCTTTGGCGACGCGTGGAAGACCGCCGCCACCGGCGCGCCGCTCCTGGCTCACTGTTTCGCCGGTATCAGCCGGTCCACCGCCGCGGCTTATATATTGGCCTGTGCTTTTTCGGCGCCCGGCCGCGAGCAGGCTCTGGCCCGGGGGTTGCGCGCGGCCTCGCCCACGGCGACGCCCAACAGCCTCATGATCGCCTTTGCCGATAGTGCGCTGGGCCGCGAAGGCCGGATGGTAACAGCCATCCAGGCCTTGGGCCGGGGCGTATTCGCGGCAGAAGGGGTGCCGTTCGACCTGGTCTTCGACTAAACTGCCTTCGGGAAGCTTGCGCGGCGAGGCAAAAGCCGGCGGGGCAGAAGAGGGGGCGAAAGAGGGGGATGTCGGACGCGGCGGTGAATGACGTCCTCGATGACGGGGGCGGCCTGCGCGACTTCTATCGCGCCATGACGCCGCCCGAACGCAAGGCGTTCTGGGCCTGCGCCGGCGGCTGGGGTTTCGACGGCCTCGATTTCACCATTTACCCGCTGGTCATCGGCACCATCATGACCCTGTGGAACGTGCCGGCGGGGCTGGCCGGCCTCGCCGCCACCTCCACCTTGCTGGCGTCTGCCCTGGGCGGGTGGTTCGCGGGTTATTGCTCCGACCGCTTCGGGCGCGTCCGCACCTTGCAGATCTGCATCCTGTGGTTCTCGGTCTGCACCCTGTTGTGCGCGGCGGCGCAGAGTTTTGAACAGCTCCTGGTGTTCCGCACTCTGCTCGGCATCGGCTTCGGCGGCGAGTGGGCGGCGGGCGCGGTGCTGATGGGCGAGACCGTCCGCGCCCAGTACCGCGGCCGGGCCCTGGGCTGCGTGCAGTCCTCCTGGTCTATGGGCTGGGGGCTGGCGGTGCTGTTGCAGGCGTTCGCCTTCTCGGTGTTCGCGCCCGAGATCGCCTGGCGCGCCATGTTCGTATTCGGCTTCATCCCGGCGGTGTTCCTGCTGGTGTATATCCAGCGCAACGTCGACGAGCCGCCGATCGCCGTGCGCGCGCGGGCGGTTTCGGAGAAGCCGCCGATCTGGGAAATCTTCTCCCGCGATCATCTCAGGATCACCTTGCTGGCGTCGCTGGCGCTCACCGGTGCGCAGGGCGGCTACTATTCCATCACCACCTGGCTGCCGACCTACCTCAAGAATGACCGCGGCGTGACCGTGGTGGGGTCGTCCGTCTACCTGGCGCTGCTGATCGTCGGCGGCTTTGTCGGCTATCTGGTGGGCGCCTGGGTGTCCGACAAATTCGGCCGGCGCATCCTGTTCCTGATCTTCTCCCTGGGCGCCATGATCATGGCGGTGGTCTATACCCAGCTCGATCTCTCGCCGGGGCTGCTCCTGGTGCTGGGGTTCCCCTTGGGGTTCTTCTCCACCGGCTATTATGCCGGCACCGGCGCCTTCCTCACCGAACTGTTCCCGACGCGGTTGCGGGGATCGGGGCAGGGGTTCTGCTTCAGCTTCGGCCGCGGCATCGGCGCCTTGTTCCCGACCGTGGTCGGCTTCCTGTCCAGCCGCTTCGACCTTGGCGACGCCATGGCGGCCTTCGCCGTGATCGCCTACGGCACATTCTTCCTCACCGCCTTCGCGCTGCCCGAGACCAAGGGCCGCGCCCTCGAGCCCTCACTTCTGGAAAAAGAGCATGCAGGATAAAATCGTCATCGCCCTGACCATCTTCCTCGGCGCCTTCCTGCTGTTCGCCGTGGAGCCGATGATCGCCAAGATGATCCTGCCCTGGTTCGGCGGCTCGGCGGCGGTGTGGCTTACTTGCCTGCTGTTTTTCCAGGGCGCGCTGCTGGCGGGTTATGTCTACGCGCATCTGCTGACATCGAGGCTCTCGCCGCGTATGCAGGGGCGGGTGCATATCGCGCTTCTCGCCCTGAGCCTGGCGGTGTTGCCCATCATCCCGGCCGATGCATTGAAGCCCACCGGCGGCGGCATGCCGCTGTTGCGGATCCTCCTGGTTCTCTCCGCCACCATCGGCCCGCCGTTCCTGCTGCTGGCCTCGACCGGGCCCTTGATGCAGACCTGGTTCGCGCGCGCCGCCGGCCAGGACTCCTCGGTGTATCGCCTGTACTCGCTTTCCAACGTGGCGTCGCTGCTGGCACTCCTGTCCTATCCGGCGCTGATCGAACCGCAGTTCGCTACCCATGTGCAGGCCTGGGCGTGGTCGGGGGTCTATGGGCTGTTCGTGATCGCGGCCGGGCTGGCCGCCTTGCGCAGCAGCCGCGCCGAGGCCGTACAGGAAAGCGGCGCCGAGGCGGCCGAGCCGCTGCTGCCCATCGACCGGCTGTTCTGGCTGCTGCTGTCGGCGGTGCCGTCGATCCTGCTGCTCGCGATCACCAACTATGTGCTGCGCAATATCGCCGCCATTCCGCTGCTGTGGGTGATGCCGCTGGCGCTCTATCTGCTCAGCTTCATCATCTCCTTCGATCATCCCCGCTGGTACGACAGGGCCACCTGGTACCTGCTGCTGCCCATGGCGTTCGCGGTGATCATCCTGTCCATCGTCAAGCCGTTCCTGATCGACAACTACATCGTGCAGCTGATCGGCATCGGATCGGCCTTTTTCGTCTGCTGCATGGTGTGCCACGGCGAACTGGCCAGCCAGAAGCCGTCGACCGCCCATCTCACGTCGTTCTACCTCACCATCGGCACCGGAGGTGTGGTTGGCGGGCTGTTGGTGGCGGCGGCGGCGCCGGTGGTGTTCGACCGCGACCACGACCTGACCATCGCTCTTCTGATCTTCAGCACCCTGGTCGGCGCCGTAGCCCTGAAGCGCTGGCCGGTGGGCGCGGCGCGCTGGGTGCGCTGGCTGGGTCTCGCCGTGGCGGCGGCGGTGTGGCCGGTGCTGGTGTGGATTCTGGTGGCGCCCAGCCAGCCCTGGGGCGTGGACCCGGTGCTCAACGTGCGCAATTTCTATGGGCCGCTGGAAGTCACCTCGCGGCCGATGAACGTCAAAGGCGACGTTGTGCTGGAACTCCAGAACGGCAACATCATGCACGGCCGCCAGCTCACCGACGCCGCCCGGGCCTGCGAGCCTCTCAGCTACTACGCCCGCAGCTCGGGCGTGGGCCTGGCCATCGCCGAGATGGGCAAGGCGGGGCCGGTGAAGATCGGGGTCATCGGCCTCGGTTCCGGCACCATCGCCGGCTTCGCGCGGCCCGGCGACAAGGTGCGCTTCTACGAGATCAACCCCCTGGTGCGCAATATCGCCACCAATGTGTTCTCGTTCCTGAAGTGCGGCGACACCAGCGTCGCCATGGGCGACGCCCGCCTGTCGCTGGAGCGCGAGGACCCCAACATGTTCGACGTGCTGGCGGTGGACGCCTTCAGCAGCGACGCCATCCCGGTGCATCTGCTCACCACCGAGGCGTTCGATCTCTATTGGAGGCACATCAGGCCGGGCGGCGTGCTGGCGGTGCATGTCAGCAACCGCTTCATTGACCTGGGGCCCATCGTCGCCGCGGCGGCGGCCGAAAGCCACAAGACCGCGCGTCTGATCTATGACGAGTCCGACGAGACCGTGGGCGGCAGCCGATCTGACTGGATGCTGGTGACCGACGATTCCGGGTTGTTCGACACCATGCCCATGGCCATGATCGTCAGCGGCGCCGCGCGCCCGTGGACCGACGACTACAGCAACTTGTGGCGCGCCCTGAACGTGAAGTCGCCGCTGCAGTAGTTGTTTCCTGTTGGACCAACCGGCAGGGGCTGTGACGCGCGCCGGATACGCGCCGTTACGCTGCCGTTCACCTCTGTCACTCTGACAATTGTTTCATCCGCGATCCGATTCAGCGCGATGCGGAGGAAATATTGGTGAAAGCGTACGCGCGCACCGCGCAGCCGCCGATACGGTGTAACGCGTTCGTAATCCTGTCTCCGAGCGTTGCCAACGCAAGTTTCGCGACAGCGACGACATGCGGAATCTCCAATAAAATCGCGGCTAGATTATATCTGCGCGGCGCTGCGGCGTGTGTCTTGCGCTCTTTGCACCCGTCACTATCCTCCGCGCAAACGAGTCCCCCGGTGGTACCCACGATGAACGCACGCGACGACAGACACACTCCGCCCGCAGACAGCGCGGTGCGCCGCCGGACTCTGATGCTGCCGCTGGCCGCGGTCCTGATCGCGGTGCTCGGCGGGTTCTGGTACTTCACCGGCCATTCTGCGCAGCAGACCGCCGGACGCCGGCCGGGCGGCGGCGCCGCGCCGGTGCACGCCGCGGCGGTCATCAACCGCGACATGGCGGTGGTCGATCACGCGCTGGGCAAGGTGCTGGCGCCGACCATGGTGCAGGTGACCTCGCGCGTGCAGGGCGTGCTGGATACCGCGCACTTCAAGGAAGGCCAGTTCGTCAAGCGCGGCGACCTCCTGTTCCAGATCGACCCGCGGCCCTTCCAGGCGGCGCTCGACCAGGCCAAGGCGATCCTGGCCCGCGACCAGGCCAGTCTCGCCAACGCGACACGCGACCGCGACCGCTACGCCGCGCTCAAGGACAGCGGCAACGTCTCGGTGCAGCAGTTCGAAACCATCACCACCAACGTCGCCATGCTGGCTGCCACCGTGGCCGCCGACAAGGCCGCCGTCGAGACCGCGGCGCTCAACCTCAACTACACCCAGATCCGTTCGCCCCTCGACGGCAAGACCGGTCCCTTGCTGATCCAACCCGGCAACATGATCGCCGCCAACGGTACGGTGCCGCTGGTGACCATCGCCCAGCTTCAACCCATCAAGGTATCGTTCACCTTGCCGCAATCGGAACTGCCGCGCATCCAGGCGCGCCAGAAGGGCAAGGGGTTGGCCGCGCTGCTCGACATCAAGCATGGCGACGGCGCCGTGATCGAGGCGCCGGTGGATTTCACCGACAACGCCGTCAACGCCGCCAGCGGCACCATCGAACTGCGCGCCACCTTCGACAACGCCGACCTGGCGCTGGTGCCGGGCCAATTGGTCAACGTGCGCGTGGAGATGGACAACATCGCCGGCGCGACCGTGATTCCCCGGGATGCGGTCAACGACGGTCCCGACGGCGCGTTCGTCTATGTGATCGCCCAGAACAAGGCGCTGAGCCGGCCGGTGAAGGTGCTGTTCGACGACGGCGACTTTGTCGCCGTGAGCGGCGGCCTCAAGGCGGGCGATCAGGTGGTGACCGAAGGCCAGCTGCGCGTGGTGCCCGGCGGGCCGGTCAACGTGCTGGCGGACCGCGTCGCCGCATCGACGGCACAGGCGGCGGGCGCGCCGCTTCCGCAGTAGACGCTTGGTGGGAAGAGAATTGCCATGAACATCTCCCGCGTCTTCATCGAGCGGCCGATCATGACGACCTTGGTCATGGCCGCCTTCGTGATCTTCGGCGTGTTCGGCTATTTCAGCCTGCCGGTCTCCGAACTCCCCAATATCGATTTCCCGACCATCAACGTCACCGCCAACCTGCCGGGCGCGGACCCGGAGACCATGGCGTCGGCGGTGGCCACGCCCCTGGAAGGGGCGTTCGCCTCGATCCCGGGCATCGACACTATGACCTCGTCGTCGAGCCAGGGCTTCACCAACATCAATCTTCAGTTCCGCCTGGACCGCAACATCGACGCCGCCGCCCAGGACGTGCAGACCGCGATCTCCGGGATTCTGAGGCGCCTGCCGCGCAACATGCCGACGCCGCCGACCTTCCGCAAAATCGACCCGACGGCGTTCCCGATCTATTTCATCGCGGTCTATTCCAAGAGCCTGCCGCCCTCGAAAGTGGATCAGTACGCCCGCACCATCCTTGCCAACCAGCTTTCCACCGTGGACGGAGTCGGGCAGGTGAACATCCGCGGCCAGGCGCGCTACGCCGTGCGCATCCAGGCCGACCCGGCCGCGCTCGCCGCCCGCAACATGACCCTCAACGACCTGGCCACCGCCGCCAACACCACCAACACCAACCAGGCCAGCGGCACCCTCAACGGCAATTCCAAGACCGCCATCATCCACACCGACGGCCAGCTCACCAGCGCCGAGGAGTTCCGCAAGCAGATCATCGCCACCCGCAACGGCGCCACGGTGCGGTTCGGGGATGTGGCCAATGTGGTCGACAGCCTCGAGAACGTGCGGTCCATGGACTGGTATAACGACGACCGCGCGGTCACCCTGAACATCCAGCGCCAACCAGGCTCCAACACCATGGCGGTGGTGGACGGCATCAACAAGGTGCTGCCGCAGCTGGCGGCGCAGCTGCCGGCCTCCCTGGAAATGAAGGTGTTTTATGACCGCAGCCAGACCATCCGCGCCGCCATCAACGACGTGCAGACGACCCTGCTGATCGCCGGCGCCCTGGTGGTGGGGGTGATCTTCACCTTCCTGCGCCGCGCCAGCGCCACCTTGATCCCGTCGCTGGCGCTGCCCATCGCCGTGGTCGGCACCTTCGGCGGCATGGCGCTGCTGGGCTACAACCTCGACAATCTGTCGCTGATGGCGTTGACGCTCTCGGTCGGCTTCGTCGTCGACGACGCCATCGTCATGCTCGAGAATATCGTGCGCCATATCGAACACGGCGAGGACCCCCACGTCGCGGCGCTGAAGGGGTCGGGCGAGATCGGCTTCACCATCCTCTCGATCACCGTCTCCCTGGCGGCGGTGTTCATCCCGCTGGTGTTCATGGGCGGCATCGTCGGCCGCCTGCTGCATGAATTCTCGGTGGTCATCATCGTCGCCATCGTCATCTCGGGGGTGGTGTCGGTGACCCTGACGCCGATGCTGTGCGACCGCATCCTCAAGGCCGAAGATCACGGGGCCAGCCACAATCGCTTCTATCAATGGAGCGAATCCGCCTTCGGCTGGATGCAGCGGTCCTATGAGAATTCGCTGCGCTGGTGCCTGACGCGCAAGCCTGTCGTGATCGGCGCCTTCTTCGCCAGCATCCTGATGAGCTACGGCCTGCTCATGATCATGCCGCAGGACTTTCTGCCCAGCGACGACACCGGCCAGCTGCGCGCCAATATCCAGACCATGACCGGCACCTCCTTCGACCAGAACATCCAGTACGTTCGCCGGGCCATGGACATCATCGCCAAGGATGAAAGCGTGGAAAGCGTCGAGGGCAGCGAGGGCGGGGACGTCACCATCACCCTGAAGCCCCTGTCCGCCCGTCCCGATTCCGCCAACGATATCGCCAACCGGCTGCGCGCCAAGCTCCGCAACATCCCCGGCACCGCCATCACCGTCGTCAACCCGCCGACCATCCGCGTCGGCGGCCGGTTCTCGCGCTCCAACTACCAGTACACCATGCAGGGCCTGGACCTGGGCGAACTTCAGGACGCCGCCGCCAGGCTGGCGCGCGCGCTGCAGGCGGACCCGACCTTCGTCGGCGTCAACACCGACAACGACAGCGCGGCGCCGGCGGTGCAGGTGAAGCTGGACCGCGAGAAGGCGGCCGCCTTGGGAGTTACGCCCGACCAGTTGGAGACCGCCATGGGCGCGGCCTTCGGCGGCCAGCAGGTGTCGCAGATCTATGCCGCCACCGACCAGTACCAGGTGATCCTGGAACTGTTGCCCCAGTACCAGAAGGACGCCTCGGCCCTCGAGCGCCTGTATGTGGCGGGCAGCGGCGGGACCATGGTGCCGCTGTCGGCGGTGGCCGAAATCAAGCGCGGCGTCATGCCCCAGAGCGTCAATCACGCCGGCCAGATCCCCGCCATCACCGTGTCCTTCGACCTGGCGCCCGGCAAGGCGCTCAGCGACGCAGTGGAAGGCGTGCGCAAGGCGACCCAGGACGTGGGCATCCCCGCCAGCATCCAGGGCAGTTTCGCCGGCACCGTGGCGGCCTTCCAAAGCTCCACGTCCAACATGGCGCTGCTGATGTTCATCGCCGTCCTGGTGGTCTACATCATCCTCGGCATCCTGTACGAAAGCTTCATCCACCCGCTGACGATCCTCTCCGGATTACCGTCCGCGGCCATGGGCGCCATGCTGGCGCTCTACATCTTCCACACCCCGCTGACGCTCTATGCCTATGTCGGCATGATGATGCTGGTGGGGATCGTCAAGAAGAACGCCATCATGATGGTGGACTTCGCCCTGGAACGCGCCCGCGCCGACGCCGGCGTTTCCCCGGAACAAGCCATCTTCGAGGCCTGCCTGATCCGCTTTCGCCCGATCATGATGACGACCATGGCCGCGATGATGGGCACGCTGCCGATTGCCTTCGGCACCGGCATGGGCGCCGATTCACGCCGGCCGCTCGGCTTGTGCGTGGCGGGCGGGCTGCTCCTGTCCCAGGTGCTGACCCTTTACATCACGCCGGTGATCTACATTTACCTGGACAAATACGCCAAGCGCTTCGATTTCAGCTCCAAGCACAACACCGCGCAATTGGCGCCGGCGGAGTAGCCACACGCTCTTCTGTCATTACCCGACTTGATCGGGTAATCCATCTATCAACAGGCACTCGCGCATATTGAACCATGGATTGCCCGATCAAGTCGGGCAATGACAAAGGGTGTAGGACTTCACTATTGTAAGGCCCCGTTCAGCCTCCGGAGCCTTGCCCCATGAAGACCCGCGCCGCCGTCGCTTTTGAAGCCAAAAAGCCCCTCGAAGTGGTCGAAGTCGACCTCGAAGGGCCCAAGGCCGGCGAAGTGCTGGTCGAGATCATGGCCACAGGCATCTGCCACACCGATTCCTACACCCTCGACGGTTTCGATTCCGAGGGCATTTTCCCTTCGATCCTGGGCCACGAAGGCGCCGGCGTGGTGCGCGAGGTCGGCGCCGGCGTCACCAGCCTGGCCCCCGGCGACCACGTCATCCCGCTCTACACCCCCGAATGCCGCCAGTGCAAATCCTGCCTCTCGGGCAAGACCAACCTGTGCACCGCCATCCGCGCCACCCAGGGCAAGGGCCTGATGCCCGACGGCACCACGCGCTTTTCCTATAAGGGCAAGCCGATCTATCACTACATGGGCTGTTCGACCTTCTCCAATTTCACCGTCCTGCCGGAGATCGCGCTCGCCAAGATCCGCACCGACGCGCCGTTCAAATGCGCCTGCTATATCGGCTGCGGCGTCACCACCGGCGTCGGCGCCGTGGTCAAGACCGCAAAGGTCACGCCCGGCTCCAACTGCGTGGTGTTCGGCCTGGGCGGCATCGGCCTTAATGTCATCCAGGGCCTGAAGATGGTGGGCGCCGACATCATCGTCGGCGTCGACATCAACGACGGCAAGGAAGCCTGGGGCCGCAAGTACGGCATGACCCATTTCGTCAACCCCAAGAACGTCCCCGACCTGGTGCCGCACCTCGTCACTCTCACCGGCGGCGGCGCCGACTACACCTTCGACTGCACCGGCAATACGGCGGTGATGCGCCAGGCGCTGGAAGCCTGCCATCGCGGCTGGGGCGAGAGCATCATCATCGGCGTGGCCGAAGCCGGGAAGGAAATCGCCACCCGCCCGTTCCAGCTGGTGACGGGCCGCGTCTGGAAGGGCTCGGCCTTCGGCGGCGCCAAGGGCCGCACCGACGTGCCGAAGATCGTCGACTGGTACATGAACGGCAAGATCGAGATCGATTCCATGATCACCCATGTGCTGAAGCTCGAGGACATCAACCGGGGCTTCGACCTGATGCATGAGGGCAAGTCGATCCGGTCGGTTGTCGTTTACGGATGACCCTGGAAACCCTCTCCGAACAGCGCTGCTTCGGCGGCGTGCAGGGCGTCTACCGGCACCAGTCGCGCGAGACCGGCACGGCCATGCGCTTTGCGGTGTTCACGCCGCCCCAGGCCAAGGTCGGCAAGGTGCCTGTGTTCTGGTTCCTGGCGGGCCTGACCTGCACCGAGGAGAATTTCACGGTGAAAGCTGGCGCTCAGCGCATGGCGGCGGAACTCGGCTTGATGCTGGTGGCGCCCGATACCAGCCCGCGCGGCGAGGGCGTGCCGGGCGATCCCGACAACGCCTACGACTTCGGCCTCGGCGCCGGGTTCTACCTCGACGCCACGGCAGGTCCCTGGGCGCGGAATTTCCGCATGTTCTCCTACATTGTCGACGAGTTGCCCCAAGTCATCGCCGGCTTTCCGGCGGATATGACCCGCCAGGGCATTTGCGGCCATTCCATGGGCGGACACGGCGCGCTCACCATTGCCCTCAAGACCCCCGGCCGGTTCAAGGCGGTCTCGGCCTTCGCGCCGCTCGTGGCGCCGACCCAGGTGCCCTGGGGCCAGAAAGCCTTCCCGCGTTACCTCGGCAGCGTCGCGGCGGGCCGCGCCTATGACGCGACGGCGCTGGTGGAGGAGGGCGCGCGGATCCCCGACGTGCTCATCGACCAGGGCGAGGCCGACAAATTCCTCGACAGTCAGCTCAAACCGGACCTGTTCGTCAACGCCTGCGCCAAGGCCGGAATCGCCTGCACCTTGCGCAGGCATCCCGGCTACGACCACAGCTACTTCTTCATCGCCTCGTTCATCGAGGACCACCTGCGCTGGCACAAGGACCGGCTGGGGTAGGTTTTCGCATCGCCGCGCGATGCAAGAATGACAAAAAGGAAAGATGAGTGGCCACCGAAATTCTCCCGCCGCGCGACGCCCGCGCTTTCGAGGACTATCCGGCCGGCCTCACGGTGATCTCGAAGAGCCGTCCCGTGACCGAACAGGAGATCGTGGACTTCGCCGCGCTCTACGATCCGCAGTGGTTCCATGTCGACGCCGCGCGCGCCGGCGCCAGCGAATTCGGCGGCCTGATCGCCAGCGGCTGGCACACCTGCTGCATCGCCATGCGGCTGTTCTTCGACGAGTTCCTGCCGGGGTCGGGTGCCCTGTCGCCCGGGGTCGACGAACTGCGCTGGCTGGCGCCGGTGCGGCCCGGTGACGTGCTGCGCGTGAAAGTGCGGGTGGAGGATGCCCGCGTCAGCAAATCCAGGCCCGATCGGGGCGTGGTGAAAACCCATATCGAGACCATTAACCAGGCCGATGCGGTGGTGATGTCGTTCAAGGCCGCCAATTTTGTCCTCACCCGGACAGCGATCGCGAAATAGTTTTCCCGGCCGCCGTTTTTCTGGCCCTTGCGGCTCCGGGTTCGATCTGCAAACGTTTGCCTCGGTTCAGGGGGGAGTGCTGCCATGCCGCGCTGGTCGATCTTTGTCACCGCCAAGATGCCCGATTATGTCGAAAGCGATATCGCGGCGGCCTTCGACGCCACCTTCAACACCACCGGCGAGAAGCTGACGCAGGAGCAGGTGTTGGCGGGCCTGGAGGGCAAGGACGCGCTGTTCGGCGGCGTCGGCGTCAAGATGGATGCCGGTTTCTTCGCCAGGTTGCCGTCGTCGGTGAAGGCGGTGGGCACATACTCGGTGGGCTTCGACCACGTCGACCTCGCCGCCGCCAAGGCCAGGGGCGTGCCGGTGTTCAACACCCCCGACGTGCTCACCGACACCGTGGCGGAATGCGCCATGCTGCTGGTTCTCTCGGCGGCGCGCCGGGTCACGGAAAGCACCGCCCTGATGCGGGACTGGAAGGGGTGGACGCCCTTGCAGCTCAACGGCATGGAGGTCGCCGGCAAGACCATGGGCATCTTCGGCTTCGGCCGCGTCGGGCGCGCCATCGCCGACCGGGCGCGCGGTTTCCGCATGCAGATCGCCTATTCCGATATGAACAAATTGCCGCCGGAGCTGGAGCAGGGCGCTGCCTACTATCCGAAGCCCGAGGACCTGATGGCCAATTGCGACGTCCTGGTGCTGGCGTGCAACTCGACCCCGGAAACCCGCGGCTTCCTCAACCGCGAACGGCTGGCGAAAATGCGCCCGACCGCCATCGTGGTGAATATCGCGCGCGGGGATATCGTCAACGACGACGCCCTGATCGAGGCGCTGTCCGGGAACAGGATCATGGGGGCCGGGCTCGACGTCTTCAACAACGAGCCCAATTACGACCCGCGCTACAGAGATCTGCCCAACGCCTTCATCCTGCCGCATATCGGCAGTTCGACCGTCGAGGCGCGCCGCGGTATGGGGCGGATCCTGATCGAGGGCATCCTGGCCTTCAAGGACGGCAAGCCCGCCCGCAACCGGCTCGCCTAATATATTTCTGCGGACGTCGCGATCTGGCGGGCCTGGGCCTGGCCTTCGCGGGCCCAGAAGTCCGGGTCTGCGCGCGCCACCCGTTCGGCAGCGCCTTCCATATGCCTGCGCGCCGCCGCCCGCGCCGCCGCCGGATCTCCGGCCGCGATGGCCGCGAGCAGCCGTTCGTGGTCTTCCCGGGCCGAGGCCTGGTAGATCCCGCGCCGGGAGTCGTTCGCCCGGGTCACGGCGATGGAGGCCTGGATCTGGGGCGCCAGCATTTCGATCAGGCGCACCCAATAAGGATTCCCGGTGGCGTGGGCGACGGCGAGGTGGAAACGCAGGTCCTCGCGCACGCCGTTGCCGCCCGCGGCCACCGCCGCATCGACGGCGGCCAGCGCCTGGCGCATATCTTCCAGCTGTTTTGGGGTGCGGCGCTCGGCGGCGAGGGCGGCGATCTCGCAGTCGATCCCTTTGCGCACCTCGATCATCAACCCCAGTTGCTGCACGGAAAGAGGCGTGTCGGCGGTCAGGGCCGGCGCGCGGGCGGGTTCGCGGACGAAGGCGCCGCTGCCCTGGCGGGTTTCCACCACGCCCTGGGCCTTCAAGGTCACGATCGCTTCGCGTACCACGGTGCGGCTGACCCCGAAGCTCTGGGACAGGGCGTATTCGGTGGGCAGGCGGGCGCCGGGAACCAGGCCGCCCTCGCGGATGCGGGCAAGCAACGCCGCCGCGACACGGCTGGAAAGGGTCTTGCCGTTCCCCAGCGCGACGCCGCGCAAATCCATCCCGGCCAAGGCGCTCTCCATCATGGGCCTGTCGGAGTTTCTAAGCGCACAGGATAGCAAAATCCGCCCCGCGTCCCGCAGGTCTTGCGCGCGAAAGCGATAACAACTTCGCGAGTTCGGCGGCTTAGTATTTGTTGACGATATCGACGATATCGACCGGGCCGCCCTTGATGTCGATGCGCGCATCCGCCGCCGGCATCGGGTACTTGAGGCCGGTGGCGCAGTTGAACAGGATCACTTTGTCGCTGGGCGAGATCATTCCCCGGTCGGCAGCGGTGCGGTAGGCGACATAGGTCGCCGCACCCTCGGGGCTGAGCAGGAAGCCGTCGCGCTGCGCCACATGGGTAACCGCCGCCAGGATGTCGGCATCGTCCACGGCTAGGGCGAACCCCTTGCTTTCGCGGATGGCATTGAGCATCAGGAAGTCGCCGATGGCGGCCGGCACGCGGATGCCCGAGGCGACGGTATGGGCGTTGACCCAGGGCTCGGCGTGGGCGGCGCCCTGGTCGAAGGCGCGCACGATGGGCGCGCAGGTCGAGGCCTGCACCGCCACCAGGCGCGGCAGCTTGCCCTCGATCCAGCCCAACGCCAGCAGTTCCTGCCAGGCCTTCCACATGCCGATGAGGCCGGTGCCGCCGCCGGTGGGATAGAACACCACGTCGGGCAGCGACCAGTTGAACTGGGCCGCCAGTTCCAGGCCCATGGTTTTCTTGCCTTCGATCCGGTAGGGCTCCTTCAAAGTGGAGACGTCGAACCAGCCCAAAGGTTCTTTCCCGGCGACGATCATCTTGCCGGCCTCGTTGATGAGGCCGTTGAAGCGCCAGACCTTGGCGCCCTGCAGCGCGATCTCGCGCACGTTCACTTCCGGGGTGTCCTCCGGGCAGAAGCAGAAGCTCTCCATGCCGACATGGGAGGCGTAAGCGGCCATGGCGGCGCCGGCGTTGCCGTTGGTGGGGATCACCACGCGTTTGATCCCGAACGCATGCGCCATCGACACCGCCATCACCAGGCCGCGGGCCTTGAACGATCCGGTCGGCAGGCGGCCTTCGTCTTTCACCAAGGGAGCGCTGAAGCCTTTCGGGCGGCTGACCTCGGACAGGGCCACCAGCGGGGTTTCCACTTCGCCCAGGTTGATGATGTCCTCGGGCCGCTTCAGGGGCAGCAGTTCGTGCCAGCGCCACATGTCGGCGGGACGGTCCTCGATGTCGCTGCGCTTGACGTCCTTCTTGAGGGCGGCGAGGTCGTAGCGGGCGAGCAGGGGCTTGCCGGCCTTGGACAGGTTCTGCGGGACGTCGATGTCGTAGCGCTCTCCAGTCGCGCTGCATTCCAGGTGGGTCGCGTAAGTGTAACGGCTGGCCATATCCGCCCCTGCTTTTCAAAAGGAAAGGCGGATCGTAACCGTGTGACCGGATGGCGAAAAGGTCTAACTCCCGGAAACCTGGTTCATGAGCCAGTCGCCGATGTTCCCGAGCGGCAGAACGCGGTCGGCCAGGCCCTGCGCGATGGCGGCGCCCGGCATGCCGAACACCACCGACGAGGCCTCGTCCTGGGCGGCGATGCGTCCGCCGGCGGCGTGCATCGCCGCCAGGCCGGCGACGCCGTCCTGGCCCATGCCGGTGAGGATCACCGCCGCCGCCGCCGGGCCCAGCGCCTTGGCCACCGAATGGAACATGACCGTCGCCGACGGCCGGAATCCATTGACCGGCCCACTGTGGTCGAGCCGCGCGCGCAGCTGCGCATCGACGCCGAGATGGGCGTCGTCGGGGGCAAGATAGACGCCGGACGGTTCGAGGATCTCGCCGTCCTCGGCGGCCTTGACCCGCAGCGGGCACCTGCCGTTCAGCCAGGCCGCGAACCCGGCCAGGAAGCCGCGCGCGATGTGCTGCACGACGATGATCGGCGCCGGGAACTGGCCCGGCAGGTCGGCAAACACCCGCGCCAGCGCCGCCGGCCCGCCGGTGGAGGCGGCGATGGCCACCAGCCGCACGGGGCCGTGCGGCCGCTCCTCCAGCAGGACCTGGGCCGGCGCCGTGAGATTGCGCGGCGCGAAGTGGCGCACGACCTTGACGCCGGCCATGGCCTTGACGGTACCGATCACGCGCGCGCAGGCGGCGTGAAAGTCCCCCGCGCCCAGGGCCGGTTTGTCGATCAGGGCGAGGGCGCCCGCGCGCAAGGCCTCCATGGAGACAGTGACGTCGTTGACGTCGACGCTGGCGGTGACGATGACAATCGGGGTCGGGGCCTCGATCATGATCTGCTTGGTGGCCTCGAACCCGTCCATCACCGGCATCTGGATATCCATGGTGACCAGGTCGGGCTTCAAGGCCCTGGTCAGCGCGACCGCCTCGCGGCCGTCCTTGGCGAGACCGATGACTTCGATCTCGGGGTCGGACGACAGCATGGCGGCCAGCAGCTCGCGGGCGGTCACCGAGTCCTCGGCGATCAGGACGCGGATCATATCAGCCGCTCGATGGCCTGCAGCAGGTTGGTCTGGTCGAAGGTGCTCTTGGGCAGGTAGGCGTCGGCGCCGGCGTCGAGACCGCGCATGCGGTCCTTTTCGCTTTCCAGCGCGGTCACCAGGATCACCGGCGTTTGCGCCAGGCGCTTGGAACCGCGGATCGCCGTGGTCAGGGCGAAGCCGTCCATGCGCGGCATCTCGACGTCGCTGACCACCAGGTCGGCTCCTTTTTCCTGCAAGAGCTGCCAGGCGCCCATGCCGTCGGCGGCGTCGATCACCTCGAAGCCGTGCGCCTCGAGGATGCTTTTTACCAGGGTCCGGGTGGTGAGGGAATCGTCGGCCACCAGCAGGCGTTTTTTCGCCGCGGCGGGGGCGGTGGCGAACGCCCGCGTCAGCACCGGCGCCGGCGCGCGGCCAAGGGCGATGCGCAACAGGTCGGCGGCGTTCAGGATCAGGGCGACCTGGCCGTCGGCGAGGATGGTGGCGCCGGCGACCCCGGTGATGCGCGGCAGCCGGGGACCCAGGTCCTTCACCATGATTTCCTGTTCGGCGTCGAGCCGGTCGACCACCACGCCAATCCGGTCGGCGCCATGGCCGATGACGATCACCGGCAGCTTGGCGGCCTCGGGCGCGTCGCCGGCCAGGCCCAGGAGGTCGGCGAGGCGGTAGAGCGGCAGCGGACCGTCCGGCAGCACGATGGCGTCGCGTCCCTCCAGGGTGCGCAGGTCCGCGGGGCTGATCCGCTTCAGGCCGTGGATCGCGCCGCTGTCAAAGGCATAGGTGCGTCCGCCGGCCGACACCAGGAGGGCGTGAAGGCGCGTGAGGGTCAGCGGCACGGTCAGGATGAACTGGGTGCCTTTGCCTTTGGCGCAAACGATATCCACCGTGCCGCGCTGGGATTCGACGGCGGTCTTGACCACGTCGAGGCCGACGCCGCGCCCGGAGATGTCGCTGACGTTCCTGGCGGTGGAGAAGCCGTGGGTGAAGGCGAGCCGCGCGGCGCCGGCGTCGTCTTCCGGCACGGCAAGCCCTAGCGCGGCGGCTTTGGCGCGAATGGCGCCGAGGTCGAAGCCGCGGCCGTCGTCGGCGATGCGGATCTCGACCATGCCGCGGCGCAAGGCGGCGGACACGGTCAGGCGCCCGCGCGGCGGTTTCCCGGCGGCGATGCGCTCCGCAGGCGTCTCGAGCCCATGGTCCACGGCGTTGCGGATCAGATGGAGCAGGGAGTCCTTGATCGCCGCCATCACCTGGCGGTCGACCTCGATCCTGGCGCCTTCCAGCACCAGGTCCACCTCCTTGCCGACCGCCCGCGCCAGGTCGCGCACACTGCGCTCCAGGCCGCTCGCGGCGCGCCCGAAGGGCGTCATGCGCACGCCCAGAACTTCGCGGTCGAGGGGGGTCGCGACCTGCTCCAGGGCCTTGCGGTCGGCGACCAGCGCCGCCCGCAGCTGTTCCAGGCTGCGGGTCAGCCATTGGGCGTTCTCGCGGCCCATATCGATGGCGCGGGCCGCGAGCACGGCCTGATCGTCCGTGGTGTCGCCGGTTGCGCGGGAAGATTTGGCAAGGCTGCGTTCGAGGGCGCGCCATTCGCCGTGCCAGCGTTCGCTCGCGGCGATCAGGCGCTCGATATCGCGGTCGCGCGCACCCGCGCGCCCTTGCGCCACGCGCAGTTCGCCGCCCAGGGCGATCAGCCGGTCGAGGCGTCCGGTGGCGATGCGGATTGCGCTTTCCTCGGGCGCCGGTGCGGCGGCCGGCGGCTCTGCGGGTGCGAACCGCGCCGGCGCCATGACCGGCGGCGGCGCCGGCATGGTTGCCAGTCCGGTCGCGGGCGCGCCCGGCGCCAAAGCGGCGGGTGGGGCCGCGGCGGCTGGGATCGCGGCGGCTTCGAGGCGCGGCAGCAGCGTCGGCACCGGCCCGTCCTTGATCTCCAGCCCAGCGTCGAGGCGCCGGGCGGCGTCGGCGATGGCGTCGGCGGTGTCGAACAGCAACGCGAAGGCGCCGCCGTCGAGCATGGCCTTGCCGTCGCGCAGGGCGGTGAACAGGGATTCCAGGTGGTGGCCCATGTCCGCGAGCAGGTCGAAGCCCATGGACCGGGCGGTCCCCTTGAGGCTGTGTCCGGTGCGGAACAGGTTCTTGAAGATCTCGGCGCGCGCTGCCGCGTCCGCCCCGCGCTCCAGCGCCATGATGTCCCGGTTCAGGGACGCCACGTAGTCGCCGAGTTCGGCGACGAATGTCTTCATAAGCTTCCGGATAAGCTCGTTCTTATCCATGCGCTGAACCCAAGGTCATGGCCGCGGCCGGCGCCTATGCCGGCAGCATGTTCTTGAGCTTGGCGCCGAGCGCGTTGAGGTCCTGGGCCGCGCGTTCGGCCTGGCGCGTGGAGGCCAGGCTCTGGGTGGTGGCGGCGTTGATGTCGCGCATGGCCTGCTGCACCTGACTCATGCCGGTGGCCTGCTGGGCGGCCGAGGCGGTGATCTGGTTGGCGGCCCGGGCGGCTTCCTCCACCGTGGCGGCGAGGGTGCGGATGGTCTCGCCGGCGCGGTTGACCGCGACGATGGTGGTGTTGACGCTCTTGGCGCCTTCCTCGGTGACCATGACCGCGCTGTTGGTGGCCTTCTGGATCTCCGACAGGATCTGGCGCACCTGGGCGGTGGCGGCCTTGGCCTGGCCGGCGAGGTCCTTGATCTCGCGGGCGACCACGGTGAAGCCTGCGCCGTGCTCGCCGGCGCGCGCGGCCTCGATGCCGGCGTTGAGGGCCAGGAGGTTGGTCTGTTCGGCGACGTCGTTCACCGCGGCGATCAATTCGCCGATGGTTTGGGCGCGCTCCGCCAGCGCGAGGATGCTGGTGGCGATGGCTTCGGCCTGATCCTTGACCGTGCCCATGGCGGTGACGGATTCATCGATGGCGGCGCGCCCGGTCTTGGCGATGTCGGCGGCGCGGCCGGCGGAGTCCGCCACCGCCTTGGCGCGGCTCGCCGCCTGCTCGGCGGTCTGCCTGACCTCGTCGACGGTGGTGACGGTTTCCGCCACCGCGGCCGCCTGCTCCTGGGCGCTGGCCGACTGCTGGGTGGTGCCGGCAAGGAGTTCGGACGACGACGACACCAGGCTGCTGGCGGTCGAGGCGATGGCGGTCAGCAGATTTTTGATCTGTCCGGTCATGATGTTGAACACCACCAGCACCAGCGCCACGACCACCATGGCGGCGCCCATGCCGGCGACGATCACGTTGCGGGTGCCGGCGTTGCTGTCGGCGGCGGTCTTCTGGCGCTCCTTCAGGAGGGCCAGTTCCTGGTCTTCCATCTGCGCGAGGTTGGCGCGGGCGTCGTCCATGGCGCGCTTGCCGCGCCCCGATTGAACGATGCGCTGGGCGGCCTCGAAGGACTGTTCCTTGCGCGCCTTGATGGTGTCGGCCATCACTTCCAGTTTCTCGGTGATGGCGGCCCGCAGTCCGACGATGCGCCGCTGCTGTTGCGGGTTGTCCGCGGTCAGGCGGTTGGCGGCGGCCACGGCGCCGTTGATCTTCACCAGCGCCGCGCGATAGGGCTCGAGGTAGGCCTCGTCGCCGGTCAGTACATACCCGCGCGATCCGGTCTCGGCGTTGACCAGGCCCAAGGTGATTTCCTGCACCTGGTCTATGACTTCGTACGTGTGGTCCACCCAGGCGGCATCGTCGGCGAAGCGGACGGAACTGTGGACCGCCAGGGATGCCGTGATCGCAAGGACCAGGAGCACAAGGCCGAAGCCGATATTCGTCGCCAGTCTGGTATTCATGACGCCCTCTCTAGACGGTCCGCTGATGCAAGGACCGGTGATCCACGGTGAAACGTTCGTCGGCGATCAGCCTGGCACCGTCCAAGATCATGCAGGCGTCGCCGGTGACGCCGGTGATGAAATCGGCGCGCATGCCGGCGATGTCGCCGGCGGGCCGCAGGCCGGCGCGCGGCAGCACCGTATGGCCGGCGGCGGCGTCGACGACGATGCCGAATTCGGGGCGCTGTTCGCCGAGGACGATGACGCGCGCCATGTCGGTGACGCCGGGAGCGGCGATATTGAAGAACGGCCGCAGGTCCATGACGGCGAGGATGCCGCCGCGCAGGTTGACCACGCCCATGACATGGGCGGGCGCGCCCGGCACCGGCGTGAATCCGGTGAAGCCGACCACCTCGCGCACAAAGCGGCTTTCGATGGCGTAGGTCTCGCGTGCGAGGGTGAACACCACGGAGTCCAGGCCGTGGGCGGCGGCGGTTTCCGCCGGTGCCCGTGCCAAGGCCCTGGCGCGGGCCTCCATGATCTTGCGGGCGCGATCCTTGGGAGGGTTGAGCGCGTCCTCCATCTCCATCGCCGCCACGTCCATGCGCAGGCGCACACCGTTCCAGTCGATGGGGCCCCGCCGGGATGAAGCACTCATCGGCCGGGTCTCAGCGCGGATGTGCCGCCGGCGCGCCTGGCGGCGGCGGCGATTTGGCCGGCGGTGTCGCGTTCCGAGAGGGCCGGCACGTCGTCTGCGGGCAAGGCTTCGGCCGCCTGGGCCGCCGCCGTGAAAGCGCGCCGCGCCCCAGCCAGGTCGCCGGCGCGTAAGCACAGGTTGCCCAAGGCGAAATGCGCCACCGGCGATGCCGGGTCGAGATAGATGAGGCGCTTGAAGGCGGCCTCGGCCGCGGCGAAGCGGTCGAGGTTCATCAGCAGGATCGCGTGCAGGTACAGGATCTCGCGCGAGGCGGGATGGCGCTTGACCGCGGCGCCGGCGGCCTCGGCGGCGGCGGCTGGATCGCCGTTGGCCTGTGCCTGCAAAGCGGTCAGCGCCGCGCGCGCGTCCACCGGCGCGGCCGGCGCCGGCAGGACGGGCTCCGGGTACGGCACCGCTTCGACCGTTGGCGGTGCGAAAGGCAGAGGGGCAAAAGGCAGCGGGTCCGGAGCGATCGGTTGGATGGCGCGCGTGCCGGTTCCCTTGGTGTAGCGCACGCCCGCGGGCGTGAAGTCGCAGGCGAACGGCGCCGCGTCGGCGAGCAGGGGGTCGGACGGGCCGGTCAGGAGAACACCGCCGTCGGCAAGCGCGTCGAACAGGCGCCGGGCCACGTGCTGGATCGCCGCCGGTTCCAGGTAGATCAGCACATTGCGGCAGAAGATCACGTCCATGCCGCCAGCCGGGAGCGGGGCAGACAGGCCGTCCTCGGCGAGGTTGAAGTAGGCGAAGCGCACCCGCTCCTTGAGGCGCGGGTGCACGGCGAAGGTGTCGCGGCGCGCGGCGGGATGCAAAGCCGCGCCGGCCAGGCGCGCGGCATCGCCGCGCAAGGACCAGCGCCCATAGAGGCCTTTTTTGGCCTTGGCGAGCGATGCGCGGTTGATGTCGGTGGCGAGGACGTCGGCCCTGGTCCTGCGGTCGTCGAACAGGATGGCGAGGGAATAAGCCTCTTCGCCGGTGGAGCAGCCGGCGCTCCACGCCCGGAGCACCGCGCCGGGCTTGCGGGCGTGGAAGTCCGGCAGGAATTCATCGCGCAGATAAGCGAAGTGCTCCGGGTTGCGGAAGAAATAGGTTTCGCCGACGGTGATCGCGGCGATCACCCGGTCGAACAAGGCGGAATCGGACTGGAAGGTCTCGGCCCAGGCGTGGGGATCGGTGCCGTTCAGGACGTCGCGCAGGCTGCTGTCGAGCGCGGCGCGCCGGGGACCTTCCAGCACCAGGCCGGTGCGCGTGCGCAGAGCCGCTTCGACGGCGGCGACGGATGGGGCGGCGGGGGCGCTCATCCGCGCGACCCGCCGTTGTCATGCAGGGCTTTGTCGAGATCGGCCGCCTCGGCCGCCTGCAGGAAGGTGGCGAGGTCGTGGATCAGCACCAGACCCTCTTCGAGTTTGGCGACGCCCGCGAACGGTGTCTGGGCCGGCGTAAGGGCGGCGGGGGCTGCGATCTCGGCCTCTTCCACCCGCGCCATGCCGGCAACGCGGTCGGTGCGCAAGGCCACCGTCCTGGCGCCGGCGGACGCGAGCAGCAGATGCTCCGAGGGATGCGGCGGTTTGTCCGGGAGGCCGAAGCGCCGGCGCAGGCTGATGACCGGGACGACCTGGCCGCGGATGTTGACGATGCCTTCGACCACGGCGGGGGCCTTGGGCAGCGGCGCGATCGCCGGCATGCGGAACACCTCGCGCGTGTCCGCGAGCCTGATGGCATAGCGGGCATCGTCCAGTTCGAAAACGTTCAATGCGATCGCCATTCTGGCCCCAGCCCGCGGTTGGCGCGCTCCGTGAGCGATAAGTGTCCGCCCCGGCGAAGGAATTCAAGACGCACCTGCGTGAATCGCGCTTTGGGCGTAAATTATCCTGGAAAATGAATTCGATTCGACAGGTTTAGGGTCGGAAATACATATGTAATTCGTTGTCGAAACCGCTCGGGGACGTGATACCTTCAGGTCATCTCTCCGTAGAGATTTACAATTATTAGATGTATTCGCCAGGCCCTGGCGAAAAGGCTAAGAAGCCTGCATTCGCTTGATGGAGGCCGATCATGATCGACTTGGTAATTCCTGCCCGCTCCAAGGACCTGGGAGACGGATTCACCGTGGGCCGCGTGCTGCCTTACGCCAAACGGCGCATGGTCGGACCGTTCATCTTCCTCGACCACATGGGGCCGGTGACCTTCGCGCCGGGGCAGGGGATCGACGTGCGGCCTCATCCCCACGTCGGCCTGGCCACCGTCACCTATCTGTTCTCCGGCGAGATCATGCACCGGGACAGCCTGGGGTACACCCAGGCCATCCGTCCGGGCGCGGTCAACTGGATGACCGCCGGGCGCGGCATCGTCCATTCGGAGCGCACCGCGCCGGAAGTGCGCGCCAAAGGCGGGTTGGTCCACGGCCTGCAGACCTGGGTGGCGCTGCCCAGCGCCGACGAGGACACCGCGCCGGCCTTCACCCATTATCCGGCGGAGACGCTGCCGCGCTTTGAGCAGGGCGGCGCCCGCGGTGTGGTGATCGCGGGCAGCGCCTTCGGCCTCACCAGCCGTGTCGCGACCCATTCGCCGCTGTTCTATGTGGACGTGGAACTGGACGCCGGCGCCAGGATCGAGTTGCCGGACACCTATGACGAGCGCGCGGCGTACATCGTGCACGGCCGGATCGAAAGCGAAGACCTGCACGAGGCCGGCAACCTCCTTGTCTTCGGTTCCGGGCCGGCGGCGATTGCCGCCGACGGGCCGGCGCGCGTCATGCTGCTGGGCGGTTCGCCGGTGGGCGAGCGCCAGATCTGGTGGAACTTCGTTGCCAGCAGCACGCAGCGCCTGGAGCAGGCCAAGGCCGATTGGAAAGCCGGCCGCATGACCCTGCCGCCGGACGACAACGGCGAATTCATCCCGTTGCCGGAATAAGCCATGTTCGCGCCCGAGCCGCACGCCCGCATCAAGACACTGGCGGCGTCGCCGATCCGCAAGCTGTCGGACCACGGCCTCGCGCGCGGCGGCGTTCTGCCGTTCTGGTTCGGGGAGTCCGACCTGCCGACGGCGGATTTCATCCGCGAGGCCGCCGCGGCGTCATTGCGGGCCGGCGAGACGTTCTATGCGCCCAACATGGGCATCCCGCCCTTACGCGCGGCCATCGCGAAATATGTGAGGGACCTGCACGGCGTGGCGGTCGGCGCCGAGCGTATCGCGGTGACCAACTCCGGCGTCACCGGGGTGATGCTGGCCATGCAGGCGACCGTGGACCCGGGCGACAGGATCGTCATCGTCACGCCGTGCTGGCCCAACCTGTTCGAGATCCCGCGCATCCTGTCGGGCAACGTCAGCTATTTCCCGCTGGAGGTTCGTGACGGTGCCTGGCGGCTGGACGAGGACAAATTGATCGCTGCGCTGACGCCCGACGTGCGTCTTCTGCTGGTCAACTCGCCCAGCAATCCCACCGGCTGGCAGATCACGCCGGCCCAGCAGCGGCGCCTGGTCGATCATTGCCGCAAGCACGGCACCTGGATCCTGGCGGACGAGGTCTATGAGCGCCTGACCTTCGATCCGGCGCTGAAAGCCGCGCCCTCCTTCCTCGCCGCGGCCGATCCCGAGGACCGGCTGATCGTCATCAACAGCTTCTCCAAGCCCTGGAGCATGACCGGTTGGCGGTTAGGCTGGCTGGTGCTGCCGGCGGCGCTCGCGGCCCATATGCCCAAGCTGATCGAATATAATTTCTCGTCCTCGCCGCAATTCGCCCAGGCCGCGGGCCTTGCCGCCCTGGAGCGCGGCGAAGGCGTCATCGCCGCCGCGCGGGCGCGCCTGACCGCCAACCGCGACGTCATGCGCGAAGGCCTCGCCGGCCTCAACAGCATCGAGGCCACCACGCCCGCCGGCGGTATGTATGTCTTCTTCCGCATGCCGGGCGAGACGGATTCTCTCGCGCTCGCCCTGCGCCTGGTGGACGACGTGGGGTTGGGCCTCGCGCCGGGCGTGGCCTTCAGCCCGGCCGGCGAGGGCTGGTTGCGCTGGTGCATCGCCGCCGAACCGGCCAAGCTCGCCGACGGCCTCGACCGCCTGCGGCGTTTCGCGCGCGCCTAAACACGCCACCGGAATCTTGCTCCCAGATCTTGTCCCGGAAGCGTGTCCTGCAAGGCTTTCCCGCGAAGGGAAATCCGTTAAAGTCCTGGCTCTCATCCAGCGAGGGCAGTCATGGCGAAAGTAGCGTTCATCGGTCTTGGAGTCATGGGGTTCCCCATGGCGGGTCACCTGACGGCCAAGGGCCATTCCGTCACCGTCTACAACCGCAATCCCGCGCGCGCCGCGGCCTGGGTCGCCAAATACGGTCATGCCTCGGCGCCCACGCCCCGGCAGGCCTGTCAGGGCGCCGAGATCGCCTTCCTCTGCGTCGGCGATGACGCCGACGTGCGCGGCGTGGTGACGGGCGGCGACGGCATGCTGGCGGGCGCGGCCGAGGGGGCGGTGATCGTCGATCACACGACAGCCTCGGCCAATGTCGCCCGCGAGCTGCACAAGGACTGCGCCGGCGCCGGGGTCGGCTTTGTCGATGCGCCGGTATCCGGCGGGCAGGCGGGGGCCGAGAACGGCCAGCTCACCATCATGTGCGGCGGCGACGCCGCCGACTACACCAGGGCCGAACCGGTCATGGCCAGTTACGCCAAGGCCTGCCGCCGCATGGGAGACAGCGGCGCGGGGCAGCTCACCAAGATGATCAACCAGATCTGCATCGCCGGCATCGTCCAGGGTCTTTCCGAGGGACTGGCGTTCGGACTCAAGGCCGGTTTGAACATGGAAGACGTGGTCGCGGTCATCAGCAAGGGCGCGGCCCAGTCCTGGCAGATGGACAACCGCGCCAAGACCATGTGCGAGGGCAAGTTCGACTTCGGCTTCGCCACCGACTGGATGCGCAAGGACCTGCGCCTGTGCCTCGAGGAAGCGCGGCGCAACGGCGCGCGCCTGCCCGTGGCCGCCCTGGTGGACCAGTTCTACGCCGCCGTCCAGAAGAACGGCGGCGGCCGCTGGGATACCTCGAGCCTGATGTCGCTGCTGAAAGATTAGTCCGGCGATGCCGGTACGCCCGCGCCAAAGGGCGCACTAAAGCATCGGCAGCCCGCGGCCTTTGCGGCCGAGCGGGAAGGCGTAGTCGATGGCGGCGGCCTCGGCCTTGGTCAGCGTGAGGCCGCCGGCGCCGGCGTTGTCGGCGGCGTGCTCGGTCTTGGCCGCCTTGGGGATCGTGAACATCAGCGGCCCCCGCGTCAGGAAGGCGAGCGCCACCTGCCGCGGCGTGGCGTTGTGGGCCTTGGCGATCTGCGCCAGGACAAAGCCGCCGGGTGTGTTCGCCCCGGGGAAATCGTTGTGACCGAACGGGCTGTAGCCCACCATGGCGACGCCGTGGTCCCCGCACCACGGCAGCACCGCGTGTTCGATGGCGCGCTCGCCGAGGTGATACAGCACCTGGTTGCAGGCGATGGTGCCGTCGCCGGCGATGCGCAAGGCTTCGTCCAACTCATCGACGTCGAAATTGCTGACGCCCCAGGCGCGGATCTTGCCTTCCTTCTTGAGGCGCTCGAACCCTTCGATGGTCTGCTCCAGCGGGTGTGACCCCGGCCAGTGCAGCAGGTAGCAATCCAGGTGATCGGTCTTGAGCCGGGAGAGGGAGGCGTCGCAGGCCTTGATGACCCCGCCGCGCGAGGCGTTCTGGGGGAGGACCTTGGACACCAGGAAACAGGACTGGCGGCGGCCTTTGATCGCTTCGGCCACCACCGCCTCGGCCTGGCCGTCGCCGTACATCTCGGCGGTGTCGATATGGGTCATGCCGAGGTCGAGGCCCCGCCGCAGGGCCGCGACCGCCGCCGGGCGGGGGCCGCGCTCCATGTACCAGGTGCCCTGGCCGATGACCGGGACATCCCGGCCGGTACCGCCGAACCGGTGGGTTTTCACGACCAAAGAGTCCCCACGGCCCGCTCCAGGATCCGGGCGGCGGCGAGGGCCCTGCCATCCTGTCCATAGGGAGCTATGATTTGCACCCCCACCGGCAAACCGCCGGGCGCCAGATAGGCTGGGACGTTCACCGCCGGCGTCCCCAGGTCGGTCCACAGGCGGTTGAAGCGGGGATCGCCGGTGGTGGCGAGACTCTCCGGCGCCGGGCCGGGGGCGGAGAGGGTGACGAGCACATCCACGGTTTCGAACAGCATGGCGGCGGCGGCCCGCGCCGCCCGCGCACAGGCTTGGGCAGAGTCATATTGGAGCGGTGTCAGTGTACGCCCATGGTCCAGCTCATTTCTCACCTTGGGTGGGAGAATATTTCCATAAGTCATTACTTCCCATGATAAAGATCTCGACGCCTCATAAGCCTGAAGTGTTGGATGAGCTTGCCACATGGCGCCAAATTCCGGCGGTGCGGCGAGGGGCCGGACCTTGGTGCCGGCACGTTCGAAAGCGGCAATGGCGGCGTCCAAGGCCCGGGCGCCTTCGGCCTCGGGCGCGCCGGCGAAGTCCTGGGTGATGACCCCGACACGCGGCGCGTTCCCTTCGGCGGTCAGCTCCGGGCGGTCGGTCAGGAGCGCCAGGGCCTGGGCCACATCGCCGACCCCCGCCGCGAACAGGCCGACGGTGTCCAGGCTCCAGGCGAAACACTTGACCCCTTCGGTCGGCAGCAGCCGGTAGGACGGTTTCATGGCGGCGACCCCGCAGAACGAGGCCGGGCGGATGACCGAGCCGCCGGTCTGGGTGCCCAGGGCCAGCGGCACCAGGCCGGCCGCGACCGCCGCCGCCGACCCGGACGAGGAACCGCCGGGCGTATGGGCCAGGTTGCGGGGATTGCGGGTCGCCGCCGGGTCCATGGAGGCAAAGGGGGTGGTCACCGTTTTGCCCACCATCGTGGCCCCCAGCCGCTTCAATTCCGCGACCACGGGCGCGTCGGCCTTGGGACGCCAGCCGGCATAGATCGCTGAGCCCATCTCGGTGGCAAAATCGGCGGTGTCGAAGATATCCTTTACCCCGACAGCGATGCCGGCCAGCGGTCCGGTTCCCGCCCTGGCCCCGGGATCGACGCGGACAAAGGCGCCCAGGTCGCCGTCCCGGGCGGCGATGGCCTCCAGGGATTGGGCGATGGCGGCCTGGGGTGTCAGGGTGCCGGCGGCGATCCGGCGCAGGATGTCGGTCAGGGAAATCATGCCCCATCCATACCAAAATCCGGTTTGAGGCCAAACCGGGCATGCTAGGTTCCTGGCATCAATCGAGGGGGACGGAAAAGTGCTGCAGGTCGTTGAATCCTTTGGGCGTATCGGCGAGGAAAATGCCTTCGCGGTGCTGGCGCGGGCGGTGGAACTGGAGCGCCAGGGCAAAAGCGTCATCAGCCTCGGGATCGGCCAGCCCGACTTCAAGACCCCGGCCCATATCGTCGAAGCGGCCATCAAGGCCCTGCGCGACGGCCACCACGGTTACACGCCCGCCACCGGCATCCTGCCCCTGCGCGAGGCGGTGTCGGCCGATATCCATAAGCGCACCGGCCTCGAAGTCTCGCCCGAGCTGGTGATGATCGTGCCGGGCGGCAAGGTCACCATGTTCATGGCGATCCTGATGTTCGGCGAACCGGGGGCGGAGATCATCTATCCCGATCCGGGTTTCCCGATTTACCGCTCCATGATCGAATTCACCGGCGCGACGCCGGTCGCCGACCATATGCGCGAACAGAACGGCTTCGCCTTTTCGGCGGAAGAGACGCTCGCGCGCATCACCCCCAAGACCCGCCTGCTGATCGTCAACTCGCCCGCCAATCCCACAGGGGGCGTCACCCCCAAGGCCGAGATCGAGAAGCTGGTGGCGGGCCTCGAAAAATTCCCCGACGTCGCGGTCATGTCCGACGAGATCTACGGCCAGATGACCTACGACGGTTTCGCGCATCAGACCTTGCTGGCTTATCCGCAGCTGCGCGACCGCCTGATCGTGCTGGACGGCTGGTCCAAGACCTACGCCATGACCGGCTGGCGGCTGGGGTATTCGATCTGGCCCAAGCCGCTCTACAACGCGGCGCGCAAGCTCGCGGTCAATTCCTATTCCTGCGTCAACGCCAGCGCCCAGTTCGCCGGACTGGCGGCGCTCACTGGACCGCAGGAGTCCGTGACCGAGATGGTGGCGGAGTTCGACCGCCGGCGGCGACTGGTGGTGGACGGCCTCAACACGCTGCCGGGCGTCTCCTGCATCAGTCCGCGCGGGGCGTTCTATGCGTTCCCCAACGTCTCCAGGACCGGCTGGAAAGCCAAGGCGCTGGCCTCGGCGCTGCTGGAGGAGGCCGGTGTCGCCACCTTGGGCGGCCCCGATTTCGGCATCCACGGCGAAGGCTACCTGCGCATCTCCTACGCCAACTCGGCCGAAAACATCCAGAAGGCGCTGGTGCGCATGAACGAGTTCCTGAGCACGCGGAAGGCGCCGTAGCCTCTAAACCCTACTGTCATTGCCCGCTTTATGCGGGCAATCCATGCCCCACAGGGCAATAGCGCATGTTGATGCATGGATTGCCCGGACAAGCCGGGCAATGACAACGAGGGCCGCCACGTCCTGTATTGCTCCGGTCCGCAAAAGTGTGCTGCACTGCGGCAATATCCGGTTTCGGGGGAAATCACATGCGCAATCTGAAGTACGTTTCCGGTTTCCACCGCCGTCTCGCGGTCGGGATCGCCCTGGGGGCCATGCTCATGGCCGGCACCGCCGCGGCCCGCAACGTCGAGTTCGACGACGCCACGGTGCAGGAACTGGAAGCCGCCATGGCTTCCGGCGCGCTGACCTCCGAAAAGCTGGTCGAGCTGTGCCTCGCGCGCATCCAGGCCTACGACGGCCAGGGGCCCAAGCTGCATGCGGTGATGCAGCTGAACGCCAAAGCCCTCGAGCAGGCGCGCGCCCTCGATGCCGAGCGCAAGGCCGGCAAGGTGCGCTCCGGTCTCCACGGCATCCCGGTGGTGCTGAAGGACAACTACGACACCGCCGACATGCCGACCACCGGCGGCTCCCTGGTGCTGGAAGGTTCGATCCCGCCCAAGGATGCGTTCCTGGTCAAGAAACTGCGCGATGCCGGCGCCATCATCCTGGCCAAGGTGAATATGTCCGAATTCGCCTCGGGCGCGGCCAAAAGCTCTCTCGGCGGCCAGTCGCTCAATCCCCATGATCTGACCCGCACACCGTCCGGGTCCTCGGGCGGCACGGGTGTGTCGATTGCCGCCGGGTATGCGCCGCTGGGCATGGGCACCGACACCGGCGGCTCGATCCGCGGGCCGTCCACCTCGAACGGCGTGGTCGGCCTCAAGCCCACCCATGGTTTGCTGTCGCGTTCGGGCATTATTCCGCTGGCGCTGACTTACGACACCGGTGGTCCGCTGACGCGCAATGTCTCGGACGTGGCGGTGATGCTGAATGTGATGGTGGGCGAAGACGCCACCGACGCCGCCACCAAGAAAAGCGCCGGCAAGACCGAGAAGGACTACACCAAGACCCTCAACCCGACCGCGCTCAAGGGTGCGCGCATCGGCATCGCCCGCGATTTCATGGGCGACGACGCCGACGTGGATTGGGTGGTGGAAGCCGCCATCGTCAATATGAAGAAGGCGGGCGCCACTGTCGTCGACGTGCGCTACCCCAAGTGGCTGTTGTCCGTCCGGCAGGATCTCTACGACGCCGTGCGCTTCCCGGAATTCTCGGCGCAGATCGGTGATTACCTGAAAACCCTCGGTCCGAAATATCCCAAGTCCCTGGCCGAGATGATCGACCGCACCAACCAGCTGCAGAGCACCCGCGCCGACGGCGCCGGCCCCAATACGGTGCGCTGGCTTCTCTTCAAGCGCGAACTGGAGAGCGGGACGTTGCAGGACGTCAAGTATCGGGCGGTCATCGATCATGGTCTGCCCATGGCGCGCCAGGGCGTGGAAGGCGTGATCGCCGAAGCCAAGGTCGACGCGATTATCTATCCAACAGCGTCCCGGCGGACCGCGCCGATTGTGGCGCCCGCGGCGCCTCCCGGCACCGGCGGCGGCACCAACCTCGCCAATCTCACCGGCTTTCCCGACCTGATCGTGCCGGCTGGTTTTACCGGCGAGAACCTGCCGGTAGGGATTTCGTTCATCGGCCCCGCCTTCAGCGAGGCCAAGTTGCTGGCGCTGGGCTACAGCTTTGAGCAGACCACTCATGCCCGCCGCCGTCCGGTCAACACACCGGCGCTCAAGGATGCCAAGGTCAACGTCCCCGGCGCTGAATAAACGCAACGCCGGGATCAAGAGCATGATCGAGTCATATTGAATCGCGATCATGCTCTAATCTTTTTGGTTTGGTCGCATTTTCTGCGATGAACCGGCATCCACTTCATCGGAAAATGCTCTAGAACCAAAAAGGGAGGAACCGGCGATGACAAAGTTCAGAGGGATGCTGCTGGCGACGGCGCTGGTGCCGTTGGTGGCGGCCTGCGACAGGCCCGCGCCCAAAAGCGAGGCGAAAGCGCCGTTCAGCGTGGTGGAGAAGAGCATCCCCGAGATGCAGGCCGCCATGAAGGACGGCCGCACGTCCTCGCACGATCTGGTGAACCAGTATCTCGCCCGCATCGGCATGTATGAGAACCGGCTGCGGGCGACGGTGGTGGTGAATCCCAATGCCCTCGCCGAAGCCGACGCGCTGGATAAGGAGCGCGCCGGCGGCCATGTGCGCGGGCCGCTCCACGGCATCCCCGTGGCCATCAAGGACAACATCCTCACCGCCGTCGACATGCCGACCACCGGCGGGTCCCTGGCGTTCCGCGACTTCGTGCCGCCCTACGACGCCACCCTGGTCAAGAACCTCAAGGATGCCGGCGCGGTCATCATCGCCAAGTCGACATTGACCGAACTGGCCAACTGGATGGCCGGTCCGCCGACCCAGATGGAGTCCGGCTACAACGCCATCCGCGGCCAGAGCGTCAATCCTTACGATCCGCGCTTCAAGGACAACGGCGAGCCGGTGCTCAACACCGGCGGCTCCAGCTCGGGCATCGGCGTGGCCGCTAATATGTGGGCCGCCAATGTCGGCACCGATACCGGCGGTTCGGTCATGAGCCCGTCCAACGCCAATATGCTCGCCGGTCTGCGCCCGTCCACCGGCCGCGTCAGCCGCTACGGCATCATCCCGGTGACCCTAGACCAGGATACGTCGGGGCCGATGGGCAAGTACGTCTCGGACGTGGCGATCATGCTGGGCGCCATGGAAGGCAAGCAGCCGGACCCCAACGACGCCGCCACCAGCGTCTGCAAGCCGCCGGAGAACAATGACTACACCGTGTTTCTGAAGGCCGATGCGCTCAAGGGCGCGCGCATCGGGATTCCCAGGGCCGGGATCTATGAGCCGCTGCAGCCGCCCGGCGGCGCCGCGCTCCGGCGCGGCCTCAATCCGGAAGAGGCCGCCTCGATGGCCGAAGCCGTCGCCGCGCTGAAAGCGGCAGGGGCGGAGGTGGTCGATCCCTCGGATATCCCGAGCCTCACCACCCAGGATCCCAAGGAGAACTACGCCCTGCGGCCGATGTGCCAGAACTTCAGCAACGGGGTCGACGCCAACTGCTCGATCGTCTTCAACTACGGGATGAAGCGCGACTTCAATCTGTGGCTAGCCACCCTGGGCGACAAGGCGCCGTTCAAGTCGCTCACGGAATTGCGCGAATGGAACCTGGCCCACCGCGATGCCGGCGCTATCAAGTACAACCAGTCGCGCCTCGACGAGTCCGACAAGATCGACATCGATAAGGACAAGGCGCGCTATGACTCCGACCGCGCCCTCGGCCTCAAGCTCAGCCGCACCAATGGCATCGACGCGGTGATGGAGGCCAACAAGCTCGACGTCATGATGTTCCCCGCCAGTTCGGCGGCGGAGTTTGCCTCGCGCACCGGTTACCCCGGCCTGACGGTTCCCTTCGGCATGACCGCAAACCCCGGCAACGGCGCGGGCTCCACCCCCGGCACCGAGAAGAATCGCCCGTTCGGCGTCAGCTTCCTCGGGCCTCTGTGTGGCGAGCCGAAACTGCTCGGCATCGGCTATGCCTTCGAGCAGGCCACCAAAAAGCGGGTTCCGCCCAAGGCGGCGCCGTAACGTGGAATACCGCCTCCACCGCGCGTCTCAACGTGCGGTGGAGGCCGTTACTGGTGGCGAAAGCCGCTGTCCTTAGCTAGTTTGCCGTCATGACCCCCCAGCTTGAAGAAGCCGCGCGGCGCATCCTTGAGGCGCGGCTGTCGCTCACCCCATTCGCCGGCCTGCCGTCGGGGCTGCAGCCCCGGTCCGAAGCCGTGGCCTATGAACTCCAGGACCTGGTGCGCGACCAGATGATCGCCGCCGGCCACGGGCGCCTGGTGGGATACAAGATCGGCTGCACCACCCAGGTCATGCAGCAGTACCTGAACATCGACCACCCTTGTGCCGGCAACATCCTGGCGCGGGGCCTGTTGCGGTCCGGCGCCATCCTGGCGTCCAACGCCTATGTGCGCCCCGGAATCGAATGCGAACTGGCGGTGGAACTGTGGAACGCCCTGGAACCGGGCGCGGCGCCGTTCGACGCGGCCAAGGCGGCGGCGGCGGTGGGCGGCGTGTTCACGGCCATCGAGGTGGTGGACGACCGTTACGTGCACTGGCGCTCGCTGGATGCCGGCACCTTGATCGCCGATGACTTCTTCCACGCCGGCCTGGTGCTCGGCCGGCGCCAGACCAATTGGAATACGGCGACCCTGGCGGCCGACCTGAGCGCCTTGGCGGGTGTCGCCCGGGTCAACGGGCGGGAAGTGGGCCGGGGCCGCGGCGCCGACATCCTGGGTAATCCCATGGAAGCGCTGGCGTGGCTGGCCAACCACTGCGCCCGCCGCGGCGTGTCGTTGCCGCGCGGCACATTGGTGTCCTTGGGCAGCCTGATCCAGACCCATTGGCTGGAACCGGGCGACGTGGTGGATGTGGAAATCGAACGCCTCGGGCCGGTGACTCTGACCTATTCCGACCGCTAAAACCTTTTAGTGGAACCCTGGGAGGGGGAATGACGGAGACTGACCTCGGCGCCAGGACCTTGCGCAAGGTGACGGCGCGGCTGGTGCCGTTCATGGCGCTGCTCTATTTCGCCAACTATCTCGACCGGGTGAACGTCGGTTTCGCGGCGCTAACCATGAACCAGGACCTCGCGTTCTCGGCAACGGTTTACAGCACCGGGGCCGGTGTCCTGTTCCTGGGTTACGTGCTGTTCCAGGTGCCCAGCAACCTCGCGCTGCAACGCGTCGGCACGCGGGTGTGGATCACCTGGATCATGGCGATCTGGGGCCTGGTGTCGGCGGCGATGGCGTTCGTCTCCGGCCCGGTCAGCTTCTATGTGCTGCGGTTCGTGCTGGGTGTGGCCGAGGCCGGATTCTTTCCGGCCATGATCCTCTATCTCACCACCTGGTTTCCGGTGCGCCGGCGCGCCAAGATCACGGCGGTGTTCATGCTCGCCATCCCCATGTCGAGCGTTCTGGGGGCGCCGGTATCCACCGCGCTCCTGGGCGTGTCGGGCCTGGGACTGCAAGGCTGGCAGTGGCTGTTCGTCCTCCAGGGCCTGCCGGCCAGCGCCCTTGGTCTGCTTGTGCTCAAGGTGCTGACCGATACGCCCGAGAAAGCCGCATGGCTGACGGACGAGGAACGCGGCTGGCTGGTCGGCACCTTGAAGGCCGAGCATGCCCAGCGCGACGCCGCGCTGCCCACGCGCCTGTCCGCGATTCTCTTGAATCCCAGGTTCTACCTGTTCGGCCTGATGTACTTCGGCATGACCATCTGCCTCTACGGATTGTCGCTCTGGCTGCCGCAGATCGTGAAGAGCCTGGGCGGCCTCACCAACATGCAGGTCGGTCTGCTCACCGCCATCCCGTACCTGATCGCCACGGGCGCCATGTATCTGTGGGGCGAGCACTCCGACCGTACCGGCGAGCGCAAGTGGCATGTGGCCGCGCCCATCATGCTGGGCGGGATATTCCTGGGCGCCAGCGGCTATTTGATCCACGCGCCGGTGGCGGCGTTCCTGGCGCTGGCGTTGGCGGCGATCGCGGTTTACGCGGCGTTGCCGCAGTTCTGGACCTTGCCGACCGCGGTCATGGGTTCGGCCACCGCCGCCGCCGGGATCGCCTTGGTGAACGCCCTCGGCAACATCGGCGGTTACGTCGGGCCGGTGATCGTCGGCGTGCTCAAGGACATGACCGGCAGCTATGCGCCGGGCCTCGCCGCCATGGGCGGCTTCGCGCTGCTCTCCGGCGTGCTGGCCGTCGTCATGGGCCATGACGGCAAAACCGAACCCGGCCGTACCGCGCCGGAGCGGGGGTAACGGATAGCCGCTTGATCACCCGCACGTCAGTCTTCTGTCTCGGCCTGTCGCAACTCATCGCCTGGGGCACGAGCTACTATCTCATCGGTGCGTTGGGTGAAATCATCACGGCCGATCTCGGCTGGGCGCCGGAGATCGTCTACGGCGGCTTCTCCGCGGCGCTGGTGACCATGGGCCTGGTGTCGGCGCCGGTGGGCGCCGCGGTCGATCAGCGCGGCGGGCGCGTGGTCATGGTTGCGGGCGCCTGCGTCGGCGCCGCCGCTTGCCTGGGCCTCGCGGCGGCGACAACCGTCGCCGCCTATTACGCCGCCTGGATCGTGCTCGGCGTCGCCATGCGCATGACGTTGTATGAAGCCGCCTTCGCGGCGCTCGCCAGGATCGCCGGCCCCGGCGCGCGCGGCGCCATCTCCCAGATCACCTTGCTCGGCGGCCTGGCGCTGACCGTGTTCTGGCCGGTGGGGCATTTCCTGGCGGATGCTTTTGGCTGGCGGACGGCGGTGGCGGTCTACGGCGGCATCGGCCTCTTCAACATCCCGCTCTACCTCATGCTGCCCACGGGCCGCTATGAACCTCCGCCGGCCCGCTCCACGGATGCGCCGCCGGCGCGGGCGGGCGAGGGGTTGGCCGCCGTGCTCTACGCGGTCACGGTCACCCTGGTCACGTTCCTCAGCGCCGCCATGTCCTCGCATATGGTGGCGATCCTGATGGGCTTGGGCGTGGCGGCGTCAACCGCGGTCTGGATCGCGACGGTGCGCGGCATCGGACAATCGGTGGCGCGCCTCGGCGAGGTGGTCTCGGGCACGCGTACGGATCCCCTCAAACTCAACGTCTTCGCCAGCGCGCTGCTGCCGGTGTCGTTCATCGCGGCGGCATTCGCGGGCCGGAGTCTGGCGGCGGCGCTGGTGTTCGCCTTCGTCTATGGCGCCGGCAACGGGCTCTCGACCATCACCCGCGGCGCGATGCCCCTGGTGCTGTTCGATCCCCGGAGTTATGGAACGCGGGTCGGGCGGCTGGCGGCGCCGGGTTTTTTCCTCGCCGCCGCCGCGCCGGTGATCTATGCCGCGGTGATCGCGCGCCTCGGCGAAACCGCGGCGCTGGTGCTGTCGGCGGTGCTGGGCGTCATCGTCCTGGCCGCGGGCGTGATATTGCAGGTGCGGTTCGGCCGCGACTAATTTCCGGTGGTGGTTTTCTCGGGCAGTACCCGCAGTTTCCAGGCGCGATCCTCGGTCAGGTACATCTCGGCCGATTTCTTGACGTCGGCGGCGGTGACTTTCTCCAGGCCCGAGATGCTCTCGCGGATGGCGTCCAGCTTGCGCGGATCTTCCTGGGCCCCGCCCAGCAGGCCCACCCAATAGCCGTTGGTCTCCTTGGCGCGGGTCAAAGCTTCGACCCGCGGCTTGCGCGCCCGCTCCAACTCGTCGTTGGAGACGCCGTTCTTGCGGATGTCGTCGGCGATCTTCTGGGCTTCGGCGAAGAACCGCTCGATCTTGGCCGGCGGCGTCTCCACCCGGCCCGACAGATAACCGTATCCGGGGAAGGTCTCCGAGGCCTCGAAGCCGGTGCTGGCGGAATAGGTGTTGCCCTCGGCGATGCGGAACTGTTCGGTCAGGCGGATACTCATGATCTGCTCGAGGATGCGCGTGGCGCGGGCGCGTTGCGGATCCTTGAAGAAATCGTCGGTGCGCCAGGCGATCATGGCCATGGCCTGGTCCGGGCGTCCGGTGTGAGTCAGCGGCGCCGGTGACTCCGCGGCGCCGGGGAATTTCACCGCCAGCGAGGCGGCGGGCACCGCCGGCGGCTTGGCGCGGGCGGGCAGGGCGCCGAAGGTGCCGGCCACTGCCGCCACCGCCTGGTCCACGGTCACGTCGCCCGCGACCACCACTTCGATCGGCCCCTTGGCGAGCTGTTGCTGGATCAGGTCCTGGAGCTGGGCCAGGGTGGTGGTGTCGGCCTCGGCCTTGTCGGGGCGATGCCAGCGCGCGTCGCCGCCATGCAGCAACTGGCCGATATTCTGGCCGAGCACGCTGCCCGGCGTGGCGCTGACCTGCTCCAGGCGGGTCTTATACGAGGTGCGCATGCGCTCGAACGCTTCGGCGCGGTAGCCCGGCTCGGTCATATAGGCCGCCAGCAACTGCATCTGGATGCCAAGGTCGGCGGCGCGGGTGGCGCCGCCCAGTTCCACGGTCTCTTCACCGAAGCCCATGCTGGCCGAGGCCACCTTGCTGGCGAACACGCGCCGGATCTCATCCTGGTTGAGGTCCTTGAGGCCGCCCGAGATGAAGCTGCCCTGGGCCCACAGCGGCGTCAGCGCCTTCGCCGGCAGGGCCTTGAGGCCCTGGCCGACGCGCACGTTCACCAGGATCTGGTCCTTGCTGTAAGCGGTGGGCTTCACCGTCAGCTTCACGCCGTTGGCGAAGGTGACGAAGGTGACGCCCAGGTCGTTCACGGTCTTGCGGCTCGCTTCCTTCCCCGCCTTGCCGAAATTGGTATAGGGCCAGGCCTTGTCGGCCTCGGCCACGGCGGCGGCGATCGGCGCCGCCTGGGCGCGGGCGAGCGCCGCCATCACCGCGGCCTCGCCGCCCTCGATCGGCTTGGGCGTGGCGACGAACATCAAGGGGCCGTTGCCGGTGAACACGTCCTTGAGGCTGGCGCTGACTTCGGCGGCGGTCAGGCCCTTGAGGGCGGTGTCGAACAGTTCCAGGCTTTGGGCCGGGCTGGTGAAGACGTTGTTGTTGGCGGCCGCTCCCTCGATGGCGCCGGCCAGCGCCGGCGAACGGCGGGTGGAGGCGCCGGCCACGGCGGCTTCGCGGCCGGTGCGGCCTTCGGCGATGATTTCGTCGACTTCGTTCTGGTGAACGCCGAACTCCACCGCCTGGCGGCGCAGGGTTTCGGCGGCCATGAGCGCCTTTTCCCAGGTCTCCGGCGTGGCGGCGATGGAGAACTCGGCGAGGTCGCCGGAGCGCATGGCGTTGCCGCGCGAGGCGGATGCGCGCTGGAACGGCGGATCGGGCTGCTGGGCGACGCGCGACAGGCGGCGGTTGAGGATGCCGATGGCGATGCCGCGCACCGCGTCTTTTCTCCGCGCCGCGGCCGTGTCGGCGGAATTGTCGTAAGTGCTCAGCCAATCCAGGTCGATCTCAAAGCTGGTGCCGGGTTCGACCGCGATCAGGGCCTCCGACGTGCGTCCCGGCGCCGGCGTGCCCAGGTCCACCGCTTTGGGCGTCGGGGTCGGATTGGTCCAACCTTCGAACAGGGTTTTGATCTTGGTTTCGATCTGGTCGACATCGACGTCGCCGACCACGACCAAAGTGGTGCGCTCGGGCCGGTAGTGGGCGCGGTAATAGGCCGCGATCTGCCCGACCGGCGCGTTCTTGAGGATCTCGGTGCTGCCGATCGGCAGGCGTTCGGTGATGCGCTGGCCGGGCATGAGGAATTTCAGCTGCGCGATATAGGACCGCAGGCCCGGCGTGTCGCGGGCGCGTTCCTCCGACAGCACCACGCCGCGCTCCTTGTCCATCTCGCCCTGGTCGAGGGTCAGTTCGGAGACGGTCTCGCGGGTCAGCATCAGGCCGGTGTCGATGGATTCCGCGTCGGCCTTGGGCAGGTCGTAGCGGTAATCGGTGTATTCCATGTTGGTGGTGGCGTTGGTGTCGCCGCCGAAAGACAAGCCCAGGCGCTGCAGGATCTTGATGGTCTCGTTGGCGGGCACCTTCTTGGAGCCCTTGAAGGCCATGTGCTCGAGGAAGTGGGCGAGGCCCAGCTGGGCCTCGGTCTCGGCGATGGAGCCGGTGGTCACGATCAGGCGGATGGAAACCTGGCCTTTGGGGGTTTCGTTGTGCATCACGGCATAGCGCATGCCGTTCTTCATCTGGCCGAACCGCACCGCGGGATCGGCGGCGATGTCGCTGTAGGTCTGGGCCCAGACGCCGTCTCTCTCCGCCAGTTTGGGCGCCTCCGCCGCAAAGCCCGGTGCGCTCAGCACACTGGACGCAAGCAGCAGGGCGGCGAGACGAAGTCCGGTGCGGCGCATGAAAAGCCTTTCGGAGAAGGGAGATGCCCAAGATCGGTATCGGCGGCAAAGATGATGCCACAGCCCATTCTTCCGCAAACCACGGAAACGTGGTTTGCAAAGAAGTAAGCGACTCGCGTAACCCATTGTAACCGGCTATTTTCAGGGCCCCGCGCGTCAGGCTTCGGCCAGGAGGATCCCATGCGTTTCGGCGTCATCGGACTTACGCTTGCCTTGTTGCTCCAGCCGGCCTTGGCGGCCGAGCCTCCGGCCAAATCCAGGCTGACGGCGCTGATGGAAGCGGAGCTGGCGCGGTTCCCGGCGCGCGCCGGGTTCTACGTCAAGAATCTCGCCACCGGCGAGGAAGCATCGGTGCGCGGCAATGACCATTTCGAAAGCGCCAGCACCATCAAGCTGGCGACCCTGGTGCTGGCCTACCGCATGGCCGAGGCCGGGCAGCTCAATCTTTCGGATCGCATCGTCCTGAAACCCGAGGACATGCGCGGCGGGTCCGGCGTGTTCCGCTACAAGGGGCCGGGGATCAACCCCTCGGTGCGCGACCTGTTGATGGAGATGGTCATCACCAGCGACAACACCGCCACCGACCTGATGATGGCCCGGGTCGGCGGCGTGCCCAAGATCGTCGAATTCCTGCGGGCCAACGGCTTCACCGCCCTGCGGCCCAACTTCACCACGTTCGAGTATTTCCGCGGCATCTACGCCACGCTCGATCCCAAATACGCCAAGCTCGGGCCCGAGGACGTGTTCGCCCTGTGCTGCGCCCTGACCGTCCTGCCGAGCTTCCCGGCGCTGCCGCCCGCGCGCCAGGCGCTCATGAAGGAGGTCCAGGCGCATCCGGCCGGCGCCACTCTCAATAAGGCACTGCTCGACCGGCAGAAGGACGAGACCACCTGGTTCGGCATCGCCACGCCGGCGGAAATGGGCCGCCTGCTGGAGGGTATCGAGAAGGGCACCCTCGCGGGCCCCGCCGGTTCCGACGAGATGCGCAAGATGCTGCGCAACACGCTGTCCAGCGGCACCGCGGTGGCGAGCGCGCTCAAGCTCTATATCAGCCCGCCCGTCGGCCATAAGACCGGCGACACCACCGCCACCACCAACGATGTCGGCATCGTCTACGCCAGGTCCGGTCCCATCGTCATGGCGTCCTATAACAACGACATCGCCGGGCCCACCGGCGCCGTGAGCGAGATGGTGGGCAAGGTCGCGCGCCTGGTGCTGGAATATTTCGAAGGAACATCGTGATGGCCGAAGTCACCTGCGCCAACTGCAGCACCAGGAGCAACCAGGCGGAGAAAGTGCAGGCCGAGGCGAACGGTTCGCCGGACCTCGACCTGCGGCCGGCGCCGGCGCGGCGCCACACCATGGAGCAGTGGGTGCAGGAGTGCCCGAACTGCAAGCTCATGTGCCCGGATCTGGCCAATCCGCCGTCCGGCGCCGGCGACGTGCTGGCGCAACCCGACTATGTGGCGGTGACCGGCGACAAGACCGTGCTTCCCCTGGTGCGCAAATTCCGCGCCTGGGCCTATGTCGCCGAGAAGACCGGCCTGTCCGCCGACGCCGGATTCGCCCATCTGCACGCCGCCTGGGTGGCGGACGACGCCAAGGACCAGGGCCTCGCCAACGCGCAGCGCCATATGGCGGCGCTGCATCTCGCCAAAGGCCGTGAACGCGGCACGGTCTACGGCCGGCAAAAAGGCGCGGCCGAGGCGCTGCTCGCCGACCTGCACCGGCGCATGGGGCGGTGGGACGAAGCCGTGCACGAAGCCGAGCGCGGCAAGTCCGTGACCGACCAGCCGTTCATCGACGCCTTGTGCGCCTACGAGATCGCGCTCGCCGCCAAACACGACGCCGGTGTGCACACCACCAACGAAGTGCCTTAAATCCCCACCCAGGTGCCGATCAGCGCGCTGGCTTTCTCGGGCCGCTCGATGGGCACGAGGTGGCCCGAGTCCTCGACAATCTCCAGGCGTGCATTCTTGATGCCGGTGAGCATCTCCTGCTGGTGATCCAGGGACGAGATGCCGTCGTGGCGGCCGTAGATCAGCAAGGTCGGGACCTTGATGTTCTCCAGGCTCGGGCGGCTGTCGATGCGGGCCATGATGGCTTTCTGCTGGCGCAGGAAGGAATCGGGACCGGTGTCGGAGGCCATCTTGCGCACCAGGGACACCAGCGCCTGTTCGCTCCTGCGCTCTGTGGGGATCATCATGGGGATGCGTTCTTCCACCACCTTGGCGAATTCGCCGGCCTCGACCAGCTTCAGGTAGCCCATGCGGCGCGCGGTCTGCGCCGGCGTGTCGGCCGAGGCGAGGGTGGAGATCAGGATCAGTTTCTCCACGCGCTCGGGCTGCCGGCGCATGATCTCGAAGGCCACGAATCCGCCCATGCCGTGGACGCACAGGGAAAAGCTCCTGGGCGCGGCGGCGAGCACGCCGTCAGCGATTCCGGCGATGGTGTCGGCAGCGGCGTTGTTGGCCACCATGCAGTCGGCTTTACCCCTGAAGGAGGCGATCTGCGGCGCCCACAGGTCGGCGGTGAGCAGCTGGCTCGGGATGAAGACGATATTTTTAGCCACGGCATCAATCTCCGCAGAAGGGGCTCAAGGTGACGGCGAGGTCGAGGAGTGTCTCGTCGGCGCCGGGCCAGCCCACCAGCGATACGCCGACCGGGATCCCATCGGCGGTTCCGGCCGGGATCGTCACTTGCGGCAATCCGCCGTGGCCCGAGATGCAGGTGTAGTTCATCACCCTGGTACGATAGGCGTCGAACTCCGCCGGGCTTGAGGTCAGCAGCGGGCCGAGCATCGGCGCCGTGGGCATCAACAAGACCGTACCTTTGGGGATAAGTCCGCGGATGTGGCCGCGGATGGCGCTCATATGCCGGCGCGCGGCGTCGGCGGCGTCCGCGGTGACGGTCTTGGCGTAAGCCAGGCGTTCCCTGGTGCCGGGGCCGGGATTGGCGTTGCCATGGCTGTCCAGCCAGGCGCCGTAGATCTCCCAGACCTCGCGGCCCTGGATGACGCGGAAGGCTTCGCGCCAGCCGTCGAACCCCTCGGGCGCGATGGTGACGTCGGCGGCGGCGGGGAGCGCCCCGGCGATGCGCTTCTCGAAGCGCGCGAAGGCCGCGGCCACGTCGGGCGCGGCCAGGGCCATGAGATCCTGGCCCTTGATGACCTTGGTGACCGGCGCGGGGGCGGAGGCGCCCTCAAGCAGCACCGGGCCGATCTTGCGCAACAGGCCGGCGCTGGCGGTGAACCAGCCGGCGGTGTCGAAGGTGCCGGCCATGCCCATGGCGCCCTTGAGGCTGACGCGGCCATGGGTGGGGCGGATGCCGTAGATGCCGTTGACCTGGGCCGGGATCCGCACCGAGCCGCCGGTATCGCTGCCGAGCGCGAAATCGGCGGCGCCGCCGGCGACCGCCACCGCCGAGCCGCTGGAGGAGCCGCCGGGGATACGGTCGGGCGTGCGCGGATTCACCGGCGTGCCGTAGTGGGGATTGATGCCGAGAATGGAGAAGAAGAATTCCTCGCAGATGGTCTTGCCGGTGATGTCGGCGCCCGCGGCGAGCACCTTGGCCACGGCGTCGGCATTGGCGGCAGCCGGCTTATGGTCCGCGAGCCAGGCCGGATTGCCGCCGCCGGAGGTTTCGCCGGCGATGTCGTACATATCCTTGACCACGCAGGTGAGGCCGGCCAGCGGACCGCCTGCGCCCTTGATCGGCGCCTTGAGATCGTGCGGAACGAAGGCGCTCCCCTTGGTCATGCGGATACCTTCCGTAAGGAAGCGGAACTAGAGTCTAGAGATCGGTGGTGCAGAACTTGCACTTGGTGGCCTGGATCGGAATCGCCGACAGGCAGCGGGGGCAGGATTTTTCCGTGGCCGCGGGCGGCGGCCCGGCGTTGAGGTCGCGCAGGCGGTTGATCTGGCGCACCATGATGAATACCGCGAAGGCCACCAGCAGGAATTCGATCACGGTATTGACGAAGCTGCCGAAGGCGATGACCGGGGCGCCGGCGGTGCGCGCCGCCGTCAGGGTGTCGTAGTGCTGGCCGTTCAAGGCCACGAACAATTCGGTGAAATCCACCCGTCCCAGCAAAAGGCCCAGGGGCGGCATCATCACGTCGTTGACCAGGGACGTGGTGATCTTGCCGAAGGCGGCGCCGATGATCACACCGACCGCGAGGTCGATGACATTGCCGCGCATGGCGAAGTTGCGGAATTCCTTGAACATGGGCGCCCTCTCAATATTAGGATGTCATTACCCGGCCGGGCGGCGGAAGGCCGCCCATCGTCTAACGCGCCTCCGGCGCGCCCGGGTAATCCATGCCGCCGCGGGCACGGAATATGTTGAAGTATGGATTGCCCGGATAAACCGGGCAATGACAGTGGGGATAAAAAAGGCCGGTACTTTTATGCCGGCCTTTTGTCGGAGAGTGTAACCTTTACGGAATCGCGATCAGCCAGGCCAGGCCCGGGGCGCCGTCCATGGGCGTGCCGGCAGACAGGCGCACGGCGGCCTTGGGGTCTTCGCTGAAGGTCATGTCGTAGGTGTCGTGGCCGTTCATGTCGCCGGGCTTCTTGTCGCCGGCGAAGGTCCACAGCGAATAGCCCTGATAGGTCCACTGGCGGGCGCCGTCCTCGCGGGTGACGATGTTCCAGAAACCTTGCGGCTGGTCCTTTGCCGATGCCAGGAACGGGTGCCAGGTCTTCAGGCATTCGGCCTCGCAGCCCGCCTTGGCGCCAAGATCGCGGCCGACGGCCGGGCGGATGGGGGTGCCGCGGCGAAGCGAATGGCCGCCGCCGGACTGATAGATGTAGCCGTCGCGGCGATAGAGGGTCATGCCCTTGGCGGTGGCGAGCACGCGGCCCTGGCCGGGGGTGCTCACCAGGCTGGCCGCCGGCGGCATGTAGTACCGCACGACGGCGGCGGGGCTGAAGTTCCTGTCGATGGCGGAGCCGTTGGCGTCGCCGATCATCAAGTCGCCGGCGTAGGTGTAAAGACCCTTGCCTTTGTACGTCCACTGCTTGATGCCGTCGTCGCGCACGGTGACTCCGAAGTCGCCGGCGGCTTCGGCCAGCAGCGGCGCGGGGGCGGGCTCCCAGCCGGCGCCGGCCGCTTTATCTTTCCCGGTGGTGCCGTCGAAGGCGTAGAGCGTCTGGTTCTTGTAGTTCACCAGCACCCAGGCGGCGGCGTCGGGGACTTCGCGGATGCCGAGGCCGCTCGGGACCTGCATGTCGATGGGGTAGGCCATGGCCGGCTTCCAGTCCTCCGGCAGCGGCACGTCCTTGGCGGCGGTGCGCGCGGCACTGCCGCGGATGCCGCCGCCGACGGTGCGGCCGGCGCCGTCGATACGCGCGCCGCCGAAGCGCATCGGGCTGTTGCCGCCGACCGAGCCCGGGTCGACGTCCTTGATAAAGGTATAGAGCGCCTTGCCCTTATAGGCCCATTGCAGCGCGCCGTCGGCGCGCTTGATCTTGCTCCAGTCGCCGAAGGCCTTGGCGGCCTTGTCAGCGAGTGCCGGGATCCATTCCTTGGCGCAATCGGCGGCGCAGGTGGTCCGGCCTGTGGGGTCCTTGGCGTAGGTGTAGAGCGTCAGGCCCTTGGCGGTGGCGAACGCGATCTGGTCGCGGCCCAGGGTGGCGGCGGTCTTCTTGCCGGTGTCGTACCCCTGGTCCTTGCCCAGCGGCTCGAGGGTGATGCCCTCGGGCGTGGCGATGGGCGCAGTGGCGGCCTGCGCATCGAAAGCGGCGAGCGAGACGGCCGCGAGCAGGAGATGGCGAAGCTTCATGGCTGTCGGCCTTATGCCAGGATTTCGGTGACGGTCTTGGAGGTCTCGTTGGAAAGCTGGCCCCAGTTCTTGAGCGAGACGCCCATGGCCTGCTGGAGGGTGAGGCCGACGCGGGTGGCGGGGTCGCCGTTGGCCGGCACGTGCAGGCCGGTGCGCAAGCGTCCGCCGGCGCTGCCCACGGTCAGGATCGGTAGGGCATCCATGGTGTGGGTGCGGGCGTAGCCGTGATCGGTCTGCCACAGCATCGCCACGCGGTCGAGCACCGTGCCGTCGCCCTCCTTCATGGCGTCCAGCTGGCCGATGAAATCCACGAACTGCTGGTTAGCCCACTCGATGAACCAGGTGGTCTCCTTCTGGAACCCGAGCTTGTCGTCCACCGGCTCCTCATGGGTGAGCATGTGCCAATTCTGCTGGCTGCCGGGTTGACGCAGGCCGTTGGCGCCGATGACCACGTTGAACACGCGGGTCTGGCCGCAGGCGAGCGCTTGCGCCGCCAGCCGGGACATGAGCTTGTTGGCGGCGGTGACTTCGCCGACCTCGCGGCCGGTCTTGATCTCGTCCACCTTGCCCGGCACCTGGCAGGCGGCCAGCGGGGCCGGTTTCTGCAGTTCGATGTCGAGTTGCTGCTCGATCTGGCGCAGGCCGGAGAAGTATTCGTCGAGGCGCGCTTTGTCGGCGGCGCCCAGCTGCGCCATCATGCTCTTGCGCTCGTCGGTGACATAGGAGAGCACGCTGCGGCGGAGCACCACGGCGGGGTCGGGCGTGAAGTCGGCGGCGTTGGGGTCCTTGAAGCCGGGTCCGAAGATGCGGGTGTAAAGGCCGAGCGGCGAGGGCTCGGACGGATTGCTGGCGGAGCCGGCGCGCTTGGAATAGCTGGCGCGGCTGCCGTCGAGCGAGAGTTCCAGCGAGCGGAACCGGGTGTTCCGGCCGATGGCGTCGGCGATGATGCTGTCGATGGACGGGCCGCTGTTGACGCCGGTGGGGATGCCGCCCTGGGAGGCGATCTGCCAGCCGGTGGTATGGGTCTCGAGCGGGCGGCCGTCGAGGAAATACTTGGTGCCGGAGATGATGTTGATCCGGTCCTTGTAGCGGTCGAACATCTTCAGCTCGACCTTGTTCTCATAGCCCTTGCCGGCCTTGTCCGGGATCCAGCGGCCGGGGGTGAATCCCAGGCCCTGCCACCAGGTGCCGAAGCAGTGCGGCAGCGCCGCGCCGGTGGCGGCGAAGGCCTTGCCGGAAGTGTCCAGGAAGCAGTCCAGGAACGGCAGCGGCAGGGCGGCGGCGGCGCCGAGGGTGGCGCTGCGCAGGACGTTGCGGCGGGGGATCGGCTTGGTCATCGCGAACCTACTGGGCAGAGGCGGTTTGAGTCTTTGGAGCGGCGACCGTGAAGAACGCATCGCTGGTCGCGATGGCGCGCATCAGGTCGGGCAGGCGGTAACCGTTGGCGGCGAAACCGGCCTTGAGCGCCTCCAGCCAGGCCGTGTCCTTGACGTCGCGGCCGACGGCATAGGAGGTGAGGCGGCTCACCAGGCAGGCGGTGGCGGCGGGGTTGTCGTGCACCACCCGGCCCAGTTCGGCGGCGCCGGTGAACTTGACGCCGTCCAACGCACCCGAGGTGTCGATCTTCACGCCCTGTTCGGTGGTGCGGAAGGCGCCGGCGCCGTCGAAGTTCTCGAGGGCGAGGCCGAGCGGGTCGATGATCTTGTGGCAGCCGGCGCAGACCGGGTTGATGGCATGGGCATTCAGGCGGTCGCGGGCAGTCTTATAGATCGGGTTGTTGGTGTCCTGCACGATATCGAACTTCACGTTCGCCGGCGGCGCCGGCACCTTCTGGCACAGCAGCACTTCGCGCAAGGCCTTGCCGCGCAAGGTCGGCGACCCGCGGCCCGGCGGCGAGTGCAGGGAGGTGAAGCTCATCTGGGTGAGGATGCCGCCGCGCGGATCGTCCTTGGCGAATTCGAACGGCAGCCAGGCGTCGGGCGAGCCGTTGGGGCTCCCGTCCACCACCGGCACCTGGTAGATGGCGCCCAGCTCCTGGGTGAGGAAGGTCTTCTTGGTGGTGAAGATGTCGCGGTAATCGCCTTTGTTCTTCAGCAAAAGATCGACGATGGTGCGCAGGGTCTGTTCCTGGGCATCGTTGGCGGCCTGGGCGCTGAATTTCGGGAACAGCACGGCGTCCTTGGTGAGGCCGTTGAATTCGTCGAAGCCGAAGTTGTCGATGAAGAAGGCGCGCACGCCGTGTTCCAGGCGCGGGCTGGTCATCATGCGTTCGACCTGCCTGGCGATGCCGGCGCGGGTGTTGAGTTCACCTTTACGCGCCGCGGCCAGCAGCGGCAGGTCGGGGATCGAATTCCACAGGAAAAAGCTGAGCTGCGAGGCCTTAGAATAGCCGTCGAGGCTGTAGGTGCCGTCGGCGTTCGCCGTCACCAGCTCCTGGCGGAACAGGAACTTGGGCGACGACAGCATGGCGGCGAGGCTGGTGGACAACCCGGCGTAGAAGTCCTTGGTTGAGCCGGTGGCGAGACGCGCGACGCCGACATAGCTCTTGAGTTCGTCGCCGGTGAGCGGGCGGCGATACAGGAGTTCGCCGACGCGGCTCATGAAGACGCCGACACAGGCGTCGTCGGCGGCCTTGGGATCGGCCGGCAGGCACGGCACCATCAGCGCGCGGTTCTTGTCGCTCACCACCTGGGCGGCGATGTTGCGCGCCATGGCGTCGAACTGCTCCATGCCCACCGCGGTGATGCTCACGGTGCCGGCGCCCACGGCCAGCAGGCCGCCGACCCGCAGGTCGGGTTCGAAGCGGCCGCCCAGTTCGATGGACGGGCCGAACACGTCGGTGACGATGTTCTGGTACTGCTCGGCCGAGAGGCGGCGCATCACCATCTCGCCGGGCGTGAAGGCAACGGGCGCCACGGCGGTTTGTTTGGCGGTCATTTCCTTGGCAGCGGGCGCGCAAGCGATCAGCGCGGTGCAGCTGAGGAGCGCGGCAAGGGTGCGAGACAACATTCCTGAACTTCCTCAGTGACCGGCGGGCTTGGTGTCGGCGGAGACGGTGAAAGCCCGGACACCTTCAAGATAATAGGTGGTGGAGATGGTGGCGTTCTGGCCGGTCTTGGGATCCGGATCGCCGTCGGCATAACGCTTGAGCAGGTAATAGATGCCGGGGATGTCGCCGGTGACGCAGGCCTCATAGGCCGGACCGGGGCCGGCGAAGGAGAGATAGACGTCACGCCACGACTGATAGCCGCCGACGAAAGCCGAGATCGTGCCGTCCTTCCTCAAGGTCAGGCGCAGCTGCGCGCGGGAGAGTTTCAGCTCCGGCGCCACCAACGGGTTTTGCAGCATGCGGAAAGCGCCGCCGTCGGCGATGGTGATCTCGCCGTTCTTGAGCACGCCCTTATAGACGTTGTGCGAGCGCGGATCGGGATCGACCCGGTAGGTGGAATCCTCGCGCGGATTGCCGTCGGCGTTGACGCGCAGGTGCGTGAGCGCGCGGTCGAAGGTGACCGTGACGTCGCCGTCCTTGCCGAGGTCCTCGCCGCTGACATTCACCAGCCAGGCCGGCTGGGAGTCCAGCAACTGTCCCCAGGCCCAGGCCCAGTAGGTCGGGCGGCCCTGGAGCGAACCGCGGAAGGTGCGCATGCAGCCGAGCGCCCGGAACATCTCGTTGTCGACGCCCTTTTGACGGGTTTGCGGGTCTTCGTAGCCGTTGGGGCCGTCCTTGCCGTCGAGGTCGAAGCCGTAACCGGTCTTGCCGATGCCGCCCACCAGCTTGGGATCGATTGCGGTCTCGGGGTAGGTGAAGGGCTCGATCGGTTTGCCGTCGACGCGCCCGCGCAGGCGCATGGCTTCGGCGATCTCGTCGCCGCCGTCGAGTTCCTTCCGGGCCATGGCCTCGATCTGCTGCGGCGTGTAACCGAGCAGGGCCAGGTTCTTCATATATTGGATGGTGATGTCGGGGTTGACGCCGCCGGGACAGTCGCCGTCCTTTGAGTCGGTGGCGTGGGTGAACCAGCCCACCACGAAATTGCGCGACTCCGCAGCCGCGGCCGTCCCGGGGGAAACCCCGGCCAAAGCCACTATCACGCCGGCCAGCGCGGTTAAAAACGGACTGCGGATCATAGCCTTACCCCTGAATGCTTCGCCCTCGGGTTAGCCATTGCGGCGGGGGCCGCAGGCCCTCGCGCCCGGCCCGGGTGCCCCCGAGCCAAACTGTCAAAAAGCATACACATTTTCGCTTTCACGGTACATCGGCGGGGGGCGGGACCGCCCGCCCCCGGATCAGGTTCCGGCCGCGCTTCGCCGCGACAGCCGGTGGCGCAGGCCGGCGAAGCCCTGTCTGGCGGTGGCGGTGAAACCCCGGCGCGACAGGCCGAGCCAGGCGCCCAACCGCGCCAGGTACAGGTAGATCACCGGGGTGGTGTAGATGGTCAGCACCTGGCTGGCCAGGAGGCCGCCCAGGATGGTGACGCCCAGGGGCTGGCGCAATTCCGAGCCTTCCCCGAACCCGATGGCCAACGGCAACGCCCCCAGGATCGCCGCCGCGCTGGTCATCAGGATCGGGCGGAAGCGCAGGACGCTGGCCTCGAAGATAGCGTCGCGCGGCTGCAGGCCGCGGTCCCGCTGCGCCTGGATGGCGAAGTCGACCATCATGATCGCGTTCTTCTTGACGATGCCGATCAGCAGAATCAATCCAATGAAGGCGATCAGGCCCAACTCCATCTTGAGCAGACCCAGGAGGATGAAGGCGCCGATGCCGGCGGAGGGCAGGGTGGAGATGATGGTGATCGGGTGGACGTAACTCTCGTAGAGGATCCCGAGCACGATGTAGATGGTGACGATGGCGGCGAGGATCAGCCACGGCCCGCTGCTGGCCGAGGACTGGAACGCGCCGGCGGTGCCCGCGAATACGCCGTGGATCGCCGGCGGCATGCCGATCTCGTTGGCGACCTGCGGGATCACCTTGGTCACGTCGCTCAAGGAATATCCCTGGGCCACCGAGAACGACACCGTCACGGCGGCGAAGTGGCCCTGGTGGTTGACCGAGGTCGGCGTGCGGCCCGAAGCGTATTTCGAGAGCGCCGCGAACGGCACCATGGTCTCGACCCTGGTGGAGACCGCGGCTCCCGTGGACGCGGCGCCGCGGCCGCTGTTGGCGAGGCGGTTGGTGGCCTGGTTGCGCACGGCCTCCGCCGCGGCGGTGGCGGCCTCGGAGCTGGTGGACCCGGCGGTGGCCGTGCCGCCAGCGGCGGCCGTCGCTTGAGTGCCGCTGATCTGGCCGAAGGTGGAGATGAACAGGTCCTGAAGGGTCTCGGGGCTCTGCCAGAACTCTTTCGCCACCTCCATGATCACATGGTACTGGTTGAACTGGTTGTAGATGGTCGAGACCGAGCGCTGGGCGAAGGCGTCCTGGAGTGCGTTGGCCACCTGCGACGTGGTCAGGCCGAGGCGCGAGGCGGTGGCGCGGTCGATCTGGATCTCGGTCTCCAGGCCGCGTTCCGACTGGTCGGTGGACACGTCTACGAGCTGCGGCACGTCCTTGAGGGCGGTTTCCAGCTTGGGCGCCCATTCCCGCAGAATCTCGACGTCATCGCTGAGCAGCGTGTACTGGAACGGCGAGTTGCCTTGCCGGCCGCCGACGCGGATGTCCTGGGGCGTGAACAGGAACATGTTGGCCCCCGGCACTTCCGCCAGCATCGGGCGCATGCGGTTGATGACCTGCTCGGTGTCCAGCTTGCGTTCGGATTTGGGCTTCAGGGTCACCGACGCGAACCCGCCGCCGCCGCCGCCGCCGTTGCCGCCGGTGGTGAGCTGCACGCTCTCCACCGCCGGGTCGGCGCGCAGGATCTTCTCGAAGGCCTCGATCTTGGTCCGGGTGAGTTCGAACGACGCGCTCTGGTCGCCGCGCACGCCGCCCTGGATGCGGCCCTGGTCCATCCACGGGAAGTAGCCCTTGGGCAACAGGCCATAGAGATGGAAGTTGAGCACCAGGACGATGCCCAGCAGGAACATGATGAAGCCGCCGTTTTCCAGGGCGAACTTCAGGCTGCGCCGGTAGCCGTCCAGAAGGCCGTCGAATTTCTCATCCAGCCAGCGCTTGAACCGGGTCCTTTCCTCGCGCCGGTAGGGCCGCAGCAGGAGCGCGCACAGCATCGGCGTGGTGGTCAAGGACACCACCAGGGAGATCACCAGCGCCGCCGACATGGTGACCACGAATTCCTTGAACAGCTGCCCAATGGGCCCGCCCATGAGCGGCACCGGCAGGAACACGGCGCAGAGCGATACGGTCATGGATAGGACGGTGAACGCCACTTCCTTGGCGCCCATCAGCGCGGCTTTGACCCGCGGCACGCCGGCCTCGATATGGCGGGTGGTGTTCTCGAGCACGACGATGGCGTCGTCGACCACGAATCCGGTGGCCACCGTCAGCGCCATGAGCGAGATGTTATCGAGGGTGTAGCCGAACAGGTACATGACGCCGAAGGTGCCCACCAGGGACACCGGCACCGCGACGCAGGGGATGACGGCCGCCCGCCAGCTGCGCAGGAACAGGTAGACGATCATGATGACCAGGAACACCGAGATCGCCAGGGTGCGGCCGGTGTCGCGCAGGGAGGTGCGGATCACGGCGGTCTGGTCGTTGCGGATGGACAGCTGCACGCCCACCGGCAGGGTCGATTGCAGGCGCGGGATCTGGGCGGTGATATGGTCGACGGTGTCGATCAGGTTGGCGCCCGGCTGCAGCGAGACCTGGAGCACGACGCAGGGCTCGCCGTCGCAATAGGCCGCGTTGCGGATGTCCTCGACCGAGCCTTGGACCTCGGCCACGTCGGACAGCCGCACCACGGCGCCGTTGCGCGAGGCGATGATCAGCGAACCGTAGAGGGCCGCACCCTTGTCGACGTCGCTGGTGAGAACGTCATTGGCGTAGATTTGGTAGCGGCGTTCGCCGACCTCGATGGCGCCCTTGGGCGTGTTGGCGTTGCCGGCCGCCAGGGCGGCGCGCACATCCGCCAATCCGATGCCGTATTTGAACAGGGCGCGCGGGTTGAGTTCGACGCGGATGGCGGGCAGCGAACTCCCGGAGATCTGCACGTTGCCGACGCCGTTCACCTGCGACAGGGCCGGCTGTAGGATATTGGAGGCGAGATCATAAAGCTGGCCCTGGGTGCGGGTCTTGGAGAGCAGGGTCAGCACCATGATCGGCGCCGCCGCCGGGTTGAACTTGCGGTAGCTCGGGTTGCTGCGCAGCGACGAAGGCAGGTCGGCGCGGGCGGCTTCGATGGCGGCCTGGACGTCGCGCGCGGCGCCGTCGAGGTCGCGGCGCTGGTCGAACTGCAGCACGATCTGGGTCTGGCCGATGGACGAACGCGAGGTCATCTCGCTGACGCCGGCGATCTCGCCCAGGTGGCGTTCGAGCGGCGTGGCCACGGTCGCGGCCACCACTTCCGGGCTGGCGCCGGGCAGGTTGGCGGAGACGGCGATGGTCGGGATATCCACCTGCGGCAGCGACGACACCGGCAGCAGGAAATAGGCCGCCGCCCCCGCCAGGAACACCGCGACGGTGAGCAGGGTGGTGGCGACAGGCCGGAGGATGAACGGCCGGGACAGGTTCATGCTTTCAGTCTTACTCGGTGGTCTTACTCAGCGGGCTTCGGTTCGGGTGCGGGCGTTTCGTCGGTATCGAGCGGCAGCGGCTTCTTGTCGCCGCGGAAGCGGATCGCCAGTTCGTCGAAGTAGAGATAGATGACCGGCGTGGTGAACAGGGTCAGGATCTGGCTGACGATCAGGCCGCCGACGATGGCCACGCCCAGGGGCTGGCGCAGTTCCGACCCGACGCCGCCGCCGACCATCAGCGGCAGGGCGCCGAGCAGCGCCGCCATGGTCGTCATCAGGATGGGACGGAAGCGAAGTAAACAGGCCTGGGTGATGGCCTCGCGCGGCTTCAGGCCTTCGTTGCGCTCCGCGTCGAGGGCGAAGTCGATCATCATGATGGCGTTCTTCTTGACGATGCCGATCAACAGAACAATCCCGATGATGCCGATCACGCCTAGGTCCATGCGGAACAGGATCAGCGCCAGGAGGGCGCCGACGCTGGCCGAGGGCAGGGTGGAGAGGATGGTGACCGGATGGACGAAGCTCTCGTACAGCACGCCCAGCACGATATAGACCGTGATGATGGCGGCCACGATCAGGTAGATCTCGTTGGACAGCGATGCCTGGAACGCCAGCGCCGCGCCCTGGAAGCTGGTGAGCACCGACGGCGGCAAGCCGATGTCCTTCTCGGCCTTGACGATCGCGTCCACGGCCTGGCCCAGCGACGTGCCGGGCGAGAGGTTGAAGGACACGATATTGGCCGGGAACTGGTGCAGGTGATTGATCTGCAGGGGGGCGGCGCGTTCGCTGATCTTGGCCACGGCCGAGAGCGGCACTTGCCCGCCCGACGACGGCACGTAAAGCGAGCCCAGGGAGTCCAGGGTGTTCTGCAGCCTGGGGTCGGATTCCAGGATCACCCGGTACTGGGAGGTCTGGGTGAAGATGGTCGAGACCATGCGCTGGCCGAAGGCGTCGTAGAGCGCGTTGTCGATGGTGGCGAAGGAGATGCCCAGCCGGGTCGCGGAATCGCGGTCCAGTTCGACATAGGCGGACAGGCCGCTGTTCTGGGCGTCGCTGGCCACATCGGCGAGTTCCGGCAGGCGCGCGAGGCGCTCCACCACCCGCGGCACCCATTCCGCCAGTTCGCTCCCGTTGGCGTCCTCGAGCACGAACTGATACTGGGTGCGGCTGACGCTGGTCTCGATGGTCAGGTCCTGGACCGGCTGCATGTAGAGCTTGATGCCGGAGACCTCCTTCACCCGGGCGTTCAGGCGCCGGATGATCTCGGTGGCGCTGGTGTCGCGGTCGGCGTGGGGCTTCAGGTTGATCATCATGCGGCCGCTGTTGAGCGTCACATTGGTGCCGTCGACGCCGATGAACGACGACACGCTTTCCACGTCCGGGTCTTTCATGACCGCCGCGGCCAGGGCGGTCTGGCGTTCCACCAGCGCGCCGTAGGAGATCGACTGCGGCGCCTCAGTGATGCCCTGGATGACGCCGGTGTCCTGCACCGGGAAAAATCCTTTAGGAATGAGCACCCACAGGATCGCGGTCACGAACAAGGTGCCGACCGCCACCAGCAAGGTGGCGCGGCTGCGGTCCAGCACCCATTCCAGGGCACGGCCGTATTCGGCGATCAGGCGGTTGAACCAGTCCTCGGCCTTCTGCATGACCCGGTTGAGGTCGCCATGCCTGTGCGGCTTGAGTATCTTGGCGCAGAGCATGGGCACCAGGGTCAGGGACACCACCGCCGAGATCAGGATGGTGACCGAGAGCGTGATGGCGAATTCGCGGAACAGGCGCCCGACCACGTCGCCCATGAACAAGAGCGGGATCAGGACGGCGATCAGCGACACGGTCAGCGAGATGATGGTGAAACCGATCTGCTCGGCGCCCTTCAAGGCGGCCGCCAGCGGATCTTCGCCCTTCTCGATATAGCGGGAGATGTTCTCGATCATGACGATGGCGTCGTCGACTACGAAACCGGTGGCGATGGTGAGCGCCATGAGGGACAGGTTGTTGAGGCTGAAGTCGGCCAGGTACATGAAGGCGAAGGTGCCGACCAGCGACAGCGGCACCGACAGGCTGGGGATGATGGTGGCCGGCACGCTGCGCAGGAACAGGTAGATCACCAGCACCACCAGCACCACCGCCAGGGCCAGTTCGAACTCGACGTCGGCCACCGAGGCGCGGATGGTGGTGGTGCGGTCGGTGAGGACCTGCAGGTCCATCGACGGCGGCAGCGCCGCCCTGATCTGGGGCAGGACCTTGTGGACCTGGTCGACCACGGCGATGACGTTGGCGCCGGGCTGGCGCTGGACGTTGACGATCATGGCGGGCGTGGTGCCGACCCAGGCGCCGAGCTTGTCGTTCTCGGCGGCGGTGTCGACCGTGGCCACGTCCGAGAGCCGCACCGGTGCGCCGTTGCGATAGGCGATGATCAGGTCGCGATATTCCTGGGGGTCGCGGATCTGGTCGTTGGCGTTGATGGTGTAGGCCCGGGTGGCGCCGTCGAAAGTGCCCTTGGGGGTGTTGACGTTGGCGTTGCTGATGGTGGTGCGCAGGTCGTCGAGATTGAGGCCATACGCGGCCAACTGGCGCGGGTTGGCGCGGATGCGCACCGCCGGCCGGTTGCCGCCGGAGAGATTGACCACGCCGACGCCCGGCAGTTGCGCCAGTTTGGTGGCGATGCGGCTGTCGGCGATGTCGGAGATGGTGGTCAGCGGCAAGGTCGGCGAGGTCACGCCCAGGGTCAGCACCGGCGCGTCGGCGGGATTGTACTTGTGGAAGATCGGCGGCGCCGGCAGGTCCTGGGGCAGGAGGTTGCCGGCGGCGTTCATCTTGGCCAGCACCTCCTGTTCCGCCGCGTCGAGGCTGACGTCGAGCGAGAATTCCAGTGTGATTACCGAGGCGCCGGCGGAACTCACCGACAGCATCTGGGTCAGGCCCGGCATCTGGCCCAGTTGGCGTTCCAGCGGCGCGGTGACGGCGGTGGCCATCACTTCGGGCGAGGCGCCCGGCATGAAGGTCTGCACCTGGATGGTGGGATAGTCGATGTCGGGCAGGGCCGATAACGGCAAGTAGCGGAAAGAGACCGCGCCCACCAGCAGGATGGCGGCCATGAACAAGGTGGTCGCCACCGGCCGCAGGATGAAGATGCGTGAGGGATTCATGGACCCGGTGCCCCGTTAGGGCGTCTTGGCGGCAGGCGGCGCTCCTTCGGCCCCCGGGGGCCGGCGGCGCAGGCCGGGCCCGCGCTTGTCGCCGGCGGCGGCCGGTGTGCTGTCGCCGGCGGGCGCGGCGTCGGCGGGGCCGGCCTCCTTGGGCGCTTCCACCGCCACCTTGGTGGCGTCCACCGGCGGGTTGGGCACATAGACCTCGGTGCCTTCCCTCATCCTGTCGATGCCGTCGATGACCACCTGTTCGCCGGGCTTCACGCCCGACAGGATCTGCACCATGTTGGCATTGGAGGCGCCGGTCTTGACCGGCTGGATGGCGACGGTGTTGTCGGGCTTGATCAGGAATACATAGGCGCCGGGCGCGCCGTGCTGCACGGCGGACGGCGGCAGCACCACGGCGTCGTGGACCGTGCTCACCAGCAGGCGGATGTTGACGAACTGGTTGGGGAACAGCGACGCGTCCTCGTTGCCGAAGACGCCGCGCAATTTGATGGTGCCGGTCGAGACGTCGATCAGGTTGTCGAGGGAATTGAGCCTGCCGGCGGCCAGCTTGGTGGTGTTGGTGCGGTCATAGGCGTCCACTTCCAGGGTCGCGCCCTGGCGGATGCGCGCCTGGATGGTCGGCAGATTGTCCTGCGGGATGGTGAACAGCGCGGTGATGGGGCTGAGCTGGGTGATGACGGCGATGCCGTTTGCATCGCCGGCGGTGACATAGTTGCCGGGGTCCACCTGGCGCAGGCCGATGCGCCCGGTCAGCGGCGCGGTGATGCGGGCATAGGTCAGGTTGAGCCTGGCGGTGTCGATCTGCACCTGATCGTTGGCGACGGCGGCGGTGTACTGGGCGACCGCGGCTTTCTGGGTGTCGACCTGCTGCGAGGAGGCGGCGTTCTGTTCGAGCAGGGTCTGGTAGCGCACCAGGTCGCGGCTCGCGTTCTCCAGCAGCACCTTGTCGCGGGCCAGGCTGGCCTGGGCGGTGCGCAATTGCAGTTCGTGGGGGCGCGGATCGATTTGGGCGAGGAAATCGCCCTGATGCACGACCTGGCCTTCCTTGAACGCCACCTCCTGCAGCTGGCCGCCGATCTGCGGACGCACCGCGACCACGGCCGCCGGGGTGATGGTGCCGAGCGCATTGAGGATGATGTCGATGTCGCCGGTCGCGGCGACCGCGGCGCCGACCGCGGTGCCGTTGTCCTCGCCCGGTTGACGCCGCGCCTTGGTGGCGTCCGCGGCCATGCCGGCCTTGCCGCCGCCGCCGGATTTGAAACCGCCGCCGCCCGGCCCGAAACCGGGAGGGCCGCCACCCGGCGGTCCGCCCGGGCCGCCGCGCATGGCGACGCGCTGGCGCATGCCGAACTGGGGCTGCGGCGATGGTTCCAGAATCCAGGCGATGGTCACGGCCACGCCCATGGCGGCCAGCCCCCACGGCAGCATCCAGCGCCACTTGGAGGACTTTTTGAAAGTCCCGACGGACGCGGCCGCTTTTTGCCGCCAGCTGCGCGGCTGGTCTTGTTTGGGACTGTCTTGAGGGGCGCGGTCGTTCATCGGAATTCATACTTTCGGGTGTGTGCATCCCCGGCGTCGAATGCGCCGGAAAGATGCTTTCGGTACTCTAACGCAACCGCTGGATTGTCACTATGAACAGCGCGTTTCGGTTCGTAACAAATAGCCTCAAACGGTAACCGCCTCAGCCCGCGGTTTTGACGAGGGGGCAAACTCCGGTCATGTCGGTGGTCACGCCCGATTGCTGGTTGTTCACAAGATGCTGGAGGAAGCCGGTGAAGGCGTTCTCGATCTTGATATTGTAGTGGTAGCGGCCGTTGGCGCCGATGCCGGCGCCGTTTTCCAGATTGGCGGTGGTGATGAACACCTGGCCGTTGGCCGGAACGCCGTTGGCGGCATAGGTGCCGATGCGGACGCCGGTGGCGGCGTCGTAGATCCCGAGCGTGGCGTTGGCGGCGGCGGCGCCGGTGTTGAACACCACCACCTGGCTTGGATATCCCGACTGCAGCAGGGAAGAATGGACGTTGACCAGGGTGGTACGCGCGGCCGTCGGCAATGAGTCGCAGGTCGACAGGTTGGTGAGGGAACCGTCGGAGACCCGCCAGAGGACATGCTGGAACGATCCGGTGAAGCCGCTCTGGACGGCGATGGAGTAGTAGGCCGGCTTGGTGAACGACGGCGTGGCGGCGGCCTCGATGGCGCTGATGGCGTATTGGGGCGAGGCCCCGGGCGCGATCGACGGGCTGGTCCATTGGGCCAGCGGTGCGCCGGTGGCGTAGTCGGACAGGGTCACCGACACGGTCGCGGCGGTGGTGCCGGAGTTGTAGAAGCGCAGGAACGACTGGGACGCGGCGGAGGCCGAGGAAACCACGGCGCCGACCTTGAGGCCGGTGGTCGACAGGCTGGAGGTGCTCGTCGGCGTCCAGGACACCCAACTGGCGATCAGGTTCTGGCTCTGGGAATCGTACCAGGGACCGCCCGACGAGACGGCACCGGTGGTGTCGTCCTCGCTGCTGTAGGACAGCGAGCCCATGAGGCCGCGCCGGGTCTGATCCAGGTACCAGAACGGACTGCCGGAATCGCCGCCGCTGGAGTAGATCGCGAACTCGCGGACATGCGTCCGGCGCAGACCGGCGATGGAATCCGACGTCTCCGTGCCGGAATCGAAGAACATGCCGTATTGCGTGACCGTTGAATCCTTGAGGTTGCCCGGATAGCCGGCGTTGTTGGCGGTCCCGATCGTTGAACCATAGACCACGGGTATGAAGGTCGCGGTGTGGGTGAATGGCTGGGAAAACTGGATCGCGGCGTAGTCGTAGCGGTAGTCCGTCACATTGAATTCTTCGGGTCCGGAGATCTGGGTCCAGTTCTCCGTGGTCTTGAGGTTGGCGAGCGCGGCGTTGCTGCCGTAAGGGCGGACGATGGAGCCGGACGCCGAGACATATTGCCCCGGGTAGAAGCGCACCGCCGTCACCCAGCCGCCGCGGCTGTTGTTGTGAATGCAATGCCCGGCGGTGAGGGCGACGTAGGCGCTGACCAGCGTGCCGGTGCAGCGGAAGCTGGCGTTATTGGGGTAGGTGACCGTGAAGTAGCCGATGGTGTTGTAGGGATAGGACTGCACCGAGTCGGCGTTCAGTTCGCTGCGCGGGTCGCCGGCCGCGCTCTTTTCCCAGGCGTTGGGTTGGGACGGCTGGTCGGCGGGTTTTTCCGGCGCGGGCGCCACGGGGTTCGGCAAATTCGGATCGCCGGGGCGGTGTTCCGCCGGCACCGGCGGAAGATCGCTGTCGGGCATCGTGGGCGCGCCCTTGCGGACGCGCTTGGCGGGCTCGGGCACGGCGTCGAGACCGCCGGCCTGGCTCTCGATGCCCGGCGTCGAGGCCGCGGCCGGGGTGGGGGCGCCGATGGCGGCCGACTGGGCGAGGAAGGTCTTGGCCTCCGCCGCGGTCAGGGACCGGGCTTCGGGCACCCGCATGCCGATGCACAGCAAGGTCGCGCCGTCATCGCCGCCGTAGGTCTCGTTCCATTCGTAGTAACGGCCCAGGATCACCTGGCCGATATGCAGCGCGCGTTTGGCGCCGGATCCGGCGGCGGCGGCGCAGTCATAGTGCGAGACGTCGGCGGGCGTGACCGGGACCGGCGCACGCGGATCCTCGGCGGCGGCCAGAGCCGGCACGGCCGCGATAACCAGGAGGCCCGTCAATAACTTACCGAACATACTTAAACCTTGAACTGCGGAACCATGCACCGTTCCGGCAGTATAGCCCGATTGCGGGCCCGACTCAGAGGCCGCACTCTCTATAAGAGACGGCGCCCGGCAAGGTTTCTTGCGCGGCCAGAAAACGAATTATCCCATTAGCTTAAGGTGCCGGATCGGGCGGCCTTCGGCGATCCCCTGGGCGGCGGCGATGATGGCGTTGGTGTCGATGCCGTAGTGGCGGTAGAGGTCGGCGAGGGTGCCGGTCTGGCCGAAAGCTTCGACCCCCAAGGCCCGCACGCGATGCCCACCCACCGCGCCCAGCCAGGACAGGCTGGCGGGATGGCCGTCGATCACCGTTACCAGGCCGCAGTTGCGCGGCAGGCCGGCGAGCAGCCGTTCGATATGCGAGCGCGCATGCACCAGCCCGGCTTCCCGGGCGCGGGTCGCGGCCATCCAGCCGGCATGGAGGCGGTCGGGCGAGGTGACGGCCAGGAGGCCGATGTCGCGGCGGTCCTCGGCCATGAGCCCAACCGCGTCGATGGCCTCCGGCGCGATCACGCCGCAATAGGCCACCACCACTTCGCAGTTGGGGCCGGGTTTGCGCATCCAATAGGCGCCGTCGACGACGTCGCGCTTCATGTCGGGGTCGAGGGTGCGTTTAACCTGCTCGACCGGACGGGTGGACAGGCGCAGATAGACCGAGCCGCCGGTATCGTCCGAAAGCCAGTTGGCGCCTTGCTCGCCATCCGTGTCGTGCTTTTGCAGGTGGTCGAAAGACCAGCACAGGATCGCCGAGAGTTCATCGATGAAGGCGGGCTCGAACGAGGTCAGGCCCGGCTGCGCCATGCCGATCAGCGGCGTGCCGATGGACTGGTGGGCGCCGCCTTCCGGCGCCAGGGTGATGCCGGACGGCGTCGCCGCCAGGATGAAGCGGGCGTCCTGGTAACAAGCGTAGTTCATGGCGTCCAAGCCGCGGGCGATGAACGGATCGTAGAGCGTGCCGATGGGGAACAGCCGCTCGCCGTGGATGGAGTACGACAGACCGAACGCCGACAGAGCGATGAACAGGTTTGATTCGGCGATGCCCAGTTCCAGGTGCTGGCCTTTGGGCGAGAACGACCAGTTGTAGGTGGACGGCACGCGCTCGGCCTTGAAGGTGTCGGCCAGTTCATCCTTGGCGAACAGGCCGCGACGGTTGACCCAGGCGCCGAGGTTGGTGGAGACGGTCACGTCAGGCGCCGTGGTCACGACGCGGCCGGCGAAATCCGTGCTCTGGCGGCCGATTTCGTTCATCAACAGCCCGAAGCCCTGCTGCGTCGACATCGAAGGCGCCACCTGGATGGCGATTTCGGCGGGCGTTTCCACATGGGGCGCTTCGAAGCGGCGCCGGCCCTTGGCGTAGAACGGCACCTTGGCCAGGAACTTCTCCAGCTCCGCCGGCGGCGTCTTCATGCCTTCGAACTTGTCCCACTCATGGCCGGGGCGCACGTTCATGGCCGCCTTGAAAGCCTCGATTTGCGCCGGGGTGGTGAGGCCGGAGTGGTTGTCCTTATGGCCCGCCAAGGGCAGGCCGTGGCCCTTGACCGTGTAGGCGATGAAGCATACCGGCTTGTCGTGTTTGATGGCGTTGAAAGCGTCCACCAGGGTCGGCAGGTCGTGGCCGGCGAGGTTGGTCATGAGGCGCGCGAGTTCGTCGTCGCTGCGCTTTTCGATCAGCTTCGTCACCGGACCCTGATCGCCGATTTCGTCCAACAGGCGCTTACGCCAGGCGGCGCCGCCTTGATAGGTGAGGGCGGAGTAGAGCTGGTTGGGACACTTGTCGATCCACTCCAGCAGCTTGTCGCCGCCGGGTTCCTTGCCCGCGGCCTTGAGCAGCGAGCCGAATTTCAGGACGACGACGTCCCAGCCGAAATCCTTGAACATGTTCTCGAAGCGCTGCCACAGGCCTTCGCGGATCGTTGAATCCAGGCTCTGGCGGTTGTAGTCGATAATCCACCAGCAATTGCGCAGGCCGTGTTTCCAGCCTTCCAGCAGCGCTTCGAAGATATTGCCTTCGTCCATCTCGGCGTCGCCGATCAGGGCGATCATGCGGCCGTCAGGATACTTGAGCCAGCCGTGGGCGCGGACATAGTCCTGCACCAGCGATGAGAACAGCGTCTGCGCCACGCCCAGGCCGACGGAACCGGTGGAGAAGTCGACGTCGTCCACGTCCTTGGTGCGCGAGGGGTAGCTCTGCACGCCCTTGTAGCCGCGGAAGGCCTCGAGCTTGTCCTGGGTCTGAAGGCCCATCAGGTACTGGATGGCGTGGAACGACGGGCTGGCGTGGGGCTTCACCGCCACCCGGTCTTCCGGCCGCAGCACATTGAAATAGAGCGCGGTGAGGATGGTGTTGAGGGAGGCCGACGAGGCCTGGTGACCGCCGACCTTCACGCCGTCCTTGTTGGGGCGGATGTGATTGGCGTTGTGGATGGTCCAACTCGCCAGCCACAGCACCTTCCGTTCCAGGTCGGCGAGGATGTCGAGATCGATGGTCATGGGCGGAAACTCTTATGCCAAAACGTCAGGAGGCCGGCTGGGCAAGATAGGCGAGGGACGCGCGAATTCAGTCCTCTTTTCCCCGGGCCGGGGGAAAATAATATATGATTCCAGGCTTCTCCCGGTAATTTTATACAACCCTGCCATGCCCTCCGGTTGAGCGGAGGGGGCTTTTGGCGGTATTATTACCCACCTACTTCGGGTCAGGAGGAAGGAGACCATGAAGCCCAAGCTTCTTGTTGCGGCCGTCGCCGCCGCCATCGCAGCCGCCGCGCCCCAGGCCGGCGCGCAATCCTTCAAACCGGCTAACGGCTGGGTCAGCGACGCCGCGCTGATGCTGGACGCCAAGGAGTGGCAGAAGGGCACCGAGCGCACCCGCGCCGCCCTGCGCACCGGCGACCTCACCGCCGAGAACCACGCCGCCGCGCTCAACAACCTCTGCATCGGCCTGACCGGGTTGACCCAGTATTCCGACGCCATGGAAGCCTGCCTCCAGGCCATCGAGATGTCGCCGCGCCAGTGGCAGTCCTACAACAACCTGGCCAATATCTATTTCTACCTGAACCAGTACGACCGGGCCCTGGCCCAGTATTATAAAGCGCTGAGTTTCCGCTCGAACTCCGGCATCCTGCTGCAGAACATCCGCCTGACCCTCGATGTCCGCAGCGCTAAGAAACCCAGCGAAGCGGCCGGTAAGGCGCTCTAGCCGCGCACGCCATCACCGGCGAATTAAATGTACCTGGTACATTTAATTCCCATCGCCACCGGCCAAAAGCAAAACGGCGCCGTCCTCGCGGACGGGGCCGGTCGCATTTCCGGTTCA
>JAYRKL010000028.1:0-39116 GCA_041905795.1 Rhodospirillaceae bacterium | reverse complement strand
AGCCTGGTACCAGCAGAACTTCCTGGAGGACCGGCTTTCCCTCCGCGCCGGGCTCTACGATCTCAACGCCGAATTCGACGTCACGCCGCCGTCGGCCCTGTTCCTGAATGCGTCCCAGGGCATCGGCACCGATTTCGGCCAGACCGGGTTGAACGGACCCTCGATCTTTCCGGTGACATCGCTCGCCGCGCGCGTTGCCTGGCGGGATCCCTCGGGTTTCACGGCCATGATCGCGGTCCTCGACGGCGTCCCCGGGGATCCCGCACACCCAAAGCGCACCGCGGTTAAATTGAGCAAGAGCGACGGGGCGCTCGTCACCGGCGAAGTCCAGTACCTATGGAGCGGCGGCAAAGCCAACCTGGGCGCCTGGACCTATACCGCCCGCTTCGCCGATTTGCGCACCGCCGCGCGCCCGCTTCCGACCACCAACACCGGCAACGCCGGCGTCTATGGATCGCTCAGCGGCATGATCTGGGAGGGCGACGGCCCCAGTCTTGAAGCCTACGTGCGGGCGGGGGCGGCGGCTCCCGCGTTCAATCCGGTCTCTGTTTACGTTGGGGCGGGCCTGGTCGCCACGGGCGCGCTCCCATTCCGCCCCGATGACAAGGTCGGCATCGCAGTCGGCACGGCCCACGCCGGGAATCCATACCGCGGCCTGGCCGTCTCTTCCGGCCGAAGCCCCAGCCATATCGAAAGAATCGTCGAAGTTTCTTACCGCGCGGTGATCGCGCCCTGGCTCACGGTCCAGCCCGACTTTCAGGCGATCTTTCACCCCGGCTTCGACGCCGGCGTCCCAACCGGCCTGGTCGCCGGGCTGCGGTTCGAACTCAGCCCGCTCGCCTTCTTCCGCTAAATCCGTATAGGAAAAATCCCTATGTCCTCCTTGGCGCTCAAGACAAAATTCATGATCGTATCGCTCGCCGCGATCGTCATCACGATTTACGCCGCGTTCGCCAATTACACGATGATGTCGGGAATGACCGCGCACATCGTCGAGGTCCAGGGCGCGCAGACGCTCTTACGCCAGCACATGGACGGCGACATGATGCACGACGCGATTCGCGCGGACGTCCTCAAGGCGACGCTGGGCGTGCAGCTGAAGGACGCGCAGATGGTGGCCGAGGCGCAGGCCGAGGCTGATGAACATATCGGGGCCTTCATCGGCGATCTCCGGAAGAATCTCGCGCTGCCTCTGGCTCCGGACCTGCGCGCCGCGGTGCAGAAGATCGAGCCGGCGTTAAAAGCCTACGGCGACGAGGCCAGAAGGTTTGGGGAACTGGCAAGTGCGGATGTCAAGTCCGGCGGCAGCGCCGCCGCGGGAGCGCTGCCGGCGTTCTTGCGGTCGTTCGCGACGCTGGAAAAAGCGCAGGGCGATCTGAGCGACAAGATCGAGGCCTATTCAAAAGAGATGAATGACGTCGAGATCGACGACGCCCGCTATTCCACCAAAAAGATCCTCGTCATCGCCATCGTCACGAGCTTGCTTGTGGCGGCCATCCCTCTCTACTCGCGCGCCCAGCTGTTCGGCCCCTTGGACAACCTGCTTGCGGTCATGTCGTCATTGGCGCGGAGCGAACGCTACGTCACCGTTCCCTATGCCGACCGCCAGGACGAGATCGGAGCCATGGCGGGGGCGCTCCTGGTGTTCCAGCGCAATGTCGAAGAGAAGGCTCGCCTTGAGCGCGAGCAGGAAGAGCAGAAAGCCGCAAACGAAACCGCGCGCCGCGCCGCGATGCTGCAACTGGCGGAGCATTTCGAGGGGCGGATCGGCGAACTGGTGCGCAACGTCGCCGCCGCGGCGACCGAACTCCAGGCCACGGCCTCCTCGATGTCGAAGACGTCGCAACTGGCGGTGTCGCAGGCCGGATCGGTCGCGGCGGCCTCGGAACAGACGGCGCAGAACTCCAATACCGTCGCCGCGGCGACCGAGGAACTCTCGGCGTCGTTCAGTGAAATAAATCAGCGCATGATCAACTCGACCACGGCGATCGAGGAGGCCGTGGCGCAGACGCAAAGCACCGCCGGCCACGTCAAGCGATTGGACGACGCCGCACGAAAGATCGGCGAGGTCGTCAAACTCATCAGCGACATCGCCGAGCAGACCAACCTTCTCGCCCTGAACGCGACCATCGAGGCGGCCCGCGCGGGTGACGCCGGCAAGGGGTTCGCGGTGGTGGCGTCCGAAGTCAAGGCGCTGGCGGCTCAAACCGCCCGCGCCACCCAGGATGTGGAAGGCCAGATCCGCGCCATCCAGTCCGCGGTGCAACAGTCCTCGGGCGCCATGAGCGCCGTGACCTCTTCGATCGACAAGGTGAAGGAGATCTCGACCGCGATCGCCGCCGCCATCGAGGAGCAATCCGCGGCGACGGTCAGCATCGCCAGCAATGTCTCCGAGGCGTCGCGGGCCTCGAGCGAAGTCAAAGCCAATATCGACGGCGTCCTGCACGCCGCCGAGGAAACCGGAGGCGCCGCCGGCCAGGTTCTGTCTGCCGCCGGTGAACTCAGCCGCAACGGCGAGATGCTCTCCCAACAGGTAGAATCGTTCCTGCAGGAAGTGAGGGGTGCCAAATGACGGGAGAGGAGCATGGGCCACCGGCTCCTGCCATCGATGCGGCATTCCTAGCGATGCTTTCGGAAGACATCGGGGCCGAGGAATGCGGGCGCATCCTTAGGCTGTTCATGGAAAACCTGCGCGAGTACTGCGGTCAGATGGAGGGAGAAATAGCGGCGAACGACATCATCAAGACAAAACGCACCGCGCATGGGATCAAGGGACTTTGTCTCCAGTTCGGCGCCACGCACAGCATGGAGATCGCACGGCTGATCGAGCTGAAGGTCGAAACCGCGGAGGAAGCGAAAGCGGCGTTGGACAAGCTTGTGGCCGAAATCACGCGGGTTGAGGATTTCGTGAAGTCCTGGGGATCCGGTCCGGCCAGGGAAGAATCGCCGAACCGGGACGCTGCGTCGCCGGAGTCCAGCGCCGCCAAATAGCTGCGGCGCCGGCCATGCCGGCAACCGTCGCACGCATCTTGCCGGCCGGAGTCCCTCTTTATGACCCCTCGGCCTGTCCGCCCGGTCATCTTCCCCGCGGCGGACGACTTTTTGCACCGCGTCAAATAATTCCATAACCCACTGATAATTCACGATTATGGTCGTTTTCGGCCATGTTTAATCATGGAGTCATTCCGGAGATTGGTGATTCCACCCCCACACTATGAGTTATCCTCATAGCCGCGCCTGTTGGGAGGCGAGGAAGAAGACCGTGGGAGAGCCGGTCGGCGCGACGCTGGTCGCCTCCGGCCGTGGCCTGCTCCCTGTTCGTGAGGAGGGTTACGTCAGGTGAAGTTGTTGTCTTCGCGTGCCTATGCGTGTGCAGTGGGCCTTGCGGCCGGCTTCGGTCTGGCGGGCTGCTCGGACACCTCGTCCGGCCGCGCGCCCGTCAAGACGTCCGCTGTGGCGTCCGCCCCACAGTATGCCGGCACGCCGGCGCGTGTGCGGCGCCTGACGCAAAGTCAGTACACCAACACCATCGCCTACGTCTTCGGCTCCGATCTCAGTGTCGGCGAGCCGTTCGCGCCGTTGCCGCGCACCGACGGTCTGCTGGCGTCCGGCGCGTCCTCGACCGGCATGACCGCCGGGGAATTCCAACAGTTGCAGCGCAGCGCCTCGTCGGTCGCGGCCCAGGTCGTCGATAAGGGCAACCTTGGCGACCGCACGGCGCCGCGCCGCGATTTCCTCGTGCCCTGCAAGCCTCAATCTTTAGAGAACGCGGACGACGCCTGCGCGGCCAAGTTCATCCGCCAGACCGGCCGTCTCCTGTATCGTCATGCCTTGCCCGACGCCATGGTGGCCGAACTGACCGGTAACGCCCATAAGGGCGCTGCCGACCTCAAGGACTTCTACGCCGGCCTCGCCACCGTCATCGAAGGCATGCTGCTGGATCCGGGGGTGCTGCTGATCACCGACAGCACCGAGCCCGATCCCGCGCACTCCGGCCAGCGCCGGTTGACGTCTTATGCGTTGGCGTCGCGCCTTTCGTTCTTCCTGTGGGACGCGGCGCCGGACGACGAACTGCTCACGGCCGCCGAGAGCGGCGCGCTCTACACCAAGAAAGGCCGCGCCGCCGCGGTCGACAGGATGATCGCCAGCCCGCGCCTTGAGGCCGGTGTGCGCGCCTTCTTCGACGACATGTTCGCTTTCGAGGAGTTCGCGGTCACGGCCAAGGACCCCAAGACCTATCCGATGATCACCGGCCAGACCCTGGTGGATGCGCGCGAACAGACCTTGCGCACGGTGGTCGATCACCTGATCACCCGCAAGGGCGACTACCGCGATCTGTTCCTCACCCGCAACACCTTCATCTCGCCGACATTGGCGCCGGTTTACGGCGTGCCGTCGGCCACCGGCTGGTCGGCCTATGAGTTCCCGCCGGATGCTCATCGCGCGGGCCTCCTGTCGCAGATCAGCTTCCTCGCGCTGCACTCGCATCCGGCGCGCAGCTCGGCCACCAAGCGCGGCAAGGCGCTGCGCGAAACGCTGCTATGCCAGAAGGTTCCCGCGCCGCCGCCCAATGTGGATTTCTCCGCGGTGGAGAACCCGGATCCGACGCTGCGCACGGCGCGCGAGCGCCTGACACGCCACAGCGTCAACCCGGTCTGCGCCGGGTGCCACAAGATCACGGATCCCATCGGCCTGGCGCTGGAGACCTTCGACGGCGCCGGCCGCTACCGCGACAGCGAAAAGGGCGTGAAGCTCGACACCTCGGGCAGCCTGGACGGAAAGACCTTCAGTTCCTCCGAGGGGCTGGGCGCGGCGCTGCACGATCATCCGCAGCTCGCATCCTGCCTGGTCAAGCGCCTTTACAGTTTCGGCACCGGTGGACCGCTGTCGAACAGCGACACACCGGCGGTCGATGCGTTGAGCGCGGCCTTCGCCCAGGCCGGATACCGCGTGCCGGACCTGCTCCGGATGATCGCGCTGAGCGATGCCTTCACTGAAGTCGTGGAAACCCCGGCTGCGGTGAAAACCGCGGACGCCGGCCAGCAAACGGTCGCGAAATGAACATGAGGGAGATTGTCATGAACGGGATCAACCGCCCCAACACTTCAAGGAGGCGCGTGCTGCGCGGCCTGCTTGACGGCACCGCGGTGTGCGTGGCGCTGCCGCTGCTCAACGTGTTCCTCAACGGCAACGGCACCGCCATGGCGGACGGATCGCCGCTCCCGGTGCGGTTCGGCACCTGGGGCTGGGGCCTCGGCCTCAACAAGGCGGTGTTCGTCCCCAAGAAGACCGGCGCCAACTTCGACCTGCCCGAGGAAATCCAGTCCCTCGCGCCGATCCAGAAGCACATCAACCTGTTCACCGGCTTCGACTGTTTCCGCGATGCGGCGCCCAACCTCTGCCACAAGACCGGCTGGGTGATCATGCGCGCCGGGATCGCGCCGGCGAACCAGACCGACCTGCCGGGCGAGACCATCGACGTCACCATCGCCAAGAAGATCAGCAGCACGACGCGGTTCCAGACCATCACCGCCACCGCCACCGGTAACGTCCGCGACAGCTATTCCTATGAGAACGCGAAGTCGGTGAACATCGCCGACTGGTCGCCGCTGCAGTTCTATTCCAAGCTGTTCGGCGAGGACTTCCAGGATCCGAACCTGCCCGACTTCAAGCCCAGCGCCCGCACCATGGTGCGCAAGAGCGTGCTGACCGGCGTGCTCGACCGCACCAAGGAACTCGACAAGGTCGTCGGCGCCGAAGACAAGGCGCGTATCGACCAGTACTTCAGCGGCCTGCGCGACCTCGAGCGGCAGTTCGACCAGCAGCTCAAGAAGCCCGAACCGCGCGCCGCCTGCCATCCCGCCAAGGCGCCGGCGGAAGACGCCAAGCCCGGCCTCGATTACGAACTGGTCGGCCAGCGCCACAAGATGATGACCGACCTCATGGTCATGGCGGTGGCCTGCGACCAGACCCGCGTGTTCAACATGGCGATCGCCGCCCAGCAGGCGGCCACCACCAAGCCCGGCTATGACAAGCCGCACCACACCGCGACCCACGAGGAGCCGATCGACCCGCAGCTCGGCTACCAGAAAGAAGTGTCCTGGTTCATCCGCCGCGAGATGGAGCTGTGGGCGCAGTACGTGAACGCCTTCGCGGCCATGAAGGAAGGTGACGGCACCCTGCTCGACAACGTGTTGATCTATGCCTCGACCGACCAGTCCTTGGCGCGCCTCCACCAGATCGACGGCCTGCCGATGTTCACGGCCGGCCGCGCCGGCGGCAAGCTCAAGACCGGCCTGCACATCGCCGGCAACGGCGGCCAGGGCACGCGCCTCGGCTATACCGCGATGAAGGTGTTCGGCCTGGAGAACGCCTCCTGGGGCACCCAGTCCAACAACACGTCGAAAGAGATCGGCGAGATCCTCGTTTGAGACATCAGGGTGTAAGCATGCGGAACCTCACAGTCCTCGCGGCTCTGCTCGCAGCCGCGGCGCTGCCGTCTGCCGCGTTCGCCGCGGACGCGGCCAAGAACGCGGCCAAGAACACCGGGGTTCGCGAGGACTATATCCGCGTGCCCATGCCGCCCGGTTTCCAGGTGGTGCCAACCGAACTTGAGGGGCCGGTGTTTGCCGACGCCCAAGGCAAGACGCTCTACATCTGGCCCTTCAGGACGATGCGGGTGGGCGCTACCGGCGACAACGAGAACATGTCGGCCTGCGAGACCAAGCCCACCACCGAAACCGCCGGCATGATGAGCCCCTATCCGCCGGGGCTGGTGCTGCCGGAACTGGATAAGCGCCTGTCCTGCGCCCAGGTGTGGCCGCCGGTCTATGCGGCCGACGACGCCAAGCCGGTGGGTGGTTTCACCATCATCACGCGCTCCGACGGCAAGAAGCAGTGGGCGTACAACAAGCGCGCGATCTACACCTCGATCCTCGACAAGGCGCCCGGCGACGTCATGGGCGCGTCGGGCCGCCGGGAGCGCGGCGACGGCCCCGCCGAGCGCGATCCGATCGGCCCCGCGCCCAATGTGCCGCCGGGCTTCGATGTCATCACCACCGCCAAGGGCCGGCTGCTGCTCACCGACAGGAAGTACTCGGTCTATACCTACGACAAGGACCAGCCCGATAAATCCAATTGCGTCGATGCCTGCGCCCGTATGTGGCGGCCGGTGATCGCGCCGGCCGCCGCCCAGGCGGGCGGAGAATGGTCGGTGGTGAACCGCGCGCCGGGCGTGCGCCAATGGGCCTTCCGGAAAAAGCCGCTCTATGTCTCCACCCAGGACACCCGGACCTGGAGCTTCGAGGGCAGCGACGAGCCGGGTTGGCACAACGTCTTCACCCAAGAATCTCCGCCGCTGCCCAAAGGCTTCAGCACCATCGACAATGAAGTCGGCGAGACCGTGATCGGTCCCAACGGCAAGACGGTCTATTTCTACACCTGCGGCGATGACTCCAAGGACCAGTTGGCCTGCGATCATCCCGGCGCCCCTCAGGCCTACCGCATCGCGGTGTGCGGCGGCGGCAGCGTCGAGAAGTGCAATCAGCGCTTCCCGTACCTCGCGGCGGCCGCCGACGCCAAGAGCACCAGCCGCTCCTGGACCATCATGACGATCGATCCCAAGACCGGCCACTACGCCGAGCCCGGCCAGCCCGGCGCGCTCCGGGTTTGGGCCTATCGCGACAGGCCGCTGTTCAACTTCTTCGGCGACAAGAAGCCGGGCGACATCTACGGCAACACCTGGGGCGAGTTCAACGGCAAGCGCAACGGCTTCAGGGCGTTCATGATGCGCGACGATTTCTTTGGCGCCGCCAATTAGGGAGTAGGAAATGAAACACGCTCTCACAGCAGGATTTTCGGCCTTCGCACTGGGTGCGGCCCTTTCAGTCGCCGGCACCGCGTCCGCGGATGACGCGGCGGCCAGCAACTTGCGCGACCGCAGCATCGCCTATGCCGTGAGCGGCGGGCACTGGGGGCTGTATCAGACGGCTGACGGCAAGGCGGAATGCCCGGACGGCATCAACGACATCGGCCCGCGCGAGACGTTCAAGGCGTTGTTCCCCGATGACGGCACCAAGCGCTCGGTGGTGGACACCCAGCTCGCGCGCGAAGCGGCGATCTGGTCGCCGGAAGAGCGCACCTACGATTTCCCCTTCCACTATGCCGGCGGCAAAGTCGGCATCGGCCTGAACCTGGACGGCAAAGTGGGGCCCAACGATTTCACCAGCCCGGACGGCGAGAAGGGCATCGATAACCAGCTGTTCCGCGCCTTGGGCTGCCTGCGCTGGCTGCGCGGGCCGGACGGCATCGGCTACCACTTCAGCGACATGTATATGCGCGAGTTCAATTACAACCGCGGCATTGTCGAACTCACCAATGTCGACAGCCTGGCCGACGATGCCGACGTCGATGTCACCATCTACCGCGGCCGCGACGATCTGATGGCCGACGCCACCGGCGCCAAGATCATGCCCGGCGGCACCCAGCGCATCGACACCAAGTTTGGCCAGAAGTTCATCACCCACCTGAAGGGCAAGATCGTCAACGGCGTGCTGACGACCGAACCGGTCAAGGAAATGTACTGGCCGTTCGCCTGGTTCGGCGGCAACCCCGGCGCCCAGCATATCCTCGATATGCGCCTGCGCCTGAAGTTGACCCCCGAGCAGGCCAACGGCTTCATCGCCGGCTACGAGAACATCGAGGAGTGGTACTACGGCCTCGCGCGCGGCCGTTCGACCCATCACCTGGCCTATGGCTCGGTGTCGGCGCCCGGCATCTACAAGGCGATCCACGAACTGGCCGACGCCTATCCCGATGCGTCCGGCAAGAACACCGCCATCTCCATGGCCTGGGGCACCGACATGACCCAGGTGTTCCTGAAGAAGCCGCCCAAGGAAGTCGCCGACGCGGCGCCTGCGGCGTCCAAGGCCGACCGCGCCGGCGACCGGCGTTAAGACCTTAAAGGCCGTCACGTCAGGAAGGGGCGCCGTTTGGCGCCCCTTTTTGTATGTGGGTCCCCGGTCGTGCGCTCATGATCTGACTAAGTCATCACGTCATTACCATAAGTCGGCATCTGCTGGTTCGCGCGGCCCGGAGGGGTTCTGGGCCATCATCCGCGAAACCGCCTGCGCCGGTGTGGCGCGCCTGCATCAGCCGTGCGGCCATCGCCGCGCACGGCTCAAACAGGGGCGCAAATCGTTGTGGTGCGGCGACAAATCGATTTATCGTTCGGGTGTGGGCATCCTGTGCCCGTACCGCCGCTGGGAGGGAGAGGCCCCGCGGTCAGGTTTATTCCATTCAATAAGGGGGAGGGATGATGATCATCTCTATGTCTGGATTGCGTCTGGCCAAGGCGCGCGCCTTGGCTTCCACGTCGGTGATCGCCCTGGCCGTGGGCGCCGCCGTTCCGGGTCAGGCCGCTTTCGCGCAAACCCCCGCCGCACAAACCGCTCAGGCGCCGTCGGTGGAAGAAATTGTCGTCACCGGTTCGCGCATCGTGCGTGACGGCTATGAAGCTCCGACGCCGGTCTCGGTGCTGGGCACCGAAGAACTTCAGGCGATGAACGACGCCAACATCGCGGACTCCGTGAACAAGCTGCCGGCGTTCTCCGGCTCCCAGACCCAGCGCACCGGCGCGGTCAACCTGTCCTCGGGTGCCGCGGGCGTGAACCTCCTGAACTTGCGCGGCATGGGCAGCCAGCGCGTGCTGGTGCTGCTGGACGGCAAGCGCGTGATCAACGCCGGCATGTCCTCGGGCTACACCGGCGCCGATACCAACACCATGCCGCAGGGGTTGGTGGCCCGGGTTGACGTGGTCACCGGCGGCGCCTCGGCGGCTTACGGTTCGGACGCGTTGTCCGGTGTGGTCAACTTCGTCCTCAACAAGGAGTTCGTGGGCGTAAAAGGCAACGTCCAGGGCGGTGTCACCGGCTACGGCGACGGCCGCAATTGGGGTGTCAGCATGGCCGGCGGCGCCGCCTTCGGCGGCGGCCGCGGCCACATCCTCCTGTCGGGTGAAATTTACGCCGACGACGGCATCAAGGGCGTGTTCCGCCCGTGGAACGACCAGGGCGGGGTGGTCATGTCCAACCCCAACCGCACCGCGACCAACGGCCAACCGGCATTCCTCGCCGCCCGGCAGATCGGCGTCAACAACGCGATGCCCGGCGGCTTGATCACGCGCGGTCCGTTGAAAGGCCTCTACTTCGGCCCCGGCGGCACGGTCCTTCAGTTCAACTACGGCCTGGTCGGCAACAGCAACCTGATGCAGGGCGGCGACTGGAAGATTTCGCGCATCGACTACGGTGTCGACCTCGACCCCTCGCTGCAGCGCCAGAACGCCTATGCGCGCGTCAGCTACGACATCGCCGACAACGTCAATGTCCATGCCGAGCTGCAGTACGGCCGCTCCCATGCGGCCAATACCAATAACGTCAACCGCCTGTTCGACCAGGTGGTGATCCTGTCCGGCAATCCCTTCATTCCGGCGTCGGTGCAGGCGCAGATGACCGCGCTCAAGCTGACCAACATCACGCTCGGCACCTCGAGCGGCGACGTCGGCCGGTTCTTCGCCGATAACGTCCGCCAGCTGCGGCGCTGGTCGGTGGGCGGCGACGGCAAATTCGACGCCTTCGACACCACCTGGACCTGGGAAGCCTACTGGCAGTCCAGCCAGGAAGGCCTGTCCTCGCGTATCCGCAACAGCGGCAACACCGCGCATATCGCGCTGGCGACCGATGCGGTGAGCGGTCCCAACGGCCAAATCGTTTGCCGTTCGACCCTCACCAACCCGACCAACGGCTGCGTGCCGTTCAATTTCTTCGGGCAGGGCGTCAACAGCCGCGCGGCGATCAATTACTTCGTCGGCACGTCTTACCGCTATGATTCGCTGCGCCAGAATATCGCCTCGTTCACCGTGAACGGCGAGCCGTTCTCCACCTGGGCCGGCCCGGTATCGGTCGCGACCGGTGTCGAACACCGTGGCGAAAGCGTCAAAGGCCTCAACACGCCGGAAGATGAAGCGGCGCTCTACCTCGCGGGCAATTTCAAGACCACCACCGGCCGTTTCGACGTCAACGAAGGCTTCGTCGAAACCGTGATCCCGCTTGCCAAGGACGCCGTGTGGGCCAAGTCGTTGGACATGTCGGCGGCCATCCGTGCCACCGACTACACCTCGTCCGGCTATGTCACGACCTGGAAGCTGGGCGCCAACTGGCAGTTCATCGACGATATCCGCGTGCGTTTCACGCGCTCCCGCGACATCCGCGCCGCTTACCTCGGCGAACTCTACGCCGGGGGCACCGCCGCCGGCGCCAATGCGTTCCAGGATCCGTTCACCGGCACACAGGTACCGTCCGGGTTCTCGCTCGGCCGCGGCAATCCCACGCTGGCGCCGGAGAAAGCCGACACCACCGGTCTCGGCGTGGTGCTCACGCCGCAGTTCTTCCCCGGCTTCGGCGCATCGGTGGACTATTACAACATCGATGTGAGCGGCGCGGTGGTGAGCCCCAGTGCGCAGTCGGTGATCGACGGCTGCTACGCCGGTCTGACGGCGCTGTGCCCCAACATCATCCGCCAGGGGCCGGTCATCGGCACCACCGGCCTTTCCCCCATCAATACCGTCGTGACGTCGCCGCAAAACATCGCTTCGCAAGTGATGCGCGGGATCGACCTCGAGGCCAGCTACCGCCTGGCGCTGGCCGAGATCAACGACTCCTGGGACGGCAACCTCTCGTTCCGCGCGCTCGGTACGCGCGTGTTGAAAGTCGAGTCGGTCAACACGACGCTTTCGGCGAACCAGGTGGTCAACGGTCTGGGCGTGCTTGGCGGCTTCGCGGTGTCGGGCTACTCCGGCCTGACCGCGCCCAAGTTCCGCATGAACAACTCGATCCGTTACAACAACGATACGATGTCAGTGACCTTCGGCATGCGTTACATCTCGGGCGGGGTCTACAACAACGCCTTCACCGAGTGCACCTCGAACTGTCCGGCCAACGACACGCGGACCATCGACAACAACCATATCGCCTCCAACACCGTCTACGACCTCGGGATCAGCTATAAGGCGCTGAAGACCGACGCCGGCGGCGAGGCGGAGTTGTTCTTCTCCATCACCAACCTGTTCAATCAGGCGCCGCCGTTCATCGCCGGCGGCAACGGCTCGGGCTACTACTCGGGCCAGGGCGTGCGCGATTACGACACCGTCGGCCGCTACTTCACGGCCGGGGTGCGTTTCAAGATGTGATGGCGCCGCCGTGCGGACATGGCCTGAAGCGGGTCCAGACGGTGGGCGAAACGGCAAAACCGCGAACGGCGGCCCTTCCGGGGGCCGCCGTTCACATTTAAAATAGGCTTGGTAACGGGATGGCCAAGCCGGCAAGGGAGGCGAGCATGCGCGCATACCAGGTCTTGATGCCGGCCGCCCTGGCCGCGGTCTTGCTGCTGGCGGGCGATCCCGCCGCCGCCCAGCAGGCGCGGGGAAAGCCCGCCCCCGCGCGCGAGGATTTCCTGCCCGAGCCGCTTCCGCCCGGCTTTCAGGTCATCGGCAATGACATCGAGGGGTCGGTGTTCGCGGACGCGCAGGGGCGCACCCTCTATCGCTGGCCGCTCAGGGGGCTGCGCAACGGCGATGTCGGCGACCGCAAGAACGCCGCGTCCAATTGCGGCGGCGAGATTTACGCCGAGAACTCCGGCCTGCAGAGCCCATGGCCGCCGGGGCTGAAGCTGCCCGACGCCGGCACCCGCAGGAGCTGCCAGGATCTGTGGCCCGCCGTGCTCGCCGGCGCCGACGCCAAATCTGTCGGCAAGTGGAGCATCATCGCCCGCAAGGACGGCGCCAAGCAGTGGGCCTATGACGGTTATCCCGTCTACACCTCGAACCTGGACAAGCAACCCGGCGATGTCCTGGGCGGCAGCAACCGCCGGGCGCGCGGCGACGCACCCGGTGTGCGCGAGCCGATCGGGCCCCATCCCAACGTGCCGCCGGCGTTCACCGTGGTCATGGTCGGCAGCGGACGCATGCTGGTGAACTATTCGGGTTTCTCGGTGTATTCCTGGGACGGCGACGGCCCCGATAAATCCAATTGTACCGGGGCCTGCCTCGAGAGCTGGCTGCCGGTGCTGGCGGCTGAAAGCTCCCAGCCGCAAGGCGAGTGGACCATCCTCCAGCGCCAGCCCGGCATTCGCCAGTGGTCCTTCCGGAAGAAGCCGGTTTACACCTATATCGGCGATACCAAGCCGCGCAGCATGATGGGGAGCGACGAGCCCGGCTGGCACAATGTCTACACCCAGAAGGCGCCGGCCTGGCCGGCGGAGTTCACGCAAACCGACACCCACGCCGGCATCGTGCTGGCGGATTCTCGCGGCAAGACCATCTATCTCTATGCCTGCGGCGACGACGCGCTCGACCAGCAGGCCTGCGATCACCCGGCCTCGCCGCAGGGCTATAGATTCTCCGTGTGCGGCGGCAACGACGCGGCCCGGTGCGTGAAGACCTTCCCCTATGTGGTGGCGGCACGGGATGCGAAGTCACCCAGCCGCGCCTGGACCACGATCGACATCGACCCCGCCACCGGCCTGTACGCGCCGGCGGGGCAGGCGGGCGCCTTGCACGTGTGGGCTTACCGCGGCCGCCCGGTCTATACTTTTGCCGATGAAAAGCCCGGAGACGTCGACGGCGACGCCTGGGGCGAATTCTACGGCGCCCGCAACGGCTACAAGGCTTTCTGGCTTCGCGACGATTTCTATTCGAACGCAGGTTGACGGTTATGGAGTTCACCATGAACACCCTTCGCGTGATGGCCGCCGCCGCTCTCGGTCTCGGCCTGCTGCCGCCGGCGGCGATGGCCGACGGCGTGACCAACCGCACCATCGGTTTTGTGCTCACCAACAAGGCCTGGGCCGTGTACCAGACGCCGAGCGGCAAGGCCGAGTGCCCCAACGGCATGAATGACGGCCCGCGCGAGCAGTTCAAGGCGCTGTTCCCCGAGGACGGCACCAAGCGGACCATGGCGGAGACCCAGTTCGTCCGCGAGGGCGAGAACTGGTTCCCGGCGGAGAGCGAGCCGATCGCGCCCAACGGCAAGCCGCTTCCCTATTTCGAGCCCCAGGGCAAAACCGGCGTCGGCTTGAATCTCGACGGCAAAGTGGGTCCCAACGATTTCACCAGTCCGACCGGCGACACCGGCATCGACAACCAGCTCTATCGCGCGATCGGCTGCGTCGCCGGTTTCCGCGGACCGGACGGCGCCTATACCTTCTTCCAGAACGACTATATGCAGCGGCAGATCTTCAACCGCGTGCTGATCGAGATCACCGACGTCGACGATCTCACCAACGATCCCGACGTCACCGTCACCACCTATCGCGGGTTCAGCCCGCTGCTCAACAGCGCCAACGGCAAGGATTTCATCCCCGGCGGCACCCAGAAAATCGACGAGCGCTGGGGCAAGCGTTATATCCACAGCTTCAAGGGCAAGATCGTCAACGGCACGCTCACCACAGAGGCTGCCGACACCAAGATTCCCTACGCCGACACGTTCGACACCAATGTCGACCTCACCCTCAAGGCCGCCCGCTTCAATCTCAAGCTGACGCCGACCACCGCCGAGGGGCTGATCGGCACCTACCTCGATCTCAAGGAATGGCACCATCACCTGGCGGTCAACTGGACGACCCACCATGCCAGCTACGGCCAGCAGTCGATCCCGTCGATCATCCGGGCCATGCGCCGTCTTGCCGATGGTTACCCCGACGCGAGCGGCAAGATGACCGCCATCTCGGCGGCGCTCGATGTGAAGTTTGTGCAGGCCTACATCCTGCATGACCAGAAGAAGAGCCCGGTCGCGGCCGCCGAAACCGCCGTGGCCCCGGCTGGGCGTTGATTTTGGCCGAGAATCCCGGGATTTGCGGGGGCTCGACCGGCTACCGCAGGACTCGGTCCTGCTTTATGATATGGCGCTGAGGAGCCTGCCCCGAACGGGCAAGGACCGCCGCCGAACAGAGGGAGCTGTCGTGGGCGTTTATTCCAGGTTTGTACCGGTTGTTGTTTCCGCGGCGCTGGCGGCGTGTTCACTTGCGGCGTGCTCCGGGCCGTCCACCGAGCGCGCGCCCGCCAAGCTTGCCGCCAAAGACGGCATCGTCGGCGCCGGCCCGCTGGACGTGACCTCGCCGCAACGCCTGCGGGTGATGAGCGCCGCGCAGTACACAAACACCCTCGCCAATATTTTCGGCCCGGATCTCAAGTTCGACACGCGCTTCCCGCCGCTGGTGCGTACCGGCGGCCTCCTCGGTAACGGCGGCTCCATCGCCGGGGTCAGCGACAGCCAACTCGAGCAGTACCAGCGCACGGCGGCGCTGGTGGCCGCGGAAGTCACCAATTCCACCCACCGCACGTTCCTGATCCCCTGCAAACCGGCGGATGAGAAGGCCGCCGATGACGTCTGCGCCGGCAAATTCCTGCCCGCCATCGGCAGGCTGCTCTATCGTCATCCGCTGGCGCCCGAGCAGTCCCAGGCGCTGGTCAAGCAGGCGGGTGAAGCGGCGGTGCGCTTCAAGGATTTCTATGCCGGCCTTGCTTATGCGCTGGAGGGGATGCTGATCAGCCCCGAGATGCTGCTGGTCGCCGAGACCTCCGAACCCGACCCCAAACAACCCGGCCACCAGCGCCTCGACGCCTACTCGCTGGCGACCCGCCTCAGCCTGTTCTTGTGGAATGCGGGCCCCGACAGCATGCTGCTGGATGCCGCGGCCAGCGGCGAGATCCAGACGCCGAAGGGCCGCGCCAAGGTCGTGAATACGATGCTGGCGAGCCCGCGCCTTGAGAACGGCGTGCGTGCGTTCTTCGACGACATGTTCGGCTTCGACGACTTCGCCACCCTGGCCAAGGACGCCGAGACCTATCCGTCGTTCACCGGCGCCACCGCCGCCGACGCCCGCGAACAGACCCTGCGCACGGTGGTCGATCACCTGGTCGCCGGCAACGGCGACTACCGCGACCTGTTCACCACGCGCAAGACGTTCGTTTCCACCGCCCTGGCGCCGATTTATGGCGTGCCGGCGGGCCGCGGCTGGGTGCCCTATGAATTCCCCGCCGGCAGCCCGCGCACCGGCATCCTGACTCACATCAGCTTCCTTGCCGTGCATTCACACCCGGGCCGCAGCTCACCGACCTTGCGCGGCAAGGCGCTGCGCGAACTGTTGCTGTGCCAGGTGGTGCCGCGGCCGCCGGCGAACGTGGATTTCTCGGTGGTCGAGAATCCCAAGTCGACGATCAAGACCCAGCGTGAACGCGTGAACCTGCACTTGGCAAATCCGGTGTGCGCCGGCTGCCACAAGATCACCGACCCGATGGGACTGGCGCTCGAGAACTTCGACGGCTCCGGCGCCTTCCGCACCACCGAACGCGGCGCGCAGATTGACGCCAGCGGCAATCTCGACGGCAAGAGCTTCACCGACGTCGTCGGCCTGGGCCAGGCGCTGCACGATCATCCGTCGCTGCCCACCTGCCTGGTGGAGCGCGTCTACAGCTACGGCTCCGGCGGGATCGCCAACGACCAGGCCAAGCCGATGCTCGCCTATCTCAATCAGCAGTTCGCGGCGGGCGGCTATCGCCTGCCGAACCTGCTGCGCACCATCGCCATGAGCAACGCGTTCTCGGAAGTGAAAGCCCCCGAGGCGCGCACCGCGCTCGCCCCTTCTTCAACACCTTCACAGACGAAATAACGGAGGAGCCCATGGACTCTTTCTTGACCCAGCTCAACAGCCCCCTCTTGCCGAGAAGGCGCGTCCTCAAGGGCATGCTGAACGGCTCCGCCGTCACGCTGGCCCTGCCGCTGCTTGATGTGTTCCTCAACGGCAACGGCACCGCCATGGCCGACGGCGCGCCCCTGCCGGTGCGCTACGGCACCTGGTTCTGGGGCTTGGGCATGGCCTCGAAGATCTTCGTGCCGAAGAAGACCGGCGCGAACTGGGAAATCACCGAGGAAATGGAAGCGCTGCGCGGCGTCCAGAAGCACATCAACGTGCTGACCAACTTCACCGCCTTCCGCGACACCTACCAGAACCTGTGTCACTACACCGGCTGGGTGATCCAGATGAGCGGCTCGACGCCGCAGACCGCCAACGATAAGCCGGGCGAGTCCATCGACATCACCATCGCCAACGAAATCAGCCGCCGCAACCGGTTCAAGAATCTGACCGCCACCGCCACCGGCGACGTGCGCACGACGTATTCTTACGAGAACCAGACCACGCCAACGACGCCGGAATGGTCGCCGACCCAGTTCTACACCCGCCTGTTCGGACCGGACTTCCAGGATCCGAACGCCGCCGAGTTCAAGCCGAACCCGCGCGCCATGACGCGCAAGAGCGTGTTGTCGGCGGTGATGGACGACATCAAGCGGGTCGAAGCCCGTGTCGGCGCCGAGGACAAGGCGCGCGTGGATCAATACCTCTCCGGCCTGCGCCACATCGAAAAGCAGCTCGACCAGCAGCTGACGCGCCCCGAGCCGCGCGCCGCTTGCGTGCCCGGCAAGGCCCCCAAGGAAGACGGCGCCATGGGCGGCGCCGCGGAGATGGTCTCGGCGCGTCACCGTCTCATGACCGACCTCATGGTTATGGCGGTGGCCTGCGACCAGACCCGCGTGTTCAACATGGCCTATTCGGCGGCGTCGTCCTCGACCGTCAAGCCGGGCTACGAAAAGCCGCACCACACCTGCACCCACGAAGAGTCCGTGGACGACACCCTGGGCTACCAGCCCAATGCGTCGTGGTTCACGCGCCGCGCCATGGAAGAATGGGCCTATTACGTGCAGGCCTTCGCCAAGGTGAAGGAAGGCGACGGCACGGTGCTGGACAACGTCTTCATCCACGGCTTCACCGATCACGGCTACGCCCGCGTCCATTCGCTGGACGGCATGCCGATCTTCACCGCCGGCCGCGCCGGCGGGAAACTCAAGAGCGGCCTGCATATCGACGGCGGCGGCAGCCCGGCCACCCGCGTCGGCTTCACCGCCATGCGCACCATGGGCCTGTCGGTCAAGGAATGGGGCACCAAGAGCAACAACACCTCCAAGGAAGTCAGCGAGATCCTGGCCTGACCATGCGCCTTCACCATGTTCTCGGGGCGGGCGCCGTCGCGGCGCTCGCCCTGGTGTCTGCGGGTGCGTCCACGGGCGCCGATCAGGGCAGATCCGCCGGCGTATACGAGGATTACCTGGCGGAGCCGATGCCGGCGGGCTTCCGCGTGACCTTCAGCGAGATCGAAGGCCCGGTGTTCGCGGACGCGCAGGGCCGGACGCTCTACCGCTGGCCGCTCAAGGGCCTGCGTAACGGCGATGTCGGCGACCGCCGTAACGCGGCCTCCAACTGCACATCGGAAGTCTTTAAAGTCACCTCGGGCCTCATGAGCCCATATCCCGCCGGTCTGCTGCTGCCCGACGCGGCCACGCGTAAAAGCTGCCAGGAGGTCTGGCCGCCGGTGCTCGCCGACGACAAGGCGGTGCCGGTGGGCAAGTGGGGCATCATCCCGCGCAAGGATGGGGCCAGGCAGTGGGCCTATGAGGGGTTCCCGCTCTACACCGGCACCGAACTCGATAAGCAGCCGGGTGACGTGCTCGACGGCACCAGCCGCGGCGTACGCGGGCCCGACGGCCCGGGGATCCGCAATCCGATCGCGCCGCGCCCCAACATCCCTCCGGCTTTCGACGTGCGCCAGATGGGCACCGGCCGCATGCTCGTCAATTACGCCGGTTTCTCGGTCTACGCCTGGGACGGCGATCAGCCGAACAAATCCAACTGCGGCGACGCCTGCCTCCAGAAGTGGGCGCCGGTATCGGCGGCGGAAACCTCCCAGCCGCAAGGCGAGTGGACCATCATCCAGCGCTCGCCCGGTGTGCGCCAGTGGGCGTTCCGCAAGAAGCCGCTCTATACCTATATCGCCGACATCCGGCCCAAGAGCATGCTGGGCGCCGACGAGCCCGGCTGGCACAACGTCTACACCTTGCCCGCGCCGGCCTGGCCCAAGGAATTCACGCAGGCGGAAACCCACAGCGGTATCGTGCTCGCCGACGCGGCGGGCAAGACGATCTATCTCTACGCCTGCGGCGACGACGCCATGGACCAGTTGGCCTGCGACCATCCGGGCGCCCCCCAGGAATATCGCCTGGCGATCTGCGGCGGCGATGCGGCGCGCTGCCTCGCGACCTGGAAGCCGGTCATTGCGGCCAAGGACGCCAAGGCACCCAGCCGTTCGTGGACGGCCATCGATATCGATCCCCTGACCGGCAAGTACGCGGCCCCGGGGCAGGCGGGCGCCATGCACGTCTGGGCGTTCCGCGGCCGCCCGGTCTATACCTTCGCCCGGGACAAGGCCGGTGATGTCGAAGGCGACGCCTGGGGCGAGTTCTTCGGTTTCCGGAACGGCTTCAAGGCGTTCTGGCTGCGGGACGATTTCTTCGCAAATTCGGGCTGATGGTTATGAAGATGAAATACATGCATCTCTTGGCCGCCGCGGCGCTCGGGCTGATCCCGGCGCAGGCTTCGGCTGAAGTCGCCAACCGCACCATCGGGTATGTGCTGACCAACAAAGCCTGGGCCATGTACCAGACGCCGGACGGCAAGGCCGAGTGCGCCAACGGTTTCAACGACGGCCCGCGCGAGCAGTTCAAGCTGCTGTATCCTGAAAACGGCAAGCAATACACCTGGATGGAAACCCAATTCGCGCGCGAGGCCGATGTATGGTTTCCGGGCGCCAACGAACCCGTCAACGACAAGGGGCCGCTGCCCTATCGTCTGGTCACCGGCAAGACCGGCGTCGGCCTCAATCTCGACGGCAAAAACGGACCCAACGATTTCACCGGCCCCCGCGGCGAGGCCGGTCTCGACAACCAGCTGTTCCGCGCGGTCGGCTGCGTGCTGGGCTTCCGCGGCCCGGACGGCTCGAACTACTTCTTCGAGAACGACTATATGCAGCGGTACATCTTCAACCGCATCCTGCTCGAGATCACCGACGTCGACGATCTCACCAACGATCCCGACGTGACGGTCACCACCTACCGCGGCCTCGACGGCCTGTTGACCAGCGCCAACGGCAAGGACTTCATCGCCGGCGGCACCCAGCGCATCGACGAGCGCTGGGGCAAGCGCTACATCCACAAGCTCAAAGGCAAGATCGTGGATGGCGTGTTGACCACCGAACCGGTCGACATCAAGTTGCCCTGGGCGATGACCTTCGACGTCAATGTCGACCAGGGTTTCAAAGCCGCGCGCTTCCAACTGCGTCTGACCGAGAAGTCGGCCGAGGGCCTGCTCGGCGCCTATGTGGACGTGGACGACTGGATCCATCGCCTGCAGATCAACTGGTCCACGCACCACGCCAGCTACGGACAAATCTCGACGCCTTCGGTCAATAGAATCCTGCGCCAGCTGGCGGACGCCTATCCCGACGCCGGCGGCAGGATGACCGCGATCTCGGCGGCGGCGGAGATGAAATTCGCCCAAACCTTCATCCAGCACGACGGGCAGGGCGGGAAAGTGGCCGCAATCAAGACCGAAGAACGCACCGACGCCCGCCGCTGAGCCCCGCCCGCCTGTGGCGCAAATAAAAAACGCGGGGTGACGCAGGCGCGTCACCCCGCGTTGCCGTTTGTGGGCTCTTACTTCTTTTCTTCAGGTGCGCGGAACTTCATGTGGCAGCCGCCGCAGCCGTCGGTGAAGGCCTTGAGATCGGCCTTGATGGTGTCGACGTTGCCGCCTGCGACCACGCCGGAGAACTTGGCTGTGCCGGCGACAAAGCCGTCCGCCGCGGCCTTGAAGTCGCCCGCCTGACTCCAGATCTCGGCCTTGGCGCGGGTCTTCACGCCCGAGTCAGGGCCGGTGCCGGCCGGGAACCAGGACGCGACGTCCTTGGCGTTGGCCGAGACGCCGGCCATCGCGGTCTTGATCGCGGCGACGTCGGGTGTCGCGCCCTTGAGCTGCTCGTTGATGGTCTTGAGGTTGCCGCCCCAGGACTTCATGGCCTCCTGGCGCGCCTTGATGGTGTCGGCGGGACTCTTCTGTGCCAGGGCGGCGCCGCCGCCGCAGTACAGCAGGGCGCCGGCAAGCACGACGCCAATGGAACGCACGAGATACATCTTGATCCTCCCCCTAAAATTCGCGCGCGCCATGCGCGCGGGACGCGCGCATTATCGATGGCAGGTTCCCGGTTTTGAAAGCGCATTCTTCGCGGGGGAGTTGCGAACGACTTGCAATTCGTGCGGTGCCTGCCGCCGTAACCTACACCTCTCAGATGGCCTGCCTGCGGCCCGCTGAGTGGTCAAAGCCAGTAGCCCGGCACACCGAGCGGACAGCGATGGGGACGTTACCTGCAGAAAAGTGTTCCGTCGGTCTGCGTGGTGTTCGAACGGGCGGCTCCAGGTTGAGGGCATTTTTCGCCGGCGCCGGCTCGGCATGTAACAGCCTGGGCCGCGCGCGCGGATCCGGACTCATTCCAAGTCATTGCAACTCCAATACATTGGGTTAGCCGCGGAAACTGCGGCACAGACCTTTAGGACATCTTTCCGGTTCGGAAAGGTGTTAGAATGGTTGGTCTCCGACGCCTTGGAGGCAAGAATAGCTGCGCTCCGAGTCAGGATGCGCTGCATTCGTTCGTCTATTCTTAGGGCCTTTCCTGGGGGTTGGTTCGGGCAGGGCCCCTTACGGGTGGTAGCTTACGCATCGTGAGGACGGGCGTGGGTGGTGATTCTGGGGGGCTTCGATGGTTGGCAAGAAACTGATGCTTGTGGCTGCGGTTCTCGGCGCGGGCCTCGCCGCGGCTCCTGCGGCGGCGGCAGAGACGCAGAGCTATGTGGTCAACTGGTTCGCGGGCGCGGCCTACACCCAGGACGACAATTGCGCCGGCGGCATCAATCCCGGCCTCGATATCCAGTTCGCGCGCGAACTCAAGTCCGTCGGCATGGACGCGAAGGAGGTCGAGCAGATCATCGGCTGGTACCTCGCCAACACCCACCAGTACGAAGTCGATACCGCGATCCGCTTCCGCGGACGGTATCAAGGCAAGCCGGTCAACGCCTTCAACAATCCCCAGACCGTGCCCGATCCGCAGCTGAAGTATGTCACCGGCAAATACGGCTACGGCTTCAACCTCGACGGCAAGGGCCAGGACGACCCCAAGGCCTTTATCGATCCCCAGACCCAGGAGAAGGGGATCGACAACCAGTTGTTCCGCGCCATGGGCTGCCTGGAAGGGTTCCGCGGCTCGCTCGTGAATCATCCGACCTTCTGGTACTGGATCTGGCAGACCATCCGCGATTCCCAGCCGGCCTGGCTGGTGACCGTGAGCGGCGAGGACCTCAAGAAGGACGGGCCGATCACCATCACCTTCGACCGCGCCCTGGAGTACATGACCTCCAACAACGGCGGCGAAGCGCGCGCGGACGTTACCTACCGCGTCGATCCCGATCCCCGCTCGCACAACGTGTTCAAGGGCGAGATCAAGAACGGCGTGGCGTACGTCACCGAACACAAGAACTTCCAGATGCTCCAGAATTCCTGGGGCGTGCCGGAACTCAACCTGCACAACTTTCATCTGCGCATGACGGTCAACGCCGACCGCTCCATGGAAGCGATCATCGGCGGCTATCAGCCGTGGCATCACCTGTACTTCGCCTTCGCCCACGGCGGGCTGTCGCGCGAGATCTCCTCGGGCAGCATCCCCGGCATCTATTACCTGCTGAAAAACCAGGCCGACGCCGAGCCGAATCCGAAGACCGGCCGCAACACGGCGATCTCGGCGGCCTATCACATCAAGGCGGTGCCGGCGTTCATCGAACAGCCTGCCAATGTCGCGGGTGCGCCGGCCGCGGGCCGCGCGCCCGCCGGCGCTCAACGGTAACCGGAAGTGACGGTGGTGCGGACAATGAAGCGGACGTTGATGGGTGGCGCAGGTCTGGCCTCGGCCGCGATGGCGGCGGGTCTGTTGATGTCCGGCGCCGGGGCCGGCACCGCGGTAGCGGCCGTGTCGAAAGAGGCCATGGCGCACGTTCCGGGCATGGCGGTCACGCGCCGTCTTTCGCCCAGCCAGTACGAAGCGACCATCCGCGACGTGTTCGGCCCGACCGTGACCTTGGGCGGGCGCTTTGAGCCGGAGGTGCGCCGCGACGGCCTGCTCGCCATCGGCCAGGGCTATGTCAGCGTCACCTCGACCGGCATGCAGCAGTATGAAGCCATGTCCCGCGCCATCGCGGCGCAGGTGGTCGACGAAAAGCACCGCGACCTCGTCATTCCGTGCAAGCCGGCCGACGCGAAAACCGCCGATGACGCCTGCGCCGGCATGTTCCTGGGCAGGGTCGGCCGCGCGCTCTACGGCCGCCCGCTGACCAAGGACGAACTCCAGACCCAGGTGATGGCCTCCAACATGGCGGCCAAGGAACTCAAGGACTTTTACCAGGGCATGTGGCTCAGCCTCGCCAGCATGCTGTCCTCGCCCGAGTTCCTGTTCCGCGAGGAAAAGCTGAAAACCAAAGCCGACAAGAACGGCTCCTTCGATCTCGATCCTTACGCCAAGGCCTCCAAGCTCTCGTTCTTCCTGTGGAACGCCCGCCCCGACGACCAGCTCCTCAAGGCGGCCGAAAAGGGCGAACTCGACAATGCCCGCGGCCTGAAGAAGCAGGTTGACCGCATGATGGCCAGCCCGCGTTTTGAAGAAGGCCTGCGCGCCTTCTTCGTCGACATGCTCGGTCTCGACGAACTCGACGTCATGACCAAGGACGCGGTGATCTACCCCAAGTTCGACAGCCGCATCGCCGCCGACGCCAAGGAGCAGACCTTGCGGACCATCATCAATGTGGTCCTCGAGCAGAACGGCGACTACCGCGATATCTTCATCACGCCGAAGACCTATCTCACCCGCCGCCTGGGCGCGGTCTACGGCGTGCCGGTGGTCAACGACGCCGCCAACGGCGCGCCGGAGCAATGGCAGTCCTATGAATTCGCCAAAGACGATCCGCGTGTCGGTATCGTCTCGCACATGAGTTTCCTCGCGCTGCATTCGCCGCCGGGCCGCAGCTCGCCGACCTTGCGCGGTAAGGCGCTGCGCGAAATCATGATGTGCCAGAAAGTCCCGGCGCCGCCGGCCGCGGTCGAATTCAAGATCGTGCAGGACACCAGCAATCCCGAGTACAAGACCGCGCGCGCGCGTCTCACCGTCCACGCCACCAATCCGGTGTGCGCCGGGTGCCACAAGATCATCGATCCGCTCGGCCTGGCGCTCGAGAATTTCGACGGCACCGGCGCCTATCGCCTGACCGAGAATGGCGCCCAGATCGATACCAGCGGCGCCCTGAACGGGGTTTCGTTCAACAGCGCCGCCGGTCTCGGCAAAGCCATGCACGACAGCCCGGCGACCGCCGACTGCGTCCTCAACCGCCTTGTGTCCTATGGCTTGGGCCGCCTGCCGGCCAAGGGCGAAACCGAATGGGTCAAGGGTCTCGGCAAGGGTTTTGCCGACGACGGTTATCGCGTGCGTGATCTGGTGCGCACCATCGCCACCGATCCCGCCTTCTACAAGGCGTCGGGACAGTCGGGCCCGGCGGAAGCCAAACCGGAAAAAAGCCAAGCGGCGAACTAGTCCCGCGAACTGAAGCGCGGATACATGCGGAGGGTCGGAGAATGAGCGCTAAGATCACCAGAAGGTCGGTTTTGCGCGGCGCCATGGGCGCCGGCGCGGTCACGGTCGGGATCCCCTTCCTCGACTGCTATCTCAACGATAGCGGCACCGCGCTCGCTGCCACCGGCGCCGCGCTGCCGGTGGTGTTCGGTACCTGGTTCCAGGACCTGGGCTTCAATCCGGGCCGCTGGGTGCCCGCCAAGACCGGCTTCGACTTCGAGAACAATGTCGAACTCAAGGTGCTCGACCCCTACAGGAACAAGATGAACCTGGTCAGCGGCCTTCAGTACTTCCTGGACGGCAAGCCGCTGGAAACCCATCAGACCGGGGTGGAAATCGTCACCACCGGCGGCATCGCCGGCCAGGCCGAGGCCATGGCCAGCACCGATAGCCTGATCGCGGATGTGATCGGTACCCGCACCCGGTTCCGCTCGCTGGAAGTGGCCCTCAACGGCGGCCGCCAGAGCCGCAGCAAGCGCGCCAACGCGCCCAACAATCCGTCCGAGCCGTCGCCGGCGGCGCTTTATACCCGCATCTTCGGACCGGACTTCAAGGACCCCAACGCCGCCGACTTCACCCCGGATCCGGTGGTGATGACCCGCAAGAGCGTGCTGTCCTACGTCACCGAACAGCGCAAGAAGACCTTGAGCGAGATCGGCGCCTCCGACCGCGTGCGCCTCGACCAGTACTTCACGGCGATCCGCGAGATCGAGCAGCAACTGGCGCTTGAACTGCAGAAACCCGATCCGCTGCCGCAGTGCACGGTGGCGCAGAAGCGCGACGAGATGAAACCCAGTTCGCTGATGCCGTCGGTGATCGGGAACAGCAAGCTGTTCTCCGAATTGCTGGCCCATGCGGTCGCCTGCGGCCAGACCCGCGTGTTCAACATCAACATCGGGTCGCAAGGCCTGCGCACGGAAGGTTCGGCGCAGACCTGGCATGGCCTGACGCACGAAGAGGCCGTCGACGAGAAGCTGGGGTACCAGAAAGAGGTCACCTACTTCATCACCACGTCGACCAAGATGTGCGCGGACTTCCTGGGTGTGCTCGACACCTACAAGGAAGGCACCGGCACCCTGCTCGACCGTTGCGGCATCATGTGGATGACCGACCACGGCTACGCCCGCACCCACACCATGGATAATATCCCGGTGATGACCTTCGGTTCGGCGGGCGGCCGTCTCAAGACCGGCCAGCACATCTCGGCGGTGGGCGATCCCGCGACCCGTGTCGGTCTGACCATGCAGCAGATCATGGGCGTGTCGGTCAGCGCCTGGGGCCTGCAATCGAACCAGACCTCCAAGACCGTGAAGGAAATCGTCGCTTGAAGACCGGCGCGCTTGGCGCGCGCGGAAGCAGGGAGAGACAGATGGCTGGACGTAAAGCGGTTGTACGTAAAAGCCTGGCGATCGGCGCGGTTGCGGTCGCCGCGGCCGCCATTGGCGTTTTCGGCGCCAACGGTGCCGAGCGCGGCAAGGCCCTGACGCCGGTGATCGCCACGCCGCTCGGCATCACCACCCAACCCCTGGGCCTCGCCCAGGGCTGGGGCCTCGGCAAGGACGTGGCCGCGGAACTGCCGCGCGAACGCGTCGCCTACACCGATCTCAAGGGCATGACCTTGTATACCTACGACAAGGATCCGGCCGGCAAGTCGGTCTGCGTCGACGATTGCGCCAAGACTTGGCCGCCGATGACGGCGGCCGCGAACGCCAAGCCGTTCGGCGATTGGTCGGTGATCGCCCGCGCCGACGGCGCCAGGCAGTGGGCGCTCAAGGGCAAGCCGCTCTATCGCTATTTCGAGGATACCACCCAGGGCTCGGTCGCCGGCTTCAACTTCGAATATATCAGGAACCGCGGACCGCTCGCCGGCCACCGCGGCGCCTATTACGGTCCGCGCCTGCAGGCCAAGCCCATGCCGGAAGGCTGGCATGTGGCCATGCTGTATCCGATGGACGACCTGAAACTGCCCGCCGGCTTCAAGGTGAACGAAGTGCAGGACGCGGGCGGGATCACGCTCTCCGACGAGGCCGGGCATACGCTCTATGTGATGGCCGCGGACGTCGCCAAGGAACCCAAGGTCTGCAACGGCGGTCCGTGCTCCAGGCAGTGGATCCCCTACGCGGCGCCTTCGGTCGGCCTGCCGGCGGGCGATTTCACCACCGTGGCCCGCGCCGACGGCTTCAGCCAGTGGGCTTACAAGGGCCTGCCGGTCTATAAGTTCGCCGGCGATTTCGGCCCCAACCTCGCCAACGGCGACGGCGCCGACCCGCTGTGGCAGGTGGCTTACATCGCCAAGTACTACATGCCGCCCGAAGTCAAAATCGGAAACACGGCAAGCCAGGGCAAGGTGCTCACCACCGCCGCCGGCATGACGCTCTATCGCCGCGACGGCTGGTTGTACCAATCGGGCGGCGGTCACAGCTTCCCGCGCGGCCAAGCCCAGCGCCCGGCGGTCGGCCGTGACCTCGGCACCGATCGCCATTGCGGCGAGCAGTTCGACAGCATGGCCGCCCTCGGCGACTGCAACGTCATCTGGCAGCCGCTCCTGGCGCCGGACGACGCCCAGCCCTCGGGCTTCTTCGATATTTACACCCGCGCCGACGGCAAGAAGCAGTGGGCCTATTCGGGGTATGCGCTCTGGACTTTCGCCGGCGACAAAAAGCCCGGCGACATCAACGGCCATGACTCCTATGACATCGCGCTGAGCGAGGACCCCAACGTGCTGGTCAACGTCGGCACGCAAATGGACGGCTCCCAGGCGCTGTACTGGAGCATCGCGGTTCCCTAGGGGGGTCTGCGGCATCAACGGCTTAAAAGGGCCCTCCGGGGCCCTTTTTTGTCCGGACCACGACTCCGCGAACTCCGGAAACCTTGGCCGGGAGGTTTTGTAACGCCTTGTTGTAGTGGCGTAGGTCACGCTGTGCGGCGCAACATACGCGGAATTCATCAAGGGATCAGTTCAAGTCGCTTTATGAACCTTGCCGTTGAGACATAATCGTTCGTAGAACCGGCATGCGAAAAGTCCGTGGAACCGATGGTTTCGGCCGGACCGCCGATGGGAGGACCTGATGCGTAAGACCCGCAAGCTTCTGGCCGGCCCGGTGCTCGGCGCCGCGGCTCTGGCGTTCAGTGCCGCGTCCGCGTCTGCCCTGGAATCACGCACTTATGTGATGTGGTGGTTCGCCCAGGCAGCGTATTCGCAAGACGGCGACTGCGGTCCCACGGGCATCAATCCCAAGATGGTCGACCAGTTCGTCCCGAACCTGAAACGCCTCGGCTACACCGGTCAGCAGATCGAGGAGATCATGAAATCCGGCGGCCGCGGCGATGACGAGGATGGCGGCCCGGGCGGCTGGGAAACCCAGAAGCTGCGCCAGATCATGGAGACCCGCGCGCGCGTCGAGGGCAAGCCGGTCAACGCCTTCATGCATCCGGCGGCGGTGATCGACCCGATGCTCAAGACTGTGGTCGGCAAATATGCCTATGGCTTCAATCTCGACGGCAAGGGCGCCGACGATCCCAAGGCGTTCGAGGATCCGCAGACCCATGAGAAGGGCATCGACAACCAGCTGTTCCGCGCGCTCGGCTGCGTCGAGGCCTATCGCGGCACCCTCGAGAACGACAATACGTATTGGTCGTTCATGTGGATGTCCCAGAAGGACGTCACCCCGGCGTGGCTGATCACCCTGGAAGGCGAGGATCTTTCCAAGGACGGTCCGGTCAACATCTCCATGACCCGCGCGCTGGAGCCGCCGCGCTACAACGGCGGCGGCGACCCCCGCGCCGACATGACCTTCCGCGAGGATTCCGACCCGCGCACCCGCGGCAATATCTTCAAGGGCCAGATCAGGAACGGCGTGGTCACCATCACCGAGGACAGCGCGCACCTGCACCTGATGCAGGATCAGTTGACCTACCCCGAATTCGACCTGGCCAGGTTCCATGTGCGCTGGACGCTTGGGCCCGACGGCAGCCTCAACGGGCTCATCGGCGGCTATCAGCCCATCGATCAGACCTATTTCGCCATTGGCCAGTCGGGCCAGGTGCGTGAAGGCACCGGCCTCGCGCCCGAACTGCCGGGCATCTATCACGCGATGCGCAGGATGGCGGACGGCGAGCCCGACCCCAAGACCGGCCTGCGCCTGACGATCTCGGCGACCTACCACCTGAAGGCGGTGCCGGCGTTCATGGTGCCGGCCAAGGAAATGGCGGACGCGCGGGCAAGGGCGTCGGGCGGCGCTCCGATCACCGCCGGATCGCGCTGAGAGCGGATGACATGAAGGATGGTTCGATGACGATGTCGCCTCGCCTGCGCCGGGCCCTGTGGGCCCTTGGAGTTGCGGCGGGCCTCGCCGCCGGCAGCATGGCTGCGCCGGCGGCGACGGTTGCGGCCGATGCGCCGCGCGGCAAGATGCACCGCCTCACCAGCACGCAGTATGCCGGCGTCATCGCCGACCTGTTCGGCGCCAACATCAATATCGGCGGCCGCTTCGAGCCCGACCAGCGCGTCGATGGCCTGCTTGCGGTGGGCTCGGGGCAGGTGAGCGTGTCGTCGGCCGGCCTCGACCAGTATGACTCCATGGCGCGCTCGATCGCCTTGCAAGTGCTGGCGCCTGAAAATCGGAAAGCGGTGATGCCGTGCACGCCCGCCTCCGAAAAAGCGCCGGACGACGCCTGCGCCGCCAAATTCCTGGCCAAGACCGGCAACGCGCTGTTTCGCCGGCCGCTGACCGACGCGGAAATCGAGGCCCAGGTCACGGTCGCCAACGCCGCCGGCGTCAAGGCGGGCGATTTCTATACCGGCCTTGCCTTGTCGCTGTCGTCGCTGCTGGTGGCGCCCGAGTTCCTGTTCCGCATCGAGGAAGTGGAACCCGATCCGGCGCTCGCGGGCGGCTTCCGCCTCAACGCCATGAGCAAGGCCCAGCGCCTGTCGTTCTTCCTGTGGAACGGCGTTCCCGACCATGCGTTGATCGTGGCCGCGCAGAAAGGCGAATTGAACACGCCGCGGGGCCTCGCCAGGCAGGTCGACCGCATGCTGGCCAGTCCGCGGCTGGAGGAGGGCGTGCGCGCCTTCTTCGACGACATGCTGCGCCTCGACGGCATGGATGGGGTGGTCAAGGACGCGGCCATCTTCCCCAAGTTCGACGCCCAGATCGCCGCCGAGGCGCGCGAGCAGACCCTGCGCACCGTGATCAGTGTCGTCCTGGCGCCCAAGGGCGACTACCGCGACATCTTCTCCACCAAGAAGACCTTCATGACGCCGAAGCTGGCGTCGATCTACCGGGTGCCGTTCTCCAATGACGTGCCGATCGGCGCCCCCGATAGCTGGCAGCCTTACGAATTCTCGGCCGACGATCCGCGCGCCGGCATCCTGATGCAGACCGCGTTCCTGACCATGAACTCGCACCCGGGCCGCACTTCGGCCACGTTGCGCGGCAAAGCGCTGCGCGAAGTGATGATGTGCCAGATCGTGCCGGCGCCGCCGGCCAATGTGGAATTCAAGATCGTCCAGGACACGTCCAACCCGAACTACAAGACGGCACGGGCGCGGCTGACCGCGCACGCCAGCAACCCGGTGTGCGCCGGTTGCCACAAGATCATCGACCCGATGGGCTTGGCGCTCGAGAACTTCGACGGCGGCGGCGCCTATCGCGTTCACGAGAACGGTGCTGCGCTCGACACCAGCGGCGAACTCGACCGCGTCAAGTTCACCAACGGCGCCGAACTCGGCAAGGCCCTGCACGACAATCCGGCCGTCAGCAATTGCCTGGTGCAGCGCATGTCGGCCTACGGCCTCGGCCAGTCACCGGCGAAGGAGCAGGCCGGCTGGGTGAACGGCTTGAAGGAAGCGTTTGCCAAGGACGGGCATAACATTCCCGCCCTGATGCGCCGCCTCGCCACCAGCCCCGAGTTCTACCGGGCCGCGGCGGCGGCCGAGAAACCCACCAGTGCTCATTAGAACACACAGCGGAGACATGACCATGAGCGTCACATTGGATCGTCGGATGGTTCTGCGGGGCACCCTGGCCGGTGGGGCGGTGTCCGTTGGTTTGCCGATGCTGGAATGTTTCCTCAACGCCAATGGCACGGCGCTGGCCGCCACCGGCGCGCCGTTGCCGGTGCGCTTCGGCAGCTGGTTCCAGCACCTCGGCCTCAATCCCGGCATGTGGGTGCCCGAGAAGATCGGCGCGGGTTACCAGCACAACGTCCAGCTCAAGGTGCTCGACGAGTTCCGCGACCGCACCAACCTGTTCAGCGGCCTCAAGTTCTCGCTCGACGGCCGTCCGCACGAAACCCACACCTCGAGCGTCCAGATCGCCACCACCGGCATCTACGGCGGCGGCGGGCCCAGCCTCGACAGTTCGATCGCCGACGTCATCGGCCAGCGCACCCGCTTCCGCTCGCTGGAAGTGTCGCTCTACGGCAGCCGGCGCAGCCTTTCCCGGCGCAGCGCCACTTCGATCAACCCCGCCGAACCGTCACCGGTCGCGCTCTATACCCGCATCTTCGGCCAGGAATTCAAGGACCCGAACGCCGCCGACTTCAAGCCCGATCCCATGGTGATGGCGCGCCAGAGCGTGCTGTCGCCGATCGCCGAGCGCCGGCAGGACCTGGAGAAGAAGGTGAGCGCGTCGGACAAGCGCCTGCTGGACGAATACTTCACCGGCTTGCGCGAGATGGAGCAGAAGCTGGCCCAGAGCCTGGAGAAGCCGGCGCCGATGCCGTCGTGCAGCGTTCCCGGCCAGGTCAAGGAAGCCAAGCCCGGTACGGTCATCGACGATGTCGAGACCAATACGATCGTATTCGGCCGGTTGCTGGCCTACGCCATGGCGTGCGACCAGACCCGCGTCTTCAACGCCGAAGTCGGCAGCCAGGCCTTGCGTCATGCCGGCAGCACCTTCACCTGGCACACCGCCACCCATGAAGAAGCCACCGATGAAAAGCTCGGCTACCAGAAGGAGGTCTATGCCTTCGTCACCGGCGCCAACAAGATCTTCGCGGAATTCCTGCGCACCCTCGACGGCATGAAGGAGGGGCCTTCGACCGTTCTCGACCGCACCGTCGTGCTGTGGCAGACCGATCACGGCGACGCGCGCAACCACTCGCTGGAAAACGTGCCGCTGATGACCGTCGGGTCCGCGGGCGGCCGCTTCAAGACCGGCCTGCACCTCAGCTTGCCGGGCGATCCCTACAGCCGCGTCTCGCTCACCGTACAGCAGGCCATGGGCGTGCCGATCAGCACCTGGGGCGACCGGTCGAACCAGACCTCGAAGACCATCACCGAGATCCTGGCCTGAGGAAGAAGGTGATGTCCATGAAAGCGCCTTTCGCGATCGCTTGCGCCGCGGTTCTCGCCGCGGGTGCCGCTCACGCGGCCGGCAAGAACACCGTGCCCTTGGCGACGCCGTTTGGCATTACGGTGCAGCCGCTGGGTCTTGCCCAGGGGTATGGCCTCGACAAGACCACGGCCTCGGGCGTGCCGCGCGACAAGATCGTGTTCGCGACCGCCGAAGGACTCACGCTGTATACGCGCGATTCCGATCCGGCCGGCGCCTCGGTCTGCGACGCCGAATGCGCCAGGACATGGTCCCCGGCCAAGGCGCCGGCGAAAATCACGGTGCCGGTCGAGAACTGGTCGGCGATCAAGCGCTCCGACGGCGTGCTGCAATGGGCCTATCAGGGCAAGGCGCTCTATACCTTCGCCGAGGACAAGGAGCCGGGTTCGGTCGGCGGCAACGCGCCGTCGCGCTTCGGACGCGGCCCCCTGATCGGGCCGCGCGGGCAGAGGAGTGCCTCGATTCCCAAAGATAAGCCCATGCCCGACGGTTGGAGCGTGGCCTATTTCTACCCGGCCAAGGCCGACAACCTGCCCCCCGGCTTCGAAATCAGGGAAGCCGAGGACGCTCTCGGCCTGGTGCTGGTGGATGACCGGCAGCACACGCTCTATTCCCGCACCGATGGCCGCAAGGTCGAGACCTGCCGGGTCAACCCCTGCAAGTGGCTGCCGGCGCGCGCGCCGCAGATGGCGGAAGCCGTCGGCGACTTCAAGCCGCAGTGGGGCCAGGGCGGCGTCCATCAGTGGACGTACAAGGGCAACGCGCTTTACGCCTACGCCGGCGACCTGCTGCCGGGCTACGCCGAAGGCGACGGCGCCGAGGTGGGCTGGGAGCCGGTGCGCATGGTGAAGTATTTCGCTCCCGTCAACGTCTCGCTCAAGAACACGCCTAAACTGGGCAAGGTGTTCACCAACGAGAAGGGCATGACGCTCTACTGGCGCGATTCCTTCATCTATCAGTCGGGCAGCGGCCACTCGCTGCGCCACGGCGCACCGATCCGCCCCGCCGTCGGCCGCGACCTCAAGACCGACCCGAAATGCCAGGATGACTGCCTGTCCAAATGGAAACCGTTCCTGGCGCCCGATGACGCCCAGGCCAACGGCAATTGGAACGTCTATGTCCGTCCGGACGGCAAGAAGCAGTGGGCTTATCAGGACTACGCCATGTGGACCTTCACCGGCGACGAGAAGCCGGGGGACATCTACGGCAACGACGAATACGAGTATTACGTCAGCCATGACACCGCGACCGTGGTCGATATCGGCACGCCGTACTACGGGCCCATGACCATGTATTGGGTCGCCGCCCATCCCTGATCCGGCCCGGCCGCACCGCTTCCCATCGTTGCCGGCGTCTTCCGCAGCGGGCCGCGGGCGTGCATGATGGCGGCTTCCGATTTTGGGGGGAGGGACAGGTGAAGGTCATCACAGCGGCGCTCGGTTTGGCGGCCTTGGCGCTGGCGGCGCCGGCGGTGGCGCAGAACTTCGGTCCGGAAAAGGGCGGCTTGGACCAGACCGGGCCGTATGAACCGGTGGAGGGCTGGTTCAAACCCGGCATAGACCGCTGGGACCAGCCGGTCACGTCGCTCACGATCGATACCCCGAACCGCATATTGATTACGGTTTCCGATCAGCGCCGCACCCAACCCAACGCGCCGATGCTGTCGGCCGACGGCAAGGTGCTGCCGGAGCGCAGCACCGCGTCGACCCGGGCCAAGTCCGAATTGCCGCATCTGCACCAGATCATGGCGCTGAACGCCGACGGCAAGGCGGTCGAGGACTGGGCGCAATGGAACGACCTGTTCGGCCTGCCGCACAACATCGAGGTCAACCCCTATGATCCCGCGCGGCATGTCTGGGTGGTCGATCTCGAGCACCAGATCATCAAATTCACCAACGACGGCAAAAAGCAGGTGATGAAGCTGGGCGAGCGCGGCGTCACCGGCACCGACCGCAACCATTTCAACATGCCGGCCAGCCTGGCCTTCATGCCGGACGGTTCATTCTACGTGACCGACGGCTACGTCAACGCGCGCATCATCAAGTTCGACAAGAACGGCAAATACGTGTCCGAATTCGGCTCCAAGGGCTCTGGGCCCGGCCAGTTCGATCTTGTGCACTCGGTCACGATCGATGCCCAACACCGCTTTTACGCCGCCGACCGGCGCAACAACCGCATCCAGGTGTTCGATCGCGACGGCAAGTTCCTGGACCAGTGGAGGAATGTCGGCAGCCCGACACGGCTGGTGATCACCAAGGACCAGACCTTGTGGATGATGGAAGCCAACTACAACCGCGTCGCGCATTTCGACCTGAACGGCAAGCTCCTGACCTATTGGGGCGTCACCGGTTCGGCGCCGGGCGCTTTCGATAACGCCCATAACTTCGACGTGGACGAAAGCGGCACCCTGTTCGTCGCCGACGCCTGGAACAACCGCGTCCAGAAGTTCGTGCCGCGCAAAGGCGCCGACCCGGCGCGCCTGATCGGGCAGGAATACCGACTGCCGTGATCCGCGCCGATTCCCAACGCAGCGACGTCGCGGCCAAATATGAAGGCTATTACCAGGCGATGGCGAACGTGATTCGCGCCGTCCTGGCGTCGCCTGAGATCGACCGCGGCCGGAAGTTCGATTTCCTCAAGATGTTGATGCCCAGCGTGTGGAACGGAATGGCAAGCGGCACGCTCGCTTCGAAGGTGACGCCGGACTCCCTGCTTGCCCTGGCCGCGGACTACAACGCGGCGCCGTGTACATGGGAAGAGCGCGGGACCCGCAAGGAGCGGACGCGCGTGGACTACCACCAGGCCGAGGATGAGGCTTGCACCGGCAATGTCTTGAAGTTCGCGCCCGCCGATTGCGACCTGATCTTCGATCTGGGATGCGGTTGGGGTTGGCGAACGTTCAGCCTTTGGCCGGCCGGCGGTCCCAGGAAGGCGCTTTATGCGGCCGGTGACCAGGCATCGGGCAGTCAGGCCTGTATTGAAGCGCTCAAGCCTCTGTTCCCCGAGATGAAGGCGCAGGGCTTTTCCTTCGACTTCCTGGCGCCGGACTTCGGTGCGTTTCCGGACGCGGCGCGCGGCGTACTGGTCTTCACGTTTTGCGCGATCGAGCAGGTGGAACGGATCGGATCCGCCCTGTTCGACGCGCTGCTGGAACGCTTTCCCGCGAGCAACATCGTCGGCGTCCATATCGAGCCGGTTTCTTTCCAAATTCCCTCTTGGTCCACGAACAACCCCGACGCGGTCGCGCGCGACCTTAAGTATGCGCAGGAGCGGCGCTATAACCAGGATCTCTACCGGCAGATTGCGGATCATCCGCGTCTCGACCTGGTGACGGCGGTCCCCGGCCTGTTCGACACGCTCGCGGGTAATTCCCGGGCGCTGCTGGTCTGGAAAAACCGCCCGCAGTGATCACGGGGCGCCATCTCAAGTTGCGGTGCGATGCAATATTCTTGATGCGATGCGGGAGAGCCCCTTCTTTCTTCGCTCAGAAACTGGCTGATTGCGGGCCGGTTCCTCGGTTGTGTGCGGACTGTGTCGTGATGAACACAGTGGCTGACGAAAGCTTCGGGCATGCGCGAAGCTTGCGGCAAACTGTATAGCCAAGTCGCTACACTCGGTGACGACCTCAAAACGGGGGAGCCGCGCTTCGGGGATTTGCGAGCGCGGGTTTTTTTATAGGGGGAACCATGACCGAATTTACGCCTGGAATCCGTTTGGTGAAGGCGCGCGCCTTGGCCACGACTTCGGCGCTGGCACTGATCACAAGCGCGGTCGTCTCCGCCCAGGCCCAGGCCCAGACCGCGCCGGCACAAGCCGCCCAGGCGCCGGCGGTGGAAGAAATCGTCGTCACCGGCAGCCGCGTGATCCGCGACGGCTATGAAGCGCCGACGCCGGTCTCGGTGATGAGCGCCGAAATGCTCAACGCCTTCGCCGACACCAACATCGCGGACTCGGTCAACAAGCTGCCGGCGTTCTCCGGCTCGACCACGCCGCGTTCCGCCACCGCCAACCTCACCTCGGGCGCCGCGGGCGTCAACGTGCTGAACCTGCGCGGCATGGGCGGCAACCGCGTGCTGGTGCTGCTGGACGGCAAGCGCGTCATCAACGCCTCGGTCAGCGCCGGCTTCACCGGCGTCGACGTCAACGCCATGCCCAACGGCCTGATCAGCCGGGTCGACGTGGTCACCGGCGGTGCCTCGGCCGCTTACGGTTCCGACGCGCTTTCGGGCGTGGTCAACTTCGTCCTCGACAAGGAATTCGTCGGTCTCAAGGGCAAGGTCGAAGGCGGCGTCACCACCTATGGCGACGACCGCAACTGGACGGTATCGCTGTCGGGCGGCACGACCTTCGCCAACGGCAGGGGCCACTTCCTGATCTTCGGCGAAGACGGCTTCAACGACGGCATCATCGGCGTTCCGCGCCCGTGGAACTCCGAGGGCGGTTCGGTCATCGCCAACTCCAACTACACCGCGACCAACGGCCAACCGGCCTTCCTGGTGGCGCGCCGCGTCGGCGTCAGCAACGGCACCGCCGGCGGTCTGATCACCAGCGGCCCCTTGAAGGGCATCGCCTTCGGTCCCGGCGGCGTGCCGTATCAGTTCCAGTTCGGCTCGATCTGCTGTGCCAACAACATCATGCAGGGCGGCGACTGGGCGACGTCGCGCATCGACAACGGCCTCGACCTCGATCCTGAAGTCGAACGCCTGAACATGTTCACGCGCGTCAGCTACGACGTCACCGACAACATCCAGGTCCACGCCGAATACCAGTGGGCCTACGCGCATTCCAACGCCAACTCGAACCCGAACCGCACCCTGGCCAACATGACCATCCTGTCGGGGAACCCGTTCATCCCGGCGGCGGTGCAGGCGCAGATGACCGCGCTCAACCTGACGTCGTTCGTGATGGGGTCGTGGAACGGCGACGTGCCGCGCTTCCACTCCAACAACAAGCGGACCCTGCGCCGCGGCGAAGTGGGCCTGTCGGGCAAGTTCAACGCCATCGACACCGATTGGACCTGGGACGCCTACTACCAGGTCAGCCGTGAAGGCCTGTCGGAACGCGCTGACTCGGTCGGCAACAACCCTCGCATCACGCTCGGCCGCGACGCGGTGCGTGCGCCGAACGGCGCGATCGTCTGCCGCTCGACCCTCACCAACCCGACCAACGGCTGCGTGCCTTACAACCCGTTCGGCATCGGCGTGAACTCGAAGGCGGCGATCGACTACTACGCCGGCACCAGTTTCCGGTATGACTCGCTGCGTCAGGACGCCAGCGCCATCACCGTCAACGGCGAGCCGTTCTCCTCCTGGGCCGGCCCGGTCTCGCTGGCGCTTGGCGTCGAACACCGCTACGAGCGCATCACCAGCATCAACACCCCGGACGACGAAGCCCAGAACTGGCTGACCGGCAACTATCGCAACAACTTCGGCAACTACAGCGTCACCGAAGGCTTCGTGGAGACGGTCATTCCGCTGGCCAAGGACACCGTCTGGGCCAAGTCGTTCGACGTCAGCTTGGCCATGCGCGGCACCGACTACACCTCGTCGGGCTATGTCACCACCTGGAAGGTGGGGGGCACCTGGCAGCCGATCGACGACCTGCGCGTCCGCTTCACCCGGTCGCGCGACATCCGCGCCGCCGGCCTGGGCGAGCTGTACGGCGGCGGCACGGCGGCTTCGGGCAATCCGTTCTCGGATCCGTTCACCGGCACGTCCATCACCGGCGGCTTCCAGCTCAGCCGCGGCAACCCGAACCTGAAGCCGGAAAAGGCCGACACCACCGGCCTCGGCGTGGTGCTGTCGCCCACGTTCTTCCCCGGCTTCCAGGCCTCGGTCGACTATTACAACATCGACGTCTCGGGCGCCGTGGTGGTGCCCAACGGCCAGTCGACCATCAACGGATGCTTCGCCGGCATCACCTCGCTGTGCCCGAACATCATCCGCCAGGGCACGCCGATCGGTACCACCGGTCTCGCTCCGATCAACACCGTCGTGGTCGCGCCGCAGAACATCGCGTCGCAGATCGCCACCGGTTTTGACATCGAAGCCAGCTACCGCGTGTTCCTGGATTCGATCAACGCCGACTGGGCGGGCAGCGTCTCGATCCGCGCCATGGCGACCTATGTCACCCGGCTCCGGTCCGTCGACACCACCCTGGCGGCCAACCAGGTGGTGGATGGCGTCGGCGTGCTCGGCGGCTTCGCGACCACCGGCTACAACGGTTTGACCGCGCCCAAGGCGAAGATGAACGTATCGTTCACCTACGCCCTGGATCCGATGTCGTTCACCCTCGGTATGCGTCACACCGCCGGCGGCGTTTACAACAACGCCTTCGTCGCCTGTACGTCCGGTTGCCCGAACAACGGCGGCCGCACCATCGACACCAACCGCATCGATGCGGATACGGTCTACGACGTGAACGTCACCTACAAGCCGTTCGAGGGCAACAAGGACACCGAAGTGTTCCTGACCATCCAGAACGTCTTCAACACCGACCCGCCGTTCGTCGGCGGCAACACCGGCAGCACCTATTACGCGGGTCAGAGCAACACCCGCTATGACGTGCTCGGCCGCAACTTCCTGGCCGGTGTCCGCTTCAAGATGTAAGCGCGGACGTCGCGACAGCGCATCGGGCCCGCCGGCGTCGCCGGCGGGCCTTTTGTTTTTCGACGATGCGGATTTCGCGGTCATCGAACTCCGCCGCCGGAGTCCGCGCGCGGCGGAGAAGAAAGTTATGAGAAAGCTTCGGCGAGATTGGCAAATATGATGCGCGGCGCGATGGTCATGCGGTGCAACGTCCCCGCGTGCGCGCCAACCGGCGGCAGACGGCGAGAATACTCAATGAATTGAAGGGGCAACGCTTCAAAGCCGGCGGCGTTCGCAGAGCGGCGGGTTGCAGAGACTGTGTCGCCGTGGGCACAGGTCGGCGCGAACAACGCCGCAGCGATGAACCTACGTTGCCTCCGTGACTCCTCATCATTTATGACACCCCACCACAAAAGCCCGCGATCACGCGGGCGCGCGCCCCGGGAGCCTTTTGGGCGCGCTTTCCAATGAAGGGGAACTCATGAATACCTTTACGCCCGGCTTGCGTCTGACCAAGACGCGCATTCT
>JAYRKL010000027.1:0-41399 GCA_041905795.1 Rhodospirillaceae bacterium | reverse complement strand
AGCTAGTGGTGGAGCCGAGCGGGATCGAACCGCTGACCTCGTCATTGCGAACGACGCGCTCTCCCAACTGAGCTACGGCCCCGCACCAGCAAGGGACTTCGCCACCACCTCAACACTGTGGGGGCTGTCCCGGATGTAAAAGCGGCGGGAGAATGGGTCCAAAGGTGCCGGAAGTCAAGGCGCTCAAGCCCATGAGAGTGTTGGATTATTTGCCCCGGCGCGGTCCCGGGGCCGGCTTGCGCGCGCCGGGAGCGCTCCTGTAGGGTGGCGCGACTGCCGCCTCCGCCCTATCTCCGGTTCTCATGAACACCATCCTGATCCCCCTCCTCCAGGTCATCAGCGTCGCCCTGAACCTCTATTGGTGGGTGGTGCTGGTGGCGGTGATCCTGAGCTGGCTGGTGGCGCTCAATATGGTCAACACCCACAACCAGATCGTCCGCACCGTCGGCAATTTCGTGCATCAGCTGACGGAGCCGGTCCTGCGCCGCATCCGCCGGGTGGTGCCCATGGCGGGGAATGTGGACCTGTCCACCATCGTGCTGTTCCTGATGATCATCCTGGCCCAGCAGGTCATCGCCCAGCTGATGTTCCGGCTGTCGATGGGGTGAGCGCGATGTCACGCCCGTTCTTCCGGCCGGATGCGGGCGGCCTCAGCCTCACACTTAAAGTCCAACCCAAGGCGTCGCGCGACGCCATCCAGGGCGCGGTCGAGACCCCCGACGGCTGGGCGCTCAAGGTCGCGGTCACGGCGCCGCCCGACAAGGGTAAGGCCAATGCGGCGGTGATCGCCCTGGTGGCCAAGGCCTTCGGCGTGGCTAAAAGCAATGTCACCGTCAGCCTAGGTGAAACCGACCGCCGCAAGGTGCTACACATCGCCGGCGCGACCGATGCGCTCGAAGCCATCGCCCAGCAGTGGATGATCCAATGACCGCACGTGTGATCGACGGCAAGGAAGCTTCAGCCCGCCTCAAGGACGGCGTGGCGAAAGCCGTGGCCCAGCTCAAGGCCAAGCACGGCATCGAGCCGGGCCTGGCCACGGTGCTGGTGGGCGAGGACCCCGCCAGCCAGGTCTATGTGCGCAACAAGCAGAAGACCGCGGTGGCGCTAGGCATGAAGTCGTTCCAGCACGATCTGCCGGCGTCCACCAGCGAGGAAGACCTGCTCGCGCTGGTGCGCAAGCTTAACACAGCGCCCGAGGTGCACGGCATCCTGGTGCAGCTGCCGGTGCCGAAGCATATCGACGCCTTCAAGGTCATCACCACCACCGCCGTCGCCAAGGACGTCGACGGCCTGCATCCCGAGAGCGCCGGGCGCCTGGTGGCGGGCGGCGACGCGCTGGTGTCCTGCACGCCCATGGGCTGCATCATGCTGGCCAAGGACGTGCTCGGCGATCTCACCGGCAGGAACGCCGTGGTGGTGGGCCGCTCCAACCTGGTGGGCAAGCCGGTGGCGCACCTGCTGCTCAACGAGAACTGCACCGTCACCATCGCCCACTCGCGCACCAAGGACCTGGCGGCGGTCTGCCGCACGGCGGAGATCCTGGTGGCGGCGGTGGGGCGGCCCGAGATGATCCGCGGCGACTGGATCAAGCCGGGCGCCTGCGTGATCGATGTCGGCATCAACCGCGTGCCGACGCCCGACGGTAAAGGCCGGCTGGTGGGTGACGTGAATTACGCCGAGGCATCGCAGGTGGCCGCGGCGATCACGCCGGTGCCGGGCGGCGTCGGGCCCATGACCATCGCCTGCCTGATGGTGAACACCCTGAAGGCGGCCTGTGCGCAGGCCGGAATCACCGACGTGGAGATTCCGGAGAAGTTGCCGCCGCGGATGGCGGTTTAGAATTTAGAGAAATCCGGCGCGCGCTTTTCCATAAAGGCCGTCGCGGCTTCCTTGAACTCCGGCGATTTCAGCCGCGCGGAGAATATCTCCACTTCCTTGGCGATCCAGTCGGAGATGGCGCCTTCCTTGCCGCGCAGCAGCACCTTGGTGGCGCGCAAGGACGCCGACGGTTTGGCGGCGAGGATCTTGGCCTTGGCGTTCACCGTCGCCATGAGATCGGCGGCGGGCACCACGGCGTTCACCAGACCGTGGGCATGGGCCTGCTCGGCCGAGAACGGCTCGCCGAGGAGCAAAAGCTCGGCGGCGCGCTGATAGCCGATGATGTGCGGCAACAGCATGCTGGACGCGAACTCCGGCACCAGGCCCAGGTTCACGAACGGCAGGGCGAAGCGCGCGTCGGGGCTGGCGTAGACCAGGTCGCAATGCAGCAGCACGGTGGTGCCGATGCCGACGGCGACACCGGCGACGGCGCCGATCACCGGCTTGGTCATGGCCACCATGGCCGCCATGAACTGGAACACCGGCGCGCCCGGATCGCGCGGCGGGCTTTCCAGGAAGTCTTTCAGGTCGTTGCCGGCGGTGAAGGCGCCGCCGACGCCGGTGATCACCACCACGCGCACGGCGCTGTCCTGCTCGGCGGCGCGCAGCACCCGCGCCGCCTCGGCGTACATGGTGCCGGTGATGGCGTTCTTCTTTTCCGGCCGGTTGAACGAGAGCGTGAGAATCCCGCCCTCGACCTGCGATGTGATGTGTTCGCTCATCGACTCCCCCTTTAAAGCGGGCCCCTCAGAATCCGCGTCAGGTCCGCCATGTCGCGCGCTACCGCAGCGGCGCCTGCGTCACTCAGTTTGCCGCCCAGCCGCGGCGAGCAATGGCCGCCGCCGACGAAACCGACGGCTTTCATCCCCGCCGCCACGGCCGACTTCACGCCGTTGATGCTGTCTTCCACCGCCACGCAGGCCTCCGGGCGAACGCCCAGCCGGGCGGCGGCATGAAGGTAGATGTCCGGGAACGGTTTGCCGCGCGCCACCAATTCTCCCGAATAAATATGCGGATCGAAAGCCTCGAATAACCCGGTGCGGCGCAACTTGTGCTTGATGTGTTCGAGGCCGGAACTGGACGCGACCGCCACCGCGACGTCCAGGACGGCGACCGTGTCGTGAACGCCCGGCACCGCCTCGGTGAATTCCGACATTTCCGCCCAGATCATCTCCACCAGCCGCGCGCCGAAGCCTTCCGGCAGCGGCGCGCCCAGGCGTTCGCGGTGGTCCTTATCCAGTTCGGCGTGGAAGGCGGCGTGGGTCTGGCCGAGGAAACGCTCGGCGAAGGCGTGGGGGTCGTCGTAGGCCAGGCCGATCTCCGCCAGGGCCCTCAGCTCCACCCTCAGGGCGATGATCTCGCTGTCGACCAGCACGCCGTCGCAGTCGAAGATCACCGCATCCATTGAGAGGCTTTCTGTAGTTGGTCGCATTTTCTACGGAAAACCGGCTTCCACTTTTCCGGAAAATGCTCCGTGTTACTTCCCTTGCGCCATCTTGCCCAGGCGCAGGCGCAGCGCGTTGAGCTTGATGAAGCCCTCGGCGTCGAACTGGTTGTAGACCGAATCCTGCTCGAAGGTCACGTAGTCCATGCGATAGAGCGAGTTGGGCGACTTGCGGCCCACCACGCTGCAATGGCCCTTGAACAGCTTCAGGCGCACCATGCCGTTGACCCGCGCCTGGGTCTGGTCGATGGCGGCCTGGAGCATCTCGCGCTCGGGCGCGAACCAGTAGCCGGTGTAGATCATCTTGGCGTAGCGCGGCATCAGCTCGTCCTTGAGGTGCATGGCCTCGCGGTCGAGGGTGATGCTCTCGATGCCGCGGTGGGCGGCGTGCAGCACGGTGCCGCCCGGGGTCTCGTAGATGCCGCGGCTTTTCATGCCGACATAGCGGTTCTCTACCAGGTCGAGGCGTCCCACCCCATGGCGGCCGGCGATGGCGTTGAGTTCCGCGAGCAGCCTGGCGGGCGAGAGTTTCTTGCCGTTGACGGCGATAGCGTCGCCTTTCTCGAATTCGATCTCGACATATTCGGCCTTGTCCGGCGCCTTCTCGGGCGACACGGTCAGGCGGTACATGTCGTCGTCGGCTTCCACCCACGGGTCTTCCAGCGCCTTGCCCTCGTAGGAGATGTGCAGAAGGTTGGCGTCCATGGAGTACGGCGCGTCGCCGCGCTTGTCCTTCGGGATCGGGATCTGGTGCTGTTCGGCGTATTCGATCAGCTTGGTGCGGGAATTGAGGTCCCACTCGCGCCAGGGTGCGATCACCTTGATGTCCGGCTTCAGCGCGTAAGCCGTGAGTTCGAAGCGCACCTGGTCGTTGCCCTTGCCGGTGGCGCCATGGGAGATGGCGTCGGCGCCGGTTTCGATGGCGATTTCGGTAAGCCTTTTAGCGATCAGCGGCCGGGCGATGGAGGTGCCCAGCAGGTAGACGCCTTCATAGAGGGCATTGGCGCGGAACATCGGGAATACGAAGTCGCGGACGAATTCCTCTTTCAGGTCCTCGATGAAGATTTGCTTGATCCCCATGAGTTCGGCTTTCTTGCGCGCCGGCTCAAGCTCCTCGCCCTGGCCGATATCGGCGGTGAAGGTCACCACCTCGCAGCCCTTCTCCACCTGCAGCCAGCGCAGGATGATGGAGGTGTCGAGGCCGCCGGAATAAGCCAGCACGACCTTCTTGGGTTTGGGGGCCATGAGTTGGACTCCTGTCGGGCTAAAAAGGTTTTGAGAAAAGTTGCGGCAGTATAGGGAGCGCCGGCCCCCTCGCAAGGGCGGGATGGTGAAATCTCCGGCGCCGCTGGTATGATTCGTTCCGGGAAAAGGGGCTATGGGCAGACCGATGATTTCAGGCCGAATTGCTGCGGTGATTGTTGCAGGTTGCCTCACCGGATGTGCGGCGAAAGACCCGGTCACAGCCGGCGGCGCGGCCCCGCCGCCGTTCACCATGGCCGCCAAGGGCATCGCCATGCCGGCCGGCTACAAGGTGGACGCCGGCCGCACCCTGATCTTCGGCAACGACGAGACCTGGACAGGGCGCCTGGCCTATAGCGCCAAGGAATCCGCCGATGAGGTGTTCGATTTCCTGCACCGGGAGATGCCCAACTTCGGCTGGGTGGAGCTGAGCGCCATGCGTTCGGACGCCAGCCTGATGACCTTCGTGTCGGACGCCACGGCCCGGGTGGCCACGTTCCACATCGGGCGCGGCTCGATGCTGGGCTCGACCACGGTCGATCTGGTGATCGGTCCGAAAGAGGGCGCGCCGGCAAAACCGGCTCAACGCGCACCGCGCTGAAATTGAGCGCGCCGCGTTAGAGCGCGGCTTCTTTTTCCGCCCAGGCGGCTTCGGAGTCCCGCAAACGCTTTTCACGGGCCGAGAGTTTCTCGGAGTCGGTCTTGAGCTGGCCGCAGGCGGCCAGGATGTCGCGGCCGCGCGGCGTGCGGATGGGCGCGGTGAAGCCGGCGTCCGCCAGCATCTGGGAGAAGGCGTCCACCGTGGCGGCGTCGGAACATTCGTAGGGTGTGCCGGGCCAGGGGTTGAACGGGATCAGGTTGAACTTGCAGGGGATGCCCTTCACCAGCTTCATCAGCGCGCGGGCATGGGCGGGGGTGTCGTTGACGCCCTTCAGCATGACGTATTCGAAGGTGATGCGCCGGGCGTTGGAGACCGTGGGATAGTCGCGGCAGGCCTGCATCAGCTCCTTCAGCGGATACTTCTTGTTGATCGGCATGATGGCCGAGCGGGTGTCGTCGTCCGGTGCGTGCAGGGATATGGCGAGATTGACGCCCAGTTCGTCGCCGCAGCGATGGATCTCCGGCACCACACCCGAAGTGGAGAGCGTGATGCGCCGCTTGCCCAGAGCGATGCCGTCGTCGGCCATGATGATCTTCACGGCGGTGGCGACATTCTCGAAGTTGTAGAGCGGCTCGCCCATGCCCATGAGCACGATGTTGGAGAGCATGCGGCGCTCGTCGGTGGGGGTCGGCCATTCGCCGTAACTGTCGCGCGCCACCATGAACTGGCCGACGATCTCCGCCGGGGTCAGGTTGCGGACCAAGCGCTGGGTGCCGGTGTGGCAGAAGCGGCAGGTGAGCGTGCAGCCCACCTGCGACGAGATGCAGACCGCGCCGCGGTCGGTCTCGGGGATGAACACGGTCTCGGCTTTCTGGCCGTCGGCGAACTCCATCAGCCACTTGCGGGTGCCGTCGTTGGAGGTCTGTTCGCGCGAAATGCCGGGCCGGGCGACGACGAAGTGGTCCTCCAGCTTCGTCCGCAAATCCTTGGACAGATCGGTCATGGCGGCAAAGCTGGTGGCGCCCCGGTGGTAGAGCCACTGCCACACCTGCTTGGCGCGGAAGGCCTTCTCGCCGGTTTCGACCAACGCAGCCGTCAGCGCCTCACGGGAAAGACCGATGAGGTTGAGGCGGGTGTCTGCCGGGGGAGCGAGCGTATCCATGGCCGGCATCTAAGCCGATTCAGCTTAAGGATCAACCCGGAGGCACGCGATCGTGGCCTTTGGGCTGCACAGCGGGCAGGCGGGGTCGGGGTTGATCTTCACCAAACGCAAGGCGGCGGACAGGGCGTCGTAGATCAGCAGGCGCCCGGCCATGCCCTCGCCGATGCCGGTGATTTCCTTCAGGACTTCAGTGGCCTGCAAGGTGCCGAGGACGCCCGCCACGGCGCCCAGGACGCCAGCCTCGTCGCAGGACGGGATCTGTCCCGGCGGCGGCGGCGCGGGGTAAAGGCAGCGGTAACAGGGGCCGCCGGGCTTGAAGGTCGAGAGCTGGCCGTCGAACCGTAAGACCGCCGCCGAGACCAGGGTCTTTTTGGCGAAGAAACAGGCGTCGTTGACCAGGAAGCGGGTGGTGAAGTTGTCGCTGCCGTCGGCGACGATGTCGTAATCCGCGATCAGCGCCGCGGCGTTCGCCGCCGTGAGCCGGACTTTATGCGCGATCACCTTCACATCGGGATTGAGGGCGGCGACGGCGGCTTGCGCGCTGTCGGTTTTTGCCACGCCGATGCGGCCGGCGGTATGGGCGATCTGGCGCTGGAGGTTGGAGAGATCGACGGTGTCGTCATCGACCACGCCGATGGTCCCGACACCGGCGGCGGCGAGATACAGGATCAGGGGCGAGCCCAGGCCGCCGGCGCCGATCACCAGGACTTTGGCGTTGAGCAGCTTTTCCTGGCCGACGCCGCCGACCTCCTTGAGCAGGATGTGGCGGGCGTAGCGGCGAATCTGCTCTTCCGAGAAATCCATTACACTTTGTGGACGCCCGTGGACCCGAAGCCGCCGGCACCGCGGACGGTGGTGTCCAGTTCGGTCTTCTCTTCCCACATGATCGCGCGCACCGGCGCCACCACCATCTGGGCGATGCGCAAGCCGCGCGTCACGGTGAAGGCCTGCTTGCCGTGGTTGATCAGGATCACGCCGACCTCGCCGCGATAGTCGGCGTCGATGGTGCCGGGCGCGTTGAGCACGGTGACGGCGTTCTTGGCGGCGAGGCCCGAACGCGGGCGCACCTGGGCCTCGAAGCCCGGCGGCAGGGCGATGGAAAAGCCGGTCGGGATGACGGCATGGGCGCCCGGAGCCAGCACGACGTCGGCCTCCACGGCGGCGCACAGGTCCATGCCGGCGGCGTGTTCGCTCTGGTAGCTGGGCAAGGGCAGATCATGGCCGTTGGCGAGGCGCTTGATGGCGACGGCGGTGACGACGGGCAAGGCAATATCCTCTACAGATTCTTTTCGGCGAAGGTGGCGATGCGTCCGGCCAGGCGTTCGGCGACGGCGCGCTTTTTCAAGGTGGGCCAGCTTTCCACGCCCGCGGCCGTGACCAGGTGCACGGTGTTGCTGTCGCCGCCAAAGGCGCCGGACGCCGCCGATACATCGTTGGCGACGATCCAGTCGCATTTCTTGGCGGTGCGCTTGGCTTTAGCGTTGTCGATCAGGTTGTCGGTCTCGGCGGCGAAGCCGATCACCAGCTTGGGCCGGGCTGGGCCCGGCGCCGCAAGGGTAGCGAGGATGTCGGGGTTTTCGCTGAGCTTCAGCTCCGGCGGCGCCTTACCCTTCTTGATCTTGGCGGCGCCGGCGCCTTCGACTTTCCAGTCGGCGACGGCGGCGGCGCAGACCGCGATGTCGGCCGGCAGGGCGGCCTGGCAGGCCTTCAGCATCTCGGCGGCGGTCTCGATCTTGCGCAGGGTGACGCCGGGCGGCGTCGGTTCGGCGGTGGGGCCGCTGACCAAGGTGACGGTGGCGCCAAGGTCGGCGAGGGCGGCGGCGACCGCATGACCCTGCTTGCCCGAGGAACGGTTGGCGATATAGCGCACGCCGTCGATGGGCTCATGGGTGGGCCCGCTGGTGACAATCGCATGCTTTCCCGTGAGCGGTCCGCGGTCCTGGGTCTTCTGGAAGAACTGCGTCAGCGCGGCGATGATCTCCGGCACTTCCGCCATGCGGCCGTCGCCGACCTCGCCGCAGGCGAGATCGCCGGCGCCGGGCCCCACCACCCGCACGCCGCGATTCTGCAAGGTCAGCAGATTCGCCTGCGTGGCCGGATGGGTCCACATCATGGCGTTCATGCTGGGTGCGATCATCACCGGCTTGTCGGTGGCGAGCAGCGCCGTGGTGGCGAGGTCGTCCGCCTGGCCGGTGGCCATCCTGGCCATGATGTCGGCGGTGGCCGGCGCCACCAGCAGGATGTCGGCTTCCCGGGAAAGACGGATGTGGCCCATTTCGCTTTCGTCGGTGAGCGAGAACAGGTCCTGGTAAACCTTGTCGCCCGAAAGGGCGGCGAGGGTCAGCGGGGTCACGAACTGCGTGCCGCCCTTGGTGACGACGCAGCGCACATGGGCGCCGCGTTCCCGCAGGCGCCGGATCAGGTCCGGCACCTTCACCGCGGCGATGCCGCCGGCGACGATCAGGAGAATGCGTTTGGTCTCGAGCATGGCGAGACTTTAGCCCAAATCTAAACAGGAAGGACTGTTTTAAGCCCCAAATCCTTCTCGATTCTTACCACCCCGCCCTGCAGGCTGGCGATGAATTTGACCTTGGGGCAATGCTCCCTCCCACGGTCATTGCCCGGTTAAGCCGGGCGATGACAAATGAGTATGTGGTTAGCGCAGCAGCACGACGCCCAGCAGGATCAGCGCCGCCACCCACGGCAGCCACAGCATGACGGGGACTTTGCCGCGGCCTTCGCCGCGCAGGGTCTTGGCGGTGTCGGGATGCAGTTTCAAACCATTCCTCGCAAGGTCGGCGGTGATGCTGTCGACTCGTTCGATGATGCGCGGCAGCTTCCGCACCGTGGCGATGGTGTCGCGGGCCGCGTCGGCGAGCCGGCCTTCCGGCCCGAGGCGCTTCCTCATCCAGTCCTCGATCAGCGGACGGGCCAGTTCCCACATGTTTACTTCGGGCGCCAGGTTGCGGCCCACGCCTTCGGCCAGCAGCATGCTCTTCTGCAGCAGCAGCAACTGGGGCTGGGTCTCCATCTCGAAGTCTTCGGTGACCTGGAACAGCTGGCCTAAGAGCTTGGCGATGGAGATGTCGGCGATGGGCTTGCCGAGGATCGGCTCGGCGATGGTGCGCGCCGCCTGGGCAAACTGCGCGGCGGATTTATGGGCGGGGACGAAGCCGGCGCGGATATGGACTTCGGCCACCTTTCGATAATCGCGCGTCAGGAAGCCCAGCAGCATCTCGCCCAAGGTGAGGCGCGTTTCTTCATCGACCCGGCCCATGATGCCGAAGTCCAGGGCCACGATCACGCCGTCGGCGGCGATGAACAGGTTTCCGGGATGCATGTCGGCGTGGAAGAAGCCGTCGCGGAATACCATCTTGAAGAAGGCTTCCGCCGCGGCCTTGACCACCGCCACGGGATCGGCGCCGATGGCGACAACGGCGGCGCGGTCGTCGACGCGCGCGCCGGCCATGCGCTCGAGGCACAACACACGCTGCGAGGTGCGGCTCCAATCCACCGCCGGCACGCGGAAGGTGGAATCGCCGGCGAAATTCTCGGCCAGCTCCTGGGCGCTGGCGGCCTCGAAGCGCAGGTCCATCTCCAGGCGCACGCTTTCGGCAAATGTGCGCACCACTTCGATGGGCTTCAGGCGCTTGAGCCAGGAGACGCGGGTCTCGGCCTGTTCGGCCATCCAGGTCAGGAAGGCGATGTCGCGGGCGAAGGCGGCTTTGACGTTGGGCCGCAGCACCTTCACCGCCACGTCGCGGCCCTGATTGTCGACCGCGAAATGCACCTGGGCGATGGAGGCCGCCGCCACCGGCGCGGGATCGAAGCTCTTGAACAAGCTCTCCAGCGGCGCTTCGAAGTCCTGTTCGATGGTGCGCTTGGCCTCGGCGAAGGGGAACGGCGGCAGCCGGTCCTGGAGACCCGAAAGATCGGCGGCGGTCTCTTCGCCCAGGAGGTCGGCGCGGGTCGAGAGCGCCTGGCCGAACTTGATGAAGGTGGGGCCCAGGTCGGTGAGCGCCAGGGCCAGGCGTTGGCCGGGCCGCAGGCCTTTGACCACGGCTTTGGGCCGCCACACCGTCCGCGCCGCGCGCGCCAGGGTGACGCCGGCGGGATGCAGCTCCAGCAGGAATAAAGCGTCGTGGCGTGCGAGGCATTTCGCGATCACCACAAGACGGGACAGGTGACGCACGGCCATCAGATGCGCCAGCCGGAATGGATGGCGGCGATGCCGCCGGTGAGGTTGCGGACTTTCGCCTGCCGGAGTCCGGCCTCAGTCATCAGGCCCGCCAGCGCCTTCTGGTTGGGGAACTTGCGGATGCTTTCGGCAAGATAGCTATAGGCCTCGCGGTTGCCAGCGATGACGCCGCCCAGCCACGGCAGCGCCGAGAACGAATAGGCGTCGTAAAGCGCGGCCAGTCCCGGTGCGGTCACCTGGCTGAATTCCAGGCAGAAGAATCGCCCACCCGGCTTCAGCACGCGCCGCGCTTCGCGCAGGGCCTTGGGGATGTCGGTCACATTGCGCAGGCCGAAAGCGATGGTATAGGCGTCGAAGCTCATGTCCGGGAACGGCAGCTCTTGCGCATCGCCGCAGTTCCAGGTGAGTTCGCCGATCCAGCCTTTGTCCAGGGCGCGGTTGCGGCCCACCGCCAGCATCTCGGCGTTGATGTCGCAGACGGTCACGGGCTTGGCCCGGGCCCGGTCGGGGCCGATGGCGTCGATAATGCGAAAGGCGATGTCGCCGGTGCCGCCGGCCACGTCGAGGAAGGCTTCGCCGGCCCTGGGCGCCAGGATGTCGATCAGGGCGCGCTTCCACAGGCGGTGGACGCCGGCGCTCATAAGGTCGTTCATCAGGTCGTATTTGGGCGCCACCGCGTCGAACACGCCGCGCACCAGCCCGGCCTTCTCCGTGGCATTCACCGTGCGGAAGCCGAAATGGGTCTGCCCCGAAAGGTCCGAGTCCTCGGTCATTGCCGGGACCATAAAGCGCGCACAGGAAAAGTGGAAACCGGTTTTCCTGGAAGGCGCGCGACAAATTAACAAAACAAGCCGGAGTGGCGATCTTCCGCCACTCCGGCTTGGTGCAACGGGACCTTAAAGACTATGTATGGTCACATGAGGAGCGCCGATGCCCGAGCTGCCTGAAGTTGAAACCGTCTGCCGGGGGTTGGTCCCGGTGCTGGAAGGCCGGCGCATCGCGCGGCTGACCTTGCGCCGCAAGGACTTGCGCATTCCCTTTCCGAAAGACCTCAAGGCGCGGGCGGAAGGCCGCAAGATCGAGCGCATCTACCGCAAGGCCAAATATATCGTCATGGCCCTGGACAGCGGCGACTCCTTGATCGCCCATCTCGGCATGTCCGGGCGCATGCTGGTGACGCGCGGTGCGGCGCCTTATGAGGCGCACGATCATGTGATCTTCACCACCGACGACGGCGCGGAGGTGCGCTTCAACGACCCGCGCCGTTTCGGGTTGCTGACCATGACGCCGTCGGCGGGCCTCGACGCCCACAGGCTGTTCCGGCACCTGGGGCCCGACCCGCTGACCGACGCCTTCACGCCGGCGGCCCTGTCGGCCGCGCTCAAGGGCCGCAAGACCTCGATCAAGGCTGCCCTCCTGGACCAGCGAATCGTCGTCGGCGTCGGCAACATCTACGCCAGCGAAAGCCTCCACCTGGCCGGAATCTCGCCCAAGCGCAAAGCCGGCACGGTGGCGGGCCCGCGCGCCCAGGCCTTGGTGCCGGCCATCCGAAAGGTCCTGAAGGAGGCGATTGCTGCGGGCGGGTCGTCCTTGCGCGACCACAAGCAGCCGTCCGGCGAGCTTGGCTACTTCCAGCACGCCTTCAAGGTCTATGGGCGCGAAGGCGAACCCTGCGATTGCCGGAGCAATAAAGGCACGGTCAAACGCATCGTCCAGGGCGGCCGGTCGACCTTTTTCTGCCCCGTATGCCAGAGCTAGGCTAACGGCCGTTAACACCTACCAGGGATGCGGGCTAGGGATGCGGGAAAAACTGGCGTTTAGGCCTGTCCTACAGGCCTTCGGGCCGTTGACGCGCCGTGCGGCATCTCCTATAAGCCCCGCTTCCATTTCCGGAGCGTGTCCAGGAAAAGTGGGTACCGGTTTTCCGGGAGGACACGCGGCAAACCTTGAGTTCCTTTAGATCAGTGGCCGTCCGGCCTCTTCTGCCGGTCCGCCGAAGCATGAGTGAAAAAGTCGATGGCGCAGCATAAGTCAGCCAAGAAACGTATCCGCCGCAACGAACGCGCTGCCGGCGTCAACCATTCGCGCCTCAGCCGCATCCGCACCCAGGTGAAGGCGCTCGAAGCCGCCATCGCTTCCGGCGACAAGGCCGCCGCCCAGGCCGCCTTCAAGAAGGTGATGCCCGAACTGATGCGCGGCGCCGCCAAGGGCGTGGTGCACAAGAAGACGGTGTCGCGGAAGCTGTCGCGCCTGTCGGCCCGCATCAAAGGCATCGCGGCCTAGCCGCCGCTCGCTCTTTCTCCGCCGATGTCGGTTTGAAACGCCCGCGATCCTCGCGGGCGTTTTCGTTTTGTGCGCCCGCTCACATGCGTACAACAGCGGCGTACAACAGCTGCGGCCAACGGCGCGCGGAAAATCTTGTGCGCGGAATTTTCCTGCGGTCATCGCCGGGCGCGCGGATATTTTCAGGCGAGTCTCCCGAGTCACGCGGACGGAGTCTCGCACGCCTCGTCAAATCACGTTGGAATCAGCGGGCTCTAGCGGGGAATCGCCGCTGCGGTGAACGGCGCGCGCGGGCGTTTGGGGGAATTCAGTGTCAAGCCATCTTTGCCCTTGTCTCACCGCACCCTCGGATTAAATTGGCTCCAACGCTTCACTCGCTGGCCAATCCTCCAACAAGATTTTCCGCGAAATCCGAAGCGCACCAACAATCAGGACGAACCCGCGCACGCCACGAAAGAGCTGCTGTGATTTGATCAGCTCTCGCGAAAAGCCGCTGCATGAAACGCGAAGGCGGCGCGAAACGGGCCGAGTAGAGACGGGCGAGAAAAAGCGCCGCGAGAAAAGTAAATTGTGCGTGGATCGCGGTTTTGCGAAGCGTGTTTTTCGAAGGTTATTTCGAAGCGGGGGCGGCGTTAAGTTCGGCAACCAAGTGCGGCCTTGTGCGTTGAGACTTTGGAGATGACGTCGGGGGCGACAATGAGCAAGGCGTCGCACGAGTACTTGCCGGTTCTGAGGGGCGATCTCTAAAACGATCGGGATTTTGCGGGCTGGAACGCCCACCCATCTTGAGATGGGAACGACGTTCCGGCGCGAGGGCGTGTTACGACCGCGGTCCGTTATGGGGTGGGCCGCGCCATACGAGGGGAAGAGGCAGCGTGAAGCGAGTTGAGGAAGCGGCCGTCAATCAAGCCGAATGGGACCGGGTCAAAACCCGCCTCAAGCAGGAGTTCGGCGAGTCGGTCTTCAAGAGCTGGGTGATTCCCATCACCGCCACCGCCATGCGCGACGGCGAAGTGGAACTGTCGGTCCCCACCCGTTTCATGCGCGACTGGATCACCACCCATTACGCCGACCGGATTCGCGCCCTGTGGGCCGGTGAAAACCCCGGCGTGCGCAAAGTCACCCTGAAGGTCGAAGCCGGCAAAGCCGAAGCCGCGCTCAAAGCGCCGTCGCCGGACACACCCGCCAGGGCGCCCGGCGCCGCCGCCGCCGCCGCCGCCAAGCCGGGCGTGGCCCGCCCGGTCCCCGCCGCTTTCGCCAGCGCGCAATCGGCCAACGCATCCGGCAGCGATCTGTCGGCGCCGCTCGACGCCCGCTATGTGTTCGAGAATTTCGTCGTCGGCAAACCCAACGAATTCGCCTATGCCGCCGCCAAGCGCGTGGCCGAATCCGATCATGTCAGCTTCAATCCCCTGTTCCTCTATGGCGGCGTCGGCCTGGGCAAGACCCACCTGATGCACGCGATCGCCTGGGAAATCCGCACCCGCACGCCGCATAGGAAAGTGGTGTACCTGTCGGCGGAAAAATTCATGTACAGCTTCGTCCGGGCGCTCCGGAACCAGGACACGGTCTCCTTCAAGGAGCAGTTCCGTTCGGTCGACGTGCTGATGATCGACGACGTCCAGTTCATCGCCGGCAAGGACGCCACCCAGGAAGAGTTCTTCCACACCTTCAACGCGCTGGTGGACCAGGGCCGCCAGATCGTGCTGTCGGCCGACAAGTCGCCCTCCAGCCTGGAAGAGATCGGCGACCGCCTGCGCTCGCGCCTGGCCTCGGGCCTGGTGGCCGACCTGCACCCCACCACCTTTGAACTGCGCCTGGGCATCCTCGACGCCAAGGCCGAGCAGCTGGGGGTTCAGGTGCCTCAGCGGGTGAAGGAATTCCTCGCTCATAAGATCAGTTCCAATGTCCGCGAGCTGGAAGGCGCCCTGACCCGCCTGGTCGCCCATGCCCAGCTGGTGGGCGGCGCGCTGACCCTGGAAACCACCCAGGACCTGCTCCAGGACCTGCTCCGCGCCCATGACCGGCGCTTGACCATGGAAGAGATCCAGAAGCGGGTGGCCGAACACTTCAAGATCCGGGTCTCGGACATGAGTTCCGCCCGCCGGTCCCGCGCCGTGGCCCGCCCCCGCCAGGTGGCCATGTACCTCTCCAAGCAGCTGACCTCGCGGTCCCTGCCCGAAATCGGCCGGGCCTTCGGCGGTCGCGACCACACCACCGTCATGCACGCGGTGCGCAAGATCGAGGAACTCGTCAAGCTCGATAGCGCCTTCGCCGAAGACGTCGAACTCCTGACCCGGATGCTGGAGAGCTAAAGGCTCCCCAGCCGTCCTGGCTGCTTTTGCCCTCTGGTCGGCCCCCTACCTATTGCTATACTCGCACCCCTTTCGTGGCACGGATGGGGTCTGAAGCCGTGCCCAACCAGCGGAATTCCGGCGAAATACGCATATGAAACTGATCATCGAACGCGCAGCGCTCCTCAAGTCCTTGGGTCACGTGCAGAGCGTGGTGGAACGGCGCAACACCATCCCGATCCTGTCCAATGTGCGCATCGACGCCGCCAAGGGAAACCTGTCCCTGAACGCCACCGACATGGACATCGAGATCACGGAAACCACCAGCGCCGAGGTCGGCAAGGGCGGCGCCACCACCGCGCCCGCCCACACCCTCTATGACATCGTGCGCAAGCTCCCGGACGGCGCCCAGGTCGAGATCAACTCCTCCGCCGACGGCGGACAGATCTCGCTGGCGGCCGGCCGCTCGCGCTTCAGCCTCGCCTGCCTGCCGGTGGAAGATTTTCCAGCGATGGCAGGTGGCGATTTCTCGCACACCTTCACCATCGGCGCTTCGGACCTGAAGGGCCTGATCGACCGCACCCGCTTCGCCATTTCCACCGAAGAGACCCGCTATTACCTGAACGGCATCTACCTGCATGCCACCAAGAGCGACGGCGTCGCGGTCTTACGCGCCGTCGCCACCGACGGCCATCGCCTGGCGCGGGTCGAACTGCCGCTGCCCAAGGGCGCGGCCTCCATGCCGGGCATCATCGTGCCCCGCAAAGCCGTCCAGGAAGTGCGTAAACTGATCGAGGAGACCGAGGGCGACATCACGATTTCTCTGTCGGACGCCAAGATCAAGTTCACCTTCGACAACGTGTCGCTGACCTCCAAGCTCATCGACGGCACTTTCCCGGATTATGAGCGCGTGATCCCCACCGGCAACGACAAGGTGCTGGAAGCCGAGCGTCAGGCGCTGTTCGACGCGGTCGACCGCGTCTCGGCCATCAGCTCGGAGAAGTCGCGTTCCATCAAGATGAACTGCGAGAAGGGCCTGATCACCCTGGCGGCCTCCAGCCCCGAAGCCGGCAGCGCCAGCGAAGAGGTGGAAGCCCGCTATACCGCCAGCGCCATCGAGATCGGCTTCAACTCGCGCTACCTGCTCGAGATCCTGGGCCAGATCGAAGGCGACGCCGCCCGCTTCACCATGGCGGACGCGGCCTCGCCCACGGTGATCCGCGACGTGGCCGACGGCTCGGCTATGTATGTGCTGATGCCGATGCGGGTGTGACGGCGACCACGCCAACCATCGCCGCCGGGTCGCGGCCCGGAACGAGGCGGGTCGGCGTTACCCGCCTCACGCTCAGCGATTTCCGTTCCTACGGTTACCTCAGGCTGGATAGCGACATCCGGCCGGTGGTGATCTGCGGCCATAACGGTGCCGGCAAAACCAACCTGCTTGAGGCGCTGTCGTTCCTGGCGCCTGGCCGGGGCTTGCGCGGCGCGCGCCTCTCCGAGATCGGCCGAAACGCCAGCCTTGCGGAAAATCCCGTGTCCTGGGGCGTGGCGGCGCAGCTGTCCACGCCCGATGGGCCGGTCGACCTGGGAACCGGCCTGGCCGCGGGTAGCGGCGAGCGCCGCACCGTCAAGATCAACGGCCAGCCGGCCAAAGGCGCCGGCGCCCTGGCCGCGCACCTGGGCCTCATGTGGCTGACCCCCGCCATGGACCGGCTATTCCTGGAAGGCCCGGCCGGGCGGCGCAAATTCCTCGACCGGCTGGTGACCGCCTTCGACGCCGATCATGCCGGACGCATGGCGGCCTATGACCATGCCTACCGGCAGCGCTTGCGGCTTCTGAAAACTGGTTCCGGCGACGCCGCTTGGTTCGCCGCCCTGGAAGACACCATGGCCCGCCATGGCGTGGCCTTGGCCGCCGGGCGCAACGATCTCGTGGACCGGCTCAATCGGGAACTGGCCGCCAACCGGGGCGCGTCGCCGTTCCCGGCCGCGGCCTTAGCGCTAGTGGGGGCGGTCGACGCCTGGCTCATGGAAATGCCCGCGGTGGACGTGGAGGACGCGCTGCGCCGCAGCCTGTGGGACGAACGCCGGGGTATTTCGGGCGCCGGGGCCGGGCCGCACCGGTCCGATCTCGGGGTCGCCATGGTGGTTCCCGGTCCTTTTTCAGAGGGCCATCCGTCCCACGGCCAGCCCGCCGCCTTGTGCTCCACCGGCGAGCAGAAAGCGTTGCTGATCGCCATCCTGTTCGCGGCGGCGCGTCTGCAGCGGGCCAAGCGCGGGTTCGCCCCGGTGCTGCTCTTGGACGAAATCGCCGCCCATCTCGACAAGGACCGCCGCGCCGCGCTGTTCGCGGAAATCCTTGCCTTGGGGTCGCAGGCCTGGATGACCGGAACCGATCCCGGGGTGTTCGCCGGACTGGGTGAAAACGCCCAGTTTTTGGCCGCCGAAAACAGCGATTTGCGGCTCGAAAAAAGCCCGCTCTGAGGGGCGCTTTTTTGGCCATTTGGCGTGCAAAAAGCGCCTGAACATCCTATCTTAATAAGCGCTACAAAAGACAACAAAAGCCCCCTTTCCCCACCCAGAGTCCGTGCATGAATTCTCCCGCCGCGCCCCAGAAACAAGACGCAGCAGAAGCGCCCGTTTATGACGCGGAATCGATCAAAGTCCTGAAGGGTCTCGACGCCGTCCGTAAGCGCCCGGGCATGTACATCGGCGACACCGATGACGGCTCGGGCCTCCATCACATGGTCTACGAAGTGGTGGACAACGCCATCGATGAATCGCTGGCGGGCCATTGCGACCGCGTGCATGTCATCCTGCACGGCGACGGCAGCTGCACGGTGCGCGACAACGGCCGCGGCATTCCGGTCGACATCCACAAGGAAGAAGGCGTCTCGGCGGCCGAGGTCATCATGACCCAGCTGCACGCCGGCGGGAAATTCGACCAGAACTCCTACAAGGTGTCCGGCGGCCTGCACGGCGTCGGCGTGTCCGTGGTGAACGCGCTCTCGACCATCTTGGACTTGCGCATCTGGCGCAACGGCAAGGAGTACGCCATGCGTTTCCGCGACGGGGTCGCGGAAAAGCCGCTGGCCGTGGTCGGCGACGCGCCGCTGGAAACCGAGGGCAAGAAGACCGGGCAGGTGAAGACCGGCACCGAAGTGCGTTTCACGCCGTCCCGGGCCACTTTCACCAAGACCGAATTCGATTACGGCACCCTCGAGCACCGCCTGCGCGAGCTGGCGTTCCTGAATTCAGGCGTGTTCCTCAACCTCACCGACGCCCGCCACAGCGAGAACAAGTCCGTGGACCTGTTCTATCAGGGCGGCATCGAGGCCTTCGTCAAATATCTCGACCGCACCAAGCAGGCGCTGCACGACCCGCCGGTGACCATGGCGGGCGAACGCGAGAACATCACCGCGGAACTGTCGCTGGAATGGAACGACAGCTACCACGAGAACACGCTGTGCTTCACCAACAACATCCCGCAGCGCGACGGCGGCACGCACCTGGCCGGTTTCCGCGCGGCGCTGACGCGCACCGTCAACCACTACGCCAACGAGGCCGGTTTCGGTAAGAAGGACAAGATCGCGCTCACCGGCGACGACATGCGCGAAGGCCTTACCTGCGTGCTGTCGGTGAAAGTGCCCGATCCCAAGTTCTCGTCCCAGACCAAGGACAAGCTGGTGTCGTCCGAGGTGCGCCCCATCATCGAAAGCATCGTCGCCGAGAAACTCGGCGAGTGGTTCGAGGAGCATCCGTCCGAGGCCAAGAAGATCGTCGGCAAGGTGGTGGAAGCCGCCCTTGCCCGCGAAGCCGCCCGCAAGGCGCGCGAACTCACGCGCCGCAAGGGCGCCCTCGATCTCGCCTCGCTGCCCGGCAAGCTCGCCGATTGCCAGAACCGCGACCCCGCCGCCTCCGAATTGTTCATCGTCGAAGGTGACTCGGCCGGCGGATCGGCCAAGCAGGGGCGCGAACGCGCCTTCCAGGCCATCCTGCCCTTGCGCGGCAAGATCCTGAACGTGGAGCGCGCGCGCTTCGACAAGATGCTGTCGTCGGCCGAAATCGGCACCCTGGTGACGGCGCTCGGCACCTCGATCGGGCCTGAGGAATTCACCATCGCCAAGCTGCGCTACCACAAGATCATCATCATGACGGACGCCGACGTGGACGGCAGCCATATCCGCACGCTGCTGCTCACGTTCTTCTACCGGCAGATGCCGCAGATCATCGAGAACGGCCATCTCTTCATCGCCCAGCCGCCGCTCTACAAGGCCAAGAAAGGCAACTCTGAGGTCTATCTCAAGAACGACAGCGCCATGGAGGACTACCTGATCGGCGCCGGCCTCACCGGCGCCTCCATGGTGCTGCACACCGGCGACCAGGTGGCCGGCGAGGATCTGAAGCGCCTCGTCTACCGCGCCCGCGACACCAAGAGCAGCCTGGAAACCCTGTCACGCACCTTGCCGCTGTCGATCGTCGAGCAATGCGCCATCGCCGGCGCCTTCAATCCCGACGTGCTGTCCAACGACGCCATGGCCACGTCGGCCGCCGGCTATGTCGCCAAGCGCCTCGATCATCTCGAGACCGAATACGAGAAGGGCTGGACCGGCGAGGCCGCCGCCGGCGGCGGCCTCAAGTTCACCCGCACCCTGCGCGGCGTCACCGAAGTGCATGTGCTCGACAGCCGCACCCTGCATTCCGCCGAGGCGCGCCATCTCGACGGCCTGGCGTCGGAGCTGCAGGGCGCCTACTCCAAGGACGCGGCCCTCAAGATCAAGGACGAGACCGTCAAGATCACCGGGCCGGTGTCGCTCATGAACGCGGTCATGGGCCTCGGCAAGAAGGGCGTGTCGCTGCAACGCTACAAAGGCCTGGGCGAGATGAATCCGGGCCAGCTGTGGGAAACCACGCTCGACCCCAATGTGCGCACGCTTCTGCAGGTGAAGGTCAACCACGCCGACGAAGCCAACGAGGTGTTCTCCACCCTCATGGGCGACATCGTCGAACACCGCCGCGACTTCATCCAGGAAAACGCGCTCGCGGTGCGTAATCTGGACGTTTAGTCTAAATTCCGTGGACTTCTTTTTTTGTCATTCTCGCGCTTCGCGCAAGAATGACAAAAAAGCGGTTCGTGCAGCCGGCTATTCCTTCGGCACGGTCAGGTGCACGCGGTCCTCGCTGTCTCTGAGGACCTGCACCGTCTGCATGTGGTCTTCCCAGTTGTCGGCGAATTCGTTCAAGGCCTGAACGATCACGGCGGACAGGTGCTTACCCATTTTGGTGGCCAGCATACGCAGCCGCGCTTCGAGCGCCGGGTCGGTCTTGAGAACAAGACCTTCGCGCTTGGCGGATTTCTTCGCTGATTTTTTCACTGATTTCTTCAGCGGGGCTTTCTTGGCGGACTTTCCGGCCGGCTTCGCCTTCTTGGTCTTGGATTTCTTCGCAGGCTTACGCTTCGCGGCCATGACGTTCCCTTTGTATTTCGAGGTGGGGCATTTCGAGATGGGCGACCTGCCGCGAACGGTGGTGGAGTCTCGCGGCAGACGCCCTTAAACCGCCGTATTTAACCGGCAGAACCCTCTGCGTCCTAGCGCCTTCTTAAGCGTTGGGGTTTTAAGATTGCGGGACGTCATCCCGGGGAAAGACCCGCGTCATGGCCAAGGCCAAACGCACAGCGAAAAACGACGATGGCGGCGAAGCGGACGAGCCCGCACCCAGGAAGAAGGGTAAGGGCGCGTCCAAGGCGTCGTCCAAATCCGGCCTTACCGCCCTCGGCATCGCGGCCAGCCTCGCCTCGGGCGCGGTCTGGGCCGGCCTTTTGGCGACCGTCGCCCTGGTCTATTTCGCCATGGATCTGCCGGCGATCGACGCCGCCGCGCTCACCCGCCGGCCCCATGTGCAGGTGCTGGACGCGGGCGGCGCCGCCATCGCCAATTTCGGCGATATCTACGGCGAAACCCTCGACCTGAAAAAAGTCCCGCCGTTCCTGCCCGCGGCGGTGGTGGCGGTGGAGGACCGGCGCTTCTACGAACATCCCGGCCTGGATTTCCGCGGCCTGGCGCGCGCCGCCTTCGTCGACCTGAAGGCGCGCCGCCTGGTCCAGGGTGGTTCCACCATCACCCAGCAGGTGGCCAAGAACCTGTTCCTGACGCCCGACCGCACCCTGACCCGCAAGATCCGCGAGGCGCTCCTGGCGCTGAAGCTCGAGCGCACCTTCACCAAGGACCAGATCCTGTCGCTCTATATGAACCGGGTCTATTTCGGCGGCGGGGTCTACGGTTTCGAGGCCGCGGCGGAGAAGTTCTTCGGGCACCCGGCCAAAGACGTGAACGTGTTCCAGGCGGCGGTGCTGGCGGGCCTGTTGAAGGCGCCGTCCCACTACAACCCCCAGCGGGAGCCGGAACAGGCCAAAATGCGGGCAAGCGTGGTGCTGGCCACCATGGTCGAGACCGGCGCCATCTCCGACGCCCAGGCCAAAACCGCCCTGAAGAACGCCGTCCCCGTGCTCAAGGCGGTGGTGCCCCAGACCAATATCGCCCGGTATTTCGCCGATTGGGTGGTGTCGCAGGTGGAGTCCTATGTGGGCGCCATCGACCGGGACCTGGTGATCCATACCACCCTTGACCTCAAGCTCCAGGCCGCCACCGAGAAGGCCGTCGCCGCCCATCTCGAAAAATCCGGCGCCAAGCTCAATGTCAGCGAGGCCGCGGCGGTGGTGATGTCGCCCGACGGCGCCGTGCGCGCCATGGTCGGCGGCAAGGACTACGCCGACAGCCAGTTCAACCGCGCCACCCAGGCGCTGCGGCAGCCGGGCTCCGCCTTCAAGCCGTTCGTCTTCCTGGCGGCGGTCGAGAACGGCTTGAAGCCCGACGACGTGGTCACCGACGCGCCCATCAAGATCGGCCGCTGGAAGCCGCGCAATTACACCAACAAATACGAAGGCCCGGTATCGGTCGAAACCGCCCTGGCCAAGTCGCTCAATACCGCCACCGTGCGCATTGCCCAGGATGTGGGGCCTCAGGCCATCGTCGCCGCCGCCCACCGCATGGGCATCGGCTCAACCTTGAAGCCGGAACTGTCCCTGGCCCTGGGCACCGGCGAGGTGACCCTGCTGGAACTGACCGGCGCCTATGCCCCCTTCGCCAACGGAGGGTCGGCGGTGCTGCCCTACACCATCCTGGATGTGGCCGAACGCAGCGGCCAGGTGCTCTACCAGCGCGAGGGACAGGGATTGGGCCAGGTGATCTCGCCCGAAACCGTCCAGACCATGAACAAGATGATGGTCCAGGTCATCGCCCGGGGCACCGGCACCGCCGCCGGCTTCGGCTTCCCCGTGGCCGGCAAGACCGGCACCAGTTCCGATTACCGCGATGCCTGGTTCATGGGTTTCACCACCGACTATGTGGCCGGCGTCTGGGTGGGAAATGACTCGGGCGCGGAGATGAAGGGCGTCACCGGCGGCGGTCTGCCGGCGCAGATCTGGCACGATGTGATGGCCACGGCCCATGCCGGCCACCAGATGCACGATCTTCCCGGCTTGGCCCCGGCCGAGACCGATTTGATCGGCCGGGTACTCTCGGTTTTCAAAGACTAGGGCTTGTAGGTGGTGATTCGTTCACCCCCAAGCCTCATGTTACATTCAACCAAAAGTATATGTGTCTTTCTGGGCTATACACCCCATAGCGTGTAGTCTGGGCAGAAAATTCGCAAGATTCTTTCGTTTTTCCCCGGCTCCGCCCGGAATTCGCCGGCCTTCAACCACAGTCTCTGCCGAAGCTCATAGGCGTTTGAAGAAGCGCCTGAAATTTGCATTGCGAAAGACGGATGTGCAGTGCACATGGCCGTAGAACGAATAGGATATGCGTCAATGATTTTACTAATATCCATAAAATAGCAACAAAGATGCGACCATAAGACAGTCAGAGAAATTTTATTTTTGTTGTCTCGCTTGGCCACCGCCCCAAATATCCGCCCGCTTTACCGGCCGTTCAGCAGACAAGAACATCGTGCTGAGGGCCGAGGGGATTTGCGAGAGACGTCCCAACCGGACGCGAGACAACAAGAACCGCATAGGCGGGACCCGGTTGTTGAACACAGGGAACACATACTCCGAAGGTGGCGTTGAATGCGCCGTCGGGGCTGAGGCGTGGGTGTGCTGTGTCCAACCAAATGAGGAACGACCTGTGATCACTCAAAGACTGTTGCCCCGGCTGATCTTCAAACTCCGACAGTGGAGCGTTTCCGGCATCCTGGCCGTGAGCGTCTTTTCCCTGGCCGTCCCGGCCATGGCCGCCCCGGAGATCCCGGCGGACATGAAAATCGATTTTTCCTCCATCGTCGTGTCCAGGGACGAGCTGGTCTGCCTCGCCCTGAACGACTACTGGGAGGCCCGCTCCGAATCCCTGGCCGGGCGTATCGCCGTGGCCCGCGTGGTCCTGAACCGCGCCATGGATTCCCGCTGGTCCGGCAATCTCTGCGACATCATCAAGCAGACCACCTGGCAGGGCGAGAACAAGCGCTGCCAGTTCTCCTGGTATTGCGAAGGCAAAAGCGACGCCATGGCCGAACAGGACCAGTGGCGCCTGTCCCTGAAGATCGCCGCCGCGGTGCTGCAGAAGGATTGCGCCATCCCCGATCCCACCGGCGGCGCCCTCTGGTATCACGCCGACTTCACCCGTCCGGCCTGGGCGGTGGGCTACGAGAGCACCACCATCATCGGTAACCACGTTTTCTACCGGGACGGCGACAATTCCAAGGTCAAGGCGCCGGCCCGGAAGCCCTTTATCTACCGCCTGAACGCCTTCGCCGAAGCCGTGCAGGCCAAGTCGCGCCCGACCTCCTATGCCAATGCCGGCGCTTCCACCAAGGTGGCGTCAACCGTAGGCGTGCAGGCCGGCCCCGCTCCGGTGCAGCCACTCGCGCGCTGACGCGATCTGGCTATCGCCATATCGCTTTTCGATTTTTGGTCGCGTGCCCGGACGGAAAACCGGGCCCCACTTTTCCTGGGCACGCTCCGGGTTCATCATCTCCAGGCCTGTGTGAGTCCCATAGGCGGTCAGCGCTTCGCTGACCGTGCGCCAAAAGGCGCGGCTGTGGTCCAGGTATTTGAGGTGAGCCACCTCGTGGGCGGCGACATAAGTCAGCACCGCCTCGGGGGCGAAAATCAGCCGCCAGCTGAACGAGAGTTTGCCGTCGTGGCTGCAGCTTCCCCATCGTGACCGCGTGTCGCGCACGCTGATCCGGGCAACCTTGCATCCCAGGGCTTCCGCCATGCCGCGCGCCCGCGGGCCGATCAGGGCCTTGGCTTCGGACTTCAGCCAGTCCGTCACCCGCCGGGCCAAGTGCTCGGTGCCGCCGCTGACAAAAATCGTCTGACCCTCACGCCATACCCCGCGCCGGGCTTCGGGCGCATGGCGGATGACGTGATCGACGCCGAGATAGGGCAGTGAGACGCCGTCCTTGAATGCGATACGCGGCGGCAGGTCGGCGAGGCGGTCCTCGATCCAGTACCTCTTCTCTGTCGCGAACCGCGTGGCGGCTTTGGCCGAAACCCCGCGCGGCCTGACCAGTACGATGCAGCCCTCGGCGGGATCGAGTCTCAAGCTGATACGCCGCGCGCGGGGATTGATGCGGGTAACGATGCGCTGCGCAAGCTCGCCCAGCGCAGCCTGAAGCTGCTGCGCCAGCTCGGTGGCTTTGATGTCATCCTGAGTCATCTCGCTCACGATACAGGAGCCGACTCAGTCGATGATATAATTTTCCAATTGGGCGGCACGGCGTTCGGACACGCAGCGCCCGCGCATGGAAATCCCGGCGGTATGCACGGTCTCGGGATCGCCGCTCACCAGCGGATGCCACGACGCCAGGTCGCCGCCGTCGGCCAGCACCCGGTAGGCGCAGGTGGCGGGCAGCCAATCCAATGTGCCGACAGAGTCCCGCGTTAGCACCACGCAGTCCGGCACCAGTTGTTTGCGCTTGGCGTAATTGGTGCAGCGGCAGGTGTCGGTGTCGAGCAGGCGACAGCTCACCCGGGTCATCTTCAGGCTGCCGTCGGCATAGCGCAGCTTATGCAAACAACATTTACCGCAGCCGTCGCAGAGGCTTTCCCATTCGGCTTGGGTCATTTCGGCAAGGGATTTCTCCCGCCAGAAGCTCATGAAGGATTCAAGTCGCGGCGCAGGCGGTTGGAGATATCCAGCGCGGTGGCATCCTTGGGGAAGTGGGCGACGTATTGGCCGCGCTTATCCATGAGGTAGATGTAGCCGGTATGGTCCATCATGTAGTCGGCCTTGCCTTCGGACCCCGGTGATTTGGCGGCGTAGACCCGGTAGGCGCTTTCGGCGGCCGCGATCTGCTCCGGCGTGCCGGTGAGGCCGATCATCTTTGGATGGAAGTGGCCAAGGTAAGCGGCGATCACCTCTTTTGTATCGCGCTCCGGATCGATGGTGATGAACACCGGCAGAACGTCGTCGGCCACCGGCCCCGCCATCTGCAGCGCCTGGGTCATGTTCTGCAGCGCCAGCGGGCAGATGTCCGGGCAAAAGGTGTAGCCGAAGTACACCAGGCTGTAGTGGCCGTTGAGGACGGCTTCGGTGACGGCGTTGCCTTTGGTGTCTTCAAGCGTGAACGGCCCGCCCAATGCCGCCTGACCGGTGACCGTCACCGCCGGGCGGGATTGGGGCCGCATACCCGGCAGGTTCATGACCAGGATGAAGATCGTGCCCAGCGCCAGGACCAGCGCGATGGCGATGCGTTTTCCCATAGGATTACTTCAGGGTTTCAAGCTGTTTTGCGGCTTCGGCCTTGAGCGGCGAACCGTCGGGGACTTGTTCAAAGGATTTGCGCGCCAGCGCCTTGTCGCCGGTGCGGGTGGCGGCGACGCCGGTGAGATAAAGTGCTTCCGCGCTCTTGGGATCGATCGCCAATGCATCCTTCAGCGCCTTGGCGGCGGCGGGCGAGATCGGGCCGGTGGAGCTTGTTACCATCAAGGCGGCGAACTGCAGCTTGGCCTGGAGGTCGGCGGGCTTCAGGGCCATCGCCTTCTCATAGGCCTTGGCGGCGTCCTCGGACTTCTTCAGCACGGTGTAGGACTTGCCCAGCATCATCCACCCCTCGAAGTCATTGGGGTTCCGTTCCAGGCGCGCGGCCAGGCCGCCGACCATGCCCTCGATCATCTGGCGCTGTTCGGCGGAGAAACCGCTGGAATCCACCGCTTGTGCGGGCGGGGCCGCCGCGGCGGCGGCCGGAACGATGTCCAGGGGATGGGCGGGTTCGACGCTCATGGGCGGAATGCCGGCGGCTTGAGCCACCTGGGCCATCTCCTGGCGCACCACCGGCACCCAGGGCGCGTCCGGCGGCGACGTCGCGGCCAGGTCGCGCCAGATGGCGATAGCGGTCTTGGCGTCGTCCTTCAGGGCGTATTCCAAACCGAGGTAGAAGCGCGAGCGCGGCTCGTTGCGGTCAAAGCCCAGCGCTTTCATGAAGGCGTCGTGGGCTTCAGGCGTGACATTGCCGCCGGCGGCGGCGGTTTCCGCTTCGCCGAGGCCGGCGAAACTGTCGGCGTCGGGCTGCAATGCGGTCAGCTTGTGGTAGGTGGCGATGGACTCGTCAAAGCGCCCAAGTTGACGGTAGGTGCGCGCCAGCAGCATCAGCCCTTGCGCGTCCTTGGGGTTGGCGGCGACCTTTGCCGCCAGTTGATCGACCATCTTGGCGATCTGCGCCTCGTCGGCGTCATGGCTGACGGCACCCGGTCCCGCCGCGGGCACCAGGGGTTGGCCCACCGAGAGATAGACCGCCAGCGCCAGCGCCGGCACCGAGACGGCGATGATGGCGGCGGTCAGCTTGCGGCGCGCGGGGGAGTCCGCCGCCGCGGCCTGATCGTGCAGCTTGCCGGCGGCGATGATGCGCCGCTGGATCTCCAGGCGCGCGGCGTCGGCTTCCGCCGGCGTCAGCACGCCGCGCTCCAGGTCCCGGTCCACTTCCTTCAGTTGGTCCTGGAACACCGCGACGTTGTAGGCGGCGCGGTCCTGCGGGGCGGCTGCGGCGCGCAGCAGCGGCCACAGCAAGGCGGCGATGGCGGCCAGCGCCGCGAGGGCGATCAGCGCCCAGATCATGAGGGGTCCTTAGAGTCAGAGTCTGATTTCTCGTGCAGGTATCCGGGCGGCGGATAGCCATGGTCGGCGGCGCGCGCCAGTTCGGCGGCCTCTTCGTCGCTCAACGCCACCGGCGTCTCATAAGCGGTGCTCAAGCGCCGCACCACCGCCCAGCCGCCCAGCAACAGCACGATCAGCGGGCCGAACCACAGCAGGTAGGTGCGCGGCATGAAGCGCGGCTCCAGACGCACGTAATCGCCGTAGCGGCTGGTCATATAGGCCATGATGGCGTCGTTGCTGTCGCCGGCGACGATGCGCTCGCGCACCAGGAGGCGCATGTCGCGGGCGATCTCGGCGTTGGACTCGTCGATGCTTTCGTTCTGGCACTGGACGCAGCGCAGCTCCTTGCTCACTTCGCGCGCGCGCGCTTCCAGCACCGGGTCCTTCAACATCTCCGAAGGCTCGACGGCCAGCGCCGCCGTTGCGAGCAGACCCGCGGCGATCACGATGGGCCACTTCATTTGTTCAACTGCTCGATGAGGGGCTTGATGGTGTTCTGCCACTTGTCGCGGGTGATGATCCCGGATTCCTTGTAGCGGATGATCCCCTGCTTATCGATGACATAGCTCTCCGGCGCCGCCACCACGCCGAAGTCGATGGCGGCGCGGCTGCGCGGGTCCTGGCCGACGCGGTCGAAGGGGTCGCCGTGTTTGGCGAGCCAGGCGAGGCTGTCTTGGGGGTCGTCGCGCCAGGCCACGCCCTGGATCTTCACCACGCCGCTTTTGGCGATCTCCAGCAGCATGGGATGTTCGGCGACGCAGGCCACGCACCAGGAGCCCCAGAAATTGACCAGGCTCACCTGGCCTTTGAGGTCGTCGCTGCGCAAGGCCTCGCCGCGGCCCGGCAAGGGTTCCAGATTGAAGGCGGGCGCCGGGGTGTTCTCAAGGACCGTGGGGATCGATTTGGGATCGACGCCGTGTTCGACGTCGGCGAGGCGCTTGACGAAAATCCCGCCCAGCACCGCCACGATCGCCAGCGGAATCAGATAAGGCCAGCGGTTGACCTTCTTGGCTGCGATCTCGGTCATGCTATTCGGCCGGCTGCGGCGCGGCGCCGGACACTTCGACCCGCACACGGCGCGGCGCACCAATCCGCAGGCGCCGGTCGGTGAGCGAGACAAAGCCGCCGAACACCATCAGCAGCACGCCGTACCACAGGAACGGCAGCAGCGGCTCATAGAAGAAGCGCGTGACGTAAGAGCCGTCTTCCCCGTAGGGCTCGCCCAGCGCGGCATAAAGATCGGAGAAGCCGGTGGTGTGGATCGAGGTGAAGGTGGTCTGCTGCGGCGGCTGTGTATAGCTGCGCAGTTCCGGATTCAAAGTCGCGATCTCGCGGCCGCCCTTGCTGACGGCGATGGTGGCGTGGGCGGCGGTGTAATTGGGGCCGGGCTGTTCCTGCACGCCCTTGAAGGTCATGGTGTAGCCGGCGACGTCGACACTTTGGCCGGGCGTCATGGCCTGGATGGCTTCCACGCGCCAGGCGGATGACGCCGCGATCCCGGCGATCAGCACCGCCATGCCGAAGTGCGCGAGGGTCATGCCGTGGGCCGAGCGCGGCAGGTTGGCAAACCGCGCCCAGGCGCCGGCGCGCCCGAAACCGATACGTCCGCCCCATTCCAGCAGCGCCGCGGCGGCCAGCCACAGGGCCAGGGTGAAACCAAGCGCCGCGCCCAAGGCTGTCATACTGACGCCAGCCATTGCCATGGTGCCGCCCGCGCCGACGACAGCCAGTGCGGCGGCGATCTTGAGGCGGCCGAGCGCGCCTTGGAGGTCGCCGCGTTTCCAGGCCAGCATGGGGCCGATGCCCAGTAACGCGATCAGCGGCACCATCAGCGGAATGAACACGCCGTCGAAATAAGGCCGGCCGACAGTGATCTTGCCGATGTCCAAGGCTTCGGTGACCAGCGGATAGAGCGTGCCGAGCAGCACCGTGGCGGCGGCGGTGGTGAGCAGCAGGTTGTTGATCAGCAAGCCGCCTTCGCGCGAGATCGGCGCGAAGGCGCCGCCGCCGTCGAGCTGCGGCGCGCGGATGGCGTAGAGCGTGAGCGAGCCGCCGATCGCAATGGTCAGCAGCGCCAGGATGAAAATCCCGCGCGTGGGATCGGCGGCGAAGGCGTGCACCGAGGTCAGCACGCCCGAGCGCACGATGAAGGTGCCGAGCAGCGACAGCGAGAAGGTGATGATGGCGAGCAGGATGGTCCAGCTCTTGAGGGCCTCGCGGCGCTCCACCACGATCGCCGAGTGCAGGAGTGCCGTGCCGGTGAGCCACGGCATGAAGGACGCGTTCTCGACCGGGTCCCACACCCACCAGCCGCCCCAGCCCAGGGTGTAATAGGACCACCAGCTGCCGAGGCCGATGCCGAGCGTGAGGAACGTCCAGGCGGCGAGGGTCCAGGGCCGCACCCAACGTGCCCAGGCGGCGTCGACGCGGCCGTCGATGAGTGCGGCCACGGCGAAGGAGAACGCCATCGAGAAGCCCACATAGCCGGTGTAGAGCATGGGCGGATGCACGGCGAGACCGGGATCCTGGAGCAGAGGATTGAGGCCCTGGCCCTGGCCCGGCGCCGGCACGATGCGCAGGAACGGGTTGGAGCTGAACAGGATGAAGGCGATGAAGCCGACGCTGATCATGCCCTGGACCGCCAGGGCGCGGGCGCGCAGGCCCGGCGGCAGATTGGCGCCGAAGGCCGCCACGGAGGCGCCGAACAAGGCCAGGATCGTCACCCACAGCAGCAGCGAGCCTTCGTGGTTCCCCCAGACGCCGGAGATTTTGTAGAGCAGCGGCTTGGCGGTGTGGGAGTTCTGGTAAACGCCCAGCACGGAAAAATCAGACGTGACGAAGGCGTGGGTGAGCGCCGCGAACGACAGCAGCACCAGGGCGAATTGCACAAGGGCGGCGGGCTTGGCCACCGCCATCCAGGCCGCGTTGTTGCGCTGGGCGCCGATGAGCGGGACCGCCGCCTGGATCGCCGCGACGATCATCGCCAGGGCCAGCGCGAAGTGTCCGAGTTCGGTGAACATCGATGAGCCTGTCTATTTGGCCTGTTTTATTTAGCGGGCGCGGTTGAGGGCGGTGTGCCGCCCTCCTGCCCCGGCGGCGCTTGAACGCCGCCCTCTTGCCCCGGCGGCGGCTGAACGCCGCCTTCCTGCCAATGCCCGCTTTTTTTCAGGGCGTCGGCGACTTCTTTCGGCATGTAGTTCTCGTCGTGCTTGGCGAGGACTTCGCTGGCGACGAAGACGCCGTTCTCGATCTTGCCCTCGGCGACGATGCCCTGGCCTTCGCGGAACAGATCCGGCAGCAGGCCGGTGTATTTGACCTTCACGGTGTGCGCCATGTCGGTGACGGCGAAGCTGACGTTCTGGCCGTCCTTGACCACGCTGCCGTTCTCGACCAGGCCGCCGATGCGCACGCGCTGGCCGCCGGCGACCTTGCCTTCCGCCACCTCGGACGGGCTGCGGAAGAACACGATGCTGTCCTGGAAAGCCGAGAGCGCCAGGCCCACGCCGGCGGCGAGGCCCAGGAGTCCCAGCACGACGAAATAGAGGCGGCGGCGTTTACGGGTCATGCCGGGTCTCCCGGGGCGGTCCTGTTGCGGCGCACTTGGGAAAACTCCTTCTCGCGCGTGCGCAGGGTGCGCAGCGACGAGATCAGGAGGCCGATCATGGCGAGCGCCGCGAGGCCGTAGCCGGGCCATACGAACGCGGCGTAGCCGCCCATGTCGAAAAAGGCGCTGAGTGAGTCCATGGTTTACTCCGCGGCCCCCCGGCTTAATGAGGGGGCGAGGCTGGCCTCGCTCATGCGCGCATTGCGCAGTTTGACGGCCAGCAATTCGCTGCGCAGGCGCAGGATCCAGATCGCCACGGCGTAACAGGTGAAGGCGCCCAGCATCAGGAACAGGGGAAGCAGGATCGCGCCGTCGACGGTGAAGCCGCTCATCTTGACGATCGACGGCTGGTGGAGCGTGTTCCACCAGTTCACCGAGAAGTGGATGATCGGCAGGTTGACCGACCCCACCACGCCCAGCACGGCGGCGGCCTTGTCGCCGCGCTCCGGGTCCTCGAAGGCGTCGGCGATGGCGATGTAGCCGAGGTAGATGAACAGCAGCAGCAGCTCGGACGTAAGCCGCGCGTCCCACACCCAGTAGGTGCCCCACATCGGCCGTCCCCACAACGCGCCGGTGATCAGCGCCAAGGCGGTGAAGATCGCGCCCACCGGTGCGATGGCGCGGGCCGAGACGCTGGCCATGGGATGGCGCCAAATCAGGAAGGCGGCGCTGGAGACGGCGAGGCTGCCGTAGACCAGCATGGAGATCCAGGCCGACGGCACATGGACGTAGAACAGGCGCACGCTGTCGCCCTGCTGGTAGTCGGGCGGCGAGGTCACCAGCGCGACAGGCAATCCAATGACGAACAACACCACGGCGAGGCCGGCCGCCCACGGCAAGACGGCGTTGGCGATCCGCATGAAGGTGGTTGGGTTGGCAAACCTGTGCATCGTCCGGGTCTTGATTGGTTTTAAGAACAAGATTCAGCGCGGCCCGAGGTTTATCAGCCGCAGGCCGTTTCTGTCTCTTAAATATAAGGCGTAAGCCGCTGGATTCCGACAACTTCCGTGCGATTCCGGATCACGTACGCGCGCGGTCACGAGGCGCCTGCTCCCAGCCGCTCCTCGCGTGACACTTCACTTCAAGCCGGACCGCCAAAGCGCTGGAATCGCTATTCAGTCGCTTGCCGCAGCGCTGCCGCCGCCGCCCATGGCGCCAAAGTAACCGCGAAGGCGGCCATGGCGCCCAGCAGCGCCAGGGTCGCTTTCACCGGCACCCCCAGGATCGCCGCTTCCACGCTCAGGGTGCCGAAGATCAGGATCGGCACATAGAGCGGCAGCACCAGGAACGACAGCAATACGCCGCCGCGCCGGCTGCCGAGCACCAGTGCCGCGCCCACCGCTCCGATCAGGCTCACGGTTGGCGTGCCCAGCAACAGGGCCGTCAGCAGCGCGCCGTAGCCTTCGGCCGGCAGATGCAAGGTCAGCGCCAGCACCGGCGACAGGACGATCAAAGGCAGGCCGGTGGTCAGCCAGTGGGCGGCGGTCTTGGCCAGCACCACGAACACCAGGGGTTCCCCCGACAGCACCAGTTGATCCAGGGTGCCGTCCTCGAAATCCACCGTGAACAGCCGATCCAGCGACAAAAGCGCGGCCAGCAACGCCGACACCCACAGCACGCCGCCGGCGATTTTCGCCAGCGTATTGGCCTCCGGTCCCACACCGAGCGGAAACAGCACCACGGCGATGGCGAAGAACGCGAGCACGGTGAAGGAATCCGCGCTCTGGCGGATGGCGAGCGCGAGATCGCGTTTCAGAACGGCGCCAAAGACATTCATCCAAAGATACTCATGGGAATGACGCTCATACCGCCTCGCTCCAATGGTCCTCTCTGACGTTGGTGAAGGCGCCGACGTCAAGCACGGCGCCGCGTTCGACCACCGTGGAGCCGTGACTGGCGATCACCACCATGCCGCCCCGCGCGCGGTGATCGGCGATGATGGCGGCCAGGGCGGTGAGGGAGGCGTCGTCGAGGGCGTTGCCCGGTTCATCCAGGAGCCAGAGGGGCGCTGGTGCCACCAGCAGGCGGGCCAGGGCCAGGCGGTGGCGCTGGCCGGCCGACAACAGGCGCGCCGGGAACGTCACCAGATGGCCCAGCCCCAGCCTCTCGGCGGCGGGTCTCACATCCCGCGCCGCGTCGCCCCACAGGTCCCGCCAAAATACGAGGTTTTCCGCCACGGTCAGGGCCGGTTTCACGGCATCGAGATGGCCAATGAAGCGTAAATTGGCGCCATGCGCCTCGAAATCGTCGATTTCGGTGTCATTCCAGGTCATTTTTCCCCCGGAACGGCGGCTAAGGCCGGCCATGAGGCGCAAAAGGGTGGTCTTTCCGCTGCCGTTTGGCCCTCGCAGCACCATTGCTTCCCCGGATCCCAGGCCGAACTCCAGGCCCGCGAACACCAAGCGTCCGCCGCGGCGGCAGGCCAAGCCTGTCCCGGCGAAACGCACTGGCGCAAAGGTCTGTGTTTCCAAGGAAATCTCCGGCGGGTCTGGGCGGGACCATACCAGAAAGACCCTGACGAGAAAGACGGGGGCGAGAAAGACGGGCAAAAAAAGCGGCCGGCGCTGGGGGCTTCTGGGGGAGAAGGGCGCCGGCCGCGTTTGCGTGGGCTGTCCTCTGCGGCAAGGCGTTTGGGGGGAAACGGACTTGCCTGATGCCGGGGCTCTGGGGGAGAGGCCCTAGCTATTGCCCATGGAACACATTTCACACCCGAAATGTGGCAACTTTTTGGGTCACGGCAGCTGCGCAAATTGCAATATGGGTCAATGGGTTGGACGTAGAAACGCGGCGATGTGCCCTGGACTTTGGCCATGGGATGTGGATGATGGCCCCAAAGCTTCCAGGGGGTGGCGTTGGCAGGCGGGAACGGTTCTCCCGCCAGGATTGTCCAAGCCCGGTCCGCCGCTTCCCTCCCGGAGTGCGCCCATAAACGCGCCAAGCAACAAACGCCACGAATCAACGAAGGAGCGGATCCCCCTATGGCACTCAGCGGTCAAGACACCCTCAAGACCCGGCGCACTCTCACCGTGGGGGGCAAGAGCTATGACTACTTCAGCCTGCCGGCGGCGGCGGAGAAGATCGGCGACATCGCGCGCCTGCCGTTCTCGCTCAAGGTGCTCTTGGAAAACCTGATCCGCTATGAGGACGGCCTGACCGTCACGGTCGATCACGTCAAGGCGCTCGCGGCCTGGCTCAAGACCAAGGCGTCGGACCAGGAAATCGCCTACCGCCCCGCCCGCGTGCTGATGCAGGACTTCACCGGCGTCCCGGCGGTGGTGGACCTCGCCGCCATGCGCGATGCCATTAAAGCGTTGGGCGGCGATCCGCAGAAGATCAACCCGCTGTCGCCGGTCGATCTGGTCATCGACCACTCGGTGATGGTGGATGCCTACGCCAGTTCCACCGCGCTGCAGCAGAATATCGATCTGGAGTTTGAACGTAACGGCGAGCGTTACAAGTTCCTGCGCTGGGGCCAGGTGGGCTTCAACAATTTCCGCGTGGTGCCGCCGGGCACCGGCATCTGCCACCAGGTCAACGTCGAGTACCTCGCCCAGGTGGTGTGGACCGGCGAACAGGACGGCAAGACCCTGGCCTATCCCGACACCCTGGTCGGCACCGACAGCCACACCACCATGGTCAACGGCCTCGCGGTTCTGGGCTGGGGCGTGGGCGGTATCGAAGCCGAAGCCTGCATGCTCGGCCAGCCGACGCCGATGCTGATCCCGGAAGTGATCGGCTTCAAGCTCACCGGCAAGCTCAAGCCCGGCACCACCGCCACCGACCTCGTGCTCACCGTCACCCAGATGCTGCGCAAGAAGGGCGTGGTCGGCAAGTTCGTGGAATTCTACGGATCGGGCCTCGCCGACCTCTCGCTCACCGACCGCGCGACCATCGCCAACATGGCGCCGGAATACGGTGCGACCTGCGGCTTCTTCCCCATCGACGCGGAAACCTGCCGCTACCTCACCTTCACCGGCCGCGACCCGGCGCGCGTCGCGCTGGTGGAGGCCTATGCCAAGGCGCAAGGCCTGTGGCGCGACGAGAATGCGCCTGAGCCTGTGTTCACCGACACGCTCGCGCTCGATCTCTCGGCGGTGGAGCCCTCGCTGGCCGGCCCGAAGCGTCCGCAGGATCGCGTTGCGCTCTCTGCCGCCGCCAAGGAGTTCGACAAGGCGCTGGTGGAAGGCTTCGCCCATCCCAAGCCGGCGTCCGCTCCGGTCAGCGGTCTCTCCGGCCCCGGCGCGAAAGCCACCCTCGACGACGGCGACGTGGTGATCGCCGCGATCACTTCCTGCACCAACACCTCCAACCCGGCCGTGCTGTTCGCCGCCGGCCTCCTGGCCCGCAAGGCCCGCGAGAAGGGCCTGACCCGCAAGCCGTGGGTGAAGACCTCGCTCGCGCCGGGCTCGCAGGTGGTCACCGACTACCTGACCAAAGCCGGCCTGCAGGCCGATCTCGATGCCCTTGGCTTCAACACCGTCGGCTACGGCTGCACCACCTGTATCGGCAACTCCGGCCCGCTCGACGACAATATCGCCAAGTCCATCGAGGCCGGCGATCTCGTCGCCACCGCCGTTCTCTCCGGCAACCGCAACTTCGAAGGCCGCATCAGCCCGCATGTGAAGGCCAACTACCTGGCCTCGCCGCCGCTGGTGGTGGCCTATGCGCTGCTCGGCTCCATGCGCAAGGACATCGTCACGGAGGAAATCGGCAAGGACAAGGACGGCAAGCCGGTCACCCTCGCCGATATCTGGCCGTCGCAGCAGGAAGTCGCCCAGTTCATGGAGAAGTTCCTGACCCAGGAAATGTTCAAGACGCGCTATTCCGACGTGTTCAAGGGGCCGGCCCCCTGGCAGGCGGTGAAGGCGAACAAGAGCGAGACCTACAGCTGGGAAAAAACCTCCACCTATGTCGCCAACCCGCCGTATTTCGTCGGCATGGGCAAGACTCCCAAAGCTATTGCCGACATCGCCGGCGCGCGTCCGCTGGCGATTCTCGGCGACTCGGTCACCACCGACCACATCTCGCCCGCGGGCTCGATCAAGAAGGATAGCCCCGCCGGCAAGTATCTGATCGCCCATGGCGTCGAGCCCAAGGACTTCAACTCCTACGGCGCCCGCCGCGGCCACCACGAAGTCATGATGCGCGGCACCTTCGCCAATATCCGCATCAAGAACGAGATGGTGCCGGGCATCGAAGGCGGCATCACCAAGCATCAGCCCTCGGGCGAGGTCATGCCGATCTATGACGCCGCCATGAAGTACCAGGCCGCGGGCACCGCGCTGGTGATCATCGGCGGCAAGGAATACGGCACCGGCTCGTCGCGCGACTGGGCGGCCAAGGGCACCAACCTGCTCGGAGTCCGGGCGGTTCTGGTGGAAAGCTTCGAGCGCATCCACCGCTCCAACCTGGTGGGCATGGGCGTGCTGCCGCTGCAATTCAAGAACGGCGAGACCCGCAAGAGCCACAAATTGGACGGCACCGAGACCTTCGACATCTCGGGCATCAAGGACGTGAAGCCCCTGGGCGACGTGAAAGTCGTGGTGCACCGCGCCAACGGCAGCACCGACACCATCACCGTCCAGTGCCGTATCGATAACCACGGCGAACTCGAGTACTACAAGAACGGCGGCGTCCTGCAGTACGTGCTGCGCAGCCTGGCGGCTTGAGCCAGAAACCGACGGATCCCCTGAGCCGCGCGCTTGCGGCTCAGGGGGCCGGCCGCTTCGACGAGGCGGCGACCTTGTTCGCGCAAGTCCTCGCGCGCGACCCCCAATCCCTGCCCGCCCTGGCCAGTCTGGGGCAGATTCATCAAGGCCGCGGCAACCTCGCCAAGGCCAAGGACTTCTACGCTCGCGCGCTCCAGGTAGAACGCGGCATGGCGGGTCTGCACAACAACTATGGCGCCGTGCTGGTGGCGTTGGGCGACGACCTCGCCGCCATTCCGGTTTTCGCGGCGGCACTGGCGCTCGAACCCGCCCACCAACTGTTCCGCCACAACCTGGCCAGCGCCCTCGACCGCGCCGGGCGGCATACAGATGCGGTGGCGCACTTCGACGCCATGCTGGCGCGCGAGCCTGGGCATATCCACGCGCTCCTAGGAAAAGCTGCGGCGCTGTTCAGCCTCGGCCGCTGGGATGACGCCTGGGCGCTGTATCAGCATCGCCACCGGCTGCACTGGAACGGCGGTCATCGCCCGCTGCCGTCCAGGCCGTGGCAGGGCGAGCCGCTGGCCGGCAAAAAACTGCTGCTGGCCTATGAGCAGGGCCTCGGCGAGCAGATCATGTTCGCGAGCCACATCCCGGAACTGCTGGCCATGGGCGCGCGTCTGGTGGTGGAGTGCGAGCCGCGCCTGGTGCCGCTGTTCGCGCGCTCCTTCCCGGATGTGACGGTGGTTCCGTGGCAAGATCCCTGGCGTCCCGAGGTCATGGCGCCGGACATCGATTTCCATGTCGCCATGGCCGATACCGCGCGCTGGCTGCGCCGTGGAACGCCGGGTGCACCCGCGGCGACCGGCTACCTGAAAGCCGACGCTGCGTTGATTGCATCGCTCCGTCAACGCTACCAGGCTCTGGCCGGCGGGCGGCGTATCGTCGGTCTGTCGTGGCACAGCGCCGGGGTCAACTACGGCCCGCAGAAGTCCATGCCGCTCGCGGCGATCAATCCATTGTTGACCCGCGAGGACCTGTTTTGCGTGAGCTTGCAATATGGCGCTGTGCCGGATGCGCCGGGTCTTTATGTCGACCTCGAGCTGGATGCCACCAACGATCTCGACGCTGGCGCGGCGCAGATCATGGCGATGGATGACGTGGTGACCGTCAGCAACACCACCGCGCATCTCGCCGCGGCCTTGGGGAAGCTGGTGATGCTGATGCTGCCCAAGGCGGCGGGGCGCATCTGGTATTGGTTCAGCGAGAACCCCTGGTACACGACGCTGCGCTTCTATGGGCAGAGCCGTCAGGGCGTGTGGGACGATGTTGTCGCCCGCGTCTCAGGTGATCTGGGTAAATAGCCGCAAGCGCTTGGTGAGATCGCGCCAGGTCCAGGGCGCTTCGGGGTTGGAATACAGCACCATGTCGACGCGCCCCACCAGGTTCTCCGCCGGCACCATGCCGACGCCGCCGGCCTTGGCCGCCACGCGGCTGTCGAGGGAATCGTCGCGGTTGTCGCCCATCATGAAATACTGGCCGGCCGGCACGATGAATTCCTGGGTGTTGTCGAGGCTATCGTCATCCGACACTTCGAGCACGTCGTGATCCCGGCCTCCTGGAAGAGTCTCGATGTAGCGATGCAAGGTCACGGGCCGGCCGAGGAGGACGGTGTCCAAAGTCCCGGCCTCGCGGCGCGCGGCCATTTCGCCGTTGATATAGAGGCGGCCGTGTTTCATCTGCACCCGGTCGCCGGGCAGGCCGATGACGCGTTTGACATAGGTTTCCGAGGTGTCGCGCGGCAGGCGGAAGACGATGACGTCGCCGCGCTCCGGCGCCCGCTCCAGCACCCGGCCCTTCATGGGGATCTCGCCGATGGGAACCGAATACCGGCTGTAGCCATAGGCGTATTTGGTGGCCACCAGTTTGTCGCCGACCATCAGGGTCGGCACCATGGACGGGGTCGGCACGGAATAAGGCTCCGCCGCCACGGTGCGCACCACCAGCACCAAGGCCAGCGCCAGCACGACGCCTCTGCCTTCATGCCATAGGAACGACAAAGTGCGGTTCATGCGGTTCCCCCGTTGCGACCTTCCAAAAGCATAACGCCGCCCTTCTCGGGGGCGGCGTTACGTGATTGCAAGCAAGCGGGCGTGGAAAGCTTTCTCTTCTCTTGTCATTCTTGGCGCGCAGCGCCGAGAATCCAGAGGTTTCTCGTATTTGTTTTTAAACCAGAAACGAAAACTCCTAGATTCTCGCGCCGCTTCGCGCCGCAAGAATGACAAGAAACCGGGAAAACCTAAACCAAGCCTTTTTCCATCACCGCCGACAGGCGCCGCGCGAAAGCGGCGGGGTCGGGCACCGTTTCCCCTTCGACGATACGCGCTTGATCCAACAGCAGGAACGCGGCGTCGTCGAAGTCCGCGCCGCTCAGCTTGTCGATGCCTTTGATCAGGGCATGGGCGGGATTGATCTCCAGCACGCGGTGGATCGGCATCGACATGCCGTCACCGCCATGCTGCTTGAGCATGCGCGCGAGATGCAGGCTGACGCCGCCGGTGTCGGCCACCAGGCACACCGGGCTGCCGGTGAGGCGCGTCGAGGCGCGCACATCGGCGACGTTCTCGCCCAGGCTCCGTTTGAGCTTCTCGATCACGCCTTTAACCGCTTCCGCCGCGGCTTCGGTCTTGGCCTTGTCTTCGCCGCCGGCGATGGTCGACAGATCGGGGCCGGCTTCCGCCACCGACTTGAACTGCTTCTCCTTATAGGCGCCGACGGTGCCGACCCAGAACTCGTCGATGGGATCGGTGAGCAGCAGCACCTCGATGCCCTTGGCGAGGAAGCCTTCCAGCTGCGGGCTGCCCTTCAGCGCCGCGGCGTTCTCGCCGGTGATGAAGTAGATCGCCTGCTGGCCTTCCTTCATGCGGCCCACGTAGTCCGCGAGCGAGATCAGGTCATCCCCCGCGGTCGACTTGAACCGCGCCAGTTCCAGCAGTTCGGCCTTGCGCTCGAAGTCCTCATAAAGGCCTTCCTTGAACACCGCGCCGAACGTTTCCCAGAACTTGTTGTACTCGGCGGCGTTCTCGGAGCGGTCCTTCAGGTCCTTGAGCAGGCGTTTGACGATGCCGGTCTGGATTTTGCGCAAGACCGGGTTGTCCTGGAGCATCTCGCGGCTGACGTTGAGCGGCAGGTCGGAGGAATCCACCACCCCGCGCACGAACCGCAGATAGCGCGGCATCAGAGTGTCGATCTGGTCGGAGATGAACACCCGGTTCACATAGAGCTTTACGTGGCTCTTGCGCTCGGGGTGGAACAGATCGAACGGCTTCTGGGTGGGGATGAACAGAAGCGCCGTGTATTCGATCGCGCCCTCGGCGCGGAAATGCAGGGTAAGCCACGGATCGTCGAAGGCATGGCCGACGTGGTGGTAAAACTCCTTGTACTGTTCGGCCGTGATCTCGCTCTTGGGCCGCATCCACAGGGCGGACGCCGCGTTCAGCGTCTCAGCCTTCGGCTCCTCTTCGCCGTCCTTTTTCTCTCCGGGGATCGGATCGAGGATCACCGGCAGGGCGATGTGATCCGAGTAGGTCTTGACGATATGGCGCAGGCGCTGTGCTTCCAGGAATTCCGTGGCGTCGTCCTTGAGGTGCAGGACAATCCTGGCGCCGCGCGCCGCGCCCGGCGCTTCGGCGACGGTGAATGAGCCCTGCCCGTTGCTGCTCCAGATCCAGCCCCCCGCTTGGCCAACAGTTCCGTCGCCGGCTTTGCGCGAGATCACGTCGACCTTATCCGCCACCATGAAGGCGGAATAGAAACCGACCCCGAACTGGCCGATGAGGTTGACATCCTTCTTGCCGTCCTTGGCGGACGCAGCTTTCAGGAATTCCGCGGTGCCGGACTTGGCGATGGTGCCGAGATTGGCGATCAGCTCGTCGCGGTTCATGCCGATGCCGTTGTCGGCGATGGTCAGGGTCCTGGCGGCCGGATCGACGGCAAGATGGATGGCGAAGTCTTCGCCGCCCTCCCGGAGCTTGGCGTCGGTGAGCGACGCATAGCGCAGCTTGTCGCAGGAGTCGGAGGCGTTGGAGATCAGCTCCCGCAGGAAAATCTCGCGGTGGGAGTACAAAGAATGCACGACGATATCGAGCAGCTTTGCGACTTCCGCCTGGAAGTCCCGGGTTTCGGGTTTGGAGTCGGAAGCGGGTGTAGCGGTCTCGGCCATGGCATCCTCAAGCTGTAGTCGTCCGGGCCGCGGCCGGGGCCGCGGCGGTTACTTTGGCGGGCGAGATATGAGATCGGCCGCCGCTGAAGGCAAGGGGGTTAAGGCAAAGGCCGGCCATAGTTTTTTGACGGTCAAGAGTTGTTCTGAAGAAATTTGAGTCCCATCATGAAGGGGATGGAGACCGGTTTTGTCTTTTGCATCAACCACGGAGCATAAAATCGATGCAAGTTCCCCTTCAGATCGCCTTCCACGGAGTCGACGCCTCAACCGCGGTGGAAACCCGCATCCGAGAGAAAGTGGCGAAGCTCGAACACTTCTTCGACCGGATCACCGGCTGCCGGGTGGTCGTGGAGCGCATTCACCGGGCCACCTCAAATCTTGCCACCAAGGACCAGCCGTTTCACGTTTCGGTCGTCCTGGAAGTTCCGGGCGCCGAACTGGTGGCCGGCCGCGATCCCAAGGACGCCAAGGGCCATCAGGACATCAACGCCGCCCTGGCCGACAGTTTCAGCGCCGTCGAGCGCCAGCTCAAGTCCTACGCCGAACGCCGCAAGGAAAAGCGCGCCCAGACTCACTGATCTTTTTCTCTTCCCTTCCGGGCGCCGTTCCGTTCATTGAGGCGCCATGAACGCGCTCGCAAAAGCAGGGCGGGTCACGGCGGTGTTGGG
>JAYRKL010000004.1:0-241657 GCA_041905795.1 Rhodospirillaceae bacterium | reverse complement strand
CCCCCCCCATATTCCGGGGCGCCTTCGCGCGCTCTCGCCGGAGTCAGACTCTGCACAGGATAGGGAGCAGCGGTTTCCGCGCGGTTAAAGCCCCGGGGACCAATAAGCGGACGCACCGGATAGCGGAAATGAAAAAGGCCGCTGCGGAGCAGCGGCCGTTTTCTTTCGCGCGCCTTCGCGCGCGGGGGTCTTTCGATATGAGCAGAAGCTTCTAGAAGCCTTCGCGCTCGATGCGCTTGCGCTCCATCTTGCGGGCGCGGCGCACGGCTTCGGCCTTCTCGCGCGCCTTGCGCTCGGAGGGCTTTTCGTAGGACTTGCGGAGCTTCATTTCACGGAAGATGCCTTCGCGCTGCATCTTCTTCTTCAGGGCCTTGAGCGCCTGATCGACGTTATTGTCGCGAACGATGACTTGAACCAGGGTCGTCTCCATTGCGTTCGGGCGGCGCAAAAGCCGGCCCTCGGAAATTTGAGGCGCGGGATATATCACAGGGTTTTTCCCCTGCAAAGCCCGGAAACGGCGGTTTTTGAGGGTTTTACGAGGGGTTTTGCGGGTTTTGCCGGCGCTGTCGCCGGTGGGCCACAGCCGGCCTCCCCGGCGAACCCCGGGATTATACCCCCAAAGCCGGGCCCCAAGGTCGGCCGAAAGCAGCGGCATGGCGCCTTGCTCCGCGTTCCATGCCCCGCGTTCCATGCTCCGCTTCCCTGTGCCGGTGCCGGCGTTATGGCGCGGCCGCAACCCGCGGCTTATAAAACAAGGCGCCCCGATGGGCGGAGCGAAAGGATTCTTCAGCCGATGCCTGTGTTACCGATTTCCCGCATGGGAGCCGACGTCCTCAAGCGCCAGGCCGAGGACGTGGCCGACGCCAAGGACCCGGCCGTCGCCAGCCTGGTCAACGACATGATCGAGACCATGATCGACGCCAAAGGGGTTGGCCTGGCCGCGCCGCAGGTGGGGGTGAGCAAGCGCCTGGTGATATTTTTTGTGCCGGCGGAGCGCAACGGCAACGCCGAAGTGCCGCTGACGGTCATGATCAATCCGCTGATCGAACCCCTGACCGGCGCCCAGGCGGAGCAGTACGAAGCCTGCCTGTCGGTGCCCGGCTTGACCGGGAAAGTGCCGCGCTGGACCAGGATCCGTTACAGCTACACCGACCTGGCCGGCCAGAGGATCGTGCGCGAGGCCGACGATTTCCACGCCCGCGTGGTGCAGCATGAATGCGACCACCTGGACGGCGTGCTCTATCCCCAGCGCATGCGGGACGTCCGCACCCTGGCGTTCGTGGATGTCCTGCAGGCGGAAGCCGCCGCCAAGGGCAAAGCCGTGAAAATGGACGAGGAGGGGGCGCCTCTTGAATAAAAAGGTGGGGGAATGACTTATCCCGAGAAAACCGCCGAGCGGGACGCCGTCATCAAGGCCGCGCTGCCCAATGTCCCGTTCGATGGCTGGACGGCCAAAACCCTGGCCGAAGCCGCCGAAGCCGCCGGCCTTCGAGGCGCCGTGCCGCGCCTGTTTCCGGGCGGTGCCGCCGACGGCGTGGCCCATTTCATGGACATGGCCGACCGCATGATGGTCGAAGACCTGAAAACCCATGACCTCTCGGCCCTGAAGGTCCGGGCCAAGGTCGCCCTGGGGGTGCGCCTGCGGCTGGAACGCTGGACGCCGCACCGGGAAGCTGTCCGCCGGGCGCTGGCGCTCTCGCCGCACCCGGCCGTGGCGGGGCCGGTGCTGCGGAACTGGGGACGGGTGGTCGACCTGATCTGGCGGGCGGCCGGCGACCGGTCGGCGGACTTCAATTTCTACACCAAGCGCGGCCTGCTCGCGGCGGTCTACGGGGCCACGGTGCTGTACTGGCTCGACGACCGCTCCGACGGCTGCGCCAACACCTGGGCATTCCTCGACCGCCGTATCGAGGACGTCATGCAAGTACCTAAAATCAAAGCCAAGATCGCCGAGGGGCTGAAGGCGTTTCCGAACCCGTTCAGCGTGTTGTCCAGGGTCGCCGGCCGCTTGCGACCCAAAACCTGAATCGGCGATTCAAGAACGATTCGGAAGAATCTGTTTTCTAAAGCTAATTTTTGCTTTGAGTGAGGGGCTTCAGCAGATTGACGTGCCCCATCTTGCGGCCCGGCCGGGCCTCGCGCTTGCCGTAGAGATGGATATGCGCCCGGGGATCGGCCAGGTAGGCGTCGAGCCGGGTCACGTCATCGCCGATCAGGTTGATCATGGTCGCGTCCGCGTGGCGGTCGGGGTCCTTGAGCGGCAGGCCGGCCACCGCCCGGATCAGCATCTCGAACTGGTCGGTGCCGCAGGCGTCCATGGTCCAGTGACCGGAGTTGTGGGGCCGGGGGGCCATCTCGTTACACAGGATATCGCCGTCGGCGGTGACGAACATCTCCACCGCCAGGAGGCCCACCAGGTCCAGGGCCGCCGCCGCCTTGGCGGCGATCTCGATGGCGCGGGCGGAGGTGGCCGGGGCGATGCGGGCCGGGACCGTGGACGTGGCCAGGATGTGGTTGGCGTGCACGTTCTCGGCGGGCTCGAAGCAGACCAGGGATCCGTCGGCGCCCCGGGCCGCGATCACCGAGATCTCCAGGGTGAAGGCGACGAAGGCCTCCAGCACCGCGAAGCCGTGGCTGGCCGCCCCGCCGCCGATGGCTTTCCAAGCGTCGGCCGCGCCGGCGGCGGTCATGATCTTGGCCTGGCCCTTGCCGTCATACCCGAGGCGGGCGGTCTTCAGGACGGCCGGCGCCGGGATGCGCGCCAGCGCGGCGTCCAGATCGGCCAGGCTGTCGATCGGGGCCCAGGCCGGCGTGGCCGCGCCGATGGCGGCGAAGAAGGTCTTTTCCTTGCAACGGTCCTGGGCGATCTCCAGGGCCTTCCAGCTCGGGCGCACCTGGGTATGGGCGGCCAGGAAGGCCGCGGCCTTGGCCGGCACGTTCTCGAACTCGAAGGTGACGGCGTCCACCGCGCGGGCGAAAGCGCCGAGGGCGGCCTCATCGTCGTATCCGGCCACGGTCGATTGGCCCGCCACCTGTTCGGCGGGGCTGTCGGCCTCGGGCCCGAACACATGGGTGCGGTACCCCAGGCGCGCGGCGGCCAGCGCCAGCATGCGGCCGAGCTGGCCGTTACCGAGGATGCCGATGGTGGCGCCGGGACGCAGACGGTTCATTACGCGGTTGGATCCACGCCGACCGAGGCTGTCTGATGCTTGCGCCAGGCCTTGAGCAGGGCGGCGAGTTTGCGGTCGGTGATGGCCAGGATGGCCGCCGCCAGAAGGCCGGCGTTCTTGGCGCCGGCCTTGCCGATGGCCAGCGTGCCGACCGGGATGCCGCCCGGCATCTGGGCAATAGATAGTAAACTATCTAGTCCCTGGAGGGTTTTGCTCTCCACCGGCACGCCGAGGACGGGCAGGTGGGTCATGGAGGCGGTCATGCCCGGCAGATGCGCGGCGCCGCCGGCGCCGGCGATGATCACCTTGAGGCCGCGGGTATCGGCGGTGGAGGCATAGTCGTAGAGCCGCGCCGGGGTGCGGTGGGCGGAGACCACCTTGGTCTCGAACGGAATCTCCAGCTCACCCAGGACCTCGGCGGCATGGCGCATGCACTCCCAATCGGACGTGCTGCCCATGATGATGCCCACCACCGGCTTGACGGTTGGTTTAACCGCGCTTTTCTTGGCTTTGGCCCCGGTTTTTGGACGGGTGGGCTTAGCCATTTTAGGGTCCCCTGACGCGAGAAAGGCGGGACTTTATCGGCGTTGGTAAGGATTCGCAAAGGCTTCCGGCGGTAAAACGGCGAGGCTGGGTGTATAATCGATCTCAGCCTGAAGGGTACCGGATGCCGGATATTCCGCAGCCAGAAACGGTCAAGACCGTCGAACGCCGCCTGGAGGGCCAGCCCCATGGCGGTCACGGCCGGCCGCCGCCGCGCAAGCAGGTGGAGACCTACGCCGAGACCGAGCGCGTGACGCCGCGCGACGACCGCATCACCATCCTCGGCATCCCCTTCGAACAGATCACGCCGGCCACCCAGGCCGCCCTCGCCGGGCTGGTGGCCGAGATCAATTACCTGCGCGGCCTGGTGAAGCGCTATGAGCGCGGCCCCCGCAAGGGCGACGACGGCGCCCAGGTGCTGGAGCCCGCCGCCTTCGGCCGGGCGCTGGACACGCAGCTCGCCGCCGAACCGCCGGAAGGCGAGGTCTGGGTCGCCGTGATGGTGCATGTGGCGACCTACGAGGACATCCGCCGCTCGTCCGGCGTGCTCGCCGCCAACGCCACCCTGGCCGATGTGGCGGCGCGTCTGCGCGATGTCGAATTGCCGGTGGATGCGGGACGCGGCGTGAAACTGGCCTGCATGGGGTACGCCGGCGGCTCGAACCTCGCCGGTGTGATGGCGCTGCCGCAACAGGACTTGGACACCGACGCGGTCGCGAGTTTCGTCAAAGGCAAGTTGCTGAGCGGCGCCTACAACGTCGCCGGCATCGACATGGCGCTGGCGATCAGCGTCGCGGCCGCCGCCGTTGGCGCCGGCGAGAGCGGCCTGTTGGCGCTGGCACGCACTGACCATCTCTTGCTGCGCGCGCGCTGACTCAGGCTATAACGCGCGCTCTTTTCTTAAAATGCGCGGGCGGCACAGTGCGCGCGGCGCATGAGGTGCTCAAGCGATGATATCCGGGATCAACCGCCCGCGCAGGGACGTGATCTGATCCTTGAGCGCCAATTTGCGCTTCTTCAGGCGGCCGACCTTGATCTGATCGAAGTCGGTTTGGCGGATCAGGTTGTTGATCACATCGTCCAGGTCACGGTGCTCCAGCTCCAGCTCGGCAAGCTTGGCTTTGAGTTGTTCCTGGTCCCATTCCATGAAAGCTGGTCTTCATCCGTGCGCGCTTTTTTGGAAGCGCCTGTTTTATCTGGGTTTTCGGCGGCTCAGGCCTGTTCTATAGCGCATCCCCGCGGTGAAATGAACGCCGTCCCGCGCGACTCCATGGCGCCGCCGGCGCCGCGCATGCGCCATTGTAACCATCGCGTGCAGGCAATCCCATTGAGCTTCAAGCGTTTAGTTCCGGCTCTGGACTTGAGATGAGGCTGGCCTAGACTTTCCCGGTTCCTGAACCAAAGGAGGTTACGATCCATGGGTCAAGAAGTGAGGTTTGACGCACTCAAGGCCAAACACGCCGAGATTGAGAACATCCTCTTCGAAGAAGAGCGAAGACCCCTTCCAGACACTCAATTCGTTCACGAACTCAAAAGAAAAAAGCTGAAAATAAAGGACGAGCTTGAGCGCATCAGCCTCAGCTAAACCGTCGCGTTCCTAAGTTAATCAGCATCGGCCGCCGGGGCCAAAACGGAGACTCGCCGTTCCCGCGCGCGCACAGAGGTAGGATCCCCCAAAAGCTAAAGGCCCATCGCAAGATGGGCCTTTTTTTGTGGGAGCGCGGCGTTCTTAAACGTGACCGTTGGGGTCGGTCCCCGCTGGTGTTTCCTGGGCCGGGGCTTCCGGGGCCGGGGTTTCCGGCGCGGCTTCAGCCGGCGCTGCAGCCGCTGCCGCGGCGGCGGCGGCTTCGCGTTCGCGGCGCTTGGCTTCGCGCGCGGCCGCCTTGGCGGCGTTGGTGGTGCGGCGCTGGGCGATGATCACCGCCTTCTCCAGTTCGGGCTCGGTGCAAAGACCGAGGGTCACCGGGTTCTGCGGCTTGATGTTGGTGGCGTTCCAATGGGAGCGGTCGCGGACCGACAGGATGGTCGGCTTGGTGGTGCCGATCAGCCGGCTGATCTGCGCGTCCGTCAGTTCCGGATGATGCTTGAGCAGCCAGGCGATGGCGTCGGGGCGATCCTGGCGCTTGGACACCGGCGTATAGCGCGCGCCCTTGGAGCGCGCCTTGGGCAGCGGGATATCGGTTTTGTTGAGTTTGAGCCGCGCGCGCGGGTCGCCCTGGGCCCGGTCCAGGTCTTCCTGGGTCAGCTGGCCGTTGGCGATGGGGTTCACGCCGACGATGCCCTGGGCAACTTCGCCGTCGGCGATCGCCTGGACTTCGAGTTCGTGCATGCCCGTGAAACCGGCGATCTGTTCGAACGACAGCGAAGTGTTTTCCACGAGCCAGACGGCCGTTGCCTTGGGCATAAGAGGCAGAGCCATGATTTATCCTTTCGGAGACAACCGCCCTGCCGGCTGGTGATCCGGCAAAGCAACCCCGGCCGCGATACCTGAGGCATTGCGGGCCGGATGAATGTGATTCGGCGTATATATCGGGTTTGGCCGCCGAGGGTCAAACCCTAACCCGGGCATTTCTGATAATCTCAGTGAAATATCAGGGATTTAACCGATTTTAAGCACGATCTTGCCGACATGGCCGCCGCTTTCCAGGCGGCGGTGGGCGTCGGCGGCCCGCTCCAGGGGGAATACCTTATCGATTTGAGGCGAAACCTTCTTTGCCTCGAGCAACGGCCAGACCTGGTCGCGCAGGGCCGCGGCGAGGCGGCCTTTGAAGGCCACATCCCGAGGCCGCAGGGTGGAGCCGGTGACGGTCAGGCGTTTGACCATGACCGGCAGCAGGTCGACCTCCATCTTGGCGCCCTTGAGAAAGGCGATCTGCACCAGGCGCCCGTCCGGCTTTAAGCATTTTAAATTCCGCAACGTGTAGTCGCCGCCGACCATGTCGAGGATCACGTCGACACCGCCCCCCACTTTCTTGTCAAAGCCGTTCTTGATGACGTCGACGAAGTCATGGGCGCGGTAGTCGATGGCCATGTCGGCGCCGAGACGGATGCAGGCCTCGCATTTCTCCGGATTTCCGGCCGTGGCGATGACCGTGGCGCCGAAGGCCTTGGCCAGCTGGATGGCGGTGGTGCCGATGCCGCTGGTTCCGCCGTGCACCAAAAAGGTTTCCCCGGCCCGCAGCGCGCCGCGTTCGAACACATTGTGCCAGACGGTGAAGAAGGTCTCCGGCAACGCCGCCGCTTCGGTGAGTGAAAGAGGCGCGGGGATGGGCAAGCAACAGGCGGCGGGCGCGGTGGCGTATTCGGCATAGCCACCACCCGCGACCAGGGCGCAAATCTGTGCGCCAAGCGCGGGAGATGAAACGCCTTCGCCGTGGGCCACGACCGTGCCCGCGATTTCCAGGCCCGGAAGATCCGAGGCGCCGGGCGGCGGCGGATAGAGCCCCAGACGCTGCACCACATCGGGCCGGTTCACGCCGGCGGCCGCGACCTTGATCAGCACTTCACCGGGCTTGGGCGCGGGCAGGGGGCGTGATGTTGGTTTCAGCACCTCGGGCCCGCCGGGCGCGGAGATCTCGATGCACGTCATGTTCGGTGGCAGAGTCATGGAGCGGAGCTTATAAAGTTCATGACGGTCCCGCCACTCGGAGTATCGCGATGGATACCGACGATCTCGACCCCATCAAGAAGAAGCCACAGCCCAAGGACCTGAGCCGCATGTCCATCGGCGACCTCAAGGAGTACATCGCCGACCTCCAGGCCGAGATCGCCCGCGCCGAAGCCGCCATCGCCAATAAGGACAAGGCCCGCGCCGGCGCCGCCGCATTCTTCAAATAGTTACGGAGCGGCCGTCGCGGTGATCGGCGCGATCTTGGCCGGGACGGTGATCTTGCCGGCCTTCTCGAAGGTGAAAGTCAGCTCCACGCTCTCGCCGCGCTTCAGGGCGGCGTTCATGATCATGATGTGATAGCCGCCGGGCTTGAGCGCCGCTTCGCCCTTGGCCGGGATATCCAAAGCCTTCACCGGCAGCATGCGCATCATGCCGTTCTGCTCGCGGCTCTCATGAACCTCGGCGGTGCCAATGGAAATGCCAACGCCGAGTAAACGGTCGGCTGGGCCGGTATTGACGATCCGCGCGTAGCCCGCGCTGGTCCGCCCCGCGCCGATGGTTTCCCGCACCCAGGCATCGGCCACCGTTACCTCGGCGTGGGCGGCGCTGGCGGAAAACAGAAAGCCCGCGAAAATTAAAAATCTCATGCCGGCCTCTTCTTCATGATGGTGAGCAGTTCCTTGGCGAAGTCGTCGGGGTCCTCATCGGGCCGGAAGGCGCGCAGATAGGCGCCGACGGGCGAGATCAAGGAGATGGCGGTCGAATGATCCATAGTGTAGCCGTCGTCGGTCGCGCGCTTGCTGTAGAAAGTCTGGTAGCGCGCGGCGGCTTGCGCGATCTGCTGCGGGGTCCCGGTTAACCCCGCCACATGACCGCCGAAGTTGGCGAGATACTCTTTCAACGCCGCGGCCGTATCCCGCTCCGGATCGATGGTGACGAACACCGGCTGCACATCCTGGGCCGCGGGTCCCATGGCGTCTAAGGCGGTGCCGATGTTGAGCAGCGTGTTGGGGCAGATGTCCGGGCAGCCGGTGAAGCCGAAGAACAGCAGGACCCATTTGCCCTTGAAGGAGTCCAAGGTCACCGCCTGGCCGTCGGTGCCTTGCAGCACGAAGTCCCGGCGGTCCGGTTGCTCCTGCGGGCCGCGCGTGCCGACAAAGGCGGCCAGGCCGGCGACGGCGAAAATCGCCGCCGCCGCCAGGGCCCGCCATGATCCGGGTTTTGTCATGTCAGCCGGATCTCTTCATTGCAACCGGATGCCTTCATTTCAATAAGTATACTTCAGATCGGCCACCAGCGTGCGTTGCGGGAAAGGGTGGAACAGGAAGTACGACCTGTCATTGAGATTGTTGACGCCGATATTGCCGACGAGGTGGGGCGAGAAGCGATAGCGCAGGTGGACGTCGGCGACAAAATACGCGCCGAAGCCCTGGTAGGTATTGGCGTAAGAGTCGCTGTTGTCCAGGGTGGCGAAAGACCTGTCGCTGTAACGCGCCGCGGCGGAGAACGACCAGGTCTGGTTTGGTTCATAGGTCGCCACCAGCGCGCCGCGCCAGTGCGGCACCTGGGGGATGTCCTTGCCGACGGCGGCCGGGAACACCGGATCCCGGTCGACCTTGGCGTTGACGTAAGTGACCCACCCCGACAGCCCCAAGCCCGGAACCAGGATATCGTCCTGGCGCGCCACCAGCTCGATCCCGGTGGCGTGGGTGCGGTCGACGTTCTGCACATAGCTTGCGAGTGTCGTCGATCCCGCCGGCAAGGGCGCCGACTGGGACAGGAGCGTGTCGCGGATGCGTTCGTCGAACACCGACAGGCGGATGTTGCCGTTGGCCCAGCGGCGCTCGACCGAGAGTTCGCTGGAGAGCGCGCGCTCAGGCCTGAGGTTGGGATTGGGCACGGTGAGAGTCGTGCCGGTGGTGACGGCCTGATACAGCTCCGTCACGGTCGGGAAGCGGTACGCCAGGCCGACCGATCCCTTGATCTCCCATCCCGGCGCCGGCCGCAACGCGAGCACGGCTTTGGGCGAGAACGCCTCGTGGGCGATCTCGGGCTGGGTGACGTTCAGCGCTGGCGCGGCCGAGACATTGACTCCCCCGAACGCCTTCCAGCGTTCGTAACGGCCGCCGACCGTGGCATCCAGCACCGGCAGGATGTTCCACAGGTCTTGAATCCACAGCGCCTGGGTGCGGGTCTTGCCGTAGTTGCCCGCGAGCCGCGCGCCGTCCGCGCCATTCACCCAATCGGTCAGGGCGTAGCGCGGGTTCTTGAGCTTGAAGCGGTCCTGGTGCGCGCCGAGGGTGACGACATTGCTGTCCGCCGGCCGCCATGTGCCCTTGAGATCGAGGGTGTACCAGCCGGTGCCGTCCAGGTTGGTGGTGGCGCCGGCGGCGGCGGTGAAGGCGGCGGGCAGGGCGCCGCTCGGGATGCGCTGCCGGCTCTTGAGGTAGTCGAAAGCGGTGCCGGTGATCTCGACGTCGAAGGCGCCGCCGAAGTCGGACGCCACCGACAGGCCCTGGGCCAGCTGGACCTCCTGCTGGCGGTAGACACTGTTGGAGAAAGCGGCCGGGGCGATGGTGTAAGCCCGGCCGCCGATATTCACGGCGCCGGTGTAGACCGTGTTCTGCGCGGCGTCGCGCAAATAGCTGTTCACCGTGGAATCGTTGTCGTTGAGGAACAGGCCGAAGGTATAGGCGGCCGTGATCCCTGAATTGAAATCGTAGGTCGCGCGGCCCGAGAGATTGTCCTGGACCTGGTGCTCGATGGCGTTGGCGCCGAGGACAACGATCCGCGCGCCGGCGCGGTTGGCGTCGGCGAAGGCGCCGGTGACCGCCGTACCCGCGGCGCTGGTCCCGGCCGGAGCCACGGCGGTAGCGTAGGTCAGCGGTTGGCCGGCATTGTCGAGGTGGTTGTAGCCGAGCCGGAAGGCGAAATCGCCCAGGCGATCACCGATATTGGCGGCGACGCGCCAGGTGCCGTAGTTGCGGTCGTCGCCGTATTTGGCGAACCATTGCAAGGCACCTTGGGCCTGCACCGAGGCCTCGAACGTTTCGGGCATGCGCGTGGTGAAGGCCACCACCGCGCCGATGGAGTTGCCGGCGTAGGCGGCGGCGAAGGGGCCATACAGCACGTCGACCCGCTCGACGGCGTCGGGCGAGATCAACCCCCATTTGGGCGAAGCGCTGGTGTTGTTGTTGCCGATCAGGGCGGAGATCAGGAGCCCGTCCACGTAGATCAGGCTGCGCGCCGAAGCGCCGACACCCGACGTCCGGGTGGTGACCGGCGACTGGGTGTCGCCGATGTGGCGCTGGCGCACCAGGATATTGGGCAGGTAGCGGACCGCGTCCTCGGGGGTGACCATGTTGGTTGTTTTGGCCAGCGTCTCGGCGGTCACGGTCGCGGTGGTGGTCGGAAGGATATTGGTGTCGGAAATGGATCTGCCGATGACCACGATCTCGTCGGCGGAGGCTGAATCGGCCGCTTTGGCGCCGGCGGCGGCCAGAACGGAAAGGATGACGGCGCGCGCACCGCTTGCGGCGATGCGACGCGGCCTCGAAAGGCTGCGCATGGAGTTCCCTACGGATGACGATGATGACGGCGCACGCTTGCGCGTGCGGGTTGCGAAGGTGCACGCCTCGGCGTGCGGCTTCAGATCATCGTTGCGGGAGGTGCGCGGGAGGCGTAGGGCGGGGAGGGCGCCGCGGTGAGCTGCGCGTCGGGCGCGGCGGCGGTGAATACGGCGAAGGTTTCCGGCGGCTGCGGCAGGATCGCGGCGGACGCCAGTGTGAACGCCGCCATGTCGGCGATGAAACCGCACAGCTCGCAATCGGCATGGCCCTTGTGGGTGTGGCCGGCGGCGGCGTGACCATGTGCCATCGTGCCGGCCATGACCGTTCCGTCGGGCATGACGTGGGATACGCCCTGGGAATCGGCTTCGGCGGTGGCGGCGATGACATTGAAGCCCAGCTCGCGCTGCTCGAACGCATTGGCGGCGAGGGCCGCGAGGGCGAGCCAGAGAGCGAAGAACGCGCGGGAGACTCTCAAGGAGCGCATGGCGCGAAGATAGCGCCGCGCCGCACGCTCAACAAGATGGATTAGAGATCCGCCAGCTCGTTCTTGTGCGAGTCGGTCCAGCCGGCTTCATAGAGCGTCTTGGCGCCCTGGATGCCCTTCATCTCGAACTTGCCGCGCGGGATGAAGCCCAGACGTTGACCTTTGCAGGCGTCGACCACGGCCTGCGACGCCCAGACGTTGCCTTTGGAAGCTTTGTCACAGATGCGCGCGGTCATCTGCACGGCGGCGCCGAAGAAATCGTTCTCCTCCTCGACCGCCTCGCCGACGTTGACGCCGATGCGCACCTGCACCTGCAGCGTGGGATTGGCGGCGTTGTGGGCGGCGATGTCGCGCAGGATCTGGATGGCGCCGGTGACCGCCGCGGCCGGGTCGGGGAAGGTGGCCATGATGCCGTCGCCGGTGTGTTTGACCTCGCGGCCCTTCTTGGCCTGGATGGCGGCGCGCACCGCGGTGTTGTGGGCGCGCACGGCTTTCTGGGCGCCGGCATTGCCGAGACGCGCGGTCATTTCGGTCGAGCCGACGATGTCGGTGAACATGAAGGTGATCACTGACGGTACGCTCGGGCGCTTCTCCGGCAGGTTCCAGTCGTTGAGCAGGGCGGTGATGCTCTGCGCGGCGGTGTCGCTGCCGCCCATGCGCGCCTGCATGGCTTTCACGCCCGCCTGGATCATGCCGGCGTAGCGCGGGTTCTTGCCGTAGGACGGCAGTTCCACGCAGAACGCCTCGGCGCGGTCGGGCGGGTTGCCCGCCTGCACCAGACTGTCTTTGAGCACCGCGAGCTGCGCGTCGCGCGGCAGCTTCTTGGCCTGGCCGATGACCGAGCCGGCGCCGGCGACATACAGGTTCAAGCCGAACCGCGAGAAGGCATTGAGGCCGGCGATGTTGACGTTGCCGCCGACTTCGCCGACGAACTTGGAAAGCCCGCTGCGCGCTTCGGTTTCGGCCGGGGACTTCTGGGGCGCGGCGGGCTTCTCGGGAGTCTTTTCCGCTGTGCGCTCGACCGGTTTTTCAACGGCTTTCTCGACTGCCTTCTCTGGCACCATCTCGGCCGGCGTCTCTTGCGCTTCCGGCGTGGACGCGTCCTGGACGTGGACTTCGGCGCCCATATCGAGGTCGGCGCCGAGATCCTGAGGTTGGGCGTTGGCGTCGTCCGCCTGGGAGTCCTCGGCCGCGGCCTCGACCGTATCTTCGATGGCGATCTTGTCGCGCAGGTCCTGGATCTCGACGTCGCCGAACTCGACGTCCTGGGTCGGCGCTTTCGACTTGGCGGTCATGGCGCGGACGTGATCCTGGCTCGACGCTTGGCGGGGGCGCGGCGAGCCGCGCAGCATCGACAGCAGGCCGAAGCGGCGATGGAGGTTGGTGAGGAACGACACGAAGAACACCAGCACGAAGGTGCCGAACAGGATCTGCTCGGGTTGACGCGCCTGGGGCAAACCGAAGTTCTGCGCCTGGCTCACCAGGAGGCCGACCACGACCGAGATCACCAGCGCGATGCCGACGCTGGTGATGACCGCCATGAGCGCGCCGACGAGGCCGCCGCCACTGCGCTTTTTCTTGGCCTTGCGCTGGACCGGTTTGGCTTTGGGCGGCGCGGCCGGGGCGGCCCGCGGTTCGGGGGGCGCCGGGCGCGGCGCCGGGGCGGGCGGCGGACGCTTCAGTTTGGATTTGGGTTTCTGCTTGGCCTTGTCCTGGCCGAACATGGTGTCGGCGTCCGGCATGGCCTTGGCCTTGGGGCTCTGCCAGGAAACGGCTTCGTCGCTCTTGTTGGTCTCGGGATCGATGGTTTCGCGGACCACGCGGGACGGATAGCCGCCCTTGGCCTCGACCTGCGCGGCTTCCTGAATCGCGCGTTCGCGCTGGCCCGCTTCAAAGCTCATGTGAAGCTGCCAGCGGCCGTTCTGGAAGAAGTAAACTTCAAAACTCTCGCGAGCGGTCATCTCTGCTCCGCCCGGCACGGGGGCCTGGGCGTTTCTCCCGAATGCGTATGAGCCGGTTCGCCGGCACGCGCCTTGATCCGGCGGATGCAGTATTCGCACCCGCGAAGGTCTCATTAGCTGATAATTTTATAAATTATTGCCTAAAACGCCGTTGTGCGGGGAGGGCCAGCGCCGCCGTCAACCCAAGGGCGACCCCAAGGGCGACTAGACCGGCGTCACGTCGCCTTTTTCCGGCGGCGGGGCGGCCAGGATGACCAGGTCCGTGGGGGGGCCGATGCGTTGATCCTCGCCGATGACCTGGGCTTCGACCGCCGCCTGGCCGTCGCCGGCGGCGGCCAGCGCGGCCTCGGCCCGCAGGAACAGGGTAGGGGAGAGCACCGGGTCCTCGCCGGCGTCGGTGTTGCCGACCAGCGCCAGGGCTATGGCCGGACCCAGGTCCCGCTGCAGCTCTTTGGCGGCGGCCAGGGCAACGGCGGCCTCGCTGAAACGGGCGAAGATGCCTTTGCCGGTGTGTTTGATCTCCTTGCCCCCACCCGCCCCAGTGCCGGCGCCATCGCCGCCGAGAGCCGCCCTGACGCGATCGTTATGGGCCGCGATGCGCGCATCGTCCTGTGCCGGGTCCTGATGGCGCAGCGGCGGCCGCATCTCGGTCAGCAGGAACACGTCCACCAGGGCTTTCTCCCGGGCGGACGATTCCGCCGGGACTTGCGACTCCGGGGTGTCGACCAGCAGTCCCGGCTGGCCGAAGGGCGTCCGCCAGGCCGCGAAAGCTGCCGACAGCGCCGTCACGAAAGCGGCCGGGTCCGGCGCGTGCAGCGGGATCAGATCGGCCATCAGTCCCTGGCCGGTGGCCACCAGGCTCTGGTTGGCGGGTTCGCCGACATAGGTGTCGTGGCTTTGCAGGAACAGGTCGGCCACGGTCTCGTTCATGCCGGTGCGGCAGAGGCCCCAGGACAACAGCGCGCGCTCATCCAGGCCGAGGGCTTCCGGCCGCGCCTTGATGCCGTCGATGGCGCCGGCGACGGCGAGCGCCATGCCGCGGCGCGCCACCGGATCGTCGCGCATGGCCGCCGCCGCGGCGGGTTTGACCACGTCGCTAATGAACCGGGCGAGGGCCGCATGGGCGAAATCGTCCTGCTCGTCGAGCACCGGCGGCGGCGCGACCACGCTAGCTGAAACAACAGCGGCCCCTTCGGTGAGAGGAGTCTGCTCGCGCGCGACCTTTTCGGCGGCGGCCTTCTCCGCGGCCAGGCTGTCGCGCGCGGCTTTTTCCTTGGCCTTGGCGATGCGCTCCTGGACGGCTTTTTCTTCCGCGGCAAGGTCTTGCGCGGCTTTTTGCCGGGCGGCTTCGTCCGCGGCTTTGTCCGTGGTTTTGGGCTTTTCCTGCAGGGCTTTCTCGACGGCCGGGGCGTCGGCCTTGCGTTCGGCCGCGGGCGGGGGGGCGGGCTTCGCGATCTCGACGCCGGCCTGGTTCACCCGCGGCAGGTCGGGCGCCATGTCGGCGGGCGCGGTGAAGATGTCCGGATCGCCGCGGCGCATGCGCAGGTCCTGCCATGCGCGCAGGGTCTCGGGCGAGGTCGCGCCGCGATCGTGTTTCGGTTTCAACTTGAGCTTCACCGGCTTGACCTTGGCGACGACGGCCGCGGCGGGCTTGGCGGAGGCGCGCCACATGTCGGCCAGCAGGCGCTGCAAGGGCAGGCGCGAGCGGAACAGCGAGAAGAAGAACAGCAGGAACATCGCGACCCACGAATAGGTCATGATCATCGAACTCACGGCCGGCGAGACCGCCATGCCGATGTCGGCGAAGGTCGAGAGCACGTATTTGATGACGCCGGCCATGACCGCGGCGGCAACGACGCTGAACGCCGCCGCCACCAGCATCCGCAGCATCATCTGGGCGGCGGAGAGGCGGCGCGGTTGCGCGGCCGGGCGCGCGTTCGGCGCCGCCGCGGGACGCTGTCGCGGTGCCGTCCCGGTCGGCTGGCCTTTCGCGGCTTTTTTCGCGTTCGGGCTAATGTAGGTGGTGATCCGTTCGCTATCGTTGATCTCGGGGAAGAATGTCTCACGGACGATCTTGGTCGGAAAGCCGGTGCTGGCTTCGGTGGTCCGGGCGTCCCGCATGGCCTCATTGCGGTCATGGCCGGGATAGCGGGCGTGCAGGGTCCAGCGGCCGTTGGCCAAGGCATAGACTTCCAATTGCGTGACGCCCAACATGCAACAACCTTTGATGCCGGCTTCATGCCGGCGCTGGCGCGTGCGTTTCCCCTCGCGCACCCGCGGCTATTACGCACGGATTGAGTACAAGGTTGCGGAATGACGAAAATATGCAGCGCCCGAAGCGTCTGAAAAGGCGAAGGAAATCGCATGAAAAAAGCCGCATCCCGGAGGATGCGGCTTTCATATCGACGGGCGGTGATGCCCGGAGGATCAGGTCTTGGCGCCGAAGCCTTTGAAACGCTTGTTGAATTTGGCGAGCTGACCGCCCGAATCCACCAGGCGGTGCACGCCGGTCCAGGCCGGGTGAGACTTGGGATCGATTTCCAGGCGCAGGGTGTCGCCAGCTTTGCCGTAAGTGCTGCGGGTCTTGAATTCCGAGCCATCGGTCATGATCACGGTGATCTCGTGATAATCCGGGTGACCTTCTTTCTTCATATGCGCCTCTGGAGCCTGCACGGCCCGGTTTTTGAAATGGAAGGGCGGCTTATATAGCGTTCCCGGCCCGCCCGCAACCGTCAGCGCTGGTCGAATTTCAACTCAATACGTCGATTCTTGGACCGGGCGGCGGGGTCGTTGGCGGTATCGAGGGGCTGGAACTCGCCAAACCCGGCCGCCGCCAGGCGTTCGGCGGGAATCCCCTGGCCGATCAGGTACTTGACCACGGCGATCGCGCGCGCCGACGACAACTCCCAATTGGACCGGAAGGCGGCGGTGGCAATGGGCTGGCTATCGGTATGGCCGTCCACCCGCAGGATCCAGTTGATGTCCGCGGGGATCGCCCTGGACACATCGAGCAGGGTCCGGGCCAACTGGTTCATCTGCTGTTGGCCGTCGAGGCCGATCTCGGCCGAGCCGGAGGCGAACAGCACTTCCGACTGGAACACGAAGCGGTCGCCGACCACGGTGATGCCGGGACGGGTGCCGAGGATATCGCGCAAACGCCCGAAGAACTCCGAGCGGTATCTCTGCAGCTCCTGCACCTTGCCGGCGAGGGCGCGGTTCATGCGCCGGCCGAGGTCCGAGATCTGCGCCTTCTGCTCGGCGGTCAGCTTGTCGGAGGCGTCGAGCGCCTGGGCCAGGCGCTGCAACTCCGCCTGCATGTCCTGCAATTGCTGGCTCATCAGCGCGGCCTGGGCCTGGGCTTCCACCGTCAGCGCGCGTTCCTTGGCGATGGCGCCTTCGCTCTTGGTGGCGCGGGCGCCGAGGTCGGCGACCTGTTTCTCCAAGCTGGCCTTCAAGGCCTCCAGCGCCTTGACGCCGTTCTGGAGCAGGGCCAGTTCCTGCACCTGTTTGGCGATGGCGTCTTTGTCCTTCGCCGCCTGGGCGGTGGCGGCGATCAGCGCATCGTTGAGGCGCGTGGCTTCGCCGGTCTTCTCCGCCAGCTGGGTGGTGAGCGAGCCCACCTGTTCGGTGGCGGCCTGCAGGTCGCTGGTCAGGCGGCCGACGGTGAGTTCCAGCTCGGCGCGCGCCTTGCGCTCGATATTGAGCATATCGCCGAGCTGCGCGAGCTGGCCGTTGAGCTGCGTCAGGGCCTGCTCGCGGTTGGACAGCGCCTGGCCGAGATAGAACTGGGCGAGCACGAACACCAGCAGGATGAAAATGATGATGATGAGAAGGGTGGAAAGGGCGTCCACCCAGCCCGGCCAGATATCGACCGTGCGCTTGGCGCGGCGGGCCAGCGCCGCCATTTAGTACGGGTCTCCCGGCGCGCGGGGCGCGGCGGAGGCGATGGTCTTGGCCAGCAGTTTGATCTCGTTGCGGATCTCGCGCACGGTGTCGTCGCGGTTGGCGGCCAGGGCCGAGGTCAGGCGGGTCAGGCTGGCGTCGATGTTGCGGATATGCCCGCGGGTGGCGTCGTCCATGCCGCCGCCGATGTTCATGCCGGCGCCGTTGCCGCCGAGGACATTGGCCAGTTCGCCGACGCTGCGGATCAGGGGAGCGATGTCGCGCTGGCTCTCGGCGATGCGCAGCATGATCTGCTGCTCGGCGCGCATCTGGTCGGCCAGCAGCGAGAGTTTCTGGTTGAGTTCGGCGAGCTGCTCGTTGCCGGTCACGCGGCTCTGCTCGCTGCGGCTCATGATGTTCTGGAGTTCCTGCAGGCTCTCTCCGGTTTGTTCCAAGAGGGCCTCGGTGTAAGCCGAGACGCCGTGTTCTTCGCCGACGCTGCCCGACGACAGGCGGGTGACGCCGGACAGCCATTCCTCCAGTTCGTTGAAGAAAGCGTTCTGGGCCTGGCCGGCCTGGAGATCGAGGAACCCGAGGGCCAGGGAACCGCCGAGGCCGAACAGCGATGACGAGAACGCCGTGCCCATGTCCTTGAGCGGCGCTTCCAGGCCTGCCTTCAGCCGTGTGAACACCGCCGTGATGTCTTCGCCGCCCACCGAGAGCGTGCGGATCACGTCGCCGATGGAACTGACCGTGCCGAGCAGGCCCCAGAAGGTGCCCAGCAGCCCAAGGAAAATACACAGGCCGGTCATGTAGCGCGACAGGTCGCGGCTTTCCTCGAGGCGCGCGGCAATGCCGTCGAGCAAGGTGCGCATGGCCTGGGCGCTCAAGGTGAGGCGGCCTTTGCGTTTGCCTTCGAGCATGCGGGCCATGGGCGAGAGCAGGCGGATGTCTTCCTGCTTGGCGTCAGCCACCATTTCGGGCCCGGCGCGCAAGTCGGTGAAGACCGCTTCCCCCGCGGGGCCTTCCTGCGGGCCGGCGTGGAAGCGCTCCAGCCAGCGGGCTTCGGGGCCGAGCTGGATCACCTGGCGGAAGTTGAGCACGACGCCGAAGATGATGGCGGTGAAAATCACGCCGTTCAGTACCGGATTGACCAGGAAGATCGGCAGCACCGTCCGCCCCACCAGCGCCATGCCGACGCCGAGCGCCACCAGGAACACGGTCATGCGCGTGAGATAAGTGCGGCTATCCATCATGAAACGCTCTTTGCCTGCGGATTACGGCAGGCCCAAGGCAAGTGGTGTAACGGAAAGGATCAGCGCTTCACGGTGACGGCATCGACGCGGTCCGGCGCGCCGCTGCCGGACTGCTCGCCGAGCGCGCGGATGTCGATCCGGGTGGATTCGATCCCCGCGGCCAGCATGACCTTGCGCACATTGACCGCGCGTTCGAGCGACAGGCGCCGCGAACGGCTGATGCTCTTCTCGGGGTCGGAGGCGTAGGCGATCAGTTGCAGGCGCGAGGCTGGATCCTTGGCGAGCTTGGCCGCCAGGGCTTTCAGGCCGGCGGTGGCGTCGGTGGGAACGTCGGCGCCGCCGACCTTGAAGGCGATGCTCAGTGTCTCGGGTTCGGCCGGCGTGCGGGCCGGCGGCGTGGCGACCGCGACGGCCGTTTCTTTGGCGGGCTCCTTGGCCGCCTCCGCGGATTTGATGTCTTCGGTCTTGGCCGGCGCGGTCGTGGCGGAGGCCGTGACGGCGGGCGCCGCTGATGGTGCCGCTGATGGTGTCGGTGGCGGTGGCGGCGTCAACAACGAGCGCGGTTGTCCCGGCGCGGGTGCTGCGGGGGTGGCGGGTGCAGCGGGCGGCGGCGTCGCGACCGCCACTTGCGTTTGTTTCGGCGCCGGTGCCGGGGCGGGTGCTACGGCTTTCGGCGGCGGAGCGGCGGGCGGCGCCGCGGCGGTGGAAGCGGGGGCCTTGGCGGCCGGCGCTGCGGCCGGCGGCGCTTTCGCCGCGGGCGCAGGGGCGGCGGCCGGGGCAGCCGGCTTTGGCGCTTCAACTTTGGGCGCCGGCGGCGGGGCCTGTTGTGTCACCGGCGGAGGCGTCGCGGACGCCATTTTGGTTTCGGGCGCTTTGGGAATCGTGGGGGCAGCCGTGGGAGAAGCCGCCGGTGCGGCGGCCTGCACACCCGGAGGCGGGCGCAGACGGATCGGTGTGTGAACGAACGGCTTGACCCCGGCCGGCGGACGCAAGCGCACGGGCCCGTCGGTCTGGGGCGCGGCCGCGCCGGCGCCCGGCAGCAGCAGGCGGCGGTTGGGCACGGAATCCAGCGCGCTCATGTCCACCGACACGCTGCCGGAGGTGCTGACGCGGGTGGTCTGCGGCGCCAAGGGCTTGGAGCTATCGCCGTCGGCCAGCGCCTGCGGCGCCGTCGCCAGAACGGCGAGGGCAGTGCCCAAGCACAGCACACGAAACTGTCCCACGGTGAACCCCATTTTCTCTCTGCGCATCTCTCGCCTCCACCGGCCGATCACACCGCGGGCGTCAAAGTCTTTGAAATGGCTTTGCTTTGCGCGTTGGCCCTGATGCTCAGGGTACAACAGCCCATTTGTGGCGCACAACCCGTTTACCGCACTGGGCAACCGGTAGAATCTCTTTAAATCACAAATGGATGAGATGAAGCGCGGGGGTTACGGCTTGCCAGCCAGCAGATCGAGTATCGGCTTATGCAACTTGGCGTTGGCGGCGACCAGGTCGCCTTTACCCAGCGCCTCTTTGCGGCCGTCGAAGTCACTGACGAAGCCGCCGGCTTCGCGCACCAGCAGGATTCCGGCGGCGATGTCCCAGGGCTGCAAGCCTTTTTCCCAGTAGCCGTCGTAGCGGCCGGCGGCCACATAAGCCAGATCGAGCGAGGCCGTGCCGGCGCGGCGCACGCCCGCCACCTCTTTCATCACCCGCTCGAGCTGGGTGAGGAACGGCTGATGGCCGGGGCGGCCCTTGAACGGAATGCCGGTGGCAAGCAGCGCGTCGCCCAGGGTGTCGCGGGCGGACACGCGTAAACGCCGGTCGTTGAGGAACGCGCCTTTGCCCTTCTCGGCGTAGAACATCTCGTCGGCGACCGGGTTGAACACCAGGCCGGCGATGATCTCGCCATCCATCTCCAGGCCGATGGAGATGGCGAAGTGGGGGATGCCGTGCAGGAAATTGGTGGTGCCGTCGATGGGATCGACGATCCAGCGGTGGTGGCCGTCCTCGCCCTTGATCTCGCCTTCTTCCTCGAGCAGGAACCCGAAACGGGGGCGCGCCTTGGCCAGTTCCTGCTTGAGAACTTTCTCAGCCCTGAGGTCGGCGGCGGAGACGAAGTCGCTGGGGCCCTTGCGCGAGACCTGGAGCTGCTCGACTTCGCCGAAGTCGCGCTTCAGGGCCTTCGCGGCCTTCTGCGCCGCGCCCGTCATCACCGTCCACAGGGCTGAACGCAGCGCCATCGGAATTACCTCGAAGTCAGCGTGTTATTTCGCACGCTCGACGTAGGTGGTGTCTTCGGTGTTCACCACGATTTTGGTGCCGGCTTCGATGAACGGCGGGATCAGGATCTTCATGCCGTTCTCGAGGATGCCCGGCTTGTAGGACGAGGCCGCGGTCTGGCCCTTCACCACCGGGTCGGCTTCAACAACGGTCAGCACGACCGAGCCGGGGAGATTCACCGACACCGGCTTGCCTTCGATGAAATCCACGGTCACGTCCATGTTGTCCTGGAGGAACCCGGCCTTTTCACCGATCAGTTCGCCCGACAGGCTGAACTGTTCGTAGGAGCTGGTGTCCATGAAGGTATACATGTCGGCTTCCTTGAACAGGAACTGGCAGTCGAGTTCGCGCACTTCCAGGCGCTCCACCGTATCGGCGGTGCGCCACCGGGCCTGGCTTTTGTTGCCGCCGGCGATGTCGCGCATTTCGACCTGCATGAAGGCGCCGCCCTTGCCGGGCTGGACGACCTGGTTCTTGAGGACCATCCACTGCTTGCCTTCGTGTTCGATGACCATGCCGCCGCGGATGGAGTTCGCCGAAATCTTCATGGAAAGCCCGTCTGTCTGATGCTGGAGCCCGCGAAAGGGGCTGTAAAACCGCGGGCGCTTGTATCAGGTTGAAGGGGGCCCCGCTACGGTTTTTGGTAAGGATTCGGGCGTGAGAGGCCCGCGCGCGAAGGCCCGCAACTTATAGAGGACTATTTATGGCCCCGTCCTGGTGGGACCCGGAAGAGATCGCCCGCAAACGGCCTTACCTGGAAACCCGCCGGGCGGTTCATAGCGCGCAGCGCGCCTATTTCCAGGCCGAGGGTTTCACGGCCGTGGAGACCCCGGCGCTACAGGTATCGCCCGGGATGGAGCGGCATATCCGGCCCTTGGCGGCGTCCTTGCAGAACCGGCGCGGCGACGTGGTCCCGCGTTACCTCCATACCTCGCCCGAGTTCGCCATGAAGAAGCTCCTGGCCGCCGGGCTGCCGAAGATCGTGCAGCTGTGCAAGGTGTGGCGCGACGGCGAGGAGGGGCCGCTGCACCAGCCCGAGTTCACCATGCTGGAGTGGTACCGCGCCGACGCCGGCTATGACGCCCTGATCGAGGACTGCGCCCGGATCCTGACCGCCGCCGGCAGGGCCGCGCACCGCGCCCAGGACAGCGACGGCATTCTGCGCTGGCAGGGCCGCACCTGCGACCCCGCCAAGGCGCCGAAAGTCCTGACGGTGCAGAACGCCTTCCGCGATTTCGCCGGCATCGATCTCCTGGCGACGGTCTCCGACCGGGACGCACTGGCGCCGGACCCCGGCCCCCTGCGCGAGAAGGCCGCCGCCGTCGGCATCCGCGCCGGCGTCAACGACACCTGGGAGGACATCTTCTTCCGCGTCATGCTCGAACGGGTCGAGCCCCAGCTCGGCATGGGCGTCGCCACCGTGCTGTGCGAGTACCCCGCCAATCTCGCCGCGCTGGCCCGGCGCAAGCCTTCGGATCCCCGCGTCGCGGAGCGCTTCGAGCTGTATGCCTGCGGCGTGGAACTGGCCAACGCCTATACCGAGCTGACCGACCCGGCGGAGCAGCGGGCGCGCTTCCTCCACGACCGGGCGCTGTACCAGAGCCTCTACGGGGACGCTCCGCCGGTGGATGAGGACCTGCTCGCGGCCCTGGAGCGCATGCCGCCCGCGGCCGGGATCGCGCTGGGTTTCGACAGGCTGGTCATGCTCGCCGCCAACGCGCGAAACCTCACCGATGTCCTGTGGGCGCCGGTTGCGTAACGCGCGGGAACCTCACCCGTCAGGGTGAGGGGGCCCCGCGATCAAGATCGGCGCGGGCAAAGACGGCGTTGAAAGCGCGCACCGCCGCGGCCGGACCTTCTGCGTAGCCCCAGACTCCCGCCGACACCGCCAGGAAATCGGCGCCGGCCGCCACGAGGTCCTCGCAGTTGTCGACGGTGATCCCGCCAATGGCGACGCACGGCACGTTGGTGGTCTCGCTCCAGATTTCCAGGAGTTCCGGATCGGTGCGCGTGGCCGCGTCCTTGGTCGATGACGGAAAGAACGCGCCGAAGGCCACGTAGTCCGCGCCTTGCTCGGCCAGGTCCATGGCGAGATGGCGTGAGTCGCGGCAGGTCACGCCGACGGTGGCGTTGGTGCCCATGATGCGCCGCGCCTCGGCGTACGGCGGATCATCGGGCCCCACATGCACGCCGTCGCAGCCAAGTTCGACCGCGAGATCGGGACGGTCGTTGAGGATCACCGCCACGTCGTGGGCATGGCAGATGGGCATGAGTTTTTTCACCGTGGCGCGCACCGCGTCGTCACCGGCGTCTTTCAGGCGGATCTGCAGGCAGGCCACGTCGCCGCCGCCGAGCGCCGCCTCGAGGTCGCGCGCGAAGGCGCCGAGGTCGGCGATGACCGGCGGCGTGATCAGGTAGAGCCGGCAGGAACTCATGGTTTTTGGCGCGTTTTATGAACCGAACCGGTTTCCACTTCGGTGGAAAACGCTTTAGGCCTTGTAGATATCGACCAGGCCCGAGAGCAGGGCGAGCGCCTTGTCGTGCGGACGCTGGAAGGAATTCCGGCCGATGATCGAGCCGTTGCCGCCGCCGTCGCGGATGGCCTTGGCGTCGTCGAACACGGAGTCCTCGCCCTTGGTGCCGCCGCCCGAGAACACGACGATGCGCCGCCCGCCGAAGCAGGACTGGACCACGTGGGCCACCCGCTGGGCCAGGGTGGCGCGGGGGATATTCTGGGCTTCGTAGACCTTTTTGGCTTCCCCGAGGTCGAGGTGATCGCTCGGCAGCTTGACCTTGATGATATGGGCGCCGAGCAGGGCGGCCATATGGGCGGCATAGGCCACGATATCGAGCGCGGTTTCGCCGTCCTTGGACACGCCCTTGCCGCGCGGGTAGGACCAGACCACGGTGGCGAGGCCAGCGTCCTTGGCTTCGGCGATCAGCTCGCGCAGGTCGTTCATCATGTCGAATTGCGCATTCGAGCCGGGATAGATCGTGTAACCGATGGCGGCGCAGCCGAGGCGCAGCGCGTCCTTCACCGAGCCGGTGATGGCCTGCACGGGGGCGTCCTTTTCGGTCGAGAGCGAGTTGGAGCTGTTGACCTTGAGGATGGTGGGGATGGCGCCGGCAAAGGACGAAGCGCCGTCCTCGATCATGCCGAGGGGTGCTGCGAAAGCCGACAGGCCGGCCGAGACCGCCAGCTGCCAGTGATAGTGGGGCTCATAGCCCGCCGGGTTGGGCGCGAAGCTGCGCGCCGGGCCGTGTTCGAACCCCTGGTCCACCGGGAGGATCACCAGCTTGCCGGTGCCGCCGAGGCGCCCCTGCATGAGAATCCGGGCGAGGTTGCCCTTGGTGCCGGGGTTGTCGCTTTCGTAGTTGGCGAGGATGGCTTTAACCCGGGGGGTGATGGTCATGCTGTGTCCCATAATCAAGCGGTGGGGGTTGATGCGCCAAAAGGAGGCGCGACGGCGACATATATAGGCCTCTCTCCGCGTTGGATAGGTTGTTTCGATGCGGACGTCCGCCGTCCAAAACCGCTGCGAGTTGACGTCGCCCCAGGTCCTTTCTATGCTTCAAGCGATAATCGAGGTTGGGGCGCTATTTCTTTGAAAGATATCGGGAACTATAAACTTTCTAAGGTGCGCGACGCGCTGGCGCGACTGGACCAGGCCTTGGGCCGTCTGGAAACCGCCGCCGAGACCGCGCCCGGAAGCGCCGCCGTGAAAGCGGAACTCGATGCGCTGTCCCAGAACCACGCGGCGCTGAAGAAGACCGCGGGTCACGTCGCGGTCCGTCTCGATGCCGTCCTCGACAGATTGGGCGCGCAGTTAAAGACGTGAGACTTTGAGGGGGCCGGAAGAATCCGGCGCAGGCTGTGAACTGCCTGGGGTAGGCGGTTCGGGGGAACGAGTTTGGGGCAGGTATCCATCACCATTCGCGGGCGGTCTTATCAGATCGCCTGTGACGACGGGCAGGAGGCGCATCTCGCGCGTCTTGGCCGCTATCTCGACCAGCGCGCCGACCAGCTGGCATCCGCCAGCGGCAGCATCAGCGACAGCCTGCTGCTGGTGATGACCGCGCTGGTGATCGCCGACGAGCTGTCGGATACCTTGGGCGAACTGGAGAGCATCCGGGGTTCCGGCGCCCAGAATGCCCGCGCCGAGGCCGAAAATGAGGTGGTTGCGGCCCTGGATCAGCTGACTCAACGCATTGAACGTATTGCCGCCGGCCTCTCGGGAACTTAAGTTCCCCCTTGGAGCTGCTGGGCAGGTTAGACCTTTGAACCCCCAGGGGCGATAAACTTCGCTCGGGTGCGGTCCCTCACCGGATCTTGGTCCGGTGATCACTGTGCCCACTTTTACCCGTGGCCCATTGGGAGGTCACGCAAGGCCGACGGCTTTCGGCGGCTCCACTTACTTCAGCGGGGATGCATTTCTTCCGGGATGCAAGGTCCCTGAGACTTTCGGGGGACGGCTCGTGACCGTGCCGCACGATCCGATCTTCGATCCCGGCGTGCCTGACGCAAAGGCCGCGCTGCGCCGTGAGGTTCTGGCCCGCCGGCGCGCCACCCATGCCGCCCGCGGCGGCAACGCCGCCCACGACTTGCGCGAACGCGTGCTCGCCAAGATAACGCCCCAAGGCAAGATCATAGCAGGCTATTGGCCATTGGGGGACGAGATCGATCTCCGGCCGACGCTGATCGCCCTGGGCGAGGCCGGCGGCCAGGTGGTTTTGCCGGCGGTGGCGGGCCAGGGCCTGGTGCTGATTTTCCGCGGCTGGCGCAACGGCGATCCGCTGGACTCCGGACCGTTCGGCACCGCCCATCCGCCGCCGCGCGCGCCGCTGTTGGAGCCCGATACGCTGCTCCTGCCGCTGGTCGCCTTCGATGCCAAGGGCAACAGGCTGGGCTACGGCGCGGGATACTACGACCGGACCGTCGCCAGCCTGCGGCGCCGGCGCAAGACCCTGGTGGTCGGCGTCGCCTACGACGAGCAGGAAGTGCCCGAGGTTCCCGCCGCCGCCCATGACCAGCGCCTCGACGGCGTCATCACCGACCGCCGCACATTGTGGTTCGGGGCGTGAGAGAAGGCGGCGATAAGGATCACCACTGTCATTGCCCGCTGGCGGCCGGAGGCCGCCATATTAAGATGCGCGCCTTCCGCGCGCGTTCGGGAATCCATGGATCAACGACTTAGAACCTTGATAGATGGATCGCCCGGTCAAGCCGGGCGATGACAGAGAGAAGCAAAAAGTATTCCTGATGAGACTCCTTTATCTCGGCGACATAATGGGAAGAACCGGCAGGGATGCCGTGGTTGAGCATGTGCCGGAGTTGCGCCGGGATCTGAACCTGGATTTCGTGGTGGCCTGTGGCGAGAACGCCGCCCACGGCTTCGGCATCACCGCCGCCATCTGCCAGAGCCTCTATGACGCCGGCGTCGACGTGATCACTCTTGGCAATCACGCCTGGGATCAGCGCGAGATCATCAGTTTCATCCAGGCGGAACCGCGCCTGCTGCGGCCCTTGAACTATCCGCCGGAAACGCCGGGGCAGGGGCTCGGGCTCTACCACACCAAGAACGGCCGCCGGATCATCGTCATCCAGGTGATCTGCCGCCTGTTCATGGACGCCATGGACGACCCCTTCCGGGCGCTGAATGAGTCGCTGGAGCGCCATCCCCTGCGGGACGCGGCCGACGCCATCATCGTCGACGTGCATGGCGAAGCCAGCAGCGAGAAGGCGGCGCTCGGCGTCATCGCCGACGGCCGCGCGTCCATGGTGGTCGGCAGCCATTCCCATGTGCCGACCGCGGACACCCGCATCCTGGCCGGCGGCACCGCCTTCCAGTCCGACGCCGGCATGTGCGGCTGCTATGATTCCGTGATCGGCATGAAGAAGCATACGGCGACCCAGCGCTTCGTCACCAAGATGCCGACCGAGCGCCTGGAGCCGGCCGACGGTGAAGCCACGGTCTGCGGGGTCTACGTCGAGACCGATGATCGCACCGGCCTGGCCGTGCGGGCCGAACCTGTCCGGGTCGGCGGCATGCTCAAACAAGCCCGCCCTTAACGATTCCTACAATTGCTGGTATAAAAAGCCTGCACTTCCGCTGCTTATTGTGTAAGCAGGCGGCTCCATTCCTATTGCAGAGCGACCCATGGCCGGCCATTCCCAATTCAAGAACATCATGCACCGCAAGGGCGCGAAGGATGCCAAGCGCGCCAAGCTGTTCACCAAACTCGCCCGCGAAATCACCGTGGCGGCCAAAACCGGCCAGCCCGACCCGGCCTATAACGCCCGCCTGCGCCTGGCCATTGCCGATGCGAAAGCGGAAAGCATGCCCAAGGACAATATCGAGCGCGCCATCAAGAAGGCCACCGGCGCCGACCAGGAGGACTACGAGGAAGCCCGCTACGAGGGCAAAGGGCCCGGCAACGTGGCGGTGATCGTCGAAGTGCTCACCAACAACCGCAACCGTACCGCCACGGAACTGCGCACGGCTTTCAATAAATACGGCGGCGTTTTGGGGGAAACCGGCAGCGTCGCTTACAGTTTTCAGCGCCGCGGCCTGATCCATTATCCGGCCAAGGCCGGCACCGAGGACGCCGTCATGGAAGCCGCCATCAACGCCGGCGCCGACGATGTGCAATCCGGCGCCGAAGGCCATGACATCGTCTGCGCGCCCGACAGCCTGCACGCGGTACAGAAGGCGCTCGAGGCCGTGCTGGGCGAGGCGGAAACCGCCAAGCTGGAATGGAAGCCGACCATGACCGTGGAGATCGCCGGCGAGAAGGCCGAGGCCCTGGTGGAATTCCTGGAAGTGCTCGAAGACAACGACGACGTCCAGCGGGTCACCGCCAACTACGAGATGTCGGAAGAAACCTTGAAGCAACTCGCCGGCTGAGGAGAACGGGGTGCCGAAAGACACGCCCGCCCAGCAATCGATCCGTATCCTCGGCCTCGATCCGGGGCTGCGCCACACCGGCTGGGGCGTCATCGACGTGACCGGCAACCGCCTGAGCTATGTGGCGGGCGGGGTGATCGAGCCCGACGCCGCGCTCGATCTCGCCATCCGCCTCAAGATATTGTTCGCCGGCGTGAAGGACCTGGTGGCGGCCTATGCGCCGCACGAATGCGCGGTCGAGGAAACCTTCGTCAACCAGAACCCGGTCTCGACCCTGAAACTGGGCCATGCGCGCGCGGCCGCCATGCTGGCGCCGGCCGAGGCCGATGTGCCGGTGTCGGAATACAAACCCAATCTGGTGAAGAAGTCCGTGGTCGGCGCCGGGCACGCCGACAAGAAACAGGTCGCGGCCATGATGCGGGTGCTGCTGCCCGGCAGCAACGCCGAGGCCGATCAGGCCGATGCTTTAGCTGTCGCGGTCTGTCATGCGCATCATCGCAGCACACTTGTCAAACTTGGTGTGAAGCGCCGATGATCGCCAAGCTCAAGGGACGTGTGGACCAGATCGGGGAAGACTTCGCCGTCATCGATGTCGGCGGCGTCGGTTACCTGGTGTTCGCGGGCTCCCGCACCTTGGCGGCGCTGGCCGTGGGCGAGGCGGCCGAGATCGCCATCGAGACCCATGTGCGCGAGGATCACATCCATCTCTATGGATTTTCCTCCGCCTCCGAGCGCGAGATGTTTCGCACGCTCATGACCGTGCAGGGCGTGGGTGCGAAAGTCGGCCTCGCCATCCTGTCCGCCTTGTCGGCGCAGCAGATCGCCGGCGCCATCGTCAGCGGCGATCAATCCGCCTTCAAGCGCGCCTCCGGCGTCGGCCCCAAACTGGCGGCGCGCCTGGTCGCGGAACTGAAAGATAAAGTGGCGGGCTTCAGCATCGCCGTCCCCGCGGGCCCCAAGGCCGCGAAAGGCGCCGCGCCGAACGAAACCGAGGACGCGGTCTCGGCCCTGGTGAACCTCGGCTATGCCCGCCTCGACGCCTTCGGCGCCGTGACCCGCACGCTGGCAAATGCAGGCGGGGCCATGCCGCTGCCCGCCCTGATCCGGGCCTCACTGAAAGACCTAGGCACCAGTCATGGCTGACCGGGCCGAACGCATTGTCTCGGGCGCACGCGGCGACGATGACGCCGATGCGCATGTGCGCCCGCAGCGGCTCAAGGATTTCATCGGCCAGAAGGCGGTGCGCGAAAACCTCGCGGTGTTCGTCGCGGCCGCGCGCGAGCGTAAGGAATCTCTCGACCACGTGCTGCTGCATGGTCCGCCGGGCCTCGGCAAGACCACGCTCGCGCATATCGTCTCCCGGGAACTGGGGGTGGGCTTCCGCGCCACCTCGGGACCCATGATCGCCAAGGCCGGCGACCTGGCGGCGATCCTCACCAATCTCGAAGCCAACGACGTCCTGTTCATCGACGAAATCCATCGCCTCAATCCCGCCATAGAAGAAGTGCTCTATCCCGCCATGGAGGATTTCCAGCTGGACCTCATCATCGGTGAGGGGCCGGCGGCGCGGTCCGTGCGCATCGAACTCCAGCCGTTCACCCTGGTCGGGGCCACCACGCGGTCGGGACTTCTGTCCACGCCGCTGCGCGACCGCTTCGGCATCCCGTTGCGCCTGGAATTCTACGGCGCCGAAGAACTGGTGGAGATCGTGCGGCGCGGCGCGCGGGTGCTGGGGGTGGACCTCTCCGCCGACGGCGCCCTGGAGATCGCGCGGCGCTCGCGCGGAACGCCCCGGGTCGCCGGACGCCTGCTGAAGCGGGTGCGGGACTTCGCATCGGTCGATCAGGTGCGCGAGATCGACAAGACCGCGGCGGACGCGGCCTTGCGGCGCCTGGATGTGGACGCCATGGGCCTGGACGCCATGGACCGGCGTTACCTGGCCTGTATCGCCGACAACTATGCCGGCGGGCCGGTGGGGGTGGAGACCCTCGCCGCGGCGCTGGCGGAAGAGCGGGATACCTTGGAAGACGTGATTGAGCCGTTCCTGATCCAGCAAGGCCTGATCCAGCGCACGCCGCGCGGGCGCGTGGTGTCCGACGCCGGCTACCGGCAACTGGGGCTGCCGGCGCCGCGCCGCGACGCGGCGCAGTTCGACCTCTTGGGGGGGCGGGAAGAATGAGCGCGTCCGTGCTGCCCTTCGGCGGACAGCTGGAAGGCAAGCGCCACCGTTTGCCGGTGCGGGTGTATTACGAGGACACCGACGCCGCCGGGATCGTGTACCACGCGAGCTATCTGCGCTTCACCGAACGCGGCCGCAGCGAGATGATGCGCGCGCTCGATATCGACCTGACCCGCATGTGGACCGATGACGGTTTTGTGTTCGTGCTGCATTCGGCCGACGTGAAGTATAAAAAGCCCGCGCGCCTCGGCGACCTCTTGACGGTCGAAACCGCCCTGGTGGAACTGGGGTCGGCCTCCTTGAAGGTGCGCCAGGTCATTACCGGTGGTGCCGGAGAGGGCGTGGTGTTCGAAGGACTGCTGGCCTGCACCGGGCGCGACGGGAAACCGGCGCGGATTCCGGCGGGGGTCAAAGGCAAGATTGCAGCGTTCTTGAGTTAAGGTTCTTGAGTCCGGGCAGGGGCAGGCACATAAGATGCCTGCAACGGACCCGATAAAAAATGGTGGGCTAGGGCATGGATGCAGCGGGCATAGATTCGGCGGTTACGGCGACCAATCTGGCGGTCGGAGCGGGTGGCGGCTTTTCAGCCCTGACCCTGTTCCTGCAGGCCAGTATCGTCGTCAAGTTCGTGATGGGCCTGCTCGCCTTCGCCTCGATCTGGAGCTGGGCGATCATCTTCGACAAGTCCTTGCGCCTGCGCTCGCTGTTCCGCCAGGCGGAGCAGTTCGAGGAGAAGTTCTGGTCGGGCGGTTCGCTCGAGGAGCTGTTCGAGCGCATCGGCCAGCGGCCCAAGGACCCCATGACCTCGATTTTCGTCGCCGCCATGCGCGAATGGCGCCGGTCGTCGGGCAAGGGCGGCATCCCCGCCGCCGGTCCGGCGCTGGCCGAACGCATCGACCGGGTGATGAAGATCACGCTGGAACGTGAAATGGACATCCTCAACCGCCGCATGATCTTCCTGGCGTCGACCGGATCGGTATCTCCGTTCCTGGGTCTGTTCGGCACGGTGTGGGGGATCATGAGCACCTTCACCGCCATCGGCGCCGCCTCCGACACCAGCCTCGCGACCGTGGCGCCCGGCATCGCCGAAGCGCTGTTCGCCACCGCCCTCGGCCTGGTGGCCGCGATCCCGGCGGTGGTGGCGTTCAACAAGATCTCCAGCGATTTGTCGCGCTACGCCCTGCGCCTGGAGAACTTCGCCGGCGAGTTCGGCGCGATCCTGTCGCGCCAGCTCGACATCACCAAGCGTCCTGAGCCGTCTCTGCAATAGGAGAATAGGTCATGGCCGTCTTCATCAAGCCGTCCAGCGGCGCCAAGACCAGCCGCCGCGCCTTCACGCCGATGGCGGAAATCAACGTCACGCCCATGGTCGACGTGATGCTGGTGCTGCTGGTGATCTTCATCGTCACCGCGCCGCTGCTGACCACCGGGGTCAACGTCAAGCTGCCCCAGACCAGCAAGACCAAGTCGCTGCCCCAGGACAACAAGGCGCTGACCCTCTATGTCGAACGCGACGGCACCTTGACCCTGAACGAGGCCAAGCTGGACATGGACGCCCTGACCTCGCGCCTCGAAGGCGTGCGCGAAGCCAATCCCGAAGTGCGGGTCTATGTGAAGGGCGACAAGGACGTGGCCTACGGCCAGATGATGCAGGTCATGGCCGCGGTCACCGCCGCCGGCATCACCCAGGTGGCCTTTGTCACAGAACCGCCCAAAAGCAGCGCTAAGAAGAAGTAGAGCAGGGCATCGAGGGTAAGGAACGTTGTCGGCGCTCGCGGTCAAAGACACGTCAAACCAGGGGTTCGTGCTGTCGGTGATGCTGCACGCCGGCATCATCGCGGCTGCCTGGGTGGGCATGCCGTTCCTCAAGACCAATATCCCGACCGAAACGCCGCCCCTGATCGTCGATCTGGTGCCGATCGAGGAGATCGCCTCGGCCCCCCCGCCGCCGTCAAAGGAAGAAGCGCCGGTGGCCCCGGTGGCGCCGCCGGAACCGCCGGCGCCGGTGCAGGCCCAGGCGCCGCCGTCCGACGCCATGCCGCCCCCGCCCAAGGAAGAAGTGCCGGTGAAGGAGCCCGAAAAGGCGCCGCCGCCGAAAGTGCGCCCGACCTCGAAGCCGACGCCGCCGCCCGACAAGAAGCGCGACGTGGCCATGCTGCAGGACCTGCTCAAGGACATGCAGAAGAAGGCGCCGCCGCCCGCGCCTCAGGCCAAGTCCGCGAGCACGACGCCCTCCAACAATATCGCGCCCAATATCACCGACCGCGCCAGCATGACCGAACTGGACGCCATCCGCCGTCATATCGAGGGCTGCTGGCGCATCGATCCCGGCACCGAAGGCATGGAGGGCATGTCGGCGGAAGTGCAGGTGATCATCAATCCGGATGGGTCCGTGCGCGACGCCAAGATCATCGACATGACGCGCTATTTCGCCGACTCAGCCTTCCGGCGTTTCGCCACCAGCGCCCGCACCGCGATCCTCGGCTGCGGCAACATCCCGATCTCGCAGGAGCGCTACAACATCCTGAAGGACATCACCTTCAACTTCTCGCCCCAGGGCCGCTTGAACTAGGCGATCTTAGCGGCGAACAACCGGGCCTTTGCGGCGTTTGGGCCCCGCAACCTTGAATTCGTGACACGGCATCGCCACAATCGGCCCGCAGGATGTCGCGTCCCTACTGTCATATTCCGGCCCGCCACTCTCCTGACGGGGCCGCAAGAATACGGAATTTTGGAATGCTTGAAGACTTGAAGCTCTCGCCGCTCCCGCGCCGCCGCCTGTTGTCCGCGGCCGCCACCGGCGCCCTGGGCGCCGCTGCGGCTTTCTTTCCAAGGAGTGCCCGCGCCGAAGTGCGCATCGACATCACCCGCGGCCGTGTCGAGCCCATGCCCATCGCCATCCCGGCGTTTCCGGGCACCACGCCCGAGTCCACCCAGGTGGGCAAGGACGCCGCCGCGGTGATCACCGCCGACCTGGAGCGGTCGGGCCTGTTCCGTCCGCTGGACCCCAAGGGCTTCCTGCAGGAAATGAACTCCCTCGACGTGCAGCCGCGTTTCACCGATTGGCGCGCCCTCGGCGCCCAGGCGCTGGTGCAGGGGGTCGTGGAAGGCCAACCCACCGGCCAGATGCGCATCGCCTTCCGTCCCTGGGACGTGTTCGGCGGACAGCAGATCAACAACGGCAAGGCGTATGGCACCCAGCCGGAGAACTGGCGCCGCGTCGCGCATATCATCGCCGACGAGATCTACACCGCCATCACCGGCGAGAGCGGCTATTTCGATACCCGCGTGGTCTACATCGCCGAAAGCGGCCCGGCGACCAACCGCCTCAAGCGCCTGGCCATCATGGACCAGGACGGCGCCAACCACCGCTATCTCACCGACGGCGCCAACCTCGTGCTCACGCCGCGCTTCTCGCCGACGGCGCAGGAGATCACCTACCTCTCGTTCTTCCGCAACGTGCCGCGTGTCTATCTCTTCAATATCGACAGCGGCCGCCAGGAAGTGCTCGGCGATTTCCCGGGCATGTCCTATGCGCCCAGGTTCTCGCCCGACGGCAACAAGGTGGTGCTGTCCGCCGCGCTCAACGGCAACTCCGACATCTATGAGATGGACCTGCGCACGCGCGCGAGCCGCCGGCTCACCGACAACCCGTCGATCGACACCACGCCGTGCTATAGCCCGCGCGGCGACCAGATCTGCTTCGCCTCGGACCGCGGCGGCACCCAGCAGCTCTATGTCATGAATGTCGACGGCTCGAGCCAGCAGCGCATCAGCTTCGGCCAGAACCGCGCCCGCTACGCCACCCCGGTGTGGTCCCCGCGCGGCGACCTGATCGCCTTCACCCGCTATGCCGGCAACGACGGCAACTTCTACATCGGTGTCATGAAGCCGGACGGTTCGGGTGAACGCCTCCTGGCCCAGGGCTTCTCGGTCGAAGGCCCCACCTGGGCCCCCAATGGGCGAGTCCTGATGTATTTCGCCCAGTCGCCCAACGGCGGCCGGGTGCGACTCTATTCGATTGACCTAACCGGTTACAATCAAAGGGAAATCCTAACTCCGGGCGACGCGTCCGACCCGGCCTGGTCGCCGCTGATCCCGTAGAACCGGGCGGGCAGGGGCCCGCCTGCACCCGGTCAGGCCCTGCGTGCATATGTGGCATGCGGGCAACCGGGGTCCAAAATGTCTTATTTTTGATGGACGTAACAGTATTTTGCGTGTGCGAAGGTATTGCTTTGTGCGCGGTTGCTGGTAAAAGATGGACCGACTGGGCGTGGGTCCCATACAGAATTGCCACAATTATTCCGATAACCACACTCCACACAAACCTCAAGGAAACCTAGGGGAAGAAGAATGAAGTTCCGAACTCTGACTGCGGTCGCCGTTGCTGTGATGCTCGCCGGTTGCAATACACCCAAGAAGCAGGAAGCCGCCGCCGTCGCCGCCTCCGCTCCCCCGCCGGCCGCCGCGCCCGCCGCTCCGCGCGGTCCCGCTCCGGACTCGATCGAGTACTTCAACACCGTCGTGGGCAACATGGTCCACTTCGAGTTCGACAAGTACGACGTCACCGCCGCCGACCAGGGCATCCTGCGCGGCCAGGCCCAGTGGCTGAACCAGTACCCCGCCCGCACCGTGACCATCGAAGGCCACTGCGACGAGCGCGGCACCCGTGAATACAACCTCGGCCTCGGCGACCGCCGCGCCAACGCCGTGAAGGCCTACCTGGTGTCGCTGGGCGTCAACGCCAGCCGCATCAAGACCATCTCCTACGGCAAAGAGCGCCCGACCTGCGTGGTCTCGGCTGAAGATTGCTGGGGCAAGAACCGCCGCGGCGTCTCGACCGTTCAGTAAACCCTCCTAGGGTTCGCTGTTGAAACGACACTGCGCCGGCTCAATGCCGGCGCAGTTTTTTTATGACCAGAGTCTTTCGCGAGCCTATATTTTCCGGCCGCTGCCACATTCTCGCCCGGTTACCGGCGTAGTGCTTCGGAGCCGATCCAGGCGACGGGCGCGGTTCGCCGGTGGAGACGCGATTACACCTAACAATGTCTAAAGCCCCAACCCCAGTTGCGCGGGTGTTTCCCATGATCGCATTGAAAACCTTGGTTCGCGGTTTCGCCGCCGCCGTCATCGCCCTGACCGTTACTTGTGGTGCCCAGGCCCAAAGTACGGGCGACCGCCTGACCAAGCTTGAACAGCAGATGCAGGCTTTCCAGACCGGCCCCAAGCCCGCGGATATCGAAGGACGCCTGCTGGCCATGGAGCGCGCCATCGAACTCCTCACCGGCCAGGTGGAGGAGGCGCGCTTCCGCGCCGAGCGCACCGCCGAACAGCTGCGCGTCCTCACCGAAGACATGAATCTGCGCATCGCCACCCTCGAGCAGTCCATCGGCGCCCAGCCCGGAGCGGTGACGCCCGCAGCCGGCGCCGCCGTTCCGGCCGCGCCTGCGCCGCGCGCCGCGGCGGCGTCGCAGACCCCGGCCTCGCAGCGCTTCTCGTTCGACGCTCCGGCGTCGGCGCCGATGAATGCGCCGCGCCCCGCGCCGCAGGCTGCGGCGATCCAGGCGGTGCCGCTCAACGGGCCGCCGGTCGCCACCGGCACTGGCGCCGTCGACGCCAACGGCGGCTTCGTGGTGCGGACCGACGCCGGCGGCAAGCCGCTCGCCGCCGATCCCAACGCCGCCGCGGCCGCGCAACAGGCCAACGCGGCGCCGCCGCCACCGCCGCCGGCGCCGCGCGCGGCACCGGCGGCGCCCGGCGTCACCGGGCAGCAGCTCGCGGCCTTGCCGGTGGATGTGAAACTTCCGGGCGGCTCGGCCAAGGAGCAATACGACTTCGCCTTCGATTTTCTCAAGCGCAACGACTACGCCCGGGGCGAGTCCGCGCTGCGCCAGTTCCTTGAGAAGAACCCCAAGGACGAGCTTGCCGGAAACGCCCAGTATTGGCTGGCGCAGACCTTCTTCGCCCGCGGCAGCTACCAGGATGCGGCGCGCGAATTCATGAAGGGCTATCAGTCCTATCCCAAGAACGCCAAGGCCCCGGACAACCTGCTCCAGCTGGGCATGTCGCTCGAGAAGCTCAGCCAGAACGACGGCGCCTGCACCGCCTTCGGCCTTATCAACAAGGAATACCCGAAGGCGCCGGACCAGATTAAGAACGCCACCAAGACCGAGCGCAGCAAACTCAAGTGCAAGTAGACGGCTGACATTGTCCGCCGAACGCACGTCCGCATCGCTTCACGGCCGTCAGGACGCTGAAGCCTTCGCCGCCGCCATGGCGCCGCTGGGCCTCGGGCCCGGGGCGCGGATCGCCGTGGCGGTCTCGGGCGGCGCCGACAGCATGGCGCTGGCGCGGCTGCTGGCGGATTGGGCACGGACCGCCGGGGCCGATCTCGCCGCCGTCACCGTCGATCACCGCCTGCGGGCGGAGGCCGCCGCCGAGGCAAGGCAGGTGGCGGCATGGCTGCAGCCCCATGGCATCCCGCATGCGACCTTGGCGTGGGAAGACGGCGCGCTGGAACCCGCCGCGCGCAGTCCCCAGAAGGCCGCGCGCGACGCGCGCTATGCGCTGATGGCGGCGTGGTGCGCGGGCCAGAACCGCAGCCACCTGTTCCTGGCCCACCACGCCGATGACCAGGTGGAGACTTTCCTGATCCGCCTGACCCGCGGCAGCGGCATCAACGGCCTGGCCGCCATGGCGCCGCTCACGCGGCTGCGGGCGGCCGCGGGCGACGTGCTGCTGGCGCGGCCGTTGCTGGGTTTCACCAAGGCCGACCTCACCGATGTCTGCAAGGCCCTGGGCCAGCCGTGGCTGGAGGATCCTTCCAACAGCAATCGCGCGTCGGCCCGCATCCGCTTCCGGCAGGCGGCGCGCCTCCTGGAAGAGGAAGGTTTTTCCCGCAGCCGCCTGCTGGAGACGGTCACTCATATGCAGCGCGCCCGCGCGGCGCTGGATCAGGCCGCGCAGCAGCTGCTGCGCACCGCCACCGCCTGGGACCAGTACGGCGCGGTGCGGCTCGGCCTGCGGGCCTGGGCCGCGGCGCCGGACGAGATCGCGCTGCGCGCGCTGAGCAGTCTTTTGACCGCCGCGGGCGGGCAGGTCTACGGCCCGCGCTTCGAGTCCCTGACCCGCATCGCGGCGCAAATGCGCAAAGGCCCGTGGCGGGATTCCACGCTCCACGGCTGCCTGATCGTCCGCGACGCGGACTGCATCCTGATCCACCGCGAGGCCGCGGCGATCGATCATGCCGTGCCGGCGGGCCCAGGGACGCCGGTGATGTGGGACGGCCGCTTTCGCGTCACGCTGCCCGCGGCCCTTTCCGGCGGTCCGTTCCGAATCGCCGCCTGGATCGGCGCGGATGGCTTGCCCGATGTGCCGGCGCGGCTTCGCGCCACGCTGCCGGCGGTTTATGACGCCCTCGGGCTGGCGGCGCTCCCGCATGCCGGATATCTGCGCGCCGATCTCGCGCGGAACGGGCCGGCGGCGCCGGATGTCGTATGTATTCCTGCGCTTAACGCGTCCCTGGGCGCCTCATCGGCGGCGACGATGGCGGACGAGGACCTGCTGCTCTGACCTGATGCCGAATTGTTACAGGTGTGACAGCCGGACGGGTTTTTGGGTCACAAACGCTTTGCTTGCACCAACCCTTTGGCGCACTATTTAACGTTGACGGGCGAACCGGCCGCAGGCTGCTTCGCGTCAAGCGAAACGAACAACCAACCCGCATAGGGGTATGTTTTGAATATCAGCCGCAACTTGATGCTCTGGGCGATCATCCTGGTCTGCGTGGTCGCGCTGTTCAACCTGTTCCAGAGCGCCAGCCCGCGCAATGCCAGCCGCGAGATCTATTTCTCCGACTTCATGGCCGCGGTCGAGCGCACGGAAGTCCAGGAAGTCACCATCCAGGGCAACAACATCAACGGCACCTTCAAGTCGGGCGGCGATTTCCGCACCTATTCGCCGGATGACGCCTCGGTCGTGCCGGCCTTGCGCGAGCATAACGTCACGATCAAGGTCGTGCCCAAGACGGAAGGCGAAGTGTCCTTCTGGAGCATCGTCATTTCCTGGTTCCCGATGCTGCTGCTGATCGGCGTCTGGATTTTCTTCATGCGCCAGATGCAGTCCGGCGGCGGCAAGGCCATGGGCTTCGGCAAGTCCCGCGCCAAGCTGCTCACGGAAAAGCAGGGCCGCGTGACCTTCGAGGACGTGGCCGGGGTCGACGAAGCCAAGCAGGAACTGGAAGAGATCGTCGAATTCCTGCGCGACCCGCAGAAGTTCCAGCGCCTCGGCGGCAAGATCCCCAAGGGCGTGCTGCTGGTCGGCCCGCCCGGCACCGGCAAGACCTTGCTGGCGCGCTCCATCGCCGGCGAAGCCAACGTGCCGTTCTTCACCATCTCGGGTTCGGATTTCGTCGAGATGTTCGTCGGCGTCGGCGCCTCCCGCGTGCGCGACATGTTCGAACAGGGCAAGAAGAACGCGCCCTGCATCATCTTCATCGATGAAATCGACGCGGTCGGACGCCATCGCGGCGCCGGTCTCGGCGGCGGCAACGACGAACGCGAACAGACCCTCAACCAGCTCCTGGTCGAGATGGACGGCTTCGAAGCCAATGAAGGCGTCATCCTGATCGCCGCCACCAACCGTCCGGACGTGCTCGACCCGGCGCTGTTGCGCCCGGGCCGCTTCGACCGCCAGGTGGTGGTGCCGAACCCCGACATCCTCGGGCGCGAACGCATCCTCTCGGTGCACTCCAAGAAGACCCCGCTGGCTTCCGACGTCGATCTCAAGGTCATCGCCCGCGGCACCCCGGGTTTCTCGGGCGCGGACCTCGCCAACCTGGTCAACGAAGCGGCGCTGCTCGCCGCCCGCAAGGCCAAGCGCGTGGTCGGCATGCTCGAACTGGAAGAAGCCAAGGACAAGGTGCTCATGGGCGCGGAACGCCGCTCCATGGTCATGAACGAGGACGAGAAGAAGCTGACCGCCTATCACGAAGGCGGCCACGCCCTGGTGATGCTGCATGTGCCGAGCCATGAGCCGCTGCACAAGGTCACCATCATCCCGCGCGGCCGCGCCCTGGGCGTGACCATGTGGCTGCCCGAGCGCGACAAGTACTCCATGTCCAAGATCGAATTGCAGGCCCAGGTCGCCAGCCTGTTCGGCGGCCGCGTCGCCGAGGAGATCACCTTCGGCCCGGACAAGGTCACGACCGGGGCGTCGGACGATATCCGCCGCGCCACCGACATCTCGCGGCGCATGGTCACCGAATACGGCTTCTCCGACAAACTCGGGCCGCTGCGCTACACCGACAACCAGGGCGAGGTATTCCTCGGCCATTCGGTGACCCAGCAGAAGAACGTCTCGGACGCCACCGCCCGCCTGATCGACGAGGAAGTGCGGGCTTTTGTCGAAGCCGGCGAGGCCACCGCCCGCAAGATCATCGAGGATCACCGCGACCAGCTGGAGATCATCGCGCAGGGGCTCCTGGAGCATGAGACCCTGTCGCGCGACGAGATCGAGGCGCTGTTGCGCGGCGAGAAGATCGACAAGACCGAGAAGAGCCCGCCCAAGCCCCGCGATCCGGGCCGGCGCTCGTCGGTGCCGTCCTCCGGCGACAGCCGTAGGACCCCGCCGTTCGGGCAGGAACCGACGCCCCAACCTGGTGCTTAAGAGGGCGGGCGCTTAAAGAAAAAAGGGCCGCTGGAAACAGCGGCCCTTTTTTATAATTTGAGTTTCATCCCGACATGCGAAGGCTCGAACCCGAGTGCCAGGTAGAATTTCTGGGCCTCGGTCCTGCTGGCGTCCGCCGACAGCTGGATGATGCCGCAGCCGCGGTCCCGGCAATCCTCGATCGCCCACAGGAAGAAGGTCCGCCCCAGGCCCTGGCCGCGCAGGTCGCGGGCGATGCGCACGCTTTCGATCTGGCCGCGCCACATGCCTTTGCGCGACAGCCCCGGAAGGTAGGAGATTTGCATGCAGCCGATGATCCGCTGCTCCGCTTCCATCACCACGATCTTCTGGTTGGGATCGCGTTCGATGGCGGCGAAGGCGGCTTCATAGGCCGGATCGAGGGTAGCGGTCAGGGTATCGCGTCCGGCACCCAGCATATCGTCCACCAACAGGCCGACGACGGCCTCCAAATCGGCGCGGGTCGCGGTGCGGATGGTGTGGTTCATGCCTCTGGATGATATCATTGACGGATATCGGCTGTCTAAAGCGGGGCTCCGGAGTGCAGCGGACCTACATCACGCCGCGGGGTATTTTACGGGGGGTCGCGGCCCGTGCCGCCTTGGCGCACGGCCAGGCCTGGCCCATGCCGTGTGGGCAGGCGTTCACCGCCGCCATCGTTTCCCGGCGCAGCGGCGCGGTGGTCAGCCAGAGCCTGATCACACGGGTGCAATATGACGCCGGCAAACCCGACCCTGACATCGACCGGGAGCTGGCCGGCATCGGCGCCCCGCGCGGCGCTTTCGCCGGCCACAGTCTGGCGAAACCGCTGCTGATGGGCGTGCTCAACGTCACGCCGGACAGCTTTTCCGACGGCGGCAAGTTCGCCGACATCGCCGCCGCGGTCACCCACGGCCGGGCCATGGCCGCGGCCGGGGCGGCGCTGGTCGATGTCGGCGGGGAGTCCGCCCGCCCGGGCGCCGTCGCCGTGGACGAGGGCGAGGAAGTCATGCGCACCGCCGGGGTGGTCAAGGCGCTCACGTCGGACGGCATTACCGTATCCATCGACAGCCGCCATGCCGGCGTCATGAGCGCGGGCGTCAGCGCCGGCGCCCGGGTGATCAACGACATCACCGCACTTGCCGATCCCGCGGCCCTGGCGGTCGCCGCCAAATCCGGCGTCGACGTGATCCTGATGCATATGCAGGGCGAGCCCCGCACCATGCAGGAGGATCCCGCCTATGCCTGGTGCCCCGGCGACGTGCACGATTTCCTGCGCGCCCGGGTCGAGGCGTGCCTGGCGGCCGGCGTTCCCTTGGGCCGCATCGCCGTCGATATCGGCCTCGGCTTCGGCAAGACCGCCGCCCACAACGCCGAGCTTCTCGACCACCTCGGCATGTTCCATAGTTTGGGGTGTGGGCTGGTGGTCGGCGCCTCGCGCAAGAGCTTCATCGGCCGGCTGTCGGCGGGCGAGGGCAGCCACGACCGCCTGCCGGGGTCCCTGGCCTCGGCGCTGGTGGCCGTGGCCCAGGGCGCCCAGATCCTCAGGGTCCACGACGTCGCCGAAAGCCGCCAGGCCCTGGCGCTCCAGGCCGCCGCCTATACCCCCGGAACCTGATGTGCCTCCGGGCCGTTGATGACCCCCCTGGAACTTGATTCCGGGCCCGGGGAAGCTCAAAACTCTGCCTGAATAAGACTGGAGCACGCATGGCGACGCGCAACCTTTTCGGCACCGACGGCGTCAGGGGCCTGGCCAATACCGAGCCCATGACCCCGGAAACGATCATGCGCCTGGGCATCGCCGCCGGGCGCCGGTTCATCAATGCCGACCGCCGTCATACCGTGGTCATCGGCAAGGACACCCGGCTCTCGGGCTATATGCTGGAACCCGCCCTGACGGCGGGGTTCATCTCCGTGGGCATGGACGTGATCATCGTCGGCCCGATCCCGACCCCGGGCATCGCCATGCTGACCCGCGCCATGCGCTGCGACCTCGGGGTCATGATCTCGGCGTCCCACAATGCCTATGAGGACAACGGCATAAAACTGTTCGGCCCCGACGGCTACAAGCTCTCGGATTCGATCGAGGCCGAGATCGAGGCCGACATGGCCAGCGATCTGGCGCCGGCCCGCGCCGCGGCCGGTCACCTGGGCCGCGCCAAGCGCCTCGAGGACGCCGGCGGGCGCTACATCGAATACGCCAAGAACACCTTCCCGCGCGGCCTGCGCCTGGACGGCCTCAAGATCGTGCTCGATTGCGCCAACGGCGCCGCCTACAAGGTCGCACCGACGGTGTTCTGGGAACTCGGCGCGGACGTGCACAAGGTCGGCGTCTCGCCGGACGGCTTCAACATCAACAAGGACTGCGGCTCGCTGCACCTGGACAGGTTGCGCGATACCGTGCGCGAGACCGGCGCGCATCTCGGCATCGCCCTCGACGGCGACGCCGACCGGGTGCTGTTCTGCGACGAACAGGGCCATATGATCGACGGCGACCAGATCCTGGCGCTGATCGCCGGCCACTGGCAGCATACCAACCAGCTCTCGGGCGACGCGGTGGTGGCCACGGTGATGAGCAACCTGGGCCTCGAGCGCTACCTCACGTCCAAGGGCCTTTCGTTGCTGCGCACCAAGGTCGGCGACCGCTATGTGGTCGAACAGATGCGCAGCGGCAACTACAACCTCGGCGGCGAGCAGTCGGGCCATATCATCATGGGCCAGCACGCCACCACCGGCGACGGCATCGTCGCCGCGCTTCAGGTGCTGGCGGCCCTGGTCGAGAGCGGCAAGAAGGCCTCGGAAGCGCTGCGGCTGTTCCGGCCGGTACCGCAGCTCCTGCGCAATGTCAGGCTCAGCGCCGGCGCCAGCGCCGACGCGGTCCTGGAGCTGAACGCGGTCAAACAGGCCATCGCCGACGGCGAGCAGCGGCTCACCGGCCGCGGCCGCCTGGTGATCCGCAAATCCGGCACCGAGCCCCTGATCCGCATCATGGCCGAATGCGACGACGCCAAGGAGGTCGACGCCATCGTCAGCGGCCTGGTCGATTGCATCGCCGGAGCCGCATAGCGCCATGGCGGGCGGGGGAAGAGTCCTGATTGTCGCCGGATCGGATTCCGGCGGCGGCGCCGGCATCCAGGCCGACATCAAGACCGTCACCATGCTGGGCGGCTACGCCATGACCGCCGTCACCGCGGTCACGGTGCAGAACACTTTGGGCGTCTCCGCGGTGCATCCGGTGCCGCCCAAGATCGTCGCCGACCAGATCGCTGTGTGTTTGAGCGATATCGGCGCCGATATCGTCAAGACCGGCATGCTGGTGGACAAGGATTGCATCGAAGCCGCCGCCGACGCGCTCGAGAGTTTTGACGTGCCGGAAGTCGTCGATCCGGTGATGGTGGCCAAGGGCGGCCATGCGCTTCTGGCCGACGACGCGGCCGCCGCGCTGATCGAACGCTTCGCCAAGGGCGCGGCGCTCATCACGCCCAACCTGCCGGAGGCGGAGGTCCTCACCGGCCGCAAGATCCGCACCGAAAGCGACATGGACGCGGCCGTGCCGGCGCTGCGGGCGCTGGGCGCCAAAGCCGTGCTGCTGAAGGGGGGCCACCTGGAGGGCCCGCGGGTGGTGGACCTTTTGATCCTGCGCGACGAGGTGATCCGGTTCACTGATCCCCGTATTGAAACCAACGCCACCCATGGGACCGGCTGCACGCTCGCTTCGGCCATCGCCGCCGGCATGGCCTTCGGCCTGGGCGCCGAACAGGCGGTTCGGCGCGCGCGCCTGTTTGTGCGCAACGCCATGGAGAAGGCGATTCCACTGGGGCAGGGGCATGGTCCCTTAAATCACGGGGCGAGGTAGGTCCTTTCCTTTTTGTCATTCTTGCGCGAGGCGCGAGAATCTAGGGGTTTCTGTTTCCTGGTTTTTAAAACAGAAACCAAAAACCTCTGGATTCTCGGCCCTGCGGGCCAAGAATGACAAAAAAGGAAGAAGCGGCGAGTGCTCGCGGCTTGCCTGCCTTGCAGGGCCTTACATTGACGCCCTAAAAGCCGGTTCCTAAACTCCGCGCCCCTTTGACCGAGGACCGTTCCATGACCGCAAAACCCGCCGCCCGTCCCGCGCGTCCCAATTTCGCTTCGGGCCCTTGTGCGAAACATCCGGGCTGGTCGATCGAGTCCCTGGGCAAGGCCCTGGTGGGCCGCTTCCACCGCTCCAAGCCGGCGCACGCCCGCATCAAGGCGGTGATCGAGGCCACGCGCAAAGTGCTGAACGTGCCCTCCACCCACCGCATCGCCATCGTGCCGGCCTCGGACACCGGCGCCGTGGAGATGATGCTGTGGCAGTGCCTGGGCGCGCGGCCGGTGGACATGCTGACGTGGGAAAGCTTCGGCGAGACCTGGGTCACGGACGTCATCAAGCAATTGAAGCTCAAGGACGCGCGCATTATCCGCGCCGACTACGGCAAGCTCGCGGACCTGGCCCAGGTCAATCCCGATCACGACGTGGTGTTCACCTGGAACGGAACCACATCCGGCGTGCGCGTGCCGAACGGCGACTGGATCTCCGCCAAGCGCACGGGCCTCACCATCTGCGACGCCACCTCCGCCGCTTTCGCCATGGACCTGCCGTGGGACAAGCTCGATGTCACCACCTACTCCTGGCAGAAGGTGCTGGGCGGCGAGGCCCAGCACGGCATGCTGATCCTGTCGCAGCGCGCCGTGGACCGGCTGGAGAGCTACGCGCCGCCGTGGCCGCTGCCCAAGATCTTCCGCCTCACCAAGGGCGGCAAGCTGCAGGAACCGGTCTTCGACGGCGACACCATCAACACGGTTTCGATGCTGTGCGTGGAGGACGCCCTGGACGGCCTGGCCTGGGCCGAGAGCGTCGGCAGCCTCAAGGGCCTGATCGCGCGTTCGGAAGCCAACCTCAAGGTCATCTCCGACTGGGTGGCGCGCACGCCCTGGATCGCATTCCTCGCCGAGAAACCCGATTTTCGCTCGTGCACCTCCATCTGCCTCGTCGTCACCGCCGACTGGTTCAAGGCGCTGCCCAAGGAAAAGCAGATCGAGGCGGCCAAGAAGATCACCGCGCTCCTGGACGCGGAGGGCGTCGCTTACGACATCAACAGCCACCGCGACGCGCCCGCCGGCCTGCGCATCTGGGGCGGGGCCACGGTCGAGGCCGCGGATACCGAGAAGCTGCTGCCGTGGATCGACTGGGCCTATGCGGAAGTCCTGAAAACCTATACGGCCTAAATCGATACAAGATGAGCCAGGCCGCGACGGAGCATTCGGAAGGCAGCGGCATCCTCTACGCCGGCGCGGCTTATTGTCTGTGGGGCGTGCTGCCGCTCTACTGGCGTCTCCTGAACGACGTGCCGCCGTTCGAACTCACCGTCCACCGCGTGCTGTGGGCGGCGCTGTTCGTGACGGCGGTCACCGCCGCGCGCGGCCACATGCCGCGGATCGTCGCGGCGGTGCGCGACCCGCGCACCCTCGGCATGCTCGCCCTCAGCAGCCTGATGATCTCGGTCAACTGGACGCTCTACATCTACTGCGTGGCCACGGACCAACTGGTGGAGTCCGCGCTGGGCTACTACATGACGCCGCTGGTGTCGTTCGCGCTGGGGTACCTGTTGTTCGGCGAACGCCTGTCGCGGCTCAAAGTGTGCGCGGTGGCGCTGGCGGGCGCGGCGGTGATCGCCCAGGCCGCGTCGCTGGGGGCGGTGCCGTGGATCTCGCCCGGCCTCGCGCTGACCTTCGGGATCTACGGCTACCTGCGCAAGAAAACCCCGGTCGCCGCGCTGGACGGCCTTTTGATCGAGACCGCGCTGCTGTTTCCGGCGGTGGCCGGGCTGGTGGTCTGGTGGGCGTTTCACGGCGGCGCGTTCCCGTCGCCCCGGGCCAGCACCAACGCGCTGCTGGTGTTCGCCGGTCCCATGACCGCGGTGCCCCTGGCCCTGTTCGCCGCCGGCGCCCGCCGCGTGCGGCTGACCACCTTGGGCTTCCTCCAGTATATCGCGCCGTCGGTCACCCTCGGGGTGGCGGTATATCTGTTCCATGAACCGTTCACCTCCGGCGATATGATTTCGTTCGGGTGTGTATGGACCGCCATCGCCATCGCCGCCGCCGACGGCGGCGCCTTCAAAGGCCTGTTGCGCTCCCGCGGCTGAAGCTCCGCGACCGCATCCGCTAAAAGCCTTATCCACAAGCAAAAAAGACAGTGTTGGCGGGGCGCCGGCCAGCGTATAACCGCGCGTTTGCGGGGCGTGTCCAGGATAGGGTTTCCGGCCTGGCGCGCGGCCAATGAAAACCAAGCGATTGAGGCTGGCGGAATATGGGTAACGTCGCGGTTGTCGGCTCCCAGTGGGGCGACGAAGGCAAAGGCAAGATCGTCGACTGGCTGTCGGAGCGCGCCGATATGGTGGTGCGCTTCCAGGGCGGCCACAATGCCGGCCATACCCTGGTCATCGGCAACCAGACTTATAAACTCTCGCTGCTCCCGTCGGGGGTCGTGCGCGGCAAACCCTCGATCATCGGCAACGGCGTGGTGGTCGACCCCTGGGCGTTGCTCGATGAGATCAAGCGCATCGGCGACCAGGGTATCAAAGTCACACCCGACGTCCTCAAGCTGGCCGACAACGCGGTCCTGATCCTGCCCTTGCACCGGCGCCTGGACCAGGCGCGGGAATCCGCCGCCGCCGCCGCGGCCATCGGCACGACCGGCCGGGGCATCGGCCCCGCCTATGAGGACAAAGTGGCGCGGCGCGCGATCCGGGTCTGCGACCTGGCCGACGACAACGCCATCGCCGCCAAGGTCGAGCGGCTCCTGGTCCATCACAATGCGCTCTCGCGCGGCCTGGGCCTTGCGGAAGTGGACGAGAAGGAACTGATCGCGGGCCTCAAGGAGATCGCGCCCAAGATCCTGCCGTTCGCGGCGCCGGTCTGGGAGATCATGGATTCCGCGCGCCGGCTGCGCCAGCGCATCCTGTTCGAGGGCGCGCAAGGGACGATGCTGGATGTCGACCACGGCACTTATCCCTTCGTCACATCCTCCAACACCGTGTCCGGCACCGCGGCCTCGGGTTCGGGCGCCGGCCCGAGCGCGGTGGGCTACGTCCTGGGCATCACCAAGGCCTACACCACGCGCGTCGGGCAGGGGCCTTTCCCGACCGAACTCACCGACGCCACCGGGCAATTGCTGGGCGAGCGCGGCCACGAATTCGGCACCGTGACCGGGCGCAAGCGGCGCTGCGGCTGGTTCGACTCGGTCATGGTGCGCCAGGCCATCAAGGTCGGCGGCATTCACGGCATCGCGCTCACCAAGCTGGATGTGCTCGATACCCTGGCGGAATTGAAAGTCTGCGTCGGCTATGACCTGCACGGGACGCGCATCAACCGCTTCCCCTCGGCGATGGCGGAGCAGGCGGCGGTCACGCCGGTCTACGAGATCATGACCGGCTGGCAGTGCTCCACCCGCGGCGCCCGCAGCTGGGCGCAGCTGCCGGCCGAAGCCATCAAGTACATCCGCCGCATCGAGGAGTTGATCGAAGCGCCGGTGGCCTTGCTGTCCACCAGCCCGGAACGCGAAGACACCATCCTGGTGCGCGATCCGTTCCTCGACTAGCGCGGCCGCCTGGGGCGGGCCATTTTTCCGCCTTCAAGCGATTGGTCTATTTGAGAAATCCCGGTTTTGGCGTCGCTGGGAGTGCGCGCGTCGCGGGGCCGGCGGCTTTTTTCTGTAAAAAGTTAACAATTCCTTGCCGTAATGGTTGTGCCGGCAAAGACGTTGCCTTACAGTCACTTGCGGACTGGCAGAATGGCCGGTCCTGTTACGAGGACTGATCTCCATGGCCGAAGCGGCTGCGGACCTCAGAGGCGCCCCGCAACGGGCGCCGACGACATCCCCTACGGTACCGCCGGCCCCGGCAGTGCCGCTGCAGGTCGTTGTCTCGAACCCCGATCCTTCAAATCCAGGCCCTGCAAACACAGGACCCTCAAACACGGGCCCCTCAAACCCGGGGCCCGAGGACGCCCAGACACCTGCGCCTGCGCCGCAGCCGGCTCCCGCGCAGGCCAACGCCGGCAGCTTCATCATGGTGCGCGACCGGTTCACCATCTATTGCGACCGGCCGATTCCCTCGCTCGATATGCCCAATGCGCTCGCCTACGAAGTGGCGGACCGCAAGCAGGAGGGCCGCCCGCTCTACGCCCTGGTGTGCAAGCCGGAGATGCCGGCGCGCATCTCGGTGATGCGCGCGCTCAAGGGCCTCGAGATTCCCTCGGTGCTGCATATGATCGATTGGGGCGTGGCCGAATGGCCGCCGATCGACCGCAAGTGCGTGATCGTGATCTACAACCGCCCCATGGGCGGACGGGTGATGGATACGCTCGCCAGCACCTTCAAGCGCATCCCCGACCACCAGTTCGCGCGTACGATCGTCAAGCCCATCGCCGACGGCCTGGTCGAGCTTGGCCTGAAGGGCGTCGCCCATCGCGCGATCCGCCCGGACAATCTCTATTTCATGGACGAAGCCCGCACCAAGATCGTGCTGGGCGACTGCGTCACCTCGGTCACCGCCCATGACCAGCCGGTGGTCGTGGAACCGATTGAATCCGGCAGCGCGCTGCCCACGGGCCGCGGCGGCGGCACCTATGCCGACGACATGTACGCTTTCGGTGTGTCGACCTTGATCCTGGCGGTGGGGCGCAATCCGCTGCAAGGCGTGCCGGACGCCGAAATCATCCGGCGCAAGATCGCGACCGGCAGCTACACTACCCTGGTCGGCGACGAGCGCATGCCGGTGAGCCTGATCGAGTGCCTGCGCGGCCTGCTGACCGACGACCCCGAGCAGCGGTGGCAGGCCACCAACATCGACCTGTGGCTCAACGGCAAGCGCCTCACGCCCATCCAGGCGAAAGCCGAGCCGCAGTCGCAGCGCCCCTTGCGCTTCGCCGACATGGAGTTCCACTCCATCCGGCCTTTGTCCTACGCCATGTACCAGAATTGGGACAAAGCCATCTCGATCATCACCGACGGCACCCTCGAGATCTGGATCCGGCGCGGACTGGAACTGAACGACCTCGCCGACGGCATCGCGGCAGCGATCAAGAGCAGCATGGCCATGGCCGGCGGCAACAAGAGCGACATGGAGGACCTGATCACCGCCCGGGTGCTGATGCTGATGGATCCGAAGATGCCGGTGCGGCACCGGGATTTCCGCTGCTACGTCGACGGCTTCGGCCAGTCTCTCGCCATCACCATGCTGCGCAAGCAAAAGCTCCAGCCGTACACCGAATTCATCAGCCGCGACCTGTGGCGCCACTGGATCCTGGCGCAGGGCCCCAAGCAGATGGCCGAGAACCAGCAATTCGAGAACGTGTTCCGCGATCTCAAGAATTACCTGAAGGACCCGAACTCCGGCGCCGGCATCGAGCGCTGCGTCTACGAACTCAACGAATGGCAGCCGTGCATGAGCCCGTTGATCGAGGGCCAGTACATCATGGAAGTGAAGGGCGTGCTGCCGGCCCTGGACAACGTCGCCAAGACCGCCAACACCAAGCTGTGGCCGGTGGACCGCCATGTCGCGGCGTTCCTGCGCGCGCGTTACGCCAAGGGCACCGGCACCCAGATCGACGCCATGAACGACTCACGCCCCGACCGTGCCACCATCGGCATGCTCTCGGTGCTGGCGATTGTGCAATGGCGCCTGGGGCCCGAGGCGCTTTACAACCTCGCGGGCTGGTGCGGCAGCCTCATGGCGCCGGTGATCAACAGCTACCAGAACCGCAATAAGCGCAAGGAAATCGAGAAGGAACTGCCCAAGCTGGTGCGCAAGGGCAATCTGGCCGAACTCTACAACTTCCTGGACAATCCCGAAGAACGCCAGCGCGACGCCGAAGGTTTCAACTGGGCCAAGGCCGAATACGCCTCGGCCGAGAGGATGGTCTACGATCTCGAGCACGGCCAGGTCGACCGCCAGGAATCGGCCATCAAGAGCGGCCGCCAGATGGGTGCCGCCGGCGCCTTCGTGATCATGCTGCTGACGCTGCTCATCACCATCCTGACCAAACTGCTGTGAGCCCCGGGGACAAATAGCGTGAACAAGAGCCGCGCCTTCCTCTACGTCCTGGTCGCGATCCCGATCTGCCTGATGATCATCCCCACCATGATCGTGCTGGCCGTGGCGATGATCCCGACCGGGGTCGCCTTCCTGGTGGAGCGCGGCAAGGGCCACTACGGCGGGCTCACGGTCGGCTGCATGAACTTCGCCGGCGCGTCGCCCTATCTGTTCGACCTGTGGTTCAAGGGGCACAACGTCCAGGCCGCCACCGGCATCATCACCAATGTCTTCGCCTGGATGATGTTCTACGGCGCGGCCATGTTCGGCTGGGCGATCTATACCACCACGCCGTCGCTGGTCAGCACCTTCATGACCATGACCTCGGGACGCCGCATAACCTCGCTCCGGGCGCAGCAGCGTGAATTGGTGCAGAAGTGGGGCCCTGACGTGGAGTCGATCTACGAGCCCGACGGCGTCAAGGTGCAGCCGGCCGACCAGGTGGCGGCGATGGCGGCCGCGGCCAGCAAGTAGCCGCGGCAAGGAGCCGCGGACGTTCAGAGGTCCGACAGCGCCGCTTCCAGGGCGCGCAAATCCGCCGGCAACGGCGATTCGAACAGCAGCGGCTTGCCCGTCGCCGGGTGCTGGAATCCCAAGGTCGCCGCGTGCAGCGCCTGGCGCGGGAAGTTCTTCAGCAGCGCGGCCGTGTCCGCCGGCATTTTTCCCAGGTTGCGCGCGCGCGCGCCGTAGACCTGGTCGCCGATCAGGCCATGGCCCAGGCTGGCGAGATGGACGCGGATCTGGTGCGTACGCCCGGTGGCGAGCCGGCAGCGCAGGTGTGCGGCGGCCGCGCCGAACGCCGCCGCCGTGGAATAGTGCGTCTCGGCTGCCTTGCCGCCGCGTTTGACGATGGCCATTTTCTTGCGGTTGGCGGTGCTGCGGCCGATGGCGCCGGTGACCATGCCGGCCGCGGGCCTGGGGACGCCCCAGACGAAGGCGTCGTAAATCCGCGCGATGCTGTGGACCTTGAACTGCGCCGCCAGTCCTTCGTGCGCGCCCGCGGTCTTGGCCACCACCAGGAGTCCACTGGTGTCCTTGTCAATGCGATGAACGATGCCGGGGCGTTTCACGCCGCCGATACCCAACAACGTGTCGCCGCAATGGGCGAGCAGGGCGTTGACCAGGGTGCTGTCGGGATTGCCCGGCGCCGGATGCACCACCAGGCCGGCCGGCTTGTCGATGACGATAAGGTGCTTGTCCTCGAACACCACGGTCAGGTCCATGGCCTGGGCGCGGGGCGTGGCGTCCACCGGCGCCGGCACGGCGACGACGACGGACTGCCCGGCCTTGAGCTTGCGGGCGGGATCGCGTTCGACCTTATGCGCGACGGCGACCGCGCCCTCGGCGATCAGCGCTTTCAGCCGGGATCGCGAGTAGCCGGGCAGGGCCTCGGCCAGCCATTTGTCGAGGCGGGTGGATGTGGCGCCGCCGGGAACGGTGAGGGTATGCTTATCCATGCGCGCGCGGATCATTCTTGGCCGGGACCATGCGGCGGCAATCCGCGCGGCCGCGGCGGAAGCCTACCCTCGCGAGTGCTGCGGGCTGATGATCGGCGAACGTGCCGAGCCGGTTGTTGTCCGGCGCGTCCTCGCCACGCCCAATATCGCTGTTGATCCCACCGGCCACTTTGAAATCGATCCGCAAACCCTGTTCGACCACATGCGGTCGGTGCGGGAGACTAACATGCACATCCTCGGACACTACCATTCCCATCCGAATGGCCGTGGTGCGCCGTCGGCGGAGGACCTGCGCATGGCCCACGACCCGGAGGCGATCTGGGTGATCGCGGCGGTGACGGGGGAGGGGGTGGCCTTGCGGGCTTTTATGCCTGCGGGCGGCGGCTTCCAGGAAATCGCGTTGGAGGCCTAGAACACTGCCGCACGGCGGGGTGGACGGCGGCGCAGACTCTTGGACGCCACAGCCATATCCACGATCTTGGCCTGGGGACCAACGGCGCCGGGTGCGCCGGGGCGGGCGAGGACGTATTTGCCGTGGAAGCGGACCCACCAGTCGGGAATGCCCAGCGCCAGGGGCTCGCCGAGCGCATGACGGAACAGGGGCTGGGTCATTAGGTGCGCCGTGCCCTCCACGGTGTCGAGGCCAAGGCGCTGCAGGATGACTTTGACCGCCTGGTCGTAGGCCTTCTTATCGCTGTCGGCGGCAGCGACGGTCTCGATGCGGCCGATGATGAAGAACACCAGGTCAGAGACCACCCGGTCGGTGCGCTCGGCCGCGGCATCGACGGTGTCGGCGATCAGGCTCAGCACCTCGCCGGACTCTTCGGCCGGGAACAGCGGCCGGATCCTGGCGGCCTGCAGGGCGACGGCGCCGGCAAAGTAATAGTCGTCGATGGGGTGGATATCGAAGACCGCCCGCCGCTCGTCGTAGCTCAGGAGACAGTCGGCGATGCCTTCGCTCAGGATCTCCTGCCAGCGCGGGAAGGTCTTGGCGGCGGCCCGCCGCGTGTCGGCCAGGAAGCGCTTCACCGCGGCCTCGGGTTGCGCCTGGGGCTTGGGCGTGAGGGACGGGGCGGACAGCGGTATAGAGTTCAACGCCACACCATATGTTGTGGAATTTCCTTGGTTTAGAAACGCTCCGTTGTTTCGGCGGTTGCCGATGGACGATAGGGACGGCACGGCCGCGCCGGATTTCTTCTTTTAGATCAACGCGTTGCATCCGATTTGCAAAATTTGACGCAAACCATTGAAAGCGTTAAGTTTTTCCCGAGATACGCGAACCCCGCCACAAGCAGGGAGACCAGAGGTGGTAGCACGCACGCATCCCGACCTGATCCTGCTGGAGGTCAAATCCGGCGCCGGCTTTGGGTTCACCTACCTCTCGCCCGAGGACTTCGTTTACGCCGCGGACCACTTCCTGCTGCCGGCGGTGAAATACGCCGATCTCGACATCAGCAATCCCGAACAGCGCCGCACCGTGGCTTACGATTTCGTCTGGCGGTATTTCAACAAGCCCGACGCCAAGGGCTATTTCCGCGAGAACGTGCGCTGGATCGCGGCGGCGGCCACGCGCGAGAAATTCAGCGAGGAAGCGGCGCGCGGGGCCATGCCGCGGGTGGTGCACATCGCCCGCAAGGCCGAGGACGGCGGCATCGTCATCCGCGACGCCCAGGAATACCTGGAACATCCCGGCTATCCCCTGGCGGTGATTGTCGGCAAGCCCCAGCACGGCGGCGGCGATGCGCAGTTCTTCGCCAGCCGGGAGGCCTTCGAGACGGTGGGCGAGACCAAGCCAAGCCAGGAGGTATGGCTGCCGCAGATCGTCCACCGGCTCTATGCGGAGACGCCGTCCGTGGTCATGGGCATGCCGAAGCAGGAGAAGAGCGGCGACATGGGTGTGGAGTGCAGGGCCCTGGCTTTCGGGCGCGCCGCCAAGCTGGTGGAACGCACCTAGGTCTGGTCTTCGAGACTCACACGCGCCCGGATGTCCTCCGCGGCGTTGCCCTTGGCCAGCACCAGCTTGATGATTTTGGCGTCGAAGGTCTCGTCCTCGCCGCCCGCGAGAACCGCCGCGAAACGTCCATCGCGCGCCGCCGCCACCGCATCCCCCCACAGCGCCGCGGTCTCGGCCTTGCCCAGCACGCAAAATGAGATCAGCGCGGCGGCGTCCTTGAGGATCTGGTCCGGCGTGCCGCCCGGCCCGGCCAGGTCCTCCGCCCACTTGTAGAGCGCGAAGCGCATGCCGTCGTCGATATAGGCGCGGTTGACCTCGTTGTCGTCCAGCGCCCTGTCGAGCACCTGGATGGCGGTGCGCCGCCGGCTGCCGAAACCGAAGAAGTCGAAGAAACCAGCCACGCTCACCTCGTTAAAGGGGGCCTCGTTAAGTCGGGCCTCGTTAAATTGTACCTGGTACATTTTCGGGGAATTGTACCAGGTACAATTTAAGCGCAAGATCGCGGAATGCGAGACATCACCCAGCCAGCGCCCAAGCTTCCGCCGGGCCAGACCTGCTCCAAATGCGGCGCCGAGTTCCGCTGGGAGCCGAGCGATCCGCGGGTCAAGGGCTCGCCGCTGGTGGCGCGGCTCTCCAAGCCGTCGGACGACTGCGATTGCGGTTACGGCACGGCGTCTTCGTTCAGCCTTTAGCCGAAGCGCTCCAATCCCAACCCTTCCATATCGATCTCCGGCGTGCGCCCGGCGATCAGGTCGGCGATCACGCGGCCCGAGCCGCAGGCCATGGTCCAGCCCAATGTGCCGTGGCCGGTGTTGAGCAGCAGGTTGTCGTAGACCGTGCCGCCGAGAAGGGGCACCGAGTCCGGCGTGGTCGGACGCAGGCCGGTCCAGGCGCTGAGGTCGTTGTAGGCGGCGGCGTCCGGGAACAGGCTGACGGCGTTGCGGGTGAGGGGCGCGACGCGCACCGGGTTCAAGTCCAGGTTCCAGCCTGCCAGTTCCGCGGTGCCGGCGACGCGCAGGCGGTTTCCCAGGCGCGAGAACACCATGAAGCGGCTTTCGTCGGTGATGCTGATGGTCGGCGCCGCCTCGGGCTTGGTGATGTCCACCGAGATGGAATAACCCTTGGCGGGATAGACCGGGAGTTTCAGGCCCAAGGACCGGGCGATGATGGGGCTGTAGCTGCCGAGCGCCAGCACCACGGCGTCGGGAGTCTCGTCGCCCTGATCGGTGATGATGCGCGTGACCGTGCGCCGCGCGGCCTCGAGCTTGCGCACGGTGACGCCGTAGCGGAAGCGCACGCCGCGCGCGGCAGCGAGCTTGGCGATTTCCTGGGTGAAGCGGTGGGCGTCGCCGCTTTCGTCCTCGGGGCTCATCAGGCCGCCGACAAGATCGGTGCGCGCGGCGTGGGCGAGGGCGGGTTCCAGCCGTACGCAGTCCTCTGGCGTCAGCACGTCCTGCGCCAGGCCCAGGCCCGCCAGTTCCGCCGCGGTCGCGCGGCCTTCGGCGAAGGACTCCGGCGTGCGGTAGATATGCAGGATGCCGGCCAGCTGCTGGTCGTACTGGATGTTGGTGCGCTGGCGCAGCGCCTTCAGCACCGCGCGGCTGTACAAGGCAACCCGCAAGGTGCGGTCCATGTTCACCCGCACGCGCGCATCCGTGCAGTTGGCGAGGAAAGTGAGGCCCCAACTCCACAGGGCGGGGTCCCAGCGCCACGGGCGGACCAGGAGCGGCGCGTCGGGCTGGAACATCCATTTGGCCGCCTGCAGCGGCGTATGCGGGCCCGCCCAGGGCTTGGCGTGACAGGCGGAGATCTGGGCGCCGTTGGCGAAGCTGGTCTCAAGCCCGGGGCCGGCGCCGCGGTCGATGACGGTCACGTCATGCCCATCCTCGGCCAGGAAATAGGCCGTGGTGGTTCCGACGACGCCCGCACCGAGGACCGCGATCTTCATGAAGCTCCGTATATTCAGACAGTATATGGTTTGCCAGCGTCCTTTTGCAGGTTCACATATAGCAAAATGTATAGCCTTCCCCCCGCGCTCGCGGTCCTGACCGTGAAAGAGATGGCTGCCGCCGACCGGGCCGCAGCCAAGGCCGGCGTGCCGACGCTGGCGCTGATGGAGGCGGCCGGCACGGCGGTGGCGGCCTATGTGAAGGATCGCTGGAGCCGCCGCCCGGTGGTGGTGCTGGCGGGGCCCGGCAATAACGGCGGTGACGGTTTTGTTGTGGCGCGCCTGCTGGCGGAGAAGGGCTGGCCGGTGCGCGTGGCGCTGTTCGGCGACGCCGCCGCGCTGACCGGTGATGCCGCCGTGAACGCTCGCGCCTGGAAGGGGCCGGTGGAGCCCGGAGCCGCCGCCGCCCTCGACGGCGCGGACCTGGTGATCGACGCGCTGTTTGGCGCCGGCCTCAACCGGCCGGTTGCCGGCGCCGCAAAAGCCGCCATCACGCGCATCAATGCCGAGGGATTGTCCTGCGTCGCCATCGATGTGCCGAGCGGCGTCGCCGGCGACACCGGGGAGATCCTGGGATGCGCGCCGCAATGCGCGGCCACGGTCTCGTTCTTCCGCCCCAAGCCCGCGCATTTTCTTTATCCGGGCCGGGCGTCCTGCGGCGATGTGCAGATCGCCGAGATCGGCATTCCGGGGTCTGTGCTCGCTGAGATCGGCCCGCGTCTCGCCCGCAACGCGCCCGGCCTGTGGGCGCTGCCCCGGCCGTCGTGGCGGGACCACAAGTACACCCGCGGTTCGGTGGTGGTGGTGGGCGGCGGCATCATGACCGGCGCGGCGCGGCTGGCGGGGCGCGCGGCGCGGCGGGTGGGCGCCGGACTTGTGACCTTCGCCGTGCCGCCGGGGGCGGCCGATGTCTACGCTATCGCCGAGGCCGGCGGCTTGGTCGCCCGCGTCAAGACACCCGTGGCGCTCGCGCGGTTGCTGGCCGATCCGCGGCACACCGCCGTCGTGATCGGACCGGGACTCGGACGTACCGGTGCCGCCGCGGTCCAGGTCCGCAAGGTACTGGCCGCGTCCCGGGCGGCGGTGCTGGATGCCGACGCCCTCTCGGTCTTCGCGGGTAAACCGGACTCCCTCGGCGCCGCCATCCGCAAGCGCGCGGCGCCGGTGGTGATGACCCCCCATCTCGGCGAGTTCCACCGCCTGTTCGGGCAGGACGGGGCCGGCAAGCTCGCGGCGGCCCGCGCCGCGGCCAAAACCAGTGGGGCGGTGATGGTGCTCAAAGGCGCCGATACGGTCATCGCCGCGCCCGACGGCCGGGCCGCCCTGTCGGACAATGCGCCGCCCTGGCTGGCGACCGGCGGGACCGGGGATGTGCTGGCGGGGCTGGTGGGAGGGCTTCTGGCCCAGGGCCTGCCCGGGTTTGAAGCCGCTTGCGCCGGTGTCTGGCTTCACGGCGCGGCCGCGGCCGCCTGCGGCCGGGGCCTGATCGCCGAGGACCTGCCGGAAGCGCTGCCTAAGCTGCTGAAAAGCCTGTAATTGGCTGCCTCGGCTGTGGCGCGGTGGCGGTTCGCAGCGTCCGCACCCTGACGCCGACCCCGGCCCCAGGTATTAAACCCTTTCATGAATAGCCAAATCCGCCCCCTTCGGGCTTGATCCCGTGCGCCGTTCACGGCTATCTACCGCATCCTTTTCGCAAGGGGCCTGCTTGGCCATGGGTGGCCGGCTTCCAAGCGGGTGTGGTGGAACTGGTAGACACGCGAGGTTTAGGTCCTCGTGTCCGTAACAGGACGTAGGGGTTCAAATCCCTTCACCCGCACCACGCGCTGAAGCCGACCCGAAGAGCTGACCGAAAAAGACTAACGAACGCTAGATCAAAGGACGCGCGTTTCCATGCAAGTGACCGACAAGGGTGCCGACGGACTGAAGCGTAAATTCGACGTCGTGATTCCCGCCTCGTCCATCGAGGAAAAAGTGAACAACCGCCTTTCGGAAGTCGGCCAGCAGGTACGCCTGCCGGGCTTCCGTCCGGGCAAGGTGCCGATGAGCCTTCTGCAGAAGCGCTTCGGCCAGGCCGTGCGCGGCGAGGTGCTGGAACGCGCCATCGAGGAATCCACCCAGTCCGCGCTCACCGAGCGGGCGGTGAAGCCGGCCATGCAGCCGCGGATCGAAGTGGTCAAGGCCGACGAAGGCCAGGACCTGCAGTTCTCGGTCGAGTTCGAGGTGCTGCCGGAGATCGCGTCCAAGCCGTTCACCGACCTGGAACTGATCCGTCTGGTGGCGACCGTCAACGACAAGGAACACGATGAAGCTGTTCACGGCTTCCTCAAGAACCGCCGCACCACCGAGAAGCTGGACGAAACCCGCGCCGCCAAGAAGGGCGAGGGCCTGCTGGTGGACTTCACCGGCCGCATCGACGGCAAGGAATTCGACGGCGGCACCGTGAAGGACGCCATGGTCGTCCTCGGCGACGGTCAGTATCTCGCCGACTTCGAAAAGGGCCTGGACGGCCTGAAGCCGGGCGAAACCAGGAAATTCAAGGTCGAGTTTCCGGAGGACTACGCCGGCACCGTGGCCGGACAGACCGCCGAGTTCGAAGTGACCGCCAAGGAACTGCACAAGGTCACCGTGCCGGAGCTGACCGACGATCTCGCCAAGTCGATGGGCGACGAGAGCGCCCAGGGCATGCGCGACCGCATGCGCAAGTTCCTCCAGGAGAACTACGACGGCGCCGCCCGCATGCGCCTGAAGCGCCAGTTGCTGGATAAGCTGGCCGACGCCTATTCGTTCGACGTGCCGCAGGGGCTGGTGGATGTGGAATTCGACGCCATCTGGCGCCAGATGGAGCGCGTCAAGGCCGACGGCCAGCTCGATCCCGAGGACAAGGACAAGACCGACGACGAACTGAAGGCGGAATACCGCAAGATCGCCGAGCGCCGCGTGCGCCTGGGCCTCCTGCTCTCCGACGTCGGCCAGAAGAACGCCCTCTCGGTCAGCCAGGACGAGATGAACAAGGCCGTGATCCAGGAAGCCATGCGCTACCCCGGCCAGGAGAACGCGGTGGTGGAATACTACCAGCGCAATCCCCAGGCCATGGAAACCCTGCGCGCGCCGCTGTTCGAGGACAAGGTCGTGGACTTCATCCTGTCGCAGGCCAAGATCACCGACCAGCCGGCCTCCATCGAAGATGTGATGAAGGACCCGGAGGACGAGGCCGCCGAAAAGGAAAAGCCGAAGAAAAAGGCCAAGTCCAAGAAGAAGGACGAAGAATGATCACCCCCGGGCGCCACTTTCGAGTGGCGCCCGCTCTATTTAAAGAGTCGCGCCACTTTCGAGTGGCGCCCGAATTGTTTGGCGCCCGCCTGTCTGAACCGCGCGTGTCTGAACCGCGTGATCTTGCGGCGACGCCCAATTTGCTTATTTTAGGTACGGCGTGGAGGCGCCAGTTGGCGGCGCCCCGTTAAACCGCCCGCTTTAATCAAGGTGAACCATGACCTTCCGCAGCGCTTTCGGCGATCCGTATGAGTTCTACGCCAACAACCTCGTTCCCATGGTGGTCGAACAGACCAATCGCGGCGAGCGGGCCTACGACATTTACTCCCTGCTGCTCAAGCAGCGGGTGATCTTCCTGACCGGCGACGTGCACGACGGCGTCGCCTCGTTGATCTGCGCCCAGCTCCTGTACCTGGAATCGGACAACCCCAATAAGGACATCGCCTTCTACATCAACTCGCCGGGCGGCGTGGTGACCTCGGGTCTCGCGATCTACGACACCATGCGCTACATCCGCTGCGAGGTCTCGACCCTGTGCATCGGCCAGGCCATGTCGATGGGCTCGCTGCTGCTGACGGCCGGCGCCAAGGGCAAGCGCTACGCGCTGCCCAACTCGCGCATCATGATCCACCAGCCCTCGGGCGGATTCCAGGGCAAGGCCGTGGACATCGAGATCCAGGCCAGGGAAATCCTGTCCTTACGCGAGCGCCTGAACCAGATCTACGTCGACCACACCGGCCAGACCCTGAAGGCGGTGGAGAAGGCGATGGACCGCGACAACTTCATGAGCGCGGAGGAAGCCAAGACCTTCGGCCTGGTCGACCATGTGATCAAGGAGCGGCCCAAGCTTTCGACCGACGGCGGCGGAAACGGCCCGGGACCGTCGGCGACCGTGATCAAGGCCGATCTCTAAGCCCGGGACTGTGCCCGGGAAGATAAAGCGAATGTGAGATGCGGGCGGCGCGATGCCGGTTTGCAACACCGCCGCCCATCCCACAAACCGCTGAAATTGGCCGAGGTTTGGCTTTAGGAGCCGTGGCGAGTCGCCATCGTCCTGCAACCAGGCCTCGGGCCCCGGGGCCGATGGAGTTGTGCGGACTGGAAAGCCTCGGTTAACATACGACATATAGTATTTAGAGCCGGCCAAGGACTGACGACGCTTTTCCTTGGGTCCGGCCGGTGGAGAAGAAGATGACCAAAGCGTCCGGCGGCGATTCCAAGAACACGCTCTATTGCTCGTTCTGCGGCAAGAGCCAGCACGAGGTCCGCAAGCTCATCGCGGGCCCGACGGTATTCATCTGCGATGAATGCGTCGAACTGTGCATGGACATCATCCGCGAGGAGAACAAGACAAATTTAGTCAAGTCCCGCGAGGGCGTGCCGACGCCGCGCGACATCCTCAAGGTGCTCGACGACTATGTGATCGGCCAGGACCACGCCAAGCGCGTGCTGTCGGTGGCGGTCCATAACCACTACAAGCGGCTCTCGGCCTCGACCAAGAACGCCGAGGTCGAGATCTCCAAGTCCAACATCCTGCTGATTGGCCCGACCGGCTGCGGCAAGACGCTGCTCGCGCAGACCCTGGCGCGCATTCTCGACGTGCCGTTCACCATGGCGGACGCCACCACGCTGACCGAAGCCGGCTACGTCGGCGAGGACGTCGAGAACATCATCCTCAAGCTGCTGCAGGCCGCCGACTACAATGTCGAGCGCGCCCAGCGCGGCATCGTTTATATCGACGAAATCGATAAAATCTCCCGCAAGTCGGACAATCCGTCGATCACCCGCGACGTGTCGGGCGAGGGCGTGCAGCAGGCCCTGTTGAAAATCATGGAAGGCACCGTCGCCTCGGTACCGCCGCAGGGCGGCCGCAAGCACCCGCAGCAGGAGTTCTTGCAGGTCGACACCACCAATATCCTGTTCATCTGCGGCGGCGCCTTCGCCGGCCTCGAGAAGATCATCTCCCAGCGCGGCCGCGGTACGGCGATCGGCTTCGGCGCCGACGTGCGTTCGGCCGACGAGCGCCAGACCGGCGCGATCCTGCGCGAGGTCGAGCCCGAGGACCTCCTGAAGTACGGGTTGATCCCGGAATTCGTCGGCCGCCTGCCGATCCTGGCCACGCTTGAGGACCTGGACGAAAGCGCGCTGATCGACATCCTGACCCGCCCCAAGAACGCGCTGGCCAAGCAGTACCAGCGCCTGTTCGACATGGAGAACGTCCATCTCACCTTCAGCGAGGACGCGCTCAAGTCGGTGGCCAAGAAGGCCATCACCCGGAAGACCGGCGCGCGCGGACTGCGGTCGATCATGGAGGGCATCCTGCTCGACACCATGTTCGATCTGCCCGGCCTGGAGGGCGTGGAAGAGGTGGTGGTCAACGGCGAAGTCGCCGAGGGCCGCGCCAAGCCTCTGTTCATCTATGCCGACCGTCGCGGCGACGTTGGAACCTCGGCCTGACCCTGACCACCAGGCCGGCCGCGCTCCCGTTACAGTCCGTCCCGGTTAAGTTCCTGTCGCCCTTGATCTTGCAGGCGGGCGTCCTATCTTCTTCTTGCGTGCCTGGCGGCTCCCGCCGCTAATCCTTGTGGCCGCAACCGTTGCGCCGCCTTGCGTGTTTCTTGTCTACTGGCGGCGCGCGGGTTTGCTCTTTTCGTCCTAGGCAGGCGGTTCTCGCCGGCCTGAAAGTAGGTGTTCGGTGGATACTCCCAAAGGCTCCGAAGGGCCCCAGTCTGAAGGGCCAAAGTCGGAAGCGCCCAAGATCAACAAGGGCCAGCTCTACCCGGTGCTGCCGCTGCGCGACATCGTGGTTTTCCCGCACATGATCGTGCCCCTGTTCGTGGGCCGCGAGAAATCCGTGCGCGCGCTCGAGGACGTCATGGCCGACGACAAGCAGATCCTGCTGGTCGCCCAGAGGGACGCGTCCCAGGACGAGCCGTCGCCCAAGGACATCTATGACGTCGGCACCATCTCCACCGTGCTCCAGCTGCTGAAGCTGCCCGATGGCACCGTCAAGGTGCTGGTCGAGGGCGGCGCGCGCGCGCGCATCACCAGCTATTCGGAGAACGAGAATTTCTTCGAGGCCACCGCCGAAGCCATCGAGGAGCCCAAGGAAGAGGACAAGGAACTCGAAGCGCTGGCGCGCTCGGTGGTGTCGCAGTTCGAGCAGTACATCAAGCTCAACAAGAAGATCCCGCCGGAAGTGCTGGTGTCCCTCAATCAGATCGAGAGCCCCTCGAAGCTGGTGGACACGGTCGCCTCGCACCTGACCTTGAAGATCGCCGAGAAGCAGGAACTCCTGGAGGTGAAGTCGATCTCCGAGCGGCTGGAGCGCGTCTACGGGTTCATGGAATCCGAGATCAGCGTGCTGCAGGTGGAAAAGCGCATTCGTAATCGGGTCAAGCGGCAGATGGAGAAGACCCAGCGCGAGTACTACCTCAATGAGCAGATGAAGGCGATCCAGCGCGAGCTGGGCGAGAACGAGGAGGGCAAGGACGAAGCCTCCGAGTTCGAGGAAAAAATCAAGAAGCTCAAGATGAGCAAGGAAGCGCGCGAGAAGGCCTTGGCGGAGATCAAGAAGCTCAAGACCATGAGCCCGATGTCCGCCGAAGCCACGGTCGTGCGCAACTATCTCGATTGGCTGACCGCGATCCCGTGGAAGAAGCGCTCGCGCATCCATATCGACCTGAAGGCCGCCAAGGCGCAGCTCGACCGCGACCACCACGGCCTGGAGAAGGTCAAGGAGCGCATCATCGAGTACCTGGCGGTGCAGAGCCGCACCAAGAAGCTGAAGGGCCCGATCCTGTGCCTGGTCGGACCTCCGGGCGTGGGCAAGACCTCGCTCGGGCGCTCGATCGCGACCTCGACCGGCCGCACCTTCGTGCGCGTCTCCATGGGCGGCGTGCGCGACGAGGCCGAGATCCGCGGCCACCGGCGCACGTATATCGGCTCCATGCCCGGCAAGATCATCCAGGGCCTGCGCAAGGCCAAGACCTCGAACCCGCTGTTCCTGCTCGACGAGATCGACAAGCTGGGCGCCGACTGGCGCGGCGACCCGTCGTCGGCGCTGCTCGAAGTGCTGGACCCGGAACAGAACTCGACTTTCCAGGATCACTATCTGGAAGTGGACTACGACCTGTCGGACGTGCTGTTCATCACCACGGCCAACACCCTGCGCATGCCGCAGCCCTTGTTGGACCGCATGGAGGTGATACGCGTCTCGGGCTACACCGAGGACGAGAAGGTGGCCATCGCCAAGCGTCACCTGATCCCCAAGCAGTTCCCGGCCCACGGCCTGAAGAAGAGCGAATGGAGCGTCTCCGACGACGCGCTGCGTGACCTGTGCCGCTATTACACACGGGAAGCCGGCGTGCGCAACCTGGAGCGCGAACTCGCCAACCTCGCCCGCAAGGCGACCAAGGAGATCATCCTCCGGAAGCTCACCAAGGTCGCAGTCACCCGCAAGAACCTGAAGAAGTTCGCCGGCGTTCCCAAGTACCGCTTCGGTGAAGCGGAACGGGAAGACCTGGTGGGCGTGACCACGGGCCTGGCCTGGACCGAAGTCGGCGGCGAGCTGCTCTCGATCGAAGCCGTGACCATGCCCGGCAAGGGCGCGGTGACGCTGACCGGCAAGCTCGGCGACGTCATGAAGGAATCGATCCAGGCGGCGCGTTCGTTCGTGCGCAGCCGGGCGCGCCCGTTCGGCATCCGCACCAAGAACTTCGAGAAGCTCGACATCCACCTGCACGTTCCGGAAGGCGCCACGCCCAAGGACGGCCCGTCGGCGGGCGTCGCCATGTGCACCTCCATCGTCTCGGCGCTCACTGGGATTCCCGTGCGCAAGGACGTGGCGATGACCGGCGAAATCACGCTGCGGGGCAGGGTGCTGCCCATCGGCGGCCTGAAGGAGAAGCTGCTGGCGGCCATGCGCGGCGGCATCACCACCGTGCTGATCCCCAAGGACAACGAGAAGGACCTCGAGGAACTGCCGGACAACGTGAAGCGCGAACTCACCATCATCCCGGTCTCGACCGCCGATGAGGTTCTCGAGAAAGCGCTCACCAAGCCCCTGGTGCCGATCCTCAAGGACGAGGACGAAGAGGCGCCGGCGGTGAAGCCGGCGGAACGGCCGGCGGCGGAAGAAGAACCGCTCATCACCCACTGAGGCGGCGGCAGCGTAAAACGGACGGCGGGCAGGACGGGCCCGCCGTCTTGCTTTGCGGAAACCCGCAAAAACGGGCCTGTTCGAACCTTGCCAGCCAGGAAAACCCCTAAAACCGGCGCTTTCCTGCATTGACGGGCCAAAAGCGCGGTGCTTAGCTGACGCCGTCCAACAGATTGACGGGAAGAGGAATGACGGCGCCGGCCGGGGGGCAAAAGGGCGCGCCGTCCTCTCTTCATGCGTTCGACAGGGGTAGACGATGAACAAGAACGATCTGGTCTCGGCGCTTGCGGATACCGCGGGCCTGACCAAGGCGGACGCGAGCCGGGCGATCGACGGCATGCTCACCTGCATCACCAGTTCGCTGCGCAAAGGCAAGGACGTGCGCCTGGTGGGCTTCGGCACTTTCTCCGTGGCCAAGCGCAACGCCAGCGAAGGCCGCAATCCGCGCACGGGTGAAAAGATCGCCATCCCGGCCGCCAAACGCCCCCGGTTCTCCGCCGGCAAGGCGCTCAAAGAGGCCGTGAACCGGTAGCGGCTCATGACAACGCCTGCCGTGGGCGACGCCCGCCTCGATCTTGCCGCCAGGTGCCTGGAGATCGTCCGCGCGCACGCGTCCGAAGCGGATTACCGCAGGTCCGTCGCCACACATCGCGCTTACGGCGGCGCGGACGAGGCCGATGGCGGCGCGGCGGCGCTGTTGTGGGTGCTGAACAAGGCGGTTGACGATCCGCGCATCAGGCAGGCGATCGCCGCCTCGCTCGCCGCGCAGCACCGCATCCTCGCTCCCGGCTCCACCGGCGCCCCGGCGGCGGATGTGGAAACGCTGCGCTCGGAGGGGGTGCTGTTCCTCGGCAACTTGCTCGCGGCCGGAGAGATCGCGGATGTCCGGCGCCACCTGCAAGCGTGCACCGTGGCCAACCGCGACACCACGCTGCTGAATTATGAGATCGCCGATGTCGTGCGGGCGCCGCATCTTCTGCGCGTGGCGCTTGACCCGAGGGTCCTGGCCGCGGTCAGCGCCTATATGGAGATGCCGGCGACCATCGTCGATATCTCGGCCTGGACCTCCGAGCCGGGCGGCAGCGCGCCCGAAGGCCCGCAGATATTCCACCGCGACCGCGACGATTTCCGCGCCTGTAAGCTTTTCATGTATCTCACCGACGTCGGCGCGGATGACGGGCCGCATATTTTCGTCCGCCACTCCCACGACTTCGCATGGATTCTCGGTCAATTCGACGGCCCGCCGGGAGGCGAAGCAAACGTCGCCGGCGCGCTTTCGCTGTTCTCCGGCAACGGCCGGCATCTCGCGCACCACATCGAGGGCCTTTTCGGCGACAAGGTCATCGAGATCACCGGGCCCGCGGGTGCGAGCTTCCTTGAACTGACATACGGATTCCATCGCGGCAAGCAGCCCACGGCAAAGGCGCGGCAGGTGTATCAGGTGATGTACGGCATGACGCCGTTCGCCAACCGGACGGAGCGCCTGTCGGCGGCCCGCCTCGGCGCCTTGCCCCCCGAGATCGCGGACACGCCCTCGGTTCGCCAGGCGCTGCGGTTCTTTCACGCCTGAGATGGGGAGTCGGCTGCCGCCGCCGGATGCGCCGGATGCGCCGGATGCGAATGAGTAGCCTGGCCGCGGCTTTTGTTCTAGAAAGCATCCGCTCGAGAAATATTGGGCTTCAGGAAACAGTGGGCGGTTAGCTCAGCCGGTAGAGCGCTTGCTTTACACGCAAGATGTCGGCGGTTCGATCCCGTCACCGCCCACCACTCCCTGAAGACCCGCTTGCGACGCACTTCGACGGGACACCCACCCGGGGCCGCCTTCATGGATTCACCCGATGGCCTGACGGCCGCAGCCCAGGCTTTGTTGGCGGCGGGTGATACCATGAGCGCCGCGCAGGCTTTCAAGCGTCTCGGACTTGGCTTTTCCACCGACAAGAATGCCGTGCTGGCCGCGGCGCAGGGCTTGCGTGCCTGCCGGGACTTCCCCGGCATGGTGGCGGTGGTCGAAGCGGCGCTGGCCCACGCGCCCGAGAGTCCCGCGCTGCTGACGAGCCTGGCCGCCGCCTATGCCGGCGCCGGCCGGCAGCGCGAGGCTGCCGCCGCGCTGGGGCGCCTGGCTGCGGTCATCGAGGCCAGACTCCCTGCCTCGCCGCGCGACCCCGCGGTCTGGGCGGCGCTGGGGAATGTGCGGACACAGCTGGGTTTGTGGTCGGGGGCCGCCGCCGCCTTCCGTCAGGCGGCAGCAGTGATGCCCGGCGATGCCGACACCCTCGTCGCCCTCGCGCGGGCGGAACGCGCGCTCGGGCAGATATCCGCCGCCGCCGGCATCCTGGACCGCGCCCTGGCGCTCGATCCCGGCCACCCCGGCGCGCGTGCGCTGCGCGCGGAGATCGGGGATCGCCCCCAACCCGATATTGGAACCCTGGTGGCGGAGGGGATCGCCGCCGAGAAAGAGAAACTCTTCGGGCCGGCGCGCGAGAAGTACAACGCGGTGCTGCGCAAGGCGCCGGAAAACGTGATCGCGCTCAGCCGGCTCTTGACCATCGACGGCGGGGAGGGGCGTCTCGAGGATGCCGAGACGCATCACCGCCTGTTGACCCAGGCCCTGGCGAAAGCCGACCTCGACGCCATCGGCTGGCTCCATCTGGCGGCGCTCGCGTATCAGACCGTGATGCGGCCGCAGCCGCGGACTCTCTACCAAGGGCTGGCGGCGGCCCTTGACCGGCAGTTGACGAAACTGGCGGGACCGCCGCTGCGGACGTCGCCGCGCGCGGCGGCTGGCCGGCGCCTGAAGATCGGATATCTTTCCACATGGTTGCGCGATCATCCGATCGGCCAGGTCACCGCCGGGCTGTTCGCCGCCCACGACCGCGCACGCTTCGAGGTCCACGTGTTCACCCGCGCCGGCGGGCCTGATGACCGCTATAGCGAGGCGATCGCGCGCGGCGCCGAGCACTTCGTCAGGCTCCCCTTGGCCGAGGATGAAAGCGCCCGGGTGATCGCCGCGTGCGACCTCGACATCCTGATCTATCTCGACGGTTATATGGACAGGACCCTGCTGTCGGTCGCCGCCCGGCCGGCGCCCATCCAGATATATTGGCTGGGCCATGCCGGCGGCTGCGACATCTCGGCGATCGATTATATGTTCGCCGATTCAACGGTCGTGCGGCCCGGCGAGGAGTCCCTGTATGCGGCGAAGGTGATCCGCCTGCCGGAGTGCTATCATTGTGCGTCGCCTCACGCCGTCGCCCCGCCGCCGACGCGCGCCGAAGCCGGCCTGCCGGAAGACGCCTTCGTTTTCTGCGGCTTCAACAACACCGAGAAGATCGACCGCGCGGTGTTCGAGAGCTGGATGCGCATCCTGGGCCGCGTCGACAACAGCGTGCTCTGGCTGTCGCAAGCCGCGAGCCCTTTGGCCGCCGAAAATCTCCGGGCCGCCGCCGCGGCGCTGGGCATCGATGGCGCGAGAGTGATTTTCGCCGCGCGCCTGCCGGACAAGGCGCGGCATCTCGGGCGCCACATGTTGTGCGACCTGTTCCTGGATACTTTCAGCCTTACTGCGTCCACCGGGGCGCTCGACGCGCTTTGGGCGGGCCTGCCGCTCCTGACGCTGGAAGGCCCGCGCTTCGCATCCCGGATCGCGGCCAGTTTTCTCAAAACCCTGGGCCTCGCGGACATGATCGCCGCCACCCGGGAAGCCTACGAGGACCAGGCGGTCCGCCTGGCTGGGGACGCCGGCGCCCTGGAGGAGATCCGCGGGCGGCTCGCCGACGCGCGCTATTCCAGTCCGCTGTTCCAGATCGATGGATTCTGCCGCGCTCTCGAAGCCAAGTTGGAGCAGGTCTTCCGCCAAGCGGAGCGGGGCGGGGGCGGGGAGAGCGGACCGCTTTAAGGACTTTTTTAACTCTTGGCCATAGCCTGAACGCGCAGGAATGGCGGTTCCCAGAATGGGAACCGGTTCCTTTTGTGGGCCGCATCGCTTACCCGACACCGGGTGCCCCTCTTCGGGCGATGCTTCCCGGTCACTTGTTGCGAGGAAAACGTGGCGCGCGTCAAAGAAGACTATCGGAGTCTCACCGGCCCGCAGAAGGCCGCGATCATGATGTTGTCTCTCGGGGATGAACAGGCCGGCAAGCTGTTCACCATGATGGAAGACGACGAGATCAAGGAACTCTCCCAGATCATGGCCAACCTCGGCACCATCGGGGCCAACCTGGTGGAACGCCTGTTCGTCGATTTCGCCGACGCCATCTCCAATACCGGCTCGCTGGTCGGCTCGCACGCCACCACCGAACGCCTACTGCTCAAGGGTCTCGACAAGGAGCGCGTCGCGATCATCATGGAAGAAATCCGCGGCCCCGCCGGCCGCACCATGTGGGACAAACTCGGCAACGTGCACGAACAGGTGCTCGCCAACTACCTCAAGAACGAATACCCGCAGACCGTTGCCGTGGTGCTGTCGAAGATCAAGGAAGACCACGCGTCACGAGTCCTTGCGCTGTTGCCCGAAGGCTTCGCCATGGAAGTCATCATGCGCATGCTGCACATGGAAGCGGTGCAAAAGGATATTTTGGAAGGCGTCGAGAAGACCCTGCGCGCCGAATTCATGTCGAACCTCGCCAAGACCAGCCGCGTCGACAGCCACGAGATGATGGCGGAAATCTTCAACGCGCTCGACCGCAACACCGAGGCGCGCTTCATGACCGCCCTGGAAGAACGCAACCGCGAGTCCGCCGAGAAGATCAAGGCACTGATGTTCACCTTCGAGGACCTCATCCGCCTCGACGCCGCCGGTGCCCAGGTGCTGCTGCGCCAGGCCGAGAAGGAGAAACTGGCGCTGGCGCTCAAGGGCGCCTCGGAACCCATCAAGGAACTGTTCTACGCCAACATGTCCGGCCGCGCCGCCAAGATGCTCAAGGAAGACATGGATGCGCTCGGGCCGGTCCGCCTCAAGGACGTGGAAGAAGCCCAGGCCGAAATCGTGCGCCTCACCAAGGAACTGTCCAACTCCGGCCAGATCCAGATCTCCGAGGGCGGCGAAGAAGGCGAGATGGTCTACTAGACTCTGTTTGGCCGCATCGTTTCTGCGGAAAACCGGTATCCACTTTTCCGCACGATGCTCTACGCCTCATCCGGTGAGGTTGACGCCGTCGTCCGCGCCGATAGCGCTCCAAGAGAGCGAAAAGAACGGCGCCAGCCCGAAGCCAGGGGGTATGGGGGTACTGTCATCGGCTTGGCGCCGTTCTCCGCGCGCGGTACGCGAAGGGCTACGCACCACGGTTCATTGGGCAGTTCACTGGGCGGGCGTGAAGCCGGTCCCGCTGTCGATCGTGGCCGCGTCGCGCACTGTGTTGGAGACACTCCCCTGACGCACTGGCCTCAATCTTGCGGCGTTCTCCGGCAGGCGCACGCCGAGGCCTTGCAGGTAGGCGACGCGGTCGCCGCGGCTCAGGCCTTCGAGTTTGGCGCGGACTTCGGCGCGGTCCAGGCCGAGGGCTTCGATCTGGGAACCAATGCCGGGGCGGGGATCCTGCGCCAGGGATACCGAAACGTTGACCGCGGCCGCTGCGACAGCGGCGAAGGCACATTGCGCGAGCAGAGAGGTCACGAAGGTTCTCCCGGGTGAGAGGGTGAAGTTTATTTGTGTGCTAATTGCACACGCATCGTTACGTTAGGAAATGCCCCGGGATCGGTCAAGCAATATTTGTGGGGATTTTGCCCACGAATATGATACGCAAATATGATACCCAAGGCGCTCACCCTTAAGCCCATTGGCGAAACCGTCCGTGTCCGTGCTGCCTTCAGGCCCATCTTCCTCAGGCCCCTCTTCAGGTCCCTTGGCCGAGCCGCCCCAGAGCCTGGTGCGGGCCATCCTGGCGGTGGCCCGGCCCCTGGTGCGGCTGCTGATCGCCAAGGGCATCACCTTGCCCTACCTCACGAATTTGCTGAAAGCGGTCTATGTCCAGGTGGCCCAGACCCGCTTCAAGGTGGAGGACGAGGCTCCCAGCGTCAGCCGTCTTTCGGTGCTCACGGGCCTGCAGCGGCGCGATATCAAGCGCATCCAGGACGCCCCGCCGCCGGACCGCCGCCCGCCGCAGGCGCTGTCGCTGGGCTCACGGCTGATGGCCATCTGGGCGGGGGATGACCGCTACCGGGATGCCGCCGGCAAGCCGAAGCCGCTGCCCAGGACCTCATCGGATCCGGCCGCCGTGTCATTCGACGGCCTGATGCGCGACGTCTCGAAGGATGTGCGGCCCAAGGCAATCCTTGACGAACTCCTGCGGCTCGGCCTGGCGACGCTCGACGGCGACATGGTCACCCTCAATGCGGCGGGCTTCGTGCCGCGCGGCGGGTTCGACGAGAAGGCCTATTTCCTCGGGCGCAACGTCGCCGACCACGTGGCCGCGAGCGTGCACAATTTATTGGAAGAGGGCGCGCCGCTGCTGGAGCGCGCGGTCTATTACGACAAGCTGACCGAAGACAGCCTGAAGCGGCTCACCGCGCGCGCGCGCGACCTCGGCACCGAGGCTTTGCTCACCTTCAATCGTGAAGCCCTGGCCTGCGCCGACCGCGATGCCGGCAAACCCGAGGCCCGCTACCGCATGGCGCTCGGGCTCTACTATTACCAAGGTCCCGACGACACCCATCCTCCCGAGACCGCTCTCGGGGACGAGTCCGCCACATGATCCGGCTGCGCGCGCTGGCGGCGGCAACCGCGTTCGTGCTGGCCGCCTGCGCCAGCGTCGACCAGCGCCCGGCCGTCTGCCGCATGGCGCCCGGCCCCGACGCCGGCGCCGTCAGCGATGTCCTGACGCGCCTTGTGGCCGCGGACCGCGGCCTGGGCGGCACCGGCGTTTCCGGCGCCGACAATCGCGGCATGGGCGGAACCGGCATCCTCGCTCAAAACGGTGATCGCGGCATGGGCGGCACCGGGATCGGCACCGGTATCGGCACGGGCATCATCGGCGTCGTCACCGGCTTCGGCTCCATCTGCGTCAACGGCTATGAGATCGAACTGGCGGACTCCACCAAAGTCACCCTGGAGAACCTGACGGCCGCCGCCGGGGATATCCGTCTTGGTCACGTGGTTGAAGTGGAGGCCGTCTCCGACAATGGAAAGCTGACCGCGGCCGCGGTCAATGTGCGCATGGCCGTGGCCGGCCCAGTGGAGAGCATCGCGGCCGATGGCGTCACCGCCGTCATTGCCGGGCAGACCGTGCGGTCGTCGGCGCTGGCGCCGCGCGCGTTCGCGCGCCTCAGGCCCGGCGAATGGGTCGCGGTCTCCGGCCTTCGGCGCGGCGACGACGTGGTTGTGGCCACCTCCGTCGCCTCCTTGCCCGAGGCGGGCAGGGATGTGCTTGTCGCCGGTCCGGTGCGCATCGACCCCGATGGCCGCCGGCGCATCGGCGCCCTGACCTTGGCGGACTCCAAGCTTGCGGCGGGCCAGAACGCCGTCGCGCGAGGGACGCTTGCCCAAGCCACCCTGGTGAACGGCGTCGCATTGGCCGAAGGGCCGCCGGAATTCACCGCCAGAGTGGCCAACCTGTCGGTGGAGGGCTTCGCCACCGCCGCGGGACCGGGCCAGGTGCGGATCGGCGCCATCACCGCCGGCGTCACCCAGGGTATGCTGGCCGGAGCGCTTCGGACTAACTTGGGTGACAAGGACTTGGGCGGCCAGGTGGTCCAGCTGGAGGGCCGCCTTGGCGCGCTGGGCGCCGCGGGCGGCGTGCTGACGCCGGACCGGGTGGTTGTGCCCGACCGTCCCCTGGACGGGGGCGTGTTCACCATCGCGCCCGGCCGGGGATCGGTCATCACCCTAACGCCCGGCCGCATGGACCCGGCGCCGATCCGGCCGGATCTGCTCCCCGGCACCGCCGGCGGGTCGCCGCAAGGCCCGCCGACCCGTCCCGATATGCCCGGCGGCCCGCTTCGTCCGTAGCCCCGTCCGTAACACCGATGCGAAATCGGCAGCGGACTCGCGAATGGCAAAAAATCGCGGCCGGTCAAGGGTATTACCGTCATCAGTGCGCTTGACTCGAGGAAGCCCCGCCGTTTAGATCACGCCTGTTTTACCGGGTGGGAGCGGGGGCTTCGGAGCTGGTTGTAGCGATACATCCGAAAATCCCAATAACGGCCTGTAAAAAATAATAAAAATGGCATTGGCGAATTGCCGCCAAAGCCGCCCTTGAACGTCCAGGCTAGGGTGCCGATGCAGAATATTTTGGTCGAATACCTGCCGATCCTGATTTTCCTCGGGATCGCCTTTGGCCTTGCCCTCGTGATCATCATCGCGTCGCTGATCGCCGGGCCTTCCCGTCCGGACCCGGAAAAGACCTCCGCCTATGAGTGCGGGTTCGAAGCCTTCGACGACGCGCGCTCCAAGTTCGACGTGCGCTTCTACCTGGTGTCGATCCTGTTCATCATTTTCGACCTGGAAGTGGCCTTCCTGTTCCCCTGGGCGGTGAGCCTGGGCCGGGTGGGGATCTTCGGCTTCTGGTCGATGATGGTGTTCCTCGGGATCCTGACCATCGGTTTCATATACGAGTGGAAGAAAGGAGCGTTGGAATGGGAATAACCGTTCCAGCCCAGGCGGCCACGGACCAGATCCGGGCCACAACCCCCGCCGACGCGCAGATGATGCAGCGGGTGGCGGGCGAGCTCCAGGATAAGGGCTTCCTGCTCACATCGGTCGACGCGCTCGCCAACTGGGGCCGCACCGGCTCCATGTGGCCGATGACCTTTGGGCTCGCGTGTTGCGCCGTCGAGATGATGCACGTCGCCATGGCGCGCTACGACTTCGACCGTTTCGGCATGGTGTTCCGCCCCAGCCCGCGCCAGTCGGACCTGATGATCGTCGCCGGCACCCTCACCAACAAAATGGCTCCGGCCCTGCGCAAGGTTTACGACCAGATGCCCGAGCCGCGCTGGGTGATCTCCATGGGCTCCTGCGCCAACGGCGGCGGCTACTACCACTATTCCTATTCCGTGGTGCGCGGCTGCGACCGCATCGTGCCGGTGGATATCTACGTGCCGGGCTGCCCGCCGACCGCCGAAGCGCTGCTTTACGGCATCCTGCAGCTGCACAAGAAAATCCGCCGCGTCGGCACCATCGATCGGTAATCGGGCGGCATCATGATCATGAACGTAGAAAAGCTGCGCGAGACCGCCGGGATCATCTCCTCGGTTCTGGGCGCCGATATCACCGAAGCCAAGGTCGAACGCGGCAACCTGATCGTGTTCACCACGGCCGCCTCGGTCATCAAGGTGCTCACCACCCTGCGGGACGATCCCCGCCTGACCTTCAATCAGCTGGTGGACATCACCGCCGCCGATTATCCGGAGCGCGCCGAGCGCTTCGAAGTGATCTACCTGCTGCTCAGCATGAAGCAGAACCTGCGCCTGATCGTGAAGGTGCTGACGAGGGATGAGGGCGTGGTGCCCACCGCCTGCGGCGTATGGCCTTCCGCCAACTGGCTGGAGCGCGAGGTCTGGGACATGTACGGGGTGTATTTCTCCGACCATCCCGACCTGCGCCGCATCCTCACCGATTACGGCTTCGAGGGCCATCCTCTGCGCAAGGATTTCCCGCTCACCGGCCACGTCGAAGTCCGCTACGACGAAGACCTCAAGCGCGTGATCTACGAGCCGGTGAAGCTGGCCCAGGATTTCCGCAGCTTCGACTTCCTGTCGCCGTGGGAAGGCATCCAGAAGGTGCTGCCGGGCGACGAAAAAGCGCCGCCGCCTCCGGCGAAGCAGGGAGGGTCGTAAGATGTCCCCAGACGACTCAAAAGTCCTCGTGAAGGACAAGACCGACACCGAAATCGAGAACTACACCCTCAATTTCGGCCCGCAGCATCCCGCTGCCCACGGCGTGCTGCGCCTGGTGCTGGAGATGGACGGCGAGGTCATCGACCGCTGCGACCCTCATATCGGGTTGCTCCATCGCGGCACCGAGAAGCTGATCGAGTACAAGACCTACCTGCAGGCGGTGCCGTATTTCGACCGCCTTGACTACGTCTCGCCCATGAACCAGGAGCAGACCTTCTCCATCGCGGTGGAGCGTCTGCTGGGCATCACCCCGCCCAAGCGCGCCCAGTACATCCGCGTGCTGTTCGGCGAGATGACTCGCATCCTCAACCACATCATGAACATCGCGTCCTACGCGATGGACGTCGGCGCCATGACGCCGTTCCTGTGGACCTTCGAGGAACGCGAAAAGATCATGGGCTTCTACGATGAGGTTTGCGGCGCGCGCATGCACGCCAACTACGTGCGTCCGGGCGGCGTGTCGCAGGACATGCCCGCGGGCCTGATGGACCGCATCAAGCTGTGGGCCGACGCCTACCCCAAGATGATCGACGATCTCGAAGGCCTGCTGACCGAGAACCGCATCTTCAAGCAGCGCACCGTTGATATCGCCCGCGTCACCGCCGAACAGGCGATCGCCTGGAGCTTCACCGGCGCCAACCTGCGCGCCTCGGGGCTGGCCTGGGACCTGCGCAAGTCGCAGCCCTATGACTCTTACGAAGACTTCGATTTCGATATTCCCATCGGCAAGAACGGCGACTGCTATGACCGCTATCTCGTGCGCGTCGAGGAAATGCGCCAGTCGGTGAAAATCATCCAGCAGTGCCTGGAAAAGATGCCGTCCGGCCCGGTACGCGTGAACGACCGTAAGATCATGTCGCCGCCGCGCGCCGAGATGAAGTCGTCGATGGAAGCGCTGATCCACCACTTCAAGCTCTACACCGAGGGCTTCAAGGTGCCGGCCGGCGAGGTCTATGCCGCCACCGAGGCTCCCAAGGGCGAGTTCGGCGTCTACCTGGTGTCCGACGGCACCAACAAACCTTACCGCTGCCGTATCCGCGCCCCCGGCTTCCTGCACCTGGAAGCCATGGACGTCATGCTGCGCGGCCACATGCTCGCGGACGTTCCGGCGGTCCTGGGCTCCATCGATATCGTGTTCGGCGAGGTCGACCGATGAGTGCGCGCGAACTCGCGACAGAACAGCCCGCCAGCTTCGCGTTCAACGCGGAGTACCTGGAGCGGGCGAAGAAGGTGATCGCCAAGTATCCCGCCGGCCGCCAGGCCAGCGCGGTGATCCCGCTGCTCGACTTCGCGCAGCGCCAGGAAGGCTGGGTGACCAGGCCGGCCATCGAAGCCATCGCCAGGATGCTGGATATGGCCGCGATCCGCGTGCTGGAAGTCGCGACCTTCTACACCATGTTCAACCTGCAGCCGGTGGGGAAGACCCACATCCAGGTATGCACCAGCCTGTCGTGCTCGGTGCGCGGCGCCGGCGACGTGCTGAAGACCTGCAAGGACAAGCTCGGCATCGGCGCCGGCGACGTCACCGCCGATAAGGCGTTCTCGCTGATCGAAGTGGAATGCTCGGGCGCCTGCGTCAATGCGCCGGTAGTGCAGATCGGCGACGACTATTACGAAGACGTCGACCCCGCCGCCATGACCAAGCTGATCGACGCTTTCAAGCGCGGCGAGAAGCCTGCCTACGGCTCCATGATCGGCCGCGACGGATCGGCGCCCGCCGGCGAGCCCATCACGCTCACCGAAGATCCGACCAAACCCATCCCGAAGCAGGACCTGGCGGCAGCCAAGGCCGCCTTCGAGAAAGCCAAAGCGGAAGCCGCGGCCAAAGCCGCCGCCCCGAAGGCCTGAGGAAGCGCACATGCTCGCCGATAAGGACCGCATCTTCACCAACCTCTACGGCCGCCACGACTGGCGCCTCAAGGGCGCGCGCGCCCGCGGCGACTGGGACGGCACCAAAGAAATCCTGCACATGGGCGCCGACTGGATCATCGACGAGATGAAGCGCTCGGGTCTGCGCGGTCGCGGCGGCGCCGGCTTCCCGACCGGCCTCAAGTGGTCGTTCATGCCCAAACAGGAAAGCGACCGTCCGCACTACCTGGTCGTCAACGCCGACGAGGGCGAGCCCGGTACCTGCAAAGACCGCGACATGCTGCGCTATGATCCGCACAAGCTGATCGAAGGCTGCCTGATCGCCAGCTTCGCCATGAAGGCGCATGCCTGCTACATCTACATCCGCGGCGAGTTCTACAACGAAGCCTCCAACCTGCAGGTCGCCATCGATGAGGCCTATGAAGCGGGCCTGGTGGGCGACAACGCCTGCGGTTCGGGCTGGAAGTTCGACATTTACCTGCATCGCGGTGCCGGCGCCTACATCTGCGGCGAAGAGACCGCGCTGATCGAGAGCCTGGAAGGCAAGAAGGGCCAGCCGCGCCTGAAGCCGCCGTTCCCGGCCGGCGTCGGCCTTTACGGCTGCCCGACCACGGTCAACAACGTCGAGAGCATCGCCGTGGCGCCGACCATCCTGCGGCGTGGGGCGTCGTGGTTCGCCGGCATCGGCCGCCCCAACAACACCGGGACAAAAGTTTTCTGCATCTCCGGCAACGTCAACAAGCCCTGCAACGTCGAAGACGCCATGGGCATTCCGCTCAAGGAACTGATCGAGAAGCATGCCGGCGGCGTGCGCGGCGGCTGGGACAACCTGCAGGGCATCATCCCGGGCGGCGCCTCGGTGCCGATCCTGCCCAAGTCGATCTGCGACACCGTGCTGATGGATTTCGATTCATTGCGCGACGTGAAGTCCGGCCTCGGCACCGCCGCGGTGATGGTCATGGACAAGTCCCAGGACGTCGTCGCCTGCATCTCGCGGCTCTCGGATTTCTACAAGCATGAGAGCTGCGGCCAGTGCACGCCGTGTCGCGAAGGATGCGGCTGGCTGGCGCGGGTCATGCGCCGCATGGTCAAGGGCGACGCGACCCTGGAAGAAATCGACACCTTGGAACAGGTCACCTACCAGATCGAAGGCCACACCATCTGCGCGCTCGGCGACGCGGCGGCCTGGCCGGTGCAGGGCCTGATCCGTCATTTCCGTCCCGAGCTGGAACGGCGCATCCGCGATTATCGCGACGCCAAAGTCCGGCACCGGGCCGCGTGAGCGTAGGGGAAGGGGACCATGCCTAAACTCACGATCGACGGTATCGCCGTAGAAGTTCCGGCCAACGCCACCATCCTGCAGGCGGCGGAACAGGTCGGCGTCGAGATCCCGCGCTTCTGCTACCACGACCGGCTTTCCATCGCCGGCAACTGCCGCATGTGCCTGGTGGATGTCGAGAAGTCGCCGAAGCCGGTGGCGTCCTGCGCCATGCCGGTGGCCGAAGGCATGGTGGTGCACACCCGTTCCGACCGCGCCAACAAGGCGCGCGCCGGCGTCATGGAATTCCTGCTGATCAACCACCCGCTGGATTGCCCGATCTGCGACCAGGGCGGCGAGTGCGACCTCCAGGACCAGGCCATGGCCTATGGCGCCGACCGCGGCCGCTATCACGAGAACAAGCGCGCGGTGAAGGACAAGGACCTGGGGCCGCTGGTGGCCACCACCATGACCCGCTGCATCCACTGCACCCGCTGCGTGCGCTTCGCCACCGAAGTCGCGGGCGTGCCGGAACTGGGCGCGGTGTCGCGCGGCGAGAACATGGAGATCACCAACTACCTTGGCCAGATGCTGACCTCGGAGTTGTCGGGCAACGTGGTCGACCTGTGCCCGGTGGGCGCGCTCACCAACAAGCCTTACGCCTTCCACGGCCGCCCGTGGGAACTGCGCAAGACGGAATCCATTGACGTGTTCGACGCCATCGGCACCAATATCCGCGTCGACGCCCGCGAGCAGACCGTCATGCGCGTGCTGCCGCGCATCCATGAGGACGTGAACGAGGAATGGCTGGCCGACAAGAGCCGCCAGGCCTGCGACGGCCTTTCCAACCAGCGCCTCGACCGCCCCTATGTGCGCAAGAACGGCAAATTGACCGAAGCCACCTGGGCCGAAGCGTTTGCCGCCGTCACGGCGAAAGTGCGCGGCCTGCCGGGCGCCAAGATCGCCGCCATCGCCGGCGACCTCTGCGACGCCGAGAGCATGTTCGCGCTCAAGGAACTGATGACGGCGCTGGGGTCGCCCAACATCGATTGCCGCCAGGACGGCGCCGCGCTCGACGCCGGCAGCCGCGCCTCCTACATCTTCAACACCACTATCGCCGGCATCGAGAAGGCGGATGCGATCCTGATCATCGGCTCGAATCCGCGTACCGAGGCCCCGATCCTCAACGCCCGTATCCGCAAGCGCTATCTCAAGGGCGGTTTGCAGGTCGGCGTCATCGGCCCGCAAGTGGAACTGACCTACAAGGCCAAAAATCTCGGCAACGACGCCGGCATCCTCGCGCAAATCGCGTCCGGCGCCCATGAGTTCGCCGGCGTGCTCAAGAACGCCAAGGCGCCGATGCTGATCGTCGGGCAGGGTGCTCTGGCCCGCGCCGACGGCGCGGCCATTCTCGCGGCGGCGAAACAGGTCGCGGATGCCTGTGGTCTTATCAAGGACGGCTGGAACGGCTTCAACGTGCTGCACACCGCGGCGGCCAGAGTCGGCGGACTCGACCTCGGCTTTGTCGGCACTAAAGACGTGCGCGGCATCCTCGACGCCGCCGGCAAGGGCGAGATCGAGGTGGTCTACCTGCTCGGCGCCGACGAGATCGACACTGCCAAGCTCGGCAAAGCCTTCGTGATCTACCAGGGCCACCACGGCGACCGCGGCGCGCACCGCGCCGACGTCATCCTGCCGGGCGCGGCCTACACCGAGAAGGATGGCCTCTACGTCAACACCGAAGGCCGTGTTCAGGCGGCGCTGCGCGCCGTGTTCCCGCCCGGCGAGGCGCGTGAAGACTGGACCATCATCCGCGCGCTGTCGGAAAGCCTCGGCAAGCCCCTGCCGTTCGACAATCTCGCGCAGCTGCGCGCGCGCCTGCGCGACGCCGCGCCGACCTTCGCCACCGTGGACAAGATCCAGACGGCGGCCTGGGGTGCTTTTGGCGCGGCGGGGCAGGTGAACGCCACCGCCTTCGAATATCCGGTGAAGAACTACTACATGACCGACCCCATCAGCCGGGCCTCGCGCACCATGGCGCGCTGCACGGAGGAATTCGTCATGGGCGGCGCCAAGAAGACCGGCCCACTCAAGACCGGAACGGATGGCTGACATGACCTGGGCCGAATTCCTCGACGGTTATCTGATCCCCTTCGCCTGGATCGCGGGAAAGATCCTGCTGCTCGCCGTTCCGGTGATGATCATCATGGCGTTCCTGACGCTCGCGGAACGCCGCATCATCGGCGCCATGCAGCTGCGCAAGGGCCCGAACGTGGTGGGGCCGTTCGGCGTGCTGCAGCCGTTCGCCGATGCCGTTAAATTGCTGTTCAAGGAAACCGTCATCCCCACCGGCTCCAGCCCGGCGGTGTTCTTCCTCGCGCCCATGGTCACCTTCTGCCTGGCGCTGATCGCCTGGGCGGTCATGCCTGTGGCGTCAGGCTGGGTGATCTCCGACCTCAATGTCGGCGTGCTTTACCTGTTCGCGGTCTCGTCGCTCGGCGTCTACGGCATCGTCATGGCCGGCTGGGCGTCCAACTCGCGTTACGCCTTCCTCGGCGCCATGCGCTCGGCGGCGCAGATGGTGTCCTACGAGGTCTCCATCGGCTTCATCATGATCTGCGTGCTGATGACCGCGGGCTCGCTCAACCTCTCGAAGGTGGTCGAGGCGCAGAAGGGGCTGTGGTTCTTCGTGCCGCACTTCCCGATGTTCATCGTGTTCTTCATCTCGATCCTGGCGGAAACCAACCGCCATCCCTTCGACCTGCCGGAAGCGGAATCCGAACTGGTCGCCGGATTCATGACCGAATACTCGTCGATGGCCTTCGCGCTGTTCTTCCTCGGCGAATACATGAACATGATCATGATGTCGGGGATGACCACCATCCTGTTCCTGGGCGGCTGGCTGCCGCCGTTCGGCATCCACATCTTCGGCTATGAACTGGGCCTGATGTGGTTCGCGCTCAAGGCCTCGTTCTGCCTGTTCGTGTTCATCTGGGTGCGCGCCACGTTCCCGCGCTTCCGCTACGACCAGCTGATGCGATTGGGTTGGAAGGTGTTCCTGCCGTTCTCGCTGGTGTGGCTGCTGCTGACGGCCGGCTATCTGCTGTACTCCGGCAAGGTCGGCTAAGGAAAATCACCATGGCATTCCTCGACCAAACCGCACGCGCAGCGCTTCTCACGGAACTCGTGTCCGGGATGTGGCTGACCCTGAAATATATGTTCAAGCCCAAGGTCACGCTCAATTACCCGAACGAGAAGGGGCCGCTGTCGCCCCGGTTCCGCGGCGAACACGCGCTGCGCCGCTATCCCAACGGCGAAGAGCGCTGCATCGCCTGCAAGCTGTGCGAGGCCATCTGCCCGGCCCAGGCCATCACCATCGAAGCCGAACCGCGCGCCGACGGCAGCAGGCGCACCACGCGCTACGACATCGACATGACCAAGTGCATCTACTGCGGCTTCTGCGAGGAAGCCTGCCCGGTGGACGCCATCGTCGAAGGCCCGAACTTCGAGTTCGCCACCGAGACCCACGACGAATTGCTCTACGACAAATCCAAACTGCTCTCGAACGGCGACCGCTGGGAAAAAGAGCTGGCGAAGCGGCTCGAACTCAACGCGCCGTACCGCTGAGACTGGGCCAAGGGGAAGTAACTTGGGGATGAATACGACCAAGCATAAGACGGGGAGGGCGGCATGATCATCGCATCGCTCGCCTTCTACCTGTTCGCCATCGTCGGCGTGATCTCGGCGCTGAACGTGATCTTCCAGCGCAACCCGGTGCATTGCGTGCTGTGGCTGATCCTGACGTTCTTCAACGCCGCCGGGCTGTTCGTGCTGCTGGGCGCGGAATTCGTCGCCATGATCCTGGTGGTGGTCTACGTCGGCGCCGTCGCCGTCCTGTTCCTGTTCGTGGTGATGATGCTCGACATCAACGTCACCATGATGCGCGAAGGCTTCATGAAATACCTGCCGGCGGGCGCGCTCATCGGCATCATCCTGTTCGTGGAACTGGCCGCGGTCTACGGCGGCTGGACCATGTCGCCGGATGCGCAGGGCCTGCGCGTCGTGCCGGCGCCCATGGACATCCCCAACACCGAGGCCATCGGCGCGGTGCTGTATACCGATTACGTCTACCTGTTCCAGGGCGCCGGGCTGGTGCTGCTGGTGGCCATGATCGGCGCCATCGTGCTGACCCACCGCAGCCGTACCGGCGTGCGCAAGCAGAAGATCGCCGATCAGGTGGCGCGCAAGGCCTCGGAAACCCTGTCGGTGGTCAAGGTCGAGACCGGGAAGGGCCTGTCGTGAACCATCTCATCTCCACCGGCCCGTTCGCCATCGGGCTCGCGCACTTCCTCACGGTCGGCGCGATCATGTTCACCCTCGGGATTTTCGGGATTTTCCTCAACCGGAAGAACCTGATCGTCATCATGATGTCGATCGAACTGATGCTGCTCGCGGTCAACATCAACCTCGTGGCGTTCTCTTCGTTCCTGGGCGACCTAGTCGGCCAGGTGTTCACCATGCTGGTGCTCACCGTCGCCGCCGCCGAAGCCGCCATCGGCCTCGCCATCGTCGTGGTGTTCTACCGCAACCGGCGCTCGATCGAAGTCGAAGACATCAATGAGATGAAGGGATAGCCGCCGTGTTGATGGTCGGTTCCGTCTTCCTGCCCCTGATCGGGGCGTTCATCGCCGGGTTCTTCGGCCGCATCATCGGCGACCGTCCGTCGCAGATCGTGACCTGCCTGGGCATCGGCTCCGCCGCCCTGTGCGCGATCGCGACCTTCGTCGACGTGGCGCTGCACGGCAATGCCCACACCGTCAACCTGATGACCTTCGTGTCGTCGGGCACCTTCGAGGCCAACTGGGCGCTCAGGTTCGACACCCTGTCGGCGGTGATGGTGCTGACCGTCACCTGCGTCTCGACGCTGATCCACATCTACGCCGTGGGCTACATGTCCCACGACGATTCCCAGCCGCGCTTTATGGCGTATCTGTCGCTGTTTTCCTTCGCCATGCTGATGCTGGTGACCGCGGACAACCTGGTGCAGGTGTTCTTCGGCTGGGAAGGGGTGGGCCTGGTGTCCTACCTGCTGATCGGATTCTGGTTCAAGAAGCCCTCGGCCAACGCCGCCGCCATCAAGGCCTTCGTCGTCAACCGTGTCGGCGACTTCGGGTTCCTGCTCGGCATCTTCGGGGTCTACTTCCTGTTCGACGCGGTGCAGTTCGACGTGATCTTCGCCGCCGTCCCCGGCAAAGCCGATGCGCAGGCGACCTTCTTCGGCATCCACGCCCATGCCATCACCATCACCTGCCTGCTGCTGTTCGTCGGCGCCATGGGCAAATCGGCCCAGATCGGCCTGCACACCTGGCTGCCGGACGCCATGGAAGGCCCGACGCCGGTGTCGGCGCTGATCCATGCCGCGACCATGGTGACCGCCGGCGTGTTCCTGGTGGCGCGCATGTCGCCCTTGTTCGAATACGCGCCGGACGCGCTGGCGTTCGTCACCTTCATCGGCGCCACCACCTGCTTCTTCGCCGCCACCTGCGGCCTGGTACAGACCGACATCAAGCGCATTATCGCTTATTCGACCTGCTCGCAGCTGGGCTACATGTTCTTCGCCTGCGGCGTCTCGGCCTACCAGGCGGGCGTGTTCCACCTGATGACCCATGCCTGGTTCAAGGCGCTGTTGTTCCTGGGCGCGGGCTCGGTGATCCACGCCATGTCGGACGAGCAGGACATCCGCAAGATGGGCGGGATCTGGAAGCTGATCCCGGTGACCTTCACGGTCATGGTGATCGGCAACCTGGCGCTCACCGGCATCCCGCCGTTCGCCGGCTACTTCTCCAAGGACACCATCCTGGAAGCGGCGCTGGCCGCTCATACCTCGACCGGCAATTACGCCTATCTGCTCGGCATGATCGTGGTGTTCCTGACCTCGTTCTACTCCTGGCGCCTGACCTTCCTGACGTTCTTCGGCAGCCCGCGCGCCGACCACCACACCATGGAGCATATCCACGAGAGCCCGAAGATCATGACTGTTCCCCTCGGCGTGCTCGCCGTCGGCGCGGTGTTCGCGGGCATGCTCGGCGTGCATTACTTCGTCGGCGAAGGCCGCGAGCATTTCTGGGGCGAGGCCATCAAGGTGCTGCCGACCCAGGACTCGCTGCACAAGATGCATGAGCACGAAGAGCATATGACGGCGGTGGGCCATCTGGTCGCGCTGCTGCCGCTCTTGCTCAGCCTGTCGGGCCTGGCGCTGGCGTATCAGTTCTACATCCGCCGTCCGGAGATTCCCGGCAAGCTCGCCGCCACCTTCCCGGCGCTGTACCAGTTCCTGCTCAAGAAGTGGTACTTCGACGAACTCTATGACGTTGTCTTCACCAGGAACGCCTTCCGCATCGGCCGCTTCCTGTGGAAGCGCGGCGACGCCGGCGTCATCGACCGCTTCGGTCCCGACGGCCTGTCGGCCTTGACCGCCGCGGCCGCGCGCCGCCTGGGCCGCGTCCAGTCGGGCTACCTTTACCACTACGCCTTCGCCATGATCGCCGGGATCGCGATCATCGTGACCTGGTTCGTCGTCGGAAAACCGGGTTAGGGCGGGGGATACGATCATGGGTAACTTCCTCACACACTCCCCGATCCTGTCGATCATCACCTTCCTGCCGCTGGTGGGGGCGCTGATCATCCTCAGCCTCGGCGGCAAGCCGGATGTGGTGGCCAAGCAGTCGCGCATCATCGCGCTGTGGACCACCTTGCTGACCTTCGTGCTGTCGCTGACGATCTGGATCTACTTCCAGCCCGGCACCGCCGCCTTCCAGTTCGAGGAACGCTTCGACTGGCTGCCGCAGTACCGCATCGGCTACCACATGGGCGTGGACGGCATCTCGATGCTGTTCGTGATCCTGTCCACCTTCCTGATGCCGATCTGCATCCTCGCGTCCTGGGAGGCCATCACCAAGATGGTGCGCGAGTACATGGTGGCTTTCCTGATCCTCGAGACCATGATGGTCGGCATGTTCTGCGCCATGGATATGGTGCTGTTCTACGTCTTCTTCGAAGGCGTTCTGATCCCGATGTTCCTGATCATCGGCGTCTGGGGCGGCGGCCGGCGCGTCTACTCCGCCTTCAAATTCTTCCTTTACACCCTGACGGGGTCCGTCCTGCTGCTGGTGGCGCTGCTGGCCATGTACTTCCAGGTCGGCACCACCGACATCCCGGCCCTGATGCAGGCCCAGTTCAGCCGCGAAATGCAGTACTGGCTGTGGCTCGGCATGTTCGCCTCGTTCGCCGTCAAGGTGCCGATGTGGCCGGTGCACACCTGGCTGCCCGACGCCCACGTCGACGCGCCCACCGCCGGATCGGTGATCCTGGCCGGCGTGCTCTTGAAGATGGGCGGATACGGCTTCCTGCGGTTCTCGCTGCCGATGCTGCCCGAGGCCTCCGCCTACTTCACGCCGATGGTCTATACGCTCTCGATCATCGCCGTGATCTACACCTCGCTCGTGGCGCTGGTGCAGGAGGACATGAAGAAGCTGATCGCCTATTCGTCGGTCGCGCACATGGGCTTCGTCACCATCGGCGTGTTCGCCGCCAACCAGCAGGCGGTGGAAGGGGCGATCTTCCAGATGCTGTCCCACGGCGTGGTCTCCGGCGCGCTCTTCCTCTGCGTCGGCGTGGTCTATGACCGCCTGCACACCCGCGAGATCGGCCGTTACGGCGGCCTCGTCAACAACATGCCCAAGTACGCCTTCGCCTTCATGGTGTTCATGCTGGCCTCTGTAGGCTTGCCGGGAACGGCGGGTTTCGTCGGCGAGTTCCTGGTGCTGACCGGCACCTTCCAGGCGTCCTCGACCGCCGCGCTGCTGGCCGCCACCGGCGTGGTGCTGGGCGCGGCCTATATGCTCTATCTTTACCGCCGCGTGGTCTACGGCGAGCTGACCAAGGACGACGTCAAGGCCATGCTCGACCTCGAGCCGCGCGAAATCGCCATCTTCGTGCCGATCCTCGCCGTGGTGATGTGGATGGGCGTGTACCCCATGTCGTTCCTCGGCATCATGAACCAGTCCGTGGCCGAACTGGTCTCGGGCTATCACGCCGCCCTCAAGAACTCCGCCGACATCACCCCGCTTGGGACGGAGTTCGGCAGCCGGCTCCTGGCCTGGCTGCGGTAAGGAATACCACCATGCCCGCATTCCTCATCCCCGCGGTTCCCGAGCTGTTCATGGCCGCCGCCGCCATGGTGCTCCTGATCGCCGGCGTGTTCCGCACGAAAGACTCCACCAACGCCACCAGTTGGCTGGCCGTGGCCGTCATGGCGGTGACGGTGGCGCTGATCCTCAACATCAAAGGCGCGGGAACCGCGTTCAACGACCTGTTCCTGGTCAACGCCTTCACCTCCTTCGCCAAGATCCTGACCCTGATCGGAGCCGGGCTCACGCTTCTCCTGATTAACAGCTGGGCCCATGACGAGAAGGTCGCGCGCTTCGAACTGCCGGTGATCGTGCTGTTCTCGGTCGTCGGCATGATGATGATGATCTCGGCCAACGACCTGATCTCGCTGTATGTCGGCCTGGAACTGCAGAGCCTGTCGCTCTATGTGCTGGCGGCCTTCCGCCGCGACGACGTGCGCTCGACCGAAGCCGGCGTGAAGTACTTCGTACTCGGCGCGCTCGCGTCGGGTTTGCTGCTCTACGGCTCATCGCTGGTCTACGGCTTCGGCGGCACCACCACCTTTGACGGCTTGGCCACCGCCATCAAGTCGGGGCCCGCCAGCATCGGGGTCATCGTCGGCGTCGTGTTCGTGATCGCCGGACTGGCCTTCAAGGTTTCGGCGGCGCCGTTCCACATGTGGACGCCGGACGTCTATCAGGGCGCACCGACGCCGATCACCGCCTTCTTCTCGGTGGCGCCCAAGGTGGCGGCGCTGTGCCTGTTCCTGCGCGTCCTGGTGGGGCCGTTCGCTTCCATGATCGAACAGTGGCAGCAGGTGATCGTGCTGATCTCGATCCTGTCCATGCTGTGGGGATCGGTGGCGGCCATCACCCAGAAGAACATCAAGCGCCTGATGGCCTACAGCTCCATCGGCCACGTCGGTTACGCCCTCATCGGCCTCGCGGTCGGCAACGAGGAGGGGGCCCGCGGCCTCCTGTTCTACCTGCTGATCTATGTCGTCATGAACGTCGGCACCTTCGCGGTGGTCCTGTCCATGCGCGTCAAGGGCCGCTATGTCGAAGACATCACCGACCTCTCCGGCCTGGCCAAGACCAACCCGCTGATGGCGGCGGCGGTCGCCGCGCTGATGTTCTCGATGGCCGGCATCCCGCCGCTCGCCGGCTTCCTCGGCAAGTACTTCATCTTCGTGGCCGCGGTGAACGCGGGCTTCGTGCCCCTGGCGATCATCGGCTTGCTTTCCAGCGTCATCGGCGCCTTCTATTACATCCGCATCATCAAGCTGGTGTACTTCGACGAAGCCACCGTGCAGCTCGACAAGCCGGGTATACTGACCGGCGTGCTGATGGCCGCGTCGAGCCTGCTGATGCTGGTGTACTTCGTCTACCCCGCGCAGCTGGTGAGCGGGGCGGAAACGGCCGCCAAGGCGTTGTTCCTCGGCTGATTCGAGGACTGCGCCGGTCCCGAAAGGCCGGCATGAACGACGTTTATATCTCCGCCGCCCACGCGCCGCCGGAACCGTATCTGCCCACGGGCTGGAAGCTCATGGCGTTCGAGACCCTCGACAGCACCAACAGCGCGCTCCTGCGCCTGGTGGAGAGCGGCGCCGAGCTTTCCGAGGGCGTGCTGATGTGGGCCCACGCCCAGACCGGCGGCCGCGGCCGGTCGGGCCGCACCTGGGAGGGCCCGCCGGGCAACGTCTACGCCTCCTACCTGATCACGGCCGCCGCCCGTGCCCAGGACGCGCCGCAGCTTGGGTTCGTCGCCGCCCGCGCGGTGGCGGACACCATCCTCGACCTGCCGCGCCACAACGCCGCCCCGCCCCAGGTCACCTGCAAGTGGCCCAACGACGTGCTGGTGGAAGGCGCCAAGGCGTCCGGCATCCTGCCGGAGCTGACCCGCGGCGCCGACGGCCGGGAATGGATCGTGCTCGGGATCGGCATCAACCTGAGGGCTGTCGACGTCGCCAATCCCACATACCCGGTCACGGCGCTCGCCGATCACCACATCGACACCACCGCGGCTCATGCCCTGACCGTCCTGTCGCGCTTCCTGGCGGCCGGGCTGGCGACATGGCGGGAGAAGGGCTTCGCCGCCACCCGTTCGGCCTGGCTGGAGATGGGCCCGGCCGAGGGGTCGCCCATCACCGTGAACCCTGGGACAGGCGTCATTACCGGTACCTTTGGTGGTTTGGACGCCGACGGCGCATTGCTGATAGACACCCCCGGCGGCCGGCAAAGGATCCTGGCCGGCGACGTCTTGTTAGGGAACAGCTGATGCTGCTCGCCATCGACTGCGGCAACACCAATATCGTCTTCGCGGTTTACGAGGGCGAGACCCTGCGCGGCCAATGGCGCGCCGCCACCAAGACCGAACGCACCTCGGATGAATTCGGCGTCTGGCTGAGCGAGCTTCTGGAGCGCGAAGGGCTCAAGGCTGCGCGCATCACCGCCGCCATCGTCGCCTCGGTGGTGCCGGGCCGGAACTTCGACCTCGCGCGCATGTGCGAGCGGTATTTCGGGTGCAAGGCGCGGTTCGTCGGCGACAAGGACCTGGACCTGGGCGCCAGCATCCGCCTCGACAACCCAAAGGAAGCCGGCGCCGACCGCGTCATCAACGCCATCGCCGCCCATGCCGCCTACGGCGGCCCGCTGATCATCATCGACTTCGGGACGGCGACCACCTTCGACGTGGTGGACTCCGCCGGCGCCTATTGCGGCGGCTGCATCGCGCCGGGGATCAACCTCTCCATGGAAGCCCTGCATATGGCGACCGCCCAGTTGCCGCGCCTGCCGGTGGTGAACCCGGGGCAGGCGCCGGTGGTCGGCACCAACACCGTGGCGGCCATGACCTCGGGCGTGTTCTGGGGCTATATCGGCCTGATCGAAGGCCTGGTCGCGCGCATCAGGGCCGAGCGGGAAGCGTTGGAGAAGAAGAAGCTCACGGTCGTCGGCACCGGCGGACTTGCGCCATTGTTCGCCGAGGCCACATCGGTGATCGAGCATATCGACCACGACCTGACCCTGCGCGGCCTCTTGCAGGTCCATCAGCGCAACGCCACATAATCCGTATCTTGAAGCGCAAGAAACCCGCCCCCGAGTCCGATCTGCCCCAGGGCCTGGATAAAGGCCTGTGGTTCGTGCCCCTGGGCGGGGCCGGCGAGATCGGCATGAACCTCAATCTCTACGGCTGCGACGGCGCCTGGCTGATGGTCGACCTCGGGGTCACCTTCGGTGACGAGTCCATTCCCGGCCTCGACGTGGTTATGCCGGACCCGAGTTTCATCGCCGAGCGCCGCGAACATCTGAAGGGCCTGATCGTCACCCACGCGCATGAGGATCATATCGGCGCGGTGGCCTACCTGTGGCCGCTCCTGAAGTGCCCGGTCTACTGTACGCCGTTCGCGGCCGAGTTCCTGAAATACAAGCTCAAGGAAACAGGCCTTGAGGACGAGGTGCCGGTGACGGTGATTCCCCTGGGCGGACAGGCCAGGATCGGTCCGTTCACCGTGGACTTCGTCACGCTCACCCATTCCATCCCCGAGCCCAACGCGCTCGCCATCCGCTCCAAATACGGCACGGTGTTCCACACCGGCGACTGGAAGTTCGATCCCGAACCGCTGGTCGGCGAGGCCACCGACAAGGCGAGATTGCGCGCCCTCGGCGATGACAATGTCCTGGCGCTGGTGGGTGATTCCACCAACGTCTTCACGGAAGGCGAGGCGGGCTCCGAGCGCGAAGTGCGCGACAGTTTGACCGAATTGTTCGGGCGTTACACCGGCCGCATCGCCGTCGGCTGTTTCGCCTCCAACGTCGCGCGCCTGGACTCCATCGCGCGTGCCGCGGCGGCCAACGGGCGCGACGTGGCGCTGGTGGGGGCGTCCCTGTGGCGCATCGCCGAGACCGCGCGGCGCACCGGCTATCTCGCCGACGACTTGCGGTTCTATGAGGCGGCGGACGCCGCCTTCCTGCCCAAGGACAAGGTGCTCTACATCTGCACCGGCAGCCAGGGCGAGGGCCGCGCGGCCCTGACGCGCATCGCCTTCGACATGCATTCCGACGTCACGTTGGAGGAGGGCGATGTCTGCATCTTCTCCTCGCGCGTGATTCCGGGCAACGAGAAGGCCATCTCCAAGCTCCAGAACCAACTCGCCCGCAACAATGTCGAGATCGTCACCACCCGCGATCACTTCATCCATGTCTCGGGCCATCCGGCGCGCGACGAACTGCGCGAGATGTACCAGACGGTGCGCCCGCGCGTGGCGATCCCGGTGCACGGCGAGGCCCTGCATATGCGCGCCCATGCCGCGCTCGCCAAGGAATGCCAGGTGCCGTACACGGTGCTGGTGGAGAACGGCGGCGCGGTGAGACTGGCGAGCCGGCCGGGCGAGGACGGCTCCGGCGCCCATGTGGCCGGCAAGGTCTGGGCCGGGCGATACACCTGGGAAGGCGGCGAGGTGGTGCCTTTGGGCGCGCCGTCGCTGCGTGACCGCAAGAAGATGTTCTACGAAGGCGCCGCCGTGGTGACGGTCAGCCTGTATGACGACGGCGAAATCGCCGACGACCCGCGGGTGACGGTGCTCGGCACCGGCGACCCTCTGGACGAACGGGAATGGGACGAACGCCTGAGCAAGGCGGTGGAACGCCTGCCCAAGCGGGCCAAACGCGACGACGGCGAGGTCGAGGAGACGCTGCGAAACACCGTGCGCAAGGCGTTCTCGCCGCGCAAGCCGGTGGTCAAGGTGCATCTGCAAAGGGTATGATCGACCAAGGTCTCTTCTGTCATTTTCGGTGAAGCATGGATCTCCCGGTCGCGCTACGCGTCGGAGGATGACAGGGAGAAAAACGAAGCGCCCGAGGAAAGTAGTCCGAGGAAAGTAGAATGATCGGCCGTTTGAATCATGTCGCCGTCGCCGTGCCGGACCTGGCCGCGGCCACGGCCACCTACCGGGATGTGCTGGGCGCGAAAGTATCCGCGCCCCAGGACCTGCCGGAGCACGGCGTGACGGTGGTGTTCGTGGAACTCCCCAACACCAAGATCGAGCTGCTGCATCCGCTCGGCGAGAAATCGCCCATCGCCAAGTTCCTGGAGGCCAATCCCGCCGGCGGCATTCATCACATGTCGTTCGAAGTGGAAGACATCTACCAGGCCTGCGATCGGCTCAAGGCTGCCGGCAAGCGCGTGCTGGGCGACGGCGAACCCAAGATCGGCGCCCATGGCACACCGGTGTTGTTCCTGCACCCCAAGGATTTCGCCGGCACCCTGGTGGAAGTGGAAGAGGTCGCCAGGAAATGAAGCGCGGACTGGTTCTCGCGGCACTTCTTATGCCGGGTGCGGCTCTTGCGCAGAACCAGGCTCTTTCTATTTCCGTTACGGACTGCCAGCGTATCGTCGGCCATAAACCCTCTGCCGACGTCGAATACAAGCCTGGCGTGGATGTGCATGGGAAATCGGTGGCGCCCGCCGACCTGGGCGGCGGCTACGGTATGACCCTGCCTGAGTCCATTGACATCCAGATCGGCGTCGACCTCGCCGACCGCCTAGCGCTACGGGACAGCCGCAACAGGGGCAAGGCCCAGGACCCGGTGCGCAAGGTGATGCCCTTCAACGGCCAGGCCTCCCTGGGGACGCTTTCGGTCCGAGGTAACGATCTCTACTGGAACGACCAGCGCCTGCAGCCCCAGGACGAGGCCCTGCTGGCCTCCGCCTGCCGCCAAGGCTTTGACGCCAAGGGCATTAAGCTTCCGACAGAAAAGCCGGAACCGCCGCGCAAGTAGTGCGTTTTGTTGCCTCCGGCGCGCTGTTCGCCTATGGTCCGGCGGACTGAAACCTAGACTTTCCAAGGACTTCTCATGCGTTCGTCACGCCTGTTCCTGCCCACGCTGAAAGAGAACCCCAGCGAGGCCCAGATCGTCTCCCATCGCCTGATGCTGCGCGCCGGCATGGTGCGCCAGCACGCCGCCGGCATCTACAACTGGCTGCCGCTGGGGACCATGGTTCTGAACAACATCGCCCGCATCGTGCGCGAGGAGCAGAACGCCGCCGGCGCCCAGGAAATCATCATGCCGACCGTCCAGTCGGGCGAGCTGTGGAAGGAGAGCGGCCGTTACGACGATTACGGCCCCGAGATGCTGCGCATCAAGGACCGGCATGAGCGCGACATGCTCTACGGTCCCACCCACGAAGAGGTGGTGACCGACATCTTCCGCAACAACATCAAAAGCTACCGCGACCTGCCCAAGAACCTCTACCAGATCCACTGGAAGTTCCGCGACGAGGTGCGGCCCCGCTTCGGCGTCATGCGCGGGCGCGAGTTCCTGATGAAGGACGCGTATTCCTTCGACATCGACTATCCGCGCTCCAAGCACGCCTATAACCAGATGTTCGTGGCTTACCTGCGCACCTTCGCGCGTCTCGGCCTCAAAGCGATTCCCATGAAGGCGGATTCCGGCCCCATCGGCGGTGACCTTAGCCACGAATTCATCGTATTGGCCGACACCGGCGAAAGCGCCGTGTTCTGCCACAAGGCGCTCTTGGAAAAGCCGGCGCCCGAGAACGTGGTTTACGACGCCGACCTCCAGCACATCATCGACGACTGGACCAGTTATTACGCCGCCACCGACGAGAAGCACGATCCGGTGGTGGGCGAAAAGCTCGGCGCGGACCTGGTCAGCGCCCGCGGCATCGAAGTGGGCCACATTTTCCACTTTGGCAAGAAGTACTCCGAACCCATGAAGGCCAGCGTCATCGGCCCGGACGGCAATCCCGTCGCCGTGATGATGGGGTCCTACGGCATCGGCGTGTCGCGCCTGGTGGGCGCCATCATCGAGGCCAGCCACGACGAGAACGGCATCGTCTGGCCGGACAGCGTGGCGCCGTTCAAGGTCGGCATCATCAACCTAAAGCCGGGAGACGCCGGTTGCGACGCCGCCTGCAACGACCTCTATGCCAAGCTGCAGAAGGCCAAGATCGACGTGCTCTACGACGACCGCGACGAACGGCCGGGCGTGAAGTTCGCCGACATGGACCTGATCGGCATCCCCAGTCAGATCGTCATCGGGCCGAAGGGCGTCGCCAAGGGCGTGGTGGAGTTCAAGCGCCGCGCCGGCGGGGCCAAGGAAGAACTAAGCCTCGATGCGGCACTGAATAAGGTAATGGCTTAGTGCGAGCCGCCGCTTCAACCCTTTCACTGTCATTCTTGCGCGGCGAAGCCGTGCGAGAATCCAGGGGTTTTTCGTTTCTGGTTTTTCATACCAAGAAAAAAACAGACACCTCTGGATTCTCGGACCTTCGGTCCAAGAATGACAAAAAAGGAATAGGCCAAGGCTGGGAGGCCTTCGCATGATCTTCGGCGCCTTCGAACGCATGGTGGCGCTCCGCTACCTCCGGGCGCGGCGCAAGGAGGGTTTTGTCTCGGTCATCGCCGGGTTCTCCCTGGTGGGGATCGCGCTGGGCGTCGCTACCCTCATCATCGTCATGGCGGTGATGAACGGCTTCCGCGCCGACATCCTGGACCGCATCCTCGGCGTCAACGGGCATATCAACATCTACCCGGCGGCGCGGGAGTCGATGATCCAGGACTATGACGCCAAGGCCAAGACGGTCGCGGCAATCCCGGGCGTCGCCAATGTCACGCCGATCATCGAGGGCCAGGTGCTGGCGGCGTCCAAGGCCGCGGCCGCCGGCGCCCTGGTCCGCGGCATGCGCTGGGAAGACATGGACAAGCTCTCCCGCGTCTCCGACCATATCGTCGACGGTTCGCTCTCGGAGTTCAACGGCGGCGAGGGCATCCTCATCGGCGTCCGCATGGCCGAGCGCTTCGGGGTGAGGGCCGGGGACGAACTCACCCTGGTATCGCCCAATGGCAATGTCACCGCCTTCGGCTCGGCGCCGCGCTCGGCCTCGTTCCTGGTCAGCGGCGTGTTCAACACCGACATGAGCGAATACGACAGTTCCATCGTGTTCATGCCCTTGGCGCTGGCCCAGACCTATTTCAAGGTGCCGGGCGGGGTCACCAGCTTCGAGGTGCGTGTGAACGACCCCGACCTGGCCCGCGCCATATCCGGGCAGGTCGAACAGGCTCTCGGTCCGCGCACGCGCGTCCTGTCCTGGGAACAGACCAACCAGGCCTATTTCAATGCGCTCGAGGTCGAGCGCAACGTCATGTTCCTGATCCTGACCATGATCATCCTGGTGGCGGTGCTGAACGTGGTCTCGGGCCTGATCATGCTGGTCAAGGACAAGGGCTCGGACATCGCCATCCTGCGCACCATGGGCGCCACGCGCGGCATGGTGATGCGCGTGTTTTTCATCGCCGGCGCCAGCGTCGGCGTCATCGGCACCTTGCTGGGGTTCGGTCTCGGCCTGGCGTTCTGCGACAATATCGAGCATGTGCATCAGGCCTTGCGCTATATCACCGGCACGGAAGTGTTCTCGCCCGAGGTTTATTACCTGACCCAGATCCCCGCCAAGATGGAATGGCGCGAGACCGCCTCCATCGTCGCCATGGCGCTGGCGCTGTCCTTCGCGGCGACGATTTATCCGTCCTGGCGCGCGGCCAAGACCGATCCGGTCGAGGCGCTGCGCTATGAGTGAACCGGTCCTTGAACTCAAGAATCTGCAGCGCAATTTCGTGCAGGGCGGCAGCACGCTGCAAGTGCTGCGCGGCGCCGAACTGACGGTCGGCAAGGGCGAGGTCGTGGCGCTGGTGGGGCCGTCGGGCGCCGGCAAATCCACTCTTCTGCATATCGCCGGCCTGCTTGAACTGCCCGACGGCGGCCAGGTGCGGCTGTCGGGCGAGGACTGCGGCGCGCTCGGCGATCAGCGCCGCACCGAGTTGCGCCGCTCCAAGCTCGGTTTCGTCTATCAGTTCCACCACCTGCTGCCCGAGTTCTCCGCCGAGGAGAATATCGTCGTCCCGCAGATGATCGCCGGCGTCGCCAAATCGGACGCCAAGGCGCGGGCGCGGGAACTGCTCGCCGCCATGGGCCTCGCGGCCCGCGCCGAGCATCGCCCCGGCCAACTCTCGGGCGGCGAGCAGCAGCGCGTCGCCATCGCCCGCGCGCTGGCCAACCGGCCGGCGCTGTTGCTAGCGGATGAGCCCACCGGCAACCTCGATCCCGATACCTCGGAAGCGGTGTTCGCCCAGTTCATCGCGCTGGCGCGCAGTCATGGTCTCGCCGCGCTGATCGCGACCCATAATCCGGCGCTCGCGGCACGGATGGACCGCACCGTGCGTCTCGCCCATGGCGTGTTGACGTCGGTTTAATTTAACCGCGTAACGCTTGACGTTCTCCGGCGGGCGGCGGGATAATTTGAACTATTCTAAAGCCCAGGAGGCGCAGCCATGGACATCGATATCGGCATCGACAAGAAAGACCGCAAGGCCATCGCCGGCGGCCTCGCCAAGCTGTTCGCGGACACCTACACGCTCTACCTGAAGACCCACAATTATCATTGGAACGTCACCGGCCCGATGTTCCAGACCCTGCATCTCATGTTCGAGACTCAGTACAACGAGATCTGGTTGGCGGTGGATTTGATCGCCGAGCGTATCCGTACTTTGGGTGAAGTGGCGCCTGGCACCTACAAGCAGATCGCCAAGCTCACCAGCATCAAGGAAGAAGAGAGCGTGCCCAAGGCCACCGACATGGTGCGCGACCTGGTGAAGGGTCATGAGCAGGTGGCCAAGACCGCCCGCGCCGTGCTGCCGGCGGCGGAGAAGGCCAACGACCAGCCGACCATCGACCTGGTGACCCAGCGCCTGCAAGTCCACGAAAAGACCGCGTGGATGCTGCGAAGCCTCCTCGAAGGTAAATAAACTCAACCGTCATCCTCGGGACTCCGCCAAGAGGCGGCGCCGGAGGATGACCGTCTGTGCCTGGTACTACGCCACGCCGTTCTGTTTGAACCAGGCCAGCATCTTGGCCCAGCCGTCCTTGGCGTCGGCGGCGTTGTAGCTGGGGCGGTAGTCGGCGTTGAAGCCGTGTTCGGCGTCGGGATAGACGTCGATGCGCGAGGGGTTGTTGGCGGCCTTCAAGGCCGCGCGCATCTGGTCGACATGGGCCATGGTGATGCCGGTGTCCTTGCCGGCATAAAGGCCGAGCACCGGCGCATGCAGATTCTTGATCTCGTCGATGGGATTGGTGGGCTTCATCTCGTTGGCGGCGCCGATCAGGGCGCCGTACCATGCGACGCCGGCTTTCACGGATGCGCTGTGGGCGGTGTACATCCAGGTGATGCGCCCGCCCCAGCAGAAGCCGGTGACGGCGACTTTCGTGGTATCCGCGTTGCCGCTGGCGCGGGCGAAATTCACCGCCGAGTCCAGGTCCTGCATGACCTGGCTATCGGGCACCTTGGCGACGATCGGGCGGATGTCGTCGATGGACGAGAGCTTGGAGACGTCGCCCTGGCGGGCGTACATCTCGGGGGCGATGGCGTAGTAGCCGGCCTTGGCGAGGCGCCGGCACAGGTCCTTGATATGCTCATGGACGCCGAAGATCTCCTGCACCACCAGCACCACCGGATACTTGCCGCGGGCCGCGGGCATGGCGCGGTAACCGGGGATACCGCCGCCGACGGCGGGGATCTGCACTTCGCCGGCGGTCAGACCGTTGCTGTCGGTGGTGATGGTCTGGGCCGAGACCGGCATCACCGCCATGGCGAATCCGGTGGCGAGGGTGGTGACCGCGAAACGGCGCGACAGCACACCCGTCGAGGCGATGCTGAGTTCGTGTTCGAGTACTTTGTCCATGGCGGGCTCCCCAAAAGGTTGGGGCCGAAGGATAGCGGCTGCGCCCAAACCCGCCTATCGCACATTTCTGTGGATAACCCGGGACCGGCGGCTGACAGCCGGGCAGGGGCTATGGAATTCTAAGGTATGTCCAAATCGCCCTTCGTCCATCTGCGCGTCCATTCGGCCTATTCGCTGGCGGAAGGGGCCATCAAGATCGGCAAGCTGGCGGGCCTCTGCGCCAAGGCCGAAATGCCGGCAGTGGCGCTCACCGATACGCGCAACCTGTTCGGCGCCCTGGAGTTTTCGTCCGAGTGCGCCAAGCTCGGCATCCAGCCCATTGTCGGCTGCCAGCTGGCCATCCGCCGCGAGGACACCTCCAACGGTCATTCAAGCCAGGGCGGGCAGGCGGGGCGCCAGCCTGAGCCCGACGCCCTGGTGGTGCTGTGCCAGAACGCCGAGGGCTATGAGAACCTGATCCGCCTGGTGAGCAAGGCCTTTGTCGAGACCACCACCGGCGAAACGCCGCAGGTTTCCTGGGATGACTTGAAGGCACATTCCGCCGGACTGATCACGCTCACCGCCGGGCCGGCCGGCACGGTGGGGCGCCACCTGCTCGACGGCCAGCGCATCAAGGCCGAGGACTGCGTGCAGAAGCTGGCGGAGATTTTCCCCGGCCGGCTCTACATCGAGATCATGCGCCATGGCCTCAAGGCCGAGGAGCGCATCGAGAGCGCGCTGATCGACATCGCCTACGCCTACGACATCCCGCTGGTCGCCACCAACGAATGTTTCTTCGCCGACGAAGGCATGTACGCCGCCCACGACGCCCTGATCTGCATCGCCGAGAAGTCCTTCGTCTCGATGCACAACCGCCGCCGCCTGACGCCCGAACACCGCTTCAAGAGCGCCGCGGAGATGGAGGCGCTGTTCGCCGACCTGCCCGAGGCCGTCGCCAACACCGCGGTCATCGCCAAGCGCTGCGCCTTCAAGGTCAATGAGCGCAAACCGATCCTGCCGCGCTCGCCCAAGACCGGGAACCGCACGGAAGAAGAGGCCTTGCGCGATCTTGCCAAGGCCGGCCTGGAAGCGCGCCTGGAAGCCCAGGTCTTCAAGCCCGGCATGAGCGGCGACGAGAAGGCCCACGCCGCCAAGCCCTACCGCGAGCGCCTGGACTACGAAGCCAACATGATTGTTAAAATGGGCTTCGCCGGCTACTTCATGATCGTCGCGGACTTCATCCAGTGGGCCAAGGAACACGACATCCCGGTCGGCCCGGGGCGCGGTTCGGGCGCCGGCTCGGTGGTGGCCTGGGCGCTGACCATCACCGACCTTGACCCTTTGCGCTTCGGCCTGCTGTTCGAGCGGTTCCTGAACCCCGAACGCGTATCCATGCCCGACTTCGATATCGACTTCTGCCAGGACCGCCGCGACGAGGTGATCCGCTATGTGCAGAACGAATACGGACGTGATCGCGTCGCGCAGATCATCACCTTCGGAAAGCTCCAGGCGCGCGCGGTGTTGCGCAACGTCGGCCGCGTGCTCGAGATGCCGCTCGGCTACGTCGACAAGATCTGCAAAATGGTGCCCAACAATCCCGCCAATCCGGTGACCCTGGAGCAGGCGGTGAACGCCGAGCCCGAGCTTCAAACCCTGCGCGACACCGACGAGAGCGTCAAACATCTGCTCGACATCTCGCTCAAGCTGGAAGGGCTCTACGCCCATGCCGGCGTGCACGCCGCCGGCCTGGTGATCGGCGACCGGCCGCTGGACGAACTGGTGCCGCTCTACCGCGATCCCAAGTCCGACATGCCGGTGACCCAGTTCAACATGAAGTGGGTGGAGAACGCCGGCCTGGTGAAGTTCGACTTCCTGGGGTTGAAGACCCTCACCGTCATCGATACGGCGGTGAAGCTCTTGCGCAAGCGCGATGTTGAACTCGACATCGCCCATATCCCACTCGACGACCGGCGTACCTTCGAGATGCTGATGAAGGCCGACATGGTGGGCGTGTTCCAGTTTGAAAGCACGGGCATGCGTGACGTGCTCCGCAACCTGAAGCCCGACGTGTTCGAGGACCTGATCGCCGTGGTGGCGCTGTACCGCCCGGGTCCGATGGACAACATCCCGAGCTTCATCAACCGCAAGCATAACCGCGAGCCCATCGACTACATGCATCCCTCGCTGGAGCCGATCCTGAAGGAAACCTACGGGATCATGGTCTACCAGGAGCAGGTGATGCAGGCCGCGCAGATCCTGGCGGGCTACAGCCTCGGCGGCGCCGACCTTCTGCGTCGCGCCATGGGCAAGAAGATCAAGGCGGAGATGGACGCCCAGCGCGACAAGTTCGTCGAAGGCGCGGGCACCCAGAACATCAAGCCCGAACGCGCCGGCGTGATCTTCGAGACCATCGAGAAATTCGCGGGCTACGGCTTCAACAAGTCCCACGCGGCGGCCTACGCCCTGGTGGCCTACCAGACCGCTTACCTGAAGGCGAACTATCCGGTCGAGTTCCTGGCGGCGTCGATGACGCTCGATATGCACAACACCGACAAGCTGGCGATGTTCCGCGCCGAGGTCGAGCGTCTCGGCATCACGCTGTTGCCGCCCGACATCAATGCCTCGGATGTGACGTTCTCGGTGGAACACGCCGAGGGCAAGAAGGCGGCCATACGCTATGCGCTCGCGGCTGTGCGCAATGTCGGCACCGGCGCCATGGAGGCGCTGGTCAAGGAGCGCGCCAAAGGTCCGTTCAAGAACCTCATGGACTTCGCCAACCGCATCGACGGCGGTGTCATCAACAAGCGCCTGCTGGAGAACCTGGTGCGGGCCGGAGCGTTCGATTCACTTCACGCCAACCGCGCGCAGTTGCTGGCGGGCCTCGAGGGGGTTCTGCGCCACGCCCAGAGCCGCGCCAGCGACCGCGTCTCCAAGCAGGTCAGCCTGTTCGGCGCCGAAGGCCCGGCGGTGAAGCTGTCGCTGCCCGAGATCCCCGACTGGCGGCCGATGGAGAAACTCGCCAACGAATTCGACGCCATCGGCTTCTATCTCTCGGCGCATCCCTTGGACGCCTACGCCGGCACCTTGCAGGCGCTGGCGGTGGTGAAGGCCAAGGACCTGCCCAACCTGACCGCCGGCGACGTGGCGCGGCCGATCCGCATGGCGGGCACGGTGGTGTCCAAGCGCGAACGGGTGGGCAAGCGCGGCAACAAGTACGCCTTCATCGCGCTGTCCGACGACACCGGTTCATTCGAGGTGATGGTGTTCTCGGAAGTGCTGTCCGCGTCGCGCGAGCTTCTGGATTCCGGAACGCCGGTGCTGCTGACCCTCGATGGCCAGATCGAGGACGAAAAACTCCGCCTGCTCGGCAGCCGGATCGAATCCCTGGAGAAGGCGGTGGCGGCGCGGGTGCGCAACCTGAAGATCCGGGTCGACTCAGGCCTGCCCCTGCATGAGTTCAAGGACCTGCTCACCGCCGACGGCCGCGGCAAAGGCCGCATCGTCGTCACCACACGCAGCAACGGGCATGAGGTGGACGTGGCTTTGCCCGGGACGTTCGCGATTCAGCCGAAGACGCTGTCGGGGCTGAATAACATCCCGGGAATTTTGGAGATCAGGGAGTTTTAGGGCGCTACGGGCGCGGTATTTCGAATTAATTGTACCAGGTACAATTTCTCGGAGCTTCCTGAACCGTGCCTCCGGCGGGTCAATCGCTTTCGCGATCGACGGTACAATTATTTCCCTGCGCAGCCGTTGGCCCCTACAGCGCCAAGCTCAAGTGCCTTAACCGCTTCGCCAGTTTCTGGGTCCAGGTGCGGTAGTCGTCGATGTCGGCGCGGAGGGACTGGACCACCAGCATCAGGATGGCGCTGTCATCGACATAGCCCACCCCGGGGATGAAATCGGGGATCAGGTCGAAGGGATTGAGGACATAGGTCAAGGCCACGGCCGCCGCGAACACGGTGCGCCGGGGCACCTCGCGGTAGGTGCCGCCGGCGTAGTCCTTGATCAGGTCGAACAGCACCGAGACGTCGCTGGCGAGATCGGCCAGGGGCCCCCGGATCAGCCGCTTCAGGGTCCGGGAACGCTGGAGGATGCGGCCCAGGTCCGAGCGCTTGATCTTGCGCATGCCTTCGCGCAAGGCCCGTTCCAGGGCTTCCCGGGTCATGGTGGCGTCCATGGGCGCAGATCCTCCTGAAATGGCTCGCCCGGCTTAGATTGGGCGTTTCTCATGCCCTTTCAAGGGATTGCCGAGGGGGGCGGTTCCCCGGCCAGGATACAATCGCTGAAAAGGTCCGGGAATCCGGCTTTAACCCGCTGGGGTTGCTTGCTTTTCGGGCAAAGACCCCCTATATCCCCGGCCATTCCACACGCGGACTCGGGCGGCTGGGTGTTCCAGTTCGTCCATCCGGTGCCGGGGGAACGGTTTCCCTGGTCACTCGTCCGCGGAGGCATAACCGGAAAACAGAGGACCACAATGGCGCTGCCATCCTTTTCCATGCGTCAGCTGATCGAAGCTGGCGCCCACTTCGGCCACAACACCCGCCGCTGGAACCCCAAGATGAAACCCTTCCTCTACGGAGTGAGGGACGGGGTCCATATCATCGACCTGCAGCAGAGCGTCCCGATGCTCAGCCGCGCCCTCCAGGCCATCCATGACGTGACCGCCAACGGCGGCCGTGTGCTGTTCGTCGGCACCAAGCGCCAGGCCCAGGAGATCGTGAAGGAATTCGCCGAGCGTTGCGGCCAGTACTACGTCAACCACCGCTGGCTGGGCGGCACGCTCACCAACTGGAAGACCGTCTCCAACTCCATCAAGCGCCTGAAGGACCTGGAAGAGCGTCTCGGCAACGAACAGCAGACCTCCGGTCTGACCAAGAAAGAACAGCTGATGGGCGCGCGCGACCTGGAAAAGCTGAACCGGTCGCTGGGCGGAATCAAGGACATGGGCGGATTGCCCGACATCCTGTTCGTGATCGACACCAACAAGGAATCCATCGCCGTCGCCGAAGCCAAGGTGCTGAATATCCCGGTGGTCGCCGTGCTGGACAGCAACTCCGATCCCGCCGGCATCACCTATCCGATCCCGGGCAATGACGACGCCATCCGCGCCATCAAGCTGTACTGCGAACTGGTGGCCAATACCGTGCTCGACGGCATCCAGGACGAAATGAAGACCGCGGGTGTCGATATCGGCGAAGGCGAAAACGCGCCGGTGGAAGCACTCCCCGACGCCGCCGGCGAAGGCGAAGGCGCTCCCAAGGGCCCGACCGTGGTGAAGAAGCCCCGCTCCCGCGCCCGCGCGCCGAAGAAAGAAGGCGCGGAAGCCTGATTTCAGAGCCCGGCGCTGTCTTCCGGCGCCGGAACCGACCGAAACTGAGGCCGCGGGGGTCGATCCCCCGCGGCCTCGTATCTCCATATTCGAGGATTCCCGAGGATTCCATGGCTCAGATCACTGCACAGATGGTGAAAGACCTGCGCGAAAAGACCGGCGCGGGCATGATGGATTGCAAAACCGCGCTCGCCCAGACCGACGGCGATATGGAAGCGGCCATCGACTGGCTGCGCAAGAAGGGCCTGTCCCAGGCCGCCAAGAAGTCCAGCCGCGTGGCCGCCGAAGGCCTCGTCGGCGTCGCCACCGTGGGCAACGTCGGCGCGGCGGTGGAAATCAACGCCGAGACCGACTTCGTCGCGCGCAACATACTGTTCCAGGACTTCGTCGAAGTCGCCTCCAGGATCGCCCTGGAAGTGAAGGGCGACGTCGAAGCGCTCAAGAGCCAGCCGCACCCCGGCGAAAGCCGCACGGTGTCCGAGCAGCTCACCCACCTGATCGCCACCATCGGCGAGAACATGGCCATCCGCCGCGCGGCGGCCTTGGCCGTCGATACCGGCGTGGTCGCGTCCTACATCCACACCGCCATCCGTCCCGGCCTGGGCAAGATCGGCGTGCTGGTGGCCCTTGAGTCGACCGGCGACGCCGGCAAGCTCGGCGACCTCGGCAAGCAGATCGCCATGCATGTGGCGGCCACCAACCCGCAGGCCCTGTCGATCGCCGACGTCGACCCGGCGGTGCTCGCCCGCGAGCAGGCGATCTACCGCGAGAAGGCCGCGGCCTCGGGCAAGCCGGCCGATATCATCGAGAAAATGGTCCAGGGCAGCACCCGCAAGTTCTACGAGGAAGTGGTGCTGCTGGAGCAGGCCTACATCATGGACGACAAGTCCAAGGTCTCTCAGGCCATCGAAAAGGCCGCCAAGGACATCGGCGCGCCGGTGAAGCTCGCGGGCTTCATCCGCTTCGGCCTGGGCGAAGGCATCCAGAAGGAAGCCACCGATTTCGCCGCCGAAGTGGCCTCGGTCGCCGGCACGAAATAGAGCTTTCTCCATTTCCCCCGGCGCGGTTTGGTATATGATGCCAGCCGCGCCGGGTAAGTTCAAAAAAGGACGGCAAAACCGTCCTTTTTTCATAGGCTTAGACACCATTCGAGGACGGGAAACGACCCCCATGGCAGAGCCGCTTCCCTATAAACGCATCCTGGTGAAGATCTCCGGCGAGGGCCTGATGGGCCCGAGCCCTTACGGCATCCATAACGAGACCCTGCTCAGGATCGCGGGCGACCTCAAGCTGGTCACCGAAGGCGGCCGCCAGGTGTGCGTGGTGATCGGCGGCGGCAACATCTTCCGGGGCGTCGCCGGCGCCGCCCACGGTATGGACCGCACTACCGCCGACTATATGGGCATGCTGGCCACGGTCATCAACGGCCTCGCCGTGCAGAACGCCCTGGAATCCATCGGCGTGCCGACGCGCGTGCAGTCGGCCATCGCCATGTCGCAGATCAGCGAGTCCTATATCCGCCGCCGCGCTGTCCGGCACATGGAAAAGGGCCGGGTGGTGATCTTCGCCGCCGGCACCGGCAATCCGTTCTTCACCACCGATACCGCGGCGGCCTTGCGTGCCGTGGAGATGAACTGCGACGCGCTGCTCAAGGCCACCCAGGTGGATGGCGTCTACAACGCCGATCCGAAACGCGACGCCAACGCGGTGCGCTATGACCGCCTGACTTTCGACAAAGTGATCGCCGACGATCTCAAGGTGATGGATACCGCGGCGATTGCCTTGGCCCGCGAGAACAAGCTGCCGATCGTCGTCTTCAACATGCATGAGGCCAACGCCATCGCCAATGTGCTGGGCGGCAAGGGCAAGTTCACCGTCATCGCCGCCGGCGCCAGCAAGGCGGCCTGAGAGTTTACAGCCTGAGCAGTTTCTAGGGAGAGTGGGACGATATGAAGACCTACGCCGAGCTGAAGAAAGACGTTCAGCACAAGATGGATGTGAGCGTCGAGCACGCCAGGAAGGAATTCTCCGGCCTGCGCACCGGGCGCGCCTCGACCTCGCTGCTCGAGAATGTGACGGTGGAAGCCTACGGCGCCAAGATGCCGCTCAACCAGTGCGCCTCGGTGTCGGTGCCGGAGCCGCGCCTGCTGTCGGTGTCGGTGTGGGACAAAGGGCTGGCCAAGGCGGTGGAGAAGGGCATCCGTGAAGCCAACCTCGGCCTCAATCCCATGGCCGACGGCACCCTGATCCGCGTGCCGATCCCGCCCTTGACCGCCGAGCGCCGCACCGAACTCACCAAGGTCGCGCACAAGTACGCCGAGAACGCCCGCGTCGCCATCCGCAACGTGCGCCGCGACGGCAACGAAGTGCTGAAGAAGCTGGAGAAGGATCACGTCATCTCCCAGGACGACCACCGCAAGTACGGCGAAGAGATCCAGAAGATGACCGACCAGTACATCGCCAAGGTCGACGAGGCCTTGAAGCACAAAGAGCAGGAAATCACGCAGGTTTAGGAAACAGGGGACTGATGCCGGCGGAACCCGCCCAGAGGCTGACCGACCAAGGTTCGCTTGCCTCCGGCAAGACAGGACCCGCAGGGCCTGTCCATGTCGCCATCATCATGGACGGCAACGGCCGTTGGGCGAAGGCGCGGGGGCTGCCGCGCTCGGCCGGCCACAAGCGCGGCGCCGATGCCGTTAAACGCGTGATCAAGAGCGCCGGCAACCTCGGCATTTCCTATCTCACCCTGTTCGGGTTCTCATCGGAGAACTGGCAGCGGCCCGAGAGCGAAGTGAAGGACCTGTTCGGCCTGTTGCGCTATTACCTCGAGAACGAACTCGCGGAACTTCACGGCAACGGCATCCGTCTTCGCGTTATCGGCGACCGGGAACGTCTGCCGCCGGACACCGTGAAACTCATCGAGGGCGCCGAGGCCCGCACCGCGGCCAACACCCGCATGATCCTGACCATCGCGCTGTCCTACGGCAGCCGGCAGGAGATCGTGGCCGCGGCGCGCAAGCTCGCGCAGGAATGCGCCGACGGGAAGATCGAGGCCGGGGACATCGACGAGGCCGCCTTCGGGGCTTCGCTGTTCACCGCCGACATCCCCGACCCGGATCTCCTGATCCGCACCTCCGGCGAGCAGCGCATCAGCAATTTCCTGTTGTGGCAATTGGCCTACACCGAGCTGGTGTTCACCGACACCCTGTGGCCCGACTTCGGCGCCGCCGAGTTGGAGGCCGCCATCGCCACCTTCCGCTCCCGCGACCGGCGCTACGGCGCGGTTACCTCGTAACTAGAATCCTCGCATGTTCTGGACTCGCGTTGCCTCGGGGGTGGTCCTCGCCCCCCTGTTCCTGGCCCTGGTATACTGGGAGAAGCCGTTCTTCCACGTCATGGTGGCGGCCATCGCCGGCATCATGGCCTACGAGTTCCTGCGGATGGACGGGAAGGCCGGCCCCAAGCGCCAGGCCCTGACCATCGGCGGCATCGTGGTCGCGGTCCTGGCCATGACCTTTCATTCGGCCACCGCCGGCCTGCTGATCGGGGCGGCGGCCGGGCTGGGCGCCATCCTCTCGGACAACATGGCCGGCCGGAAGGAGCGCCACGTCGCCCAGATCGCCGTGCCCTATGTGCTGCTGCCGGCCCTGTCGCTGCTCTATGTCATGGACGTGGGCGGGGCCCGGTCGGTGTTCTGGCTGCTGGCGGTGATCTGGGCCACGGACATCGGCGCCTATATCTGCGGCCGGCTCATTGGCGGCCCCAAATTGGCCCCCGCGGTCAGCCCCAAAAAGACCTGGTCCGGGGCCGTGGGCGGGTTGATTTGGGCGGTGATTGCCAGTTCCGGTGTGTACTGGGTTTACCAGGGGGTGTTCGTGCCCCAGATAGCGGCCATTGCCGCGTTATTGTCAGTTATCAGCCAGGCAGGCGATCTCTTTGAATCTTCGCTAAAAAGGCGCTATGACGTAAAGGACTCCGGGGCCCTGATTCCAGGTCACGGCGGATTGATGGACCGCTTCGACGGACTGTGGGCCGCCGCCCCTTTTGCCGCGGTTTTTTGCGTTATTCTGGGCGGCGGAGTGCAACACTGGTGAGCGCGGCTTTGACCGGTCTGGAACGGGACCTGGTGCGAGGCGTTGCGGGCCCACCCGATAAAGGGCAGGGATTAACGAATGCGGCCTGTAACACGCGCATGACGAGGCGGGGGATAACCACGTGCGGCGGATAACCATTCTGGGATCCACGGGGTCGGTGGGTGAGTCCACCCTCGACCTGGTGAACCGCAACCGCGGCGCCTACCGGGTGGTGGCGCTGACCGCGCACAGCAATTGGGAAAAGCTGGCCACCCAGGCGAAATCCCTGAAGCCCGAGATGGTGGCCCTGGCGGACCGCAGCGGCTACGGCGCGCTGAAGGCGGCTTTGGCCGGCACCGGGATCGCGGTCGAAGCCGGCGATGAGGCCGTATGCGCGGCCGCGCGCCGCGACGCCGATTGGGTGATGGCGGCCATCGTCGGCGCCGCCGGCCTGAAGCCGACCCTGGCCGCGGTGGAGCGGGGCGCGACGGTGGCTCTGGCGAACAAGGAATGCCTGGTCAGCGCCGGCGACATCTTCATGGCCGCGGTGGCGCGCCATAACGCCACCCTGCTGCCGGTGGACTCGGAGCATAACGCGATCTTCCAGGTGTTCGATTTCGACCAGCACGAGAAGGTCACCAAGATCATCCTGACCGCCTCGGGCGGGCCGTTCCGGACCATGGCCGCGTCCGACATGCGCGGCGTCACGCCGGCGCAGGCGGTGGCCCACCCCAACTGGTCGATGGGCGCCAAGATCTCGGTCGACAGCGCCACCATGATGAACAAGGGCCTCGAGGTGATCGAGGCCCATCACCTGTTCCGCCTGACACCCCGGCAGATCGAGGTGCTGGTGCACCCCCAGTCGGTGATCCACAGCATGGTGGAATATGCCGACGGGTCGGTGCTGGCCCAGCTCGGCACGCCCGACATGCGCACGCCCATCGCCTACACCCTGGGCTGGCCCAGGCGCCTCGAGGCCCCGACCGCGCGGCTGGATCTGGCCAAGCTGGGCTCGCTCACCTTCGAGGCGCCCGACCTCGCGCGGTTCCCGGCCTTGCGCCTGGCCCAGGAAGCGCTGGCGGCGGGCGGGGCGGCGCCCACCATCCTCAACGCCGCCAACGAAGTGGCGGTGGCGCGCTTCCTCGCCGGCGAGATCGGATTCCTTGAGATTGCCGCAATCGTCGAGCACACCTTGGCGCGCGTGGCGAGCCGCAGGCTCGCGACCCTCGACGACATCCTGGCGGTGGACGAGGAGGCGCGGGCGGCCGCCCGTGACGCCTCGCGCAAGGCCGCGGCGGAATAGCCATGGGGGACTTATGTTCAATGGGGACCAACCTGGAGAGACCGCGACGTGATTGAACAGTTGTTTGGCGTCCCCTTTACCCTCGCGAGCTTCCTCGTGGCGCTCACCGTCGTGGTGTTCGTGCACGAGTTCGGCCATTTCTGGGTGGCGCGCCGCAACGGCGTGCGCTGCCAGGCCTTCTCCATCGGCTTCGGGCCCGAACTGTTCGGATATACCGACAAGCTCGGCACGCGCTGGAAGTTCAGCCTGATCCCGCTCGGCGGCTACGTGAAGATGTTCGGCGAAGCCGAGACCATGCAAGCCGTGGAAGGCGGCAAAGTGGCTGAGGGCGGCAAAGCCGGCGCGCAGGAAAACGGCTCCTCGGCCGTTACAGCAGAGAGCGAGCCGCGCGAGCTGACCGAAGAGGAGAAGAAAGTCTCTTTCAAGCACAAGACCGTTGGGCAGCGCGCGGCCATCGCCTTCGCAGGGCCGGCGGTGAATTTTCTGTTCGCCATCCTGGTGTTCTGGGTGACCTTCATGATCGTGGGCCGGCCCATCACCGAGCCGGTGATCGGACAGGTTCAGGAAAACTCGGCCGCCGCCGCCGCGGGCCTGATGTCCGAGGACCGGGTCTTAAGCATCGACCGTCAGGCGGTCGAGCGCTTCGAGGACATCCGCAGCATCATCCAGCTGTCCACCGGTGCGCCCATGGACGTGGCCATCCGCCGCGGGCAGGAGGAACTGACCCTGTCGGTGACCCCGCGCCAGAGCGTGACCAAGGACAGCTTCGGCAACGAGACCAAGGTTTACCTGCTCGGCATCACCTCGACCGGCGAGACCCGCTACAAGGAGCTGAACCCGGTCACGGCCCTGGGTGAGTCCGCCAGCCAAACTTACGAGATTGTAAGGGGCACCACCGTCGCCCTGGGCCAGATCGTGGCCGGGACCCGCGGGACCGAGGATCTGGGGGGGCCGATCCGGATCGCGAAATACTCGGGTCAGGCCGCCAAAACCGGGGCCGCCGGGTTCATCATTTTCCTGGCGATTCTCTCCTTAAACTTGGGGTTTATCAATCTTTTCCCGGTGCCGCTGCTTGACGGCGGACACCTGTTGTTTTACGCCATCGAAGCCGCGCGCGGCCGCCCGCTTTCAGAGAGGGCGCAGGAATGGGGATTACGCGTCGGATTGGCTCTCGTTCTCGCGCTGATGCTGTTTGTCAGCTGGAACGACATCGTTCATTTGTGATCCCGCCTTACACCACATCGGGCAGATTTGAGAGCTGAGAACAGTTGATGACGTTGGGGGCCCGCTTGGTTGGTGCTTTGGTTCGCGCAAACACGATGCGTCTGTTCGCCGTGTTCATGGTTGCGGCGCTGGCCGCGTTCGCCGCGCCCGCCTTCACGCCCATGGGCCGCGCGTTTGCCCAGAGCGACACCGACCTGATCGAGATCATCGCCGTCCAGGGTAACCAGCGCGTCGAGCCCGCCACCATCCGCACCTACCTGACGGTGCGCGAAGGCGACACCTTCGACCCGGCGCGCATCGACCGTTCGATCAAGAACCTGTTCGCCACCAGCCTGTTCGCCGACGTGTCGATCTCGCGCCAGGGGTCCACACTGCTGGTGCGCGTGGTCGAGAACCCGATCGTCAACCGCGTCCAGATCGAGGGCAACAACAAGATCAAGGACGACGCCATCACGCCCGAGATCCAGCTGCGTGCCCGCGTCGTCTACACCCGCACCAAGGTCCAGCAGGACGTCGAGAAGATCCTCGAGCTTTACCGCCGCAAGGGCCGCTTCGCCGCCCGCGTCGAGCCCAAGGTCATCGAGCTGCCGCAGAACCGCGTCGATGTCGCCTTCGAGATCACCGAAGGCCAGCCCACGTATGTGCGCACCATCAATTTCGTCGGCAACGACAGCTATAACGACGGCGACCTGCATGCCGTGATCCAGACTCGCGAGGAGCGCTGGTGGCGTATCTTCTCGTCGTCGGACACCTACGATCCCGACCGCATGAACTATGACCGCGAACTCCTGCGCCGCCACTACCTGCAGAACGGTTTCGCCGACTTCGAGGTGATCTCGTCGGTGGCCGAACTGGCGCCCAACCGCGAAAACTTCTACATGACCTTCACCATCAAGGAAGGTCCCCGCTACAAACTCGCCAAGGTCGACCTCGACGTCCAGATCAAGGACGTGCCCAAGGAGAACCTCCAGCGCGCGGTCATCCCGCAGGCCGGCGACTGGTTCAACGCCAAGCAGATCGAAGATACGGTCGACGCCATCACCGACGCGGCGGGGGCTTCGGGCTATGCCTTCGTCGACGTCTCGCCCCAGGTGCAGAAAGACCCCGAGACCAAGACCATCGCCGAGACCTTCCATGTGCGCGAAGGCCCGCGCGTGTTCGTCGAACGCATCGACATCACCGGCAACAACGTCACCGTCGACAAGGTCCTGCGCCGCGAGATGATCCTGGCGGAAGGCGACGCCTTCAACACCGCCAAAGTGCGCCGCTCGAAGGAGCGTCTGCAGAACCTCGGCTTCTTCAAGGAAGAGACCGGGGTGACCATCGACAACGTCCGTTCGGAAACCTATCCCGACCGCACCATCCTCAAGGTCAAGGTCGAGGAGGACAACACCGGCGAAATCCAGTTCGGTGTGGGTTATTCGAGCGCGTCCGGCGCCCTGTTCGACGTCGGCGTCTCCCAGCGCAACCTCCTGGGCACCGGCAACGCCATCAGCGCCAACCTCTCGATCGCCCAGCAGCAGAGCCAGGTGAGCCTCAGCTACACCAATCCCTACTTCCAGGACCGCCGTGTGGTGGCGGGCTTCGACCTGGTGGCGAGCAAGCAGGACTACAGCCAGTACACCGGCTACACCTCCAACACCTACGGCGGTACGGCGCGGATCGGCTTCCAGTACAACGAGTACCTGTACCAGCGCTTCAATTATCAGGCCTTCCTGCAGAGCCTGTCGGGCCTGACCACCGCCACCTCGCAGTACGTGCGCGAACAGGCGGGGTCGTCGTTCCTGTCGCAGGTCTCGCAGGTCACCACCTTCGACCGCCGCAACAACATCATCGAGCCGACCCGCGGCTACTTCATCGCCCTCAACAGCGACCTCGCCGGCCTCGGCGGCGACCAGCGCTTCGTGCGCGGCGGCCTCGGCGGCGCCATCTACACCATGCCGTTCGACGGCTGGATCATCTCCGCGGGCGCGTCGGGCGTCTACATCGTCGGCCTCGGCCAGGACGTGAAGATCTACCAGCGCTCGCAGCTGGGCGGTCAGTCCCTGCGCGGCTTCGAGGATTACGGCGCGAGCCCGCGCGACGCCTCGACCGGCGACGCGCTCGGCGGTGACTGGATGGTCACCGGCAACGTCGAACTGCGCGTGCCGCTGGGCCTGCCGCAGGACGTCGGCATCAAGACCCGCCTGTTCACCGACTGGGGCATCATCGGGCCGCCCAAATCGATCCTCAATTCCAGCACGGTGTCGGTGCTCTACAGCACCAAGCCGCGCGGTTCCGCCGGGTTCGGCTTCGACTGGAAATCACCGGTCGGCGTGATCTCGGTCGACTACGCCTTGTTCATCATCGGCGCCCAGCCGTTTGACCGTAAGACTCATTTCCGTATCAATTTCGGCCAGAGATTCCAGTAACAACCGCCCGCACTAGGGCACATGGAAAAATCGAGGAAACAGACATGACACGCTTCATCACTCATCTTCAGCGCGCGGCGCTGGCGGCTTTCGTTGTCGCCGCCGCGGCCCAGCCGGGGGCGGCGCAGGCCGCCGCCGCCGCCACCATCGGCATCGTCGACGCCGACCGCCTGCTGGCGGACTCGCTTGCCGCCAAGGGCGTGCGCCTGGAGCGCGAGAAGTACGCCAATACCTACCAGGCCCAGGTCAAGGACATGGAAACCAAACTCCGCACCGAAGACCAGGAACTGTCGCAGCAGCGTGGCGTCCTGGCGCCGGACGTGTTCCAGCAGCGCGCCCAGGCTTTCCAACAGAAGCTCGCGGACTTCCAGGGCCAGGTGAAGGAAAAGCAAGACCGCCTCGACTATTCGTTCCAGCAGGCGATGCAGGAAATCGGCAACACCATCGTCACCATCTCCGGTGAAGTGGCGAAGGCGCAAGGAATCACCACCGTGATCGCTCGCAATCAGGTGGTTTATGCCGACGCCTCGCTCGACATCACCGCGCCGGTCCTCGAGCGCATCAACCAGCGCCTGCCGTCGGTGAAGTTCCAGGATCCCGCCACCCTGCAGGTCCAGGCGCCTCCGGGCGCGGCTCCGGCTCCGGGCGCAGCTCCGGCTCCGGCCGCCAAGGCTCCGCCGGCTCCGGCCAAGAAGTAAACACGCTCCGGCGCGGGGGCAGGAACCGGTGGCCGATCCTCGGTTCTTCCGCCGCGCCGGGCCGTTCACGCTCGGCGCCCTGGCCAACCGCTTAAGTGCGCCCGATTTGAATGGTAGCGGGGGCGCCGAAGTCGCGTTTGGGGGCAACCCCGACCTGGTCCTCGCCGATGTCGCCGCCATCGAGGACGCCGGTCCGTCGGACATCTGCTATTTCGCCGACCGCGCCTACGTCATTGCCTTCGCCGGCACCAGGGCCGGCGCCTGCATCTGCACGCCGGCGCTCGCCCAATACGCACCCGCCGGATGTTCCGCGCTGATCGTCAGGGACCCGCGCGCGGCCTTCGCCCTGGTGGCGCGAACCTTCTACCCCGACGACACTCCGCCGGTCGGCGCCGATCCCCAGTTCGGGCCCGGCGTCGAGATCGGCATTGGCGCCTTCATCGATAGCGGCGCCTCCATCGGCGCGGGTACGCGCATCGGCGCCAACGCGGTGATCGGCGCGGGCGTCACCATCGGCGAGAACTGCCGCATCGGCGCCAATGTCACCCTGTCCCATTGCCTGATCGGCGACCGCGTCATTCTCCATCCCGGCGTGCAAGTGGGCCAGGACGGTTTCGGTTTCGTGCCGGGGCCGGCGGGCCTTCTCAAGATTCCCCAGTTGGGGCGCGCCCTCATCGAAAGCGACGTCGAGATCGGCGCCAATTCCACCGTCGACCGGGGCGCCATGGGCGACACCGTGATCGGCACCGGCACCAAGATCGACAATATCGTCCACATCGGCCACAACGTTCGGATCGGGCCCCATTGCGTCATCGTCGCCCAGGCCGGAATCGCCGGAAGCTGCACGATCGGGGCGGGCGTCCTGATCGGCGGCCAGGTCGCGATTTCCGACCACCTGACGGTCGGTGACCGTGCGCAAATCGCTGGAAAATCGGGCCTTATGCGCGATGTCGCGGCCGGGGAAAGGGTCATGGGCTACCCCGCCAGGCCGGTCCGGCAGTTCTGGCGGGAACTGGCAACCCTTGCTCGGTTGACCAAGCGCGACCACAAACCGTAAAACCAGCCCAGCAATAAAGATTGCCGGGGCGCCCGACGGGGCGGCCCGGACACAACGAAAGGAGGCCAGCCATGGACGGACAACCTTCACCGCAGAACACCGCGCAAAATCCGGGCGGGGCGGGCTTCGCCATCGATATCCATCGCATCATGGAAATGATCCCGCACCGCTATCCCATGCTGATGATCGACCGGCTGGAGAACGTGGTCCCGGCCGAGTCCGCGGTCGGCATCAAGAACGTGACCGCCAACGAGCCGTTTTTCCAGGGGCACTTCCCCGGGAAGCCGGTGATGCCGGGCGTGCTGATCGTCGAGGCCATGGCCCAGACCGCCGCCGTGGTGGTGGTGGCCTCGCTCGGCAACACCGCCGAAGGCAAACTGGTGTATTTCATGAGCATCGACGGCGCGCGGTTCCGCAAGCCGGTGGAGCCGGGCGACCAGCTGCGCATCCACTGCAAGAAGGAGCGCCAGCGCGGCAACGTCTGGAAGTTCTCCGCCGAGGCCAAGGTGGCCGACGCGGTGGTGGCGGAAGCGACCTATACCGCCATGATCATGGACAGCTGAGCGAGTAACGCCTCTGGACACCACCCTCGCCATGCCGCGGATCCACGCCACCGCGCTCGTCGATCCCGCCGCCGGCATCGGTAGTGACGTGCGGATCGGTCCCTATTGCGTGATCGGTCCTCATGCCGTCCTGGAGGACGGCGTCCACCTCATGTCGCATGTGGTGGTGGACGGCCACACCACAATCGGCGCGCATACCGTCGTGCATCCGTTCGCGTCGCTGGGGCTTTCGCCGCAGCACCTGAAATACAAGGGCGAGCCCACCCGGCTGGTCATCGGCCGGGACAACGTCATCCGCGAGCATGTCACCATGCACGTGGGCACGGCGCAGGGCCATGTCGAAACCCGCGTCGGCAACCACTGCTTCTTCATGGTCGGCAGCCATGTCGCCCATGATTGCGTGGTCGAGGACCACGTCATCCTCACCAACAGCGTGGCCCTGGGCGGCCATGTGCATGTGGGCGAATATGCCATCATCGGCGGCCTGTCCGGCGTCCACCAATATGTGCGCATCGGCAAACACGCCATGATCGGCGGCGTCACCGGTGTCGAGAAGGACGTGATCCCTTACGCGCTGGCCATGGGCAATCGGGCGAAATTGACCGGCCTCAACCTGGTGGGCCTCAAGCGCCGCGGCTTCTCGCGCGAGGACATTCGTTCGCTGCGCACCGCCTACGGCCTGCTGTTCGCGCCCGGCGGCACCATGGCCGAGCGGCTCAACGAGGTGTCCGACCTGTTCGCCGGCCACGCCGGGGTCATGGACATCATCAATTTCATCCGCGAGGATTCTTCGCGGCCCATCTGCACGCCCGGCGCCGCCAACGGCAACGGGGCGTGAGGTACGATCCGGTCATGAAGAAACCGGATCGCACCTCATTTTGTTTGGTCGCATTTTCGACGGCGAACCGGCTTCCACTTCGCCTGAAAATGCTCTGATGTCACCGGCGCTCGGGATCATCGCCGGAGCCGGAGCACTTCCAGGACTTCTGGCGGCGGCGGCGCGCGCCCAAGGGCGGAAGGTCATGGTGCTCGGCATCGCCGGCTTCGCCGACCCGTCCGTGGTCGACCACTGGATCCACATGGGCGAGGCGGGCAGGGTGTTCGACCTGCTCAAGGCCGCCGATACCGCTGACGTGGTGCTCGCCGGCGGCCTGCGCCGGCCGGCGCTCGCCGACATCAAACCCGATCTCAAAGGTGCCGGCATCCTCGCGCGCATCGCCGCGCGGCTGCTGCCCGGGGTCGGCGACGACACCTTGCTGTCCGCCGTCATCGCCGAATTCGAGCGCGAGGGATTCCGCGTCGTCGGCGCCGATGAGGTGCTGTCGGACCTGCTGGCCCCCGCCGGAAATCTGGGCGCGCGCGCCCCCGACGCCGGCGCGCTGGCGGACATCGCTGTCGGCCTGGGCGCCGCGCGCAGCCTCGGCGCCGCCGACCGCGGCCAGGCGGTGATCGTGCTGGACGGGGCCGTCATCGGCGCCGAGGATGTCCAGGGTACCGACGCGTTGATCGTGCGCCATGGAAAACCCGGCGCGGTGCTGGTGAAAGCCAAAAAGCCGCAGCAGGAGCGGCGCGCGGACCTGCCGACCATCGGGCCCGCTACCGTCGCGAACGCCGCGCGCGCTGGGCTGAAGGGGATCGCGGTCGAGGCCGGGCACACCCTGGTGCTCGGGCGCGCGGATGTGGCCGCGGCCGCCGACGCCGCCGGACTGTTCGTGGTGGGAGTCCCGGCATGAGGGAGGCTCAGGGCCCTCTGGTCTACCTCATCGCCTGCGAAGCCTCGGGCGATCAAATCGGCGGCCTGCTCATGGCGGCGCTGAAGACCGCCTGCATGGACAAGGTGCGTTTCGCCGGCATCGGCGGCGCCGCGATGCAAGCCGCCGGGCTGGAGAGCCTGTTCGACACCAAGGACCTGGCGCTGCTCGGCGTGTTCGAGGTGCTGCCCAAGGCGCGCATGGTCTTGAAGCGGGTCAAGCAGACGGTCGCCGATATCGAGGCCAGACAGCCCGACATCCTGGTGACCATCGACTCCTGGGGATTCACCGGACGCATCCACGAACGCCTCACCCGGAAGAAATCCGCCATCCCGCGCGTGCGCTATGTGGCGCCGCAGGTCTGGGCCTGGCGCCCGGGGCGCGCCAAGCAGCTGGCCAAATGGATCGATCATCTCCTGACCCTGCTGCCGTTCGAGCCGCCGTTCTTCACGCGCTTCGGCCTGCCGGCCACCTGGGTGGGGCATCCGGTGATCGAAAGCGGCTGGAGCAGGGGCGACGGCCATCGTTTCCGCAAATTCCACAACATCCCCGCCGACAAGCGCGTGATCGGTATCCTGCCGGGCAGCCGCAAAAGCGAGGTCGCGCGCCTGTTGCCGGTGCTGAAACAGGCCGCTGCGCTGCTCAAACACCGCTATCCGGACCTGCACGTGGTGGTGCCCACTGTGGATACGGTCGCCCATGAGGTTTACACCTCGGTCCGTGACTGGGACATGCCGGTGACCGTGGTCATGGAACCCGGCCAGCGCCCGGATGCCTTCGCCGCCTGCGAGGCCGCCATCGCCGCGTCGGGCACCGTCTCCCTGGAACTGGCGCTGGCGGGCGTGCCGCATATCGTCGCCTACAAGGCCAACGCGCTGTCGGTGTTCGCCTTCCGCATGCTGACCAAGCTCCGCCACGTCAACCTGGTGAACATCCTGGTGGGACACGAAGCGGTGCCGGAACGCCTGCAGGGCAAGTGCCGCCCGGACATCCTAGCCGACGACATCGCCATCCTGATGCGCGACGAACTGCGCCGCACCGCCCAGGCCGCCGACTTCGCCGCCGCGCTGTCGAAACTGACGCCTGAAGGGACAAGGCCCAGCCGGAGAGCGGCCGAGGTGATTTTGGGCCTCATAAAAACAAAACAATAAGTCCAAAATCATCCTTGGGCCGAAGGCCCGAGGATCCAGGGGTTTCTGGTTTTTGGTTTTAAAAACAGAAACGAAATACCTCTGGATTCTCACGGTCCTTCGGACCGCAAGAATGACAATAAAAGTAAAAGCGAAACGAAGAATCTAAGCGACCGTCTGCAGTAAGGTCGCTTGCAGGTCGAGGCCGGTGGGCACCAGGCTCGCGGCGGCTTTGTACTGGTTGGCGGCGATGATCATGCCCATCATGCCGGCCAGGGGATCGGGCGCCGCGCCGGTCTCCTGCGCGAACACCGCCACGCCTCCGGTCACCAGCAGCGAGAACACCGGCGCCTGGGCCGCGTAGCTCTCGGTGGCGGCGTTGGCGATATTGTCGGCATGGATGTCCACCGCGGTGCTCGCGGCGACCATGCCCGTGCTGGCGATCTCGAGAACGCTGTTGATCATCGCCCGAACTCCGTTGTCATTCTTGGCGCGTAGCGCCGAGAATCCAGAGGTTTCTGGTTTCTGTTCTTAAAACCAAAAACCAGAAACCCCTGGATCCTCGGGCCTTCGGCCCAAGGATGACAAAAAAGGGGGAAGCTTTCGCTTCCCCCTTTTTGTCATTTCCGCTTCGCAATCGGCACCACCTTGCGGGTGGTCGCCCCGGTATAAAGCTGCCGGGGACGGCCGATCTTCTGTTGCGGGTCTTCTATCATTTCGCGCCACTGGCTGATCCAGCCGGTGGTGCGCGCCAGGGCGAACAGCGCGGTGAACATGGACACCGGGATGCCCATGGCCTGGAAGATGATGCCCGAATAGAAGTCCACGTTCGGGTAGAGCTTCTTCTCGATGAAGTAGTCGTCCTCGAGGGCGATGCGCTCCAGCTCGACGGCGATGTCGAGCAGCGGGTTGTTCTTGATCTTGAGTTCCTTGAGCACTTCCTTGCAGGTCTGGGACATGATCTTGGCGCGCGGGTCGTAGTTCTTGTAGACCCGGTGGCCGAAGCCCATGAGGCGGAAGTTGTCGTTCTTGTCCTTGGCGCGCTTGACGAACTCGGGGATGCGCTTCTTGTCGCCGATCTCGCGGAGCATGGTGAGCACCGCTTCGTTGGCGCCGCCGTGGGCGGGGCCCCACAGCGAGGCGATGCCGGCGGCGATGCAGGCGAACGGATTGGCGCCAGAGGAACCGGCGAGGCGCACGGTCGAGGTCGAGGCGTTCTGCTCGTGGTCGGCGTGCAGGATCAGGATGCGGTCCATAGCTTTGGCGAGGATCGGGCTGACCTTGTATTCCTCGCAGGGCGTCGCGAACATCATGTAGAGGAAGTTCTCGGCGTAGCCCAGGTCGTTGCGCGGATAGATGAACGGCTGGCCGAGGGAGTACTTGTACGCCCAGGCGGCGATGGTCGGCATTTTTGCGATCAGGCGGTAGGACGAGATGCGGCGGTGCTCGGGGTTCGTGATGTCGAGGCTGTCGTGATAGAACGCCGACAGCGCGCCGACGACGCCGCACATGATCGCCATCGGATGGCCGTCGCGGCGGAAGCCCGAATAGAAGTTGTGGAACTGTTCGTGCAGCATCGTGTGATAGGTGAGGTCGTGCTCGAACTGCTCCTTCTCCTTGGCGTTGGGCAATTCGCCGTTGAGCAGGAGGTAGGCCACTTCCTCGAAGTTGCAGCTCTCGGCCAGCTGTTCGATGGGGTAGCCGCGATGCAGCAGCACGCCCTTGTCGCCGTCGATGAACGTGATCTTGGATTCACACGAACCGGTGGAGGTGAAGCCGGGGTCGTAGGTGAAGGCATCGGTATCGGCATAGAACTTTCGGATGTCCACCACGTCCGGGCCCATGGTCCCGGAGAGCACAGGCAGTTTCCAGCTTTTGCCGGAAGAATCGTCGGTGACGGTGAAAGTTTTCGCCATGGTGTGGACCCCTATCCTGTTTGCCGGGCGCCTTTGCAGCGACCTTTGCTGCACTGCTTATAGCGCGGAAAATGCTTTTAAATCAATGACGGTGCGCTTGATTGCGCAGTGAGAAATCCAGCCCTCAGGCGTCTGTTACATCCCTGATTCGGGCCAGGGTTTCGTCCTTTCCCAGGGCTTCCAGGACCTCGAAAATCGCCGGCGAGGTGAGGGTGCCGCAGACCGCCGCCCGGATCGGGGGCAAGAGCTTGCCCAGCTTCAGGCCCTGTTCCTCGGCATAGAATTTGGCCCAGTTTTCCAGGTGTTCCGCCGACCACACCGGGCTGCCTTCCAGGTGGGGCAGCACCTTGGCCAGGGTCTCCTTGCCTTCGGCCAGGGCCGCCTTGGCCTTGTCGTCCGGGACCAGGGGGCGGGCCGCGACGTAGAAGGCGGCACCGTCGGCCAGGTCCTTGAGGGTCTTGGCGCGCGGCTTCAGGCCGCTCATGCCGCGGGTCAGGCGCATGCGGGCTTCGTCGGAGACGGGGCCATGCCTGGCCTCCAAGTCCGGGACGATCTTGTCCACCAGGGCGCGGTCCTCGGTTTCCTTCAGGTAATAGGCGTTGAGGTGGCTGAGCTTATCCATGTCGAAGCGCGACGGCGCCCGGCCCACGTCCTTGATGTCGAACCATTCGATGGCCTTCGCATCCGGGATAATTTCCTCATCCCCATGCCCCCAGCCCAGGCGCAGGAGATAGTTGCGCATGGCTTCCGGCAGGAAGCCCATGTCGCGGTAAGCCTCCACCCCCAGCGCCCCGTGGCGCTTGGAGAGCTTGGCGCCGTCGGGCCCGTGGATCAGCGGCACATGGGCGTAGGTCGGCTCCGGTGCCCCCAGGGCGCGGATCAGCTGCAACTGCCGGAAGGCGTTGTTGAGGTGGTCGTCGCCGCGGATGACATGGGTGATGCCCATGTCGATGTCGTCCACCACCACCGACAGCATGTAGGTGGGCGTGCCGTCGCCGCGCAGCAGCACCATGTCGTCGAGTTGTGAATTGGCGACCGTGACGGCGCCTTGCACCAGGTCGTTGATGACGGTTTCGCCCGCGGTGGGCGCGCGCAAACGGATGGCGGGTTTCACGCCTGCCGGCGCTTCGGACGGATCGCGGTCGCGCCAGCGGCCGTCGTAGCGGATCGACAGCCCCTTGGCCTTCTGCTCCTCGCGCATGGCGGCCAGTTCCTCGGGCGTGCAGTAGCAGCGGTAGGCGTTGCCCGAGGCCAGCAGCCTTTCCACGGCGGCGCGGTGGCGGTCGGCGCGGGCGAATTGGAACACCACGTCGCCGTCCCATTCCAGGCCCATCCATGTGAGGCCGTCGATGATGGCGTCGATGGCCGGCTGGGTGGAGCGCGCCCGGTCGGTGTCCTCGATCCGCAAGAGGTACGTGCCGCCGGTGTGCTTGGCGTAGAGCCAGTTGAACAGCGCCGTGCGGGCGCCGCCGATATGCAGGAAGCCCGTGGGCGAGGGGGCGAAGCGGGTGACGACGGTCATGGGATGAGCGGCTTTTCCGGTAAAAGACGGGGGTGGTTTAGCATATCCTGGGGGCCGATACAGACGGGGGATTCGGCCCGCCCATGAGCGAGCGTTTGGGCAATATTCTCGACGATATTGGGAGCGCGGCGGGGCCACATCCGGTCCTTGCGCCGGCGCTCGGCTTTGTGCGCGCGGAAATCGCCGCCCAGGCCGGCCGGGCTTTTCTCTGGCTGGTGGCCGCCTTCGCCGCCGGCATCACGCTGTTTTTCACCTGGCGGTTCGATCCACCGGTGGGTACAGGACTTGGGATCGCGGTGCTGGGCGCGGCGGTGCTGGCGCTGCGCCAGCGCGCCCTCACGGGCGTCGCGCTGGCGGTCATCATGGTCGGCCTCGGCCATGGCGCGGCGGAACTCAGGACCTGTGCGGTGCAGGCGCCGCTGCTGGATCATGAGATCGGTCCGTTCCAATTACGCGGGCGGGTGATCGACGCCGACAAGCGCCCGGAAGGCAATCACGTGGTGCTGGCCGACGTGATCCTGCCCGGTGTGGCGGCGGCGGACACGCCGCGCGCGATCCGCATCACTTTACCGGCCGCACACGGATTGCCGCGTGTCGGTAGCCGCATGGGTGTACGGGCCATGGTGGGGCCGGTCGGCCGGCCGGTGGCGCCGGATACGTTCCAGTTCCAACGGTTTTTGTATTTCCAGGGTATCGGCGCCAGCGGTTTCGCGGTGGGTCGCTGGTACGGCATGGCGTCCAGCGACCCAGCACCGTGGACGTCGCGGGTTCACGCCTGGACCGAGTCTTTGCGGCGCGCCATCGGCAGCCGGATCACCGCCTTGGTGCCGGGCGAGGCCGGCCCCGTGGCCGCCGCGCTCATCAACGGCGAGCAGAGCGCCATTCCGCAAGACCTGCAGGAGGCCTACCGCATCTCCGGGATCGCCCACATCCTGTCGGTCTCCGGCGTGCACTTGAGTTTATTGGCAGCCATCGTCTTCTTCGCCCTGCGCCGGGGCCTGGCGCTGGCCCCGGCGGTGGCCTTGCGGTTCGACACCAAAAAGCTCGCCGCCTGGACCGCCCTGGCGGCGACCGGGTTTTATCTGGTGATCTCGGGCATGAGCGTGCCGGCCATCCGCTCCTTCCTGATGGTGGGGATCGTCCTCGCCGCGGTGCTGGTGGACCGCCGGGCGATCTCGCTGCGCAACGTCGGCTGGGCGGCCTTGGCTCTTATGATCATCTATCCCGACGCCATCTTCGGCGCCAGTTTCCAAATGTCGTTCCTGGCGGTGCTGGCGCTGGTGGCTGTCTATGAGCAAAGCTGGGCCAAGGCCAACCTGCGGAAGGTTGACGGCAGCCTGGATGTGCCGCGCGCGGTGACGTTCTATGTGTTCGGGCTGGTGGTCGCGGACTTCGTCGCGGGCGGGGCCACCGCCATCTTCGCCGCCTACCACTTCAACCGTTTGCCGACCTATTCGGTATTCACCAACCTGGCCGCCGCGCCGCTGACCTCCTTCTGGATCATGCCGGCGGCGGTGGTGGCGCTGCTCCTGATGCCGTTTGGCCTGGATGCCTGGGCGGTGCGGATCATGGGGGAAGGCGTGGGACTGCTCGACCGCCTTGCCCGCGCGGTCGCGGCGTGGCCGGGCGCGCAGGTGCATCTTCCGCCCATGGCCGCGCCCGCCATGGTGTTCGCCGCCGCGGGGATGCTGTTCCTGTGTCTCTGGCGCGGCCGTTTGCGCTGGCTCGGCCTCGCGCCGGTGGCGCTGGCGTTCTTACAGCCGTTCCTGGCGCCGCCGCCCGATCTGCTGGTGGACGACACCGGCCGGGTGGTGGCGGTGAGCGACGCCGCGGGACACCTCGCCATCCGCCCCAGCCGCGCCGGGCGTTTTGTGCGCGAGGTCTGGACCGAGCGCTATGGCTTGTCCGACCAAACCTGGCCGCGCGCGCTCCACGGTGCCATCACCATGAGCAACGACGCCCTGGGCCTGGAATGCGACGCCGGCGGCTGCCTGTTTACGCGGAATGGAAAACGCGTGCTGATCGCCGCCACCGCCGACAAGATCACCGCCCTGTGCAGCCAGACCGATGTGTTGGTCACGGCCTTGGCGGCCGGCGCGGGCTGTGGCCAGGGTGTGATCATTGACGCGGGCGCCCTGAAAAAGGCCGGGGCTCATGCGCTGTGGTTGCCGCCCGGGGGGCTCAGGCTCAGGACGGTTCTGGACTCCGAAGGTCTGCGCATCTGGAGTAGGGTGGGCGGGACCGCCGTCGCGGACGATCAATAAAGGGGGATAGGATGAAACTGCGTCATGTCACGGCCGGGCTGTGCGCCGCGCTATTTCTCAGCACCGGCGCCTTCGCCCAGGACGCCGCCTTGCTTGCCAAGGCCAAGGCGCTCCAGGCCAGGATCATCTCCATCGACACCCATGTCGATATCCCGTTCGATTTCTCCACCGACGCCTATGACATGATGAAGCCCGGCGTGCGCGGACAACAAGTCCATCTGCCGACCATGATCAGCGGCGGTTACGACGCGCCGTTCTTCATCGTCTACATGGGCCAGGGCGAGCGCACCACGGTGGGTTACGCCAAGGCGCTGTCCGACGCTTTCCTCAAGTTCTCCGCCATCCACAAGCTCACCGACCAGCTCTATCCGGACAAGATCGAACTGGCCCTCACGGCGGCCGACGTGCGGCGCATCAAGGCCAGCGGCAAGAAGATCGTGATCATCGGCATGGAGAACGGCTACTCCATGGGCAAGGACATCCGGCTCCTGGACCAGTTTCACGATTACGGCGGGCGCTATTTCGGCCTGGTGCACAACGGGCACAACGACCTCGCGGATTCCGCGCAACCGAACAAGAGCAAGAACGAACCCGACGAGGAATGGCACGGCCTCTCGCCCTTGGGCAAACAGGTGGTCAAGCGTCTCAACGAACTGGGGATCATGGTGGACGTGTCGCATTCGTCGCATAAGTCGACCATGGATGCGCTGGCCTTGTCGGCGACGCCGATCATCGCCAGCCACTCCGGCGTCAAAGGCGTGTCCGACCACCCGCGCAACCTTTCGGACGAGGCGCTGGCGGCGTTCAAGCGCACCGGCGGCGTCGTGCAGCTGGTGGCGTTCGACGGTTATGTGAAGGCGGTGCCGGCGGAAAAGACCGCGGCCATCGCCGACTTGCGCAAGGCCATGAACATCAAGCCGGGCGACATGGACAAGCTCCCGCCGGACACTCTCAAGGCCTATGACGCCAAGATGGCGGAGATCGACAAGAAGTGGCCCAAGGCGAACGTCGCCAATTACGTCGATCATATCGATTACGCCGTGAAGCATATGAGCATCGACAATGTCGGGGTTTCCTCCGACTTCAACGGCGGCGGCGGCATCGACGGCTTCAACAGCTCCGGCGAAGCGATCAACGTGACCGTGGAACTGCTGAAACGCGGTTACACCGAGGACCAGATCGGCAAGATCTGGGGCGGCAACCTGCTGCGGGTGATGGAGAAGGCCGAGCAGTACGCAGCGGGGCTGAAGAAGGGCGGGAAGTGACACCGCACCGCGGTGTCATCCTTGGGCCGAAGGCCCGAGGATCCAGAGGTGTATCGTTTTTGGTTTTAAACCTGAAAACATAAACCCCTAGATTCTCGCGAGCCCATGGCTCGCAAGAATGACAAAAAGAGGGGCGGTTTTTCACATCGGAACAGTGATCCGATTGCCCCGTGGGTTTGAAGAAAGCGTGACTGCTACGGCTTGAGAACTTTGATCATCGGCAAGCCGTCGTCGGCGTTCGGCGCTCCGCACCTGACATAACCGTGGTGCAGATAAAAGCTCTCGGCATTCTCACTGGCATCGGTGCGCGCTGCGCCGTGACCGCGCGTGCGCATGAGGCCTTCCAGCATGACAAGCAACGCGGTGCCGATGCCCGCACCTGCATGTTCCGGCGAAACATAGAGGCCAGAGAGGTAATCGTCCTGAATTGCGCCCCAGGCGAGGGCGGGCGGCGGGGAAACCGTGCATTCGGTTTCACGTGAAACATTCGTTCCACTTTTCACAGCGGCACAGGACTCCGCGACCCAGATTTCCAGCGCGCGCAGTTTCTGTTCCATGCCGGCCAGCGTGAGCATGGCGGCCCAAGCCTCGGCCTTGGCGGCGGGCATGCCGCGCGGCGCCAGCACCAATATGGCTTCGCGCCGGATGGCGAGGAGTTGCGGGGCGTCCGCCAGGGTCGCGCGACGGAAAGCCAGGCCCGCCATCACCCCGCCATGAGTTTGGCGACGATCCCCAGCACCATGCCGGCGCCGCGGGGGTCGGCGGCTTTGCGGGCTTCGAATTCGGTTTGCAGGAAGGTGAGCGCCTTCTTGCGCTCCTTGGCGTCGCGCTTGCCGAGGTAGGCGACGATCCAGTTGGACACCGCGCGCGGGTCGGGTCGGTCCTTGATCAACGCGAGCAGGGCGGGGACGGGGTCGGTGGGCATGGGCGAAGGGTAGCGTTCCTGATCTCAAAGGGAAACGCTGTGAGTGTCACGACGCATTTAGCGTCGTGTGTGCAAAAGCCAGCCTTCGTTACGGCTCTGGGCCCTCGGATCAAGTCCGAGGGCGACAGGCGGTGTGTGGTGAGGGGGCGGTGGCTCAATACCGCCGCATCAGGCCGACCAGCTTGCCCTGCACGCGCACGCGGTCCGGGCCGAAGATTCTCGTTTCGTAGGCTTTGTTGGCGGGTTCCAGGGCGACGGTGTCGCCTTTGCGGCGCAGGCGTTTGAGGGTGGCTTCCTCGTTGTCCACCAGGGCGACGACGATGGCGCCGTTGTCGGCGGCGTCGCAGCGCTTGATGATGACCGTGTCGCCTTCATGGATGCCGGCGTCGATCATGGAATCGCCCTCGATGGTCAGGGCGTAGTGGTCGCCGCTGCCCAGCATCCCGCCCGGCACGCCGATATGCTCGCTCGGGTTGCGCAGGGCCTCGATCGGGGTGCCGGCGGCGATCTTGCCGTAGAGCGGCAGTTCGATGGTCTCGGCGGTCTGGCTGGCCTTCACCGAGGCGCCGGGCATGGCGCCCGAGAAGTTGCCGGTGATGACATTGGGGGTGAAAGCGGCCCGGTCGGGGGCCGGTCTGGCGGGAGCGTTGTCGGGCAGTTTGATGACTTCCAGGGCCCGGGCCCGGTGGGGCAGACGGCGCAGGAAACCGCGTTCCTCGAGGGCCATGATCAGCCGGTGGATGCCCGACTTGGACTGGAGGTCCAGGGCCTCTTTCATCTCGTCGAAGGAGGGGGCGACCCCGTCCCGGGCCATGCGGTCACGGATGAACAGCAGGAGTTGATGTTGCTTCTTGGTGAGCATTTTTGACCCTCCGACAGGTTCAAGGTTTAGGCGCCGGTTTTGAGAACAAAACCAGAAACTCTTAATGTTCTACTTTGGTTCTTGCCGGTGGTCAAGGATTTCGGGCGCTCAGGTTGGGACGGCTTACTTTTTCACCCCGCACCTGCGGACGCTGAAAAGACTCAGAAATCCAGCGGCAGCACCCGGCAGCTGTCGCCGGCTTTGGCTGCCGGGGCGTGCGGCGGACGGACAATCAGGCCATCGGCCCGGGCCAGGGCGGAGATCATGCCGCTGTCCTGTTTGGTGAACGGCGTGGCTACCAGTGCGGTCGGGCCCGGCGCCAGGCTGGTCCGGATATGGTCTTCCCGGGTGTCGCCTTGGGGCATGTCGGTCCCGAGGATGGCGTGGATGGTCCGGGGGGCCGCGCCGGGGAGGCCTGTCAGCCGGGCGATGGCCGGGCCCAGGAACAGGGCGGCGCAGATCAGGGCCGAGACCGGATTGCCGGGCAGGCCCAGGATCGGAAGCCGGCCGACCCGGCCGAACAGCAGCGGCTTGCCCGGCCGCATGGCGATCTTGTGGAAAGCAAGCTCCGCCTCTCCCATCAGCCGGCCCATGAGGTCGTGGTCGCCCACCGAGACCCCACCGCTGGTGACCAGCAGGTCCAAAGGCCCGGCGCCGGCGATGGCGGCGCGCAAGGCCTCCATGTCGTCGCGCACCACGCCGAGGGAGATGGCGTCGGCGCTGTGGTGGCGGATGAAGGCCGCCAGCCCGGGCCCATTGGCGGAGACGATCTGGGCCGGGCCCACGGGGTCGCCCGGCATGACGATCTCATCACCGGTGGAGAGCACGCCGATGCGCGGCCGGCGCGCCACCGTCACGCGGGGCAGGTTCATGGCGGCCAGGAAACCGATGTCGCGGGCGGTGAGGCGATGGGGGCTTTTCAGTTCGACGTCGCCGGTTGAGAAGTCTTGGCCCCTGGTGCGGATATGCCGGCCCTTGGTCGGGAGTTCGGCGAGGGTGACAGTGTCGCCGCTGCGCGTCGTGTCTTCCTGGATCACCACCGCGTCGGCGCCGGCCGGCATCTGCGCGCCGGTGAAAATGCGCACGGCCTGGCCTGGGCCCACCGTGCCCGCCCAGGGGTGGCCGGCGGCGGACTCGCCGACGACCGTCAGCGTGCCGCCCGCGGCGGCCACGTCAGCGCTGCGCAGCGCGTAACCGTCCATGGCTGAGACATCGAAGGGCGGATGAGACACCTGCGCTACCGCGTCGGCGCGCAAGGTGCGGCCCAATGCATCGGCCAGTTGCACGGTCTCCGCGTCCACCGGCGCCAACGCCTCGATGATCAGGCGGCGCGCGTCGGCGATGGGGAGGAGCGGGGGCATGTTTTATTTCTGGATAAAGAGGCCGGACTTGCCGCCGGATTTTTCCACCAGGCGGATGTCGCCGATCTTCATGGCGCGGTCGGCGGCCTTGCACATGTCGTAGACCGTGAGCGCGGCGGCGGACACGGCGGCCAGGGCTTCCATCTCCACGCCGGTCGGGCCGGTGACTTTACAGGTGGCGGTGATGTCCACGGCGCGGCGCTTTGTGTCGCAGGTCAGTTCCACCTTCACCGACGACAGCGCCACCGGATGGCACAGAGGAATGAACTCCGGCGTACGCTTGGCGGCCATAATGCCGGCCAGCTGCGCCACCGCCAGCACGTCGCCCTTCTTGACCTTGCGTGTATTGATCAGCTTGAGGGTGCCGGCGGCCATGAACACGCTGCCCTTGGCGACGGCGACGCGCGCCGTGGCTGGCTTGTCCGACACATCGACCATGACGGCGTTACCCTGGGGATCGATGTGCGTGAGTTTTTTCTTGGGCACCTTTTTGGTTTTAGGCACTGGCCGCCTCCTGCAACAGGAGCGCGCGGGTGGCGGCCTCGACGTTGCGTTCTTTCATGAGCGACTCACCGATGAGAAAGCGCTTGGCGCCGCTGCGCGCCATGCGGGCCAGGTCCATGGGCGTCTTGAGACCACTTTCCGACACCAGCACGCGGTTCCTGGGAAGGCGGTGCGACAGGCGCTCGGTGACGGCGAGGTCGGTCTTCAGGGTCTTGAGGTTGCGGTTGTTGACGCCGATCAGAGGAGATTTCAGTTTCAGCGCCCGGTCGAAGTCTTCCTCGTCATGCACTTCCACCAGCACGTCGAGCCCCAGCGACACGGCGTAGTCTTCCAGCTCCTGGGCCAGGGCGTCGGTCAGCGCGGCCATGATCAACAGAATACAGTCGGCGCCGATGGCGCGGGCTTCGGCCACTTGGTAGGGCTCCAGCATGAAGTCCTTGCGCAACACCGGCAGCGGCACGGCTTCGCGCGCCAGCTGCAGATAGACGTCGCTGCCCTGAAAGTAGTCCTCCTCGGTGAGGATGCTGAGGCAGGCGGCGCCGCCGCGGTGATAGGACTGGGCCAGGGCCACGGGATCGAAGTCGGCGCGAATCAAACCGGCGGAGGGTGAGGCTTTCTTGATCTCGGCGATGAGGGCGTAATGGCCGCTCTCGGCCTTGGCGCTGAGCGCGGCGGCGAAACCGCGCACCGGCGGCGCGGTTTGCGCCAGGCGCTCCACCTCCGCGAACGGCATGTCCTTTTGGCGCCGGGTGACGGTCTCGCGCTTCCGGGCGCAGATCTCGGCGAGCACGTCGCTCATGGCGTTTTTCCATTGGTGATGGCGACGAGAGCGGCGAGGGTCTTGGCGGCGTGGCCATTGGTCAGCGCGTGGCGCGCCATGTCGGCGCCGGCGGCAAGGTCGTTGGCTTTGCCGGCGATCACCAGCGCGGCGGCGCTGTTGAGCACGGCGATATCCCGGTACGCCCCGCCGCGGCCGTGCAGCAGGGTGCGCAGCGCGGCGGCGTTGGCGGCGGCGTCACCGCCCTTGAGTTCCTCCGGCCTGGCGCGTTTCAGGCCCACGTCTTCCGGTGCGATTTCGAACTCGCGGAAAGCGCCGTTGTGCATTTCCACGACATATGTGGGCCCGGTGGTGGTGATCTCATCCAGCCCGTCGCTGCCGTGCACCACCCAGACCCGCTCGGAGCCGAGGCGCGCCAGGGCTTCGGCCATGGGGCGCACCCATTTGCGGTCGAACACCCCCACCAACTGCCGGGTGGCGCCCGCCGGATTGCACAAGGGGCCCAGGAGATTGAAGATGGTGCGGAAGCCGAGCTGCTTGCGCAGCGCGGCCACGTTCTTGAAGGCGCTGTGGTGCTTCTGCGCGAACAGGAAGCCGATGTTGGCGTCGATGAGCGCTTTCTCGACCGTCTCCGGCGTCACGTCGAGGTTGACGCCCAGTTCCTGCAGCACGTCCGCGGCGCCGGATTGCGACGTGGCGGCGCGGTTGCCGTGTTTGGCCACCGGCACGCCACAGGCCGCCGTCACCAGGGCGGCGGCGGTGGAGATGTTGAAGGTGCCCGAATGATCGCCGCCGGTGCCGACGGTATCGATGGCCCCGGCCGGGGCATTGACCTTGAGCACACGCGAGCGCAAGGCGCGGGCGGCGCCGACCATTTCCGACGGCTGTTCGCCGCGCACCTTGAGCGCCACCAGGAAGGCGGCGCTTTCGACCGGCTCGGCGGCGCCGGACATGATGACGTCGAAAGCGGCTTCGGCTTCGCGCTCGTCGAGCGCATCGCCGCCGGCGACTTTGGCGAGGAAGGTTTTCAGGTCGCTCATGTCACTGCGCCGCCGCCTGCGCGCGCGGCGGACGGTGCAGCACGGGTTCGGCTTTGGCCTCGAAGCCGGTGGAACGCAAGAAGTTGCCCAGGATGCGATGGCCGAAGTCCGAGGCGATGCTTTCCGGGTGGAACTGCACGCTGGTGATGGGGTGGGTCCTGTGGGCGAGGCCCATGATCAGGCCGTCGCTGCTGGTGGCGGTGACAACCAGATCGGTGGGCAGGGTGGCTTTGTCCACCACCAGGGAGTGATAGCGCGTCGCCTGGAAGGTGGTGGGGATGCCGGCGAACATGGCGTGGCCGGTGTGGGTGATGGCGCTGACCTTGCCGTGCATGGGCGCGGGCGCGCGCACGACTTTGCCGCCGAACGCCTGGCCGATGGACTGCAGGCCCAGGCACACGCCGAACAGGGGGATCTTACCTGCCGCGGCAGCGATCAGCGGCAGGCAGATGCCGGCGCGGTCGGGATCGCAGGGGCCCGGCGACAGGATGATGCCGGCCGGCGCCATGGCCAACACTTCGTCCACCGTGATCTTGTCGTTGCGGTGGACCACGACAGCGGCGCCCAGCTCGCCGAGGAAATGCCACAGGTTGTAGGTGAAGGAATCGTAGTTATCGATCAGCACATAGCGGGGCGCGGCGGCCATAGGCGGGTCCTCACAGGAGTGTTCGCAACATGGCTGCGCGGTGACCGCGCGTCAAGGCGGGCTCCGGTGATCCCTATTGGACAATTTGCCAATGATTCCAGGGAGCTATTGCTGAGATTCATGGACCTTTAACGGCCCCGCGTTTACAAAACAGATCATGGGAGCGAAATCCAAACAAAAGATGGTGCGCACGCCGTTCCTGATCGCCATGGGCGCGGCGCTGGTGGGCTTCGGCGTTATCAGCGGCATCGCCTTCGACGTGGCGACGCGTCCCGCGCCGCGGCCCCCCCGGTTGGCGCCGGTCGATACGCATGCCTCGCGCAGTGCGCCCATGCCGCATGTGGTGGCGCCTTCAACCGCCGGGCCCGACCAGGGCAGCATCCTCGAAGCCGAAGGGCGCCGCGCCTGGGCGCCAAACACCGGCCAGACTCCCAGTGAAAACGCCGCCCCGGCTCCCCTGACCGCATTCGCCGTTCCGGCGGCGGCCGATGCCGCCCGCCCGGTCCTGGCCATCGTCATCGATGACATGGGCCTGGACCGCCCGCGCGCCCTGAGGACGATCGCGCTGCGCGGGCCGCTCACGCTGTCGCTCATGACCTACGCCGACAACCTGCCGGAACTGGTGAAACAGGCCCACGCCGGCGGTCATGAGGTGATGGCGCACCTGCCCATGGAGCCGGTGAGCCCCAAGGAAAATCCGGGCAAGGGCGCGCTGCTCGCGCGCATGGACGACGCCGCCATCCGCAAGACCATCGCCGACGACCTCGACGGCTGGTCGGGCTATGTCGGCATCAACAACCATATGGGCAGCAAGTTTACCGCCGACCGCAGCCGCATGGCGGTGGTGATGGAGGAACTGAAAGCCCGCGGCCTGATGTGGCTGGACTCGCGCACCATCAACGACAGCGCCGGCCCCGGCGCGGCGCGGGCCCTGGGCGTGCCGTTCATCACCCGCGACATATTCCTGGATAACGTGGAAACCCCGGACGCGATCCGCGTGCAGCTGGAACTGGCCAAGACCACCGCGAAAGGCCGCGGCACGGCAGTGGCCATCGGCCATCCGCACGAGGCCACCATCGCGGCCTTGAAGGACTGGCTGCCCGGGCTGGCCGAGGCCGGCGTGCAACTGGTGCCGGCCACGGAGATCCTCAAGCGCCGCAGCGAAAAGGCGCCGGGGTAACAACGCACGGAGATTTTGGATGCATGGATTGCCCGCATAAAGCGGGCAATGACATGCGGGGAAGGTAACAGCCGCCTGCGTGTGACGCAGGCGGCTGTTGAAGTATGAAGTATTATGAGCGATCCGGGCGTTGCGGGCGGCCGCTGTGGCGGTCGATCAGTTGCTGGCTGACCAGCGAGTTGTCGGCGGCCACAATATCGATGGAGATGGTGTCTGCGTCCTTCTCCTTGACCGCGCCCACTTTCAGGTGCGGGTTGCCGCGCAGGATCAGGCGGGCCTCGGCGAGCTTCTTGGCTTGGTCGGTGGTCAGCGCGAGATCACGCTTTTCGCCTGCGCCCGGCGTCATGCCAGGGCCACGGCCGCCGCGGTGCGCCATCATGCGCGGGCCGCCTTGGCCGTGCCCGCGGAACCGTTCCCGCATCTCACCCAGGCGGCGCTCGAGTTTCGCGGGTAGGCCGGTCTTGGTGGAGATCTCCTGGGTTTCCACCAGGGAGCCGGTCTTGGTGGTGATGTCCACCGCCACCACGCCGTCCTGCTTGGCGGTGACCTTGCCGACCTTGAGGTTGGGATTGCCGCTCTGGGCGAGGCGGCCGGCGACGATGTCCCTCACCTGGTCGTTGGTGAGTTTCTTGTCGATTTCAGGACGTTCGGGGCGCGTTTCGCCCTGGCGGCCGTCGCGGTCCGGACCGCGGAAACGGCGGGAACCGTCCGCGGGATCGGCGGAGGCGACGACGAGCGCCGGCGGCAGCATGATGGTGTCGCCGGTGAGCACGGCATTCTGCGCATAATTCCGGACGGGGGCGCTGCCGGTGTCGGCGTGCGCCGGCTGCAAGGTGGCGGCGATACCGGCGGTGACGATTCCGGCCGCGGCGATCACGACGCAGGTGAACAGGTGGTTCTTGCGGGAGGTGCGGAACGGCAGCAGCGGTTGCGTGGTCATGGATGTTCTCCTTGGTGTCGGCTGCTGAACCGCAGCCTCAGACAAAGAGACGCCATGCTTTCGGCAATCCTGCGCCGGTTGCGGCACATGGCCGCGATGTAATTTGGCGGCCGTGCCGGCGCCTCGCGAAGGCGTTACCGGATACTAACTGTTACCGCCGGCGAAGAACTTCACCGCGTCCTCGGCGGCGCGGATCAGGGCCTTGGCCTTGTTGTTGCTTTCCTGGAACTCGGATTCCGGATCGCTGTCGGCCACCACGCCGCCGCCGGCCTGGATGTAGATTTGGCCGTCCTTCACCACCGCCGTGCGCAGGGCGATGCAGGTGTCCATGTCGCCGTTGGCCGAGAGATAACCGATGGCGCCGCCGTAGAAGCCGCGCCGCTCGGTCTCCAGCTCGTCGATGATCTCCATGGCCCGGATCTTGGGTGCGCCGGAGACGGTGCCGGCCGGGAATCCGGCCATCAGCGCGTCCATGGCGTCGTAGGCGGGATCGATCTCGCCTTCGACGTTGGAGACGATGTGCATCACGTGACTGTAGTACTCGATGGTCATCTGCTCGGTGACCTTGACGGTCCCGGTCTTGCACACGCGGCCGACGTCGTTGCGCCCGAGGTCGAGCAGCATCAGGTGTTCGGCGATTTCCTTCGGATCGCCAAGCAGGTCCTTCACCAGGGCGTCGTCCTCGGCCTTGGTGGCGCCGCGTTTGCGCGTGCCGGCGATGGGGCGGATGGTGACCTTGCCGCCCCTGAGGCGCACCAGGATCTCGGGGCTGGAGCCGACGAACGAGAAGCCCTCGAAGGTGAGGCAGAACAGGAACGGCGCCGGGTTGAGGCGGCGCAAGGAGCGGTAGAAGGCGAAGGCCGGCAAGGTGAAGGGCAGGCGGAAGCGCTGCGACGGCACCACCTGGAAGATGTCGCCGGCCAGGATGTACTCCTTGGCCTTGGCGACCATGCGGTGATAGCCGTCGCGGCCGATGTTGGAGACGGCTTCGGTGAAGCGCGGGCTTGCGGCCGGAACCTGGGCGGGCGCGGCCTTGGCCAGTTTCGCCACCACCCGGTCGAGGCGCACCGTGGCCTCGGCGTAGGCGGTTTCAGGGGTGAGGCCCGGGCGCGGATAGACCGGCGTCACCACGATCATGGTGTCCTTGACGTTGTCGAAGATCACGGTGACGCGCGGGCGCATGAACACGCCGTCGGGGATGCCAAGGGTGTCCGGGTTCTTGTCGGGGATGTTTTCCACCAGCCGGATGGTGTCGTAGCCCATGTAGCCGATCAGGCCCGCGGCCATGGGCGGCAGGTGTTCGGGCAAGGTGATGCGGGACGCCGCCATCAGCGCGCGCAAGGAGGCGAGGGTGGGCTTATCGTCCGGCGTGAAGGTCAACGGCTTGCCGGGCGTCACCTCGCGGCAGATCTCGGCGGCCTGTCCCTTGCAGCGCCACACCAGGTCGGGATCGATGGCGATGAAGGAATAGCGGCCGCGCGCGGCCCCGCCCTCGACCGATTCCAGAAGCGCCGAATAGGCGCGCTCCTGGCCGAGCTTGAGCATCACCGAAACCGGCGTGTCGACGTCGCCCGGCAGCGCGGTCCACAGCACCTGCGCGGCGCCGCCGGTGTAGGCGGCGATGAAGTCCGCGCGGGCCGGGAATACATCCATGATGCGGCTGCTTCGGATTGCGGCTCAGCGCTGGCGGGAGATGGTGTCGTCGACGATGGTGTTGTTGATTTCCAGCGGATAGCGCTTGGCGAACGCGCGGCTCATCGCTTCCATCAGATCGGTGCCGATGGCGGTCTTGAAGGCATCGGCCATCTGGGTGTAGGCGCCTTCCGCGGTATTGGCCACGGCCGGACGCACTTCCTTGAGGCGGGCGATGACGACGCCGTCGACCACCGCCGCCGTCACCACGTCGCCGACCTTGGCCTTGAACAGCGGCTCGAGCAGTTCGGGGCTGATGCGGCGCGTGTCCACCGGCGCGCCCTGGGGCGGACTTTCGCCGAACCGGGTGACCGGGCCGAGCAGGGAATAGGACAGGCGCTTGTCGGCGGCTTCCAGGGTGTTCATGGCGGTGGCGGCGGTGATGCCGGCGGCGGCCTTGTCGGCGATCTCCCGGGCCATGCGCTCGCGTTCCTGCTTCTCCCACATCACCGTCGCCTGCGCCTTGACGTCGGCGAGGGCTTTCGGCTTGGGCGGGGTGATGCTCTCGATCTTGAGCACGTAGTAGCCGTCGCGGCCCGACATTTCCTTGAGGCCGCTGTCGGCGCCGGCCTGGAGCGAGAAGGCGGCGCGGATGAAGGCCTGGCGGTCGGGGATGTTGCCGATGGCCGCGCCGAACGGGGTGTTGCCGTCGCGGTCCATCTCGTAGGTGTAGAGCGTGCCGCCGACGGTCTTGGCGGCTTCTTCCATGGAGGCCCCGGCCGCCACCTGGTCCTCGAGCTGGACCGAGGCGTCGTACATGGCGGTGGTGGCCTTGTCGGCGGCCACGGCCGTGCGTACCTGTTCCTTGACCTCGTCCAGGCTCTTGACGTCTTCCGGCGTGAGGGCGGTGACCTCGAACAGGTGCCAGCCCAGGTCGGTCTGCACCGGCGGGCTGATCTCATTGGCCGGCATGACGAACACCACGGCGATGGTCTTGGCCAGCGGGCTGTCCTGGGTGAGGTCGCCCATGTCCACCACATCGGCCTTGAGGCGGGCGGCCAGCGCGGCGAGGGACTCTCCCGGCTTGGCCTCGGCCTTGGCGGCCGCGGCCTTCTCTTCGTTCTCGAAGGCGACCTGCATCACATGGCGCTTGGCCGGCGTCTTATAGCGGGCGCTGTTCTGGTCGTAATAGGCCTTGAGGTCGGCGTCGGTGATGTCGTCGGGCTTGGCCATGCCTTTGGCGGTGAGCACCACCGCCGACACCGTGCGGAATTCCGGCGCGGTGAAGGTGGAGATATTGGCGTCGTAGACTTTCTTGATGTCTTCGTCGGTGGGCGTCTTGGTCAGCGGCAGGGCGGCCGCGGTCACCAGCAGCGTGTCGGCGACGCGGGATTCGTTGCGGTAGGCGAAGATGATGTCGGCGAGGCTCTTGGGCGCGCCGGCGTTGGCGGCCACCGGGCGGATCAGGCGCTGCGTGCGCATGTCCTGCTCGAACATGTCGACAAAGCCGCGTTCGGTGAGGTTGTTGCTCGCCAGTACCTGGGCGAACTGCATCTGGCTGAACTGGCCGGTGGTGGGATCGGCGAAGGACTTTTCATCGCGGATCAGGCTGAACAGGGTATCGCGCGGGATCACCACGTTCATTTCCCGGCCGGCGGCGTTGATGGTGGCGGTGCGGGTCATGTCCTGGATCAGGGCCTGGGCGATGGCCCGGCGGAAGGATTCCTCGGCCGTGGCGTTGGCGCCCATGGACTGCTTGAAGCGGTCGACCTCGGCGGCGTAGCGGCGCTGGAATTCGTCGGTGCGGATCTCGGTCTTGCCGATCTTGAGGGCGATGGAGGGGTCGAGGCCGCCGGTGCCGATGAAATCGCCCACCCCCCAAATCCCGAAGGACAGCATCAGCAGCCCGAGGAAGATCTTGCTCCCGATGCTGTGTTGGATCTTGGTGCGGAAGAAATCGATCATCATGGCGGCACATCAGGAAAGATAAGGGGTGAGGCAGGATAAAGGGCGCGAAGGCCGGTCAGGCGACCCGCGCCGGGATTGGAAGTGGGCGCATAATAGGTGCGGCGCAAGGGGGCGGCAAGCACCGCCTTCGCGGCGGTTTTAAGCGTTTTTCCCGTGGGTTAGGCACATTGCCGCGGGCCCGAAAGCAGGTTAGCAAGGGGGCCGGAAAAGCGCGCCTGCAGAGCCAGAGGAGGGACGCCGCATGGGGTATCTGATCGCCGGCAACTGGAAGATGAACGGATCGGTGGGCTTCGCCCGCGATATGGCCGCCGCCGTGGGCGCCAGGGTCCGGGCCGCGGCGCCGCGCGCGACCGTGGCACTGTGTCCGCCGGCGCCGCTCCTGGCGGGGGTTGCCGCCGCCCTCCAGGGCACGCCGGTCGCGCTGGGGGCGCAAGACTGCCATTTCGCCGACAAGGGCGCCCATACCGGCGATGTCAGCGCCGTCCTGCTCAAGGAGATCGGCTGCCGCTATGTGATCGTCGGCCATTCGGAACGCCGCGCCGATCACGGCGAAACCGATCTCATCGTCAGGAAAAAGGCCGAAGCCGCCGTGCGCGCCGGCCTCATCCCGATTGTGTGCGTCGGTGAAACCGACGCCGAGCGGGAGAACGGGGACACCGGGGCGGTGATCGCCCGCCAGGTGCAAGGATCGCTGCCCGAGGGCGCGACCGGGGCGAATTGCGTGGTGGCCTACGAGCCGGTCTGGGCCATCGGCACCGGAAAAACCGCCACCATCGCGGATATCGGCCCGGTCCATGCCCAGATCCGGGCGCTGTTCGCCGAAGGCGGCCCCCAAGGGCAGCGGAACGCGGCCGGCCTGACGATCCTTTACGGCGGCTCGGTCAAAGGCGGCAACGCCGCGGCCATATTGGCCTGTCCGGGGGTGGGCGGGGCCCTGGTGGGGGGTGCCAGCCTCGACGCCGACGACTTCTGGAAGATCGTCGCCGCTTGCCCTTAAGATGGCTTGTTTTAAGGGGAAGGGCGCCCATATAAGCCGGCGAGAGCGGAGTTCTCGCCAAAAATCCCTGGCCTTGGCCCCGGTGGGAGACTAAAAGACCCCCGGTTTCAAGCCTTTGCAGTTTCCGGACGTTTCATGCTTACGGTCCTCATCGTCATTCACATCATGATCGCGGTCGGCCTGATCGCGCTCATCCTGCTCCAGAAGAGCGAAGGGAACGCCGCCGGCGGCGGTTTCTCCACGTCTTCCATGACGGCGATGATGCAGCCGCGCGCGCGTCCGAACCCGCTGTCCCGCGCCACCACCATCCTGGGCATCAGCTTCTTCATCACCAGCATCGGCCTGGCGCTGGTCGCCAAGAACACCGGCCCGGCGCCGTCGCTGCTCAATTCCAACCCGGCCACCGCTTCCGGCCGCGCTCCCCGGGTGGATGAAGTGAATATCCCGGCCGCTCCGGCCGCCGACACAGCGGCTCCTGAAACCCCCGCGGCGCCGACGGTGCCGACGGTGCCGAAGAACTGATGGCTTTCGGGTGGCGCGGATGGAAACCCCCTCCCGCCGCCGCCAGCAGCGCCTTCAAGACTCCGTCCGCTACTTTTCCACAGAATTTTTTCGCGGCGTGCGCAAATCGCCTGCGCGCGCGCTTGCCGTCATCTTGCGATGAGATAGATTGAGCCCCCATGACGCGTTTCATTTTTATCACCGGCGGCGTGGTTTCCTCTCTCGGTAAAGGCCTTTGCTCCGCATCCCTGGGTGCGCTGCTGCAGGCGCGCGGCTACAAGGTGCGGCTGCGCAAGCTCGACCCCTACCTCAACGTCGATCCGGGGACCATGAGCCCCTATCAGCACGGCGAGGTCTATGTCACCGACGACGGCGCCGAGACCGATTTGGACCTTGGCCACTATGAGCGCTTCACCGGCGTGTCGTCGCGCGGCAGCGACAGCGTCACCACCGGGCGCATCTATTCCAACGTCATCGCCAAGGAGCGCCGCGGCGACTACCTGGGCGGCACCGTGCAGGTGATCCCGCACGTCACCGACGCCATCAAGGAATTCATCACCTCGGACATCCAGGACGAGGATTTCATCCTGTGCGAGATCGGCGGCACGGTCGGCGACATCGAGAGCCTGCCGTTCCTGGAAGCCATCCGCCAGCTCGGCAACGAACTGGGGCATGAGCGCACGCTGTTCATGCACCTGACCCTGGTGCCTTACATCTCGGCCGCCGGCGAACTCAAGACCAAGCCGACGCAGCACTCGGTCAAGGAACTGCTGGGCCTGGGCATCCAGCCCGACATCCTGATGTGTAGAATTGACCGTCCGCTGCCGCAATCGGACCGACGCAAGATCGCGCTGTTCTGCAACGTGCGCGAAGAAGCGGTGATCCCGGCCATGGACGTGGACACCATCTACCACGTGCCGATCTCCTATCACGACGAGGGCCTCGACACCCAGGTGTGCAAGCACTTCAAGCTGCCCACCGACCAGGAACCCGACCTGTCGCGCTGGTTCGACATCGTCAACCACGTGCGCAAGCCGGAAGGCGAGGTCACCATCGCCGTGGTCGGCAAATACGTGCAGCTCAAGGACGCCTATAAGTCGCTGTCCGAGGCGCTGGAGCACGGCGGCATCGCCAACCGCGTGAAGGTCAAGCTCGACTGGATCGATTCCGAGATTTTCGAACGCGAGGACGCGGTGTCGCACCTGGAGCATGTCGACGGCATCCTGGTGCCCGGCGGTTTCGGCGAACGCGGTGCGCAAGGCAAGATCCAGGCCGCCAAATTCGCGCGCGAACGCAATGTGCCGTATTTCGGCATCTGCTTCGGCATGCAGATGGCGGTGATCGAGGCGGCGCGCAACATCGCCGGCATCGACAAGGCCAGTTCCACCGAATTCGGCCCGACGCCCGACGCCGTGGTCGGCCTGATGACCGAGTGGGTCAAGGGCAACGAAGTCCAGCGGCGTACGTCCGAGACCGACAAGGGCGGCACCATGCGCCTCGGCGCGTTTCCCTGCGCCCTCACGGCCGGCAGCCGCGTCGCCGGAATCTACGGCACACCCGCCATCTCCGAGCGCCACCGCCACCGCTATGAAGTGAACATCAATTACAAGAAGGACCTGGAGAAGACCGGCCTGGTGTTCTCCGGCATGTCGCCGGACGGCGTGCTGCCCGAGATCGTGGAATATCCCGATCACCCCTGGTTCGTCGGCGTGCAGTTCCATCCCGAACTGAAGTCCAAGCCGTTCGAGCCGCATCCGCTGTTCACATCGTTCATCGCCGCGGCGGTCCAGCAGAGCCGGTTGGTGTAATGCTAAAGCGGATCGTTGCGGCGCTTTTTCTGTTTACGGCGCCTGTTGCGGCTGCTCCGCTCGACGACATCCACGCGGCCCTGCAGGCGAAGCAGTTCGACACCGCCGTTCCGCAACTGCGAGCGCTGGCCGAGAAGGGGGACCCGGTGGCGCAATTCGCGCTGGCCACGGTCTACGAAGGCGCCTTCGGTTATCCCAGGCTCGATCCCAAGGAAGCCGCCGCCTGGTATCGCAAAGCGGCGGACCAGAACATCCCCGAAGCCCAGATGGCGCTCGCCGACCGCCTGATGCAGGGCGTGGGCCTGGACAAGAATTATGACGAGGCCGCGAAGCTCTACCGCGCCGCCGCCGACAGGCTGCCGGCCGCTGCCGCGCATCTGGGCGATCTTTATTGCTACGGCGTCGGCGTCAAGGAAGACGCGGCCACGTGCGCCACCTGGTACCGCAAGGCCGCCGCCGGCGGCGTCGCCCACGCCGCCTCGGCCTTGGGCGGCATGTATGCCGTCGGCAACGGCGTTCCCAAGGACGATGCCGAAGCCAACACCTGGCTGCTCATGGGCGCGAAAGGCGGCGATGTGCTCGGGCAATACGGCATCGCCCAGGCCTATCTCAAAGGCGCGGGGATGAAGCAGGACTATGTCGAGGCCCTGGCCTGGCTGATGGTGGCCTCGGTCAATCCCGGCGCCGCCGCGTTCGGGGCCGATATGCAGACGGCCATCCGCGAGGATTTCACCGCCACCGTCGCCAAGATCACCCCGGCGCAGAAAACCCAGGCCGAGACATTGGCGGCCGAGCGGGTTGCAAAGAAATAAGCCGCTTTTTCACCCTAACTGTCATCGCCCGGCTTGACCGGGCGATCCATGGTACCCAGAGTAATAGCGGCCGTAATAGCTCGCTAACGCATGGATTGCCCGCATAAAGCGGGCAATGACAAATAAGAAAAACAGATGACCGCACCCCGCCACGTCAAAATCGGCAACATCACTCTCGGCAACGATCTGCCGCTCGGCATCATCGCCGGGCCGTGTCAGATGGAGAGCCGGGCGCATGCACTTGAGGTCGCCTCGGCGCTGAAAGAGATCGCGGCCAAGGCGGGCGTGGGGCTGATCTATAAATCTTCCTTCGACAAGGCCAACCGCACCAGCCTGTCGGGCAAGCGCGGGCTGGGGCTCAAAGAATCCCTGCCGGTGTTCGACGAGATCCGCAAAACCCTGGGGCTGCCGGTGCTCACCGATATCCATGAGATCGACCAATGCGCGGTTGTGGCCGAAGTGGTCGACGTCATGCAGATCCCGGCGTTCCTGTGCCGCCAGACCGACCTGTTGCTGGCGGCCGGCAAGACCAAGGCCGCGATCAACGTCAAGAAGGGCCAGTTCCTGGCGCCCTGGGATATGGCCAATGTCGCCGCCAAGGTGGCGTCCACCGGCAACGAGCGCATCATCCTGACCGAGCGCGGGGTGTCCTTCGGCTACAACACCCTGGTCACCGACATGCGCTCGCTGCCGATCATGGCCAAGACCGGATATCCTGTCGTCATGGACGCCACCCACGCCGTGCAGCAGCCGGGCGGGCAGGGCACCAGTTCGGGCGGCGACCGTGCCTTCGCGCCGGTGATCGCGCGCGCGGCCGTGGCCGTGGGATTGGCGGGGGTGTTCATGGAAACCCATCCCGATCCCGATTGTGCGCCCTCCGACGGGCCCAATATGATCAAGCTCAAGGACATGGCGGGCATCCTCGCCACCTTGAAAGCGCTCGACCAGATCGCCAAAGCCAATCCCGTCAGCCTGGGATAACCGTTCATGCCCGCCATCGCCGCCAAGCGTTCCATCTTCCGGCGGCTGCATGATGCGGGCTGTTTCGTCATCCCCAATCCCTGGGACGCGGGCAGCGCCAAGCTGCTGGCCCACGCCGGCTTCAAGGCCCTGGCCTCCACCAGCGCCGGTTTCGCCTGGGCCCAGGGCCTGCCCGACGGCAAGGCGCCGCTGGAGGACATTCTCCAGCACCTGAAGCACATCTCCGGCGCGGTCGAGGTGCCGGTCACCGCCGATTTCGAGAACGGCTATGCCGACGACATCGCCGCCATGGAGGTCAACGTCGTGCGCGCCGCCGCCACCGGGATCGCGGGCCTTTCCATCGAAGACGCGTCCGGCGATCCGGACAACCCTCTGTACGATTTCGACCACGCGGTTGCGCGCGTGGCGGCCGCGCGCAAGGCCCTCGACCGGAGCCCCGGCGGCGGCGAGCGGGCGCTGTTGACCGCGCGCTCCGAAGGATTCATCCGCGGCCGGCCCGACCTGGCCGAGACCTGCCGCCGGCTTGCGGCTTTCGCCTCTGTGGGAGCGGACTGCCTCTATGCGCCCGGCCTCAAGACCGCGGCCGAGATCACCGCGGTGGTCGAGGCGGTGGCGCCCAAGCCGGTGAATCTTCTCGTTCCGCCCACGGGGATGACGGTGGAGGCGGCGGCGGCCCTCGGCGTCCGCCGCTTGAGTATCGGCGCGGCCCTGGCCAGGGCCGCCTGGGGCGAGACCCAGCGGATCGCCCTCGAAATGATGGCGGGAAGCTTTGCCGGCCTGAAACGCGGCGCCACCGCGGCCGAGGTCGAAAAGACACTGATTTAGAGGCCTTCGGCCTTGATTTTGGGGCTGTTTTCCCCCATCAACCGTCCCATAACGCCACACAAAACGGGGTCCCCATGAGCGCCATCATCGACATCGCCGGCCGGGAAATTCTGGACTCGCGCGGCAATCCCACCGTCGAAGTGGATGTGACCCTGGAAGACGGCGCCATGGGGCGCGCCGCCGTGCCGTCGGGCGCCTCCACCGGCGCCCATGAGGCGGTGGAACTGCGCGACGGCGACAAGTCCCGCTACGGCGGCAAGGGCGTGCGCAAGGCGGTGGACGCCATCAACGGCGAACTGCACGCCGCCCTGGCCGGCCTAGACGCCGCCGACCAGGTCAAGATCGATCGCACCATGATCGACCTCGACGGCACCCCCAACAAGAGCCGCCTCGGCGCCAACGCGCTGCTGGGCATCTCGCTCGCGGTGGCCAAGGCGGCGGCGGCTTCGGCGCGCCTGCCGCTGTATCGCTATGTCGGCGGCGCGAGCGCCCACGTGCTGCCGGTGCCGATGATGAACATCGTCAACGGCGGCGCCCATGCCGACAACCCCATCGACATCCAGGAATTCATGGTCATGCCGGTGAGCGCGGCCACCTGCGCCGACGCCATCCGGGTGGGCTCGGAGATCTTCCAGGCGCTCAAGAAGCAGCTCAAGGACGCCGGCCATAACACCAATGTCGGCGACGAAGGCGGTTTCGCGCCCAATCTCGCCTCGGCGGACGCGGCGCTGGCCTTCATCATGAAGTCGATCGAGGCCGCCGGCTACAAGCCGGGTTCGGATGTGGTGCTGGCGCTGGATTCGGCCTCCACCGAGTTCTTCAAGAACGGCAAGTACGTCATGGCCGGCGAGGGCAAGACCCTCGATGCCGCCGGCATGGTCAAGTTCTACGAGGACCTGGTGAAGCGTTACCCCATCGTCTCCATCGAGGACGGCATGGCCGAAGACGATTTCGACGGCTGGGCGGCCCTGACCTCGGCCCTCGGCGCGAAGGTGCAGCTGGTGGGCGACGACCTGTTCGTCACCAACCCCGCGCGCCTGGCCATGGGGATCGAGAGGGGCCTGGCCAACTCCATCCTGGTGAAGGTCAACCAGATCGGCACCCTGACCGAGACGCTCACCGCCGTCGAGATGGCGCATAAGAACGGCTATACTGCGGTCATGTCGCACCGCTCGGGCGAGACCGAGGATTCCACCATCGCCGACATCGCCGTGGCCACCAACTGCGGCCAGATCAAGACCGGCTCGCTGTCGCGCTCCGACCGCCTGGCGAAGTACAACCAGCTGATCCGCATTGAAGAGCACTTGGGCTCGGCCGCCGTGTATGCCGGTGCCGCCTTCAAGAAACGCCGCAAGATCGCGTAAGCGGCGCTTTCTTTTTTTTCCTTGTCATCCTTGCGCGAAGCGCGAGGATCCAGAGTTTTTTGTTTTCTGATTTTTAAAAACCAGAAACGAGAAACCCCTAGATTCTCGCGCTTCGCGCAAGAATGACAATAAAACCTAAAAATCCGCGGCCAGCGTGATTCGGAAGTTCCGGGGCGAGCGCACCGAGATGGCGCCGTTGGGGTTCACGCTCCAGGAATAGGCGTTGGTGATGTTGAACGCCTGGAAGCGCGCCGAGGCCGGTGTGTTCCACAGCCGGAACATATAGCGCGCGCCGGCGTTGAACTGCGTCCAATCCGGCACTTCGAGACGGCCGTCGGGCCGCGCCACCTGGGCCGCGCCGCTTTGCACCTGGCCGTCGATCGAGAGCCCTTTCACCTGCGGCACCTGGTATTGCAGGCTCATGAGTGCGAAGCGCGGCGACGGGCCCACCGGAATCGGGCCGACAAGCCCGCGCGTGACGGGATCGCCCGCAACCCGCGGCTGGATCAGCACCGCGCCGCCCACCACCGTCAGGCCGTCCGCCAGCCTGCCGGCGAGCGACAGTTCGACGCCGCGGTGACGCACGCTGCCGAGGGCGCCGAAGACATTGGCGCCGTTGACGTTGAAGTAGGGTTTCTCCACCTGGAACACGCCGGCCACCAGCGACAGGCGCGGCGTGAAGGCGTAGCGCAGGCCGGCGTCCACCTGTTCGGTGAGGCTCGCGGGCATGGCCTCGCCGCGGTTGACCGCGCTTTGCGGCGCGGTGCCGGATTCCTCGAGGCCCTTGGTGTAGCTGCCGTAGAGGGCGAGCTGCCGGGTGATGAAGATGTTGCCCGAGGCGTTATAGAGCACCGGGTTCGCCTGCGATGTCGCCAGCGGCAGGCCGGGCTGCATGACGTCGCGGTGATAGAACGTCTTTTGCACGCCGACATTGAACTCGCCGACCCCCGACCAGAACATGCCGTAGGACGCGCCGCCGGTGCCCTGCAGGGTCTGGTCGTGGTTCTTGGGGCCGAAGTTGAAATTGATATAAGGCACCAGCTTGCGGATGCCGACGAAGGTCGTGCCCAGATCCACGACATCGGTGCCGCCGAAATTGCGCCGCACGTCGCGGCCGCGCAGCGCCGCGTCGAGGGTATGGCGGCGCGGGCCCTCGGCGATGATCTTGGTGAGGCGAACCTCGCCGGAATATGAGCCGAAGGTCTGCTGCGGCAGGCCGACGATGGAGTAGCGCCCCGATCCGTTGGGCTGGATGTCGCGCAGCAGCTCGCTGAAGCTGGTGACGTTGTTCTTGAGGGACCGGAAGGCCCCGGCTCTCAATGTCCAGTCGCCGCCCAGGTCGACGCGCCCGGTCGCGCCGAAATTGCTCTCGACGCAGACGCCCTTGTCCCACTCCTGGCCGTAGTAGCGGTGCAGGGCGAAACGCGGCGGCAGCCACGCCCCGCCGGTGAACAAGGTCGGCTGGTAGCCGAAATTGCAGTCCTGGCGGCGGCCCCAGAAGGCGTTGACGGTGGTGGCGTCGTTGGGGGTGAAATGCGCCAGCGCCCCGAACATGAACTCGATGTGGCGCGCGCCCGGGTCCGCGTCCTGGCGCATGACCGAACCGCCGATGCCGAGGCTCAGGCGATCCTTGACCACGGGAGTCTGCGCATCGACCTCGGTGCCGTAGGAGTTATAGGGGCCGAGGTTGACGACCGCGCTGACCACCGGCAGGTCGCCGGGCACCCGCAGGCGCAGATCGGCGATGCCGGTGGGGGCGGGGAAGGCGTAGGACTGGGCGCTGATGCCGACATGCACCACCGAGCCGCTGACCACGCGGCTGTTGGGGGCGGCCTGCTGGTCGAAGTAGAGGCCCTCGATGCGCACGTTGCCGGCGTCGGAGGGGCTGAAGCCGCGGGCGCTGGTGGTCGAGTAGAGGCCGATGCTTTCGGTGCCGATGGCGGTGCCGAAGGCGTCTTCCGCCGCCGCGACCGCGTTTTCGCCCGCGCGCTGCGCCCAGGCGGGATGTGCGGCGGCACCCGCCAGCAGCGCGGCGACACCCACCGCGTATCGACGCCGGTACATGGCTCTCTCCCCGAAACAAACCGCCAGCCTTTACCCGAACCGGCGGCGCTTGTCATGAAGATGAAAGCGGAAAGCTTTCAGAAATCGGCCGTGAAATTCATCAGGAAGCGCCGCGGCGAACGGGGGAAGAAGGCGCCGGAACTGTCGGAGTTCCAGGCGTAGTTGTTGGCGATGTTGCTGAGCTGGGCGCGGAAGCTCGCCGGCGTCTCCCACAGGGTGAAGTTATAGCGCAGGCCCACATTGGCCTCGACCCAGCCTTCGGAGTTGAAGGTGTTGTCGGAGCGCACGGTCTTGTCCGAGTTGGCGTAGACCTGCGTGTCCAGCGAAAATCCGCCCCAGGACGGCGGCTGGTAGGTCAGACTCGCGAAGCTGGAGCGCGGCCGCGGGCCCAAAGGAATGCGCCCCACCAGGCCGCGGTCGACCGGCTCGCCGGACAGCCGCGCCTGGATCAGGGTGGTGCCGCCCACCACGTTCAAACCCTCGAACAGGCTGCCGGCCAGCGACAGTTCGACGCCGCGGTGGCGCACGGTGCCGAGGGCGCCGAACACATTGGCGGCGTTGGTGTTGAAATAAGGCTTCTCGACCTGGAACACGCCGGCGACCAATTTCAGCTTGGGCGTGAGCGCATAACGGAAACCCGCGTCCACCTGTTCGGTGATCGCCGCCGGCATGGCTTCGCCGCGGTTGGCGGCCGACTGCGGCGCGGTGCCGGATTCCTCGAGGCCCTTGGTGTAGCCGGCGTAAGCGGCTAGTCCCTTGGTGACGAACACGCTCAAGGTGGCGTTGTACAGCCATGGGCTCGACGCGGATTTCACCAGTGGAAAGGCCGGCTGCCGGATGTCGCGATTGTAGCTGGTTTTCTGCAGCCCGACGCCGAACTGGCCGATATTGGCCCAGAGCGCGTCATAGGCGATGCCGCCGGTGACCTGGCGTGAGTGGTCGTCGGTGGTGGGGCCGAAGCTCCAGACCGGCTCCACCAGCGGAGTCTTCACGCCGATCGCCGCCTGGCCGAAATTGCGCACGTCGGCGCCGCCGAAGTAGCGCTGCACGTCGCGGGCGCGCGCATTGAAGTTCAAGGTGTGCCGGACATCGCCGTCGGTCAGGACACGGGTGGCGCGCACCTCGCCGGAATAGGAGCCGAAGGACTGGCGCGGCTGCGCGAAAATGGTGTGGTCGCCGACCCCGTTGGGCTGCACGTTGGTGATGAAGTCGCCGAAGTTATGGTCGTTCCAGCCGATGGACCGGAACACACCGGCGCGGATCACCCAATCCTCCAGCGCGGTGGTGCGGAACAGGGCGCCCTCGTTCTCGTTGACGTAGATTTCTTTGGTCCAGTCCTGGCCCCAGAACTGCCGGAGCCTGATGCGCTGCGGCAGGAACGCGCCGCCGGTGAAGACGATCGGTTGCTGGATACAGCAGTCGCCGCCCTCGCGGCCCCAGAAGCCGATGACCTCGGTATTGTCGGAGACCTGCCAGCGGCCGATGAGGCCGGAGTCCCAGCCGGTGTTGTCGGCGTCGACGTCGTTGTCGTAGCGCGTCAGGCGGGCGCCGACGCCGATGCTGAGCTTGTCCTTCACCAGCGGGATCTGGCTGTCGACCTCGGCGGTGACGGTGTTGTAGACGCCGTAACCCAGGAACACGCTGGTGATGGGCTTGTCGCCGGGCAGGCGCAGCGAGAAGTCGGCGATGCCGGTGGGGGCGGGGAAGGGGTAGGCCTGCGCGCCGATGCCGACCCTGACCGTATTGCCGCTGGAGATCCGGTTGTTCAGTTCCACCTGCTGGTCGAAATACAGTCCCTCGATGCGCACGTTGCCGGCGCGCGCCGGGCTGAAGCCGCGGGCGTCATAGGGATTATAAAGGCCGATGCTCTCGTTGCCGACCGAGGTGCCGAAAGCGTCATCGGCGGCGGCGGCGGCGTTGTCGCCGGCGCGTTGCGCATAAGCCTGTCCCGCGCCTGCGAGTAAAAACGCAAGCGCACAGGCATAACTCCGGCCGGGCTGCAAGAATCCCCCCATCGAACGTATCTCTCCCGTTGATCAGTCTATGAAAGACGGCCGTGAATGAATTCCAACAAAGCTGTCATGAAGCTTGGGTGATAGGGGCCGCGTCCGGCCTCCGTCTGCGCCGGCGGAACACCTGGAACACAGCCCACAGCGCCAGCAGGATGAAGATCGCCAAGACCGCGGTGTGGACCTCGCGCACGCGCGGGGTCTGCACCGCCACCCGGGCCCATGCAGGCGCGCCGGTCATGGCCCAGTCGCGCAGCACGCCGACCCGCAGGAAAGCTTCATTGATGAGCGCAGCCACGAGCAGCTCATAGCTTGCCAGCATCAGCAGCGGGTGGGCGTAAGCCGCGGCCGCTTGATGCCGGCGGCGGGCCGCCGCCGCGCCGGCGATCACCAGCACAATGGCGGCGATGGCCATCCAGTGAAACCGGTTGAACGTCGGCATGCCGAAGACCGGCGCATAAAGGCCGAGGGCGGTGGCGTTGGCGAGGATCATCGACACCACATAGCCATAGCCGGCGCCGCGGTGAGGACGGGACCCCTTGCGCAGGATGAGCGCCATCGCGCCCAGGACCAACGCCGCGACGCAGGCCAGCGTGTGACTCCATCCGAGCAGCGAGATATCGGAGATGCGCACGGGGACCTCAGCCGATGCCGTGGATCTTGAGGCTGATGACCTTGTCCAGGGTCAGCCTCTCCATGCCGCGCTTCTTGAGGCCGGCGATGTACTCCGGGGTGACGTCATGGACCTTGAGCGCCACCAGTTGTTTCCCGGTCGGCGTGAAACCCTGCGCCCGCACGGCTTTGACAAAACCGGGTGTGACATCGTGGATGCGGAAGGCCACCAGTTCCCGGGCGGTGATGGAGGCCAGGCTTTCGGCGCGGATCGCCTTGACGAAGGCGGTGTCGATTTTGTGGACCCGGAAAGTGCGCAGCATGCGCAGGTCCATGCCGTCGATCTTCAGGCCCTGCATTTCCTGCGCGAAGGCCAGGCTGACATCGGACAGCGCCATGCCCAGCTGCTTGTCCTCCTCGACCCCGGCGAAGCCCAGGGCGGCCATGCCGGCGGCGTATTTCGGGTTGGGCGTGAACTTGAAAAGGCCGGCGCCTTCGGCGCCGCTGACAAAGCCTTCGGCGTCCAAGGTGCCGGCGTCGCGGGCGACGGTGAACCGCACGTCGTGGCGGCCGGGTGTGGCGAGGTCGAGGCCCTTGAGGTCGGCGGCGCTCCAGGTGGAGCCATGCGTGAAGCTGTTGCCGGACCGGCCCGCGCGCACCAGCATCAAACTGACTTCACCCGAGGCGCTGGCCGGGTTCAAGGTCCACTGGCCGTTGAGCAGATCGACGGCGCGGGCTTGGGCGGCGCCGAGCAGCAGGGATACGGCCAGCAGTCCTGTGCGGAGAGACGCGTGGGGCATGAGCGTGATCCTTTTGAATCTAAAGGGGGACGGATTCGGGAGGCGCGAGGTGCGGTGTCGTCGGCGAAAATCGCCATCGCGCGGCGCAAAGTCCGGACAAAGCTCCGCCTTTTGGCATGCGAGGGGCCATGAAAAATTCCTGTTCTGGAGCCGGGCGTTAGGCGCCGAGTGTTAGGCGCCGAGTGTTAGGTGAAAGTGCCGCTACAGCACATCCGCGTCCTTCAGCGCGATGAGCTGGCGCAGGGTGAGATTGGTGAAGCCATGCTTCTTCACCGCGTCGAGGAATTCCGGCGTGATGCCGCGCACTTTCGCGGCGGTATAGTCGCGGGCGCTGAGGTCCTTGATCCCCGCCGCCTGGAGGGCCTTCACGAACTCCGGCGTCACACCCGTGGTCTTGTAGGAGAACAGTTGCCTGACCGAGAGGTCCGGCGCGCCGGACTTGCGGTATTCGGCGGCGTCGCTCGCCGACAGGCCCAAGGTCTTCATGGCGACCATGTCATTGACCGAGATCTCGGGCCAATGGGCCCGCACGCCCTTGACGTAGTCGGGCGTCACGCCCTGGACGCTGAGCGCGATGATCTGGTTCGGGCCGGCGTCCGGCCACACCGCATGGATGTCGCGGACGAAGGCCGGCTTGATGCCTTGATTTTTGAAGGCGATGATCTGGTTCCCGCTGAGATCGAGCCCCGACGCGCGCAGGTCCTTGATGAACGCGGTGTCGATGCCCTGGGCCTTGAAGGCGAGGATCTGGTTGGCGCTGGGCTCCAGGCCCGCCGCGCGGATTTCCTTGACATAGGCGCTGTCGATCCCTTGAGCCTTGAAGGCGATGAGGGTGCGGACCCGCGGGGCGATACCGTTGGCGTTGAGGTCGCGCGCATAGTCGGCGGTCACACCCTGGTTCTTCAGGGCGAGGACGTCATCGGCGTCCAGGTCCTTGAGGCCCGCGGCCTGGAGCGCGGTCACATAGGCGGCGTCTTCGGGCCGCGGCGGCGTGGAGGCGCGCCCGCGGTCGCGCTCCATGCGGTCGTGTTCTTCCCGGTCGCGGATACGATTGCGGGCTTCGCGCGCCTGTTCACGGGCTTCCTCGGCGATTTCACGGGCGACGTCACTCGCGCTCTCGGCGGTCTCGCGCGCCAGATCGCGCTGCATGTCGCGCAGTCTTTCCGCGAGATCGTCATTGTCGAACGCCGGCGGCATCGGCGCGGCCGGGGCCACTGGCGCAGCTGGGGGGACCAGCAGCGCGGGCTGCGGGATCGCGGCCGGGGTTGCCGCCGCAGCGGGCGCCGCCGGCGAGGGCGGCACCGCGGGCGCGTCCGCCGCCGCGATCGCGGCGAGGCCGGGGAAGGCTCCCGGGAAAGCCCCAGGAAAAGGACGCGTGGTGGCGGCGTTGGCGTCCGCGTCGGCGCCTTGCGCAATCACGCAGCCGACCAGGCAGATGATCCCGACGCCGGCGACGCCCATGACCGAGACGTTGCCGCCGCGGATATTGAGGCCCAGCAGGCGCGAGATGCGATGCTTGAGCACGCCGCCGCTGGCGGCCATGGCGGCCGCGGGGAGCAGGGCCGGGAGTCCGCGCCACTCCTCGAGGCTCGCAAGTGCTTTCGCATATCCCAGGGCGTCGCCGCTGGTGGTGACGGCCACGTCGTCGCAGCAATGCTCGCGCTCGACCCGGATGCGCCGGCTGATCCACCACACCGCCGGGTGATAGAACAGCGCGGTTTCGACGGCCATCTGCAGCAGGTTGGCGAGGGCGTCGAAGCGGCGGATATGGGCGAGTTCGTGGACGATGACGGCTTCGAGCTGCGCGGGTGTCAGCCCTATCACCGCGGAGGCGGGGATCAGCACGACCGGCCGCAGCCAGCCGACCACGGCGGGCGCGGCCACCAGGGCCGATTGCAGGAACTGCACCGGCCGCGAGATGCCGAGCTGGACGCGCAAGGTCTCGAAGCGCGCCCTGAGCCGCGGCGGCAGCGGCGTCACCGCGCGGCGGCGCAAGGACTGGGCGAGGTACCAGCCGCCGGCGACGCGCAAGGACAGCGCGGCGACGCCCGCGAACCAGGCCACCACCAGCCAGTGCAGCCAGGGCGAGGTGCCGGCGGCATCGCCGACTCCGACCGCGTCGATAACGTCGTCGGCGATGTCGGCGCTGATCTGCACCGGGTCGATGGCGACGGCGCCGAGGCTGAAGAAGGTCGCGACCGGCGCGGCGGCCATGGCGGCGAGGGTGGCGAAGGCCAGGTTATAGCGGGCGTTGGCCGTGCGGCAGAACGGCACCGCCGCCTGGAACAGCAGCGCCAGCGCCAGGCCCTGCCAGAGGAAGTGGATCAAGGTCCAGCCCAGGGCCTGGATCATGTCCGGAGACAGCCAGCCGGCGGTGAAGTCCAGGGAGGGCATCATTTGCTCTTCCTTTCATGGGCGTCGAGGATGCGGCGGATCTCGTCGATCTCTTCCTGCGAGGTGCGCTTGCCGGCCAGCGCGTGCATCACCAGTTCGCTGGCCGACCCGGCGAAGGCGCGCTGCATCAGGTCGCCGACCAATTGCCGTTTGGTCTTATCTTCCTGCTGGAAGGCTTCGTAGACATGGGCGCGCTGATCGCTGTTGCGGCGCACGGAGCCCTTGGCGGTCATGATCTGCAGGAACTTGAGCACGCCGGTGTAACCAATCGGCTTGGTCTTGCTCAGGATGTCGTGGACTTCACGCACCGTCGAAGGGCCGCGCTCCCAGAGAATTCCCAGGATGGACAACTCGGTGGGGGTGGGTTTGGGGGGCGATTCTGTTTTCATGCCCCAGGGTGTACTACGAACCCATTCGTAAAATCAACGATAGTTTTCGTAGTCAATCCGCCGCGGGCCAGGCGAGGGTGCGGGCCGCGTCGCAAAAGAATGGGGAAAGTCGATGTCCGGACACGCCGGCGCCTAGCAGGGGAATCGATTAAGGGATTGAGAATCCTGACGGAATCTCTTGCGAAATACTCCAAAATGTCTTATGGTGAGACATTGGGTCGTGGGAAATGGGTGCCCATGGTTGATCAGCCGACGCCGCTCAAGCGGCCCATCAACTGGGAAAATCTTGGTGCCGCAGATGCCGAACGGATCGTTCGGGAGCGGGCAGAGGATTCCGGCAAGGTGTTCTTTGGCGATCACTCATGGGACCGGATCGACGAGCGCAGTATCACGCGCGCCGACGCACTGACCGTTCTACGGAAAGGACACATCGAGGGTAATCCGCAGCGCACCGAAAGAGGGGAATGGAAAGTGACGATGACGCGCCATTTAAACCGCAGCCGTTCGGCGGGGGTCGTGACAATCATCCTGAGAGACGATGCGCTCTTCGTGAAGACCGTGATGTGGATGGATTAATATGGCGGGCGAAGCATATCACTACAAAGACAGCGGCCTTGATTACGTCTATCTGACGGGCGGGGTTACGCGCATGGAGGGCCCCGATGGTGAACCCGGCTATGCTATTGCGGATGTGGACGGTCTGAACAAAATGCTGGCGAAGCATGTTGTGACCAGCCAGCGACCGATTTGTGGCCAAGAAGTGCGTTTCTTGCGGTCGGTGTTGGAGTTATCCCAAACATCCTTAGCAAAGATCATGGGCGTGGATCGCAGCACGATAGCGCGATGGGAGAGCCAGCCCCATGAACCTATACGGGACGTCAACGATACTGCGATCCGGCTGATCTATGCAGGTCATCAGGACGTTACGAGCGTCATGAAGGACGTGATGGACGTGCTTCGAGCCGAGGACGAGAAAGTTCATAGCGAGCGCATCACTCTGAGCTTTGACAATGGCTGGAGTAGATCAGCCGCTTAGTCATAGTCTTCCGGTTCGCGTGCAGAAACGGTGAGATATGAACCTGGACGGCTAGAAGGCTCTAGCCGAGTGAGATTCCAGATTCTTCAGAGATATGAAGACTAAAATCTCCATAGGGACTCCCGGGCAATCTCAGCAACATTTTGTCGAATTTGCGTAACCAGTCTCGCTCCGAGACAGATTTGCGTCCCTCAATTACCATTTTCATTCGCGCGAACAGAGTCTCCCAAAGCTTCATATGCATAATTGACGTGTCACTTAGTTCTGCAGCCATGATGCAGCAAAGTCGGACATAGGATTCCTTCCTAGGAACGCCAGGAGCAAGAATTTCACCGAAGGCCTCAAGAGGTTTTCCTTTGCATCCTATCGGCACTTTAATTCGTAACAATTCGGTGTGAACTAGATCGTCTTCGAATGAAATCATTCTGCGTGCGTGTGCAAAAGCATTGCGAATACCCTTTGCTACAATCAAATTCTGCTGAAATGCGTCATCATAGAAGCCAAAGGCGCGTCCAGCAGAAATCTTCCTGGAGAAACTGGCGAGAGGGCCATCAGCCTCAACTAGGCAGGCCCATGACTTCTCACTTGCATTCGGAAACTTAAGCGCAAGCAATTGCTCAAGCGCCATTTCTACAAGTGACGCTGAGAATGTCGCGGTCTCCGTGTCTGACAGAGTGGCCGCGCGCTCAACAATTTCTCTCCAGTGCGCCATAGACGGATTCAGGCGCGTTATATCCTTCAGTTTCGGTTTTCTGCGGGTCGGTTTTGTCATAGCTCGTCACTCACATGGCGTTTTGACGACTTGTCCAAGCATCATAGCAACTGGCACAAGACTAGCCTCGCTTGTGGAGCAATATCTCGGCAATGAGATAGTCGAAACCGACGGCATCCGCCTGGCGTGTGACCACATTCTCGAAAGAGCCCAGGCTTGGTTGCGCGCCGAATCAAGTCGTGCCGGAGGCGCGCCCTAAATCATGCCGGAGGCGCACTCTGAGTCATAAAGTGAGTCATTTCCGCCACAGATTTTGACTCCCGCGCGAAAAAATGAATCGGTGCGACTCTGCCTGCGTTGACCGCGCGACTCGGCCGTGATTCTCTTGCTCTCAGCAGTGAGCCGGGAGTTGTCACGTTGAGCGCCGCACAGGACCTTGCCCAGGATTTCGCCCGCAAAGCCCGCCAGATCGTGGTGCCCCTCATGGGCGCGGCGATGATGACCTACTTCGGCTATCACGCCGTGCAGGGCGACCGCGGACTGATCGCCTGGTGGAACCTGCGCTACGAGATCGACAAGGCCGATGCCCAGCTCAGCCTTGTCACCGCCGAAAAACAGGCGCTCGAGCGGCGCGTGGCGCTGCTGCGCCCCCAGAGCCTGGACAGCGACATGCTGGCCGAACGCGCCCAGCTGATGCTCGGCGCCGTCCGCGGGGACGACCTGATCGTCCCCGATCCCACCTATAAGAAGCCCATCCAACCGGACGGCCAATAAGCCCCGAAAAGCCCCGTCCGCCCGAGTCTTGGCAGAATTTAGATAGCTGACAATATATTTGCCGTATTGCAGCAAGACGCGCGGCGATTCCAGCGCAGCTAGAATCAGCGTCATATTTCAGCGACTTACTGGGGTCCTGTAAAATCTCATAGCACCTGCAACCACTTAGCCCGATGTAATGCTTGCCTTGGGGCGCGGGCCCCCGGCACACTCCCCAGCTTGAACCGGCGACTTATCAACAGCCGGATGGACAGATCGGGAGGGACCATGGCGACCAAAAAGGCGGCCACCAAAGGCAAGTCCGCGGCCACCAGCGAGCAACTCGTCGAATTCTACCGCCAGATGCTCCTGATCCGGCGCTTCGAGGAGCGGGCCGGGCAGTTGTACGGCATGGGCCTCATCGGCGGTTTCTGCCACCTCTATATCGGCCAGGAAGCCGTGGTCGTCGGTCTCACCGCCTGCGGCAACAAGCAGGACACCATCGTCACCAGCTATCGCGACCACGGCCACATGCTGGCCTGCGGCATGGACCCCAAGGGGGTCATGGCCGAACTGACCGGCCGCGCCACCGGCTACTCCAAAGGCAAGGGCGGCTCCATGCACATGTTCAGCCGCGAGAAAGGTTTCTTCGGCGGCCACGGCATCGTCGGTGCGCAAGTGCCCATCGGCACCGGCCTCGCCTTCGCCCACAAGTACAAAGAGGACGGCGGTATGAGCTTCGCCTACATGGGCGACGGCGCCATCAACCAGGGCCAGATCTATGAGTCCTTCAACATGGCCTCGCTCTGGCACTTGCCGGTGCTCTACGTCATCGAGAACAACAAATACGGCATGGGCACCTCGGTCGAACGCGCCTCCGCCTCGCCGGATCTCGCCGCCCGCGGCGAGCCCTGGAAGATCAAGACCATGACCGTCGACGGCATGGACGTGCAGGCGGTCTATGAAGCCGGCCTCGAGGCCTGCGCCTATATCCGCGCCGGCAACGGTCCGGTGCTGATGGAAGTGAAGACTTACAGGTATCGCGGCCACTCCATGTCCGATCCGGCCAAGTACCGCACCAAGGAAGAACTGGAGAAGATGCGCTCGGAGCACGATCCCATCGACTCTTTGCGTCATCAGCTCCAGAGCCAGAAGATCATGAGCGAGGAGGCCTTCAAGGCCCTCGACAAGGAGATCAAGGATATCGTGCTGGAGGCGGCCGAGTTCTCCCAGACCAGCCCCGAACCCGATGTGTCGGAGCTTTGGACCGACATCGTGGTCGCGGCGTAAAGCGGAAGGGGAGCACATATCATGTCCACGCAGATACTGATGCCGGCGCTGTCGCCCACCATGACCGAAGGCAAGCTCGCCAAATGGCTGGTGAAGGAAGGCGACAAGGTCACCAGCGGCAAGGTCCTGGCCGAGATCGAGACCGACAAGGCGACCATGGAAATGGAAGCCGTCGACGAAGGCACGATCGGAAAAATCCTGATCCCCGAAGGCACCGAGAAGGTGCAGGTGAACGAACCCATCGCCGTGCTGCTCGGCGAAGGCGAGAGCGCCAAGGACATCGCGGCCCCGGCCGCGAAAGCCGCGCCTGCCGAAGCCAAGGCGCCCGCCGCCGTTGCCGCGCCCGCTCCCAAGGCGGCTGCGCCGTCTGCGCCGGAACCCTCCACCGAAGGCGGTAAGACCCAAACCGTGCGCGAAGCCTTGCGCGACGCCATGGCCGAGGAAATGCGCCGCGACCAGAGCGTTTACCTGATGGGTGAGGAAGTCGCCGAGTACCAGGGCGCTTACAAGGTCTCGCAAGGCCTGTTGGATGAGTTCGGCAAGAAGCGCGTCATCGACACCCCGATCACGGAGCACGGCTTCGCCGGCCTCGCGGTGGGCGCGGCGTTCGGCGGCCTGAAGCCGATCGTCGAGTTCATGACCTTCAACTTCGCCATGCAGGCCATCGACCAGATCATCAACTCGGCGGCCAAGACGCTCTATATGTCCGGCGGCCAGATGGGCTGCCCGATCGTGTTTCGCGGCCCCAACGGCGCCGCCGCGCGCGTCGCCGCCCAGCACTCCCAGTGCTACGCCAGCTGGTATGCCCATGTGCCGGGCCTGAAAGTTGTCGCCCCCTGGTCGGCGGCGGACGCCAAAGGCCTGCTCAAGGCCGCGATCCGCGACCCCAACCCGATCATCTTCCTGGAAAACGAAATCCTCTACGGCCAGAGCTTCCAGGTGCCTTCGAGCGACGACTTGGTTCTTCCCATCGGCAAGGCCAAGGTCGAGAAGCAGGGCAGCCACGTTACCATCGTCGCGTTCTCGATCATGGTCGGCAAAGCCCTGAAGGCGGCCGAAGCGCTCGCCGCCGAAGGCATCGACGCCGAGGTCATCAACCTGCGCTCGATCCGCCCGCTCGACGTCGACACCATCATCGCCTCGGTGCAGAAGACCAACCGCCTGGTCACCTGCGAGGAAGGCTGGGCGTTCTCGGGCATCGGCTCGGAAATCGCCGCCACGATCATGGAACAGGCCTTCGACCACCTCGACGCGCCCGTGGCCCGCGTCGCGGGTAAGGACGTGCCCATGCCTTATGCGGCCAACTTGGAGACCCTCGCGCTGCCGCAGGTCGCGGATATCGTCGAGGCCGCTAAGTCGGTCTGTTATCGGTAGGGGACACGCACCATGCCCACGCAAATCCTGATGCCCGCGCTGTCGCCGACCATGACCGAAGGCAAGCTGGCGAGGTGGATCAAGAAGGAAGGCGATAGCGTCAAAAGCGGTGACGTGATCGCGGAAATCGAGACCGACAAGGCGACCATGGAAATGGAAGCCGTGGACGAGGGGAAGATCGGCAAGATACTGATCCCCGAAGGCACCGAGAAGGTGCAGGTCAACGAGCCCATCGCCGTGCTGCTGGCCGACGGCGAAAGCGCCGCCAACATCGCGGCGCCCGCGCCGAAGGCCGCGCCCGCGCCAGTCGCCAAGGCCCCCGAAGCGCCGAAACCCGCTCCGGCTCCGGCGCCAGCCCCGCAAGCTGCCGCGCCCGCGCCGAAACCCGCTGCGGCTCCGGCTGTCAAATCAGGTGATCGCGTATTCGCGAGCCCGCTCGCCAAACGCCTGGCCGCCAACGCCAACTTCGATCTCACGGGCGTGCACGGCAGCGGCCCCAACGGCCGTATCGTGAAAGCCGACGTGGAGAAGGCCCTCGCGGCCGGCCCGCGCACGGCGCCGAAGGCGGTCGCGCAGAGCAGCGCGCCCGGCACGCTCGGCAGCTACAAGGCGGTGCCGAATTCCTCCATGCGCAAGATCATCGCCAAGCGCCTGCAGGAGTCCAAACAGACCGTCCCGCACTTCTATCTCACCGTCGACTATGTGATCGACGACCTGCTCAAGCTCCGCAAGGACGTGAACGAGAAGGGCGGCTACAAGATCTCGGTCAACGACTTCGTCATCAAGGCTTGCGCCATCGCCCTCAGGAAGATGCCGCATGTGAACGCGTCGTGGGCCGAAGAAGATATCCATGTTTATGACGACGTCGATATCTCCGTGGCGGTGGCGACCCCGGAAGGCCTGATCACGCCGATTGTGCGCAAGGCCGACCAGAAGAGCCTGTCGGCGATCTCGGCCGAGATGAAGGACCTCGCCAGCCGCGCCAAGGACAAGAAGCTGAAGCTCGATGAATTCCAGGGCGGCGGCTTCTCGATCTCCAACCTCGGCATGTTCGGGGTCAAGGACTTCGCCGCCATCATCAACCCGCCGCAGGCCTGCATCCTCGCCGTCGGCGCCGGCGAGCAGCGCCCGGTGGTCAAGAACGGCGCGCTCGCCATCGCCAATGTCATGAGCTGCACCTTGTCGGTCGATCACCGCGTGGTGGACGGCGCGGTGGGCGCGGAATTCCTTCAGGTGCTTAAAGGCCTGATCGAAAATCCGCTGACGATGCTGGTCTGAGGAATAGGTGACGCATGGCTGAACAACACTCCTTCGACCTCGTCGTCCTCGGCAGCGGCCCCGGCGGCTACACGGCGGCGATCCGCGCCTCCCAACTCGGCATGAAGACCGCGATCATCGAGCGCGAACTCCTGGGCGGCATCTGCCTCAACTGGGGCTGCATTCCGACCAAGGCGCTGCTGCGCACCTCCGAGCTGTATCACCTTATGCACTGCGCCAAGGAATTCGGCCTCAAGGCCGACAACATCGGCTTCGACATCGAGGCGGTGGTGAAGCGTAGCCGCGGCGTGGCGTCACAGCTCAACGGCGGCGTCAAACACCTGATGAAGAAGAACAAGATCACGGTGATCGAAGGCCACGGCAAACTCGCCGGCAAAGGCAAGCTCCAGGTCTCCAAGGACGGCAAAGTGGTGGCCGACGTTTCGGCCAAGCACATCATCCTCGCCACCGGCGCGCGCGCGCGCGAACTGCCGGGCATGGAAGCGGACGGCGAGCTGATCTGGACCTATCGTCATGCCATGACGCCCAAGATGTTCCCGAAGACCCTGCTGGTGATCGGCTCCGGCGCCATCGGCATCGAATTCGCGAGCTTCTTCCAGACGCTCGGCTCCAAGGTCACGGTGGTCGAGGTCATGGACCGCATCCTGCCGGTGGAAGACGCCGAAGTGTCGGCCTTCTGCCACAAGGCGTTCGAGAAGCAGGGCATGACCATCCGCACCAAGGCCGGCGTGAAGGCCCTGAAGAAGGGCAACAACCAGGTCACCGCCACCATCGAGCAGAACGGCAAGACCGAAGAGTTGGTGTTCGAGCGCGTGATCTCCGCCGTCGGCATCGTCGGCAACGTCGAGAACATCGGCCTTGAGAACACCAAGATCAAAGTCGAGAAGACCCATGTGGTCATCAACGACTATTGCGAGACCGGCGAGCCGGGCGTCTATGCCATCGGCGACCTGTGCGGCCCGCCGTGGCTGGCGCACAAGGCCGGCCACGAAGCCGTGATCTGTGTCGAGAAAATCGCGGGACTCCATCCGCATAAGCTCAACGTCGCCAACATCCCGGGCTGCACCTACTGCCATCCGCAGGTGGCCAGCGTCGGCCTCACCGAACAGCAGGCCAAGGACAAGGGCTACCAGGTGAAGGTCGGCCGTTATCCCTTCATCGCCAACGGCAAGGCGATTGCCTTGGGCGAGACCGGCGGTTTCGTGAAGACCGTGTTCGACGGCAAGACCGGTGAACTTTTGGGCGCCCACATGGTCGGCGCCGAAGTCACCGAAATGATCCAAGGCTACGTGGTTGCCAAGACCTTGGAGACCACCGAGCACGAACTGATGGACTCCATTTTCCCGCACCCGACCCTCTCGGAGATGATGCATGAGTCGGTGCTCGATGCGTATGGAAGGGCGATCAACAACTAGCGTGCCAGCAGTCGTTGGAGCGTATGATGAGGACTCTTATCTACGTCGCGTTACTGGTCATTTTGGCAAGCCCTGCTGGCGCATCTTCAGATGAACCTGGTTACGCGTTCAGATGCGGACCGGAAAGGTGTGTTTGGATGCGTGGCGCCGCCACGCTGCGTCCGCACGAATTGATCACCTTTGTGCTTGAAGTGAGACGCGGCGATCTGCACCCGCTCGCTCTTACGATTCAGGTGGCGCCTGTAGCCGATCAGAAGACAGGCGTAAGATACGGTTTCGTTAAGCTCCCGGAAATCGATCCGAGCAAACGTCAGCCGCGGGAGTTGGAGTTCTCAGCCGCCTTTACGCGGTGCGATGCACAATCTTGCATTGCCCGGATCGAAAACGATCCTTCGATCGAAGGGCACGATCTCGAGAAAGATTTTGTTCAAAACATGCTGAAATACGACGCGACGATTTTTTCCTTTGAGATCGGAGGAAAAGACTCAGGCGCGGGCTTCACCCGGCAGGTTCTTGCATCGGATCGAGAAGGTCTCTTGGCGGAAAGTAAGAAGGGCAGCCCCTAAGCAGCCGGGGGCAGTATGGATTTGTGGCGGCAGCATTGAATAAACCGCAGTGAAGCCGACTATAGCCAATGTGATATAGTGTCGCTCATGAGCAACGTCGAACCTCTCAAGGACAATAAACCCCGCCAACCCAAGCCCAACTGGCTGCGGGTGAAGGCGCCGGTGTCGCCGGGCTATCACTCCACCAAGAACCTGATGCGGGAGCTGAAGCTCCACACGGTGTGCGAGGAGGCGGCTTGCCCGAATATCGGCGAGTGCTGGTCCCAGAAACACGCCACCATGATGATCCTGGGTGACATCTGCACCCGCGCTTGCGCCTTCTGCAACGTCAAGACCGGCCGCCCCGGCGCGGTGGACGCCGCCGAGCCCGAGCATGTGGGCGAGGCGGTGAAGTCGCTCGGTCTGCGCCATGTGGTGCTGACCTCGGTCGACCGCGACGACCTTGAGGACGGCGGCGCCGGCCATTGGGTGGCGGTCATCAAGGCGGTGCGCGCGGCGTCCCCGGAAACCACCATCGAGATCCTGACGCCGGACTTCCGCAAGAAGATGGGCTGCGTCGACCTGGTGGCCGCGGCCAAACCCGACGTCTACAACCACAACCTCGAGACCGTGCCGCGCCTCTACCGCAAGATCCGCGCCAGCGCGCGCTATTACACTTCGCTGCGCCTGTTGGAGCGGGTGAAGGAAATCGACGCTCAAGAAAAAGCGGGGATGTTCACCAAGTCGGGCATCATGGTCGGCCTGGGCGAGGAGAAAGAGGAGGTGCTGCAGGTCATGGATGACATGCGCGCCGCCAATGTCGACTTCCTCACCATCGGCCAGTACCTGCAGCCGACCCCGCGCCATGCCGCGGTCGAGCGCTTTGTCACGCCCGACGAGTTCGCCGAATATGAGCGGATCGCCCGGGTGAAGGGCTTCCTGATGGTGTCGGCGAGCCCGCTGACGCGCTCGTCCTATCACGCCGACGCCGACTTCGCGCGCCTGCGGGAAGCCCGCTTGAACGCTACGACTCACGCTCAGGGTTAATGCCCGTCCACCAGGAAACCCGGCGCCTGCCGTACACGCCCGCGCAGGTCTACGACCTGGTGGCCGATATCGAACGCTATCCGGAATTCCTGCCGTGGTGCGTGGCCTGCCGCATCCGCAAACGGGAAACACCAACCAGCCTCGTCGCCGACCTGGCGGTGGGATTCAAAATGGTGCGCGAGCAGTTCACCTCCCGCGTCACGCTCGATCCCAAAAAAGCGATCGCGGTCGAATACCTGACCGGCCCGTTCGAACACCTGCGCAATACCTGGGGCTTCAGGCCTGCCCCCGGCGGCGGCTGTGACGTGGACTTCTTCCTCACCTTCGAATTCCGCTCCAAGCTTCTCCAGGCGGTCATCGGCGCGCTGTTCGAGGAAGCCGTGCACCGCATGGTCGGCGCTTTTGAGGTCCGCGCCGCCAAGCTGTACGGGAAAAAGGAAGGGGCCTAGGCTTCGGCCTTCAAGGTGCTGAGCAATAGCTCCAACGCGGCGCCCACGGCGGCGCGGCGCACGTCGCTGCGGGTGCCGGCGAAGACGTAGCGTTTCACCACGGCGTCGGTGTCGGTCTGGGCCAGGGCCATGAACACCAGGCCGACCGGTTTTTCCTTGCTGCCCCCGTCGGGGCCGGCGATGCCGGTCACCGACACCGCCATGTCGGCCTGGGCCACCGCCAGCGCGCCTTCGGCCATGGCCGAGGCGACGATGTCGCTGACGGCGCCGTGGCTGGCCAGGGCGTCGCGGGGCACGCCGAGTAGACGCATCTTGGAATCATTGGAGTAGGTGACGAAGCCGCCCTCGACCACCGCCGAGGAACCGGCCACGGCGGTGAGGCAGGACGAGATCAGGCCGCCGGTACAGGATTCCGCCGTGACGATGCGTTTTCTCTGGGCCTTGGCGCAGGCCAGCACTTCCTTGGCGAGTTCCACCAGATCGACAGGCAGTTCGGTCATGAAAGATGTTCTAACCCCAGCCGCAGCCCGAGTAAAACCGCCACCGCGTAAACCGCCGCCAGAACGTCATCGAGCATCACACCCAGGCCGCCGCCGACTTTGCGGTCGGCCCAGCGCACCGGCCACGGTTTCCAGATATCGAACAGGCGGAAAGCGGCGAAGGCGGCGGCGTACCACAGGACATTGAAGGGCACGGCGGCCAGCACCGCCCACTGGGCGGCAACCTCGTCGATGACGATCCATTGCGGGTCCTTGGTGTCCGGAACGTCGCGCAGGTGCAGGACCGAGAGCCGCCAGCCGGTGACGAACACGGCCAACGCCGCCGCCGCCAGGAGCCAGGGGCCCGCCAGCAGCACCAGGGCGGCGGCGAGGGGGATGCAGCCCAGGGAGCCGAGGGTACCGGGCGCTTTGCCGATGAGGCCAAGACCGAACCAGGACAAAAACATGGTCCTGACCGGCCAGCGGTGATGCACCGGAACGCCGGCCGAGTCCGTGGGAGGATCGAAAGCAGTCAAAATCGTTTATCCACAAGGGGTTGAGAAATGTTGCGGTGATGCCTCAGAGCAACACAGGGGTGTCAAAAATGCACCTTCGGATCATTTTCCAGCGCATTGAAATGTAACAGTTTTTCCCGGTTTACTTACTCTTTGCTTTTCCCTGCCAGAGTCGGCAGGATCGTTCACGTCGTTTGCAATACTGAAGCGCCGGACGTGAGCCGTCCCGCTCACCAGGACGGTTTGTCCCTGGTTCCGAGCGGAGCAGGGTTCCACGTTTTAAAAAGAGCGCAAGGCTCAAAAAGAGCGCAAAGCCGAAATCAGGCTCAAACTGAAATCGGCTTCAGCAGTCGTGAACGGCGGGAGAGACCGTGGGCGCCAACACCAACAAGACCGCCTTCGGACCTGAACATGTCGGTCCATGCACGGATAAACGCAAGGGACCGCCATACGTGGCGTTATGGGGAAGAGGGGACGGCCTTGTTCACAGGCAAGCAACACTCGAAATTTGACCCGCAGGCGCGCGGGCTGAGCCGCGGGCAGAAGATGCTGCAGCGCTTCTTTCCGGAGAAGCAGCTGATCGTCCGCTCCGGCGAACGCATGCGCACGCTGCGCCTGTCCACCAACCGCCAGGCGGTGCTGGTGACCCTGGGCCTGGTCCTCGGCACCTGGACCTTGTTCAGCTCCGGGCTGGCCATGAACCACTCGGAGCGCATCCGGGCCAAGAACACCGAGATCAAGGACGCGCGCGTGGGCTACGAGCAGCTGCTCGCCCAGGTGTCGATCTACAAGGAGCGCGTCTCCGAGCTGACCAACGATTTGGAGCGTAATTACGGGCGTTCCCTGGCGTTGCTCGAGAAGGAATCCGACCTCGTCAAACAGAAGGCGGCCGAACTCGGCCAGGGCGCCAAGAAGCCCGCGAGCCTGGTGTCCAAGATCGCCTTCCGCGCCAAGGAAGCGCTGTCGTCCGACGCCGCCAATGTCGCGGCCAATTTGGGCAGCGGCAGCAGCGACCTCGATCTCGCCCTCGGCAAGGCCAAGCTCGACCGCGGCCACACCGAGGAAGAACGCAAGAACCTGATGGCGGAACTGTCGGACCTGGAGAACTCCATGGTCGACGTGGTGGGGCACCACCAGAAGACTCCGTTCATCGCCACCGACAGCCTGGAACTGCGCCAGGTGGTGCTGCAGCGCGACCTCGCGGTGTCGGAACGTGAAGGACTCTCGACCCGCGTCTCGGCGCTCGAGAACCAGATCCGCGAAATGGAGAGCAACGAACTCCTGCTCTATCACCGCTTCTCGGAAGTCGCCGAGAACAAGATCGCCGGCATCGAGAACTCGCTGTCGATCACCGGCCTCGACATCGATCTTTTGGTGAAACGCCAGAAGGGCGCGTTCCCCGGCCAGGGCGGACCGTTCCTGCCGATCACCAAGGCGGCGCAAGACTCGGGGCCGCTCCAAGAGTCGCTCAACCTGCTCAACGCCAATGTCGACCACCTGCAGGACCTGCAGCGCCTGGTGATCAAGCTGCCGCTCGACACGCCGGTGAAGAATTTCGAACTCAACTCCAATTTCGGCGTCCGTAAGGACCCTTTCACCGGCACCATGGCACAACATCTGGGGTTGGACATGGGGGTCGCCTACAAGACCACCGTGTTGAGCCCGGGCGAGGGCAAAGTTGTCCGCGTCGGATTTGACGGCAGTTACGGTCGTATGGTTGAAATTGACCACGGCATGGGGCTGGTCACGCGCTACGCGCACCTGGCGCGCGCCATGGTGAGGGAGGGCGACAAGGTCGTCCGCGGAACCGAGGTCGGTCAGGCCGGCTGCAGCGGCCGCTGCTCCGGTCCCCATCTGCACTACGAAGTCATGTACAACGGGCAGCACGTCAACCCGCTCAAGTTTCTGAAAGCCGGCAGCGATGTTTTCAAGAGCTAGCACCCCCAAAGACCAGCACGCCTCGTCCACCGCCGACGTCGCCACCGTCAAGGCGGTGCCGTCGATCGTCTCTTCGGACCTCACTATCGAAGGCAACCTCAACTCCGCCGGTGAGATCCAGGTGGACGGCGTGGTTCACGGCGACATCAAGTGCAAGGCGCTGATCGTCGGCGTGAAGGGCTCCGTCACCGGCGAAGTCACCGCGCAGACGGTGCGCATGCATGGGGCCATCAAGGGCATGATCCGCGCCAAGAGCGTGTTCCTGGCTTCGACCGCGCGCATGTCGGGCGATGTCGAACACGAAAGCCTGGCCATCGAGCCGGGCGCCTATATGGAAGGCCACTGCAAGCGCATCACCGAAACCGTGGTGACACCGGCCCCGATGACCGAAGTGCCGCGCCGTACCGAAAGCCTGGCCTCCGCCCGCGTCGGCGGCCTGCCCAAGCCGGCGATGGTCGGCGCTTAAACGCCGACAACACAAAAAAGCTCGGCGCCTAAGGGCACTCATACGATTTGCGAAAAAGGCCGGTGGAAACACCGGCCTTTTTTATTGTCTCAGTTGGTCGGGCTGAGGTCCTTGCGCGCCAGTTCGGCTTCGAGGTTGGTGCCGACCTTCAAGGTCCCGCCCAGGACGCTGCGGTAGGTCATGACGCTTTCCATGATCCGCTGCACATAGTCGCGGGTCTCGTTGAACGGGATCATTTCCACCCAATCAATGGCGTCCACCTGGGGATCCTGCGGGCTGCCGAACTGGCGCACCCAGGCGCGGGCGCGGGACGGGCCGGCGTTGTAGGCGGCGGCGGCCAGGATGTAGGAACCGTCGAAACCGTTTACCAACGATGCCAGGTAGCCGGAGCCGAGCTTCAGGTTATAAAGCGGGTCGGTCACCAGCTTGGCGCGGGCGTAGGCGATCTTCTGCGCCTTGGCGAGACCGTTGGCGGTGTCGGGCATGAGCTGCATGAGTCCGCGCGCGCCGGCGAAACTTACGGCGGCAGGGTTGAAGTTGCTCTCCTGGCGCGTGATGGCCAGGATCAGCGCCTGCTCCGGCGCCGTGGGATAGGCGTAAGGCGGCACCGGATAGCCGTATTCGATGAGATCGATCTTATCGCGCGCGGCGCCGCGGGCGATGAAGATGCCGAGGTCGGGGCGGGCATGGCGGTTGACCATCTCGGCCACCATCTGGCGGTGCACGCCGTAGCCCGAGGATTCCGCGAGTGTCGTGGAAAAGGCGCGCTCATAAGTCTTGGCGTCCACTTCCAGGATCGCGCGCAGGGCCTTGGTGAGTTCGTTGTTCTCGAACGCGGCGCGTTCCTCGGGCGTCGGCACGGGATTGGCCGGCAGCTGCGGCGCCGGCTGGTCCTTGGACAGGCGGGCGAGGGCCAGCTGGCCGTGATAGGTGGTGAGATAGGTGGCCGCGCGCTGGTACCAGCTGTCGGCGATATCCTTGCGGCCCAGGTGTTCGGCCGCGCGCCCGGTCCAGTATGCGCCGCGCGCCAGATACGGCGGCGTCACGCTGATATCGTAGATCTTCTGGAAGTGGGGCAGGGCGGTCTCGCCGTCCTTGAGGAAACGCAGCGCGATCCAGCCGGCCAGGAATTCCGCATCGGCGACATTGGTGGAATCCGTGGCGCCGTGGTTCTTGGCGATGGAATAGGCCTCGGTGATGCGCCCGCGTCCCAAGGCATCTCGCACCAGGTCGGAGCGCTGGCGCCACCACAGATCGGGGCGGGGGCCGGGGACAATGCCTTTGGGCACCAGGTCGAAGACTGCGTCACTCTTGTCGCGGGCGTAACGCCACTTGAGGCGGTCGTACATCAGGCCCGGATCGTTCTGCAGTTCGGCCGGCAGTTCCTTCATCTGGGCTTCGGCGTTGGACAGGCCGCCGATGAAGGCGATGCGGGCGCGGGCGATGCGCGCCTGGTCGGGCGAGACGCGGGCCATCATGCGCCCGGCCGCCGTGGTCTGCTGGTCGTAAAGGATGCGGTCCAGGCGCGCCCAGTGATCCTCGGGCGTCATCAGGCTGCCGAAGGCCGCGAGGAAGGCGTTCTCGTCGTTCTGGTCGAAGAAGCCGGCGAGCCAGACGTCGCGCGCGACCTTGTGGGCGTCGGCGATGCGCCCTTGCGACACCAGGGCCTTGGCATAGGCCGACTTGCCCGAGGTCTGGATCGGCGGGTTCTTGTCGAACCAGGCGATCAGCGCCTGGGGCGAGGTGGAGGAATCGATCGTGTCCTCCGCCAGGCGGCGCAAGTCCAGGGGCTGCGGCCAGCCGGGATTGGCGGCGATGAAGGCGGTGCGCTGGTTGAAATTGGCGTGGGGGCCAGGGTCGCGCAGGAAGGCCCATTCGGCGATCTTGCGGAGCAGGGGATTGCGGGTCTGTTCGGCGAAGGACAGCGCGTCGTTCCACTGGTGCTTCACCGCCGCGTTCATGGCCTGGCTGAACAGCTGCTTCTCGCGGGGCGTGAGCATCGGCGCCTCGGGCTGCGCCTTGGCCACCATCAGCGGCCGCGCCGCACCCGGATCGATCGCCGGTGGGCCGGAGGGTTTCTTGGGCGCGGCCTTGGCGACGGCTTTGGGCTTGGCTTTGGCGGGGGCCTTCTTCGCCGGCGCTTTTGCCGCCGGGGCTTGCGCCGTGGGGGCTTTCGCCGCCTGCGCCGTGGGGGAAGCCGCTGGGGCTTCCGCGCCGGACGCGGGCGCGGCAACGGAGAACGCCAGCGCCAAAGCCGCCGCCATTCCCGTCCCCGCGATCCCCGCGCGATGTCTCAAAACGCCGCAACCCGCCACGTGAAATCCAGTCCTGGAACCTTCAGCCGCGCTCCTGCACGGCCGCGCCGTCTTTCAATATCCGTCCTCTCGGTAAATTTTTATGCACACAGGCGTGAGACGGCAAGTTATTCGTATGCTTGGGGAATCGCGGTTGTGGTGGCGGCTTGTCGATGCACCTGCCTATGGTAATGTCCGCCGCCGTATCTTAAGTCTCCGGTCCGGCCAGCAGGCCGGGAGCCCATTTCAGGAGCGTCTCTCCATGTTTCGCGGTTCGATCACCGCCCTCATCACGCCGTTCAAGAACGACAAGGTCGACGAGCGGGCCTTCCAGGAGTTCGTGAATTGGCAGATCGCGGAAGGCACCCATGGCCTGGTGCCCTGCGGCACCACGGGTGAATCCCCGACCTTGTCGCACGACGAGCATCACCGCGTCGTCGAGATGTGCGTCGAGGTCGCCAAGGGCCGCGTGCCGGTCATCGCCGGCACCGGCTCCAATTCGACCGCCGAGGCGATCGAACTGACCAGGCACGCCAAGAAGGCCGGCGCCGACGCCGCCCTGGTCGTGACGCCCTACTACAACAAGCCCACCCAGGACGGGCTGATCCTGCATTACCTGTCGATCGCCAATGCCGTCGACCTGCCGATCATCATCTACAACATCCCCGGCCGCAGCGTCATCGACATGAGCCTCGAGACCATGGAGAAGCTGGCCGCGCACAAGAACATCGTCGGCGTCAAGGACGCCACCAACGATCTCCAGCGCCCGGCCAAGCTGCGCCTGTCCCTGGGCGAGCAGTTCTGCCAGCTCTCGGGCGAAGACGGCACCGCGGTGCCGTTCCTGGCCCAGGGCGGCGTGGGCTGCATTTCGGTGACCGCCAACGTCGCGCCGCACCTGTGCTCCCAGCTGCAGGACGCCTGGCACCTGGGCGCCTATGACGACGTCTTCCGCCTGCGCGATATCCTGACGCCGCTGCACGAAGCCATGTTCCTGGAGACCAACCCGGCGCCGGTGAAGTTCGCCGCGAGCCTGCTCGGGAAATGCGCGCCGGACGTGCGCCCGCCGTTGTCGCCCTTGAAGGTCATCACCAAGGCGCGCGTGGAAGAAGCCATGCGCGGCGCGGGACTGTTAAATTCGGGCGATGAGTAAAGCCCTTATCTCCCATGGCCGCGTCGCCGAGAACCGCAAGGCCCGCCAGAATTTCTCCATCGAGGACACGCTCGAGGCCGGCATCATCCTGACCGGCAGCGAGGTGAAATCCCTGCGTCTTGGGCGCTGCACCTTGGGCGAGGCCTTCGCCCAACCGGAAAATGGCGAACTGTATCTGCTCAACTGCCATATCCCGGCCTATGCCGGCGCCAGCCATTTCCAGCATGAGGAAAAGCGCAAACGCAAGCTGCTGCTGCATAAGAAAGAGCTGGAACGCCTGAACGGCGCCATCGCCCGCAAGGGCATGACGGTGATCCCGCTGGCCCTGTTCTTCAACGACCGCGGCCTCGCCAAGGTGCAGTTGGGCCTCGCCAAGGGCAAAACCCACGGCGACCGGCGCGAGGACATCATGAAACGCGAGTGGCAGCGCGACCAGGCCCGCCTCATGCGCAACAAGGGCTGACAATGAGAGACCGGATCAAGGACAAGCTGATCCGTAGCAAAGAGGAATGGGCCCGCACCGGGCGCGGGCTCACAGGTGACTCCGCCAACCCTGAGAAAACCCGCCGCCCGCCGGGGCAGCGCGTCACCGCGGATTTCCCGGTGCTCGACCTCGGCATTCAGCCCAACCTGTCGACAAAAGAATGGGCGCTGTCGGCGGCGGGGCAGGTGGCGCATCCGCTGAAATGGACCTGGGACCAGTTCATGGCCCTGCCGCAGCGTGCGTTCCGCAACGACATCCACTGCGTCACCACCTGGTCGCGCTATGACAACACCTGGGTGGGCGTGGCCTTCCGCGACATCCTGAAACGGGTGTCGCCCAAGCCGGAGGCCCAGGCCGTCATGCTGAAAAGCTACGACGGGTACACCACCAACGTTCTCCTGTCGGACCTGGACCGGGACGAGGTCTTCATCGCCCATACCTGGAACGGCAAACCTTTGACCCGCGAGCATGGGGGCCCGGTGCGCCTGGTGGTGCCGCACCTCTATTTCTGGAAAAGCGCAAAGTGGTTGCGTCACATGTCTTTCCTTGACCGCGACACTCCGGGATACTGGGAGGCCCGCGGTTATCATATGAGGGGCGACCCCTGGCAGGAGGAACGCTATGGCTAAGATGACGCTTGGTGCTCTGGCTTTCGTTGCTTCGACCGTGTTTGGAGGCGCCGCTATGGCAGGCTCGGCCTATGACTACGTCTTCGAGAAGATCGAAGGCGGCGCGCTGCCCATGTCGCAGTTCAAGGGCAAGGCGGTGCTGGTGGTGAACACCGCGTCGTTCTGCGGCTACACCTATCAGTACGAAGGCCTCGAGAAGCTGTGGAAGTCCTACAAGGACAAGGGCCTGGTGATCGTCGGCGTACCGGCCAACAACTTCGGCGCCCAGGAACCCGGCTCCAACGCCGAGATCCAGACCTTCTGTACGGCCAAATACGACGTCGACTTCCCCATGGCGGCGAAGGTGTCGGTGACCGGCGGCGATGCCCATCCGTTCTATAAATGGGCCAAGGACACCCTCGGGGACTCCAAAGCGCCCCAGTGGAATTTCCACAAATATCTCGTCAGTGCCGACGGCGCCCTGGTGGGGGCCTTCCCGAGCAGCGTCGAACCCGGCAGCCGGGAACTGACCGGGGCCATCGATAAGGTGCTGGCGAAATAGCCCCAGACAGTTAATTTTATTTCTTAGATAAATATTATAAGCATCTGTAGAAGATATATTTTATGTCTTTTGATATCCGGCGGCGATGCTGTCAGCGGCGCGGCCTGTACGTAAAGGCGGAGGCCGCACCGCCAATCCGTGCCGCGGTGGTTCGAAAATTTTATCGGGCCCCTATACCTGGTATCTATAGTGTGCGGCCTCGGATGGGCGTAGAATTATCGTAGTTTGGAGAGAGCCCTGTTGAGGGCTACGCGGCCCTGGCTTTGGGAAGGGACAGGGTCGCCGATAAGGGAGGAGTCTGCCGTGTCTTTGTACCGTTCGCTTACGGGTCGTTCTGTTTCCAGTGTTATTGCCCTGCTGGCGCTGGCCGGATGTTCCGGTGCGGTGACGCAGAAGTCCGCAAGCGTGAAACCTGAAGCCGCGGTCGCGGTGTCCGATGCGCCCACCGGCGGGTCCGCGCGGCGCATGCGTCTTGTGACCGCCGAGCAATATCGCAACACGTTGGCCTATGTGTTCGGCCCCAACATCGCCATCCCGGCGGCCTTCGCGCCGGTGACACGCACCGACGGCCTGCTCGGTGTCGGCACCTCGCTCGCCGGTGTGACCGCGAGCCAGATGGAAATCTATCAGAAGACCGCTGCCACCGCCGCCGCGCAGGTGGTGAACGAAAGCAATCGCCACTTCCTGGTGCCGTGCACGCCGAAAGACGCCGCCGCGGCCGACGACGCCTGCGCGCGGACGTTCCTCGCGGCCGTGGGCCGCCTGGTCTACCGCCGTCCGCTGCCGGAAGAACGCCTCGCCGAATACATCGCCGAAGCCAATGAGTCCGCGACCAAACTGAAGGACTTCTACGCCGGCCTGGGCGCGTCGCTCGAAGGCATGCTGCTGAGCCCGCGCGTGCTGATGGTGTCCGAGCGCGGCGAGCCCGATCCCGCGCATCCCGGTCACGACCGCCTGGACGGCTATTCGCTGGCCTCGCGTCTGTCGTTCTTCCTGTGGAACGCCGGCCCCGACGACCTGCTGCTGAAAGCCGCGGCCTCGGGCGAGTTGCATACCCAGAAAGGCCTGTCCAAGACCCTGGACCGCATGCTCGCCAGTCCGCGCCTCGAAGCCGGCATGCGCGCCTTCTTCGACGACATGTTCATGTTCGACGACTTCAACAACCTGGCGAAAGACGGCCAGATCTATCCGGTGTTCACCGGGGTCGCGGTGCAGGACGCGCGCGAGCAGACCCTGCGCACCGTGGTCGACCACCTGCTGACCAAGGACCGCGATTACCGCGACCTGTTCACGACCCGCGACACCTTCATCTCGCCGTCGCTGGCCACCATCTACCGCCTGCCGGCGACGCCGGGCTGGACGCCCTACGAATTCCCGGCCGACAGCCCGCGCATGGGCCTGCTCACCCAGATCAGCTTCCTCGCCGGCCATGCGCATCCCGGCCGCAGCTCGCCGACCCTGCGCGGCAAGGCGCTGCGCGAGGTGCTGCTGTGCCAGACCGTGCCGCGGCCGCCCGCCAACGTCGACTTCTCGGCGGTCGAAAACCCGGCCTCGACCATCAAGACCCAGCGCGAGCGCGTGGCGCTGCACCTGAAGAACCCGGTCTGCGCCGGTTGCCACAAGATCACCGACCCGATGGGCCTGGCGCTCGAGAACTTCGACGGCGCCGGCCAGTTCCGCCTGGAGGAAAAGGGCTCGACCATCGACGCCAGCGGATCCTTGGACGGCAAGGAGTTCAAGGACGTGACCGGCCTCGCCAACGCGCTGCATGACCATCCGCAGGTGACCTCCTGCCTGGTCAAGCGTGTGTTCGCCTACGGCACCGGCAGCCCGGCGTCGGCGGACGAAAAAGCCACGCTCGATTACCTGAACAAGACCTTTGCCGCCAACGGCTACCGCCTGCGCGGCTTGCTCAAGACCGTGGTCATGAGCAGCGCGTTCTCGACCGTTGCCACCCCCACACCTGAACCCGCGAAGACGGCCAGCGTTGTTTTTGGTGCTTCTGGCGCCTCGCACGTCAAATCAGACGCTCAATAGGAGGAATCAATGAAGGACTTCTCTCGTCGCCGTGTTTTGCGTGGCGTCCTCGATGGCGGCGCCGTTACCTTGGCGCTCCCGCTCCTGAACTGCTTCCTCAACGGCAACGGCAACGCGCTGGCCGCCGGCAAGCCGATGCCGATCCGCTTCGGCACCTGGTTCTGGGGCCTCGGCATGACCGCCAGCATCTTCGTGCCCAAGAAGGCCGGACGCGACTGGGAACTCACCGAGGAAACGGAGTCGTGGAAGACCATCAAGCCGCACATGAACCTGTTCACGGGTCTGACGGCGTTCCGCGACACCGACCCGAACCTCTGCCACTACTCGGGCTGGGTCATCAACATGACCGGTCAGTCGCCCAAGGCCGGCGGCGACAAGCCGGGTGAGACCCTCGACACCACGATCTCCAACCAGATCGGCCGCACCACGCGCTTCAAGACCCTGACCGCGACCGCGACAGGGGATGTGCGCTCGACGGTGTCTTATGAGTCCGCCAACGCCCCGACCAATCCGGAAGTGTCGCCGATCAACTTCTACACCCGCCTGTTCGGACCGGACTTCCAGGATCCGAACGCGCCGACCTTCACCCCCAACCCCAAGACCATGGTGCGCAAGAGCGTGCTCTCGGGCGTGATCAGCGAGATCAAGGGGCTCGAGAAGGAAATCGGCTCCGAGGACAAGCAGCGCCTCGACCAGTACCTGACCGGCCTGCGCCACCTGGAGCGCCAGTTCGACCAGCAGCTCACTAAGCCGGATCCGATCGCGGCCTGCGCGGCGCCCAAGGCGGTCACCTCCGAGCCGGAACTCGGCGGCGAAGCCAAGATCGTCGCGACCCGTCACAAGCTCATGACCGACCTGATGGTCATGGCCGTGGCCTGCGACCAGACCCGCGTCTTCAACATGAACTACTCGAGCGCCTCGGCCAACACCACCAAGGAAGGCTACGAGAAGCCGCACCACACCACCACGCACGAAGAGCGCGTCGACGACAAGCTGGGCTATCAGGAGAACTGCTCGTGGTTCACGCGCCGTTCGCTGGAAGCCTGGGCCTACTACGTCGAAGCCTTCTCGAAGCTCAAGGAAGGCGACGGCACGCTGCTCGACAACATGCTGATCTACGCCTTCACCGATCACGGCTATGCCCGCATCCACTCGCTGGACAACATGGCGGCGATGACCGCGGGCCGCGCCGGCGGCAAGGTGAAGACCGGCCTGCACATCAAGGCCGAGGGCTCGACCTCGGGCCGTATCGGCTACACCGCGCAGCGCGTCATGGGCCTCGACATCAATTCGTGGGGCGCGCGCAGCAACAACACGTCGAAAGAGTTCGGCGAAATCCTCGCTTAGTCCGCCTGTCTTCGCGGTCCGGTGGGAGAGCCGGACCGCGAACGGCAACGGAAGAGGAGCGGGGCCGCGCTCTCGGCGCGGAAGTCGTGCCGGAGGCACGCGGAGGAAGTCGTGCTGGAGGCACGCGGCAGAAAAAGTGCCGGAGGCACGTGGCGGAAAAAGGTGAGGGAGTTTAGATGAAGTACGTTGGTTTCTCGGGGCGTATCCTGGGCGCTGTAGCGGCGGTCGCCGTGTGCACCGGCGCGGCCGCGCCCAGCAGCAGCATTCCCAAGGGCAAGTTCGTCGAGGCTTATGTCCGCGAACCCATGCCGGCGGGATTCCAGGTGATGGTCTCGGAGCTGGAAGGCCCGATCTACACCGACGCCAACGGCAAGACCCTCTACACCTGGCCGCGGCACGAACTGCGCAACGGCGGCACCGCCGACATGAAGGGCGCGGCGTCGGCTTGCGAGGACGTCAAGCTCACCGAGAACGCCGGGCTCATGAGCCCGTATCCGGCGGGCCTGGAATTGCCGGAACTGGCCACGCGCCCGACCTGTGCGAAGGTGTGGCCGCCGGTCATCGCCGCGGAGGGCGCCAAGCCGGTCGGCAAGTTCTCGCTGATCAAGCGCCGGGACGGCCGTCAGCAGTGGGCCTATGAAGGCTTCGTGCTCTATACCTCGGTCCTGGACAAGAAGCCTGGCGACACCATCGGCGGTTCTCACACCCAGGCGCGCGGCGGCGATTCACCGGCCTACCGCATCCCCATCAGCCCGCCCACCGACATCCCCGGCCAGTTCATCATCGACCAGGACGTCCTGGGCCGGCAGGTGACCCTGGCCAACGGCTTCTTGGTCTACACCTACGACAAGGATGCCCCCAACAAGTCCAACTGCACCGGCGATTGCCTCAAGTCGTGGCAGCCGGTGCTGGCGCCGGAAGTGGGCTACCAGACGCGCGAGGAATGGTCGATCGTCGAACGCCTGCCGGGCGTGAAGCAGTGGGCGTTCCGCAAGCAGCCGCTTTACACCTATATCGGCGATTCCGGCCCCGGACAGCACAGGGGCATCGACACGCCGGGTTGGCACATGGTGTTCACGCAAATGGCGCCGCCGCCGCCCAAGGAATTCACCGAACAGGAAACTGCTGGCGGCATCGTGCTCGCAGACTCAAAAGGCAAGTCGATCTACATCTATAACTGCGGCGATGACGCGATGGACCAGCTCGCCTGCGACCATCCCGACACGCCGCAGGAATATCGTTACGCGGTCTGCGGTGGGAACGATCCCAAGCGCTGCCTCGAAACCTTCCCTTATGTGATCGCCGACAAGAACGCCAAGGGCAACGCGGCCTGGACGACGATGGAGATCGATCCGGCCACCGGCCACCGCGCGAAAGCCGGCCAGGCCGACGCGCTGCATGTCTGGGCGTATCGCGACCGTCCGGTGTTCACCTTCGTGCGCGATGTGAAACCGGGCATGGTCAAGGCGCAGAGCTGGGGCGAATTCTACGGCGCACGTAACGGCTACAAAGCGTTCTTCCTCCGCGAGGAATTCCAAGGCCGCTGATACGGGACATAAATGTTTGGTCGCATCGTTTTCCGGAAAACCGGCAACCGCTTTTCCGACGATGCTCTGAAACGGGAGACTGTGACATGAAATACGGCATTTGTTTCTGGGGTGCGGCGGCGCTGGCGATGGGCGCCGGCACGGGTGCGGCGGTTGCGGCGGAAGGGGCGGGATCGTTCGTCCAGAACCGCTCGATCGGCTATGTCATGACCAGTGAATTGAAGGCGATCTACGACACGCCGGACGGCAAGATGGAATGCCCGCAGGGCATCAACGACGGCCCGCGCGAGCAGTTCAAGGTCCTGTTCCCGGAAGTCCCCGGCAAGACATATACGTTGCTGGAAACCCAGCTCGAGCGCGAAGGCGAGATCTGGTTCCCCAAGACCACACCGGACAAGGTCCCGTACCATGAGTCGCAGAGCAAGATCGCGTTCGGTCTGAACCTCGACGGCAAGGTCGGCGCCAACGATTACACCAGCCCGGAAGGCGAAAAGGGCATCGACAACAATCTGCAGCGCGCCTGGGGCTGCACCGCCAACTATCGCTCCAACTCCTATAACCTGTTCGCCTTCGATAACTGGCGTAAATACGCCTACAACATCGTCGTGCTCGAACTCACCGACGTCGACAGCCTGGTCAACGACGACGACGTCACGGTCACGAGCTACCGCGGCATGGACAAGCCGATGACGGATGCGACCGGCGCCAAGTACCTGCCGGGCGGCACCCAGCGCCTCGACATCCGCTGGGGCAAGCAGTTCATCTCCAAGTTCAAGGGCAAGATCAAGGACGGCGTGCTCACCACCGAGGGCGCCGACTACATCATGCCGTCCGCCGGCAACGGCAGCAGCTTTGCCGATATCCGCTACTACAAGACCCAGTGGCGCCTGAACGTGATGCCCGAGCGTGCCGAAGGCCTGATGGCCGGCTATATCGACATCGCCGACTGGAATTCGGCCTCGAACCAGCAGCGTTCGACACACCACCAGGCTTATGGTCAGTCGGCGACGCCGTCGTCCTACCGCCTGATGATGAAGAACGCCGACTATAAGGATCCGGCGAGCGGCGATGCCGCGATTTCCATGGCGCTGCGCATCAAGTTCACTCAGGTGTTCATCAAGCATCCGGAAGGCAACGTCGCCGCGAACGATACCGGTGCCGCGGCCGTCAAGACCGCCGGCGACCGCGACTAAAAAGAATCGCCATCACAGTGAGGAAAAGGCCCGCGGCAGGAATGCCGCGGGCCTTTTCATTTTCATTCCTGCCGAGGTTTACGGCGCCGCGGCGCGTCAAAGCTTGTATGACCGGGCGCGGTGTGCTCCCCTGCCAACACCTAAAGTATGTCACGAACCGGGGAGGGTGGAGTGATGCGCGTCCTTTATGCGGCGAGTGTGGTGCTCGCATTGACGGCGGGGCAGGTGTTCGCGGCCGCGGCGCCGGCCACGGTTGAAATCGAAAGAATGACCTGGCCTGAACTCAAGGCGGCGCTGGCCGCCGGCAAGACCACGGCCCTGTTCTACACCGGCGGCACCGAACAGCGCGGGCCGCAGAACATCATCGCCGGGCACAACGCCATCGGCCGCGAAGTGGTCAAACATATCGCCGAAAAGCTGGGCAACGCCATCGCCATGCCGGTGCTGCCGTTCTCGCCCACCAACGCCAATCCGGAAACTCCCGGCGACATCAGCCTGCCGGCGGAAGCCCTAGGGATCGTGCTTGAGAATGTCTCGGAACAGGCGATCGTCAACGGCTTCAAGACCGTCGTGCTGATGGGCGACAGCGGCGGCGGGCAGGGACCCACCGGTGTGTACGCCGCGGTCGCCAAGAAGCTCGACGACAAGTATGCGACCAAGGGCGTCCACGTCTATTACGCCAGCGCGCCCTATATCGCCGCCCGCGACGCCTTCAACAAGATCCTGGTCGAACGCGGCCTGCCGGTGGGACAGCACGGCGGCATCCAGGACACCTCCGAGATGATGTATCTCGAAACCCTGCCGGGAAATAAGGACTGGGTCCGCAAGGACCTGCTGCCGCAGACCGAGGGCGCCCTGGTGGTGGACGGCAAGGTCCAGCGCGGACCCAATACCCCCAACAACGGCATCACCGGTGACGCCCGCAAGTCGAGCGTGGACCTCGGCAAGCTGCGTCATGAGATGAAAGTCGATTACGCGGTGCGCGAGATCCAGGGGTTCATGGCGGCGCAGAAGAAATAGCATTGCGCAGCCAAGCCCGGCCGCGATGTTTTTTGGCCACACGGTCGGGGAAAATTACCAACTGTTACAATCCGATATTGCTTTTCCGTGACATGGGCGGGAAGGTGGCTTCAGGTTCGAGGCCAAAAGCTATTTTTGCATCCCCTGAACGGACTTAGCAGGGGTCTGGTTTTTGGGAAGTGGGGACAGCGTCGGGTGGGGGAGGCGGTGCGGCGGGCAAAATTTCGCGGGATCGCTTTGACCCGTGTCCGTCGTTCCACGGTTTTCAATCACCGCAGGCGTTTTGACGCGGGGCTTGCCGGCGCACCGATGCCGGCGTGCCTTTTTGAGTGTGGGAAAATTTTCAGATCGCGCAGCGATCAATTAGGGAGGAAGACTTGAAAGCAACAAAAGCCATGACCGCCGGACTGATGTCGGGCACCAGCTTGTTGACTCTGAGCCTCGCCGTCATGAGCGGCACCGCCGCGGCGCAGACTCCGGCCGCGCCCCAGACCGCCCAGGCGGAAGTCGAAGAAGTGATCGTGACCGGTTCGCGCCTCCAGGCCAGCGGCTTCGAGACGCCGACTCCGGTGACGGTGGTGACCGCCGAAGCCCTCCTGGAATCGCAGCCGTCCAACATCGCCGACGCGCTCAAGCAGGTTCCGGCCCTGGGCGCCACGCTCTCGGGCAGCCAGACCGGCTCGGGCACGGGGGCTGCCGGCAACAACGGCCAGTCCAACCTGAACCTGCGTAACCTCGGCACCAACCGCAACCTGGTGCTGATCAACGGCCGCCGCATCGTCTCGTCGAACGTCAACAACTCGGTCGACATCAACACCCTGCCGCAGAACCTGGTCGCCCGCGTCGACGTGGTCACCGGCGGCGCCTCGGCGGCTTACGGCTCGGACGCCGTGGCCGGCGTGGTCAACTTCATCCTCGACACCAAGTTTGTCGGCTTGAAAGGCGAAGTCGGCGGCGGCGTGTCCACCTTCGGCGACCTGCCGAACTGGAAAGCGGCGCTGGCCTGGGGCGGGTCCTTCGCCAACGACCGCCTGCATATCGTCGCCAGCACCCAGTATTTCAGGCAGCTCGGCACCGAGGTGAACACCTACAGCGGCCGCAAGTGGTGGGATCATCCCTACGGCCTGATCGCCAACACCACCGGCTCGGGACCGACCAACCTGGTGCTGCCGGACATTAAAAGCTCGATCGGCAGCTACGGCGGCCTGATCACCAACACCATCCTGAAGGGCACGCAGTTCCTGGCCAACGGCCAGGTCGCCAAGTTCAACTACGGCTACAGCGCGGGCTCGACCTGGCAGAGCGGCGGCGACGGCGCCTGGATCCCGTTCAACCTGTCGCCGAACCAGTGGCGCACGGCGAACTTCGTGCACGGCGAATACGACGTCAACGACGACACCCAGTTCTACGCCGAAGCCGCCTACTCCTTCGCCGGCGTGGACGATCGTGAGCAGCATCCGATCAACACCGGCGCCGGCAACCAGTACACCATCTTCGCCGGCAACCCGTTCATCCCGGCCTCGGTCGCGGCGATCATGACGGCGAACAAGATCACCTCGTTCACCATGGGCCGCTACATGCTCGATTATCCGATCGTGCATGTGATCACGCGCACGCGGGTGGCGCGCGGCTCCGTCGGGCTCAAGGGCAAGTTCGGCGACGGCAATTGGAACTACGACGCCTCGTTCTCGCACGGCGAAACCAACCAGCTGCTGGCGCAGACCAACCTGAACAAGGCGCGTGAGACCTACGCCGCCGCCGACGCGGTCATCAACCCGGTGACCGGCCAGATCGTCTGCCGCTCGCAGTTCTACGACACCGCCGGCAACTTCATCCCCGGCGGCACCGGCCGGGACGCCGGCTGTAAGCCGCAGAACCTGTTCGGCACCAACACCATCGATCCGTCGACCATGCCCTGGACCATCGGCGATTCGTGGAAGCGCTATAAACTGAAGCAGAACGTCGCCGCGCTCACCATCAACGGCGACCTCGGCGACTTCCGCACCGCGGCCGGCCCCACCTCGGTCGCGGCCGGTATCGAGTGGCGCGATGAAAACGGCAACGCCACCACCGACCCGATTTCGGTCACGAACATCGACTTCACCGGCATCCGCGGCGGACCGGCGGCGCTTGCCGGCCGTCTCGGGCCGTTCCGCTTCGCCAACTTCCAGCCGTTCGGCGGCAAGTACAACGTCAAGGAAGCCTTCGGCGAAATCGGTATCCCGCTGCTCAAGGACAAACCGGGTGTCGAGGCGCTGAACGTCGACTTCGCAGGCCGCGTCACAAACTACTCGACCTCCGGCACGGTCGCGACCTGGAAGGCGGGCGCCGATTGGCAGACGCTGCCCGACATCCGCTTCCGCGGCACCGTGTCCCGCGACATCCGCGCGCCGAACCTGCTCGAGCTGTATAACGGCGCGACCTTCAACAGCCAGAACCAGTTCTTCCCGTCGAGCACCAACGGGGTCACGACCACGGTCGTGCAGATCACCTCGGGCAATGCCAGCCTGGTTCCCGAAAAGGCGCTCACCAAGACCGTGGGCGTGGTGCTGACTCCGCAAATCATCCCGGGCCTGTCGATTTCGGCCGACTACTACAACATCAAGATCACCGACGCGATCCAGACGGTCGGCTCGCAACAGACGCTCGACAACTGTTATCTGAACATCCCGGGCTTCTGCGCTTTGATCAATGTCGTGGGCGGCGTGCCGCAGATCAAAACGCCGTTCTTGAACACCGCGGAAGTCAAGAACGCCGGCTTCGACTTCGCCGCCGACTTCAAGACCGAGCTGTTCGACAATCCGCTGCAGTTGGGCGTGACGGCGCAGCGCCTGACGGCGGCTTACGTTCAGCCGAAGGGCGGCGCCATCCAGCCGACCCTGGGCGGCAACAACGATCCGAAGTGGCGCGTCAACCTGCGCGCCAACCTGGATATCGGCGACTTCGGCATCTTCATCCAAGAACGCTATATCGGTCCGAAGTTCGTGGATGCGACGCGCGTGGAAGGCGTGTTCGTGGACGACAACACCGTCCAGGCGGTCATCTACAGCGACCTGACGCTGACCTATAACTTCGAAGCGGCCGGTTCGCGCAACCAGCTCTACCTGACGGTCAACAACCTGACCAACCAGGAACCGCCGAAGGACGTCGGCGCGCCGTCCTCGTTCGCCCAGCCGGGCAATCGTAACGTCTACGATTTCATCGGCCGGAATTTCAGCCTCGGCATCCGCTTCAAGTACTGATCGGGTCGCCTCAACGCAAAACGGCCGCTCCGCAAGGAGCGGCCGTTTCCTTTTGGGACGAGGAGATCAGCGGTAAGAGGCGATGCGTCCGACCGGCTTGAAGCCGATGCGCTCGTAGAAGGCGCGGCCGGCTTCGACGGTGGTGAGGCTCGCGAGCCTCAAGCCCGCCTTCTTGGCTTCGCGCAGCGCGTTGATGATCAGCGCCGCCGCGTAACCCTTGCCGCGCACGGCGGCCACCGAGGCCATAGCGTAGAAACCGATGATGCCGTGGGCGCTGAACGCCTCCAGCACCGCCACGGTCTCGCCGCCGATGGCACCGGTGTAGATGCGCTCGGGCGAGGTCGGGGCGATGGCCGCGTTCTTGGCGTCGATATAGAAGGTTTTTAGGTGCGGATCGGCCGGCGTGCTCGCCGCCGCCATGACGGCCGCGAACTGTTCGACCGCCGGCACCGACGCCACGCGCTTGATCTCGAGGTTGGGCGGGATGATTCCCGGCACGTTGACGCTGTCGAGGCTCATGGCCATGACCCATTCTTCCTCGGGCGTTGACAGGCCGAGATCCTTGAGCGCCGGCTCCATCGCGCCGTGGCCGGATAAGGGGCCGATGATCCAGGTGAAGGGGAAGTCCTTGGCCCGGAACCGCTTGACCGCGGCCTCGACCCGGTCGGCGGCGAAGCGCGGATTTAAGGACGACCGGCCGATGATGTTGAGCGTGGCCGACGGCAGGCCGGAATCCACGATCAGCAGGTCTGAATTCTCGATGACTTCGGCACCCTTGCGGCCGCGGGCCAGGTAAGCGGCCCGGTCCCAGACGTTGGCTTCAAAGGCTTTTAAAATAGCGGTGCGGTCCATGCCCCCTCGGACGGTTAACTGACTGGCCTGGTTGCCATTATTGCGGCTTGCAAGGCCTGATGAAACATTGCTTCGTTTAGCACGCCCGTGTTCAGGTTGTAGCGGGAGCAATGATACGAATCCGTCAGGGCCAGGGTGCGGTGGTGCGTCGAGCCATTTAGTTTTGTCTCTAAACTATATACCGCCCCATGTTTGAAGGGGTAAAGCACCTTTCGCACCCCCAAGGTCGCCAGCACAGCGGTATGGGCGATGGCGCCCAGGGCGAGGATGCCCCTGAGCGAAGTCAGCGCGGCGATCTCGGCCGCCAGGAAATCGCGGCAGGTTTTCTGCTCCGCCGGGGTCGGTTTGTTCTCCGGCGGGACGCAGCGCACGGCGTTGGTGATCCGGCAGCCCACCAGTTCCAGGCCGTCGCCGGGATCGGCGCGGTAGACGCCCTTGGCCAGGCCGAATTTGATCAGGCTGGGGTACAGCAGTTCACCGGCGTAATCCCCGGTGAACGGACGGGCGGTGCGGTTGGCGCCGCGCAGGCCGGGCGCCAGGCCGACGATCAACAGGCTGGCGTCGATAGGCCCAAAGGGGGGCACCGCGCCGTTGTGCCAGTCGGGGAATTTGGCCCGGTTTTCCTGGCGGAAGGCCCCAAGGCGCGGGCATAAGGGGCAGTCCCTGCCGGGACCGGCGAGAGCATCGGAGGGCGAGGCGCTGGGCGCGGGCACGAAGCCGTGTCCTTTGGTATTCAAATAAATGGGTTATATAAAAATATTAATGAATAAAATTAACATTATATCTCGCCAGACTAGAGGCCTGATTGAGGGCCGGCAAGGGCGCGGGCTATGTATCCCGTTCTGATCGGTCTAGGCGGAAACTTGCCGAGCGGCGCCGGCAGCCCGCGCATCACGCTGGAGGCGGCGCTGGCGGCCCTGGAAGAGGCGGGGGTGCGGATCGTGAAGCGGTCGTCCTGGTACACCAGCGCGCCGGTCCCGGCGTCCGACCAGCCTTGGTATGTGAATGGGGTGGTGGCGGGTGAAACCAGCCTTGGCCCGGAGGCGCTGCTGGAACTGTTGCACGGCGTGGAAGCGGCCTTCGGGCGGGTGCGGGAGGAGAAAAACGGTGCCCGGACCCTGGATTTGGACCTTTTAGCCCATGGAAACACGGTTCAGACCGCCCAAAGCCCGCTTTTACCCCACCCCCGGCTGCATGAGCGGGCATTTGTCATGGTTCCGCTCGCGGAAATCGCCCCGGAGTGGCGCCATCCCGTTCTGGATCGTACGGCGGCCGAGATTTTGGCCGCCATTCCGGCGGGGTCGGAGGTCCTAAAACCTCTGTGAAGGCTCTTGAGGCGCCGGGGTAATGCGCGTAAATAAGCCCAGCTTTCGTTGGAGTGCGCCTGGTCCTGGCAAAGTGCTGGGAAGGCTTGTGAATCTGTCCGCCATTCGTTGACCGGCGGCGGATTTTTGCGCACTCTTCATCATCATTTCGAGGATCAGCCATGGCCCGCGTCACGGTCGAAGATTGCGTTGAGAAAGTCAGCAACCGGTTTGAACTGGTGATGGTCGCCGCGCAGCGCTCGCGCGAGATCTCCTCCGGCGGCGAACCGCGCCTGGACCGCGACAACGACAAGAACCCGGTCGTGGCGCTGCGCGAAATCGCGGAAGAGAAAGTGTTGCCCGAAGACCTGTTCAATTCCCTGGTCCAGAGCCTGCAGCGCCATGTCGAAGTGGACGAACCGGAGGAAGACGGTTTCGACGCCATGGCCTCCAATCCGGAATTCGCCGGCATCGCCGGCCAGATGAGCGAGCAGATGGCTGCCGCCGCCGGCATGAGCATCGACGACAGCGAGGAAGAAGAGGACGAGGCGAAGCCGGGCCCGGCCGCAGGTTCTTTTGGCGCCCATCCCAAGGTCCAGTTCGAAGACGTCAACGAAGACGACAAGGGGTGATGGCCGCACGCGCGCAAACAAACCCAAAGTTTTTTGCGCGCGCCGCCGTACCTTTTGCCCGGCCTGGCCGACCCGTTCACACGCCCGCCTGCCATAACACCCGCCGTGGAGTGACCGCTCCATGATGCGGCAATTCGAACTCGTCGAGCGGGTCAAATCCTACGATCCCAACGCCGACGAGGACGCGCTCAACCGCGCCTACGTCTACGCCACCAAGATGCACGGCGTGCAGAAGCGCGCTTCGGGCGACCCGTATTTCTCGCACCCCATCGAGGTGGCGGGGATCCTCACCAATTACAAGCTCGACACCGCCTCGATCGTCACGGCGCTGCTGCACGACATCGTCGAGGACACCACCGCGACCCTCGACGACGTCAAGGACCTGTTCGGCGAGGAAGTGGCGCGCCTGGTGGACGGCGTCACCAAGCTCGCCCGCATCCAGATCCAGAACATCGAGACCAAGCAGGCGGAGAATTTCCGCAAGTTCGTGCTGGCGATGTCGGAGGACATCCGCGTGCTGCTGGTCAAGCTCGCCGACCGGTTGCACAATATGCGGACCCTGCATTTCATCGCCGACTCCGGAAAACGCCGCAACATCGCCATGGAGACCATGGAGATCTATGCGCCGCTGGCCGAGCGCATCGGCATGCAGGAGATCAAGACCGAACTCGAGGACCTGGCGTTCGCCGAAATGCACCCGGAGGCGCGTGCGTCGATCCTGACGCGGCTCCGGTTCCTGGAACTCCACGGCGGCGAACTCGTGGTCAAGATCATGGACGAACTGGACCAGGTAGTTCGCAAGGGCGGCGTCGAGGGCTATATCTCGGGCCGCGAGAAGACCCCGTATTCGATCTGGCGCAAGATGCAGGTCAAGGACGTGAGTTTCGAGCAGCTCTCGGACATCATGGCCTTCCGCATCATGGTCGACAGCATCGGCGACGTGTACCGCGTGCTGGGCATCGTCCACACCGCCTATCCGACCGTGCCGGGACGCTTCAAGGACTATATCTCCACGCCCAAACGCAACGGCTATCGTTCGATCCACACCGCGGTGATCGGGCCGCAGCGCCACCGCATCGAGATCCAGATCCGCACCCATGAGATGCAGGAGGTGGCGGAACTGGGGGTCGCCGCCCACTGGAAGTACAAGGACTCCGACCTGTTCGGCCAGAACGCGCTGAAGCCGGTGGAGGGCCGCCAGTATTCGTGGTTGCGCGAACTCTTGGACATCCTGGAGCATGCCCAGTCGCCCCAGGAATTTCTCGAGCACACCAAGCTCGAGATGTTTCACGACCAGGTGTTCTGCTTCACGCCCAAGGGGGATCTGATCGCGCTGCCGAAGGGTGCGAGCCCGGTGGACCTGGCCTATGCGGTGCATACGGAGGTGGGCAACACCTGTGTCGGCGCCAAGGTCAACGGCCGCATCGTGCCGCTGCGCACACGCCTGCAGAACGGCGACCAGGTCGAAATCATGACCTCCACCGCCCAGAAGCCGTCACCGGAGTGGGAAGGGTTCGTGGTCACCGGCAAAGCAAGAGCGCACGTGCGCCGGCGCATCCGCGCCGAGGCCCGCACCGAATACCTCAAGCTCGGCCACGAGATCCTGGAAAAGACCTTCGCCAAGGAAGGCCTTTCACTCACCGACAAGGGCCTCAAGGGCGTGCTCGAGAAACTGGACGTGGATTCCATCGACGACCTTTACGTCAAGGTGGGCGAGGGACGCCTGGTCGGCCGCGAAGTGCTGCTGGCGGTGTATCCCGGCGCGCGCACCACCGATGACAATATCGTCAACCTGTCCCAGGCGCGCATGCGCCAGGCGCAGGAAGCCTCGGGCGCCATCGCCATCAGGGGACTCACGCCGGGCATGTCGGTGCACGTGTCGGAATGCTGCCATCCGTTGCCCGGCGACCGCATCGTCGGCATCACCGGCGGCGGGCGCGGCATCGACGTCCACACCATCGACTGCGAGAAGCTCGAGGATTACACCGAGACGCCGGAACGCTGGATCGACCTGGCCTGGGACGTGGAACGCGACAAGGACGTGCATATCGGACGCATCAACCTCGTGGTCGCCAACGAACCGGGCAGCCTGGGCGCGCTGTCGACCGTGATCGCGCGCAACTTCGGCAACATCTCCAACCTCAAGATCGTCAACCGGTCCAAGGAGTTCTTCGAGATGGTGGTCGACATCGAAGTGCGCGGAGTCAAGCACCTGACCAACATCATCGCCGCGCTGCGCGCGACGCCGGCCATCAACTCCGTCGAACGCGCCCGGCGCTAGAGCCTGGTCCCGGAAAACGAAACCGTCCTTATGTTCCTGCGACGCCAAAAGCCTTCCTTGCCCTCCAAGCTGTGGGGATTCATCTGGCCGCGCAGCGGCTGGAAGCGGACCGTTGCCTACTACTGGCATCGTCTTCACCGGATTCCCGGAACGCCGTCCTTTATCGCCATCGGCTTCGCCTGCGGCGCCGCCGTGGCCATGACCCCGTTCTACGGCACGCATATGGTGATCGGCGCGGCGCTGGCCTGGGTGCTGGGCGGCAGCATGCTGGCGGCGGTGATCGGCGCGCATGTCGCCAACCCCTGGACCGCGCCGGCCCTATGGTACGGGGCCTACTACATGGGCGAACTGGTGCTGAGCGGCCAGATCGAAGGCAAGTCGCCCAATTTCATCCGGGTATTCAAGGACCTCACCGAATCCGTGCTCAATTTCGACGGCGGCCTGTTCATGCAGGGCGTGTGGCCGGTGCTGTGGCCCATGACCGTCGGCAGCATCCCGCTCGGCATCATCGCTTGGCCGATCGCCTATTTCGCGCTCAAATCGGTGGTGAGCGTGGTGCACGCGCGCCGCGCCGCGCGCATCAGGGGCGATGGCGGCCGCGAGGCGGCGGACGATGAAATGGAGATGAGAGGATGACCGGTCCGGCGCCCCACCTGCGTCTCGGCATCAACGTCGACCATGTCGCCACCGTGCGCAACGCCCGCGGCGGCGCGCATCCCGACCCGGTGCGCGCGGCCCTTCTCGCCCAGGACGCGGGCGCGGACGGCATCACCGCGCACCTGCGCGAGGACCGCCGGCATATCACCGACGCCGACATCCTGCGGCTGCTGGCGGAGATCGACCTGCCGCTCAACCTCGAGATGGCGGCTACCGGCGAGATGCTGGGAATCGCCTTGAAGCACAAGCCCCACGCCGTCTGCCTGGTGCCGGAGAAGCGCGAGGAACGCACCACCGAAGGCGGTCTCGACGCCGCCGGCCAGCACAACACGCTGAAGCCGTTCGTCGCCAAGCTGAACGATGCCGGCATCCGGGTGTCGCTGTTCATCGCCGCCGACCCGCGCCAGTTGGACGCCGCCCGGGACATCGGGGCGCCGGTCATCGAGCTGCATACCGGCACCTATTGCGACGCGCTGCTGGCCAGCGACCGCGAAGTGGAACTGGACCGCATCCGAAAAGCCGCTGCCCATGCCGCGGCGCTGGGCCTGGAATGTCATGCCGGCCACGGCCTGTCGTTCGAGACCGTAGGACCGGTGGCCGCGATCCCGGCTATCCGCGAACTCAACATCGGCCATTTCCTGGTGGGCGAGGCGATCTTCACCGGCTTCACGGACGCCATCGCGCGCATGCGCGCGGAGATGGACAAGGCGCGCGCCGGCCTGATCATCGTTCCCGGATAGCCGCCTCAATGATCCTGGGCATCGGCAACGACCTGATCGACATCCGCCGTATCGAGGCGACCCTGGAGCGTTTCGGCGACCGTTTCATCAGGCGCATCTTCACCGCGACCGAGATCGGGAAGGCGGAGCGCCGCAAAGGCGCGGGCAACGGTTACGCCTGCACCCTGGCGAAACGGTTTGCCGCCAAGGAGGCGGCGTCCAAGGCGCTCGGCACCGGATTCCGCGCCGGGATCTATTGGCGCGACCTGGGGGTGGCGAACCTTCCCAGCGGCAAGCCCACCATCCTCATGACCGGCGGCGCCGCCGCGCGGTTGGCCGCCATGACGCCGCCCGGCATGCGCGTCCAGGTGGATGTAACACTGACCGACGACTATCCCTTGGCCGAAGCTTTCGTCGTGATCAGCGCGGTTCCGGCCTCCACAAACCCCTAATTTCGTTGTATTTCTTGACTTTACGACGGGCCGCTGGCTACATCCCGCCCGGTTTTGCCCCAGAAATGCCCCCATAAATGAGCCCTCGATGAACACCTCCACCGCAGTACCCGCCGGCAAGAAACGCGAGGGGCTCGGCGAGACCGTGCTGACGGTGGTCTACGCCATCCTGGTGGCGCTGGTGATCCGCACCTTCATGTTCGAGCCGTTCAATATCCCCTCGGGCTCCATGGTGCCGACCCTCTTGGTGGGCGACTACCTGTTCGTGTCCAAATATTCCTACGGCTACAGCCGCCATTCCTTTCCGTTCAGCCTGGCGCCCTTCGACGGCCGCATGTTCATGTCTGAGCCCAAGCGCGGCGACGTGATCGTGTTCAAGTTCCCCGGCGACAACAAGACCGACTACATCAAGCGCCTGATCGGCCTGCCCGGCGACAAGGTGCGCATGCAGGACGGCCGCCTGTTCATCAACGGTATCCTGGTGGAGCGCGAGAAGGTCGAGGACTTCGTCTACCGCGACGACCGCGGCAACGCCGCGCCGCTGGCGCGTTACAAGGAAACCCTGCCGCCCACGGCGCCGGGCGCCAATCCGGTCGTGCACTACATCCTGGAGGAGGGCGACCACGGCCCGTTCGACAACACGCCGGAATATCTGGTGCCGCCCGGGCACTATTTCATGATGGGGGACAACCGCGACCATTCCTCGGACAGCCGCGCCGACGTCGGTTTCGTGCCGGCGGAGAACCTGGTGGGCCGGGCCGAGTTCCTGTTCTTCTCCACCGACGGCAGCGCTTCCATCATCCAGTTCTGGAAGTGGCCGTTCGCCATCCGCTTCTCGCGCTTCTTCAACGGCATCCACTGAGCGTGAGCCGGCATCCGCTCGAACCCGGCCTGGGATATAGCTTCAAGGACCAAAAGATCCTGCTCGAGGCGCTGACCCACCGCGGCGCGCCGGCGTCCGGCCCGGCCAACGAGCGCCTGGAGTTCCTGGGCGACCGGGTGCTTGGGCTGGTGATCGCCGAGACCCTGCTCAAGGAATTCCCGGGCGAAGCGGAAGGCGCCTTGGCGACGCGTCTGGCGGCCCTGGTGAGCGCGCCGGTGTGCGGGCGCATCGCTCAAGGCCTGGCGCTCGCCGATCATATGAAAATGGCGCCCGGCCAGCGCGCCGACGACGAGCACACCGCCGTGCTGGCGGATGCCTGCGAAGCCGTGATCGGCGCCTTGTACATGGACGGCGGGCTGGACGCGGCGCGCGCCTTCATCGGCGCCAAATGGGCCGAGCAGATCCACGCCGACCTTACGCCGCCCAAGGACGCCAAGACATCCTTGCAAGAATGGGCCCAGGCGCGCGGCCTGGCGCTGCCGGCCTATCGCGTGGTGCAGGAAACCGGCCCCGCCCACGCGCCGTTCTTCGTCATGGCGGTGGCGATCGAAGGCTACCCGGAGCAGACCGGCGCCGGACGGACCAAGCGCCTCGCAACCCAGGAAGCCGCCATGGCCCTGCTGGTCACGCTGGAAAAACCATGAACGACGCCGATCAAACCTCGCCCGAAACCCGCTGCGGCTTTGTCGCCGTCCTCGGTGCGCCCAACGCCGGCAAGTCCACCCTGGTCAACGCGCTGGTGGGGACGAAAGTCAGCATTGTTTCGCCCAAGGTGCAGACCACCCGCACCATTGTGCGCGGCATCGCCATGTTCGGGAATTCCCAGGTGGTGTTCCTGGATACGCCGGGCATCTTCCAGGCCAGGAAGCGCCTGGAGCGGGCGATGGTGGCGGCGGCGTGGAGCGGGGCCGGGGACGCCGAAGTCATCCTCCTGGTGATCGACGCCGCCTGGGCGGCCAAGCGCGGCAAGGTCGACGACGACAGCCAGCGCATCATCGACGATCTCAAGGCGACGGGCCGCAAAGGCCTCCTGGCTCTCAACAAGGTGGATGTGGCCGCCGACAAGCAGAAACTGCTGGCCTTGACCGGCGACCTGGACGCCACCGGCGTGTTCTCGGAGGTCTTCATGATCTCGGCGCTGACCGGGGACGGGCTTGAGCGCATGCGCGAGAGATTGGCCGGACTGGTGCCGCCGGGCCCGTGGATGTTCCCCGAGGACGATGTCTCGGATATGCCGCAACGGCTGCTCGCGGCCGAAATCACCCGCGAAAAGCTGTTCTACCAGTTGAAACAGGAATTGCCCTATTCCTGCGCAGTCGAAACCGAAAGCTGGCAGGAGCGCAAGGATGGTTCGGTACGCATCGACCAGGTGATCTACGTCAGCCGCGAAACCCACCGGCCGATCGTGCTGGGCAAGGGCGGCCAGAAGATCAAGTCCATCGGCGAGTCTGCGCGCAAGGAGCTTTCGGCGCTGCTGGGGCTCGACGTCCATCTGTTCCTGCGCGTCAAGGTCGATGAGCGCTGGGGCGAGCGGTCGAGTTTCTACAACGCATGGGGCCTCGACTTTAACGCCTGAATTCGGTTTCATGGCGCCGGGTCGCTGAAGGAATAAGGTCGGTGCGGGTCTTCGGAGTGACGATGTTCGTGATGGGCGCGGTGTCGCTGGCCGCGCTTATCATCCGCCGCGGCCGCAACCTGCCGCCCGCCGTGCCGGACCACATCATGCTGTTCGTCGGCATCGCCGGCAGCATCACCGGCCTGGCGGTGATTTTTCTGAGGTTCTGAACGTGTGGACAAACAATTGTACAAGGTACAATTTGTTTGAGTTTACTGCGCCGTGCCTCCGGCGGGTCGATCGCTTCCGCGATCGACGGTACATTTATTTTCTTCACGGCCTGACCTGTGGCGATCTCCTGGGAAGATGACGGCGTTGTGCTGGCGGTGCGGCGCTTCGGCGAGCATGACGCCATCTGCACCCTGCTGACCGCCGCCCATGGGCGCACCGCCGGCATGGTCAAGGGCGGCTCCGGCAAGAACGGCCGCTCGCTTTTGCAGCCGGGCAACCACCTGCGGGCCTCCTGGCGGGCGCGGCTGGACAGCCAGCTCGGGGTCTACACCCTGGAAAGCATCCGCGCCTTCGCCGCCGAGGCCCTGGACTCAGCCGCGGCGCTCGCGGGTGTGGCGGCCTTGTGCGCCATGGCCGAGGCGGCGCTGCCCGAACGCGAACCCCACGACGAGGTCTACCGCCAGTGCCTGCACCTCCTGGAGCACATCGGCGCGGCGGGCTGGGACGCCCACTATGTGCTGTGGGAACTGGCCTTGCTCCGCGACATGGGCTACGGCCTGGACCTGGGCTCCTGCGCCGCCACGGGCGTCACCGAGGACCTCGCCTATGTCTCGCCGCGCTCCGGCCGGGCGGTGTCCCGCGCCGCCGCCGCGCCCTACCTCAAGCAGGTGCTCCACCTGCCGGCGTTCATCAGGGACGATTCCGCCAGCTTGGCGGCCACGCCGGTGGAGATCGCCCAGGGGCTGGCGCTGACCGGGCATTTCTTCGACCTGCATGTATTCGCGCCCCACGGGCGGGCGGCGCCGCCCGCTCGCCAACGCTTCCTTGAGCGGTTCCTGGGCTGACCGTATAAGAAGCGACGGTTAAACGACTGGACTCCCGATGGCCAAATCCACGCCCGCGCCCAAACCTGAAGAGATCAGGGAAACCCTGCTCGATAAGGCGTTGGAGGAGCGCTACCTCGCTTATGCGCTGTCGACCATCGTGTCCCGCTCGCTGCCGGATGTGCGCGACGGCCTGAAGCCGGTGCACCGGCGCCTGCTGTACGCCATGCGCCAGCTCCGCCTCGATCCCGCCGGCGGCTTCAAGAAATGCGCCCGCGTGGTGGGCGACGTCATCGGTAAATACCACCCCCACGGCGATGCCTCGGTTTATGACGCCCTGGTCCGCCTGGCCCAGGATTTCGCGGTGCGTTACCCGCTCGTGGACGGGCAGGGCAACTTCGGCAATATCGACGGCGATAACCCGGCGGCCATGCGCTACACGGAATCCAAGCTGACGGATTTCGCCGCCGCGCTGATGGACGGCCTGGACGAAGACGCGGTCGACTTCCGCCCCACCTACGACGGCGAAGAGAGCGAACCGGTGGTGATGCCGTCCGCGGTGCCCAACCTGCTGGCCAACGGCTCGGCCGGCATCGCCGTCGGCATGGCCACCAATATCCCGCCCCATAACGTGGGCGAGCTGTGCGATGCGCTGCTGCACCTGATCAAGACCCCCAAGGCCCAGGTCGGCACCCTGGTGGACATGGTGCAGGGCCCGGATTTCCCCACCGGCGGCGTACTGGTGGAGAACCGCGACACCATCGTCGAGGCCTACCGTACGGGCCGGGGGAGCTTGCGCGTGCGCGCCAAGTGGGCCGAGGAGAAACTCGACCGCGGCCAGTACCAGATCGTCATCACCGAAATCCCCTATCAGGTGCAGAAGTCCAAGCTGATCGAGCGCATCGCCGCCCTGATGGAAGAGAAGAAGCTGCCGTTCCTGGCCGACATCCGCGATGAATCGACCGAAGAGGTCCGCGTCGTCCTCGAGCCCAAGTCCCGCACCGTCGACGCCGCGCAGCTGATGGAACAGCTGTTCCGCCAGACCGACCTGGAGATCCGCTTCGGCCTCAACATGAACGTGCTGGACGCGGCCGGCATCCCGCGCGTCATGGACCTGCGAGAGATGCTCCAATCCTACCTGGATCACCGCCAGGTCGTACTGGTGCGCCGGTCCAAGAACCGCCTGGCGGAGATCGTGCGCCGGTTGGAGATATTGGAAGGCTACCTGATCGCCTATCTCAATCTCGACGAGGTCATCCGGATTATCCGCACCGAGGATGAGCCCAAGCCGAAATTGATGAAGAAGTTCGCGCTCACCGACACCCAGGCCGAGGCCATCCTCAACATGCGCCTGCGCTCGCTGCGCAAGCTGGAGGAAATGGAGATCCGCGGCGAGCACAAGGCGCTGTCGGCGGAACGCAAGGACCTCAACGCGCTGCTGAAGGACGACAGCCTGCAGTGGAAGGCCATCGCCGAGCAGGTGAAAGAGGCCAAGAAGCGCTTCGGCGGCGGCCCCCTGGGCAAGCGCCGCACCGCCCTGGCGGAAGCGCCATCCGCGGACATCATCCCGCTCGAGGCCCTGGTGGAGAAGGAACCGGTGACGGTGATCCTGTCGGCCAAGGGCTGGATCAGGGCCATGAAGGGGCATCGCGAGGACCTGGCCACCGGCGATCTCAAGTTCAAGGAAGGCGACAGTTTCCGCTTCATGGCCAAGGCCATGTCCACCGACAAGGTCATGCTCATGGGGTCGGACGGGCGGTTCTACGCCATCGCCTGCGACCGCCTGCCGCAGGGACGCGGTTTCGGCGAGCCCATCCGCCTGATGATCGATCTGCCCAACGACGCCGAGGTCATCTACGCCAGCGTCTACGCCCGGGAGCAGAAGTTCCTGGTGATGTCGAACGCCGGGCGCGGCTTCGTGGTCAGGGCCGAGGACGCCTTCGCCCAGACCAAGAACGGCAAGCTGGTGCTCAACCTGTCCGAGGGCGAGAAGGGCGTCGTCTGCGCGCCGATCCCGGGTACCTCGGGCCTGGCGGCCGACCTGCTGGCGGGCAAGCCCGCCGATTCCGTCGCCGTCATCGGCGAGAACCGCAAACTTCTCATCTTCCCGCTCAAGGACGTGCCGGAAATGGCCCGCGGCCGCGGCGTGATCCTGCAGAAGTACAAGGACGGCGGCGCCGCCGACGCCAAGGTGTTCACCCTCAAGGAAGGGCTGACCTGGAAAACCGGCGACCGCGAGCGCACCGAGACCGACCTGCGCGACTGGGTCGGCGAGCGCGCCCAGGCGGGACGCCTGCCGCCCAAGGGATTCAGCCGCGACGACAAGCCGTTCTCGAATTGAATTCCGGCACCGCCAACGCCGGGTCGGCGGTGCGTCATATCCCCAGGAATTTCCGGGTCACCGTCCAGCGGCCGGCTTCTTGCGGATGGCGCTGCAGGAATCTGCGGAAGTCGTCCTCGATACCGAATTTCAGCAGGTCGGCCTGGACCGGCGTCAACTTTTCGAGCGTGAAGGTCATGGCTTTCTCCGCCTCGGCGAAGATGAAATTGATGATGCGCATGCGCTCCTCGAAACGCGCGACGATGTCTTTCAGGACGCCGTCGCGTACGACACGATGGATTCGGTACCACTCCTGGGGCGGAGCACAGATGCGCAAGGCTCCCGACAACCGCAAGGCCGGAAGCAGGGCGTTCACGTCGTCGTAGGTCCACAACACCGCCTCGCGGCTGGCGTAATAGTTATTGGGAGCGTCATAATACCAGTTCCACAAGTCGCCTTCGACATGCGGGAAGATCGTGACGGCGAGCGGTCCGGCATCGAATTGGAAACCGCCCACGGCGCGCAGCCGCGCGAAAGCGCGTGAACCGATCGCCTTGAATTGGTTGCTGACGCGGTTTTCCGGCGACGCGTCGCCGCATAGTATGCGCCACAGGTTCTCGACCGTGCCGCGCGCCTTGTCGCCTTTGAGGTCCTCGACGTCGATCATGATGTGGCGGGCGAAGGTCTCTACCCGATAGGCCTCTTCGGCCGCGGCGGGCGTGATGTAGCGCGTCACGGCGTCGGAGATGGTGTTCTCCATCACGACCGGTTCGAGCGGCTTGTTGACCGCGAAGGCGTCGAAACTTCGGATAAAATATTCATTGTTGGTCTGCGCAACGAAAGATTCCACGGGATCGCGTATCGTATGGATGACGATGTCGCGCTTGGTCGCGGCGAGGAATTTTTCCGTGACATCCGGCAGATGGTAGTCCTTGGTAGCGGCGCAGACGACCGGCATCCAGGGCCTGATGTTGCGTTCGTAGGCGAGAAGGTCGTCCATCGAGCGGCACAGGCTGGTGTACGGCGCGACGTGGACGCGCCGGTGCTGATTCAAATAGTGGATCAGCGAGTGGCTGCCGTTGGCATGCGGGAAAAGACAGAGCACGTCGTACATGGATCGGTATTCCCTTACGCCAGGACCAGGTCGCCGGATCGCATCATGCCCTCGTAGACGGCCAGGTCGGATGCGCTGTCCACTTCGCCCCAGGCGCCTTCGGCGGGCACGGCACGCACCTTCACGCCTTGCGCGATCAGGCCGGCGAGCAGACTGGTCATGTCGAGTTTGTCCACCGCCTTGGGTTCGAGGCCGGCCAGGAAGGCTTCCACTCTGGCCCAGCCCGCCGGCGAGAAGGACAAGAGGCCCATGTACTGGCCCTGGATCTCGGCGATGTCCGCGGTCTTCTTGCCGATGGCGGTGACGTAGCCTTGAGCGTCGCGCCGGAAGGTCTCGGCGTCGGCGAGGGGATCGGCGAAGCGCTTTTCCCATAGGGTCCGCCACGCGGGATCGAAGGAAACCGCGATGTCCTCGCCGCACGCGGCCAAGGCGCGCACGGTCGCGGCGGAATAGAAAATGTCGGAATAGCTGACGAGGCAGCGTTCGGTCCGCAGCCAGGGCGCCGCGCAGGTCAGCGACACCACCATGTTGCTGTCCGCCCAGCGCGGATTGTCGAACAAGGTGAGACCCATGCCCTCGAACAGCTCGCCGCGATATCCGCGCACGACACCGACGCCGGTTGCGCCGCCGCCGGTCAGGGCGGCGCGCTGGCGCGCGAGCAGGGGCTGGCCCGCCAGTTCCACCAGGCATTTGGGTTTGGCCTCGGTCAGTCCGCCCATGCGGCTGCCGCGTCCGGCCGCGAGGATGATCGCCTTCATCGTTCCAGTCCCAACCAGTTCTTGATCAACGCCACATCGGCGGCGTCGAAAGCCGATTGCCGCTCGGGATGCCACATGACGGCCGCCACCGCGCGCGTATTATGCCGCATTGCCTCGACCGTGCCGTCCGGCGCGCGGGCGAGCGCCGCGAAATCCGCCGGCGCCTGGCGCAAGCCCCAACCGTGATAACTGTTGACCATGCGGTCACATGCGGGGCCGGTGACTCTATGCGTAGTCGCTACATGCCCCTCCACCCGCTCCAGCCTCGCGCCGTGGACGTGGGCGATCATCTGCATGCCCCGGCATACACCCACCGCCGGAACGCCCTGTTCCGCGGCCCAGGCGAGCAGGGCCTGCTCCACCGCGTCGCGTTCCGGCGCGTCGCCGCCCAAGGCTTCGAGGTCGTTGCCGCCGGTCAGCAGCACAGCCGCCGGGGTGAACCGCCGCAGCAGATCGGCGGCGGCCCCGGCATGATTGGGGACAGGCAGGGCACGGGCGCCGCAGGCCGCGAGGAAGCCGTGCCAGCGCTGGTCCAGCGCATCGCGGCGTTCGCCCCGGTCCGCCAGCACCTCGACGCGCTGGCTGACGGCGATCAGCGGCAGCGAGGTCATGACGCCAGGATCTCCACCCTGCGGTTCAGGCAATCGAGCCGGATGACCTTGGCTTTCTTCCATTTGCCGAAAGCGGTTTCGCCGGCGCCGATCACGGCCGGGATCCGCTGCTCCTGGGCGCGGATCGCCATATGCGAGTTGACGCCGCCATAAGCCGTGACGAAACCGGCGATGCCCTTGGTGAAGATCCAGTCGAACCCGGGGTCGGCGTTGGGAATGAAGACAATGGCGCCTTTCAGGGTGCCGCCGGTTTCGCATCCGGTCACCGGCCCCTCGGCGGTGCCCTGGGTGATGAAATTCGCCTCGTTGGGCGGCAGATGGAACGCCCATACCTGGTCGGGCTCGGTGATCAGCGCCGGCAAAACGATGGCGCGGGTATCGGCGTAACGCGCGCGGCCGGCGGCGATGCTTGCCGCCAGCGTCTCGCGCGCATCGGCCGAGGAGGTGTAGAGGTCTTCGATCACGGCGATGTCGGCATGGGACATGTCGTCGGCGTCGAAGCCGTTGGCGGCGCCCAGTTCGCGCAGCAACGACAAGGCGTCGCTCAAGGAACGGGTGAACAGGAATTTGGCGCGCTCGCGGCCCCGGATCACCGCCCGCATGAAATCGAACAATTCCGGGATATCGATATCCAGTCCATGCACCTTGAGCAGATCGGCGAGTTCGGATTCCTGCGCGGGCGACAGAACGAACGGCTGCGGCGGCGCGGTTTCCGCGGCCGGCGCGGCGCCCAGGTAGCGTTCGGGGGCTTCGTCGTAGCGGGCGGACAGGATGTCGTAGGTGCCGGGGCGGAGATGGCCGTACTGGCGCAGGAATTCCGCCCGCGGCATGGCCTCGAGGTCGACCATCATGCGGCTGGTGACGGTATCGACGGTGGCGAGGAACGCCGCCATCTGGGCCTGGTCGATGACGCCGACCGCCACCATCGAGCGGAGCATCTGCATGGCGATGAAGCCGGCGCGGGCGAGGCCGGCGAAGGGCAGGGTGCCCCAGCGCTTGCAATCCTCGAGCAGCCAGTAGATGCGCCCGACCAAATTCGTATCCGCCGCCAGGATGCGCGCACGGCGGCGCTCGAATTCCTCGAGGCGTGCGAGGTCCTGGCGCCAGATGCCCTTGTCGCGGTGGATCACGCGGTTGGTGAGGCGGCGCAGGCTGTGGGTCAGCGCGGCGATATCGCCGCGGCTGATGCCGGCCTCGGCCAGGCGCGCGACCCGTTCCGGCAGGTCGAGGGTGTAGCAGGAATGGACGATCTCGAATTCGACCTTGTCGTGCAGCGCCGGCGAGTCCGCCAGGCGCTCGAGGTAGTGATCCACCAGCTTGTCCGCGAGCGCGTCGTCGACGTCGGCCGGCACGAAGGAGTTGAAGCTCACGCGCACGTCGATGTAAGGCATGCCGTGGAACGACAGCATCAAGGGAAAGCTGCGCAGGTTCTTGTAACCGTAATTGCTGCGCTGATAGGCCCAGATCTGGTCGGTGATGAGGCGGCGGTAGAGCGAAAGCGCCAGCTGCCGCGGCCGCACGCCGATGATTTCCGCGGGATTCCAGTCGGGCATGACGCCGAACACGGTGCGGCGGCCGTGCAGATAAGGATGCTCCCGCGCCGCGTCGGCGATGCGCCGGGCGATGCCGGTGAGAATCTCCCGATGCCGTTTCGGGTCGACCGGCGCCGCGGCGACGAACAGCGTGCGCGCCTGCAGCAGGCATAGGCCGTGACCTGCGCTCACCGCGAATTCGATGTCGAGGTCGTCATGGCCGAGCAGATTTTCGACTTCGCGCAGGAGCGTGATCACGCCGCCGAGGAACCCGTCCGGCGGATTTTGGCCGAACTGCCAGAAGTAGAACGTCTCGGTGTTCTGTCCGGTGCCTGACGCCACCGCCGCGGTATCGCCGGTGAGGTCATAATTGATGACGATATAGGGCGCGCCGGAACTCGGTTCGCGCGAGAACGCGACACCCGAGGCCGAGACATCGGTCAGGAAGGGCTGGACAAAAACCTGTTCGCCGGCGGAGACATTCTCGCCATAGGACGCGAATACGGCGTCGATCCCGGCGGCGACGGCAGCGTCGCCGGACAGATTCGGAACCGATGTGAAGCGGCCAGCGTTGGACTGGCCGTCCTGGTCCTCGCGTCCGGCGCTGGACCTGGCGATCAGCGGCGCCTTGGCCCAGGCTTGGGCGTTCAGCACCGCCAGGGCCGCGGCGCGGTCCCGGTTCCAGTCGCCATAAGTGATCCGGACTTGCGGCAGCACTTTCGCGCCCTTGAGGACGGGCGCGAGACGCTCGAGGGTTTCGGATTTTGTGCCGGCCGCGACGGCCATGGAATGCCTAGCCCGCCCGGCGTGCGGTCCAGGCGCGCGTCGCGAACACGGTCTCGATCACGTCGCGCCCCTTGATGCGGTCTTCGGCAAAGGCCAGGAATTCGCGCCAGCGCGCCGGGCCCAATTGCGCCTGCACGTCGTTCACCGAATGCCAGGCGCCCATGTATTGGTCCGGTGTCTGGCGGGCGGTGTGGCGGCCTTCGATATAAAGCACGTCCTCGAACCCCGGCGTGTGGGTGAGTTTTTCCGTCAGCGTGCTGGTGAAGGCGGTGTTGCCCGAGGACACGCGCTTCATCTCGGGAGCGAGCGTGCGGATCTTGGTCTCGATCTCCACCAGCAGCGGGTTACTTTCGATCTCGCGCGGGTTCCACAGCGCCATGAAGCGTCCGCCCGGGCGCAGCATGCGGTGGATTTCAGACGTCGTGCGCGCGTAGTCCATCCAGTGGAACGACGACGCCGCCGTCACCAGGTCGAGGCTGCCGTCGGGCAGGCCGGGGTTCTCGCCGCCGGCGGCGATCCAGGTGATCTTCATGGCCGCCGGCGTGGCCGCGCCTTCGCCGCGCATGTCATCATTGGGTTCGACCGCGTGCAGGCTGTACAGGGACCGCTCGGCCAGCATGCGGGTCCAGATGCCGGTGCCGGCGCCGAGGTCGAGGGCGTCGATCTGGGCCGGCGGCTTGCCGATCAGGGACAGCACCGCGGTGAGCACGCTGTCGGCGTAGCCCTGGCGGAACTTGGCGTAATTCTTCTGCAGGCCAGTGAAATCGCCGAGGCGCTTGGCTGTCGTGTTATTTTCCATGGGTCAAAATATACTGCCAGATGGTTGCGGCGGCGGCTTCCGAAGAAGTTACGCCCCAGTTGTCGATGATGAGGTCGGGTGTCTCGGGTTCCTGGTAGTGCGCCCCGGCGCCGGCCGCGGCCTGGTCGGTGTAGACCTTTTTGCTGTCCCGCGCCGTGCGCTGGTCGTGAGGAACTCTGAGGTAGATCTCGAGGTAATGCGGATTGTTGGCGCGGTTCCAGGCCCGGACCGCGCTGAACATGGAAATCGTGGCGCAGATCACGGCGATGCCCTGACGCGAGATTTCCTGGGCCAGGCGGGCGTAGGTCCAGGCAAGACCCAGGCGCTCCTCGGGTGAATAGCCGCCTTCGCGGCCCAACACCCGGCGCAGGATATCGCCGTCGAGGAGGAAGGAAGGGCGGCCTGCGGCGGTCAGCCGCCGACGCAACAGATCGGAAACCGTGCTTTTGCCGGCACCGGAGAAGCCGGTCACCCAAACCACCAAACCCAGCGCAGGGGCATCGGGTTGGGCATGAGGCAGGGCGCTCGACATGGTGCTTCTAAGCGGGGTGATTTTAAGCGGGGTGATTCTAAACCGGAGGGAGAGGGTTATTGATCACATATCGGTCGCGGCAAAGCAACGAATAGGTGCGATTCCACACCCAAAGCGCATGCTGCGCCCGCCGTCGTTTTCACATAAGATGAGCGGGATAAAGGGTCGCTGACATCACAACAGGGGGCTGTCCATGAAGTTACCCGTTTGCTTGCTCATTGCCGGGGGCGCTTTGCTGATGCCGGTCGAGGCATCCGCCCATTTCAACATGTTCGAACCCGCCAACATGATCGTTCAGAACGAGCGCGGCGACCCGCAGAAAAAGGGGCCATGCGGCGGAACGACGGCGGACGCGGGAACGCAATCCGGCATCGTCACGCCCGTCCGCGGCGGACAGATGCTTCATATCAAAATCAAGGAAACGGTTTACCATCCGGGTCATTACCGGGTCGCTTTCGCGAAAACCCCCGGTGAGTTGCCCGCCGATCCCGAAATCGAGACGCGCCAGACGGAGAAAGGCGTCCAATCGGTATCGGCCAAGATCGCCGCGGCGAAGGCGCCGATCATCGCCGACGGGCTGTTTGTCCATAATCAACGCCCGGCCCCGGATTTCTGGGAAACCGATGTCCGCGTGCCGAATGTCGACTGCGACAACTGTACGCTTCAGGTGATTCAGTTCATGGCGGAGCACGGGCTCAACCAGGACGGCGGATTTTCCTATCACCACTGTGCGGTCCTGAAGATCACCGCCGACCCCAAGCTGCCTGTGGAAAAGCAGTGGCTGGGCGGCCGCTGATCACCCAGATGATCAGCCCGACCTGAGGGTCCTGACCGCTTCATCCTGTTCGAACAGATACAGCAGGGTGCGCAAGGCCTGGCCGCGTTCGGTTTCCAGTTCGGGATCGCGGGCGATGATCAGCTTGGCATCGTCGCGCGCTGCCGCCAGCAGGTCGCCATGCACGGCGAGATCCGCCAGCTTGAATTCCTGCAGGCCGCTCTGGCGGGTGCCCAGGACTTCGCCGCTGCCGCGCAGCCGCAAGTCTTCCTCGGCGATCAGGAAGCCGTCGTCGGTGTCGCGCAGGATCGTGAGGCGCGCCTTGGCGGTTTCGGTCAGGGGCGGGGCATAGACCAAGAGGCAGGTGCCGGCCTTGCCGCCGCGCCCGATGCGCCCGCGCAGCTGGTGCAGCTGGGCGAGGCCGAAGCGCTCGGCGTGTTCGACGATCATGACGGTGGCCTCGGGCACATCCACGCCGACTTCGATCACCGTGGTGGCCACCAGGACCTGCGCCGCGCCGGAGGCGAAACGGTCCATGGCGGCGTCCTTGTCGGCGGCCTTCATCTTACCGTGGATCAGGGCGACGGCGTCTTCGCCCAAGGTCATTTTCAAGCCCAGGAACCGTTCCTCGGCGGCGGCGAGGTCGATAACCTCGGACTCCTCGACCAGCGGGCAGACCCAATAGACCCGGGCGCCCTTTCGGATGGCGCGTTCAACCGCGCCGATGGTTTCGTCGAGGCGTTCCTGGCTCACCAGGCGGGTATCCACCGGCATGCGGCCCGGCGGCTTCTCATCGAGTTTGGAGAGGTCCATATCGCCATAGGCCGTCAGCGCCAGGGTGCGCGGGATCGGCGTGGCGGTCATCACCAGCATGTCCGAACTGCCCTTGGCCGCCAGCTCCAGGCGCTGGTGCACGCCGAAGCGATGCTGCTCGTCCACCACCGCCAGGCCCAGGTCCTGGAACTCAACGTCTTTCTGGATGAGGGCGTGGGTGCCGACGGTAATCTGGACGCGGCCCTCGGCGATGTCGGCGATCAAGGCGGCGCGCGCGGCGCCCTTGACCCGGCTGGTGAGGACCTCGATGCGCACCCCGGCCGCCGCGGCCAGCGGCTGCAGCGTCTGGAAATGTTGCAGGGCCAGGATTTCGGTGGGCGCCATCAGCGCGCATTGGGTGCCGGCCTCGATCGCCGCCAGCATCGCCATCAACGCCACCACCGTCTTGCCGCTGCCGACGTCGCCTTGCAGCAGGCGCAGCATGCGGTTGTCGGAGGCCATGTCGGCGAAGATTTCCTCCAGCGCGCGGGTTTGTGCGCCGGTGAGGCGATAGGGCAGGGCGGCCAGGGCGCAGGCGCGCAAAGCTCCATCACCGGAGATGCTGCGTCCGCGGCGCTTGCGCGCCTTGGCGCGCACCAGACCGAGGGTGAGCTGGTTGGCGAGCAGTTCGTCGAAGGCGAGGCGCGCCCGCGCCGGGTGCGTGGGGCTCAAGTCCGCTTCCGATCCCGGCGCATGGGCGGCGTTCAAGGCCGCGCGCCAGCCCTGCCAGCCCTGGCGCTGTTGCCAGGCGGGATCGAGCCATTCCGGCAAGTCCGGCGCCTTGGACACTGCCGCGCGGATGGCCTTGTCCAATACTTTCGGAGACAGGCCTTCGGTCAGGGGGTAGACCGGCTCCACCCGCTTGATGTCGTCGAGCTTGTCGAGGGTGCCGATGTGGTCCGGGTGGGTCATCTGGCGTTTGCCGTCGAACAGTTCCACCTTGCCGCTGATCACGCGCTTCTCGCCCACCGGCAACTGGCGCTCGAGGTAGTCGCCGTCGGCATGGAAAAACACCAGGGTGATCCGCCCGGTGTCGTCGCCGCAGGTGACCCGGTAAGGCGCGCGCGAATGCTTGGAGGGCGGCGGGCCGTGCGCCAGCACTTCGACGACCAGGGTCGCCACCTTGCCGGGCGGGGCGTCGCCGATCTTCGGGCTAAAGCGCCGGTCCACCAGCGCCGAGGGCAGGTGCCACAACAGGCCCGCGACCGACTCCCCGGCAATGCGCGTGACAAGCTTTCCCAGGCGCGGTCCTATTCCAGGAAGCGTCGTGACCTTGGCGAACAGCGGAAACAGGGCGGCGGGGCGCAGGGCAGCCATAAGAACGATGCTGACAGAACGGGGCTTAACTCTTATATACCCTAGCAAATCCGGGGCAGCGAAACCTGCTCTTAAAACCGACCTTCGGCTGACGGCACCACCCGCATCCCTATCTCTTTCAGGGGCCAGCGGACGCCATCGGCCGGGGAATTATTTGTGTTGGGCCCAAGGGACAACGGGTATGGACGACAGGCGCAAGCGCATCCTCTACCGGGCAACCCACCGGGGTACCAAGGAAGCCGACTTCGTGGTCGGCGGGTTCTTCCGGGAACGCGCCGCCGGCCTCGCCGACGCAAAACTGGAGGAGGCCGAGGCCCTCTTGGACGTGCTGGACCTGGACCTCATGGACTGGCTCATGGGCCGGTTGCCGATCCCGCCGGAATGGAACGGCACGGTGTTCGACGATCTGTTGGCGCATTACCGGGCTTTGAAGAAATAGCGATGGACTCATTCGTCTCCAAGATCGGCGCCCGCGTCCTCGCCGGCGTGCCCGAAGGCTACGACGCACTGATGCTGGTGGAGCGGGCGCGCGCCGCCTTGCGCGACGGCACCTTGCATGTGGCGCGCGACGAGTTGCGCCTGACGGCGCTGGCCGAGGCGGCGTCGTTCTTCGCGCCCGATGTGGAATGCATCGTCATTCCGGCCTGGGACTGTCTGCCCTACGACCGGGTCTCGCCCCACGCCGACATCGTCGCGCGGCGCATCGATGCGCTGACCCGGCTGTGCACGCCGCCCGCGCCGGGCCGCTGCCGGCTGGTCATCACCACCGTCAGCGCCATCCTGCAGCGGGTGCCCAAGGTCGGGACCCTGCGCGATGCTGCCCTCGACCTCAGGGTGAAAACCCGTCTCGACCGCAAGGCCTTCGACGCCTTCCTGGCCGCCAACGGCTACACCCGCGCCGAACAGGTGATGGAGGCCGGGGAATACGCCGTGCGCGGCGGGCTGATCGACCTGTTTCCGCCCGGCGCCGAGGAGCCGGTGCGCATCGACCTGTTCGGGGACGATGTCGAGACCATCCGCAGCTTCGATCCGGTCAGCCAGCGCACCACCGGCAATCGTGATGCTGTCTCGCTGAAACCCATGAGTGAAACGGTCCTGACGCCGGAGTCGATCTCGACCTTCCGCGGCAAGTACCGGGAACTGTTCGGCGCGCCGGGCAAGGACGACGCCCTGTATGAATCGGTCTCCGAGGGACGCAAGTTCCTGGGGCAGGAGCATTGGTTACCGCTGTTCCACGACGGCCTTGGCACCATCCTCGATTACGCACCCACCGCAAATGTCAGCCTCGATCACGACATCGACGAGGCCATGGCCGTGAGGTTGGAGACCATCCGCGACTATTACGCGGCGCGGCGCATGGTGGTGTCCGCCGGCGGCAAGGGGCGGCTGTCGGTGGAGGAAACCGGCATCGTCTATCACCCGGTGGCACCGGAACTGATGTTCCTGGACGAGGTGGATTTTGCCAAGGCGTTGACGGGCCGGGCGGTCACCGCGTTCCGCTCCTATGGCGCCGCCGACGTCGGCGGCACCGAGGACGCCGGCGGCCGGCCCGGGCGGGATTTCGCCGACGTCCGCGCGCGGCCCAATGAGAACGTGTTCGAGGCCTTCATCGCCCAGATCGCCGTCGAGCAGGGGCAGGGGCGCAAAGTGATGCTGGCCGGCGCCACCGCCGGCTCCAAGGCGCGCCTCGGCGGGGTGCTGAAGGATCACGGCTTTACCGCGGTCGCTAACGTCGAGACCTGGGCAGAGGCTTTAGCGGCGCCCAAGGACATGCTGGTGACGGTGCCGCTGGCGCTGGAGCGCGGCTTCACCACGCCGGTCCTGGCGCTGATCACCGAACAGGACCTGCTGGGGGATCGCCTGGTGCGGTCGGCGCGCAAGAAGCGCAAGGCCGATGCCTTCATCGCCGACGCGTCGCAGATCGCCGAAGGCGATTTGATCGTGCACGTCGAGCACGGCATCGGCCGCTACGAGGGCCTGGAAACCCTCACCGTCGGCGGCGCGCCGCACGATTGTCTGCGCATCACCTATTCCGGCAACGACCGGCTCTATGTGCCGGTGGAGAATATCGACGTGTTGTCGCGCTTCGGGTCGGAAGCCGCGGGCGTGCAGCTGGACAAGCTGGGCGGTGCGGCCTGGCAGGCGCGCAAATCCAAACTCAAGCAGCGCATCCGCGAGATGGCGGAAGAACTGATCCGCATCGCCGCCGCCCGCCAGGTCAAGGACGCGCCGCCGGTGGCGCCGCCCGAAGGCGTGTTCGACGAGTTCTGCGCGCGCTTCCCCTACGCCGAGACCGACGACCAGATCAAAGCCATCTCCGACACCCTAGACGATCTCACCCGCGGCCGGCCCATGGACCGCCTGGTGTGCGGCGACGTGGGTTTCGGCAAGACCGAGGTGGCCATGCGCACGGCCTTCGCCGCGGCCATGTCGGGCATGCAGGTGGCGATCGTGGTGCCCACCACGCTGCTGGCGCGCCAGCACTACAAGACCTTCAGCGACAGATTCCGCGGCTTCCCGCTGCGGGTGCAGCAGCTCTCGCGCCTCGTCACGCCCAAGGACGCCGCGGCGGTGAAGGACGGCCTCGCCGACGGCACGGTGGACGTGGTGGTCGGCACCCACGCGCTGCTGGCCAAGGGCATCACCTTCAAGAATCTCGGCCTGTTGATCGTCGACGAGGAGCAGCATTTCGGCGTCGCCCACAAGGAGCGGCTCAAGCAGATCCGCGCCGAGATCCACGTCCTCACGCTCACCGCCACGCCGATCCCGCGCACCTTGCAGATGGCGCTGACGGGCGTGCGTGAAATGAGCCTGATCGCCACGCCGCCGGTGGATCGCCTGGCGGTGCGCACCTTCGTATTGCCGTTCGACCCGGTGGTGATCCGCGAGGCCATCCTGCGCGAGCGGTTCAGGGGCGGCCAGACCTTCTACGTCTGTCCGCGCCTGGCCGATATCGACGGCGTCGCCGAACGCTTGCGCGTTCTGGTGCCGGAGGTCAAATACGCCGTGGCCCACGGCCAGTTGAGCCCCACGGCCCTGGAAGACGTGATGAACGAATTCGGCGACGGCAAGTTCGACGTGTTGCTGTCGACCAACATCATCGAGTCCGGCCTCGACATGCCCAAGGTCAACACCATCATCATCCACCGCGCCGATATGTTCGGCCTGTCGCAGCTTTACCAGCTGCGCGGGCGCGTCGGGCGCGGCAAGATCCGGGGGTACGCCTATCTGACCCTGCCGGCGGACCGCAAACCCACAGTCAACGCCGAGAAGCGCCTGGATGTGATGCAGACCCTGGACAGCCTCGGCGCCGGGTTCTCGCTCGCCAGTCATGACCTGGACATTCGCGGCGCCGGCAACCTCCTGGGCGACGAGCAGTCGGGGCACATCAAGGAGGTGGGCGTGGAACTGTACCAGCACCTTCTGGAAGAAGCCGTGGCCGCGGCGCGCGCGGGCGAAACCGGCGCAGCGGAAGCTGTAGCCGAGGAAGCCTGGTCGCCGCAGATCAACACCGGCGCGCCGGTGCTCATCCCCGAAACCTATGTCGCCGACCTTGGAATTCGCCTGTCGCTCTACCGCCGCATCGGCGGCCTGGCGGCGCGCGACGAGATCGATGCCTTTGCCGCCGAACTTATCGACCGCTTCGGGCCGCTGCCGCCGGAGGTGGAGAACCTGCTGGACGTGGTCAGCATCAAAGTGCTGTGCCGCCGCGCCAATGTGGAGAAGGTGGACGCCGGGCCCAAGGGCGCGGTGGTGTCGTTGCGCAACAATACCTTCCCGAACCCGGCCGGACTCGTGGACTTCATCGGCAAACAGGCGGGGACAGTGAAGCTGCGCCCGGACCACAAGCTGGTGTTCATCCGCCCGTGGGAGACGCCGAACATGCGCGTCAAAGGCCTTCAGGCCGTGCTCGGCCAGATGGCGGCTTTAGCGGGTTAAGCCGATAGAGTGAGGGCGTTAGACCGGGGCGAGACGGGTGGCGGCCGTTGTTTTGACGGCGGCCGGAGCGGCGGGACTGACTTGCTGCCGGGGCGCCACGGCGCGGGCCGCGACTTCCTTGGTCATCTCGGCCATTTCTTTTTCGACGAAGCGCATGGCGATGCGGGTGCGGTCGCGGTCCTCGACCATCTCGAACGCGACGCGATAGATGCGCACGGCCGGAATGGTGGTCGGATCGGCGGCATCCAGGTAAACGCGAAAACCCGCGCGGCAGGAACGGCGACAGACGGCTTCGAGCTTTTCCTTGGTGAGTCCCACCACCTGGAAAACGTGATCGATGACTTCGAATGCATCCGACATGTGAACCTTCCGACCGCCTGGAGGCGACTCGCGCGACTGGTGCGGGAAGGATTCCAGCAGGGTATTACCGAAAACTTAATGACGGCCGCCAAAACCCGCCCAAACGCCAAGATGCGCGGAAGTGTTGCATCCAAAGATCAGGGTCAAAGATCAAGAGGTTAGCGAATGACCCGCGCCGGGCAGGGCGTTCACAACTGCGCGTTCAACCCAGGCTTGGCCCGCCAGGCTTGGACCGCCAAGCTTGGCCAGGATGAGAAAGGTCAGCCGAGGCTTTGCATGGGCGGCCTGTCGGCGTCCTGAGCCACGGCCATGTCGAGCATCCGCACCAGGATCTCGGGCTCCTGGGCGCCGGCGATGGCCCGGCCGTCGTTGAAAATGTAACAGGGCACGCCGGTGATCCCCAGGCGGTGCATGCGCGCATTCTCGGTGTAGACCGCGTTCAGATCGTTGTCGCCCGAGAGATGGGCGTGCGCCATGGCGCGCTCGATCCCCAGTTCCTCGGCCAGGCGGATCAGCACCTCGACATTGCCGATATCGAGCCCGCGTTCGAAATACGCCGTGAACAGCACTTCCACCGCCTCATGCTGGCGCCCCAGGGTGTGGGCCAGGCGCACCAGGCGATGCGAATTGGCGGAATTGGGCGTGCGCTTGATCTTGTCGAGGGCGAAGCCGATACCTTCGCCGCGGCCGGTATAGGTCAGCGCCTCGGCGATGCGGTCGTACTGGTGGCTGCCGCCGAATTTGCGCTCGAGATATTCGCGCCGGTCGACGCCGCCTGCCGGCAAGTCGGGGTTGAGCAGGAACGAGCGGTAGCGCACTTCCGGCTTGAGGTTGGGGCGCATCTTGAGCGCCCGGTCGAAGCGGCGCTTACCGACGAAACACCAGGGGCAGACCGTGTCGAAAACGATATCGATGCGCATGAACGTCCGCCTCGCCTGCGGCCATAGGAGTGAACCCCAAGATTAGTGAACCCGGAGCCGCCGCAAAAGTACCGTTCCGCCGGTATCGCCATTTTCCGCGGGAAGGGAAAAAAGCCCCGTCAGGCTTTATGCGCTAACGGCTGTCGGTCTCGCCGACCCAGAGGTGATAGCTCTCGCCATGGCCCTGCGCGACGGCGTGCAGACGTGCGATCAGCGAGGATTTCAGCTCGGTTCCGGTCTTGAGCAACAGTTGGCCGCTGCGGTCATGGATGTCGCGCGCCAGGATCGCGCCCGGCTTCACGTCCGCCAGGATGCACATATGCACGTTCTTCAAGGTCGGCGGCTTGTTGGGGTCCGGGGCGCCGGCGCTCGCGTCACGCCGGGGCAGGGGTTTGGCGTTGGCGAGGGCGGGATTGAAGGCGTGCAGGTCGCTGGGCGGCACGGCTTTGGCGTCGGGGCTCTTCGGGGCCGGCACGTCGACCGTTACTACCGGCACCGCGGCGTAGTGGCTGGCCGGCCGCAGGTCCCAGCTGCGGTTCAAACCATTGGCGACGGTCTTGATCAGCTTCTCAAAAGACAGCGGCGCCACGGCGAAACCGTTGACGTCCATGGCCATGGCGGATTTGACGGCGCCGGAGTCCGCGCGCGCCGTCAGGATCACCACCGGCGTGCGCGGGGCGGTCTTGGCAAGGCTGCGGCAACGGATCAGGCGCAGGAGTTCCAGGCCGCCCACTGGCGCCATGTCCCAATCGCAGATCACGCAATTGATGAGTTGGCCGTAGCGGCCCAGGGCTTCGACGGCGGTCTCGATGCCGACGGCATGTTTGACGTCCTTGGCGCCCGCGCGCATGAGGGCGGTGTGGACGATGTCGCGGAAGAACGCCTTGTCGTCGGCGACCAGGAAGGTGAGCTTGGAAAAATTGATTCCGGCGAGCGGGCCTACGTGAATGCCGGCGCTGGACACGGGTTTCCTCCCCTCTGGGTTTTCGGCGGTGAAGCAACTGGACGTTGATACCAATAGCAACGGTTGGCGCGCGCAATAGTTGCGTATTTCTATGGATTTTCTACACCAAATATACAATATATTGATTTTATGTGGTTTTTAGCGAAAACCAGCGCGCACGAACCCAGACGCGATGGCTGCCCGACAAGGTACCGCCGACAGTACGCCGATGATTCAGAACCACCGGCTTTAGCTCCGTGCCGCAGGGCGCCTGGGTCTTGGGGGTGCCTGGGAGCCGTCCGCCCGGCGCTTGCTCTCATGGGCGCCCTCGGGGAACAATCGCCGATTGCTGTCGCCGGCGGGGGAACATCCGGGGCGCGGCTCATCAAGAGGAGGGACACAATATGCGCACCTTGAACCGCGTTCTGCTCGTCTCGGCTGCGGCGCTGTTCGCCGCGGCTCCGGTCGCCGTCTGGGCCCAAGCAGCACCCGCCGCCGCGCCGGCGGCGCCGGATTACTCCAAGGTCGAGATCAAGACCACCGACCTGGGCAACCGGACTTACATGCTGGAAGGCCAGGGCGGGAACATCACCGTTGCCGTGGGTGATGACGCCGTGCTGATGGTGGACACGGAGTTCGCGCCGCTGCACGACAAGATCAAGGCCGCGGTCACCAAGATCAGCGCCCTGCCGCTCAAGACCGTCATCAACACGCACTATCACGGCGACCACACCGGCGGCGACGGTGCCTTCGCCAAGGACGGCGCCACGGTGCTGGCCCACGACAACGTCAAGAAGCGCATGACCGAAGGCTCGACCAACGCGCTCACCGGCGCCAAGACCGCGCCGGCTCTCGACCGCCTGCCGACCAAGACCTACAGCGGCGACAAGACCGACGTCGACCTCAAGGGCCGCAAGGTACAGGTCGGCCATCCGGCCAACGCCCATACCGACGGCGACAGCTATGTCTTCTTCGCCGACGCCAACGTGCTCGCCACCGGCGATATCGTCAGCATCTTCGAAGGCCGCTATCCCAACGTGGACGTGGGCGTGACCGGCAACATCAAGGGCGTGATCGCGGCGGTGGACACTTATCTCAAGCTCGCCAACGACCAGACCAAGATCGTGCCCGGCCACGGCCCGATGCTGACCAAGGCGCGGCTTCAGGAGTACCACGACCTCGTGGCCGGTGCCCGCGACGCCGTGCAGAAAGCGATGGCCGGCAAGAGCGAAGACGAAACCGTGGCGGCCAGGCCGCTGGCGGCGATCGATCCGAAGGTGAAATCGACTCAGGAGGCCAGCGACAATTTCGTGCGGCTGATTTACAAATCGCTGAAGGGCTAGGCACATAAACGCCGTGAAACCCCGGCTGCGCAATGGCGCAGCCGGGGTTTCATTTTAAAAGCTTGAGTTGCCGTGATGGGGGCTTTTCCCTACCATGCGCCGCACACACAAGCGCGCGATACGTGCGGACGACGCCTCGCGCACACTCGCGCGCGCATACTCTAACGAAGGATCTCGGACATGAAACAGTGGTGGATCATTGGCGCGCTGGTGGTCGTGGTTGCGGTCATCGCCTTTGTGATGGTAGGGCGTAAGCCCACACCCCCCGCAGAGGAACCTGCCGTGACCGCTGTGCCGACCGCCCCCGCCGATCCCAATGACACCTTCCTCGCCGATAACCTGAAGAAGCCCGGCTGGAAGGCCACCGAGAGCGGCCTGCAGTACAGCGTCGAGAAGGCCGCGACCGATCCGGCGGCCGTGAAACCTGCGGAAGGCAGCGAAGTCACCGTGCATTACGAAGGCAAGCTGATCGACGGCACGGTGTTCGACAGTTCCTACGCGCGCAACGATCCGGCGACGTTCCCGCTGTCGAACGTGATCCGCGGCTGGCAGGAAGGCGTGCCGATGATGAAGGTCGGCGAGATCTGGAATTTCGCCATTCCGCCCGGCCTCGGCTACGGCAGCCGCAACGTCGGCCCGATCCCGGCCGGTTCGGTGCTGCTGTTCAAGGTTGAACTCCTGAAAGCCCCCACGCCTGCTCAGTAGGGTGAGGGCTTTATCGCTCATCGCAGCGCTGGTCGTGATCGCGACCGGCGCTGCGGCGGGGCCCTTGGAAGACGGCATCGCCGCCTATAACCGCGGCGACCCCAAGACCGCCCTCAAGTTATGGCAACCGCTGGCCGACGCCGGCAATCCCGACGCCCAGGTCAATATCGGCGTGCTCCATGCCAACGGCGAGGGCGTGGCGCAGAGCTATGCCGAGGCGCTGGTCTGGTACCGCAAGGCCGCCGACCAGGGTGACGTCTTCGCGCTCAACAACCTCGGCCTCATGTACATGCGCGGCCAGGGCATCGCCGCCAGCGACCGCATGGCGGTGCAGCTCTATCACCAGGCAGCCGAGAAGAACTTCGCACCCGCGCAGTTCAATCTTGCCACCATGTACGCCCAGGGGCGCGGCATCGAGAAGGACAAGGCCGAGGCCTATAAGTGGGTGACCCTGGCGATCGCGGCCTATGCGCCGGGTGACGAGGATAAACGCGACGACGCCGAGGATATGCGCCGCTTTCTCACCCGGGACATGACGCCGGTGGAGGCCGCCGAAGGCGAGCGGCGGGTCCGGGACTGGACTCCGGCGAAGGCGAAATAGTCAGGTCCTGACCCACACCAGGGCGAAGCTCACCGGCCGGTGACGCCAGACTTCCCACTTTGGCTTCAAGGCCACCCAATCGTCGTCGACCAGGCTTTCTTCCATTTCCGCCAGCGTGAAGCCGGCGGTGGTGGCGGCGTGCACATGATCGCTCATCAGGTGCACATGGTTCTTGATGGTGACCGAGCCGCCGCCGGCGCGGTCGAAATGGGTGGGAATGCCCTGCATCAGGAAGAACGGATGATAGCCCACGCAGATAAACCGCCCGCCGGCGCGCAGCAGGCGCGCGGCTTCGGTGTAGAGCGGGGTGAGGGACGGCAGATGCTCCTGCGCCAGGTTCTCGGTGACGAGGTCGTAAGCGCCGCCGTCGAAGCCGCTGGCGCCGAGATCGCCCTGTTTCAGGGTGGCGTAAATTCCGCGGGCGCGGGCCTTGTCCAGCATGGGACCGGTGAGGTCGATGCCGTCGAGGGCGCCCACACCCTGGGACTTGAGCCAGGCGCCGGTCCTGCCGGTACCGCAGGCGAGATCGACGGCCCGCCGCGCGCCGGCCCAATCGACGCCGAGGCGCTTGAGCAGGCGGATGTCCCTGAGATCGAGGACGGTGGCCTCATAGGTTGCGGCCCACTCGCCGTAGCCATCCTCGACCGACAGCACGGGATAGTGACGCTGATCGAAGGGCGCGAAATCCATCGCCCCGGCTCCGGTGTCCGCCTATTTCGCCGCCGGCGCGGGAGCAGGAGCAGGGGCCGCTGCCTTCTCCGCGATGAAATCCGCCTCGCCCTGGTCGAGCACCATCGAGCGCTCGAAGGATACGTAGTGGAAGCGGTGCGAGGTGTTGCCGCCGTGGATGGCAAATCCCAGGCTGTAGGTCTTGCCGGGGACGATGGCCTTATGCAGCCCGTCGACCTTCATCTTGCGGCTGAACGTGACCGTGGTCACGCCCTTGACCGTGCTCGATGAGACGGCGACGGTGGGTTTGGCGTTCTCGGTGCGCTTTTCCAGGATGATGCCGTCCAAGGCGGTGGTCTTCTTGCCGGGATTGATGCGCGCCTGCCAGTATTCGAGATAGTTGCCCTCGGCCCGCATCTTGGCGAGTTCCTCCTCGGGCTTTATGGCGATGGTGGCGCCTTCGCCGGGCACGCGCGAGGCGAAGATGTATTTGGTCACGCCTTCCTGGCCCTTGTTCATGCTCTCGACGTCGTCATGGCAGACCGACCAGCAGCCGGCGCGGGTCATCTCGGACACCGTGCCGTCGTCCAGCATCATGGTGACCTTGGTTTCCCAGTCCTTGTCCTGTCCGGCGTTGGGCTGATCGCCCAGTTCGAACTCCAGGCGTGTATAGAAGGTGTCGGCGTCGTGCGCCGTCTTCACCGCCATTTTGATAGCGCCGGGCTTGCCGGGGATCGGTGTCGGCTCGATATCCTTCTCGGCGTGCACCAGGCTCGAGCCGAGCGGGTCCTCATCAATATTGCCGTGGCAGGAGAAACAGTTCTTGCCGGCGATGAACTTGCTGCGGCCGGAGTGACGGCCGGGGGTCATCAGGCGCTCCCATGCCACCTGGGCGGGGTAGAACACCCAGACATTCTTGGCCTTCACCTTGGACCAGTCCGGCGGCGCGGCGGCGGCGCCGGTGGCGGCCACAAGCGCGGTCGAAACCGCCAGAACACCCATAATACGCGAAATTCCAGATGACACTTTGCACTCCCGGCGATTATCGTCAGCGGCGAGGAAGGTACCCGAATATGGCTGTGGCGGAAGAAAAATCGGCGCGAGCGGACGGCAATACGGGGGAAAAATTCGGACCCGTGGCCATTTTCCTGCACTGGGCCATTGCCCTATGCGTTGTGCTGTCGGCGGTGTTTGGACTGGTCTCGGGTTACGCCGATTCAGCGGAAGTGACCCAGGCCACTCTGGCGGTGCATCAGTCGCTCGGTGTTACAATCTTTGTGCTGGCGCTGGTGCGGGTGGTGTGGCGCCTGACCCATCCGGCGCCGCCGTTGCCGGCCGCGACGCCCAAAAGCCAGAAAATCGCGGCGGCGCTGACGCATTTCACGCTGTACCTGATCCTGTTCGCGCTGCCGGTCACCGGGTATGTGGGGCTCGCCGCGCGCGGCCGGCCGATCACCGTCTTCGGCCTGTTCGACCTGCCCAATGTGGTGGGGCGCAGCATCAAGACCTCGGCCGCCTTCCAGAACGTGCATAACAACCTTCAGTATTTCCTGTACGGATTGCTGGTCCTGCATGTCGGCGCGGCGCTCTATCACCAGTTCGTGATGAAGGACGGCCTCCTGGCCCGGATGTGGCCGCGCAAGGAGCACCCCGCCGTATCCTAGGCGCGCGGGATTTGACGGGTTGAAAGACCGCGGGAAGAGTTTCCCGGATCGCCAACCTCCGCTTCGGACTTCAAAGAGCATGACGCTGCAAAATCCCAACCTCGTCCGGCAGCTGTTCCAGCGCGGGTTCTCGGCCCATAACGCCGGCAACGTGGACGCGGCGGCGGCGCTTTACGCCCAGGTGCTGGTGCTGGCGCCCAAGCATTTTGACGCGCTGCATCTGTCCGGGGTCGCGGCGCTGCAGAAGAACGATCCGGCCCGCGCGGTCGAATTGATCACCAAGGCGATCAAGGCGGACGCCACGCAGCAGGCCGCCTTCAGCAATCGCGCGGCGGCCTATCTCGCCCTCGGCGATGCTCGGGCCGCGCTCGAGGACCTCGACCGCGCCGTCAAGCTCGCGCCGGGGCAGGCGGAGGCGCACTACAACCGCGGCAAGGCGCTGATGGCGCTCGGGCGCGGTGACGCGGCGTTGGCGGCCTTCGACCGCGCGCTGGTTCTCAATCCCGGCTATGTCGACGCCCATGTCACCCGCGGCACACTGCTGGAGGACAGCGGCGACCTTGCCGAGGCCGTGACCTGCGCCACGCGCGCGCTGGCGCTCGATCCCCGCAAGTTCGAGGCGCATTTCAACCGCGCCCATGCCTTGGGCGGGATGGGTGAGATTGCCGCCGCCATCGCCGGCTACACGTCGGCCCTCGAGATCGCGCCCGGCCATGTGCAGGCCCTCAACAACCGCGGCAACCTGTACCGCTACGCCAATCAGTTCGACGCGGCGTTGGCCGATTACGCAGAGGCCGCCGCGCGGGACCCGGGTTTTCCCCATGTGCGCGTCAATGCCGCGCTCTGCCTGTTTGCCTTGGGGCGTTTCGCGGAGGCCTGGCCGCTGTATGAGGCGCGCCTCGCCACGCCGGAACTGGCGCCGATCCTGGACGGCGTTTTGGAGCCGCGCTGGGACGGCCGCGCGCCGCTCGCGGGCAAATCCATCCTGGTCCTGGGCGAGCAGGGGCTGGGCGACATCCTGCATTTCAGCCGTTTCGTGCCGGCGCTGGCGCGCCTCGGCGCCGAGGTGCGGCTCAAGGTGCCGAAATCGTTGATGTGCCTGCTGGCGCGGCTTCCGGGCGTCGACGTCTACGATAAGGACCAGCCGCACCCGGCCGCCGATGTCCATATCCCGCTGCTCAGCCTGCCGCTGGCGCTGGGTGTCACCGCCGACACGATCCCGGCCGCGTCTTACCTGCGGGCCGACCCGGACAAGACCGCGGCCTGGGCCGCGCGCGTCAATCCCCATGCCGGGCCCCATGCCGGGCAGCGGCTGAAGGTCGGCGTGGTATGGGCCGGCAGCCCACAGACGGGATTGTCCTCGACCTTGTCCATCGCCGCCGTGCGCGCGTTGCCGTTGGCGGCGTTCGCGCCGCTTCATGACATTCCCGGCGTCGCCTGGTTCAGCCTGCAGAAGGGCGAACCGGCCGCCGATGTGTCCGCGCTCAGGGCCGCCGGCTGGGGCGGACCCGAGATCGTCGACCTCACCGGCGACATCCACGACTTCGACGACACCGCCGCCCTGGTGGCCAATCTCGACCTGGTGATCTCCTGCGACACCTCGGTCGTGCACCTCGCCGGCGGCCTGGGCAAGCCGGTGTGGATCCTCAACCGGGCTTACGGCTGCTGGCGCTTCCCGGTGAGCCGGACGGACTCACCCTGGTACCAAAGCGCCCGCGTGTTCCATCAGCCCCGGTTCGGGGACTGGGAGTCGGTGATCGCCGCGGTTGGGGAAGCGCTCAGGGTTAGAGTCTCGTGCGTGATTTAAGACTCACGCACGAGACTCTAACGTATTGTTTGGTCGCATCGTTTCTGCGGAAAACCGGTACCCACTTTTCCGCACGATGCTCTATTCCATCCCGGTCGCCGTGAGGATGATGGCGAGGCCGGTGGCGGCGGCCTTCACCATCGGGGCTTTTTCCACATCCACCCATTCATCGAGCGAGTGCGCGCGGCCGCCCTTGCCGGGCGCGGCCCGGCCGATGGTGATAGCCGGCACGCCCAGGTTCATGGGGATGTTGGAATCCGTGGAACTCCACTGGTAGTCGACCTTGTAGCCGCTGGCGGCGATGGCCGCGGCTGCCTGCTGCACCAGTTCGGCCTTGGCGTCGGTGTTGCCGGCGGGACGGTCGCCGATCAGCTTGGAGTCCACCGTGATGCGGCCTTCCTTGGTGGAGCGGTTGAAGTTCTCGGAGTCGGCCGCGGCCTGCACGATGCTCATCATGCGTTCCTCGACGCGCTTGAGTTCGTTGACGGACTCGGAACGCATGTCGACTTCCATCCAGACTTCGAGCGGGATGGAATTGACCGAGGTGCCGCCGCCGATGACCCCGATGCCGTAGGTGGTCTTGGGCGAGGTCGGCACCTGCAGGCGCGAGAACTCGGTGGCGGCCTGGGACAGGGCGTACATGGGGTTCACCAGGCCGAAGGCGCCGTAGCTGTGGCCGCCCGGGCCCTTGAAGGTGACGCGGTAGCGCCGCGAACCGACGCCGCCGTTGGTGATGGTGGCGACATCGCCGGCTTCGATCGAGAAGAACGCCTTGACCTTGCTTTTGTACTCGCCCTTGGTGAACAGGTAGCGCACGCCGCGCAGGTCGCCCGGGCCTTCCTCGCCGACGGTGCCGACGAACAGGATGTCGTCGCGGGTCTTGATATTCGCCGCCTGCATGGCGCGGATCTGGCCGAGCAGCACCGCCAGGCTGAAGGTGTCGTCGCCGATGCCGGGCGACATGAGTTTGGTGCCCTGGCGCTTGACCTTCACGTCGGTGCCTTCGGGGAACACGGTGTCGAGATGCGCCGACACCACCACGAATTTTCCGTCGCCCTTGGTGCCTTTGCGCAGGGCGATGACGTTGCCTTCGGGATCGATCTTGACGTCGGCAAGGCCCGCCGCCTTGACCATGGCGGCGAACTCCTTGCCGCGCTTTTCTTCCTTGAAGGGCGGGGCGGGGATCTCGGTGAGTTTGATGCCCTCGTCGACGATGCGCTGATACTCGTTCTCGATGTTGGCCGCCGCGGTTTTGAAGGCCGGGCTGGCGACAACCCGCGCCGCGTCGGCGGTGGCGTCGGCGGCGAACGCGGCCGGGACGCCGGCGCCAAGGCCGGCGAGGATTGTGACAACGGAACAGGCGGTCAGTTTCATGATCCGATCTCCCCAGGTTTATGAGGCCAAGTTTATGGGGCAAGTATAGCCGTCACGGGGGCGGATGCCAGCCTCGGGACAGGTCGGGACGCCTGCCCCAGCCGGGGAAGCGGCCCTCCCGCCAAGAGGTTTTTTACCGGTCCCCGGCGCGGCGGGGCATATTCTTGGCCTTCCCCGGCGGGCCAATCCGACTCACAATGCCGGGAACGCGCCGCCTTATCGAGCGGCCTTCAGAGAAGACCTGACGCGAAAGATCACTCATGCCCGCCACGCCGAAGCCGAAACATCCGCCGCGTCATAAATTCGTGCGTACGCCGCCCCTGCGTACACCGACTGTACGCCTGGCGACCGCGCTTAAGATTCTGGCCCGCGAGACGGTGGAGCATCGCGCGGCGCTGGACGAGGCCGCCGCGCTCAAGATCCGCTACGAGCGCGCCAAGCTCTGAGCCATGATCAAGGGCTTCCCCAAGGATCGCATGGGCGACGTCGAGTGTTATCTCGGCGAACCCAACGACCAGGTCCGCGAGGGCTTGCGGTCGATCTTGCGCGATTGCGGCTTCCGCCGGGCGCGCACCTTCTCGCGCATCGGCGATTTGCTCAACGCGGTGAAGGAGGAGACGCCGGCGCTGCTGATCGCCTCCGACGATCTCGACCCGTCGATGTTCGACGCGATCCGCGACATCCGCCATTTCAAGATCGGCCGCAATCCGTTCCTGATGATCGGCCTTCTGGTGCGGGGCGATGTGGAGGGGGCGGTGAAGCGCGCGCTGCTCGCCGGCGCCGACGACGTGATGATCAAGCCGGTCTCGCCCGGCAAGATGATGGAGCGCCTGGCGCATCTCACCAACAACCGGGTGCCGTTCATCGTCACCAATGACTATCTCGGGCCGGAACGCCGGCGCGCCGGGGACCCGCGGCCCTCGCAGATCAGGCAGCTCGACGTGGTCAACACCCTGAAACACGCCTGCGAGGGGCGGCGCCTTTCCAGCGCCGAACTCAACCGCGCCGTGGAAGGCTCGATGAAGGATGTCATGGCCGCGCGCCTGGACAGCCACGGCCTCAAACTCGGGTGGGTCTGCGCCCATATCCTCAAGGCTTATGTCGAGAAGCGTATCGACAAGGAACTCGAGGAACGGATCCTTATCCTGGTAACCGTCCTCGAGGACGCCAGCCGCACCGCCACGCATCTCGGCGAGACGGACCTGTCGCAGATCTGCGGCCAGATGGCGCGCCAGGTGGAGGAGATGGCGGAAAACTACGAGAACCCCACCAGCCTGCAGTTGGCCACCATCCAGAAGCTCACCAAGGCCTTCGAACTGGCCAAAGCCGCCAAAGCAAGCGCCCCGGCCCCCGCGCCCGCGGCGTAGGGACGGGCACGCGTCGCGCGCGGCAAGAGGAGTGGGGTCGAGAACACACACTCCGAGCCGAGCGCCAAAAAAGCCATCGGAGAGTATGGCGGAAGGGGTGGGATTCGAACCCACGAGATCCTTGCGGACCTGCCGGTTTTCAAGACCGGTGCCTTCAACCGCTCGGCCACCCTTCCTGCGTGTGCCGCACAATATCGATTAGACTCGATTCTGCAAGGAGTGCCTGCGATGCCGCGAGGATTGCGAGACTGCGCTTCCACAATCCGCCGCAAGTCGCTCTCACGGCTTTTAGAGCGCGGCTTTGGGGGCTTTAGCGAAACTTATCGGCTAACGCAATTCGACCAAGTCCGCACCATCGTCCAGATGTCCGATAAGCCGAGGTAATGCTGATTCAACGCGGTCGATCAAGGCGCGCGTTCCGACATTCCCGGTCCGCACCCAAACGACTTGCGCGGGCGTTTCACCGGTCGAGACAAAATCTCGGTCTTTCGTGATGAGCACGGCGCCGGCCTTTCCCGCATAGGCGCGGATGGCCGTGTCGTCGGCGTCCAGCAGGCCAACTTCTCGAACATGTTGGGCGTCGTGCCCTGCTTTACGCAACCACTCCGCCAGCATCGGCGGCAATTGGGCGTCGATCAGGAATTTCACTCAGCCGCCGCCGTCACGACCGGGTGGCTGATCTCCCGCGCGGCGTAGGCCAACGCGGCGGTAATGTCGTCTGCTTCAAGGTCTGGATAGTCAGCCAGGATTTGGGCATGGGTCATGCCACCGGCCAGCATTTCCAGAATGTCGGTCACACGGATGCGCATGCCGCGGATACAGGGCTGGCCGTGGCATTGCTCGGGACGGATGGTGATGCGAGACATCTGGTTCATACCTGGATTTTATACTTTTTGAGGCCTTCGCGCTACCTGTCCAACACCGCGGATTAGCCGAGATTGCGCATTTTGCGACGACGATCCCGGATGCGCTGCGGAGGCCGGGTAAATTCCGGCCACTTCGCGTTCGCCCTCACGCTCTGTTTTCGTTCCAATTCTGAACCGCCGGCAGGCTCATCGGAACGCCCGCTCGATCCGATAGAACGGCGGGGGTGGTCTGAAGGCGGTTGGGGCGTGTAGAACAACCCGTCGATCCCGTCTCAGGAGTCCGCAGCATGTCCTCACCCGCGCCCATCACGCCCGTCATCGGCATTCTCGGCGGATCGGGCATTTATGAGATCGAGGGCCTGAAGAACACCCGCTGGCGGGCGATCGCCACGCCGTTCGGCGACCCGTCGGACGAGTTGCTGTTCGGCGACCTGGGCGGCCAGGAAGTGGTGTTCCTGCCGCGCCATGGGCGCGGGCACAAGCGTTCGCCCACGGACCTCAACTACCGGGCCAATATTTGCGCGCTCAAGATGGCGGGTGTCACAGAAATCCTGTCGCTCTCGGCCTGCGGCTCCTTGCGCGAGGACCTGGCGCCGGGGACATTCGTCATCGCCGACCAGTTCATCGACCGCACCTTCGCGCGCGTCAAAAGTTTCTTCGAGCCGGGCCTGGTGGCTCATGTCTCCATGGCGCATCCGACCTGCGGCCGGCTGTCGCAGGCGGTCGCGGCCGCGGCCCGCGCGGTGGGCATCCCGCATGTTCTGGGGGGCACTTATCTCGCCATGGAAGGCCCGCAGTTCTCGACCCTGGCGGAATCCAACCTCTACCGCAGTTGGGGGGCGGCGATCATCGGCATGACCAACATGCCCGAGGCCAAGCTCGCCCGCGAGGCGGAGCTTTGCTACGCCACCGTCGGCATGGTCACGGACTACGACTGCTGGCACGAGGATCACGGCGCGGTGACGGTGGAGCAGGTCATCCAGGTGCTGCTCGCCAACGCCGGCAGAGCCAAGAGCCTGGTGCAGGCGGTGGCGCCGGCCTTGCACGGGCGAACAACGGCCTGTCCCAAGGGCTGCCATCACGCCCTCGACAACGCCATCATCACGGCGCCGGCCGCGCGCGATCCCGCGGTCGTCAGGAAACTGGCGCCCATTTGCAGCCGGGTTGTCCCCACGGCCTGATCGCGCCCGCTTGATCGGGAGGATTCTCTGGCGGAGGTTCGCCGCCGGCGCTAAGCGCTGGCGTACCGTTTCAGGGCGGTCTTGCCCGCCTGTACGATGTTGCGGGTTTCTGCCTTGATGCGCGTAGTCGGGCCGCAGACCGACACCACGATGCACCGCGAACTCCGGCGATGACGCAGCGGCCAGGCCACGGTGCTGGTGTCCTGGGCGTGGGTATCGATACCGATGCCGTAGCCCAGGGATCGGAACGTGCGGATCTGCTCCATGGCGGCCGGCAGGTCGACCTTGGCGTCCTGGGCCTGGCGGCGTTCCGCGAGTTGGGCGATTTCCACGTCCCGCTTGAGGGTCAACGCCGTACGGCCGACCACCGATTCAAACAGCGGCAGCCGCGCCGCCTGGGCGGCGAGCGGGTGGTTCGCGGCCCGACCCGGGCTATTGGTGCGAATAAATTGCATTGCCAGCCCGTTCTGCCAGCACAGCATCACCTGCTCGCTGGTGGCCGAGGCGAGTTCGTCCATCAGCTCCAGGAGGTGACCTTCGACGAAGAAAGAATCTTCCAGCCAGCGGCCGACGGCGGCCAGGCGAATGGTCGGGAAATAGGTCCGCTCGGCTGGATCATGGGAGAGATAACCAAGATTCACCATGCTTCTCAACAGGGCGACCGTGGAAGACGCCGGATATTTCAGGGCCCGGGAGATGGCCGTGGCGGTCATCGCCTGACGTTCGGCATCGAACAGTTCGAGCACTTGAAAAACGCGGCCAGCGGACTTGACGACGCGAGCGGGCATCACCTTCTCAGACATTCTTCCCAACTGATGGTGGTTTGGGCGACCGCCTCCCGGGGACCGGAGGCCCCGGTCACTTTCGATGCCGGCGCCTGAAAGTCAAACAATCTCGCAAACTATTCATGTACGTGTAAGTTGGGTGGAAAAGGTATAATTTCGCAACGGGCGCGCGCACGAACCGGTGCGCGGCCGTAGTGTTTTGCGCGCTTTCGATCAAGCCAACACCGGACCGGCACTACAGGTGAAAATGCACGAACGGAACGCTGCAGTGTCCGCGCCGGACGCGCGCCCCCGATGAGAAGACGGCGATGAGAAGACAACGATGAAAAGACAGCGATGAAAATCGGCAACACGCACTACCGCACCATCTGGCCGGTGGAAGACACCGTCCGCGTAATCGACCAGACTCATCTTCCGTTCCGCTTCGCCACCTGCGACCTGCTTTCGCTGAACGACGCCGCCCACGCCATTCGCGCCATGATCGTGCGCGGCGCGCCTTTGATCGGGGCGACCGCCGCTTATGGCCTCGCGCTCGCCCTCCGCGCCGATGCGTCCGATGCGGCCCTGGCGCAGGCGGCGGCGGTACTCAAGGCCGCGCGTCCGACTGCGGTCAACCTGGCGTGGGCCGTCGACCGGGTTTCGGCGAAGGTCGCGCCGTTGCCTGCGGCGCAGCGCGCGGCCGCGGCCTGGGCCGAGGCCGGTACCATTGCCGATGCCGATGTCGAACAATGCCGCGCCATCGGCCGGCACGGACTTGCGGTGATCGAGCGGCTCAGCGCGCAGATGAGGAAAAAGAGCCGGGCTTTCAACATCCTGACCCACTGCAACGCGGGGTGGCTGGCCTGTGTCGACTGGGGCACGGCGCTGGCGCCGATCTACATGGCGCATGACGCCGGACTCCCGGTGCATGTGTGGGTCGATGAAACCCGTCCGCGCAATCAGGGCGCTTCGCTCACAGCTTACGAGCTTGGCGCGCACGGGGTGCCGCACACGGTGATCGCCGACAACACCGGCGGCCTCCTCATGCAGCGCGGCGAGGTCGACATGGCGATCGTCGGCAGCGACCGCACGGTGGCGAACGGCGACGTATGCAACAAGGTCGGCACCTATCTCAAGGCGCTTGCCGCCGATGACAACGATGTCCCGTTCTACGTGGCGCTGCCGTCCTCGACCATCGACTGGACCCTCGCCGACGGTGGCCTGATCCCGATCGAGGAGCGGGATGCGAAAGAACTCACCCATATCTCCGGCCGCAGGGAAGACGGTGTGCTCGAGACCGTGCGGGTGGTGCCCGAGGGCAGCCGCGCCCTGAACCCGGCGTTCGATGTGACGCCGGCCCGCCTGGTGACCGGGCTGATCACCGAGCGCGGCGTCTGCGCCGCGTCGCGCGAGGGGCTGAGGTCCTTGTTCCCGGACATGCTGGCGGCGGCGGAATGAACGACGCCGACCTGCGGGCGGAATTGATCGCCGGATGCCGCGACCTCACACGCCGCGGCCTGACCCACGGGAAGTCGGGGAACGTCAGCCTGAGACGCGACGAGAGCACGTTTCTCATCAGTCCCATGGGCATCGCGTACGACGCGCTCACCCCCGCGGACGTGCCCGTGATGGATTTCTCCGGGCGCTGGTTCGGGAGCAAACGCCCGTCGAGCGAATGGCGCTTTCACCTGGACATCCTCAAACACCGGCCCGAGGCCGGTGCCGTCGTCCATACCCATTCCACCTACGCGACCGCCTTGGCGTGTGTCGGGCAGGGGATTCCGGCGTTCCACTACATGGTGGCGATCGCCGGCGGGGCCGACATCCGCTGCGCGCCCTACGCGACCTTCGGCACCCAGGCGCTGTCGGACCACGCCCTCGCGGCGCTGGAGGGCCGGACGGCCTGTCTGCTCGCCAACCACGGCGTGATCGCCCTTGGCGCGACTCTCGGCGCGGCGCTGGCGCTGGCGGGGGAGGTGGAGAACCTGGCGCTACAATATGCCGCGGCGGCGAGGTTCGGCGCGCCGCACCTCCTGAGCGCGGCGGAGATGGGAACCGTGCTGGAAAAATTCCGCACCTACGGGCGGCAGGACGCCGCCGACGACGGCCTCACCTTCGGCGGGGCCCGGCCGTAAGCCATGTTGGGAAAATCGTCCGGGGCATCCATGACCGTCTTGCGCGCCCGCCCGCTCCTCGGGACCCGCGTCGACATCCGCGTCGACGGTTTGCCGGAAACCGAGGCCAACGCCGCCATCGACGCCGGCTTCGCGGCGATCGCGGACGTCCACCGGCTCATGAGCTTTCACGAACCGGACAGCGACGTCAGCCGCCTCAACCGCGCCGTTGCCGGAAGTTCCGTCGCCGTCGACGCCCGGACGGCGGCGGTGATCGCCTTCGCCCAGGACCTCGCCGCGGTTTCGGCCGGCGTTTTCGACATCTGTGTGGGCCGCCAACTGGTGGCCTGGGGGTACCTGCCGGCGCCGGACGGCCCGGCGCCGGACCCGGCCGCGACCTGGCGGGACATCGCGGTCAGCGCGCCCAACCTGGTCCGGTTCGCGCGGCCGCTGTGGATCGACCTGGGCGGCATCGCCAAGGGCTATGCGGTGGACATGGCCCTGAAGGCCATGGCGCTGTCTCCCCAGGTGCAATGCATCGTCAACGCCGGCGGTGATTTACGGGTATCGGGGCCGGCGGCGGAGCGGATTTCCCTGCGGATTCCCTGGGCGCCCCGGTTGGCTGAGGCGTCTATTCCTGCTATCGAGATCGCCGGCGGCAGCCTTGCCAGCTCCAGCGGGTGGGAACACACCCGCGTGCATCAGGGCCAGACCGTCGGACCCCATGTCGACGGGGTCAGCGGGGGGAGTGCCGGCAGCAAAAGATTTGTCTCGGTCACCGCGGCGGACTGCATGACCGCCGACGCGCTCACCAAAGTCGTCATGGCGGCGGGTGTGGGCTCCGAACCGGTGCTCCGCCGGTACGGGGCGGCGGCGTATATGTTTGAGGCCGTTGTGGACGAGACTGGGACGGATGGAGCAGAGGGGAACTGGATGATTTTAGGCGAGGGGATTGAGTCCTGATGAGCGAGTACGATCTGCCGCCCCATGAGCGCCCCGAACGGGGGCCCTTGAAGCTGCCGAAGATCCGGCGCTGGACGGTCTACTTTGTGTCTTTCGGCGTCTGGCTGACCGGCGCGGTATGGCTGATCTACCGCTACTTCCTGCGCACCGAAGGCAAGTTCGGCCAGGTGCGCGACCCCCTGGAGGCATGGTGGCTGAAGGCCCACGGACTGTTCTCTTTTTGGACCTTGTGGATTTTCGGCCTGCTGTGGAGCGTGCATGTGCTCCGCGGCTGGAACGCCCGCTGGCAGCGCTGGTCGGGCGGTTGGCTGGTGGCGTTCACCTTCATCCTCGCGATCACCGGTTACATGCTCTACTACGTCGACAACACCGAATGGCGCGCCGGGACTTCCTATGTCCACTGGATCCTGGGGTTGATCGCTTTGGCTGTGTTCCTGTGCCACTGGCTTTCAAAAGCCCTTCCGAAACGGCCCTAACCGGTCATGGAAAGGCGTTAGAGCATTTTCCGATGAAGTGGATGCCGGTTCATCGCAGAAAATGCGACCAAACCAAAGAATTAGAGCATGATCGCGATTCAATATGACTCGATCATGCTCTAGTGCGGCGGGTATACTGGTGGCGGATGAGTGGGACTGAAGAGTCGGGGTCGAAAGAGCGATGCGTTCACGGTTTCTATTGATTCCCGCCGCGGTCTGCGCCGGCGTTGTGCCGGGCGGAGCCGCTTACGCCGGCGCCTTCTACTTGAACATCGAACAGGCGCAGCAGCTCCTGTTCCCCAAGGCGTCGTTCGAGGAGGATTTCCACATCCTCACCGACGAGCAGATCAAGGCCATCCAGACCGACAGTGAAATCTCGGTCACCGACCGCAAGGTGCGCATGTGGAAGGTGTCGTCGGGCGATACGTTCTATATCGACCAGGTGATCGGCCTGAACAGCGACGTCACGTACGCCGTGGGTATCGACACCAAGGGCCGCGTCACCGGCATCGAGATCCTGGAATGCTGGGAGCACTACGACCAGGTGCGCCATCCCCTGTGGCGCGCCCAGTTCAAGGACAAGAAACGGGGCGACGTGATCGACAACAGCAAGGACGGTATCGAGAAGATCTCGGGCACCACCTTGTCGTCGGTGCATATCACCGAAGGCGTGCGGCGCATCCTCTCCACCCACGCCGTGCTGCAGGGCCAGAAGCTCTAGAGCATTTTCCGATGAAGTGGATGCCGGTTCATCGCAGAAAATGCGACCAAACCAAAGAATTAGAGCATGATCGCGATTCAATATGACTCGATCATGCTCTAAACTTCTTCCCTGGCGCTCTCGTGCCAGCGCCGCAGCAGCCGGCGCGATAGCCACTGCAGCAACGCATAGATCGCGAGACCGCTGGCGCTGAGCAGCGCGAAGCAGGCGAACGCGGTCGCGAGGTCCAGGCGGTAGCTGGCTTCGAGAAGGCGCCCGGCCAGCCCTGAGCGCGTGCCGGAGGTGCCGGCCACCATCTCCGCCACCACCGTGCCGATCAGCGCGAGGCCGCCGCTGATCCGCAAGCCGCCGAGGAAATAGGGCAGGCAGGAAGGCAGGGACAGTTTCCACAAGGTCTGCATCCGTGTCGCGCCGTAGAGGCGGAACAGGTCCTTGAGATTACCGTCAACGCTTTTGAGGCCCAATAGCGTGTTGGAGATGATCGGAAACACCGCCGCCATCCAGGCCAGGATCAGCAGCACCGCGAAGATGTTGCTGACCCAGATGATGATGAACGGCGCCACCGTGACGATGGGTGTCACCTGGAGGAACACCGCGTAAGGGAAAAACGTGCGCTCGGCGAGCGGCGATGACGCCAGCAGCACCGCGATCGCGACGCCGGTTGTGACGGCGAGCACGAGAGCGGCGAAGGTCACTTGCAGGGTGACGGCCAGACCGGCGAGAAGGTCGGGTGCGTTCTCGGTAAGCGCCGTGAGGATCGCGAGCGGCCCCGGCATGATGTAAGCGGGTACGCCGGCGAAGCGCACGGTCGCCTCCCAGGCGATCAGCAGCAGAATCCCAAAGGCGGTGGGAAGGATGATTCGGGTCATGACGCGCTTTCCAGGGCCGCCGAAACCCGCGCGCACTGATCGGCGAAGGCGTGGGAGAGGCGCACACTCGGCGACCGCTCGGGCAGTTCCACCGCGATATCCGCGACCACGTGTCCGGGCCGGGGCGACAGCACCACCACGCGCTCGGCCAGGAACACCGCTTCGCGGACGGAATGGGTGACGAACACCACGGTCCAGCGGTTCTGGCGCCACAGGACGATGAGGTCGTCGTTGAGCCGGAAGCGCGTGATCTCGTCGAGGGCGGCGAAGGGTTCGTCCATCAACAGGAGACGCGGCTGAGTCACCATGGCGCGGGCGATGGACACGCGCATCTGCATGCCGCCCGACAGCTGATGCGGATAGGCGTCCTCGAATCCCGCCAGGCCGACACGCGCGAGGGCCTCTGTGGCCGCTGCGCCGTCACCACCGGAGAGATGCAAGGGCAGGGCGCAATTATCGCGGGCGGTCGCCCACGGCATGAGGGTGGGGCTCTGAAAGACAAAGCCCACCGCGCCCGCCGCGCGTTCAATCGCGCCCGCGCTGGGGCCGATGAGGCCGGCGATCATGCGCAGCAGGGTCGATTTGCCGCAACCCGACGGGCCGACAAGAGCGACAAAACTGCCGGCGGCGATTTCGAGGGTCGTGGGTGAGAGCGCCGCCGTGCCGGACGCGAAGGTCTTGGCGACACCGCGCAGGGAAATGGCGGGCAAGCCTACTTCCCCGCCTTGGGCAGGAAATCGGCGGTGTAGGCCGCCTTGTAATCCATGGTCCTGGGATAGAGGCCGTCGGCGGCCATGACCTCGAAGAACGCCTTCCAGCGGGCGTCGTCCATGACGCCGACCGGAGCGCCGGCGGCCGCGACGATGGCGTTATCCTTCATGGCCTTGCGGCCGTAGGCCAGCAAGGCGGCGCTCATGTCGGGATTGTCCTGCCTGATCAGCTTCTCCGCGGGCGCGGGGTCGCCCTCGAGATAGCTTCTCCAGCCTTCGATGCTGGCGGCGACGAACCGGCGCACCAGGTCGGGATTGTCCGCCGTGAGCTTGCGCGCGGTGACGATCAGCGAGGCATAGCTGGCGTAGCCGCTGTCGGCCATCAGCAGCACCACGGGCTTCTTGCCGGCGCGTTCGATCTCGAACGGCTCCGACCCGAGATAACCCTGTTGGACCGCCTTGGGATCGGCCAGGAACGGGGCCAGGTTGAAAGTGTAGGGCGCGATCTGATCGTCGGTATAGCCGAAGCGGCTCTTCAGGTAGCGCCAGAACCCGATCCGTGTGTCGGGCGAGATCATGATCTTCTTGCCCTTAAGCGCGGCGAAAGAGTCGTTGCCTTGCCCGGCGTGGGCGATCAGCACCGCCGGGTCCTTCTGGAACAGCGCCGCCACCGCCACCATGGGAATGTTCTGGGCGACGTAATTGAGCGGGATGAAGGAATTGGGCGCGACCGCGAAGTCGATGCGTCCGGCCGCCAGCAACTGGTTATGGTTCACCTGCGGCCCGCCCTGGCGGATGGTCACGTCCAGGCCCGCCTTGGCGTAAAGACCGGTCGCAAGAGCCTGGTAGTAGCCGCCGTGTTCGGGCTCGGCGCGCCAGTCGGTGCCGAGGATGATCCTGTCCGCGGCCTCTGCAGGCACCGCACAGGCAAGCAGCAGCGCTACGAAAAGAAGCCGCATCAGATCTTAAACGTGCCGCCGGGGGCGCTGCCGGCCGCGGCCGCCGCTGCCGGTTGTCCGCCGGCCTTCGCCACTTTCGGCGCGCTCTCCTCAACGGCGAAGACTTTGAACAACTCGGGCGGATTGGCGATGTTCTTCATGGGCAGACGTCCGAGGGACATGAAGTGCGCCGGGACCTTGTTGCGCGCGGCGTTGGCGATGACGTCGGAGACGCAGATGCCGTCCGGGTCGGCCTTAGGCTCGATGCGCGCGGCGATGTTCACGCCTTCGCCGAAGACGTCGGTGCCGGTGTGGATGACCTCGCCCATGTGCACGCCGATGCGGATGTGGAACTGGTCGCCGTCGGGCTTGCCCTTGTTATAGGCGCCGATGGCCTTCTGGCAGTCCATGGCGCATTGCACGGCGCTTTCGGCCGAACGGAATCGCACCATGAAGGCGTCGCCGATGGTCTTGATGACGGTGCCGCGGTTGCGCACGATCTGGTTGCGCATGATCTCGTTGTGGATCTGCAGCTTGGCCACCATGGCGGCTTCGTTCTTGCCCATCTGCGCCGAGTAGCCGACGATGTCGGTGAACATGATGGCGGTGTTCTGGCGCTTGGGGTTCTTGGACGAGCCGTCCTCCATGGCCTCGAGGTCGGCGTCGGTCTTGCGGAACTTGTCGAGCACGCGCAGCGGATTGATGGGCGCCAGCAGCCGCCCCAGGCCGGTGGTGGCGAGCGCGGAGAAGAAAGATTCCAGCACACGGGAAATGCCCCAGACGCCGATGGCGGTGAACAGGACGGCGAACCACAGGCTCTTGGCGGTGACCAGCCAGCCGGCCTCGGTGTAGTCGAGGACATAAGGCGAGGCGCGGAACAGGGAAAACGTCTGGACCGTGGTATAGATATAGACCAGCAGGCACCCCAGGGCGCGGATCGGGTTCTCCATGAACAGCCGGAGGATCAGGAGCGCCGCCAGCATGCCGACGTAGACGAGCGTCAGGATGGGAGAATGGACCTGGATATCGATGGCTCCGGCGAACATGTTGAACACCCAGTCGGTGAGCGCGCCGCCGCTCTGCACCGCTTGGGGCTCGGCGAACGCCTGCGCCGCGGCGGTCGTAGCCGCCGGTTGGGTGTAACCAAAAACTTCATCCGCCATGAGCCTGACCCCGTTCCCCGCTGGCCCCTTCGATCCGGCCGGCAGTCTACTGGATGCGGCCGTTCATTTCCACTGCTGCGGGTGGGGGAAATGTGCCGTATCTTCCGGGAAAGCCTCAGACATTTTCAAAGAAACATCACGATGAAGAAAGTCTCGCATCTCACGCTCTCAGCCGCCGCCGGCGTTTTACTCGCCGGTTGCCAAAGCGCGCCACCGCCGGCTCCGGCGCAGGCGCCGCCCACGCCGGCGCCGGTCGCCGCGGCGCCGGCGCCGGACATCAAGCCGTCGTTCGAGGCCTGGCTCGCGGCCGCCCGCGCCGAGGCGTTGGCGAAAGGCATCCGGCCGGCGACCGTCACCGCCGCGCTCACCGGCATCGAGCCCATCCCGCGGGTGGTGGAACTGGATGGCCGCCAGCCCGAATTCACCCAGACCTTCTCGCGCTACCTGGCCAATGCGGTGACGCCGGCGCGCGTCAATGAAGGCATGGCGATGGTCGAGCGGCACCGGGCGCTGCTGGCTGCGCTTGAGAAGAAGTACGGCGTGCCGGGGCGTTTCCTGGTGGCGTTCTGGGGGCTGGAGACGGCTTACGGCAAGATCCCGGGCGACTTTCCGGTGGTGAACGCGCTGGCCACCTTGGCCTATGACGGCCGCCGCGGCGCCTTCTTCCGGGCCGAGATGTTCAACGCGCTCACCATCCTCGACCAGGGCCACATTCCTCTCGACCGCATGAAGGGGTCCTGGGCCGGCGCCATGGGCAACACCCAGTTCATGCCGTCGACCTTCCTGAAGAACGCCGTGGATGAAGACGGCGACGGCCGCAAGGACATCTGGGGCGACATCCCCGACGCCTTGGGATCCGCCGCCAATTTCCTGAAGAACCTCGGCTGGGACTCAACGCGCACCTGGGGCAGGGAGGTGTCCTTGCCTGCGGGCTTCGACGCCGGCCTCGCCAGCCTCGACGGCGACGCCAGGGAAACCGTCAAGCCGCTGAAGGAGTGGGCGCGCCTCGGCGTGATGCGCGCCGGCGCCAAGCCGGGCGAGGGCGCGCTGCCGGCCCAGGACGTGGACGCGGCCCTGGTGCTGCCGGGGGGCGTGAAAGGTCCGGCGTTCCTGGTCTATGAGGACTTCCGGGTGATCATGAAGTGGAACCGCTCGGTGTCCTATGCCTTGGCGGTGGGGCTTCTTGCCGACCGCATTTCCGGCGCCGCCGCGCTCGCTGCTCCCGGCCAGAACGACCCGCCGCTCAAGCGCGAGGATGTGCTCCAGCTGCAGGCCGATCTGGTCGCGCTCGGCTTCCTCAAGGCCACGCCGGACGGCGTGCTCGGTCCGCTCTCCAAACAGGCGGCGCGGAGCTTTCAGCGCGCCAACGGCCTGCCGCCGGACGGCTATGTGGACCGGCCGCTCATGGCCGCGGTCCACGCCAAGGCGGTTCCGGCGGTCGCGGGTTCTTAAACAACTGCAAGAACAGGCCGAAGCTGTGGCCGCATAACTTGAGCAACCAGCATATTTAGAGTAAAAGGCGCTCACAGCCTACTGCCGGTAGACTTTCGGCGCTGTTGCTCTGGGGATGCGCTTGCGCACGATACGAAACATTGCCGGTCTGGCTTTCGCGGGGTGCAGCCTTGCCGCCTGCGCCACCACCCAGGGGCCGCCTGCGCCCCAGGTCCTGCCGGCCGCGGCCGCCGCCGAACCCGAGGGTTACTTCAAGATCGGCACGCCCTACCAGGTCGACGGCAAGTGGTACTATCCGGCGGAAGACTACGCCTATGTGCAGGAAGGCATCGCCTCCTGGTACGGCCAGGACTTCCACGGCAAGAAGACCGCCAACGGCGAAAAGTATGACATGAACGCCGTCACCGCCGCCCATCCCACCTTGCCGATGCCGTCGATGGTGCGCGTCACCAACCTCGACAACGGCCGCCAGCTGAGCGTGCGCGTCAACGACCGCGGGCCGTTCCACTCCAGCCGCATCATCGACCTGTCGCGCCGCGCCGCGCAGCTCCTGGGGTTCTATGACGTCGGCACCGCCCATGTGCGCGTCGAGATCGACGCCACCGAAAGCATCAACCTGAAGAACCTGGCCCTCAAGGAGCATCCGCCGGAAATGCCGCGCGTGGTGGCGGCGCCGCGGGAAGCCATCACCGCCGTCGCTTTGGCGCCGGTGACGGCGACGCCCGCGGATACCGCAACCAAGCCGCCGGCCGCCGTTCCGGACCCGGGCGTCAAGAAGCCGGCCCCGCTGCCCAAAGACACGTTGACCAAAGCCGCGCCGCCCAAAGCCGCGGCCAGCAAACCCGCGGCCGGCAAACCGGCCGTCAAGCAGCCGGCGCCGGTGCAGACCGCCTCGAACCTGCCGCAGCCGCGCATCGCCCGCGCCGATCCCGGCCAGCAGCCGCTCGGCTATTTCATCCAGGCGGGCGCGTTCTCCGACCCCGGCAACGCGCAGCGGCTGGAGGAACAGCTGAATGTCCTGGGACCGGTGGTGATCGAGCCGGTGACCGTGAACAACGGCCAGGTCTACCGCGTGCGGGTGGGACCGTTCGCCAGCGCCGCCGCCGCCGAGGCGCTGCTCGAACGCGTAAAAAGCCTGAGCAAGGATGAACCAAAAGTGGTGCGCGAGTAGCACCCAAATTTGCCGCAAACGTGCGGCAAACCTTCAGTCGCCGCTGTCACCGATGAGTGAATCCAGATGAATCAATTTTCTCGGTTTTTGATCACCGCCGCCGTTTCGGTCGGCCTCGCGGCTCAGGCCCAGGCGGCCATCGACCTCAAGGCGCGCCAGTATATCCTGGTGGACTTCCAGACCGGCACGGTCCTCGAGGCCAAGGACGCCGACAAGCCCATGCCGCCGTCGTCGATGGCCAAGCTGATGACCGGCTACCTGGTGTTCGAGGCCTTGAAGAGCGGCAAGCTCTCGCTCGACGATCAACTCAGCGTCAGCCGTCATGCCTGGAAGGAAGGCGGCGCCGCCAGCGGCGGGTCGACCATGTTCCTGGACCCCAACTCCAAGGCCAAGGTCGAAGACCTGATCCGCGGCATGATCATCCAGTCGGGCAACGACGCCTGCATCGTGCTGGCCGAAGGCATTTCGGGCAGCGAGGAAGCCTTCGCCCAGGCCATGACCGCCAAGGCCAAGGACCTCGGCCTCACCAACAGCCATTTCGTCAACGCCACCGGCCTGCCGGACGATCAGCAGTACATGTCGCCCAAGGATCTCGCGACCCTGGCCAAGCGCATCATCGTCGACTTCCCGGAATACTTCCCGATCTACAGCGAGACCTCGTTCACCTACAACAACATCACCCAGGGCAACCGCAATCCGCTGCTCTATCGCGTCGGCTCGGGCGCCGACGGCATGAAGACCGGCCACACCTCGGTGGCCGGCTATGGCCTCACCGGCACCGCCATCCGCAATGGCCGGCGCTTGATCCTGGTGGCCAATGGCATGGATTCCATCAAGGACCGCGACGAGGAGACCGCGAAGCTGCTGGACTACGGCTTCCGCGAATTCGTCAACCGCTCGCTGTTCACGGCGGGGGAAACCGTGACCAACGCCGATGTCTGGCTGGGCGACGGCGCGGCGGTGCCGCTGGTGGTGCCCAAGGACGTGGCCATTGCGCTGCCGCGCGCCTCGGTCCAGTCCATGGAAGTGAAGGTGACCTACGACAACCCGGTGCCGGCGCCGATCGCCAAGGGCACGGCCCTGGGCAAGCTCACGGTCACGGCGCGCGACCTCGCGCCGATCGAGATCCCGCTGGAGGCCGCTGCGGACGTTGGCCGGCTGGGCCTGGTGGGACGTCTCAAGGCCGCGGCCGCCTACATCTTCCTCGGGCCTCCGGCCCCACAAAACGGGGCGCAAAACGGCGCTCCGGGGGCCAAGACCGATGCCGGCAAAGCCGAGCCGGCCAAGAAATAGCGCTTGGCCGGACTGTTCATCACCTTCGAGGGCGGCGAGGGCGCCGGCAAGTCCACCCAGGTGAAGCGCCTGGGCGCCGCGCTGCAGGCGCGGGGCCGCGACGTCGTCCTGACCCGCGAGCCCGGCGGCGCCCCGGGCGCGGAAGCCATCCGCAAACTTCTGGTGGAAGGTGCGGCCAGCCGCTGGGACGGCGTCACCGAGGCGCTGTTACACACCGCCGCTCGCCGCGACCACCTGGTCAAAACCGTCTGGCCGGCGCTCGCGGACGGGAAGGTCGTGATCTCCGATCGCTTTGAAGATTCCACCGTGGCCTATCAGGGCTATGGCCATGGCGTAGACCAGGCGCTGCTGGGCGCGTTGTACCGCGCCGCCGCGGGGGATTTCCGGCCCGACCTCACCCTGATCATCGATGTGCCCCTGGAGATCGGGCTGAAACGCGCCGCCGGTCGGGGCGGGGCGGAGGACAGGTATGAGAGCATGGACCGCGGCTTCCATGAACGGCTTCGGCAGGGATTTTTGGCCCTTGCCGCCGCCGCGCCCGGCCGCTGTAAGATCGTCGATGGCGCCCGCGACCCGGACCTGGTTCATGCCGACATAATGGCGGTAGTGGCGCCCTTGCTCGTCTAGAACTTGTCGAGGAATTGGGGAGGCCGAAGGGATGCGGAAAGTTGGTTTTGCGGCGCTCGCGGTTGGCGCCTTTTTCGGGGGCCCGGTTCAGGCGCAGGTCCTGATCGCCGGCATGGCCGACGGCAAGGACGCGGTGGCGCCGGACGTCATCAAGAGGGTCGAAGGCTCGGTCACCATGCCCGACGGCGCCGGCAAGGTTGCCGACTATGTCCGCTATTATGCGCCGGGCGAACTGGCCGGCCGTAAACTGGTCGCCGGCGTCTATGTCCGCAAGGACAAGCTCGCGGAAGCCCGCGGCACCGACGGCGCGGCGCCGGCGGCAGGCCTCGACGGCGTGTTCCTGACCACCTACGGCAAGTTGCCCCGTATGCCGGCCGGCGGCTGCGACATGGTCACGACCTATTTCGATACCGGCTTGCAGCGGTTCTTCCTGCTGCAGGAAGCCGGGCGCGACGCCGCCGAAGCGCGCTGCAATTCCCAGCGCTAGAGTTTGTTTTCTGGTTCTCGAAAACAGAAAATAAATACCTCTGGATCCTCGCGGCTTCGCCGCAAGGATGACAAAATACCAAGACACAAGACATGGCGAGCGATCCCGAAGATCCCACCGTCCCGGAGCCCCGGCTCAATCCCTATCTCCTGGGGCATGAGGCGGCCGAGCGCGCCTATCTCGGCGCCTGGAATGCGGGCCGCGTCGCCCACGCCTGGCTGATCTGCGGCCTGCGCGGCATCGGCAAGGCGACGCTCGCCTACCGCATGGCGCGGTACGCGCTGGCGCAGAACGGCACCTCGGATATGTTTGGGGGCCCGCCGCAGAACCTCGCCATGTCGGCGGAGGACCCGGTGTTCCGGCGCGTGGCCTCGGGCGGCCATGCCGACTTCCGCGCCATCGAACGACCGTGGTCCGACGCCAAGATGACCAAGCGCAAGACCGTCATCGGCGTCGACGAGGTGCGCGGCATCGGCGGGTTCATGTCCATGACGCCGGCCGAAGGCGGCTGGCGCGCGGTGGTGGTGGACGCCGCCGACGAGATGAACAACAACGCCGCCAACGCGCTGCTCAAAGTGCTGGAGGAGCCGCCCAAACGAGCATTGCTGTTCCTGGTGGCGCATAATCCCGACCGCCTGCTGCCCACGATCCGCTCGCGGTGCCGGCGCATCGACCTGCGCCCGCTCACCAAGGACCAGGTCCAGGCCTTGCTCAACCGCTATAGCCCGGACCTGGACTCATCCGCCCTGAAGTCGCTGGCGGTGCTGGCCGACGGCTCCATCGGCCGCGCCCTGGAACTGGCGGACGAAGGCGGTGTCGGCCTGTTCAAGGATCTCATCGGCCTGCTCAAGGACGCGCCCAAGTTCTCGGCGGCGCGCCTGCATGCGCTCTCGGACCAGGCGCTCAAGGGCGATGTGTTCCGCACCTTGACGGGCCTGTTGTCCTGGTGGCTGGGGCGGATCATCGCTGCCGGGGCCAAGGGGACGTTGGAGGCTTTGGGCGAGATTGTGCCGGGCGAGGGGGACCTCGCGCGCCGGCTGCTGGCGGCGGCGCCGCCAGCAGCCTGGGCCGAGGTCTGGGACAAGGTCAACGCCCAGGCCCGGCGCACCGAGGCCATCAATCTGGACCGCAAGCGGTCCCTGATGCTGATGCTGTGGATGGTGGAACAGGCCGCTGCTGGGGTTTCCACCGCCGCCTAACGGCGGTATCAATCTGGATGCTCCGGATTGCCGTATTTCTAGGCGTTTTCCTTGTGTTCGCGCTTCCTGCCGCGGCGGCTGAAGACGCCCAGGCCAAGTGGCTCAAGGCCCAGGAAATCTTCCTGCGCGAGAACTACTTCCACATGAACTGGAAGAAGACCGCCAGCGGCCTGCAGTACCTTGCGCCCAGACACATCGAGAACCCGGATGCGCCGCATCCGTCGCCGGAGTCCGTGGTGACCGTGCATTACGAGGTCAAGCTGATCACCGGCCGGGTCGCCGACAGCAGCTATCTCCGCAGGACGCCGCTGACCATCGCGCTTACCGAAGCGGTGCCGGGCTGGCGGGAAGCCCTGCCCATGATGCGGGCCGGGGAAACCTGGCAGTTTGTCCTGCCCGCCGAATTGGGCTATGGCGATGCGCAGGCAGGTCCGATCCCGGCCGGGTCGGCCCTGATTTTCAAAGTCGAGCTGCTCAAGTTCGAGCGGCCATTCTTGAATTAAAGTTGGTATTAAACTGGAGTACCCGCCGTGAGCCGGGCTTTTTACGTCACCACACCGATCTATTATGTCAACGATAAGCCCCACATTGGACACGCTTATACGACCATCGCCTGCGATGTATTGGCGCGTTTCAAGCGGCTCGACGGCTTCCAGGTCAAGTTCCTGACCGGTACCGACGAGCACGGCCAGAAGGTCGCCAAAGCCGCCGCCGAGAAGGGCATCACCCCTCAAGAGCTGTGCGATCAGAACTCCCGGAACTTCCGCGACCTGGCCAAGACGCTGGGTGTCTCCAACGACGATTTCATCCGCACCACCGAGGCGCGGCACGTGCGCGCCTGCCAGGCGCTTTGGGAGAAACTGAAAGCGGCGGGCCAGATCACCCTCGGCAAATACGAGGGCTGGTATGCGGTGCGTGACGAGGCTTTCTACGACGAGAGCGAGTTGGTCACGAATGCCACCGGTGAAAAGGTTGCGCCGACCGGCGCGCCGGTCGAGTGGATGGTCGAGGAGAACTACTCTTTCCCGCTGTCCCAATGGCAGGACAGGCTGCTGGCTTTTTATGACGCCAATCCCGATTTCATCGGCCCCAAGAGCCGCTTCAACGAGGTTTACAGCTTCGTCAAAGGCGGCCTGCAGGACCTGTCGATCTCGCGCACCGCGTTCTCCTGGGGAATTCCGGTACCGGGCGATCCCAAACATGTGATGTATGTCTGGATCGACGCGCTCACCAATTACATCACCGCGCTGGGCTATCCGGACGCGACCGCCGACTTCCAGGCTTTCTGGAGCGGTCCGGACTCCTATGCCATGCACATGGTCGGCAAGGACATCATCCGCTTCCATTGCGTCTACTGGCCGGCCTTCCTGATGGCGGCGAATGTTCCGCTTCCCAAGCGTGTGTTCGCCCACGGCTGGTGGACGGTGGAAGGCCAGAAGATGTCCAAGTCGTTGGGCAACGCCATCGACCCGAACGCGATGGTCGCCAAATACGGCCTGGACCAGATCCGGTACTTCCTGCTGCGCGAGGTGCCATTCGGCAATGACGGCGACTTCAGCGAGGCCGCCATCGCCGGGCGCATCAACGGCGAACTGGCCAATGCCTTGGGGAACCTTGCCCAGCGCTTCCTGTCGTTCATCGCCAAGAACCTGGGCGGCGTGCTGCCGGCGCCCAATGAACTGACGGCCGAGGACAAGGCCCTGCTGGAAGCCTGCGGCGGCCTGCTCGCCCAGTGCCGCGCGGCCATGGACCGCCAGGCGTTCCACGACATGATCGAGGCGGTGTGGGGCGTGGTGCGCGACGCCAATATCTATGTCGACAAACAGGCGCCGTGGTCGCTGCGCAAGACCGACCCCGCGCGCATGAACACCGTGCTGTGGGTGCTGGCCGAGACCGTGCGCCACATCGCCATCCTCATCCAGCCGTTCATGCCGGCGTCGGCGGCCAAGATGCTCGACCAGCTGGCGGTGGCAGCGGAGGCGCGGAGCTTCGCGCAGCTGACGCCGGCGCATGCCTTGAAAGGCGGTACCGCGCTGCCGACACCGGAAGGCGTGTTCCCCCGATATGGTGATCCAAAAGCCGGGAAGGGGGCGTAACCGTGCTGGTCGACAGCCACTGCCACCTGGATTTTCCGGAACTGGTGAGCGACGCCTCCGGCGTGATCGCCCGCGCCCGCAACGCGGGCGTGGGGCATATGCTCACCATCTCCACCAAGCTTAGCACTTTCGAGAAGGTGCGGAGCATCGCCGAGAGCTTCGACCAGGTGTCCTGTTCGGTGGGCATCCATCCCCATGAAGCCGGCGTGGAACCGGCCACCGACGTGGGCAAGCTGCTCGCGCTGGCCGATCATCCCAAGGTGGTGGCCTTTGGCGAAACCGGCCTGGATTATTTCTATGAGCACAGTCCGCGCGCCGAACAGGCCGCGAGCTTCCGGGTGCATATCGCCGCCGCCCGCGCCGCGCAATTGCCCGTCATCGTGCATACCCGTGACGCCGATGACGACACCGCGGCGATCCTTGCCGAAGAACAGGCCAAGGGAGCCTTCTCGGGCGTGATCCATTGCTTCAGCTCCAGCGCCGACCTGGCGGAAAAGACCCTGGATATGGGTTTCTATCTGTCGTTCTCGGGTATCGTCACCTTCAAGAAGGCCGACGCCCTGCGCGAGGTGGTGAAGAAGACTCCCCTGGAGCGCATCCTGGTGGAGACCGACAGCCCGTACCTCGCGCCCATCCCGCATCGGGGCAAGACCAACGAGCCGGCCTATGTGGTGCACACCGCCAATTTGGTGGCCGAACTCAAAGGCGTGACCCGGGAAGCCTTGGCCGCGGCCACCACCGACAATTTCTTCCGGCTGTTCTCCAAGGCCGGATCCGCAAGTTCGGGCGCGTCTGGGCGCGCGACGGCGTGAAGATCACCATCCTCGGCTGCGGCGCGGCGTCGGGGGTGCCGACCGTGTCCCAGGGCTGGGGGCGGTGCAATCCCGCCAACCCCAAGAATCGCCGCCGGCGGGCGTCGATCTTGGTGGAAGAGGGGGGCGCGACGGTCCTGGTGGACACCTCGCCCGACCTTCGGGATCAATTGCTGGACGCCGGCGTCAGGCGCCTGGACGCGGTGCTGTTCACCCACGCCCATGCCGACCATATCCATGGCCTCGACGAACTGCGCGAAGTGAACCGGGCCATGGGCGGGCCGATCCCGGTCTACGGCACGGCCGAAACCATGAAGATGCTGGAATACCGGTTCGACTATGCCTTCCAGGGGATCCCCGAGGGCAAACCGATCTTCCGGCCCTGGTTGATTCCCCATGTCATCGAACCGGGCGAGGACATCGTCATCGGGCCCGTCACGGCCAAGGGCTTCGCCCAGGACCACGGCTATTCCACCATCACCCTCGGCTACCGGTTCCGGGACTTCGCCTATTCGACCGACCTCCGGGACCTGCCGCCGCCCGCGAAAAGCATGGTGCGCGGCGCCAAGCTGTGGATCGTGGGCGCCCTGCAGCAGGCGCCGCACGGCACCCACGCCAATCTGGACCAGGTGTTGGGATGGGTCCGTGACCTGGCGCCGGCCCGGACGGTGATCACCCATATGAGCAACGACCTGGACTACGACAGCATGGTCGAACACCTGCTCCCAGTCGGCGTGACGCCGGCATTCGACGGTATGACCCTTGAAGTTTAGATTTTAGATCAGCCGATTGCGCTTTAATTCTCGCAAACAACATGAGGATTCTGCGCTAATGAAACACACTGGCGCACGGGGCCAGCCCAGGAACAGCCGCGGCAGCACATCGCGGCAAGGATCCGTCCCAGCTACGCATCATTGGTAGCCTCCAAACAAAACTCATTAAATAGACGGTCAAGGTCCGGTTCCGGGCAGCGCATGATGTACTCGCAAAGCCAGTCGAGGGACTGGCTCGGCAGCCTGTTTCCGGCGTTCTGGTCACGGATCAAATCGAGGGCGCGCTCAAGCTCTGCGCCGGCATCCATGGCTATGTCAGGCATATGTAAAGCCTCAAAAATTGAGCGATTTTAATTACTTGCAGACTTTTACATAATATACATTATGCGACTTATGGGTCTGGTGGCGGGAACCGGAGCCGTGTTAATTCAGGCGCTTATCGCTGAGGGCTGGCCCCCATGAGCGAGCGCCCGAACCCCTATTCCAATGTCTGCAAGCTCAGCGTTTCGATCCCGTGGGAGCTGGCCGGCGTCCTCATCCCGATCCTCGGACAGCTTCTGACCGAGCTGACGGACGGCGTTGCGCTGCATCAGCGCGAGGAAAGCCGGCGTGCGGCCTCACAAGCTGCCGTGGACCAGGCGTGCAACGAGAACAAGCTGCGTTGGGCGGCCATGCCAGGCGGAGGCCGTGCGCATGAAGATCGCCGGGGCCAGGACCGGTGATGGAGATGGACGCGTAATAGTAGAAATTCTAAAATGACTTTCATCGGCGGAGGCGCCGCAGCCAGGTTTCATTCAAGTATGGAGTCTGGCCGCGTTGATCTGAATCAAGGCGAGTCGAGAGAATCGCTCGGCTGAAAGCGGCGACCGGCGGGGGATTTGGGATGCTGGGACGGGCCGGGACGGCAACAGCTGTGCGCCCCCGTGTTGGCGAGCGCGGCGGCCCCTTGCCCGTAGCTTACCGCCGACCGTCATGACCCGCGCGCCCTGCCGAACGCGCCCGCGGTGTCGATCGCGCCAACCTCTCTTCATCATCCTTTCGTTGGACGCTCCGTTCTTTATGCGTGTTCATCGGCGGGCGAGATTCCGGCGCCGCCCACGTTATGCAGCGTTGGGTGATTCGTCACTTGTGTGCAGATTACGGGCACAAATAAGGCATGCGTCATCGGCGGACGGCATGGGGCCGGCCGGCGGTATCGGCGGCCGCGGCAAGGTCCGCCCGCATGTGTTCCGGCGGCGGTTCCCTCGCTTCCGATATCCGGCCTTGGTCTCGAAACCGTTTGAGATCCCGCGTCGGCTTTCTGGAACGCGGGGACGAACCATGGGCGTCGGCCGTGCCTGTAACGCCCTTGTGAGGGGCTGCCCCCCGATGTTTTGGGTTCACAAGCTCGGGATCAGTTGTCTATCCTCCGCGAAATAGACATATTCCCCCCGCCTAATCACAGCCGCTCGTTCAGTTTGAGCGTCACTTCAACTGGGAGTTCAGAGAATGCCTCGGATGACTAAAATTGTCGCGATCGCCGCCCTCGCCGGGGTGATGTCCTTCGGCTCGACCCAGGCCGCCGCGCCTGCGTTCGACCCCAAGGATGTGATCGAATATCGCGAGCGCATCATGCGGACCCTGCAGGAACAGACCGCGATCATCGGCATGATGGCCTCCATGGCCGTCCCCGATGCCCACGTCAAGGAAACCGCCGCCACCATCGCCCTGTCGGCCAAGATGGCGGCCAAGAGCTTCGATCAGAACGTCCCGGGCGGCGAAGCCAAGCCGGAAGTCTGGACCAAGTACGCCGACTTCAAGAGCAAGATGGACGCGTTCGTGACGGACTCGCAGAAGCTGTCCGACGCGGCCAACAAGGGCGCCAGCCTCGGTGAACTCACCGAACTCCTGGTCCCGGCCCTGCCCTGCAAGGACTGCCACGACCTGTATCGCGACGAGAAAAAGAAGTAAGCGCCCCTATTCGGCGCAAGGATCTAGGGCCGCACCGCAAGGTGCGGCCTTTTTCTTTTAGCGGTTTCCGGGGTTTATAAAGCAAAACCCATAATCAAATCTCCACCTGCGTCCCCAGTTCCACCACCCGGTTGGGGGGCAGTTTGAAGAAGTCCATGGCGGTGGTGGCGGAGCGGGTCATCCAGGCGAACAGGCGTTCGCGCCACAGCGCCATGCCGGGGCGGCGGCTGGGGATGATGGTGTCGCGTCCCAGGAAGAACGACGTTTCCATGTTGTTGAATTCGAAATTGAACCTTGCGGCGCTGCGCAAGGCGCCCGGGATGTCGGTGTCGTCGAGATAGCCGTAGCGTACGATGAAGCGATAGAAGCGCCGGCCCAGGTGCTGGATCTCCAGGCGGCCGGCTTCGCCGACATGGGGCACTTCCTCGATCACCACCGTCAGGAACACCACGCGCTCGTGGACGACGCGGTTGTGTTTCAGGTTGTGCAGCAGGGCATGCGGCACGCCCTGGGCGGCGCCGGACAGGAAGACCGAGGTTCCGGCGACGCGGGTGACGTTGGGGCTCAAGGACTTGAGGAAGCCTTCTTCCGGCATGGCTTCCTCGGCGCGCCGCGCCAGCAGGAGTTCACGGCCGCGTTTCCAGGTGGTCAACAGGATGAAGGCCGCCGCGCCCACCGCCAGCGGGAACCAGCCGCCATGCGGGATTTTGGTGGCGTTGGCGGTGAAGAACGCGAGGTCCACGGCCATCAGTCCGGCGGCGATGCCGGCGGCGATCCAGGCCGACCAGCGCCAGATCATAAACATCACCATGGTCACGAGGATGCTGTCGATCAGCATGGTGCCGGTGACGGCCACGCCATAAGCCGCCGCGAACTGGCTGGAGGATTTGAAACCCAGCACCAGCGCCACCACGAACACCAGCAGCATCCAGTTGACGAAGGGAATGTAGATCTGGCCGATCTCGGTGGCGGAGGTATGCACCGTCTTCATGCGCGGCAGGTAGCCGAGCTGCATGGCCTGGCGGGTGAGCGAGAACGCGCCGGAGATCACGGCCTGGGAGGCGATCACCGCGGCCATGGTCGCCAGCCCCACCAGGGGCAGTGCCGCCCAGTCGGGGACCATGCGGTAGAACGGATTGGAGGCGGCATGCGGGTCTTTGAGCAGCAGCGCCCCCTGCCCCAGGTAGTTGAGCATCAGGGCCGGGAACACGAACAGGAACCACGCGCGGCGGATCGGTTTGCACCCGAAATGGCCCATGTCGGCGTACAGTGCCTCGGCGCCGGTGAGCACCAGCACCACGGCGCCGAGCGCCAGGAAGGCGCTCAGCTTGTAACGCATGAAGAACGCGACGGCATGAGCCGGGCTGAGGGCGGCCAGGACGCGCGGCTCCTGCAGGATCTGATAGACGCCGACCACGGCGATGGTGGCGAACCACAGCACCATCACCGGCCCGAACAGCTTGCCGACGGCGGCGGTGCCGCGGCTTTGCACCACGAACAGGAGCACCAGGACGACCAGGGTGATCGGCACGATGAAATCCTCGACGGCGGGCAACGCCACCTCCAGGCCTTCCACCGCCCCCAGCACCGAGATCGCCGGGGTGATCATGCTGTCGCCGTAGAACAGCGCCCCCGCCGAGATGCCGAGCAGCATGACGAGATGCTTGAGGAAGCGGCCCTTCGGCACCTGGCCCACCAGGGCGAGCAAGGCGAGGCTGCCGCCTTGTCCCTTGTTGTCGGCCCGCATCATCAGCAGCGTGTATTTGAGCGAGACCACGATCACCAGCGACCAGGCGATCAGCGACAACAGGCCGAGGATATGGGCGGGATCCGCCGGCAGGCGGTTGGGGCCGTCGAAGGCTTCCTTCATAGCGTACAGCGGGCTGGTGCCGATGTCGCCGAACACCACGCCGATGGCGCCGAACGTCAGCCACCACAGCCGCTTGCCGGTGGCGCTGCCCGGATCGGCATAGGGATCCCAGGGGGCGTGGGCCGGAATCGCGGCGGCCATTGGCCCGATGGGCGGTGTGCTGGCCCCTTGTGCGGTCGCGGTGTTCATGCGTCGGCGGGAAAACGTCCAAAGGGAAGCTTTAGGTCGCGCTCGACCTGAGGGCCCTGATCCTGGCGGGGCCAAAAAAGCGGCTTGCTGTACCACCCCTCCAAGGCCTTGCAAAGGCGTGGATTTCCCGTACGGGCCCGAAAAAGCCCTTGATTTTACAAAGGAAAGCGCGCGCGCAAGGGTGCTATTCGGGTCTGACGACCCTCAATTTAGGCTTGCGTCCGTCGTCCCAGCCATAAACCTGGAGCCGGGGCCATTGCTGCTGCCAGCGGGCGCATTTCTCGTCATAGACCGCCATGAGCGGCATGGCGCGGTTGGGGCGCACGACCATGTCCCACACGTCCCCCAGCCCGAACGGCGCGTAGACGTCGAGGAACTCCTCGCCGGTGCGTTTCAGCCCCACGGCCTGGGGCGAGCATGGGAAGCGCAGGATGCCTTCGGCGGCGGTGGTCAGCGGCGGATAGGCGAGACCGATCTTGTCAGGATACCACAGATGAACCCGCGCCTGGTTGCGCACCTCGATATTGGCGTTGAGATCGACGAACAGGTCGCGGGCGGCGGCGATGACGCCGTCTTCCGCTTCGGCCGAGGTGTCTTCGGAGAAATAGAACAGGTCGTAATCCTTGATCCCACGCTCCACCGGCCGGCCGCTTTTCAAGTTCCAGACGGTCTGGAAGATGCAGCCCGACACCAGCCACCAGTCGCGCAGGCCCAGGTCCGGCGCGCGTTCCAGGATGGCGGCGTTGACGCGGTTGAGCATCGCCAATGAGGCGATCTTGGCGGCCAGGCGTTCCTGGACGGTGTCCTGGGAATCGTCGTCTGCCCGCGCGCCGAACAGCGCCAGAGGCTGCGCGGCGTCGGACACCGTTTTGAGATCGGCTTTGAGGTCCGCCGGGCGCGGGCGGTTTTTGGCCTTGGGGTACAGCCGCAGGCGTAAACCGCGTCCGGATGGGAGGAAGACATGGGCCATTGGGCTCCCTGTATCATATCGCGCTGCGAAAAGGCGCGCCTTGTTGAATTGAAAACCCGCGCCGACCCTGTTTGAATCGGCGGCCTGCTTCTACTTTGGACTTCTGCTTTAGGTTTCTGCTTTGGCTTTGGGGAGGCCGCGATGCGCCGGATGCTTGCCGTGATTTCCGTGGGTTTGCTGGCGGCGGGCACGGCCTTCGCCGCGGAACCGTCCTATCCCAAGGGCCAACTCCCCGCCGGCGTGGCGCCCACCCACTACGCCCTGGAATTGACCATCCTTCCCGACCAGCCCGGTTTCTCGGGCAAGGCCGTGATCGACGTGAAGCTCGACCGGCCCGCCAGCGAAATCTGGCTGCACGGCCGCGAGATCAAGGTGAGCGAGGTCAAGGTCACCGATGCAAAAGGTTCGACCCAGACCGCCGCCTGGAATGAAATTCCCAATAGCGACGGCGTCGCCAAGGTGACCGTGCCCAAGGCCGTGAGCGGCACCGCGCAGGTGTCCATCGTCTACACTGCGGCCTTCAACCGCGCGCTGGAAGGGCTCTACCGCTCCGACGAAGACGGCCAGTCCTACGCCTACACCCAAATGGAGCCGATCGACGCAAGGCGCGCCTTTCCGAGCTTCGACGAAC
>JAYRKL010000026.1:0-47008 GCA_041905795.1 Rhodospirillaceae bacterium | reverse complement strand
GCCCAGGGACCGCGCCCGCGGCGCCTCCGCCGCCCCGGCCGGCTCAACCGCCCGCAACCCTCCCCACGCCGCGCACAGCGCAAGGAAACCAACCGCAACACCAAAATATAAGCGCCCACGCGACATGCGTTTCCGGGCCGCTTAAGGGGCTTTCCTGGCGACGAAATCGCCGTTGCCGGCGTCGATCGTGAAGGTCTTTTCCAGGCTGACGTAATGGAAGCGCTTGTTGGTATGGCCGGCGTGGATGGCAAAACCGATGGTGTAGAGCTTGCCCGGGCCGATGTCCTTATGGCCTTCGCCGGCGGCCAACTTGCGCGTGAACTCCACCGCCCATTTGCCGTTCTCGAAGGTTGCGGCGGCGGTGACGGCGGCGGCGGCGTTCTCCTGGCGCTTCTCCAGCATCTTGCCGTCAATGACGGTGGCCGGTGCGCCGGGATTGAGGCTGGCTTCCCAGTATTCGGCGTAGCCGCCTTCGGCGTGGATCTTGGCCAGTTCGTCGGCGGACTTCACGACGCCGCCGCCTTCGCGGGTCATGCCGTTGCGCGACTTGGGCAGGTACATGGACACCCCGTCGGCGCCCTTGGGCATTTTCTCGTTGTCGATATGGCAGGCCGACCAGCAGCCGCCGCGGGTGAATTCCGTCACTTTGCCGTCGTCGAACATCACGGCGACGCGGGAGTCGACCTTGGGGTCCATCTTGGCGTCGGGCTGTTTGCCGGGCGCGAATTCCACGCGGACGAAGATATTCTGGTCGTCGTGGGCGAACTTGACGTTGGCCTTCACGAACCCCGGCTTGCCGGCGATGGGCGTCGGCTCGACCGATTTGTCGCCCACCATCAAGTCACCGGAGCTGTTCTCGTTGCCTTCGTGACAGCCGCGGCAGTTCTTGCCCTCGCGGAACTTGGAGGCGCCGCTGTGTTCGGCCTGGGTCAGCACCGTCTCCCATGACATCTGCGCCGGGTAGAGCAAGGTGATGTCCTTGCCCTGGACCTTGGACCAGTCGACCGCGCCGGCTGCGCCGGAAAACCCAAGAAGCAGGAGCGCCGCCGCCGATGCCAGCTTTGCCGAAGCCATGAATGTCAGTCCTTTTCTGCGGCCGGGGAGGGGCCATCATGACGGGTCTTGCGGGTGACGCAAATCCCCGGCCGCGGCCCGAGCGATGTGCCTTGGGCCAGGGCATGGCAGGCATCGTCCTGGAATGGAAATTTCGGGGCATGCGGGTGAGGCATGCCCCGAAAGGATAACCGCGGTTCAGCCGCCCAGGTAGGCGCCGGAGTCGCCGCCGCCGATGGTGCCGCCGGTGGTGGACGCGGGCGGGGCGTTGACCGAACAGGCGAACGACATATTGGTCGTGCCGGCCAGGGCCGAGCTGTTGTTGACGACGACGGCCGTCAGCACCTCGGCCGGCGCCTGGTTGGCGATTTCGGTGACGATGATGTTGGCGTGCAATTGCGAGCTGGTGGGGGTCCAGCCGATGTCCTGCTGCAGCTTGCTGACCGACATGCTGAGCGAACTGTTGGCGGCGATGGTGTAGGTCTTGGAGCCCACCTGGGCGCCGGAGCCGGCGCGGACGGCGCCGGTGGCGCTGTCGGCGGTGCCGGCGTCATAGGCATACACACCGTAAGTGACCGCGGCGTTCCAGTAGTTGTGGATGTCGATCTGCATCGGATAGTTGGCGTTGACTTGTGTCGTGTGCAGGTTGGTCAGAACCAGGCTGGGGTAAGCCGCCTTGACGACTTGATTCAGCGTGTTGGCACAGTTGCTGTTGTTCTCGAACAGGCCGCTGGTGCCGTTGAAGGTCACATGCTGGTAACCGGAGGTCGCCTCCGAATTCTGGATATAGAGCGAGTAATTGTGATCGGTGGTCTTGGCGGCGCCCGCCATGGACAGCAAGGTATCGAAGGAGAACTGCGGCGAGGCGTTCTTGGGCACCGAGATCGTGACCACGTTACCCATGTTCGCGCCGCTGGTGGCATTGACGATGCGGATGGTGAAGGTGCTCGAGGCCGACGAGACGCCGCCGTAGAGGCGCAGGAACGAGGTCGAACCGGTCGATCCGTCATAGAGCGGCGCCACCACCGCGTACAATGTCCCGTTCAAGGCCGCCCGGACGCTCCCGGAAAAAGTGGCGCAAGCCCCCAGCACCGCCGCGGCCAAGGCCATCACACGCGCTGTCTTACGCATATAACCCTCCAGATTTGAATTCACTGCAGTCCCCCTTTTTCGAAAAGCCTATTGCCCCCACGGGGGAAGCAGGCTGAAGCGAAGGGATCCCGGGCGGCCTTACGTCCACGCACGTGCCCATCTGTGGCGAAGCGCCCCCGGGATATTCGCGGTTCTCTAATCCCAAAGACGTTTCGTGCCGCTTGGATATTCCCGCACCTTTGGGCATTTTACCGTGCCGGCGGCTCCCGATGATCCTCGAAATTCATGGTACGTCGTTGTATTATCAACGGATTGCGCGTGTAACACGAACGCTTGGCGGCGCCGGCGGTTGCCGGTTCGCGGCACGGAAGACGCAGTCCCATGCCATTCCCCGGTCTTTAAGCAGGAATAATCGATGTCCGGCTCTCGTCTTGGGATGGGAGAACGGCCTGGACTGATGTCTGGATCAACAGAGGGCGTGGCCGGGGATCGAAGCATCCCGTGGTGTCATGGCCTCTCCGGGCTCACCTACCCCGCCCAGGCCGTTCTCCTGACATCGTGGATAGGGGCTGTCGCCGCTCACAGGCGTCCCTGGAGTCACGGACAAAAAAGGCCCAAAAGGCCCAAAGGGATTACGCCGTGACGGCCAGCCGCGAAGAGGCGTTCACAGCGGCATTGACCGCCCAGATCCCGGCATTGCGCCGGTATGCGACAGCGTTGTTGGGACATGCGACAGCCGCAGATGACCTTGTGCAGGATTGTATCGAACGGGCGCTCAGACAAGCCGACAGCCTGCTCGATCCCTTGCGCATGGGCGCCTGGCTCCGGTCGATCCTGCACAACCTGCACATCGATGCGCTCCGGCGCAGCCGCAGGCAGGGCGTGAAAGTGGACTTGGCCGACGTGGACAATACCCTGGCCGCCGTGGTGCCGCCGCGGGACCACGCCGCGGTGCTGGACATGGATCGGGCGATGGCGGCGCTGTCGGTGGAGCACCGCCAGATATTGCTGTTGATCGGACTGGAAGGCTTGAATTACCGCGAGGCTGCCGCCGAGTTGGACGTGCCTATCGGCACCATCATGTCGCGCCTGGCCCGGGCGCGGGAACGCCTGCGTCAGGAACTGGAGTCCGGGCCCGCCGCGAACAGGAAGGGGGTGCGGTCATGACCGGTTTCGAACCCCTTGCCGAGGAAGATATCCACGCCTTCATCGACGGCGAGCTGGATCCGGCGCGCGCGCGGGCGTTCGCGGACCGGATCGCGGCCGATCCGGCTTTGGCGGAAAAGGTCGCGGCCTATCGGGCGGACAAGGCCTTGATCGCGGCCCACTACGGACCTTTGATCGACCGCCCGGTGCCGCTGGCGATGCACAGGGCGCTTGTTTCAGTGGAGCGTAAACAGCCCCTGCGCCTGAACTTCGCGCGCCTGGCCATGGCGGCCAGCGTGCTGATCGCCGTGGCGGCCGCGTTCGGCTACCGCGTTCTCCTGCCGGGCGGCGATGTCATCGACACTGCGGTCGCGGCGCATAGCGGCGCGGTTGCCGGCCAGGCGGTCGCGGCCGATGCTGCGAAAATCTCGGAAACCCTGGGCCTGACCTTGAAACTGCCGGACCTCGCCAAGGCTGGTTACACCCTGGCGGATGTGTCGGTGGTGCCGGGCGCGCGCGGCAAAGCGGTCAAGATCGCCTATCGCAGCGTCTCGGGTGAGCCATTCACGCTTTACCTGGAGAACTCCTCCGGCCGCGAACAGTTCGAGATTACCAGGCGTGGCGATGTGCTGGTGTGCCTGTGGCAGGACGACGTGCTGTCGACCGTCATGGTCGGCAAGATGCCCGCGGCCGAGATGCTGCGCGTCGCCAGCCTTGCCTATAATGGACTCTATTTTTAAGTCTGCGGCCCAAACGCCCTAAGCGCTCGCTGCTGTTTTTATTGGCACGCCTCCGGCGTGACGGCCTCTATTTTTAAGTCTGCGGCCCAAACGTCCTAAGCGCTCGCTGCCGTTTTTATTGGCACGCCTCCGGCGTGACGGTTTCTATTTTTGATTTTAGCGTGCCGACTGGTTGACCATGGCGTCGGGGCCGAGGGCCGCGGCGCTGTGCGGCGCGGTGACCTTGTACTGGATCGGGTCGCCGTTGAAGGCGAAGCCGTAGACATAGCCGCCCAAGGTCAGGTCGTAGATGAACTGGCTGCCGAGGATAACGGCGGGCAACTCCGGCACCACATACATGGTGCCGTGACCGAACTTCCACAGCTTGCCGGTATCGTCCCAGCTCTCGGCGTAGAGCGCGAACCAGGTGTCTTCGTCGACGTAGAACCGGCGCCTGGGCGCGACGTGGCTCTTGCCGTGCGCGAGCGTGCCTTCCACCACCCACACGCGGTGCAGTTCATAACGCAGCGCGTCGGGATTGGCGTGTTTCGGGCCGAGGATGCCGGCGGAAGGCAGGCCGTAAAGCCGGTTGTTGTTGTAGGGCACGTACATCTCGGACTTGCCCACCAGCTTGAAGTCGTAGCGGTCGAGCCCGCCAAAAAACAAGTAGTACTCGTCCAGCATCTGGAAGCCCGAGGCATCCGGGTCCGGCGTGTCGTAGGACAGCGACGGTCCGCGCCGCGCGCGGCGTTCGCCCGGCAAATAGCGCCAGGCCGCGAACTTGGTGCGTTCGGAGTTGATCGGCTGCCAGGCGAGATAGCCTTCGCCGAATTTCGCCGCCGGGGCATCCGTGATGCGGCGGGTCTTGAAGTAGTAGTTGCCGAAGGAGTCCGGCGCGGCGCCCGGATAGTAGTAAGGGAAATCCGCGATCTCGGTGTAGGCGGCGGTGCGGTCGATGGTGCCGGCGCTGGAGATCACATAGGTGCTGATGTGGGTTTCCCGCGCCGGACCCCAGAAGGCGAGGATGTGGTTCCACATCACCTCGGCGCCGCTCCTGGGGATCGGGAACGGAATACCGCCGGCCGCGCCCTCGATACCGTACTGGATGCCCTCGGGAGCCGCCTTGGCGCGCACGGCGTTGCGTGCGATGGCCTCGTAGACCGCGCCCGGCGCCGCCGCGCTGCGGCGGGTGGGGTAGACGTCCATGCGATAGTCGGGGAACCGCTGGAACAGCGCGCGCGCACCTTCCGGCAGTTTGGCGGCGTAGTCTTTGACGTTGGCGGCGGTAATGGCGAACAGTGGGCGGTCGGCGCTGAAAGGATCGGGACGTGGCGCGCCTTGCTGGTAACCCTGGGGTGAGGCGGTGAAACCCCCGGTCCAGGAGGGAATGGAGCCGTCCGCATTGGCCCCCCGTTCCGCGCCCACCGGGGTCAGGGTGGTCCTGAGCTGCTCGGCGTCGACCGCCGATACGCCCACGGCCGCCCGCACTCCCGCAAGGGCGGCGCAGGCCAGGGCCAAGGCTGCAATGCCGGTCCGCAGACGCATTTCAAGACTCCATCGGTGCGTACGATACCATGGGCGGCCCTTGATAAGTCAGGCTATACATAAGAGACAACATTTGGGACGTACCCAGGGGGACGGGGGGCGGTGCCAGCGAAAGGGATCCAGTTGGTTGGACGGCCTATTCTGTGGGCCGCCCTGAGCGCGGTTGCCGCAGGCCAACCCGCTTTCGCCACCGAAATTTTCAACAACGGCGCCACCACGATCCGTTGGGACAACACCCTCCGCTATAGCGGCGGGGTGCGGCTGGACTCCGCAGATCCAACTTTGCTTTCCGATCCCAATGCCGATGACGGCAATCGCGACTTCCGCCCCGGCTTCATCTCCAACCGGTTCGACCTGACCTCCGAATTGGGGATCCGCTATGGCGATTTCGGCGCCGAGGTCAGCGCCACCGCCTGGTACGACACGGTGTTCGCCCAGGCCACCGACAATGACTCGCCCGCCACCTTCAACCCGCATTCGGTGAGCAACACCGCCTTCGTGCCGGCGGTGCGCGACCTCCATGGCCGCAACGCGGAAATCCTCAACGCCTTTGTCTACGGCGCCTTCGATGTCGGCGGCCTGCCGGTGGCGTTGCGCGCCGGACGGCATACCCTGGTGTGGGGCGAGAGCCTGTTCTTCGCCGAGAACGGCGTGGCGGCAGGCCAGGCGCCGGTGGACGCCACCCGCGCCGCCAGCCTGCCCTATGCGCGCGCCAGCGATGTCTATTTGCCGGTGTGGCAGGTCTCGGGCAGCGCGCAGCCTGCCTCCAATGTCTCGGTCGCGGCCTACTACCAGTTCGAGTGGCGCAAGAGCCGCTTTCCCGGCGTCGGCAGTTTCTTCAGCGTCGCCGACTTCGCCGACACCGGCGGCGAACGCATCATCATCAGCCCGACCCAGTACCTGCAGCGCGCCCGCGACTACACGCCGCCCAGCGCGCAGTTCGGCGCGTCCGTGCATATTAATACCGACGCGGCCGACCTGGGCTTTTACGCCAGCCGCTTCAACGCCAAATATCCGCAACTCTATATTCGTTCGGGTGCCTATATCGGCGGCGCTACGGCCCAATCTTCGGCCGTCGTCGAAAAACCCTCGGCTTACGGCGTGCCGTCCGGCACCGGCACGGGCGGCGCCTATAAGATCAATGTGCCGCCGGGCGCCTATACCGGGACCGGCGCGGTCGGCGCCTATTACATGGTCTATCCCGACGCCATCCAGGTCTTCGGCGTCAGCGCCAGCGGCTATCTCGGCGACAGCTCCATCGCCGGCGAGATCTCCACCCGCCGCAACATGCCGCTGGTGTCGCGGCCGCGCCTGGTGCCGAGCGGAACGCCCATCGACGGCGGGCCGAACGCGCTCTTCGCCGTCGGCAACACGCTCCATGCCCAGGTCTCCAGCGTCGTCAATTTCGCGCCGTCGAAATTCTGGGACGGCGCCAATCTCTCGGGCGAGGTCGCGGCCAACCGCGTGCTGGACGTGACCCGCAACGCCGGCGCCCGGGACCTGACCCGCAACACCTTTGCCGCCGCCCTGCGCGGCGTGTTCGAGCCGCAGTACTTCAACGTGTTCCCCGGCGCGGACCTCAGTGTGCCGGTGGGCTTCGGATACGGCCTCACCGGCAGTTCGGCGGTGGACGGCGCCCAGAACGCCAAGGCGGGGGATGTCGAGTTCGGCCTGCGCATGCTGTATCGCGCGGTCTGGGAGGCAAGCCTCACGATGACCCACTATTTCGGGTCCCCGGCGCGCCAGCCCTTCGCCGACCGGGACTACCTGTCGTTCAGCATCCGGCGCACTTTTTAACCGGCGGATATGGCCGCCCGAAGAATCGGTATTCCCCTCGGACCAAGCCTTGTGGCAATCACGTCGAGGCATAAAACAGGAGTGTGACGTGAAGGTAGGTATCGCAGGCTTCGGCACCATCGGCGGCGGTGTAGGACGGGCACTCGACGCGGGGATCGAAGGGCTCACCCTCGAGGCGGTTTCCGGCCGTGACGAAGCCAAGGCCAAAGCGAGCGTCGCCAAGCTCAAGCATCCCGTGGACGTGGTCTCGCCCGAGGAACTGGCCAGGCGCTGCGACGTCATCGTCGACGCGGCTCCGGCGGCGGCCTTCGCGTCGATCGCCGAACCGGTGGTCAAGGCCGGCAAGATCCTGGTGACCGTCAGCGGCGCCGCCCTCTTGCGCAATATGCATGTGGTCGATCTCGCCAAGGCCAGCGGCGGACGCATCATCCTCGCCACCGGCGCGCTCCTCGGCCTGGACGCCGTGCGCGCCGCCGCCCAGACCGAAGTCCATTCCGTGACCATGGTCACGCGCAAGCCGCCGCATACGTTGTTGGGCTCGCCGCATCTAGTCGAGAACAACATCGACGTCACCGACGTCAAGGAACCGCTGAAGGTGTTCGACGGCAGCGCCCGCGACGGCGCCAAGGGCTTCCCCGCCAACGTCAATGTCGCGGCGGCTTTGGGCCTGGCCGGGATCGGGGTCGACCGTACCCGCCTGCAGATCTGGGCGGACCCGACGGTCACCCGCAACACCCATACGATCAAGGTGGACGCCGATTCCGCGCGTTTCGAGATGACCATCGAGAACGTGCCGACGCCGGAGAAGCCCGCCACCGGCAAGATCACCGCGCTCAGCGTGATCGCCTGCCTCAAGGGGCTTGTCAGCACCCTGAAGGTCGGCACCTGAAACCCCGGCAAGGAAAAGGGCCGCTTCGGGTTCCGAAGCGGCCCTTTTTGTTTGGGTCTGCCTAGACTCTGTTTCCGCTTCGTTGAATCGGAAACAGAGTCTAGGTCTTTGTTTGGTCGCATGTTAAGCGGCCGAACCGGTTTCCACTTCGGCCTAACATGCTCTATTCCGCCGGGTGCTGCTGCGGCAGGCCGACGGTTTCGGCGGCCCGGCGTTCCTTGCGGGTGCGGAAGCGCTCCAAGTAGAGGTAGACGATCGGTGTGGTGTAGAGAGTGAGCACCTGGCTCACCAGCAGGCCGCCGACCATGGCGAAGCCGAGGGGCCGGCGCATTTCCGAGCCGGCACCCACGGAGAACATCAGCGGCAGGCCGCCGAGCAGGGCGGCGAAGCTGGTCATCATGATCGGGCGGAAGCGCAGGTGGCAGGCCTCGCGGATGGCGGCCAAGGGCTCGGCGCCGCGGCTCCGCTGGGCGTTGATGGCGAAATCCACCATCATGATGCCGTTCTTCTTGACGATGCCGATCAGCAGCAGCACCCCCACCAGGCCGATCACCGAGAGATCGTAGCCCGCGAGCAGCAGAGTCAGGAGCGCGCCGACGCCGGCGGAGGGCACGGTGGCGAGGATCGCCAGGGGATAGATGTAGCTCTCGTACAGCATTCCGAGGATCACGTAGACCGACAGGATCGCCGCGGCCACCAGGTAGGGCTGGCTGGCCAGCGATTCCTTGAACGCCTGGGCCGAGCCCTGGAACAGGCCCTTGAGCGTCGAAGGCGCGCCCATTTCAAGGCTGAGGTCTTCGATGGCCTTGACCGCGTCGCCGAGCGCCACGCCCGGCGCCAGGTTGAAGGAGATGGTCGAGGCCGGGAACTGGCCCTGGTGGTTGATGGAGAGAGAACTCACCGGTTTGGTGTCGACCTTGATGAAGGTCGAGAGCGGTACCTGCTGGCCGGTGGTGGGCGACTTGACAAAAATCTTGTCCAGGGTGCGCATGTCGCCCTGCAACTCGGGCAGGACCTCGAGGATGATGCGGTAGGTATTCACCTGGGTGAAATACTGGCCGACCTGGCGCTGGCCGAAGGCGTCGTACAGCGTGTCGTCGATCAATTGGGGCTGGATGCCGTAGCGCGCGGCCTGGTCGCGGTCGATGGTCAGGGTGGCGGTGGTGGCGCCGGTCTGCAGATCGCTGGCGACGTCGCGCAGCATCGGCAGCTTGGCCATGGCCTCGGTGAGTTTCTGGGTCCACTCGTTCAGTTCGCGGAAGTCCACGTCCTGCAGGGTGTACTGGTACTGCGTGCGGGTGCCGCGGGCGCCGATGACGATGTCCTGCGAGGCCTGCATATAGACCCGCATGCCGGCGATGCGCGCCAGCTGCGGACGCAGCCGGTCGATGATCTGATCGACGTTGGCCTTGCGCTCGCGATGCGGTTTCAGGAGCACCATGATGCGGCCGTTGTTCATGCTCTGGCCGCCGAAGCCCATGGTCGAGCCGACACCCAGCACATCCGGGTCGGCGGCGATGACCGCCCGGGCCTGGTCCTGCAGCCGGTCCATCTCGGCGAAGGAGATGTCCTGGGCGCCTTCGGTGACCGAGGCGATCAGGCCGATGTCCTGCTGCGGGAAGAAACCCTTGGGCACCAGGACATAGAGCACGCCCGAGAGCGCGATGGTGGCGAGGAACACGCCGAACACCAGTTTCTGGCGCCGGAAGGCGACATCCAGGGTGCGGACGTAGAAATCGTACATGGCCTTGAAGCCGTTCTCGATCGCGACGTAGAGCCTGCCGTGCTGCCCGCCATGTTCGTTCCGCAGGAACTTGGAACACAGCATCGGCGTCATGGTCAGCGACACGATGCCCGAGAGCAGGATGGTCATGCTCACGGTCATGGCGAACTCGCGGAACAGGCGGCCGATGATCCCGCCCATGAGCAGCAGCGGAATGAACACCGCCACCAGGGACAGCGACATGGAGACGATGGTGAAGCCGATCTCGGCCGAGCCTTTCATGGCCGCTTCCATGGGCGGCACGCCGTTCTCGATGTGGCGGTAGATGTTCTCCAGCATGACGATGGCGTCGTCGACCACAAATCCAACCGCTATGGTCATGGCCATCAAGGACAGGTTGTCGATGCTGTAATTCAACAGATACATGCCGGCGAAGGTGCCGACGATGGCCAGCGGGATCGCCAGCGCCGGGATCACCGTCGCCCACACGTTGCGCAGGAAGATGAAGATCACCAGCACCACCAGGCCGGCGGTGATCAGGAGAGTCTCCTTCACTTCCGCCACCGAGGCGCGGATGGTCTGCATGCGGTCCTGGAACTTGTAGGTCTTGACCGACGGCGGCAGCAGTCCTTGCGCCTTCTTGATGGTTTCCTCGATGGCCTCGCCGGTCTCGACGGTGTTGGCGCCCGGCTGCTTGCTGATGAACGAGCCGATCATCGGCTTGCCGTCGCCGCCGCGGGCGCCGATCTTGGTGTTCTCGGCGCCCGAGATGGCGCGGCCGATGTCGGAGACGCGCACCGGCGCGCCGTTGCGGAACGCCAGCACCACGTCGTTGAAGGCCGCGGCCTCGGTCAACTGGTCGTTGCCGTAAATGGTGTAGCCCTTGGCGCCCACCTCGATGTTGCCCTTGGGCGCGTTGGTGGAGGCGGCGTTGATGGTGGCGCGCACGTCCTCGAGCGACAGGCCCGAGGCCGCCAGCTTGATGGGATCGATCTGCACGCGGATGGCGGGCTTCTGCTGGCCCAGGATGCGCACCTGGCCTACGCCCGGCAGCTGCGACACCTGCTGCAACACGAGATTCTCGACCATGTCGTCCAGGTCGGTCAGCGGCAGGGTGTCGGACTGGTAGGCCATGCCCAGGATCGGCGCGTCGGCCGGATTGACTTTGTTGTAATTGGGCGGCGACGGCATGGTGCGCGGCAGCTGGCCGCCGGCGGCGTTGATGGCCGACTGCACGTCCTGGGCGGCGCCGTCGATATTGCGGTCCAGGTCGAACTGGATGGTGACCTGGGTGTTGCCCAAAATGCTTGTCGAGGTCATCTGGCTCACGCCCGGGATCTGGGCGAACTGGCGCTCCAGCGGCTGCGCCACCGACACCGCCATGGTCTCCGGGCTGGCGCCCGGCAGGTTGGCGTAGACCGAGATGGTCGGGAAATCCACCGTCGGCAGGGCGGCGATGGGCAGGAAGGGATAGGCGGCGGCGCCGACGGCGAGGATCGCCGCCATGAGCAATGAGGTCGCGACCGGGCGTTGAATGAAATGACCGGAGATGCTCACGTTAACGCCTTTCCAACAAACTGAACTCGGGCTTAAGGTTTATTCCGCGGGATGGGCCAAACCGACGGTTTCGGCGGCCGCGCGCCGCTGTTTGCGGGTGCGGAAGCGCTCCAGGTAGAGGTAGACGATCGGCGTGGTATAGAGGGTGAGCACCTGGCTCACCAGCAGGCCGCCGACCATGGCGAAACCGAGGGGCCGGCGCATTTCCGAGCCGGCACCCATGGAGAACATCAGCGGCAGGCCGCCGAGCAGGGCAGCGAAGCTGGTCATCATGATCGGGCGGAAGCGCAGGTGGCAGGCCTCGCGGATGGCGGCCAGGGGCTCGGCGCCGCGTTGGCGTTGGGCGTTGATGGCGAAGTCCACCATCATGATGCCGTTCTTCTTGACGATACCGATCAGCAGCAGCACCCCCACCAGGCCGATGACGGTCAGGTCGTAGCCGGCCACCAGCAGGGTAAACAGCGCGCCGACGCCGGCGGAGGGCACGGTGGCCAGGATCGCCAGGGGATAGATGTAGCTCTCGTACAGCATTCCCAGGATCACATAGACCGACAGGATCGCCGCGGCGATCAGGTAGGGCTGGCTGGCCAGCGATTCCTTGAACGCCTGGGCGGTGCCCTGGAACGTGCCCTTGAGCCCGGCCGGCGTGCCGATGTTGAGGCTCAGGTCCTCGATGGCCTTGACGGCGTCGCCGAGCGCCGCACCCGGCGCCAGGTTGAAGGAGATGGTCGCCGCCGGGAACTGGCCCTGGTGGCTGATGGACAGCGAACTCACCGGCTTGGTGTCGACCTTGATGAAGGTCGAGAGCGGTACCTGCTGGCCGGTGGTCGGCGACTTGATGAAGATCTTATCCATCGTGCGCATGTCGCCCTGCAGTTCCGGCAGGACTTCCATGATGATGCGGTAGGTATTCACCTGGGTGAAATACTGGCCGACCTGGCGCTGGCCGAAGGCGTCGTAAAGTGTGTCGTCGATCAATTGGGGTTGGATGCCGTAGCGCGCCGCCTGGTCGCGGTCGATGGTCAGGGTGGCGGTGGTGGCGCCGGTCTGCAGGTCGCTGGCGACGTCGCGCACCATCGGCAGCTTGCCGATCTCTGCGGTCAGCTTCGGCGTCCACTCGTACAGTTCGTGCACGTCCACGTCCTGCAGGGTGTACTGGTATTGGGTGCGCGCGGCGCGGGCGCCGATGACGATGTCCTGCGCGGCCTGCATATAGGCCCGTACGCCGGTGATCTTGGCGAGCTGCGGTCGCAGGCGGGCGATGATCTCATCCGCGGTCGCCTTGCGCTCGCGGTGCGGCTTCAGCACCGAGATGATGCGCCCGATGTTGACGCTCTGGCCACCGAAGGGCGCGGTGGACGCGAGACCCATGATGTCCGGGTCGGAGGCGACCACGGCACGGACCTGGTCCTGGAGCCGGTCCATCTCGGCGAAGGAGATGTCCTGGGCGCCTTCGACCACGGTGGAGACGAGACCGATGTCCTGCTGCGGGAAGAATCCCTTGGGCACCAGCAGATAAAGCACGCCCGAGAGCGCGATGGTGGCAAGGAACACGCCGAACACCAGTTTCTGGCGCTGGAAGGCGGCATCCAGGGTGCGGACGTAGAAGTCGTACATGGCCTTGAAGCCGTTCTCGACGGCCATATAGAGCTTGCCGTGGCGCTGGCCGTGCGCCTGTTTCAGGAACTTGGAACACAGCATCGGCGTCATGGTCAGCGACACGATGCCCGAGAGCAGGATGGTCATGCTCACGGTCATGGCGAATTCGCGGAACAGGCGCCCGATCAGGCCGCCCATGAGCAGCAGCGGAATGAACACCGCCACCAGGGACAGCGACATGGAGACGATGGTGAAGCCGATCTCGGCCGAGCCTTTTATGGCCGCTTCCATCGGCTTCATGCCGTTCTCGATGTGGCGGTAGATGTTTTCCAGCATGACGATGGCGTCGTCGACCACGAATCCAACGGCAATGGACATGGCCATCAAGGACAGGTTGTCGATGCTGTAATTCAGGAGATACATGCCGGCGAAGGTGCCGACGATGGCCAGCGGGATCGCCAGCGCCGGGATCACCGTCGCCCAGATGTTGCGCAGGAAGATGAAGATCACCAGCACCACCAGCAGCGCGGTGATGACCAGGGTTTCCTTCACTTCCGCCACCGAGGCGCGGATGGTCTGCATGCGGTCGTGGAACTTGTAAGCCCTGACCGACGGCGGCAGCAGCCCTTGCGCCTTCTGGATGGTGGCTTCCACCAGGTCGCCGGTCTCGACGGTGTTGGCGCCCGGCTGCTTGCTGATGAAGGCGCCGATGGCCGGGCGCCCCTGGGCGTCGCGGGTCATCATCTTGGCGTTTTCGGCCCCGTTGATGGCGCGGCCGATGTCGGAGACGCGCACCGGCGAGCCGTTGCGGAACGCCAGCACCACGTCGTTGAAGGCCTCGGCCTGCACCAGCTGGTCGTTGCTGTAGATGGTGTAGCCCTTGGCGCCCACTTCAATGGCGCCCTTGGGCGAGTTGGTGGAGGCGGCGTTGATGATGGCGCGCACTTCCTCCATCGACAGGCCGGCGGCGGCCAGTTTGATGGGGTCGATCTGGATGCGGATGGCGGGCTTCTGCTGGCCGAGCACATTGGCCTTGCCCACGCCCGGCAGCTGCGACACCTGCTGTAGAACGAGATTCTCGACCATGTCGTCCAGTTCGGTCAGCGGCAGCACGTCCGACTGGTAGGCCACGCCCAGCAGCGGACCGTCGGCGGGGTTGACCTTGTTGTAGCTGGGCGGTGCCGGCATGCTGCGCGGCAGCTGGCCGCCGGCGGCGTTGATGGCCGACTGCACGTCCTGGGCGGCGCCGTCGATATTGCGGTCCAGGTCGAATTGAACCGTGATCTCGGTGCGGCCTAGAATGCTGGTGGACGTCATTTGCGTGACGCCGGGGATCTGGGCGAACTGGCGTTCCAGCGGCTGTGCCACCGACACCGCCATGGTCTCCGGACTGGCGCCCGGCAGGTTGGCGTTGACGGAAATGGTCGGAAAATCCACCGTCGGCAGGGCGGCGATGGGTAGGAAGGGATAGGCGGCGGCGCCGACGGCGAGGATCGCCGCCATGAAGAGCGATGTGGCTACGGGTCTATTGATGAAATGAGCAGAGACGCTCACCGCTCGCCGCCCTTCGCGTCGGGTTTCTCGGCCGCTTTGCCCTCGGCCTTGGCGTCGGCGCCCTTGTCGCCATGGACCGATACCTTGGATCCGGGCTGCAGGCGCGACTGGCCGGTGGTCACCACCATGTCGCCTTCCTTCAAGTCGGCGGACACGACGATGACGTGGTCGCCGAAGGTTTCGGTGGTCTCGACCGGACGCACCATGGCTTTGCTGCCGGCGTCGACCACATAGACGAACAATCCGGTGGGGCCGCGCTGCACGGCGTTGGCCGGGACCGTCAGCGCATCCTTCGCGGTGGTGACCAGGAGGTGCGCGCTGATGGATTGGCCGGGCCACAGGCGATTGTCGGCGTTCTGGAACGTGGCCTTCAACTTGACCGAACCCGAGCTTTCATCGACCGCGCTGTCGACCGTGAGCAGTTCGCCCTCCGCGAGCTTCTCGCGGTCGTCGGAGGTGTAGGCGTAGACCGGCATCGGTTTCGCGAAACCGGCGCGGGTCAGCGTCGGCAGTTCGGAGGCCGGCAGGGAGAAGATCGCCGAGATCGGATGCACGGTGGAGATCACCGCCAGGCCGACCTGGTCCGCGGCGCGCAGGATGTTGCCGACATCGGCCTGGCGCAGGCCGATACGGCCCGGCACCGGCGCGGTGATGGTGGTGTAGCCCAGTTGCACGCGCGCATTCTCGACCGCGGCTTCGTCGGATTTCACGGTCGCTTCGAGCGCGGCGACGTTGGTCTGCTGCGTCTCCAGGGTCTGCTGGCTGGCGAACTGGCTGGCGTTCAGGGTGGTGAAGCGCTTGAGGTCGTTGCGCGCCTTGGCGAGTTGGGCTTCGTCCTGGGATTTCTTGGCGAGCGCCTGGTTGAGGGCCGCCTGATAGGGGCGCGGATCGATCTGGGCGAGGACGTCGCCTTCGTTCACGTCCTGACCTTCCTTGAAGAGAATTTTCTGCAGCGCGCCGTCGACGCGCACCTTGAGCACCACCGAGTTGAACGCGCGCACCGTGCCGTAGCCGATGCGCGTCACCGGAACGTCCTGGCGGGCGACCTTCTCGACATTGACCGGAACCGTGACGTCGGGTGCCCGCTTGGCGGCGGACGGCTGCAAGAAGTGATACCCGGTCGCCGCCACCGCCAGGGCGATCGCCCCGAGGACGGCTTTGCCGCCGGTGGTGGACGGATCGAAAAACCTGCCAACACTGCTCACGTAAACATGCTCCCGACAGGGCCGGCGGCGCGCGAGCGGCATGCCGGCCGTAAAGTGCCTTGGTGACGGGTTTTCACCGCGCGTGCGGAACCGCCCCTTTTTCGTCTGCTGGCGGTCAGAGTAAGCCCGGCCGGCCGCAGGCGAAACAACCGTTTATATCTGATTTTTAGGCGTTTGAGGGGGTGGCGCGGTAACTGGGGAAAATTCACGCAAAAGTTACAACAGGGCTTCCCAAACCCGGCTTTTTCTGCCTCGCGATTTCGGCCTCACGACCGGGTGCCGCGGTGCGGGAATACGAGAGGATTCCGGGCCCGAAAAGGCGCGTCCGGATCTCGCGCGGGGTGGAGTCGCACCTCTTCCGGCGGGCGTGGCTCTGGCGGGGGTGGATGGCTGCGGTTCCCGCCGGCGCGCCGCCAAGGGCATGCCCCCGTATTGCCCGTGGCAAGAACCCGTCGAACCGTCTCCCCGCGCGCGCCGAGTCCCGGCGGCCGGTCCAGGTGTCCCAGGTGTCCGTGAATCGGCGAGGCCATGGGCAGGGTGCCGGTGATGAAACGCGGGCGACACACGCGCCATGAGACACGTGCCGCGAGACATGCCGAGGAGGGAGTGTTGCAAAAGCCCGGTGACCCGGCACGCCGACGGCCGGCCTCCCCGCGCTCTTCCGGGCGATCGCGGCGCCGGAGCGGCTTCTCGACCACAGACAGACGAAAATCGCGCGCGCGGCGCGGTCGGGGATAGGCATGCACGCGGCCGATGAGATAGGCTCGCCTCAGCCAATACACAGGAGGAGTTCCAATGGCTGCTAAGAAGAAGGCGAAAAAGAAGGTGGCTGCGAAAAAAGCCGCCGCCAAGAAAGCCGTGAAAAAGATCGTGCGCAAGGGCAAGGCGAAAGCCAAAGCCGTCAAGAAGGCCGTGAAGAAGAAGATCGCCGCCAAAAAGAGTTCGGTGAAGCAGACCGCCAAGCGTGTCGTGCGCAAGGCCAAGAAGACCGTGCAAAAAGCGGTCGCCGCCGTCGAGCAGGCCGCCCAGGGCGCCGTCGACGCCGTCAAGAAGGTCGAAGTTCCGGGCTTCTAGATATCCCCAGTTTCAGGGGGAAAACGGGGGGTTTGCCGGTTGCGGCAGACCCCCTTTGTTTTTACTGGATCTGCAGCGCCACCAGGAAACGCGAGACCATGTTGTAGGCGGCGATGGTGGCGGTGAGTTCCACCCGGCCCCGGGGGTCGAAGGCGTCGGCGATTCGCGTGAACAGGGCGTCCGGCACATCGACCGCGCGGGTCATGGCTTCCGTGTATTCCAGCACCAGCCGCTCCCGGGCGTCGAACGGCGCCGGGTCGCCGCTGCGCACGCCGGCGAGTTTCTCCTCCGGGACGCCGGCGGCGCGGGCATGGGGCAGGTGGCTGGCGAACTCATAGGCCGCGCGGTTGAGCACGGCGATGCGCAGGATCACCAGCTCCCGCAGATGCGCCGGCAGGTCGGTTTTCTGGCGAATGGCGGTCAGCATCTGCTCCCAGCCATGGGCGACCGGCGGACTGTTGAGCAGGGCGGCGTAGAGCGGGTTGATCTCGCCCCGGGCGGCGCGGATGCGCTCTTCCAGGGCCCGGCCTTCCGGGGTCGCGGCCGGCGGCGCGGGTGCGATGCGCGGAGTCATGACGGCGTTCTCTCCGCTCCCGAGGCGTCGATCTGCCCGGCGGCCTGGCGCGCAAGATAGAGGTCGAACCTGGCGGGCGTGAACGCCCGCTCCCATTTCGCCACTACGATGACGGCCAGGGCATTGCCGATAAGATTGGTGAGGGCCAGGGCCGTCGCCAGGAGGCGGTCGATGCCGAAGATCAAGTTCAGCCCGGCGAGGGGCAGACTGCGAGTGGTTTGCAGGGTGGCGGCCAGTTTGACGAAGGCGCCGCCCGCCACCGTCGAGCCGCCCTTGGACGTCAGCAGCATCACGCCCATCATCGCCAGCTGTTCGCCGATGGGGAACGGTGCGTCGGTGGCCTGGGCGATGAAGCCGGCGCAGACCGCCATATAGATCGACGTGCCGTCCAGGTTGAAGCTGTAGCCGGCGGGCAGGACGAAGCCCACCACCGCCTGGTCGCAGCCGGCCTGCTCCAGCTTGCGCATCATGCGCGGCAGCACCACTTCCCCCGACGCCGTGCCGAGCACCAGCAGCAGTTCGTCGCGGATCAGGGTGATGATCCTGAAGATGGACAGGCCGCACATCATGGCGACCGCGCCCATGACCACCACCACGAAAAAGATCGAGCACAGCCAGGCAAGGGCCACGAGTTTGGCAAGATAAACCAGGGTCACCGCGCCGAAGGCGCCGATGGCCGCCGCCATGGCTCCGAAGGCGCCGATGGGAGCGAGGCGCATGAGGAAGCCCAGGATCTTGAACAGGATGTCCTGACCCTCGGCGATGGCCTTCAGGACCACGGACTCCTTGCGCACGCCCCCGATGCTCAAGGCCATGCCCACCAGAACCGAGATGAACAGCACCTGTAGGATCTCGCCGCGGGCAAAGGCGTCAACCAGGGTATTGGGGATGATGCTGAGGAAGAACCGCACGGCGGTGAACTGGGTGGCGCTGGAGGTGGCGCGCGCCACGCTTTCCGTCACCTCGAGGCCGTTGGCATGCAGGCCATCGCCGGGTCGGAAGACATTGACCGCCGCGAAGCCCAGGATCATGGCCAAGGTCGTGGCGGTCTCGAAATAGATCAGGGCTTTCAGGGCCAGGCGCCCGAGCTGGCGCATGTCGGCGACATGCGTGAGGCCCAGGACAATGGCGCAGAAGATGATGGGTGCCAGCATCATGCGCAGCAGCGCGATGAAGGCGTCGCCCAGGGGTTTCATGGCGAGCGCCGCCTGCGGCGCCGCCAGGCCGAGGGCGACGGCCAGCAGGATGCCGATCAGCACCTGCACATAGAGCTGCCGGAAAAGACCCATATCCCCCGTGACCCCCGCTGAAAGGTAGCTGGTCGCGGGTTCCGCGTACAGGCTCGGGCCTTGACGCGGCCGGAGACGGACTCCAGGCTGCCGGTCCGGTTCCTGAGGAGCCGCGCGCATTTCGGGACGGTGCCATGGGCGAAGTCATCAACCTGCGTGAGAAGCGCAAGCAGAAGGCCCGGGCCGACAAGGATCGCGCCGCCGACGCCAACCGCGCCAAATTCGGACGCACCAAGGCCGAAAAACAGCAGGCGGAAAAACAACGGGCCCGTGAAACACGGGCCCTGGATCAGTCCAAGCTCGACGACTGATCACTTTTTCCCTGCCGGTTCCTTTTTAGGCGGCGGATCGGATTTGACCAGCGACGTCACCGGGCAGCGGCTGTTTTCCACGACGACGGAACTGAATTTGTCGAAGCTGCCGCCGGGGCTGGTGATGAAGGCGACGCTGTGGCTGGTGGACAGCCCGAAGCACGGCGAAAACAGGGTGGCGTAATACCATTGGCGGTTCGTGCCGCGCACATAGAGACCCCTGTCGTCCACGGCCTGCCAATCCTGGATGCCGCCGCTGTCGGCGAAGGCGATCGTGCTCTCGGCGCGCTTGTCCGCGGCCGCGGCGGGAAGCGCTGCGATCATGGCCCAGGCAAGGACGGCACGGCGCATGACGGGTCTCCGGACAGGCCTCAAACGGCCGAAAATATTAGAGCATGATCGAGTCATATTGCATCGCGATCATGCTCTAATCTTTTTGGTTTGGTCGCATTTTCTGCGATGAACCGGCATCCACTTCATCGGAAAATGCTCTAGCAAAGACGCGTCTCCCATAAAATGACACATCGCCAAAGCGGCCTCTTCCGCGGTTCTCCGGCCGCGGTAAAGCCGCTATGTTTCCCTGCAACAAGGGAGGAACCGATGCCGACACGCCGACAGGTCATGGCCCAAGGCGCCGCCTTTGCCGCGCTGGGCGTCTCACGCGTTTCTGCGCAGGCGGTTCAGGGCGCGCCGGTGAAGAGGGCGCGCACGCCGTTCCTCGACATCGGCTATCACGACAGCGGCAACGCGTCGGGGTTTCCGGTCATCCTGCTGCACGGTTTCCCCGACGATGCTCACGCCTATGACGGCGTGGCGCCGGTGCTGGCCAAGGCCGGCTTCCGGGCGCTGGCGGTTTACCTGCGCGGCTATGGTCCCACCAGGATCCTCGATACATCGGCCCCGCGCATGGCGGAGCAGGCGGCCATCGGCCAGGACGTGGTCGACCTCGCCGACGCCTTGAACCTGAAGCGCTTCGCCGTCTGCGGCTTCGATTGGGGCGGGCGCGCCGCCTGCGTCACCGCGGCCCTGCATCCGGATCGGGTTCGTGCCGCGGTGCTCATGGGCGGCTATTCCATCCAAAACACCATCACGCCGCCGCCGCCGGCCGCACCCCCGGCGGTGAAGAACGCCTGGTACCAGTGGTATTTCAACACCGAGGTCGGCCGCAAAGGCCTGGCCGAAAACCGCAAGGCGCTGTGCAAGTTCATGTGGCAGGACTGGTCGCCGACCTGGACGTTCTCGGACGCGCTCTACGACCTCACCGCGCCGTCCTTCGACAATCCGGATTTCGTGGAGTGCGTGATCCACTCCTACCGCCACCGCAATTTCAACGCTCCCGGCGAGGCGCGCTTCGCCGGCGTCGAGAAGAAGCTGGCCGAACGCCCCAAGGTGGAGGTGCCGACGGTGCTGCTGCACGGCGGCGACGACGGCTTCGGCCGGCCGGCTGCGCAAGCCACCGAGGTGGAACGCACCCAGTTCACCAAACTGGCGGCGCGCCACGTGGTGGACGGCGCCGGACATTTCGTGCCGCACGAGAAGCCCGACGCGGTCTCGGCCGCAATCCTGGAAGCGCTGAAGGCGACGGCCTGACCCGCGCGGCCTGCCGCCTTTTCACCGCCGTGAACACACTGGTTTAGAAGGGGGCTGGTTTAGAAGAAGGCGGCGCCCACGCCGACGGCGGCGATCGCCAAAGACCCGAACCACAGCCAGCGGCGCTTCACCAGGATCGCCACCGAGGCGACGGCGATGGCCAGGTGGACGATGTTGCTGGCGATGGCAAGGTGGTGGTGGCGCTCCATGGCATCGGTGCTGAGGGCCTCTTCCTTGCGGACCTCATCCTCCTTGGCGCGCGCCTTGACCTGAAGATCCTCTTCCTCCTTGGCGTAGGCGGCGGCCTTGGCCATCAGATCCGCCGCCCGGTCCGGCGGCGCGGCGCCGGCCGCGACCTCGTACATGTTCTTCTTGATGCTGCGCGCCTGGAAGAAGCTCCATAGGTCCGAGGCTTCGCCCTGGCGCACGGCGGCGTCGGAACGCGTCAACACCGCCGTGGAAGCGGCGGTGGTCTCGAGGCTGCCGCATACCGCCGCGATCACCGCCATGACGGTGATCGACAGCGGAATGGCGAGGCCAAGCTCCGCGGCCGCATGGGCCGCGTGCTCGGCGTGTTCCAGGTGTTCGTGGGCATCGGGGATTTCGGACATGGCGTGCGGCTCGGCTACTTCTTCTTGACCGCCGTGAACTCGATCTCCACCAGGAGCCCCGGACCGGCGAGGCCCGCGACCTTCACCGTCGCGCGCGCCGGCTTGTTGGGCTGTGCGGCCGTGCCGAATTCCGTCGACCACACCTTGTTCATGGCGGCGAAGTCGATCTCGCCGTTCTTGCTCGGGTCCGGGGTCATATAGACGTGGGCCTGCACCACATCGGCGAACGTCAGGCCCAGCTTGGCCAGAGTGCCCTTCAGATTGTCGAGCACCGAGCGGGTCTGGGTGGTGATGTCGCCGAAGCTCTCATAGCTGCCTTTGGCGGCCGAGGCGTTGGCGACGGCGGCGGTGGCGCCGCTGAGATAGTAGGTGGTGTAGCCGGGCGGCACGGTGACCGCCCCGGCGATCGGCGCGGCGGAGGTGCCGGCCAGGCGTTCGACCTCCTGGGCCCGAACCGCGGGCGAAAGCAGTAAGGCGGCAAGAGCGAGAGCGATGAAACGCATGTGATCCCCCTGTGGTGAAGCGGCGGGGCGAGGATACAATGCGCCCGCACCGGGGAGAACCATGGCATGAGGCTGCTCTGCGTCCTTGCGATCGCGCTGCTGATGACGCAACCGCTGCGCGCCGAGGTCCGCACCGGCATAGACCGGCTGCAGGACGAAAGCTTCGCCACCCTCAAGGACCTCGCCGGCAAACACGGCGGCAAGCTGCGGGTGGGCGTGCTCACCAACCCCATCGGCATCGATTCGCGCGGGCGGCGCACCATCGACGTCCTGCGCCAGGACGGCGCGGCGGCGGTGCCGGGATTGACGGTGGTCAGGCTGTTCAGCGGCGAGCACGGCCTTGATGGCGCGATCGACGACGTCGTCATCGATGAAACCAAAGACAAGGCGAGCGGCTTGCCCGTGGTCAACCTCTACGGCGCCGCCGAGGCCCAGCGTCATGCGCCGCCGGACTCGCTCGCTGACCTCGACGCCGTCGTCATCGACCTGCAGGACGTGGGCGTACGCTATTGGACCTTCCAGACCTTGATGAAGTACTTCCTGCAGGAGTCCGTGGCGCCGAAGCTGGAGGTGGTGGTGCTCGACCGGCCAAATCCGATCGGCGGCGTGCTGGTGCAGGGGCCGCTGTCGACGCCCGGCCGCGAGACCTACGTCAATCCGTTCCCCGAGCCCATGCGCCCGGGCATGACCATGGGCGAGCTGGCGCTGCTGTTCAACGGCGAGGGTCGGATCGGCGCCAAGCTGACGGTGGTCAAGATGACCGGCTGGAAGCGGAGCGATTGGTACGACGATACCGGACTGCTGTGGGTCAACCCGTCGCCCAATTTGCGCAGTCTTGCCCAGGCCACCGTCTATCCCGGCCTGGCTTTGCTCGAAGGGGCCAACGTTCACCTGAAGGGACCGTCCGAGCCGCCGTTCGTGCGGTTCGGCGCGCCGTGGATCGACGGCGCCAGACTCGCGGGCTATCTGAATGCGCGGAGCATTCCGGGCGTGAAATTCATGCCGGTCGCCTACGTACCTGTGGGCGAGGACCAGTACAAATTCAGCGGCCAGCGCGTGCAGGGCGTGGAGATCATCGTCACCGACCGCACGGTCCTGGATGTGCCCGAGCTTGGGGTGGAAGCGGTGGCGGCGCTGTGGAAGCTCTATCCCGCCACATTCCAGATCGACGGCATTGAACGGCTGCTGCTCAATGCGCCGGTGTTCGACCGGATCAAGGCGGGGGCCGATCCGCGCGCCGTTGCCGGGAGCTGGCAGGCAGACCTGGAAGCTTTCAAGGCCAAGCGGCAGCGGTACCTGTTATATCAGTAGCGAGTCGAACACGAAACGCGGCTGATTCCCCAGCAACAATATGTCGCTTCCCGGGCGGTTTTACCCCGGACCGGGCTACTCGTTGATTGACAGGCATTTTTTGCGGAGCAGTATCGGCGGAAGGTTTGGGATGGCCCTCGCGCCGGTCGCGGGGTCCATGGGGGAATTTCGGCCGTAACATTGGGGGTTTTCATGATCTATCGTGGAATGTCGGTCCGCGGGGCTTTTGCGCGTCAATCATCTACTTCCGTCATCAGGCACCAGGCCCTCGCGGGCGTCAGCGCCACCGCCCTGATCCTTTCGCTCGCCGGCCAGGCCGCCGCCCAGACATCGGCGCCGCAAGCCGCGCAAGCCCAGCCGGTCGAGGAAATCGTCGTCACCGGCACGCGCGTGGTGCGCGACGGCTACGAGGCGCCGACGCCGCTCACCGTGGTCGGCGTCGAGCAGATCCAGAACTCGGCCACGCCGAACATCGCCGACTTCGTCAACACCCTGCCGTCGATGGCCGGTTCCGCCACGCCGCAGACCTCGCAGCAGACCGTCAGCGCCGGCACCGCCGGCATCAACACCATCAACCTGCGCAACATCGGCGTGGCCCGCACCCTGGTGCTGCTCGACGGCCAGCGCAACGCGCCGTCGACCGTCACCGGTTCGGTCGACGTCAACACCATCCCGCAGACCCTGATCAGCCGCGTCGACGTGGTCACCGGTGGGGCCAGCGCCGCCTACGGCTCCGACGCGCTCTCGGGCGTGGTCAACTTCATCCTCGACAAGAAGTTTACCGGTATTAAGGGCGAACTCTCCGGCGGTGTCACCACCTACGGTGACGACCGCAACTGGAAAGCCAGCATGACGGCGGGCGTTCCGTTCGCTGCCGGCCGCGGACATGTTCTGCTCAGCGCCGAAGCCGTGCGCACGGACGGCATACTCAACGGCTACAATCGCAGCTGGATCAACCAGGGCGCCAACATCATCCTCAATCCCGCCTACGGCACCGGTCCCGGCCAAAGCACTTCGGTGCCGCAGCAGCTGGTGCGGACCCACGTCGGCGTCGCGCAAGCCACGCCGGGCAGCATCATCACCTCAGGGCCGCTCAAGGGCATCTACTTCGGCCCAGGCGGCGTGCCGGCCCAGTACAATTACGGCGACCTGGTCTCGCCGAGCATCTGGAACGTCGGCGGCGACTGGAAATCAACTATCAAATCGCCGGACCAGTCGCTGGACAGCCCGACCACCCGTCAATCGATGTTCACGCGCGCGGCGTTCGACATCACCGACAACATCAATGTCTACCTGCAATATTCCTGGAACTACGCATCGGTCTATTCGGTCGACAACTATACCTACAACATCGCCAACATCTCGCTGAAGCCCGACAACGCCTTCTTCCCGGCGTCGGTGGCGGCGCAGATCGCGGCCAACAAGCTGACCTCGATCCTGATCGGAACCATGAACCAGGACCTGGGCGTGTTCGGCACCCTCAACAACCGCACCACGCGGCGCTTCGTGGCCGGCGCCGACGGCAAGTTCGACGCCCTCGATACCGCCTGGAACTGGAGCTTCTATTTCCAGAAGGGCGTCACCCATTCCTCGGAACACACCACCGGCGTCGCCCAGCGCGACAAGTACTCGAACGCCATCGACGCCGTGCGCAACGCCCAGGGCCTGATCGTCTGCCGCGTCACGCTCACCAACCCGAACAGCGGTTGCGTGCCGTGGAACCTTCTGGGCATCGGCGTCAACTCCGCGGCCGGGCTCAATTACATCCAGGGCGGCACCAGCGGCAATTCCATGAGCAAGCCGGGCCAGGCGTCCCGCGTCCAGCACTTCGAGGAGGATGTCTACGCGGTGTCCATCACCGGCGAGCCGTTCTCGACCTGGGCCGGGCCGGTGTCCATCGCCACCGGCGTCGAAAGCCGCCTCGAGAAGGTGTTTGGCGTCTCGGATCCCGACTCCCTCAGGAACAACTGGCAGTTCGGCAACTTCCTGCCGAATTTCGGCCGCTACACCGTCACCGAAGGCTTCGTCGAAGCTGTCATCCCGCTCGCCAAGGACGCGGTCTGGGCACGGGCGTTCGACCTGAATGCCGCCATGCGCGCCACCAGCTATTCGACCTCGGGCTATGTCACCACCTGGAAAGTGGGCGCGACCTGGACCCTGATCGACGATATCCGCTTCCGCGGCACGCGTTCGCGCGATATCCGCGCGCCGAACCTGGCCGACCTGTTCGCCGCCGGCACCGCCAACACCAACACTGTGTTCGACCGTTTCAACAACAACCTCAATACCCAGTACCAGGGCGCCGCGGTCGGCAACCCGGCCTTGAAGCCCGAAGTCGCCGACACCACCGGTCTCGGCGTGGTGCTGACGCCGCAGTTCTTCCCCGGCTTCAATGCGTCGTTCGACTACTACAACATCGCCATCTCGGATGCGATCGGCAGCGTGACCGCGCAGCAGATCGTCGACTTCTGCTTCCAGGGCAACCAGTCCTACTGCCCGTCGATCATCCGCGGCGTGCAGAACGGCGTGAACGTGATCACCCAGATCCGCATCGCGCCCTTCAACCTGGTGACTGAAACCAACCGCGGTTACGACATCGAGGCCAGTTACCGCACGCCGCTGGACGCCATCAACAGCGACTGGGCCGGCAACCTGACCCTGCGTTTCCTCGCGACCCACTTCCTGAAGCGTTACCAGAACAACGGCATCAATCCGCCGACCGACACCGTGGGCACCAACGCCGCCGGGGGCCCGCCGCACTGGCGCTACACCGGTGACGTCACCTGGTCCAACGACCCCATCACCGCGTCGCTGACGCTGCGCGGCGTCAGCGCCGGTGTGTACAACACGTCGTATATCGAGTGCGCCAGCGGTTGCCCGGTCTCGACCACCACCAACCCCACCCAGGACACCAACCACCTGGATGGGGCGACCTATTTCGACCTGGCGCTGTCCTATAAAGTCGCTCACATCGCCGACAAGGGCTTCGATGCCGATGTCTTCCTGAACATCCGCAACATCATGAACTCCGACCCGGTGACCGTGGCCCAGGGCCCCGGCGGCTCGTCGTTCCTGACCATCAACACCGCCCGCGAAACCTACGACTCGCTGGGCCGCGTCTTCCGTGCCGGGATCCGCTTCAAGATGTAAGGGGCCGTCGCCGGGGTTATCGTAAAGGGAGGAACTCCGGTTCCTCCCTTTTTCTTTAGCCGTCCTTCAGGCGTTGGCCGCCGCTCTCTCGACAGCGTCCTCGCCGGCCCGTCATAGTGGTCCGCCGTCCCGGCTGGAGCTTCCCCGTGATCCGCGCGTTCTTCCATGCCGACCAGCATCTCCACGATCCGCGGCAGTTCATGCGCTTGGGCAAGGTCCGGCCGCCCAAGGACACGCCGGCGCGCCTGGACGCCCTGCAGCGGTCGCTCGATCGGCAGGGGATCGCGGCCGAAAAGCCGAACGACTACGGCCTCGCCCCGGCGCTCACCGTGCATTCAAAACCCTATCTCGACTTCCTCGCGACCGCTTACGAGCGCTGGCGTGCATTGCCCGATGCGGGGCTGGAGGTCTGGCCCAACACCTTTCCCTACTGGAACGGCCAGCCGGATCTGGATGTGCGCCCGCCGTGTCCGTCATCGAGCGTCGTGGCCCAGGCCGGATACTATCTCGGCGACCTTGCGGTGCCGCTCGGCCCACGCAGCTGGGCGTCATGCCTCGCGGCCACCCATGTCGCCGCCGCCGCCGCTGACGCGGTGTTGGCGGGGACCCCGGCGGCCTACGCCTTGTGCCGGCCTTCGGGGCACCATGCCCGCGCCGACCGGGCGAGCGGGTTTTGCTATGTCAACAACGCCGCCGTCGCGGCGCACCGCCTGCGCGGCAAATTCGCCCGGGTGGCGGTGCTCGATGTCGACGCCCACCACGGCGACGGCACCCAGGCCATATTCTATCGCCGGGCGGATGTCTTCACCGTCTCCGTCCATGCCGACCCCACCATCTATTATCCATTCTATACCGGCTACACCCACGAAACCGGGCATGGCGCCGGCGCCGGCGCCAACCTCAACATTCCGCTCGCGCCGGGCGATGGCGACGACAGGATGCATGCGGCCGTGGACCGCGCCGCCGCGGCCATCAGGGACTTCGGCGCCGACGCGCTGGTTGTCCCGCTCGGCTTCGATTCTCATCGCGATGATCCGATCGGCGTCCTCAAGGTCACCACCGCCGGATACGAAGGTATCGGCGCGCGTGTCCGCGCGCTGGGCCTGCCCACGGTGGTGGTGCAGGAAGGCGGCTATCAGGTGTCGGTGCTCGGGGACTGCCTTGCGAATTTCTTCACCGGCCTGGGGCGCTAGAGCATTTTCCGATGAAGTGGATGCCGGTTCATCGCAGAAAATGCGACCAAACCAAAAAAGATTAGAGCATGATCGCGATTCAATATGATTCGATCATGCTCTAAAGAACGCGCCGGTAAAGAATAACTAGCGTTGGCAGGCCTTATAGCCGCTCTCTTTGCACTTGCGCGCCAGGTTCTGGGCTTCCGTGACCTGGGCGGGGGTCAGTTTGGAGTCCAGCGCGCGCTGCGTCGCGGCCGCCGAGGTTTCGCCGACGGCGGCGGCCAGCGACACCCACATGTACCCCAGCACCGGATCCGCGGAGAGGCCGCGGCCGTCGACATAGAGGACACCGAGCGCGTACTGGCCGTTCACATCTCCCAGGTTCGCCGCCAGGCGATACCATTTCTCCGCTTCCTGGAAATCCTTGCCGACGCCGTTGCCGTTTTCGTACATGAAGCCGAGATGGTACTGGGCCAAGGCGGACCCCTGGCTGCCGGCGAGGCGGTAGAGGCGCAAGGCTTCCTTGAAATCCTGCGGAACGCCCTGACCATTGTCGTACATCAGGCCGAGGTAGTACTGGGCCATGGGGTATCCCTGATCGGCGGCGCTGCGGTAGAGCTTCAAGGATTCCTTGTCGCTCTGCCCGACTCCTTGCCCGAGGTCGTACATCAGGCCAAGGTAGAACTGGGCCTCGGGGTTTCCCTGGTCCGCCAGCGGCCCCAAGATGCCGAGCGCGGCGGCGAAATCACTCCGCTCGTATGCGGCGACGCCGTCGCCAGACGTCGCGGCCTGTGCCGGTGCGCCCGCGCACAGACCGGCGGCGGATAGCAATACGGCGGTCCATGTGCCGGACCGGATGGCTTTGAACCAGTTTGTCATGCCGTTACCTCCCAGATTGCGAGCTGTCCACACACGGCGTGTGCGCTCATTTTCCAGCGGACCGGGCTTCCCCGCCTTGAGCGAAATCAACCTGCCGGGCCCGGCGATGCTGGCCGAACGGCTAGGCTTGCGGCGGGCGCACCCGGGCCTCCGGTTGCAACGCCGCGGCTGCCCCGTCGGCGCAAGGCCTTGGTGAATCGAGCAGAAAAGCGAGAGCCGCGCGCGGCTTCAGAAGGTCCTCGAGCGAGTATTCGTCGAGGACCTTCAGGAATGCGTCGGTGGCGTCGATGAAAATCCGCCGCAATGTGCAGGAGCTTGTCACGCCGCAGTGACTTGGGTCGTCGATACAACGGAGGACGCCCAGTTCCTTCTCGATATGCCGCATGACCGCGCCAATGCGGACATCGACCGGGGCGCGCGTCAGCCGCATGCCGCCGGTCCTGCCGCGGACCGTTTCCAGATATCCCAGTTGCGCGAGGCGATGGACCACCTTTGCCAGGTGGGTATGCGATATGTGGAAGCTTTGGGCGATTTCCTGGACGGTGCAGAGCGCGCCATCCGTTTTTGCGGCCGCGTACATCAAAACACGCAGACTGTAATCGGTATTGAGTGTCAGGCGCATGACTGGCCTCGCGAGCCTGTTATCCGGCCAGATAAGATGTATAATAAATATATCTATTGCAACAGTCTTTCCCGGCGGCGGACTGCGGACGGGCGGACTCGGAGTCCGGACTGTTTACCCGCCGTGAGTTGGGCGGTGTGCGGGCATGGAGATGCCCAGTAAATTGGCGAGAGCGGTGCGGGGTTTCGAGAGGTCGGCGAGGGTGTATCCGTCCAACACGGTCAGAAAGGCCTGCGTCGCTTCGCGAAAGGCGCGCCGCAAAATGCAGGCCTTGGCGATGACGCAATAGTCATTCGTCTCCAGGCAGCCGAGAACCGCCAGTTCCTCCTCGGTATCGCGAACGACCCCGCCAACGCGGATTTCTGCCGGATCCTTGGTCAATTTGATCCCGCCGTTCTTCCCGCGGACGGTCGTTATATAACCCAGCAAGCCCAGATGATGGACGACCTTCATGAGATGGCCGCGTGAGATGTCGAAACTGTCGGTGATTTCCTGGATTGTCGAAAGGTGATCGCCGCGGGTTGCGAGAAACATCAGCACGCGAAGGCTGTAGTCGGTGTTCAGGGTGACACGCAAAAGAAACCTCGGAAGTGCAAGCGGGAGGAAACGGAGTACGCCGGAAATACCCAATACTCCGCAGGTTCATTATAGAGTCCGCGGTCCGGCAATTCACGTCAAATCCCCGGACGCGGCAGGTACGGATTCGCGTTGTCTTATGCGCCGGCCGTGCGGACTACATCATGCACCCCCACGCGGTTTGCGGCACATCGGCGCCGCAGCCGCCGCGAATCTTCAGGTGGTCACACGGCAGGCTGGATTTTATCTCGCTCCGCGACAGCGAAAGCCGAACGCGTCTCTCTCGCCAATCGATCTCCCGGGTGAAGGCGACAGGGATCAGGACGCGGTGGCTGTTCCACCAGCTCGACCACCGCACGATGAAGTGAGTGAGGTGCCATCTCCCTTCATCCAAGACAAAGTCCTCGACTTCGCCGAATGCGCCATCGTTGGCATGAATCTTGTAGCCCGCAACCTCCGCCAGGCTGCGGAGATGTGAATCGTAGCGCTGGGAGGACTGAGGCGTATCGGCCGCCTCGCCGGCGGACGAGAACAGCGTGCCGAACGGCGACTCGACCGCCATGTCCGCGAGGAGATCCAGCCCCAAAGCTCCGCTCGAGTCCCGCGCCATCTGCACGGATATGGGAGGATCGCGTGCGATATCCAGGCCGCGGCTAACGCGCGCCATCGTCAAGGACGTCGGGCAAAGCCTGGCTTCCTCCCGCGGAGCGTCGAACGCGACCGGCGGAAGAAGGACCTTGTGGGAGGATTTCCAGTCGCCAAGCTCCCCGACAAACCACCGTATGTTCCAGGTCGTGTCGTCGACAAGGAAGTCGCTCACCTCGCCAATCCGGCCATCGGCGGCGAGGACTCCATAACCTTTTAGAGCATTTGCCCGCCACAGCATCGTTTCCTCCTTCCTCCCAGGAAAACGCGCCTCGGCAAGATCTCCCGCTGGAAGGGCGAACGCACGCCGCCGCGCAGGTTTCCATATGATATATACAGAGTATATGTTAATGCGGGAGGCGGCAAGCGGAAGGCCGCCCGCGCCGGTGGGCTGCGGCGCCCCTGCCGATGGGGATACGGCCCGCCGATCTCTCTTGCGTCTTGACAACGACCCTGCATCCTGAAAGATATATATGAAATATATCTTATGGGGGTGTCATGCGATTAGGGATCTTGCATCGGATTGGCGCGTTGTCGGCGGCAGCCGCGGCGGTCCTCTCTCTGTCCTCCGCCCCCGCGGCCGCAGAGCAGAAAACCTTCGATATGACGATCGAAGACACGCGGATCACCCTGGTCGACAAACAGCAGTTCCATACTTTTGCCTTCAACGGACAAGTGCCGGCTCCGCTGCTCCATGTCAAAGAGGGAGACGAGGTGTCGGTGAACGTCTCAAATCTCACGACATTGCCGCACACCATTCATTGGCACGGCGTCATTCAGCGCGGGACCTGGAAAATGGACGGGGTCCCGGACGTGTCGCAGGTGGCGATCGCGCCGGGCGATACCTTCACCTACAAATTCGTCGCCGAGCCTTCGGGCACGCTCTGGTACCACTGCCATGTCAACGTCAATGAGCACGTCGTCATGCGCGGGATGTGGGGTCCGCTCATTGTCGATCCGAAAAAGCCCGTCCCGATCGAAAAGAAAATCACCAAGGATTATATCCTTATGTTCTCGGATTGGGCGTCCGCCTGGTCGTCCAAGCCCGGACAGGGCGGAGTGCCGGGCGATGTCTATGATTACTTCACCATCAACGGCAAGGCGTTCCCGGACACGCAGCCCATTCGGATCACCAAAGGGGACGTGGTCCGTCTGCGCCTGATCGGAGCGGGAGAGCACACGCACTCCATCCACATCCACGGCCATGTTTTCCTCGTGGCGTTCAAAGACGGACGTCCGCTATCGGCCCCTTACGAGGCCGACACCATCGCAGTGGCCCCCGGCGAACGCTACGACATCATTCTCACCGCGGACAACCCCGGCCGCTGGATGATCCATGACCACGTCGACTCCCACACCATGAACGGCGACAAGCCAATGGGCGGCGTCATGACGGTGATCGAATACACCGAAATCCCCAACACCGATTCCTTCTACCCGTGGAAGGACAAGAAATTCGTGCCGGACTTCTTCTACGAAGAGTCGCTCAAGGCGCCTCTCGGCTGGCACAACGCGCCGACGTTCAAAGGCAAGACCATTCAGTAGACGGGCCAGTAGGCGGGAGCAAGAAATATGAAAATCGCATTGGCTGTCGTCGCCGCGACGATCCTATCGGCGGTGCCGGCGCTCGCGGCGGATGGAGCCGGCATCCTGAAATCGCAATGCGCCGAGTGCCATGCGCTCGCGCAGCCCGAGCGCCAGGATCTGGACCATATCTGGAATCGCAAAGGGCCCGACCTGTTCTATGCCGGGGTGAAATTCAACAAGGCCTGGCTGGCGAAATGGCTCGAGAACCCCGGGCGCATCCGCCCTGCCGGCGAATTCTATGAAAAGCATATCAAGCGGGGCGATCCGAATGACGTGGTCGACACCGCTTCGCTGACCAACCACGTCAAGTTATCGGCCGCGGATGCGTCGGCGGCCGCCGATGAACTCATGAAGCTGACGGGCCCCGCCGGCCTGGTGGAGAAGGGCGCGTTCAAGGGCCAGGCGGTGGCGGCGGCGATGGGCGAGATGTTTTTCAACAAGCTGCGCGGATGCGGGGCCTGTCACCAATCCAAGCCGGATGCCGGCGGGTCGTCGGGGCCGGAACTCTATACCGCCGGTGCGCGCCTGCAGCCCGACTATATCTACGCCTATATCAAGGACCCGCAAAAACTGGATCCGCATGTCTGGATGCCGACGTTGCCGCTTTCCGATCCCGACATTCAGCGCCTCGCCGGATATCTCATCCAACTGGGTCAAGCCGAAGGAGGAAAGTGATGCCAAGGCTCCCGATGCTCCCGGTCGCCCTCGCTGTTTTGAGCCTGGGTCTCCTGCGGTCCGGCTCCCTGCTCGCGGCGGAAGAGCAGTATGCGCGGGCCATCAAGAATTACGAAACCTACTGCGTTCAATGCCACGGGCTGGGACGCAATGGAAAAGGCGTCAATACGCCGCCCATGTCGGTTCAGCCGCGCGATCACAGCGATCCGAAGATCATGGGAGATATTCCCGACGACCAGATCACGCGGGCCATCAAGGAAGGTGGTCTCGCGGTCAATAAATCTGTGCTCATGCCGGCCTGGGGGCATGTGCTCAGCGACGCTGAAGTAACGGAAATGCTCGCCTATCTCAGGCATGTCTGCAACTGCGGAACCGGAAAGTAGAAAAGGGGGATTACGATGAGAATCACTAAAACACTCGGTTTGTCAGCTGTCGTCGCGGCTATTGTCGCAATGACGGCCCCGGCCGACGCCAAGACCGTGCAGGTGACGCTTCACGCCAAGGAGGTCGACCTGCCGATCGACAACAAGGGAACGATGTTCAGGGCCTGGACCTACGACGGAAAGCTTCCCGGTCCCCTGATCCGCGTGACCGAGGGCGATATCGTGGAATTCACGCTCGTCAACGACAAGGACAGCAAGAATTCACACGCCATCGACTTCCACGCGGCCCGCAAGGACGTCGTCGCCGACTTCGGATCCATCAAGCCGGGTGAAACGAAAACCTTCAACTACTCCGCCGACTACCCGGGGATCTTTTTCTATCACTGCGGCTCGGATCCCATGATCCAGCATATCGCGCGCGGCATGTTCGGGGCGATCATCGTCGACCCCAAGGATGCCAAGGCGCTGCCGAAGGCCGACCGGGAATACGTGCTGATACAGTCGGAAGTCTATCCCAATCCCGACGCCCCGGAAGAAATGATGCAGAACAAATGGAACCACGTCGTGTTCAACGGCGGGGTGTTCAAATACGATCCGGTCCACGATCCGCAGGCCACGCGCTGGCTTCAGGCCAAGCCGGGCGAACGTGTCCGCATCTATTTCGTGAACGCCGGTCCCAATGAATTCTCGTCCTTCCACCCCATCGCGGGCATCTGGGACCGCGTGTACTCGAGCGGCAATCCCCACAACATGCAACAGGGACTGCAAAGCTTTGTTGTCGGGCCGGGCGACGCAGCCACGTTCGATCTGATCTCCCCCGTTGCGGGCGCCAACGCCATCGTCACGCATTCGCTGCGGGCGGCCTTAACCGGAGCGATCGCCGTGATCATGTTCACCAACGATGCCGATCCAAAAATGGGTCGCGGTGAACAAGTCCTTGTGAGGTAGCGCAGCCGAGAGGAGGTGGTCGCCGAGGAAGGGGGGAGCCCCAATTCCCCAAGTTCTCCCCCATTCCTCTCCTCTCAGACCCCTTCTTTTCGGATCGCTGGCTTTGTTGTCGGTCATGAAAAAGTCCCTTCACATCGCCTGTGCTTGCGCGCTGGTCGTCGTTGCCGGCGGTGTGGGGGTCTCTTCCCGGGACCGCCACGCCGCCGCGGCCGATCATATGGTCGATCACAGGACCGCCCCCGCGGCGGCAGCGCAGGAGCAATCGGCGCCGGCCGCGGACCATGTGCATGACCCCCATATGCACGACCCGGGCAAAATGACGCCCAAAATGACGCCAAAGCCGGGCGCGAGCGATGCCCGCGGCGATGCCTGGATTTGTCCGATGCATCCGGGCGTGGTCCAGGATCATCAGGGGCGTTGTCCCATATGCGGAATGGACCTCGTCCACAAAGGAACGGACACGGCGCAGCCGTCATCAAGCGTTCATGTCGACACCGCCGTTCGGCAACGCCTCGGCCTCAAGATCGCGAAAGCCGAAATCAAATCCGTCGCCCATAAGACCCGGGCCTACGGCACTGCGGTTTTTGACGAAGCCTCCCTGCTCGCGATAACACCGAAGGTGGAGGGCTGGATCAAATCGCTGAGCGTCTCACGCGTGGGGCAGCGCATCGAGGCCGGGCAGGTGCTGTACGAAATATATTCACCCGACCTCGTTCAGCGCCAACGCGAGTACCTCGAGGTGATTCAACGCCGCGACCGCCTGAAGGAAGGCGATATCGAGATCGCCGGTCAAACCGCGCAGGTGGCTGTGAGCCTGGCCCGCGAAATACAGCGTGCCCGGGACAAATTCGTCAGGGCCGATATAAGCCCCGCCACGTTGGACGAAATCGAGCGCACCGGACAGGTCGTGGAGGTGGTACCGGTCTACGCCGAGAAGCGGGGCGTCGTCACGAAACTCGATGTGCGTGTCGGGTCCTACGTGAACCCGCTGGCATCGATCATGAATGTCGCCAACGACGCCGATGTCCGCATCGAGGCGGCGGTTCACCAAAGCGATCTTATGCACATCGCCGACGGCGATGCCGTACTGGTGACGGTTCCCAATGCCGGCCAAGGCGCCATCGCCGCCAAGGTGTCGCGGATCGCGCCGGCGGCGGACGAAGGCGCGCGCGTGTTCCCTGTCCGGCTTTCGCTGATGGGGCCGCATCCCGCCCTGAGGCCCGGAACCGCGGTGGACGTGGAGTTCTTCGGGCCGGCGAAGGAGGTTCTTGTCGTGCCGCGTTCGGCCGTCATGCATGGCGGCGCCGGCGCGCGCGTGATGGTCGCGGAGGGCGACGGGCACTTCTCCCCAAGGCCGATCGTCGTGGGACTGGAGAGTAACGGCTTCGCTGAAGTGAAGGACGGCCTGACCGCCGGCACGGAAGTCGCCGTCAGCGGCCAGTTCCTGCTCGATGCGGCGGCGTCGATGAACGACGCCGCGCAGCGTATGGGCCTGGATCCCTAGACGCCATGGTCGAGGCGGTCATCGCGTGGTCGCTGCGGCATCGCATCGCGATACTGCTGCTGGCGGCGGTGATCGGCGCCCTTGGAGCGTTCTCTTCGAGCCGGCTTTCCCTGGACGCGATACCCGATCTGAGCGAGCCCCAGGTCATCGTCAAGACGGTCTATCCCGGTCAATCCCCGCAGGCGGTCGAGGATCTCGTCACCTACCCCCTGGCGTCGGCCATGCTGGGGATGCCGAAGGCCGCGGCCGTGCGCGGGCTGTCGGCCTTCGGCGAGTCGTTTCTCTACATCATATTCGAAGACGGCACCGACCCCTATTGGGCGCGCTCGCGCGTTCTCGAATACCTGGGACAGGCCTCGTCGCGCCTGCCTCCGGGCGTGACGCCCGCGCTCGGGCCCGACGCGTCGGGCGTGGGGTGGATCTTTCAGTATGCTCTTATCGACCGGCACCACCGCTACGATCCTGGAGAAATCCGGGCGGTGCAGGACTACTTTGTGAAATACGAGCTGCAGAGCATCCCCGGCGTGGCGGAGATCGCGAGCATCGGAGGTATGACGCGGCAATTCAATATCCAGGTAAACCCCAATCGCCTAGCGGGGTATGGCGTGACCGTCGACCAGGTCGCTGCGGCGGTTCGCGAGAACAATGTCGCCAACGCCGGCGCGGCGGTCGAGATCGGCAGCACCGACTTCGTCGTTCGCGCATCGGGTTTGCTCAAGACGCTCGATGAATTGCGCCAAGTCCCGGTCACCAAGGGTGCCGCGCCCATCCGCATCGAGGATATCGCGCATGTCGAACTTGGTCCGGCAAACCGGCGAGGCGTCGCCGACCTCAACGGTGACGGTGACGCCGCCGGAGGGATCGTCGTCATGCGTCACGGCCAGAATGCCCTGGAGGTGCTGGCGCGGGTCAAGGCGCGGCTCCGCGACATCGCCCCCGGCCTTCCGCCGGGGCTGGAAATCGTCACCACTTACGACAGGTCGGAAATCATAGAACTGTCGGTCGGCAATCTGCGCGGCAAGCTGATCGAGGAGTCGGTCGCGGTCGCCCTGGTATGCCTGCTTTTCCTGTTCCACGTGCGGTCCTCACTGGTGGCGCTGGTGACCCTACCCGTCGGCATCCTCGCCGCCTTCGCGGCCATGAAAACGCAGGGACTCTCGGCGAACATCATGTCGCTTGGCGGGATCGCCATCGCCGTCGGCACGATGGTGGATGCTTCGATCGTGATGATCGAGAACATGCATAAACACCTGGAGCGGTCCGGGCCGGACGAGGACCGTTGGGAAATCACCCGGCGCGCGGCGATGGAGGTCGGGCCGGCTCTGTTCTTCTCCCTTGTCATCATAACGGTGTCGTTCCTGCCGGTATTGACCCTGGAGGGGCAGGAAGGGCGGCTATTCGCGCCGCTGGCCTATACCAAGACCTACGCCATGGCGGCCGGCGCCATCCTCGCCGTCACGGTCACGCCCGTGCTCATGGGCTATGTGATCCGGGGGACAATCGCGCGCGAGCAGAGCAACCCCCTGAACAGGCTGCTTCAGGCGGTATATCGTCCGCTGCTGGGACGCACGCTGCGCTTTCCGAAATTAGTGATTTGCATCGCGGTTCTCGCGCTGTCCAGCGCGGCGTGGCCGCTGAAGCACACGGGCAGCGAATTCATGCCGCCGCTCGACGAAGGCGACCTTCTCTATATGCCCACGACTTTGCCGGGCGTATCGCTCGGCGAGGCCGCGAGAATTCTGCAAATCACCGACCGGGCCATCCGGCAGATGCCCGAAGTCGAATCGGTCTTCGGCAAGGCCGGGGCGGCTGAAACGGCCACGGATCCGGCGCCGGTCTCGATGATCGAGACGACGATAAGGCTAAAGCCCCGCGCGGCGTGGCCCAAGAACGTCACCATGGAGGGGTTGATCGAAAGGCTTGACGCGGCCACCCGCCTTCCCGGCCTTGTCAACTCCTGGGGCTATCCCATTCGGACGCGGATCAGCATGTTGTCAACCGGGGTTCGTACCGCGGTTGGCGTCAAGATCACGGGCCCCACGCTCGAAGGCATGGCCGCCGTCGCCGCCCAGGTCGAGAGAGTCCTGCGCGGCGTGCCCGGCACAAGGGGCGTTGTCGCCGAGCGTGCGACGGGGGGGCGATATCTCGATATCGACACCGATCGTTTCCAGGCCGCCCGCTATGGCATTTCAATCGCCGACGTGCAGGGTCTGGTGCGGGCAATTGTCGGGGGCGAGGACGCGGGCACGATCATCGACGGGCGGGAGCGCATTCCTATTGTTATCGCCTATCCCCGGGACTCCCGGGACTCGGAACAGGAAATCGCCGCGAATAAGATCGCCACGGCAGACGGAACTCAGGTTCCACTCAGCGCGGTGGCCGCCATTCATTTCGCGGAGGGGCCGGCGGAGATCAGGAGCGAGAACGGGCGGCTCACGAGTTATGTCTATGTCGATATCGACGACAGCAATTTGGGGGGGTACGTGGAGTCGGCGCGGCGCGCGGTTGAATCGCAAGTGGTCTTGCCGCCGGGCTACGCCATCGAATGGTCGGGGCAATATCAGAATTTACTGCATGCCAAGGCGCGCATGGCCTGGGTCATTCCGCTCACCTTGCTCGTCGTTCTCGGTCTTTTGCAGATTCATTTCAGGAACATCGCAAAAGTCGCCATCGTCGCGCTCTGTGTCCCCTTCGCGCTTGTGGGGGGTATCTGGTTTGTCTACCTCCTCGGCTTCAACCTGTCGGTGGCGGTGGCCATAGGGTTCATCTCGCTCGCTGGCGTGGCAGCGGAGTTCGGGATCGTCATGATCCTGTATATCGACGAGGCGCTCGCAAAGACCGAAGTTCTAAATCCCCAAACGGCTCGGGACGCGATCGTTCAGGGCGCGCTGCTGCGGGTGCGGCCGAAAATGATGACGGTCGCCGTGATCCTGGCCGGATTGCTGCCGATCCTCTTCAGCGACGCGGCCGGGTCGGACGTCATGCAGCGCATCGCCGCGCCGCTGATCGGAGGCATGATCACGGCTCCCGCGCTTTCCCTCTTCGTGGTGCCGGCAATTTACGTCATGTGGATGAAGCGCCGGCTGCGCGAGAGGTAGTTTCCTAAGGACAGCACCTCACTTGCTGACTTCGATTCCCGGGGATGCCGTTTTCGCGGGCGGTTCCGGATGCAGGAGGTATGCCTGCGTGAAGCGAACTTCGAGTGCGGCCGAGACCGCGGTATTCTTGCCGGTGGTGGGGTTGGGATAGGCGTCCGCCGCGCGCAACATGGCGCGATAGACCGAGGGTACCGATACCTGGCCATAGCTGGCATGGTGGGTAGACCATGCGCGCGTGAAACGTTGGCGATAGTCCTCGGCATCGACATACCCCCCGATCATCCCCTCGGCCGAGACGGGCGAAAGCTTCAGGCGGAAGCGTGCGGCTTTGATGGTTTGCACGGCATTGTCGCCAAAGCCGATCGCATTCGGGAACTTCAGATCGGCGGCATCGGAGGTCAGCACGCCGTCAACGATCTTTCCCTTGAAATGCTGAACGAACTCTTCCCCCCACTTGCCGTCGATCTCCTGAACCGAGCCGGCGATGAAGTCCTTTCCGGATGCCGACGCGGCAAGCGGGCTCAGGCCGTGATAGGTGGTGATGGTGACATCGGGGTCATTGACGAGATCGTCCACGCTGGTGATCTCGATCAGAGTGCGATTGTAGTTCTCCTGTTGCATGTACTCGTTCTCAAAATGCCGCACCGCTCCGTCGGGGCCGCGGAAGCCCGGGACGCAGCCGACGACACGATAGAACTGATTGTCGATGCCGCGTTCGCCGTCCGGGCTTGTATAGTCATGAGGCCCGACCTTGCCGTCCAGGTTCATGCCGATTCCGATATCGCCGGCGACCTCGTGGAACGGCAGCGTTTCGACATCGGATGGAAAGTAGACCTCGGCCTCCCTGGCCAAATGCGTTTCCATCTCGGAACGCTTGGTGCCGCCATCCGGAAACAACAGCTTGTATTGTTCCCGGGGGCCGTCGTTGAAGCCGTTCGGACATTCGGCCTTGGCGTCTTGAGTCTGGTAGACGGCCCAGACCCTCTGCGTCAGGACGTAGCCGAGTGTCCGGTTCGCTACGGCATCCGCGGCAAACGCCTCCTGCGTCACCGTCATCGCAATCAGCCCGGCGTAGAGTCTCCAATGGCGCATGACCTGTTCCTCTCCCGATGAGCGCTAGAGCATTTTCCGATGAAGCGGATGCCGGTTCATCGCAGAAAATGCGACTAACCAAAAAGATTAGAGCATGATCGCGATTCAATATGACTCGATCATGCTCTAGCCCGCGTTGTCATAAAAATCATCTCTGAGCCAGAAGGCCTTGAATCCATTGCGATGGGCATAAAATTCACCCCAGGCATCCCCTTCGGCTTGTCCGGGCACCTTGTCCCGCGCGAATGTATAAACCGGCCGGCCGCGATAGGCCCATACGCGCAAAGCACCAGGCTGCCCGGGCGCCGCAATTCGTCCGCTGAGAGGATCTATAAGGATCGTGGTCCAGCTGCGGTTGGGGGATTTGGCATCGGCCGCGGCCTGCACCGGCGGCCATGTCGCCAGACAGCGTGCGGGATCGCCGCCGCCGCACACCGCGATACGATACTGTTGGGTGGCGGCGGGATGATCGCAGGCCTGCTGATCGAGGGCGTCGTCGCCGCAATTATAGATATAGATCGTCTTGCCGGCAGAATCGGCGAGCACATAGCCAAGATGCGCCGCCTGAATGGTGAATCCCCGGGGCGGAACCGGCGCACGCTGTACATAGACATTATGCCATCCGGCTTCGTCACTGCCACGCAAGCTTCCGGGGCGCGGGTCGCCGACCAAAGTATAAAGGGGCTTCTTGCGGAAGGCCCACTGCCGGACGCCCGGAGACCGCTGGATGATCGTCCACTCGCCCTGCGGCTGCGAAAATTCTCCCGCGAGCACCGGCGTCCATTTTCTCAAGCAGTCTTCAAAGCAATTTGACACATTGGCGCCGTCCTTATCCCAGCTGTAAACCGAGAAGCCGGAGGTGCTCAGGACCATGCGTCCCGTCGCCACCTGGCGAACCTGGAATGCCGGTGGAACATTGGACTTTGGGCCAACCGGTTTGCGCACGCCGGGAGCATCGCCAATGGCCTGACGGTTTGTCGCGCCCAAGACGTCGCCCGGTTTCTGATCGCGGTCGGACGTGTAGAGGGGCATGCCATCATAGGCCCATTGCAGGGCGCCATCTTTACGGCCGACGATCGTCCATTTGCCGATCGGCTTGGCGGCCGATTTGGCGATGACCGGCGGCCAGAGATCCTGACAACTTCTTCGGCTTGCGACATCGGGCAATGTCAAACCGGCGGGATAGGGACTCATGAGACCGGAAGTCTCGTGGAGGACGACGCCGGTGCAATTGGACGCATCTCCCTTTCGATCTCCCACGTCGCCGTTCCTCAGGCCGCGCAAGGGCCATGTGTACAGCGTCATTCCGCGATCATTGGTGAACACAGGCCCTTCTATTTCGCTGACCTCGACACCGAAGCCCGCGGGCATATCTTCCGCGATCCAGGTTTCAGCCTCCCTCGGCTCTTGCTTTTTATTTTGCTGTCCGTGCGCGGGCAAAGCCCATATGCCAAGGGTGAAGCACAACGCGGCGCCCGCCGTGCCGATGAAGACCGCATGAAGCTTGAATTTCATGACGCCAATTCCTGCCAAGCCATATCCGAATAAGGCCCTATTTTTGCGAGAGGATCATTGCGTTTCCAGAGCTATCTTGCGCAGGAATCTTGCACAGGAAAGACGGATATGGCCGGATATGCGCTCCGCGACAGCCCCTCTGTCAGCGCGCGCCCTTTCTTGACAGTACCGCCAACGGATTGGGCTGCGGCTCGGAGACTTTGAACAGCCTGTTCGTGTCCCGATGGAGAAACGGCTCAGGCTTGCCGCGCACCATCAACGTGGTATTGGACGTGTAGCTCCACGATCCGTCATCGTGGAAGTCGATTTCGATCTTATAAGCGTCCGTGCGAAACGCCAGTTCCAGAAACGTCGTCGAACAAATTCCATATTCGGTTTGCCCGCGTGTTGCCGTCAAAACGAGTTTTGAGGCGGTTTTGTCGGCGTGGCCGGCGGCGATCGCCACCTGGCCGCGGGGAATGGTGATCGTCTGAAGAACAAGATTGGTGGCCGGCTCCCAGAGCCAGTACCCGACCTGGTCGTGGAAGGTGACCGCTTCTTCCCGTGTATTGATGTGCGTGTGATAACGCAGGCCATAAAACAGCTGTGGGCCGTTCGTCTGGGGGTCGATGGGCTGCATATCCATGCGCTCGTAAAACGGCCGCTGCTCCGGGCCGTCGGACTTGGGACTAAGATCGACGCCCTTTTGACCTTCCCAAATCCCGGCCAAACGCCGGAGCGGCCCGAGATTGGCAAGCGTATCCGGGTCGACCTCGGGTTCGGTGAAAATGTCGTCGGGGATATCCATGGTCATCCTCTTAAAGTCATATGTTCACGCCATTGGGAGTAAAGCGGGGAAAGCCAGCACCCGTCGCTCGATGCTCTCGCATGGGGACTCAAAGAGCAATGATCCGGACAGGAATGGATTTCGCGGCCGGTGTGCCGCTGATGCTGTCGCGGTAGCCGAGCGGCAGGAGGGGGTTGAGTTCCGGGTAGTAGCCGGCGACCGCGCCGCGCGCCATGGGATAGTCAATAACGGTGAGCCCATCGACCCGCCGCTGGATGCCGTCGTCGCTCATGGTTTCCAGTGCGACACGCCCGCCGGCGGCCAGCCCGCGCGCCGCCCGATCTTCTGCATTGACGAAAAGGACCATGCGGTCGTTGCGGACGCCGCGGTAGCGATCGTTGTAGCTGTAGACGGTCGTGTTGAACTGGTCGTGCGAGCGAACCGTTGCCAAACGCAACATCGACGGGTCGGAGACCGGGGCGTTGACATGGAGGCCCGGGAAAAGCAGGAAATTCGCTTTGCCGTTCGGCGTCGGCCAGATCAGGCGCCGCGGCGGCACGTCGAGGTGAAACCCTTTCGGATCTTTGATCCTTTCCTGAAAACCGCTGTAAATCTCAGGGTAGACCTCGCCGATCTTCTGGCGGATCAGGTCGTAATTCTCGATATAGCTCTCCCACGGCACTCTGCTGGACGGCAAGGCCGCCCTGGCCATGCGGCAAACGATTTCGACCTCGGGTTTGAGGTGGGGGCTTGCGGGTTCCAGCACGCCGCGCGATGCGGTCACATTGGAAACGGCATCTTCGATTGTGACAAATTGTTCGCCGGCGGACGTTCTGATGATCTCCGAGCGGGAGATCACCGGCAGGATCAGGGCCTCCCGCCCGTGAACGAGGTGGCCGCGGTTGAGTTTCGTTGAAATACCCACGGTCAATGCGAGCCGGCGCATTGCCATATAAGATCTGTCCGTATCGGGGACGGCGCGCACGAAATTACCGCCCATGCCAATGAAGACCTTCGCATCGCCGCGCATCATGGCCGCGACGGCTTCGACCGTGTTATGGCCGGGGTCTCGCGGCGGCTCAAACCCGAAAACCTCGCGCACGCGGTCGAGATAGCCCTGAGACGGCTGTTCATCGATGCCAACCGTGCGATCCCCTTGAACGTTTGAATGTCCGCGGATCGGTGCGATGCCGGCGCCCGCTTTGCCGATGTTTCCGCGCAACAGCAGAAGATTGGTCACCTGCTGTATCAGCCGCGATCCTTCCTGGTGCTGTGTCAGACCCATCCCGTAACAGAGTATGGTCGCACGGGAGCGAATATAGATCTCGGCAACGCGGCGGATTTGCTCTTCGCTGATGCCGGAAGCCTCGACAATGTCGGCCCAAGCCAGCCGCACCACCTCGTCCCGCACCGCGTCCATGCCGACAGTGTGCTTGGCGATGAAATCACGGTCGATAACCGGCTCCCCCCGGGAGTCACGCTCGAACATGACCTTCATCATGCCTTTGAAAAGCGCGAGGTCGCCCCCGATCCGGATATGGACGAACTCGCTGGCGATCGCGGTGGAACCGAAGGTCGCCATCTGAACCACATCCTGCGGTTCGGTGAAGCGGATGAGCGCGCGCTCCGGCATCGGGTTGATGGCGACGATGGGGACCTTGCGCTTCCGCGCCTCGACGAGTGTGGTCATCATGCGCGGCGAGTTGGTGCCGGTATTCTGGCCGACGATGAAAATGGCCTCGGTGTGTTCGAAATCCTCCATGACCACGGTGCCTTTACCGACGCCGATTGAGGCCGGCAGTCCGCGGCTGGTCGGCTCGTGACACATATTCGAGCAGTCGGGAAAATTGTTGGTGCCGAACGCGCGCACGAAGATCGAATAAAGGAACGCGGCCTCGTTGGGCGTGCGGCCGGAGGTATAGAATTCAGCCTGGTGCGGACTTTTGAGCGCACCGAGATGCCGGCCAATAAGGGTGAAGGCGTCGTCCCAGCTGACGGGTACGTATTTGTCGGTCGCGGCGTCGTAGCGCATCGGCTCGGTCAGGCGCCCCTGCATCTCAAGCCAATGGTCCGACTGCTCCATCAGCGCCGAAACGGTATGCAGGTCAAAGAATTCCCGGGTCACCCGCCGCTTGGTGGCCTCAAAAGCCAGGGCTTTGGCCCCGTTCTCGCAAAATTCCAGCGTTTTACGATGGTCAGGGTCGGGAAATGCGCAGCTTGGGCATTTGAAGCCGCCGGGCTGGTTCATGGCAAGCAAAGCGCGTGACCCTTTGGTCAGGACGCTCTGCTCCATCAGAACCTTGCCGGTCGCGGCGGCAGCCCCCCACCCACCCGCTGGGTGGTCATAAGGCTTAAATCTGGGCTTGCGATCTGCCATGCCGAATCTCTCCTCGCGCTACCGCCGCCGCGAGACTCAATCAACCTTCGACGTGCCGGATGACGTCGAAGGCACGCCCGTCACTCAACGCGTGAGAACACTTGACGGTATCGCCTTGCCGCCGCGACAACAAGGCGGTCTACTCGCCAACATTGGATCGCCGGAGAGTAGATTTTTCCGGCTCCATCACGATGGCGGGCTGGCTGCGCCATTGCGGTTGAGCAGCATGATCGAAGGTGTACAACATCATACTACATCGACGCGCGTTGCGTCATTCCGCGCAACTACAGTCCTTAGAACATACGCTGTTAACGGAGCCACTTCGGTATCCTAACGGTCATGGCGTCCTCTCACCAAGAGATTGTAAGGCGCCATTTAGTAATCTTATTGTTTCATCGGGCGGCGGAGGAAGCACGCCCTAAGGCATAACGCTGCTGGGGGGGGCTTCAGATGAATCGCCGTACCTTTGTGAAAGGCGCTCTCAGCGCTTCCGCGACAATTGCAGTATCGCAACCCAGCCTATCGCACGCTGAAGGTTGCTTCCCAGTTTCTCCCGGCGCCAACGCTCCTCTCAAAGGGCGCCCGATGTACCCCGGTTCCAGTTGGTACGCTCCGGTCGGTGATTGGCATCCCGATCCAAAGCGGGATGATTATCACCAGAAATTTGACGATTCCCATCTTGCGAATGAAGGCGGTGGGACCACGTGGTCGGACATTCACCCCTGCGTTACCGGTCGCGGCTACACAGTCGTCGACAGCCGCAAGCAGCCCTTTGTCCCGCTGCGCATCGGGCAATACGCAAATCAATCTAACATTGCGTGGGTCCCGTTTCCGCTGCGCGAAGACATCATCGCGGGATATCCGTTTATCTGGAATCCCGGCGACGACGACAACCAGGCGTCAGACCGACATGTTATCGTGATCGATATCGCTACAGACCTTGAATACAACATGTGGGGCGCTCGCTTGGACGGATTTGTGTGGAGCTGTTCCAACCTAGCTATCTTCGATATGCGCCAGGGCGATTTGCAGCGCCCCTGGAAATACACCAGTGGCGACGCCTCTGGTTGTCCCCTGTCCATTGGGCTTATCCGGGGTGAAGAGATCGCCGCGGGCGAAATCAAGCATGCGTTACGGATGACGATGTGCGGCACCGCACAGAGAATGCGGCCGCCCGCACAGCACCTTACAAAGAACTCTGACCCAAAGTTGCCGCCGATGGGCCAGCGCCTTCGGTTGCGTAGGGATTTTCCGCTCAACAAATGGGGCGCATCCGATGTGATCGTTTCGCCGGCGGCGCGGACAATCCTCACATGCCTCATGGATTACGGTGCCATTGTCTGCGACAACGGCACAGATTTTGGGATCACTGGGACACCCGATTACGATACACAGTCCTCTCAGTTCACCGCCTATATGAAGGAAAACGTCAAAGGCAGCGATTTCGAATGGATCATCGATCCAAATGGTCTCGCGGACGACTATTGGTACGACGACAAGAACGAATTCCTCCCGGCGACAAAACCGGCGCCGACAGTCGCCTTTAAGGCGTCACAAACCGAGATCAAGGCGGGTGCCTCGGTAAACCTGTCGTGGTCTCAGGCTGGCGCCAATTTCATCTGTCTTGGCGAGGGCGGCGTTTCGCGCGCGCCATCAGGCATCCGCACCGTTACACCGACACGGGACACATGGTACATCGCGCAGGCGATGAACGTCGGCGGCAACACCTACGAACAAATTCGCATTTTAGTCTCTGACTGGAAGCAACGCTATGACTATGTCGACGTTTTTGTGGCGCCGCAGGCAGCTGGGCGCGGCGATGGTCGGTCTCGCAACGACCCACTCCCCATCGGCGCGCTGGTCGGAAAGCACTTCGCAGGTTCGCAGGTGGCCATCGACTATTCGAACGAATCCTATCTGATGGGGCGTGTGATTCACTTTGCCGATGGGCACTATGATCTAACGCACTATGCTCATGTCGATGGCGACGGCAATCCGAAAATCCTCAGCGACGACGCTGGTCGCTCCCCAATCATCCAATGTGTCGGGGGTCTTCCCGGCATGCCGACGGTGTACCAGGCCGAGACTTCAGGGGGCGCCATTTTCCATCTAGCCCACGATTGCCGTCGCGGTGCCTTTGGTGCGAACGGCAATGGCCATGTTCAGCTGATTGGCCTGACCGTCATTGGCGGGAACTGTCACGCCTTCACGTTCGAAGGGGACGCAAAAGCCATGAATAATTCTGGCTTTCTTATCCAGTCATGCACGGTTCGGCATATCAAGGACGACATCGTCGGCGGATATCCGGAACAGTGCGCGATCCGTATGGACAAGGTCCATCAAAGCGTCATTCGCGATCTGACGATCGACAATTGTATCAGCATAAACGGTAAATTCCGGGCCATCGGCGTCAATGGGTGCACTGAACTCTACGTGCGCCGCACGCATGCTTTGCAAGACAACATTATTGCGACCCCGACGCCGTGGACCACCAACCCCGCCCCATCGACAATCGATTGCGACTGCTAGCTAAGGAAGCAGATGGGCTTTCCTGCGCACTGAGTGTTGAGCCCTCTGATCCCTACCGATGTTGCTCAGCAACGTGTCAGACGGAATGCTCAGTGATCGTGCATCACCCGCCGGAAATATCGAGAAGTTGCTCTCGAAAGCGGGTTTGGGAGAATGCTGGGCGTGAGAGCCGCATCGGTGCGGGAAGATTCAGGAATCCGGCTCGCTGAAGTTGGCGAGTGTCCTTTAGGGCCGTGAAATAACCCCGACTTTCGTTCCCTACGGAGAAGCGGCTTGGAATGCTCGGACTGGTTGGCTGTGGACGCAGTCTGGTGCCGACTATTCTCCGGCATTCCCTGATAAACA
>JAYRKL010000025.1:0-50179 GCA_041905795.1 Rhodospirillaceae bacterium | reverse complement strand
TGCTCAGGGAGTCCAGCGTGATCCTGCATGAGTTCAAGTGGGACCTGGCGGCGTTCCTGGGCAAGCGCCCCAACGCGCCGGTGAAAACCCTGGGAGAGATCATCGGCAAAGGCCTCGCCCACGACCAATTGCAGGAACGCCTGATCGGCCGCAACCCGGACACGCGCGACGACGAGGCCTACCGCAAGGCCATTGTGAAACGCAAAGCCGCCCTCGATGCGGTCAAGGCCGTGCTCGAGGAAAACAAACTCGATGCCCTGGCCTATCCTACGGCGCAGCGTAAACCCAACCTGGTCGGCGACGACGCCAACGGCGGTTCCACCTGCCAGCTGAGCGCGACGACAGGACTGCCGGCGATGGCGGTGGCGATCGGTTTCGCCCCCGGCGGCACGCCGGTGGGCCTGGAACTATTGGGCGCGCCGTTCGCCGAAGCTACGCTTCTCAAACTCGCCTACGGCTGGGAGCAGCACGCGCATCCGCGCAAGCCGCCTTTCAGCACGCCGGCGCTGGTCAACGGCCGGGCGCCGGCGCCCGTGACGGCGGAAGTCTCCGTTCGAGACGCCCGCGTCAAGCTCACCTACGATCCGCTCACCGGCACACTGAGGTATGACGCCAGCGGTGACGCCAAGGATCTTGTGGCGCTCACGCTCCAGCGCGGCGGCGCCGACACGCCGGGCCCGATCCTCGCCAACCTGATCCTGGCGGGAGCCGGCACCGGTGCCGGCGAACTGCTGTTGCAAAGCCGGGAGCGCGACGACCTGGCCGCCGGGCGCATCTATGTCCAGCTCTATACCCGGGCAGCGCCGCTGGGCGCAGGACGCGCCCAAATCCGGTTGCCGCAGACGCTTGCCCGGCCGTAGGCCCGCAAGCAGATCTGCAGCGGCAAGGCGCGGGCTCAAAGCGCATGTTGCAGAATTACTGCTGGCCGCAGGAGAATAATTCTCCTAGCGTGATTGTGCGTCGCAATATGCGGTGGTGCCGGCGGCCTGTGGAGGAGGGAAGTCATGATGCGGCAGGTTTTTCTCGCGGCGATATTTGCGGCCTTGGCGCTGCCGGCAACGGCGGATGACAAACTCGCGGGGCTTCCCAAGATGGTGGAAGGCATCCGCCAGGAGTTGGGCACTCCCGGCCTTTCCATCGCCGTCGCCCTCAACGACAAGATGGTCTACGCCGCCGGCTTCGGCCTGGCCGACGTCGAGAACGAGGTCCCGGCCCGTGGGGATACGGTGTACCGCATCGCCTCCATCTCCAAGACTTTCGGCACCACGGCCATCCTGCAGCTGGCGGAGAAGAAGAAACTCAAGGTCGACGATCCCATCACCGCCACCGTCCCGAGCTTCAGACACCCGGTGACCTTGCGCCAGATCATGGCCCACAGCTCCGGCATCCGGCATTACAAGCCGGGAGAGAACGGTTCCATGGAGCGCTTCAACACGCTTGAGGACGCCATCAAGATCTTCAAGGACGACCCCTTGCTGTTTCCGCCCAACACCGGGAACCAATATTCCAGCTACGCCTTCAACCTGCTGCAAGGGCCGATCGAGAAACTCTCCGGCCAGCCGCTGGAGACCTATCTCACCGAGAACATCTTCAAGCCGGCGGGCCTGACCGCCACGTCGCTCGAATACGGCGAACGGATCGTGCCGCACAGGGCAAGGCCTTATGAGCGCACCAAGGACGGCCAGCTCAGGAATTCGCCTTATGTGGACAACAGCATCAAATGGCTGGGCGGCGGGCTAATCTCATCGGCGGAAGACCTGATCCGCTACAGCATCGCCCTCGACCAGGGGAAACTGGTGAACGCGGACAGTCTCAAACTCATGAACACGGCGAATAAATTGAACAATGGGACAGTCAGCGAATACAGCCTCGGCTGGGAGCTGTCCGACGACCCGCCCAACAAGGCGGGCCTGCACTACGTCGACAAGTACGGCAGCGGCACGGGAGTCAGCACCTATCTGCTGCGCGTTCCCGACCGGCACTACGCCGTGGCGGTGCTGATCAACTTGTCGCACGGCAACATCAAGCCCTACGCCAAGCGCATTTCCGACTTCATCCTGGCAGCGACGGACGGCGGCAAGGCGGCGAATTGAGTCCTCGTTCTCAAAAAATACCTCGATATTGCAATGTGTTGCCGCCGTTAAGTGTTCCTCAACCGAAGCGCGGTGTTATGGCGATAAGGCGTGATCCGTGCGGGGGAATCCCCGAGCGTATCGCATTTTTGAGGTTTGCAAGTATCCCGGCGTGCCCAAGGATGATCGGCGAAAAGCCGGTATCGCACGGGCCGACGGAGATCCTTGAGGGGCCGTCCCGCCCGGGTTTTGGGACAGGAGCTGCACAATGGACATCAGCAAGAAAGACATCGACGCGGTCATCGCCGACGTCGCCGCGCTCAAGCGCGATCTCGCCAAGGCCATCGCCCGTTTCAAGGACAGCACCGCCGACACCGCGGAGGACGCCCAGGACTTCGTGGAAGAGATCCGCGACGAACTGGCCGGAATCGTCAAGGACGCGAGCAAGCGCGGCAGCCGCACCATCAAGTCGGTCAGCCGCAAGGTCGAGGACCAGCCGGTGGCGGCGCTGCTGATCGCGTTCGGCGTCGGCTTCATCATCAGCCGCCTGATTTCACGCTAAACCGGGATCGGCGGGCAGGGGCGCGGAGCATGGAAAAGATCATCAAGATCCTGATCGTGGCGTTCACCGAGATGCGCCAGGCCCAGCGCATGACCGGCAAGATTTCCACCGCCGCCATGCTCTCGGTGTTCGCCTTCTTCACCACCCTCGGCATGCTCGGCTGCGGCGTGGCCTCGTTGTGGATCTATCTGGCACCCATGGTCGGCAATGCCCAGGCCGCCCTGTGGTCGGCGCTTTTGCTGTTCGGGATCACTGTCGGGCTCGGGATCGGGTCCTATTGCGTGCTGAGGAGCAAGGGGCGGGACGAAGATGTGCCGCTGTCCTCGGCCTTCTTCGATAACATCGGTGGCGAAATCACCCGCGCCGTCGCCAACAGCAAGGGCTCGGTTCTGCTCTCCGCCCTGCTAGCGGGCATGGCTTACGGCAGCAGCCGCAAATAACCCCGGTTTTCACGGCACTCCAGGCGCCCTCGCGGGCGCTTTTTTTGTTTCCGGCCGGCACTTAATAAGTCACGTTCATTAATAATAGTGCCATTAATGGCACCATATTACTTGTATGGGGCATGGGCGCGGCATATAAGTGAGTCTAACTCATTTAGTGACCATGCCGGTAAAACCCGAAATCCAGCACCGTCGCCGCACCCGTGAGCGCCTGTCACGCTCCGAGCGCAGGGCTGACATCATGCGCTGCGCCGGCGATCTTCTGCGCGAGTCCGAGGACCGCGCCCGGGACCAGGAAGGGATCGTCGCCACCATCGCCGGGCGCCTGGGCATCGTCGAAGGCACCATCTACCGGCTGTTCCCGACCAAACGCGAACTGATCATCCAGGTGGCAGAGGACTGGTACGAGAGGATGCTGGCGGACTACGACCGGGAACTGGCCGGGATCACCGGCACCCGGGCGCGCCTGCGCTTCATGATCTGGCGCCATCTGACGGTGATGCACGACGAACCCGCCATGTGCCGCCTGGTGCTGGACGAACTCCGGGCCGACGCCGGTTACCGCAAGACCTCGATCTACCAACTCAACCGGCAATACACCCAGCGCACGCTCGCCATCGTCAAAGAGGGCATCGCCTCCGGCGAACTGCGCGCCGGCGCGCCGTTGACCATGCTGCGCGACATGATCTATGGCGGCATCGAACATCACTGCTGGGCCTATCTGCGCGGCGAGGGCGCGTTCTCGCCCGAACAGGCCGCCGACGAGATCGTCGCCATCGTCTATCGTGGCATCGCGGCGCCCGAGGACACCGGCGCGCTCGCCCGGCTTGAGGACGTCGCCAAACGCCTGGAACGTTTCACCCAAACCCACACGGCAACCTGAGAACACACATGCTCAAGAAAGTCCTGATCGCCAACCGCGGCGAAATCGCCTGCCGGGTCATGCGCACCTGCAAACGCCTCGGGATCGCCTCGGTCGCGGTTTTCCACCACGAAGACCGCAACGCGCCGCATGTGGCCATGGCCGACGAGAAGGTGCAGATCACCGGCCAGGTGCCGACCCAGGCGTACCTCGACCAGGAACAGATCGTCGCCGCCTGTAAGGCCACCGGGGCCGAAGCGGTGCATCCGGGGTACGGCTTCCTGTCGGAGAACGCCGGATTCGCCAGGCGCGTGACCGAAGCCGGGATCGTCTTCATCGGGCCCGACCCCGAGGTGATCACCCTCATGGGGGACAAGATCATCAGCCGCGAGTTCGCCGCCAAGCACGGCATTCCCGTGGCGCCCAGCGCCAAGCAGACCGGAACCGTCGAAGCCTTCATCGCGGAAGCCGCGGCCATCGGCTTTCCCTTGCTGATCAAGGCCTCCGCCGGCGGCGGCGGCAAGGGCATGAAGATCGTGCGCAAGGTCGAGGAACTGGAAGAGAACATTCGCGTCGCGGCCAGCGAGGCGCAGCGCTATTTCTCCGACGGGCGGGTCTACGCCGAGCGGCTGGTGGACATGCCGCGCCATATCGAGGTGCAGGTCCTGGGGGACGGCAAAGGCAAGGTGGTGCATCTGTTCGAGCGCGAATGCTCGATCCAGCGCCGCTATCAGAAGGTGGTGGAAGAGTCGCCGGCGCCCAATCTGCCCGCCAAGCTGCGCGACGAGATTTGCGCATCGGCCGTGAGATTGTGTGCCGCGGCCAAATACAAGAATGCCGGCACCGTGGAATTCATCCTCGGCTCCAAGGGTGAGTACTATTTCCTGGAAATGAACACCCGCCTGCAGGTGGAGCACCCGGTCACCGAGATCGTGCTCGGCCTGGACCTGGTCGAGGAGCAGCTCAAGATCGCTTCAGGACACGGGCTGGCTCTGAAGCAGGCCGATATCAGGCAGAACGGCCACGCCATGGAGGTGCGGATCTGCGCCGAGCGGCCCGAGAAGGATTTCCAGCCCGCCACCGGCCGGGTCGGCGTGCTGCGCATCCCTGAAAGCGAAGGCGTGCGCTGGGACGGCGGCATCACCGAAGGCCAGGCGGTGACGCCGGCGTTCGATTCCATGCTCGCCAAGCTCATCGCCTATGGCCCCGATCGGGCCGCGGCCATCGACCGCCTGGCCGGCGCGCTGCGCGGCACCGTGCTCCTGGGCGTCCCCACCAATATCGACTTCCTGTCCCGCATCATGGCCAACCCCGTGTTCAAGGACGGCAAGCTGCATACCGGGTTCATCAAGGAGCAAGGCGACGCCCTGGCGCCGGCACAGGTGACTGCTGCCACCGAAGCCGCTGTCACCGTGGCGGCGCTTACCACCACCGACGACTTCCAGGCCTCGGCGTTCCATACACCCGAGCCTTACGCCTCCATTGGCGCCTGGCGGAACTAAGGAGCACATCATGGCATTTGAAATCGCCATCGACGGCCAGGAACGTACCGCGGACATCCTCGCGCGCCGGCCTGATCTCACCGTGTCGCTGGGCGAGGCGGTGTTTCCGCTGATGTATTCTGCTCATGCGCCGGAGGAATTCGAAATCAAGATCGGCGGCAAGACCTACCAGGGCTTCCGCTATGCCACCGCCGAGGAGGTGCATGTGCGCCTCGACGGCCGCACCTTCGTCGTCGAGCTGCCGCGCTTCGGCGGCGGGCACGGCGCCGGCGGCAAGCACGACAACGAGGTCCGCGCCGACATGCCCGGCACCGTGGTCGCGATCCACTGCAAGGAAGGCGATGACGTCACGTCCGGCCAGAAGCTCCTGACCATCGAGAGCATGAAACTGCAGATCAGCATGGTGGCGCCGCGCGACGGCGTGGTCGCCAGGCTGCCGGTCGCCGCCAATACCACCTTCGAACGGGGCGCGGTGCTTGCCGCCCTCAAGCCCGTCTAACGGAAACCTGCCATGCAAGTATTCAAATCCCGCATCAACACCGCGTCGGAGGACTTCCGCGTTCGCTACGCCCACAACAAAGGGCTGGCCGCGGTCCTGAAGGACAAGCTTCACCAGGTGCGCCATGTGCGGCCGCAGCGCGACCTGGATCGCCTGGCCAAGCAGGGCAAGCTCACGCCCCGCCAGCGCATCGAAAAGCTGATCGATCCCGGCACGCCGTTCCTGGAACTGTCCTCGCTCGCCGCCAACATGGCCTACAACGGCGAAGCGCCGGGGGCCTCGGTGATCACCGGCATCGGCATCGTCTCGGGCCGGGAGGTGATGATCAACGCCGGCGATTCCACGGTGAAGGGCGGCGCCTGGTATCCGCTCACGGTGCAGAAGATCGTGCGCTGCCTCGACATCGCCATCGAGAACCACCTGCCGGTGGTCCATGTCTGCGATTCCGCCGGCGCGCAGCTGCAATTGCAATCGGAAGTGTTCCCGGACAAGTACATGGCGGGCCGCATTTTCCGCAACCAGGCCGTGCTCTCGAAGATGGGCATCAAGCAAGTGTCGCTGGTCATGGGCCATTGCACGGCCGGCGGCGCCTATATCCCGGCCATGAGCGACTACAGCGTGATCGTGCGCGGCACCGGCGGCGTGTTCCTGGGCGGCCCGCCGCTGGTGAAGGCCGCCACCGGGCAGGTGATGACCGCCGATGAAATTGGCGGCGCCGACCTGCATACCCAGCTTTCCGGTACTGTCGACTACGCCGCCGACACCGAGGACCAGGCCATCGCCATGGGCCGCGAGATCATCGCCCAGTTCCAGGACAAACCCAAGGCGCGCACGCGCATCGGCCTGGGCCAGGCGCCGCTCTACGATCCCGACGAGCTTTACGGCATCATCCCCGACGACATCAAAAAGAGCTTCGACATGCGCGAGGTCATCGCCCGCGTGGTCGACGGCTCGCGGTTCCATGAATACAAGCCCGATTACGGAACAACGCTCGTCACCGGCTACGCCGAGATCTGGGGATTCCAGGTGGGCATCATCGCCAACAACGGCATCCTCTTCAACGACAGCACCAAGAAGGCGGCCCACTTCATCGAGCTGTGCAACCAGAACAACACGCCGATCCTGTTCCTGCAGAACATCACCGGCTACATGGTGGGCCGCGACTATGAGATCGCCGGTATCACCAAGGACGGCGCCAAGATGATCATGGCCCAGGTGGCGAGCCATGTGCCCAAGATCACGGTCATGTGCCACGCCTCCTACGGCGCCGGAAACTACGGCATGTGCGGCCGCGCCTATGACGGGCGCTTCCTGTTCACCTGGCCCAATCACCAGATCGCGGTCATGGGCAATGAACAGGCGGCGGGGACCCTGGTCGACGTGAAACGCGCCCAGCTCGAGCGCACCAGCGCCAAGGTCGACCAGGCCGTGCTCGACAAGATCCGCGCCGACACCATCAAGGCGTTCGAGACCCAGACCAGCGCCTATTACTCGACCTCGCAGCTGTGGGACGACGGCATCATCGACCCGACCGATACCCGCAACGCGCTCGGCATCGCCATCAGTGCCAGCTTGAACGCGCCGTTCGGGCCGCCAGGGGCAGGGGTCTATCGCTTCTAGGCTTTGTTTGGTCGCATGTTAAGCGGCCGAACCGGCTTCCACTTCGGCCTAACATGCTCTAGGCCTGCGGCCCGGCGGCTTTGAGTTCGGGCGAGGCGAAGAGGTGGATGAAGTTGTCGATGATGTCATCGATGACTTTGAAATCCAGGTGATGGCTGGAGCCGTCGTCGTTGCCGTAGACCCGGCCATGATGACCGCTGGCCCACCGCGCTACCTCGAACGACGGCCAATAGAGCGCCTTTAGCGCGCGGTTCTGGGTGAGTTGATGGGCCGCGACCCGCAAGGTGGACTTCGAGACGCAGTCGGCGATGATCGCCGAGGCAAACTCGGAGGTCGATGCCAGCGGCACCGGCGACAGCGAGAGAACCACCAGGCAGTTGGGATTGAAGTCCCGGAGAATCTCCAGGATCTGGGTGACGTTGACGACGTTCTCTTCGACCGTCGTGGTCCTGAAATCGGCGCTGCGAATCAGGCTCGCCTTGCTGGCGGCGGTGTTCCGCGGCATGCGGAACTCGCCGGTCTCGCGGTCGAAGAAGGCCGGCGCCACGCCCAAGGTATAGACAAACAGATCGGCCGATCGCAGCGCGGCCACGTACTGATCGCGATTTCCCGCACCCATGGTTTCGGCGACGATCGCGGTCATGTCATCGACTTCGCCCGCGGCCAGCCAGCGTGCGACGGCGAGGTTGGCGTAGGTGCTGTTGTGCTCCTCGCCGAAGGGGATGTTCGCGACTTTCAGGGGATAGCGCCGGAAGCTGTTGGCCAGGTTGCCGGCGAAGCATGAACCTTGCGTCACCACGCCCATGCCGGGACGCAGAACAAACCCATGGGTATCGTAGCCCTTGAGAATCTGCTCGCGCATGAGCTGCTTCATGTCGGCGAAGTCATTGACGCTCTCGGGCCAGCGGACGAACCGCGACCGGCTTGGCGCGCCCATACCGGCCTGTTTGATTTCGGCATGCTCGGCCTTGATCTCGGCGTTATCGGGAGCGAGCGCGAGAGCCTTGTCGATCCATTCTCCGGCCTCGGCCATGTCGTCCTGCCCCACCAGCGCCCGGGCAAGGAGCAGGGCCGCCTCGGCGGTCGGCTGGATCGTCGCGGCTTTGCGCAGATAGGGCGTTGCTTCGGTGGATCGCCCGGCCTTGAACAGGTTCCTGCCGAGGGCGTAATTCCCCGGGCCTGAGTCGGGAGCCAGTTCAACCACGCGCTTGAGGTAAGGCTCGGCGCGGCCATGGCGGTATTGATCGCCATAGGCCCGGGCGATCAGGAAGGGGATGTCGGCTTGCAAGGGGAACCGGTCGACGATGGCGATCAGGCGCTCCGCCGCCTGGGCCGGGTTCCGGTTCATGAGATCGCGCTGGGCGAGGTAGATGTAGCCGAGGGATTCCTCTTGGCCATGACTGCTGCAAAGCAAATCGGCCAAGCGGTCCGCTTCGTTCAAATTCCCTTCGCCGGCGGCTTTACGCAGCGCGCCCGCGAGGTTCTCGCGGCCTGATATTCCCGGTTCAGCCATCGCCGGACAGTATCGCAAACCGGGTCCGGGGCGACAACGAGAAATCCCGATGCAAAACGGGCCGCCCCGAAAGGGGCGGCCCGCCAGCCACTACTTTTGACGGTCGCGTATCGACGCGACTACTTCACGGCTTGGAGAATGCTCACGTAGTTCGCGACACCGGCGCCGCCCATGTTGAACAGGCCGGCCAGTTCGGCGTCTTTCACCTGCATGTCGCCGGCTTCATTCGCCAGCTGCATGGCCTGGAGCACATGCATCGACACACCGGTGGCGCCGATCGGATGGCCCTTGGCCTTGAGGCCGCCGGAGAGGTTGACCGGCAGCTTGCCGCCCTTGAACACCCAGCCTTCCTCCACGGCCTTGTAGCCTTCACCCGGCTTGGTCAGGCCCATGGCTTCGTATTCCATCAGTTCGGCGATGGTGAAGCAGTCGTGAGTTTCCACGGCGTCGAGGTCGAAGATGTTGAGCCGGGCGTCACCGAGCGCCTTCTTCCAGGCGATCTCCGCGCCTTCGAGGTGCGTCATGTCGCGCTTGCTCATCGGCATGTAGTCGTTGATCTGGGCGATGGACCGGAACGCCACCGCCTTTTTTGCGCCGAGGGCGATCTCGCCGTCCACCAGCACCGCCGCGGCGACGCCGTCGGAGATCAGCGAGCAGTCGGTGCGGCGCAGCGGGCCCGCCACCAGCGGATTCTTCTCCGAAGGCGTGCGGCAGAATTCATAGCTCAGTTCTTTCTGCATCTGGGCGCGCGGGTTGTGCATGGCGTTGGTGTGGCTCTTGGCTGCGATTTTCGCGAGGGTGTCGGAGCGGTCGCCGTACTTCTGGAAATAGAGGTCGGCGATGCGGCCGAACACTCCGGCGAATCCCCCTTTAATATCGGCTTCTTCGGCGACGTAGGAGGCGTGCAGCAGATTGTTGCCGGCTTCCTCCGCGCCGAGATGGGTCATCTTCTCGACGCCGACCACCAGGACGACACGGGCATTGCGGCCGCGGATGGCGTTGACGGCGGCGTGCATGGCCGCGCTGCCGGTGGCGCAGGCGTTCTCGATGCGAGTGGCCCGTTTGAAACGAAGGTCGGGGTGGGCGCCGAGGGTGAGGGAGGAGGCGAAGTCCTGCCGGGAGAAACCCGAATTGAAGTGGCCGACGTAGATGTCGTCGATGTCCTTGGCTTCGATGCCGGCGTCCTTGATGGCTTCCTGGGCGGCCTTGACCATGAGCGTTTCCAGGGTCTCGTCGGCGAGCTTGCCGAACTTGGAATGGTACCAGCCGATCATGCAGGCGTTCATAGAGACCTCCGGAAAAATGCGATGACTTATGTGATCACACCCGTCAGCGGGTGCAAGCGTTTAGCGGATAGCAAAGAGGGCAGACCTTGCAGGCCTGCCCTCTCAAAAGTGCTTAGCTCAATCTCACCAAAGACTTAGGCCGCAGCCGCCCCGGCCTTTTCGGCCCGGGCGCGGGCCTTGTTCCATTGCTCCTGGATGGCGCCCGGCGTCTTGTCGCCGAACTTGCCCAGGAACTCCTTCTGGTCGTCGATCTCGTGCAGCGCCCGGGCGCGGTCCACCTGCATGAGCTGTTCGAACTTGGCCTTGGGATAGGTCAGGCCGTCCCACTTCAGGTCCTCGAAGCGGGGCATATAGCCGAAGACGCTTTCCTCGGCGCCGCCGCGGCCATGGACGCGGTCCACGATCCACGCCAGGGCACGCATGTTCTCGCCGTAGCCGGGCCAGAAAAATTTATTGTTCTCGTCGCGGCGGAACCAGTTGACGCGGAAGATCTTGGGCGGGTGCTTGAGTTTGGCGCCCAGGGCGAACCAGTGGCCCCAGTAGTCGGCCATGTTGTAGCCGCAGAACGGCAGCATCGCCATCGGGTCGCGGCGCACGGCGGCCTGGTTGTCGGCGGCGGCGGTGGCTTCCGAGCCCATGGTGGCGGCCAGGTAAACGCCGTGATTCCAGTCGTAGGACTGGAACACCAGCGGGAACGTGTGCGACAGGCGCCCGCCGAAGATGAAGGCTTCCACCGGCACGCCCTTGGGATCGTCCCACGACGGGTCGAGCGTCGGGCAGGAGGTGGCCGGCGCGGTGAAGCGGGCGTTGGGATGGGCGGCGGGGCGGCCGGCATCCGGCGCCCAGTCCTTGCCCTGCCAGTCGATCAGATGCGCCGGCGGCGTGTCGGTCATGCCTTCCCACCACACATCACCATCATCCGTAAGTGCGCAGTTGGTGAAGATGGTGTTCTTCAGGATCAGCTGCATGGCGTTCGGGTTGGTCTTGTCCGACGTGCCCGGCGCCACGCCGAAGTAGCCGGCTTCCGGATTGATGGCGTGCAGCTTGCCGTCGGCGCCGGGCTTCAACCAGGCGATGTCGTCGCCCACGGTCCAGGCCTTCCAGCCCTCGAAGCCCTTCGGCGGAATGATCATGGCGAGGTTGGTCTTGCCGCAGGCCGACGGGAAGGCGGCCGCGACGTAGGTCTTGTCGCCTTTGGGGGATTCCAGCCCCAGGATCAACATGTGCTCGGCGAGCCAGCCTTCTTCCTGCGCCATCACCGAGGCGATGCGCAGCGCGAAGCACTTCTTCCCGAGCAGCGCGTTGCCGCCGTAGCCCGAGCCGTAGGACCAGATGGCGTGTTCCTCGGGGAAGTGGACGATGTACTTGTCCGGGTTGCACGGCCAGGCGCTGTCCTTGTCGCCCGGCTTCAGCGGCGCGCCCACCGAATGGACGCAGGGGACGAAGTCGCCGTCGCTGCCCAGCACATCGAGCACCTTCTTGCCCATGCGGGTCATGATCCGCATGTTGGCGACGGCATAGGCGGAGTCGGTGATCTGGATGCCGATATGCGAGATGTCCGAGCCCAGGGGGCCCATGGAGAACGGGATCACATACAAGGTGCGTCCCTGCATGCAGCCTTTGAACAGGCCCTTCAGGGTCGCCTTCATCTCGACCGGATCGGCCCAGTTGTTGGTCGGGCCTGCGCCGCTCTTGTCCTTGGAGCAGATGAAAGTGCGGTTCTCGACGCGCGCCACATCGCCGGGATGCGAGCGGGCGAGGTAGGAGCCGGGACGCTTGCTGGGGTTCAGCGGGATGAAGGTGCCGCCGTCGACCAGCTGCTGGCACAGGCGCGCATTCTCTTCGTCGGAACCGTCGCACCAGTGGATCTGGGCCGGCTCGCATAGGGCGGCCATCTCGGCCACGAAGGCATTGACTTTGGCATGCGTGGTCGGCGAACGCAGGGCTGCGGAAACCATAATAGCTTTGATTCCTCTTATGTTTCGGCCGCGCGGGGCGGGCTGGAATGGACGACTAATTCGCACCCGCGGGCCGACCGCGCAAGGCCTTTGGGGCCACGAAACACATGAAATCACCGGTAACATCCCGGGACGGGACCGCGGCTGCGGTTATCCACAGGCTGGGGGAGAAAACCGCTGTTTTGACGCCCATTTAGTGTGCATCGCAGCAAAGCCGTGCGGCCCATATGCGGCTCTCAACCGAGCCTTCCTCCAAAAAAGAAGGGCGGCGGCCCCCACACACAAGCGCCGCCACCCTTCACCCCCAGACTCATAGACGCGGTCGCCCGGGAGGGGGCTGCCCCGCGTCCTTTCTCTAGATCGCGCTGGGGCCGCGTTCTCCCGTACGGATGCGGATCACTTCGCTCACGGCGGAGACGAAGATCTTTCCGTCGCCGATCTTGCCGCTCTGGGCGGCCTGGCGGATGGCCTCGACGGCGGGTTCGACCAGCGCGTCGTCGACCACCACGTCGATCTTCACCTTGGGCACCAGGTCGACCACGTATTCAGCGCCGCGGTACAACTCGGTGTGGCCCTTCTGGCGGCCGAAGCCTTTGACCTCGAGCACGGTCAGGCCCTGGACGCCGATGTCGGAGAGGGCCTTCTTCACTTCGTCCAGCTTGAAGGGCCGGATAACGGCTTCAATCTTTTTCATCTGCTGATCCTTTTCGAGTGGCTGGGTTAAGCGGGCGCGGGGCGGGGGACCGCGGACGGTCCCCCGCCGTCACGGCCGTTAGCCGAGCACTTCCCCATGCTGGGTGACGTCCAGACCTTCGCGTTCGGAGTCCTGATCGACGCGCAGCCCGATGGTCATGTTGACGACCACGAGGATGATCAGGGTGCCGATGGCGCAGTAGCCGGCGGTGGCGCCGATGCCGATGATCTGGGTGATCACCTGGCCGGCGTGGCCGTCGATCAGGCCGCCCTTGGTCATGTCCGGAGCCGAGGAACTGCCGGTCATGATCGAGGCGCGGGCGAAGACACCGGTGAGGATGGCTCCGACGATGCCGCCGACGCCGTGGACGCCGAAGGCATCCAGGCTGTCGTCATAGCCGAGCATGTGCTTGAGGCTGGTGGCGCCGAGGTAGCAGAACACGCCCGCGGCGAGGCCGATCGCCAGCGCCCCCACCGGGTCGACGAAACCCGAGGCCGGGGTGATGGCGACCAGGCCGGCGACGGCGCCGGAGATGATGCCGAGGACCGACGGCTTGCCGCGGTGCATCCACTCCGCGAACATCCAGGTCAGGCCGGCCATGCCGGTGGCGATCTGGGTGACGGCCATGGCCATGCCGGCGTTGGCGCCGGCGGACACGGCGGAGCCGGCGTTGAAGCCAAACCAGCCGACCCACAGCAGCGAAGCGCCGATCAGGGCGTAGAGCAGGTTGTAGGGCGGCATCGGCTCGGTGCCGTAACCGAGGCGCTTACCCATGACGATGGCGCAGACCAGGCCGGCGACGCCGGCGTTGATGTGGACGACGGTACCGCCGGCGTAGTCAAGCACGCCCAGGCCGAACAGCCAGCCCGAGGGATGCCAGACCCAATGGGCGATGGGCGCGTACACCAAGAGGCTCCAGGCGATCATGAACACCACCATGGCCGAGAACTTCATGCGGTCGGCGAAGGCGCCGCAGATCAGGGCCGGAGTGATGATGGCGAAGGTCATCTGGAAGCACATGAACACGGCTTCCGGGATGGTCGGCGCCAGGGCATGCGCGGAATCGATCTCCATGCCCATCAGGAACAGGCGCGACAGGCCGCCGAAGTAGGGCGATCCGTCGGTGAAGGCGATCGAATATCCCACGACCGCCCACACCACCGTGATCAGGCAGGTGATGGTGAAGCTCTGCATGGCGGTGGCGAGGATGTTCTTCTTGCGGACCATGCCGCCGTAGAACAGCGCCAGGCCCGGGACCGTCATCAACAGCACCAGGGCGGTCGAGGTCAGCATCCAGGCGGTGTTGCCGCTGTCCTGTTTCGGCGCCTCGGCCGCGGGCGCGGCAGCGGCGGGAGCAGCGGCTTCGGCAGGCGCCGCCGCCGGAGCTTCGGCAGCGGCCGGCCCGCTGACGGAAGCGGGGGCTGAAGCCGGAGTTTCATCGGCGGCGAAGGTTGGCGCCGACGTGGCCGCGAGCAGCATCAGGAACGCCCCGAGCAAGGGCGCCCCCTTCGAACGTAAAAGGGCCTTGAAGAGTTTCATTGGGTTGTCTCCCCAGTCCTGGGTTGAATGTGAGTCCGGTTCCCGGCACGGCAAAACCGCCGCCGGAGACCGTGCCGGTGGTGTGCGATTAGAAGCTGCGCGAAAGTGTGACGACGGCCTTGGCATCGCAGGTCTTCTTGCCTACGAGCACGCAGCCGCCCTTGACGTTGGTGTCGTAGTAGCGGGCGTCGATCGAGAACCAGTTGTTGACGTTCAGCTTGGCGCCGACGTTCCAGTCGGTCTGGTTGGCGATCGGGGCCTTGAGGTCCCAGTAGCCGAGGGCGCCGCTGATCGCGAGCTTGTCGGTCACGGGGACCGAGAGGCCGACGTTGAAATAGATCGCGTCCTTGGTGCCGCCGAAATTGTCGGGCGTGTAATTGACGCTGCCGCTCACCGCCGCGGCGCCGAAATCGTAGCCGGCCTTGCCGTAGACTTCCCACAGGTCGTAGTTCAGCGCGCCGAGGGCGCCCGGATACCAGTAGTAGATGAAGCCAACGTCGTAGGTGAAATTCTCGATCTTGCCGGCGTAGCCGCCGTAAAGGTCGGTTTCGACGCTAGCCTGGCCGCCGTCCTTGAAGTTCAGGGATGAGCCCCAGAAGCCGAAGTGGAACCCGGCGCCGGTGTCCCAGTCCATGCCGCCCTGGATGGCCGGGCCGTTCCAGGTCTGGGAGAGGCCGCGGAACACATAGTCCGAGGTCAGCGCCACGTTGCCGGTGAAGGTGCCGGGCAGGTAGCTCTCCGGCGCGGCGTCTTGCGCCATGGCGCCGAGCGGAGCGCAAACGCCCGCCACCGCCGCCAGCCCCGCGAGAGTTTTCATCAGCTTCATCAGGTGTCCCCTAAATGCCTGTTTCGGAACGGACGGGGGGACTTACCCCTGCCCATGCCGTGATTTTGCAAACGGCATGCCAGAGGTTGTGCGGCGCAGCACGATTTATAATTATATGATTTTATTATATTTTATGATTTTCCGCAGGCCGTGGACATGCGCTGCGGCGGGGCCGTCCGCCCGATATATGCACAATAAAAGTGCAATAAGAATATTTGCTTAATATTTAACCAGTTCTGCGGCTGCTATTTCTGGGCCGGCGCCTTCGCGGCTGGATCGAAAAATGCCTCGGCGCCGGGGTGCAACGGCAGGGTCAGGCCGCTCCGGGCCGAGCGTGCCGACACCAGGCTGCCGAGCGCGGCCCCGTGACCGAGGTAGTTCACTTCCCTGAACATGATCTGCAAAAGGCCGCCGACTTCGCTGGCGGGCACCAGTTGCATCGACACCAGCTGGGCGGTGACGGCGATGGTGGCGATGGGCTTGGTCTGGCTGGGGTAGGTCTGCGCCGGGATGGTCATGGCGATATAGTTGGAATCGCCGGCGGTCATGAGCGCGATGGCGTCGCCGTCCAGGGGCAGGAAGCGGACGGAGTGGCCGCGCGCGAATTCCTTCACGTCGGGCGACGGCGCCGCGGCCGTGATCACCAGCGCATCCAGTTCGCCTTTCTCCACCGCGGCCAGCGCCTTGGCCGCGGCGAGGACCTCGGGCGCGGCCGCCAGCGCCGCCGCGCTGACGCGATGCGCCTTTAATATATCCGCGGCTTCCAGCGCCGCCGCCGGGCCGGTGTCGGCCACGGCGACCTTCTTGCCGTACAGTTCGCTGACAGACGCCACGGTGCTGGCCGCCATGACGATGACATGCACCGGCTTGGGGAACAGGCTGGCGGCCACGCGCAGGTCGGGAAACGTGCCGATACGCGCGAACGGGCCGTCGCCCGAGGCCGCCATCGCCGCCTCGTCGTTCTGCACGATGGCGGCGGTGATCTTGCCGTCGCGCAGCAGGCTCAGGTTCTCCAAAGTGCCGCGGGTGGCGATATTGATCACCGGCGTGGTGCTGCCGCGCTTTTCGATGCGCGCCGCCTCGGTGAGCAGCCAGTCGTCGCTGCCGACCGGACCGCTCGCGACCGCGAAACCTGACTCCAGGCGCGCGAGCCGGGCGGTGGCGGCGGTGAGTTCGCTTTCCACCTCGGGCGCGCGCGACGGGATCACCATCACCCGCGCGGTGGTGAGGATGAGTTGGCCGAGGCGCCGCAGGACGCTGGTGCGGGACGGCGTTTCGGCATCCATCCGCGCCGGCGGATGCTCGTTGCTTTCCAGGAGCCAGCCGTTCTGCTCCTTGCGATAGGACGCGACCCCGGTGATGCGGATCACGTCGCCGGTCTTGTTGCCGCCGGCCTTGAGTCCGCTGATGGCCTCGGGCCGCCCGCCCAGGATCTGCAGCAGCGTATTGGCGTTGGCTTGGTCCCAGGCGCCGAAGTCATGGTCGCGCTTCAGCTTTAGCGTGATGGTGAAGGGAATGATCTTGCGGCCGATGTCCAGGCGCGCGGCCGGCGCCGGTTCGGCGCTCGCCACTTCCGCCACGTCGAACAGGCCGGGCGTATAGCTTTCATCCAGGCGCTTGGTGAGGTCGGCGGCGAGGGCCTCCTGCGCCGGTCCCTGGTCGCAGCCTGCGAGAACCGCGAGACCGGCGACAGCGATGAGGCAGCAGAGGAGTTTTCTCACCGTCCCCCCGGGGAAGAACACCAGACTTTGTTTGGTCGCATATTGAGCGGCCGATTGAGCGGCCGGCTCTAGGCGCGGGCGGCTTTGCGTCTGCGCAGATTGCCCCATTTGACTTTCGCTTTGCGCGCGAAGCGGCGCACGCCAGGACTATCGGCCGAAAGCACCGCGATGCCCAGGGGTAACATCCACACGCCCAGGACAGGTAGGACGGCGCCCGCGATACCCCCCAAAGAGAGTAGCACGCCGAGCGTGACCCGCGCGGCACGGTTGCGCGGCAGGTTCTCGCGCCGGAAGGCGCGGCGAATCCTGCCTGAGATCTTGCCGGCCGCAAACGTCGGGGCGCGCGCCTTCATTCTAGAGCATGATCGAGTCATATTGAATCGCGATCATGCTCTAATCTTTTTGGTTTGGTCGCATTTTCTGCGATGAACCGGCATCCACTTCATCGGAAAATGCTCTAGTGAGATGAGGCCGCGCCCCGGGAATCTCAAGGGGCGGCAAACTCAAGAGGCGCGGCCGCCAATACCCTGCGATGTTATCTTTCAAGCCGGCGCCGACGACAGGGCCTGCTTGCGCGTCTGCACCACCCGTTCGGCGTCACGCCCGACCAGTTCCTGGTAATGACTGAAGGCGGCGGTGTAGGTGCCCATGCCTTGCGAGACCTGGCGCACCTCCAGGATCAGGTCCTGCATCTCCGCCGCCGGCATGTTGACGTGGATCACCTCCCACCCGCTCCAGCCCTCGCGCGCGTCGAAACCTAGGATCTGGGCGCGGCGCTGGGTCACGGCGCGCTGGACCTTGGACGTGAAGTCGGTGGGCACGAAGATCTGCACGTCGTTGATCGGTTCCAGCAGCACCGGCTCGCATTGCGGCAAGCCCTCGGTCATGGCGATGCGCGCCGCGGTACGGAAGGCCTGATCGGAACTGTCGACGCTGTGATACTGGCCGTCGAACAGTTTCAGGTTCACGTCCACCACCGGGAATCCCAGCGGCCCTTCGAGGGTGTTGTCGCGCAAGCCGGCCTCCACCGCCGGGATGAAGTTGCGCGGCACGACACCGCCGACGATGGCGTCGGTGAACGTGACGCCGCCGCCGCGGGGCAGGGGATTGATCTCGACCTTGATGTCCGCGAACTGGCCATGGCCGCCCGACTGCCGCTTGTGGCGCGCGTGCTGCACCACGCCGCGGCGGATGGTCTCGCGGTACGCCACCTGCGGGCGGCGGGTGTCGATGTCGAGATCGAACTTGCGCCGCGCGCGCTCGAGGGCGATTTGCAGGTGCACATCGCCCATGCCGGACAACAGCAGTTCCGAGGTCTCGTTGACATGGCCGAGAACCAGCGACGGGTCCTCCTCGCAGATCTTGCGCAACGCTTCGCCCAGCTTGACGTCGTCCTTGCGGGTCCTGGCGGAAACCGCCACCGTGTAAAGCGGCGCCGGCGGCCGGGGCCAGGTTCCCGGTTCAAGGACGGCGCTGTCCGTCAGCACCGATCCTGTGTGCCCGGCTTCGAATTTGCACAGCGCCACCACGTCGCCGGTATTGGCGCGGGCCAACTTGGCGGTCTTGGCGGATTTGGGCTCGGCGGCTTCCTGCATGTTGCTGACGCGCATGCCCGCCAGGGTGTCGCCGTCCTTGAGCGGGCCTCGCCAGACGCGGATCAGGGACAACTTGCCGACATGGGGCGCGTAGGTGACCTTGAAGATCTGCGCCACCGTGGCGCCCTCCGGAATCCCAAGGCGGCCCGCGGTCACCGACGCTTCCGGCACTTCATGACGCAAGGCCTTCATCAGGCGGCGCACACCGTGGTCGTGCTCGGCGGCGCCGATCAGCACCGGAACAATCAGGTCGCCGGCCAGGTCCTGGGCGAGATGGCGGTAAACCTCGTTCTTCTCGGGAACGATGTCCTCGAGCAGTTTCTCGAGCAGCGCGTCGTCGAAGTCGGAGAGTTTCTCCAGCAATTCTCGGCGCGCGCTTGTCGCGCCGCCGGTCATGACGCTGGGCGCGGTGGATGTGGCCTGGATGCGTTCCGACGGCTTGTCGAGCTTGTAGTGATAGGCGCGCTCGGCCACCAGGTCGACGTAGCCGGTGATGTGGCCGCCGCCGCCGATGGGCCCCGCCGCGATCGGAATATGCCGCAGCACCAGGGGACGCGCCGACTGGCGCTGGGCCGCCGCCAGCAGGTCGCGCACCGGGCCGGTGACGGAGTCCATCTTGTTGATGAACAGCACATGCGGAATGGCGTGGTCGTCGAGGAAGCGGAACAACGGCGCCAGCGCCATCATGCGGCCTTCGTCCGGGTCGGTCACCACCACCACGGCGTCGGCGACCATCATGCTCTGGTAGGCGTCCTCGGCCAGGTCCACCGCGCCGGGACAATCGAGCACCACCCATTCGTCACCGAGGTAGGAGAAGCGTACCGGCGTGAGTTCGGTGGACATCTGGCGCGTTCGCGCCTCGGGGCTGTGGTCGCTGACTGTTGTCTTGTCCATGACGCGCCCGCGCTTCTGGATCGCGCCCGCCGCCAGCAGCATGCTTTCCACCAGCGTGGTCTTGCCGGAAGACTGCGCGCCGACAACGGCGACGCAGCGGGTGGTCCTGGCGCGGGCGGTGTTGCTCATGAGATCGCTCCTGTGTTGCGGTCAGACTCCGGAAACGCGAAAGGGCCGCAACATTTGTGCGGCCCTTGAGGTGGTGTCTTGCTTCGCCGCCGCCCGCGCACCCGCGCCGGCGGCGCGTACAGCCGTGGCATTGACGTTATGATGTGCGGTCCCGGCAGCGGTGGAAAACGGCCGGGGCCCGGTGCGTGGGCGCCCCTTCATCGTCATCCTTGCGGCTCTTGAAGGACTTGAAGTCTAGCAAAGGGCCCCGGCCGCGGAAAATGAATCCCGACGCTGCGGCGCAGCATGGACAGGCTGGGATTCCGCGCAGCCTTGCTACCTCCGGTAAGCGCGGCGTCATTGGCGCGCCGCGCCAAATCCGGTAAAATACTTGTGACACAAGGAGGAGGACGACCGTTGCGGTTGCGCAAGCTGTTACAGATCATGGCGCTCGCGCCGGCGCTGGCGTTCGGCGCCGCACCGGACGCCGGCGCGCAGATCATGAAGCGCGACGGTTTCACCATCGACTGGTTCGCGTCTCCGGCCGAGCGCCGGGCGCGCGAGGCCTGCGCCAACAATCAGCCGGATTGCCGGCCGGCGGTGCGCGCGCAGATGGATCAGGAGAAGGCGATCTCGCTGCTGCTGCCGTGGGCGCTCGCCGGCGCGGCCATCCTCGGCGTGCTGTTCTATCTGCGCAAGCTCGAGCAGCAGAAGCTCAAGAAGCGCCGCGACGCCCAGCGCAAGCATGACCCGAAGGCCTACAAGAAGCTCGACCAGACCAAGGAAGATCGCGCCGCCGCGGAGAAAAAAGCGGCGGAAGACGACTATTAGCTCCAGAGATACTTTCGGGCGCGCGTCAGCCGATATGTTTCTTGAGGAACGCGGCGCCGAACTGGGCGCCGGCGGGATCGATGCCGTGCTGCAATCCGGGGATCAGGTGCTTTTCGACGCTCACGCCCAAGGGAGAAAGCGCGGCGTCGATATCGGTCATGCACAAGGCCGGCACCACCGGATCGTCGGCGCCGTGCACCAGGCAGACCGGCGGCTTTGATTTGATCTCGGCGGCGATCCGGTCGGCGCCCACCAGGGCGCCCGAGTAGCCGAGGATCGCGCCCAACTGCCGTTCGCGGCGCAAACCCGCATACAGCGACATCATGGTGCCCTGAGAGAATCCGAGCAGGGCGAGGCGGCCGGCTTCGAGCTTATGCTCCGCCAGCACCTGGTCGATAAATTTATTGAGCGGCACTGACGCGGCGGCCGCGCCCGCGGTCATCGCCTTGAAGCGTTCGCCGCGCAGGGCGGGATCGCGCTGCATGGCCATGGGATCGTAGCCCGGCAGGCCGAACCACTGGCGCCCGCCGAAACCGCCGCCCTCCCAGGGCTGCGGCGCGTTGGGCGCGTAGAAGATCGCATGCGGCAGGGTCTGGGCGAAGAAGGGCGCGAGGCTGATGAGGTCGTCGCCGTTGGCGCCGTAGCCGTGCAGGATGATCACCGCGGCGGTGGGCGCAACACCCTTGGCCGTCGGCAGGTACGGTCCGGCGAGCGCGTCGATCGCCACTTACAGCGCGCCGTCGGCGGACGGCGTTTCGCTGCCGGCTGCGGCGGGCAGGGCGTCAGGCTCGGGCGTATGGCTCGGCTGAGACGGCTCGGACAGCTGCGGCTCGGACAGAGGCAGCTCGGGCGCCTCGGAAACCTGCGATGCCGCGGCTTCGCTTTCTTCCTCGGCCGCGGCGGCCTCGTCGATTTCCCGCGCGCTCGGCGCACCCTTGCCGTTATAGGGGTCCACCAGCATGAATTCGGGCGTGTAGCCGCCGAACGCCAGCACATTGTCGCCGTGGTCCATTTCGGCAATGCCGTGCGGATTGCGGCGGGTCTTCTTGGCGCGATCCTCGGGACCGCGGATATCGCGGTTGCGGTCGAAGCGCTCGCGTTTCGGGCCGCGGTCGCGCTTCGGACGGCGCTCGTCTTCGCGCGCGGCTTCAGCGGAGTCAGCCGGCACAGGCGCGGCGTCAGCTGTCACAGCTTCCCCGCTTGCGGTTTCCAGCGGCGCGGCGATGACTTCGGCTTCAGCCGCAACGGGTGCTGCGGCTTCAAGGACCTCTGGCGCGACTTGCGGCGCAGCTTCGGCCTGCGGCGCCGCGTCATCGCGCGGCGCTTCGCGATCTCGGCCGCGATCACGGCCACGTCCGCGCCCGCCGCGATCTCCGCCACGCTCGCGTCCACCGCGCTCACCACCACGCCCGCGGCCCCGGCCGCGTCCACGGCCTTGGTCGCCTTCGTCGGCGGCGTCGGCGCCGACCATCAGGCCTTCCAGCTCGGGCAGGACCAAGGAGGGGATGGGCTTCTGGATCATCTTGACGACGGCGGCCAGCAGCTTGGAGTCACCCGGCGTGGCCAGGGTATAGGCGTGGCCGGACAGCCCGGCGCGGCCGGTGCGGCCGATACGGTGCACGTAATCCTCGGCGTTCACGGGCACGTCGAAATTGATCACATGGCCCACCGCCGAGATATCGAGCCCGCGCGCGGCCACGTCGGAGCACACCAGCAGTTCGGCTTCGCCGGCCTTGAATTTGGCCAGCATCTCGTTGCGTTTGGACTGGGGCATGTCGCCGTGCAGGGCCACCGCGTTGAAGCCGTGCTTGACCAGCGACTTATAGAGGATGTCCACGTCCTTCTTGCGGTTGCAGAAGATGAAGGCGTTGTGGACTTCTTTGGCCTTCAAGATGCGGCGCAGCGCCTCGCGCTTGTCGAGGGTCTTCACCATCACCAGACCCTGCTCGATGGTGCTGGCGGTGGTGGCCTGACGGGCGACCGCGATCTCCTTGGGGTTCATCAGGAACTTGTCGGCCAGCTTCTTGATCTCCTTGTCCATGGTGGCGGAGAAGAAGAGGGTCTGGCGGATCTTGGGCAGCAGCGAGACGATGCGCTCGACGTCGGGGATGAAACCCATATCGAGCATTCTGTCGGCTTCGTCGATGACCAGCAGCTTGGCGTCGTTGAGCAGGATGCGGCCGCGCTCGAAGTGGTCGAGCAGCCGGCCCGGCGTGGCGATCAGCACGTCGACGCCGCGGTCGAGGGCCTTTTCCTGGTCGCTCATGGACTCGCCGCCGATCAGGAGCGCCATGGCGAGCGGGTGGTACTTGCCGTACTTGACGAAGTTTTCCGAGATCTGGGCCGCCAGCTCGCGGGTCGGCGCCAGGATCAGGGAGCGGGGCATGCGCGCCTTGGACCGGCCACCCGCGAGGATGTCGATCATCGGCATGGTGAAGGCGGCGGTCTTGCCGGTGCCGGTCTGGGCCACACCCAGGACGTCGCGGCCCATCAGGACCACGGGGATGGCCTGTTCCTGAATGGGCGTCGGTGTCAGGTATCCGGCGTCGGTGACGGCTTTAAGGGTTTCCGGCGAAAGGCCGAGGTCTGCAAAATCCATGTGTCTCGGAAGTCTCCGTCGCGGCTCTTTTTGGGCCTCACAGGGGGCCTTTTCATCGCGACAGGTTCACGGCGCGGGATATTAGTGTTTGCTTTACCCCTGTCAATCACGCAAAACCGCTAATAGATGGAAATAGCGGGGATTTCCGCAGCTTTCGTATGCCTGGAGCGGCGCCAAAAGCCTTTATGACCCAGTCCCATAACCTTGTTTTGCTGCCCGGCCTGCTGTGCGACGCCGCCCTGTGGCGCCACCAGACCGAGACCCTGACCGACATCGCCGCCATCCTGGTGGCCGATCTGACCCAGGAGTCCAGCATCCCCGCCATGGCCGAGCGGGTCCTCGACCAGGCCCCCGCCAGCTTCGCCCTGGCCGGCCTGTCCATGGGCGGCTATGTCGCCCAGGAGATCATGCGTCAGGCCCCGGAAAGGGTGGAGCGCCTGGCCCTCATCAACACCAACGCCCGGGCCGACAACGAGGAGCAGACCAGGGCGCGGCGCGACCTTATCAAGCTCGCAGAGATCGGTACCTTTAAAGGAGTCACGCCCCGGCTGTTGCCCAGCCTGATTCACCCGACCCGCATGGAAGACCCGGACGTGGCCGGCGTGGTCATGGCGATGGCCGAACGGGTCGGGCAGGAGGCGTTCACGCGCCAGCAGGAGGCGATCCTGGGCCGCAAGGACGGGCGCCAAGACCTTGAAGCGATTCGCGTTCCCACCCTGGTGATGTGCGGGCGCCAGGACGTGCTATGTCCCCTTAAAGTGCATGAGGAAATGCACGCCCGCATCGCCGGATCGAAACTGGTGGTGATCGAGGACTGCGGCCACCTGGCGCCGCTGGAACGCCCTTACGCCGCCTCCGCCGTCCTGCGCTATTGGTTGAGTTGAAGACATGCTCGACAAACTCTTATCCCTGCTCAAAGGCGACCAACCGGCTGCGCCGGCCCGGAAAGACGAACTCCAACTGGCCGTGGCCGCGCTCCTGGTGGAGGCCGCCTGGCATGACGACGTGTTCGATATGCCGGAACGGGAAGCCATCGAACGGGTGCTGGTGGACCATTTCGCCCTTTCCGAGGGCGAGGCCCGGAGCCTGATTGCCACGGCGGAATCCCGGGGCCCGGCCGGCCAGCTGTTCGGGTTCACCAGTAAAGTCTTGAAGGCCTGGGAAGAACCGGAGCGCATCAAGCTGATCGAGATGCTGTGGGAGGTGGCCTATGCCGACGGCGTTCTCGATCCCCACGAGGACGCGCTGATCCGCAAAGTCGCCGGCCTGGTCTATGTCACCGACCAGGAGCGGGGGTTCGCCAGGAAGCGGGTCCGGGCCCGGCTTGGATTGACCTAGGTCCTGCGCTAGCCTCTCGGAAAGCTTCGGGGGCTTCATGACACTTCAGAGCGCTCTGACCGCCGCCGCCGATGCCGCCTTCGGTCCGGTGACCATCATCCTGATTCTCGGCACCGGCCTCTATCTCACCTTCGGCCTTCGCTTTTTGACTCTCCGGCGCCTGCCGGAAACGCTCCGCATGCTGTTCAATCCGGCCTTGCGCGGCCAAGCCCAGGGCGGCGGCGAAGTCTCGCCCCTGGGCGCGCTCATGACCGGGCTTTCGGCCATGCTCGGCACCGGCAAGATCGCCGGCGTCGCCACGGCGATTCACCTGGGCGGGCCGGGTGCCTTGTTCTGGATGTGGGCCACGGCCATGGTGGGGATGGCGACGCGCTACGCCGAGACCCTGCTGGCCATCAAATATCGCGAGGTCACGCCGCACGGGCATTATCTCGGCGGAACAATGTATTACATCAAACACGGCCTCGGCAAAAAATGGCTGTGGCTAGCCGCTGCCTATGCCCTGTTCACGTTCCCCCAGGCATTCGGTCCCCAGGCCCAGGCCAATACCATCGCCGATATGCTGGTGGCGCAGTTCGCGATCCCGACCTGGGCGACCTGGGCGGTGCTGACGGTCTCCACCTTTGCGGTCCGGATCGGGGGGCTGCAGCGCCTGACCAAAGTGGCCTCGGCGCTGGTGCCCCTGATGGTGATCTTCTACATCGGCGGCAGCGCCCTGGTGCTGATCAACCATTTTGCCGATATTCCAGCGGCTTTTAGACTGATCTTCACCTCGGCTTTCACCGGCACGGCGGCTACCGGCGGGTTCATCGGCGCCGGGGTCGCCGAGGCCATAAGATATGGCGTCGCCCGCGGCATCTTCTCCAACGAGGCCGGCATGGGCACCACCTCCATCGCCCATGCCACGGCCCGGAGCGACGACGACGTGCGCCAAGCCGCCCTGTCCATGGTGGGGCCGTTCATCGACACCATCATCCTGTGCACCGTCACCGGCCTGGTCATCATCCTCACCGGCGTTTGGGAGACCGGCGGCACCGGCGCGCCGTTGGTGGCCCAGGCCTTCGAGACCGTGCTGCCCGGCGGCGGCAGCCTGATCGTCACCGGTGCGGTGTTGATGTTCGGCCTGTCGGTGCTGTGGGGATGGGGGCTCTACGGCGAGCGGGCGGCGGCCTATCTGTTCGGCGAGCGGGCCATCATGCCCAGCCGCTACCTCTATACGATCACCGCTCCGTTGGGTGCGCTGCTCAACGTCGACGCCGCCTGGGCGTTCATCGACCTCTCCTTCGCCATGATGGCCGCCCCCAACCTGATTGCGCTGATTCTGCTGAGCCCGGTGGTTTTCCGCACCACCCTCGAACGGCTGAAGGGCGGCGCGCCCTTGATTCCGGCCACGGCGAAATCGGGGTAAGGCCTTGGCGAAATAGGACTATTTTAGTCCAAAAACCGGCGATAACTGCAAAGTTGCATGCCTGGGGGCAATTCTGTATAGAACGCCCTCCCGCGGGCCACCCACTTGCGCAAGAGAGGGGCCGCCAAGTTTCTTTAGGTTTACGACGATGAAAGTCCGCAATTCGCTTAAGTCCGCCAAGACCCGCGACAAGAACTGCCAGATCGTGCGCCGCAAAGGCCGCATCTACCTCATCAATAAAAAGAACCCCCGCTTCAAGGCGCGTCAGGGCTGAGCCTCTCCAGGTAAGTTATTCGTAGCGCTCGCCCGCAAGGGAGGAGACTGAACCGCGGTGGTGCAAACCCCCGCGGTTTTTTATTTGGGGACGGTCGTAGAAAGCAGCGGGTCGGTAATCTGTTTCACGTGAAACAAATTACCGGCCTCTAGTTTTTCACGCCGCTCAGGGTTTTAGGCCGAGCGGCAGGCGCAGCGGCGGCACGGCGCGGGCCAGGAGATAGGCAGCGGCGCAGCTGACCACGGTAGCGGTGAAGATCGCCCCGGCTTCCACCAGGACCGGCAGCTGATAAGGGCTGAGGAAATGCCCGGCAACGATGATCGTCGTCTGGTGGACGATGTAGAATGAGAACACCGCTTCGGACAGCGTGTTGAGCAGCGGTGAACCGTGGCGGATGTGATGGTGGGCATAGCCCATCAACGCGCAGATCATCGTCCAGGCGTAGCCGGCGCGGATGAGGGCGAACAGCTGGCCGCGCCAGCCGGGTTTATCCTCCCAGATCCCCGACAGTGACAGCGCCACACCCATGGTTATGACCACACCCGCCAGGATGAGGTGGCGATTGCGCGTCAGGAACGCCCAGGCCCTGTCCCGCCGGGCGAGCACGAGGCCCAGTGCGAAGGCGGTCGCGTAGTGGGCGTGGTCATAGAGGTCATCCCAGATAATGTGAGTCTCGCCCCGGCCCGGAAACAGGAAGGCGCGATAGGCGCCGAAGAATAGGGTGGGTATGACCAGGAGACCGGGACCGTTGAGCGCGCGTGCGGAGAAGCGGTCCAGCGCCGGCAACAGTTTCCACAGCGCCACAGCGATCAAGGTGTAAAGCCAGAGGTAAGCCACGAACCACAGGTGATTGTAGGTCGGCAGGATGATGCCGAAGCTCTGGTCGAACGCGAGGTAGTGACCGGTCCAGAACTCCAGCAAGCCGCCGGTGTAGCCGTGCTTTTCGGTCACCTCGGCCCAACTCTGCGGCGGCACGATCACGAGCATGCCAAACAGCAGGGGGATGCCAAGACGCCAGGAACGTTGCTCCGCCAAGGCGCCGGGCGCGAATTTTCCACTCATGAAGCGCGTGGCGAGGCCCGAAACCAGGAACAACAACGTCAGCCGCCACGGGTTGAGCAGGCCCATGGGCAGTTCCAGCTGCGGCAGGATATGCGTGCTTTTCGCGTGCCAGCCCCAGGGCACGTAGAACATGCCGAGGTGGTAGAGGATCAGGAGAAAGAACGCGCCGACCCGCAGAACGTCGAGATCGGGGCGGCGCGGATTTACGGTTTGATTACCTGGCAGCATTCAGCCGCCTCTCCTCTGCCGCGACCGCATCCATCACCGGATCCTTGCCAGCGGCATAGTCAGCGAATGACATCGGCACCCGAATATCGGGCGCGAGCGACGGCTGTGCGAGGGGGATAAGCCCATACGAGGGGACGTCGATCCTGAGAGCGTCATAGTAGCAGCCAAATTCGCCGCTGCAGCCCTTGGCATAGTCGTGCAGGCCGCGCGTGTAGTTCGCGCAAATCTTGCTGTTGGGCATGCAAAGGCGTCCACCTTCCGCCCAAAACCTTTGGCCGTCACCCGCGGACTCGCCGACCACCCGTGCCCGTGCGCCCGCGGTCTGTTTCAGGACATTGGCGCTGGTGATCGCGGCTGAGAACGTCCAAGCGTTGGTAAGAATATAAACTCGCCCGTCCGGGGAAAGCAGTCCCGGCACCGATGCGAGAGTCTTGGTCGTGCTGGTAAGGTCGCCGCCGCCGTTAAACCGTAGATCGGCGACTAGGTAGGCGGGCTTACGCGCGCCGATTTCGGTGAGGGTTTTCTTGAGAAAATCCTCGATGGATTCACCGTTCTGACTCAGGTTGAGTTTGAGCTGTAGGTAATAGCCTTTACCGTCAGGCATCGGCTCGCCGACGAACAACTGTTCCGGATGACTCAAGTACAGAGGAAGAGTGGAGTCCGCGTGCATAAAACTTTCCCACGGGTCATTCACAGACATGGGCTTGGGCATGATCGGCAATGCCGTCCAGGTCGGCGTGAAAGTTTCCCCGGGCAGGGACTTCAGAACCCGCGTACCCGTCCGGCCGTCACGAAACTTGAATGTGATCTCCGCCTGATCAGGACGCTTGGTGATGTGTTCGGCATAGAGGAACTCGGGTAAAGCCAGCAGCGCGGTGAATTCGATGCGATAGTGCGCGTCATTGCCGCCTACCGCGTCGCGGAAGCGGGCCATGATGTTTTCCAGCGGCGTGCCGTCGATGGCGATAATGCACGCGCCGAGGAGATCGGTCGCCGGCGCCATCGCACGGGTCACGCAGTAGCCGTCTGAGAACGGCAACGCCAGGAAGGGAAACCGAGGATACGTCTTGCCGTCGGGAAGTATGCCCCCGTTGGAGCGGGAGTGGCCGTTGTTCGCCAGCGCCACAATCCGCCGGATCTCCATATGGAATGCGGCAGGGGAAAGCTGACCGGCTTGCGCGGCCAGAGCATCCAGGCGTTTACGCGCTTCCGGTAAGGCGCCTGGCGGATAGGCAAGCTCAAGATCGAAGTATTGGCGGAAGAATTCGGCATCCTGGCGTTGCGCCTCGGCCGGGCTTTGCGGCGACGTTACCTTTGCTTCGGCAAGCTTCGGATAGAAGAAATCCCGGTCATAGGCTTGGCACGGCATGGAAACCGCAAACATGACGAGCGCGGCGGCGGCGAAGATGCGTGACATAGGCAAATCCCCTGCAATTGGCTCATTGCCCTTATTGCAGATTGCGTGCCACGAGCTAAGGTATTGATAAATAATATATTTATAGATCGGCGAAAATGGCGATTCCGGCGAACACATCGCGGAATCCTCGAAGCCGGCGCTAGCTGGTCTTGGTCTCGCCGCCGATCCAGACCACGCGGACCATGTTGGTGGACCCGACCTTGCCGAAGGGCATGCCGGCGGTGATGACAAGGGACTGGCCGTCCTTGGCGATACCGCTGTCGAGGGCGGCCTTCACCGCCACGTCGCCGATGTCGTCCACCGAATGGATGAAATCCCCCACCACCGCGTGAACGCCCCACACCAGGCCCAGGCGCCGGCCGGCGCCCATGCTGGGCGTGATGCACAGGATCGGCGCCTCGGGCCGCTCCTGCGCGGCGCGCAGGGTCGTCGACCCGGACGAGGTGAAGGTGACAATGGCCGCGGCCTTCAGGGTATGGGCGATCTGCCCGGCGGCGGCGGTGATGGCGGCGGGCGAGGAGTGCTCGGTTTCCTGGTGGCCGGTCTTCATGAGGTCGGTGTGCAGCGGATCGCTCTCCACCTGGCCGATGATCTTGTGCATGGCCGCCACGGCGCGCAACGGGAACATGCCCGAGGCGGTTTCCGCCGACAGCATCACCGCGTCGACGCCGTCATAGATGGCGGTGGCCACGTCCGAGGCCTCGGCGCGGGTCGGCACCGGCGACTTGATCATGCTTTCCAGCATCTGCGTCGCCACCACCACCGGTTTTCCGTGTTTGCGGCAGGCGCGCACGATGCGCTTCTGCAGCACCGGCACCTGTTCCATGGGCATTTCCACGCCCAGGTCGCCGCGCGCCACCATGATGGAGTCCGACAATTCGACGATGGCGTCGAGGTGATCGAGGGCCGACGGCTTTTCCAGTTTCGAGAGAATGCCGGCACGTCCGGCCACGGCCGCGCGCACCTCCGCCACGTCCTCGGGCCGCTGCACGAAGCTCAAGGCCACCCAGTCCACGCCCTGGGAGAGGCCGAACGCCAGGTCGGTCTTGTCCTTGTCGGTCAGCGCCGGGATCGGCAGGGTGACGTCGGGGACATTGACGCCCTTGCGGTCGGAGATGACGCCGCCGATGACCACTTCGGTCTCGGCGAAATCCTTGCCGCAGGATTTCACTTTCAAGCGCAGGTGGCCGTCATCCACCAGGAGAGTCGCCCCCGGACGCAGGGCGGCGAAAATCTCGGGGTGCAGCAGGCTCGCGCGTTTCTCGTCGCCGACGCTGTCGGTGAGGTCGAGGCGGAAGGCGGCGCCCTGTTGCAGCACCACTTTGCCGTCCTTGAACTTGCCGACGCGGAGTTTGGGGCCCTGCAAATCCATCAGGATGGTGATGGGGCGGCCGATCTCGGTTTCCAGGGCGCGGATCGCCTTGATCGAGGCGGCGTGATCGTCGTGGCTGCCGTGGCTGAAGTTGAGCCGGAAGACATCGGCGCCGGCCTCGTACAGGGCGGCGATCATGTCCGGGTCGCGGCTGGCGGGGCCCAGGGTGGCGAGGATCTTGGCGCGGCGGCCGCGGTGGGGGAGAGGTGAGGTTTGCATGAGAGCGAGATTACATGCGCCCCCGGACATTGGCGAGGGGCGCTTATAAGACAATGGGTTATGGAGTCGTATCCGGGCATGGGGTATTGCTTCGGGCGGCAAGACCGGAGGACCGCATGCCCGCCCGCCTGATTCCCAAGCCCTTCCGTATCGAAATGACCACCAACCTGCCCAAGCTCATCGAGGAGTTTGTCGGCGGGGCGAACACGGGCACGCCGGGCGTTTCCATCGCGCGCATGACCAGCCCGGGCGGCTGGGAAGAACCGGGCCAGACGCCCGAGTTCGATGAATACACCGTGGTGCTGAAAGGCACGCTCAAGGTGGAAACCAAGACCGGCACGCATATGGTCGAGGCTGGCCAGGGCATCATCACGCCCAAGGGCGAATGGGTGCGCTACTCCACGCCCGGCGGCGGCTGTGAATATATCGCCGTGTGCCTGCCGGCGTTCTCGCCGGATACCGTGCACCGAGACGAATAGCGGGGACGCCTAAGCGTCTTTCTTCAAGGATGCGCGCCGGGCGATTTCCACCCCGCCGAGGATCGCCACGGCGCCCAGGGCTTGCACGACGCCCAAGGGTTCGTTGAACCAGATCCAGGCGATCAGCGCGGCGATCACCGGCTGCAGCAGCAGCACCGTCGAGCCCAATCCCGCCGGCACATGGGCGAGAGAGGCGGCGATCAAGGCCTGTCCGCCGGCCTGCACGGTGGCGGACTGGAGCAGGGCGACGATCCAGCCGTGGGTGGTCTGCGGCCAGACCTGGCCTTCAGCAGCCAAGGCGACGATCCACAGCACCACCGCGGACACGGTGCCGCCCACGGCCATGATGAAGGTGGTCGAAGCGCCGCGGCGCGCCCGGGCGATGGCCAGGATATAACCGCCGTAGAACAGCGACGTCGACAGCCCGAGCAGGTCGCCGATGAAATGCGCCGCCGACAGGGTGAAGCTGTTGCCCAGCAGCACGGCGATGCCCGCCATCGCAACGGTGAGGCCCGCCACGAACCCGCGCGAGACCTTTTCGCCATAAAGCAGCCAAGCCGCGATCACCACCACCACCGGCGCGAAGTTCGGCAGCACCGTGGCGTTGGCGACGGTGGTGAGCTTGATGGACCAATGCCAAAAACACAGATCGGTGGCGAAGAACAGGCCGCCGATGAGGGTCGGCACCAATACCGCGCGCGTGCAGGCGGCGCGCGTCTCCGCTTTGGGTTGTAGCCAGACCATCAGATAGAAGAACGGCAGGGCCAGCACGACGCGATTGAACGCGGTGGCGATGGGGCCCACTTCCGACAGCCGCACAAAAATCGGCGAGAAGCCGATCGCTAGGGCGCCCAGGACGAGCGTGGGCATGGCCCATTTCGGCTGCGGCGTTTTGCTCATGCTTCCGCCGGTGCCGCAGCAGTACGCGAGGCTTTGCGGGCGAAGGTCAGTCCCATCAGGATCAGCGCCACGCCCGCCACCTGGATCAGGGTGATGCGTTCGCCGAACAGCCACCAGGCGAAGGCGGCGGGGATGGCCGGCTGGAACAGGAACATGAGCGCGGTGAGATTGGCGGGCAGGTGCGCCAGCGCGAGCGCGATCATGGTCTGGCCGCCGATCTGGACGATGAACACCAGCCCGGCGATGGCCAGCCAGCCGTGTGTGGTCTCGGGCCAGAATTGCGGTTCCCACAACAGGGCGGCGATGGACAGCACGGCAGCGCAGGAAATGCCGTTCACGGTCATGGTGGCCGCGGTCGACACCCGCTGGCGCGCCGAGGCCAGGGTCAGAACATAGCCGGCGTAGAACATGGCGGCGCAAACCGCCGCGGCGTCGCCCCAGGGATTGTGGGCGCCAGACGCGGCCATCCAGTTCTCGGACATCATCACCAGTGATCCGCCGATGGCCAAAGCCGCGCCAATGCCGAAGTTGCGGGTAAGACGTTCCCCGAACAGCAGCCAGGAGCCGACCGCCACGAAGATCGGCGTCAGGTTGGCGAGGAAGGTGCCGTTGGCCACCGAAGTCACGGTCACTGCCCAGTACCAGGCAATCAGGTCGCCGGCGAAGAACACGCCGCTCAGCAGCAGCAGGGCGAAATCCTTGCCCGATATCTTGCCGCCGATCTCGGCGCGCAAGGATGGCCGCGCCAGCACGAAAAGGAACAGCAGCGGCAGTTGGCCGACCATGCGCGCGGCGGCGGTGGCCATCGGGCCGGTTTCCGACAAACGCAGGAAGATCGGCGAGAACGCGCCGAACACCAGGCCCGCCACCAGGATCGGGAAAGCCCAGCGGTCCGCGTGACCCGGAGCGGAGGATGGAACAGGATCGGGCGCGGAGGGGCTCATGAAAGGGCTTATCTCATGGGCTTTTTGCCCTGGCAATGACACTGGCCATGGAGGACAAGCACGGGTGCCATGCTTATACTCCGGCTCATGACTCACGACGTTATGCCTAAAAAATCTAAACCGGTGCTGCTTTCGGTGCAGGAACCGGGCCCGGTGGAGCTGATCCGGGGCGATGTGCCCTTGGTGATCACCGGCGACCATGCCGGCAATCTGGTGCCCGACGCGATGGGCAGCCTAGGGATTGCCCCGGCCGAACTGGCGCGCCATATCGGCTGGGACATCGGCGCCGCCGGCGTCGCCCGCCTGCTGGCGGCTGAACTTGGCGCTACCGCGGTGCTGACGCGCTACTCGCGCCTGATCATCGACCCCAATCGGCCCCTGGGCGACCCCGACTGCATCCCGGCGGCGAGCGACGGCACGCCGATCCCCGCCAATGCCGATTTGGGCGCCGCCGACATCGCCGCCCGCGCCGATGCCTTCTACTGGCCCTATCACCGCGCGGTGGATCATGAGATCGCCCGCCTGCGCGGCTTGGGCCGCGAGCCATCCATCCTTTGCATGCACAGTTTCACGCCGGCGCTGTCGGCGCGGGAACAGGCGCGCCCCTGGCATATCGGCGTCATGTTCAGCTACGACGACCGCCTCGGCCGCGCGCTGATCGACGGCTTGCGCAAGGAGCCCGGCCTGGTGGTCGGCGAGAACGAACCCTATTCGGGCTTCATTCATGGCTATGCCCAGAAGCTGCACGGCCTTGCGCAGGCGCTGCCCCACGCCCAGATCGAAGTACGCCAGGACCTGATCGGCGACGCCGCCGGCCAGAAAGAATGGGCCGGCATCCTCGCGCGCGTGTTCGCGCCCTTGATTTAGGAGAAACGCCATGGACGAACTCACGCGTCTCAAGGTCGAGGCTGCCGCCTTCCGCGGCCTGGTCAAACACCTGCGCGAACGCAGCGATGTGCAGAACATCGACATCATGAACACCGCCGGTTTCTGCCGGAACTGCCTGGCCAAATGGTACAAAGCCGCGAGCGACCACTACGGCGCGCCGGTGAGCTACGAACAGGCCCAGGAAACCGTCTACGGCATGTCCGCCGCCGACTGGAAGAAAGCCCACCAGAAACCCGCAAGTCCGGAGCAGGAGAAAGCTTTCGACACCGGCAAAGCCGGCCACGCGAAAATTGGCGTGGTGGAATAGAGCGACCTTCCTGTTTTCTTGTCATTCTTGCGCGAAGCGCGAGAATCCAGAGGTTTATCGTTTCTGGTTTATCGACCGGCCTAAACCTAAAAACACAAACCTCTGGATTCTCGCGTCTCTACGAGACGCAAGAATGACAAAAAAGGAAGAGCAGTGGCGCCAGCAATCCCCGTTATCCCCGTTATCCACATCTAGGACCCGGGCATTGGCCGCTGATATGGTCCGCCCTCACTTCTCTTGAGGGGACCCTTCCATGCCCGACGGCGCCACCAACGACAAAGGCATTTCCGCACAGCGCCTGAAGAGCTTCATCGAGCGCATCGAGCGCCTGGAAGAAGAGAAGAAGAACCTGGGCACCGACCTCAAGGAAGTCTACTCCGAGGCCAAGTCCGGCGGCTTCGACACCAAGATCATGCGCCAGGTCGTGCGCATGCGCAAAATCGACAAGGCCGACCGCCAGGAACAGGAAGCCCTGTTCCAGATCTACTGGGACGCGGTCGAGAACTGATCAGCCGTACAGCGCATCCAGCGCATCGCGGTATTCCCGCAACACCGCGTGGCGCCTGATCTTCAGTGTCGGCGTCATCTGGCCGTTCTCCACCGTGAAAGCCTGCGTGGCCAGGGTGAACTTGCGCACTTTCTCGATGGCGCTCAAGCCGGCGTTGGCGTGTTCCACCGCCTTGCCGATGGCGCTGCGGAACGCGGCGTCGTTGGCCAGCACCGGAAAATCGGCCGAGCCGCCATGTTTCTCGGCCCAGGCCAGCACGAAGTCCTCACGCGGCACGATCACGGCGGTGATGTAGGGCTTCTTGTCTCCGTAAACCATGGCCTGGCCGATGGCGTCCTGCAGGCAGAGGATGCCCTGGATGCGCTGCGGCGAGACATTGTCGCCGCCGGAATTGACGATGATGTCCTTCTTGCGGTCGGTGATCTCGATATAACCCTCGGCATCGATCGTCCCGATATCTCCGGTATGCAGCCATTTCTCGTCGTCGATGGTGGCGATGGTGCCGTCGGGATCGTTCCAGTAGCCTTTCATCACCAGTTCGCCGCGCACGCAGATCTCGCCGTCGGCGGCGATCTTGACCGCGACGCCGTCCAAGGCGGGACCGACAGTCTTGAGCTTCACCTTCTTGGGATGGTTGGCGCTGATGACCGGCCCGGCCTCGGTCTGGCCGTAACCCTGGAGCAGCGGCACACCAAGGGCGATGAAGAACAGGCCGACATCGTAATTCAACGGCGCGCCGCCCGAGACCATGGCCTTCAGGCGCCCGCCGAACCGGCCGCGCACCTTCGAGCGCACCAGTTTCTCGGCCGCCAGGTCGCGAATTTTGTCCCAGGCGGTGAGGGTCTCGGGCGCCTCGTAGCGCTTCTGTCCCAACGACAGCGCCAGATTGAACATCTTGCGCCGGAACGCCGACTGGTGCGTGAGCCCATGCAGGATGCGCTGGCGCATGTTTTCATACAGGCGCGGCACCGCGGTCATGATGGTGGGCCGGGCTTCCTGCAGGTTGGCGGGCAGGGTCTCGACTCTCTCGGCGTAATAGATCTGCGCACCCAGGGAGACCGGGAAGAACATGCCGGCGGTGTGCTCATAGGCGTGGGACAAGGGCAGGAACGACAGGAACACCTCGTCGTCGATGCCGAGGCTTTCCAGCAGCACGGTGGCGCCGTGGCAGTTGGAGAGAAGGTTGCCGTGGGTGAGCATGACGCCGCGCGGGAGTCCCCCGGTGCCCGAGGTATAGATCAGGCAGCAGACATCGCCGCGCTTGATGGCGGAGAGGTCGGGCTCGGCCTCGTCGCCGGGCACGAACAGCTCGCCCCAGTGCTTCACCGGCACTTCGCCCCTCATGACCTTGTCGGCGTCATCCATCACATAGACCGTTACGCGTTGGTCGGCCTCGGCGGCGGCGGCCACCACATGGCGGGCGAGGGAGGGAGTCGAGGCGATCACCAGCTTCGATCCTGAGTCGTTCAGGATATGCAGGTGATTGGCGGCGGTGTTGGTGGTGTAGGTGGGCACCGAGATGGCGCCCAGGCTCATGATGGCGAGGTCGGCGACGAACCACTCGGGTCTATTTTCCGACACCAGCATCACCCGGTCGCCGGGATGGATGCCGGCGGCGCGCAAGCCCCGGGCCAGCTCCGTGACCATGGCGGCGACATCGGTCCAGGCGAGGGGGCGATAGATTCCGTCGCTCTTGGCCCACAGGAACGGCGCCACCGTATGGCGGCGGGCTTGGGCGAAGAACATCGCCGGCAGGCTGGCCTGTGCGCGGGGATCCACGGCTTTACTCGGGGGTTTCCCGCCTGCTTTCGCGACCTCAGCCAATCAACCCCTCCCGTTTGCTTGCATGTCATTCTTGGCCCGAAGGGCCGAGAATCCAGGGGTTTCTATTTTCAGGTTTATACCTAAAACCACAAACCCCTGGATCCTCGCGGGCTTCGCCCGCAAGGATGACATACGGGGTTGCTGCAAGGATGAGAAAATAGGGCAATTTCTCGTGATTTTGTAAAGTGACAGTGTGAGTTGGCGGCGGCTCCGCGACCGCCTATATCGGTAAAGAAGAGGTGTATCCATATGACCCGTTTCGCGCCGCCAAAAGACGACCCCGCCGCCGCCAATATCGACCTCGGGCTGCTGCCCGAGTGGGATTTGCGCGATCTCTACAGCGCGCCGGACGGGCCCGACCTTAAAGCCGATTTCGCGGCGCTTGAGTCGCGCATCGCCGCCTTCGAGGTTCATCGCGGCAAGGTCGCGCACCTGGACGGCGAGGCCTTTGGCCGTGCCGTCGCCGAATACGAAGCCATCAGCGAGATCATGGGCAAGGTCGGCAGCTACGCCCAGTTGTACCAGGCCGGCGATCAGTCGGACCCCGCCCGCGGCCGGTTCTACCAGGACACGGTGGAACAGCTGACCGCGCTCTCGGGCCGGCTGCTGTTCTTCTGCCTGGAGATCAACCGCCTCGAGGACGATGCGCTGGCGGCCAAGATGCGCCACCCGAGCGCCGCCAAATACGCGCCCTGGGTGCGCGACTTGCGCGTTTCCCGGAAGCACGACCTGTCCGACGATCTCGAACGCCTGTTCCTGGACAAGTCCACCACCGGGCGCACCACCTGGATGCGGCTCTACGACGAGACCCTGGCCGGCATTCGCGCCCAGGTGGACAATTCCACCATGACTTTGACCGAGGCTCTCAACCAGCTCTCGGACCCCAAGGAGGAGCGCCGCGCCGCCGCCGCCGACGGCATCTCCAAGGCGCTGGCGGAAAAAACCCAGTTGTTCACCCTGATCACCAACGTCCTCGCCAAGGACAAGGCCATCGGCGACGAGTGGCGCAAATACGCGCGGCCGGTGTCGTCGCAGAACCTGGCCAACCTGGTGGAAGACGAGGTGGTCGACGCCTTGGTGACCGCGGTGCGGGACTCCTTCGCCGCCACCGCCCACCGCTACTATGCGCTGAAGGCCAAGTGGCTCGGCAAGAAGAAACTGGCATACTGGGACCGCAACGCGCCGCTGCCCTCGGCGCCGCATCGCGACATCCCGTGGTCCGAGGCCAAGGCGACCGTGCTCGGCGCTTACGGCGCCTTTTCCAAGGATCTCGCCGGCATCGCCCAGGAGTTTTTCGACAAGCCCTGGATCGACGCCCCGGCCCGGGCCGGCAAGGCCTCGGGCGCGTTCTCGCATTCGACCGTGCCGTCGGCGCATCCCTATATCCTGCTCAACTACCTGGGCAGCACCCGCGACGTCATGACCTTGGCCCACGAACTGGGCCACGGCGTGCACCAGGTTCTGGCGGCGCCCCAGGGGCAGTTGATGTCCGGCACGCCGCTGACCCTCGCCGAAACCGCCTCGGTGTTCGGCGAGATGCTGACCTTCCAGAAGATCCTGGCGGACGAAAAGGACCCGGTCCTGCGCAAGGCGCTGCTGGCCGGCAAGGTCGAGGACATGCTCAACACCGTGGTGCGCCAGATCGCCTTCCACGAGTTCGAGCGCCAGGTCCACGACGCCCGCAAGAGCGGCGAGCTGTCATCGGACCGCCTGTGCGAAATCTGGCTCGGCGTGCAGAAAGAAAGCCTCGGCCCGGCGTTCGATTTCGACGACGCGTACAAGCACTACTGGAGCTATATCAGCCACTTCATCCATGTGCCGTTCTACGTCTACGCTTATGCGTTTGGGGATTGCCTGGTGAACGCGCTCTACAACGTCTACGCCACCAAGGCGGTGCCGGGCTTCGAGCAGAAGTACCTGGATATGCTCAAGGCCGGCGGCAAGCTGCGCCATAAGGAACTGCTGGCGCCCTTCGGCCTGGACGCCAGCGATCCCGGCTTCTGGAAGCGCGGCATGAAGACCCTGGAAGGCTTCATCGACCAGCTTGAGAAGATGGATTAGTGGCCAAAAAGCCGCCCGAGAAAAATAGCGAGAGCAATTCCCTGGGCGGACGCGTGAAGCGTTACGCCCAGGTGGGCGCGGCGGTCGGCGGCTTCGCCGCGCGCGTGGCGACGGGCCGGGCGCTCGGCAGGAGCGATCCCGCCAGCCAGACCAGGAACGCGGAAGTGTTGAAGCTCGCCCTCGGCGGCCTCAAGGGGCCGCTGATGAAAGTGGCGCAGATCCTTTCCAGCATTCCCGACGCGCTGCCGGCGGAATACGCCAAGGAGCTGTCGCAATTGCAAGCCAACGCGCCCCACATGGGCTGGCCGTTCGTCAACCGGCGCATGGCGGCGGAGCTTGGGCCCGACTGGCAGAAGAAATTCAAGTCCTTCGCTCATGAGGCCGCCCGCGCCGCGTCCCTGGGGCAGGTGCATCGGGCACAATCGCTCAAAGGCGCGGCGCTCGCATGCAAGCTCCAATACCCGGATATGGAATCGGTGGTGGAAGCCGACCTGCGGCAATTGAAACTGGCCTTCGCCGCTTACAAGCGTTTCGATCCCGCCATTGATACATCGGACATCCACACCGAAATCTCCGCCCGCCTGCGCGAGGAACTGGACTACGGTCACGAGGCCCGCAATATGGCGCTCTACCGCCATATGCTGGCGGAGGAGAAGGGCGTGCATGTGCCGGACGTGGAGGAAGCGCTCTCCACTAAGCGCCTGCTCAGCATGACCTGGCTGGAAGGCCATTCCATCAAGGAGGCCGCCGCCGACGCCAGCCAGAAGGACCGCGACGCCATCGCCGTCAACATGTTCCGCGCCTGGTATGTGCCGTTCTACAAGTTCGGCGTCATCCACGGCGACCCGCACCTCGGGAACTACACCGTGCGCAAGGACACGTCGGTCAATCTGATGGACTTCGGCTGCATCCGCGTGTTCCCGCCGAGCTTCGTGAAGGGCGTGATCGATCTCTACCGCGCCCTGGAGAAAGGCGACCGCGCCCTGGCGGTGTCGGCCTATGAGGTCTGGGGCTTCAAGAATCTCAGCGATGAAATGATCGACACCCTCAACATCTGGGCATCCTTCGTCTACGCGCCCTTGATGGAGGACCGCCCGCGCCTGATCGAGGAAACCAACGCCGCCGAATACGGCCGCGACGCCGCCGCCAAGGTGCACAAGGAACTGCGGCGATTGGGCGGCGTGAAGCCGCCGCGCGAGTTCGTCCTCATGGACCGCGCCGCCATAGGCCTGGGCTCGGTGTTCATGCACCTGAAAGCCCATGTGAACTGGCACCAGCTGTTCCACGATACGATTGCCGGGTTCGACGCCGGGAAATTGGCGAAGGTGCAGGGGGCGGCGCTGAAGAAGGCCGGGCTGGGGCCGTCATAGCGGCGAGGGCGCCGGTCATGGCGCCGGCAATAAATATGTATTTCAAAGGTATCTTTTAGAGCCCATATTACGGGCCTTAACGCAAACCCAAGCGGTTCCCCTCCCGCCCGGGTTGCGGCGGCAGACTATCCCTTTTTCCCGCGGAGCTATCCCTCCGCCCGGTCCTCTTCGGGGCGGGAATGCGTAAATTCTCATATGTGAATTTCCATATGTGAATTTATAGAGGATGCATATGCTTGCGAATGTGATTGCGACGTTCACCGGAGCACCGGCGCGGACCTGGAAGGCCTCGGTGGCGTTCCTCGACGCGGTTCCGACCCCGATCATGCTCTGCGACGCGGCCCTCCAGATCACATATGTCAATCCGGCCTCCCGGGAGGCGCTCCACCGCCTGCGCAAGCAGTTGCCGATCAACCCGGACGCCATCATCGGTCAGAGCATCGATATTTTCCACAAGACGCCCTCTCACCAGCGCCGGCTGCTGGCCGACCGCTCGCGCCTTCCGCATCAGGCGCGGATCCGGCTGGGCGAGGAAACCATGGACCTGTATATCGCGGCCCTGCCCGGAACCGACGGCTACATGCTTTCCTGGAGCATCGTCACCGATCTGGTGCGCAAGGAAGCGGAAGTGCTCCGGCTGATGAACGTGCTGGACCTGATGCCGATCAACGTCATGCTGGCCGACGGCGAGACCATGAATATCGTCTACGCCAACCGCACCAGCATCAATACGCTGCGGCTGGTCGAGCGCCATCTGCCGTGCAAGGCCGACGAGGTCGTCGGCAAGAGCATCGACATTTTCCACAAGAACCCGATGCACCAGCGCAAGATGCTGGGGGATTACAAGAACACCCTGCCGCACCGCGCGATCATTACGCTCGGCGACGACAAGCTGGAACTGAACATCGCCGCGCTCAACGGCGCGGACGGGCACTACATCGGTCCGATTGTCACCTGGGGCATCGTCACCGATACCGTCCGGATCTCCCAAACCATGCAGGAGGTGGCGGGCACGGTTTCCGCCGCCGCGACCGAACTCAATGCCAGCGCCGAGGCGATGCTGTCCGCCTCCGGCCGCGGCGTCGACCGCGCCGGCGCCGTGGCGGCGGCGGCCGAACAGCTCAGCGCCTCCATCGCCGAAATCTCGCGGCAGATCGACAGCACGCAGAAGATCGCGCACGCCCTCAACCGCGACGCCGAAGAGTCCAAGGTGCAGGCGCAGGGCCTCAGCTCGACCAGCCAGAACATCGGCATGGTTCTGAACCTCATCACCGACATCGCCGAACAGACCAACCTGCTTGCCCTCAACGCCACCATCGAAGCGGCCCGGGCCGGCGAAGCCGGAAAAGGCTTCGCGGTCGTGGCCGCCGAGGTCAAGGCGCTGGCCACGCAAACCGCCAAGGCGACCCAGGATATCGGGGGCCAGGTGGCCGGCATCAAGGACGCCACCGCCGCGGTCTTGAAATCGAACACCGCCATCAACGCCACCATCAGCGAGCTGAACGGCATCACCGCGACCGTGGCCGCGGCGGTGGAAGAACAAGCGGCGGCGACGCGGGACGTTGCCGCGAACATCGCCGAGGTCTCCAACTCGGCCGGGGAGATCGGCAGCATCTCGAACGACGTCAACAGCGCCGCGGGCGAACTGGCCGAACGCGCGTCGGCGTTGAGCGACGAGGTGAAGTCCTTCCTGTCGCGGTTCTCGACCAAGAAGAAATAGCCGGGCGGCGGTGAAAAACGCGGGCGGCGGGCTGAAACGTTACGGCGCCTGCGCCCGCTGCTCACCGGTCGGCGTTGTCGTGAACGCCGCTTCGATCGCGGCGCATTTGGCGTTGTCGGCCTTGCAGTCCGCCGCGAGGTTCATGACCGCCGTGAACACCTCACCGCTGACGATGATCTGCACCGGCACGAACTTGCCGTCGGGCGTGAAGTAGATTTTCCCGTCGACCCCGCGCATGCGCTCTTCGGACTTCGGGTTGAAGCCGAAGACCGGTTCCAGCTTGCCGGTCACGGGCAGGAGCTGTTTTTCCGCGCCGTCGATGCTCACGGCGCGCACGGCGTCGGCCTTGCCGACGATGTCGTAACGGCGGCTGCCGTCGTAGATCGGCACGCGGAAGGTCTTGGCCGCGCCCGGCGCGTTCAGCACGCCTTTGGCCAGCAGTTGCTCGCGCGCGGCCACGAACGCCGCCATGGGGTCGAAGACATCGGTGCGCAAACCATCCGGCACCGGCTTCTTCCTGCCGCGGCCGTCCCTGTTCCAGGGCAGGTCCTCATCGGCGATGGGCGCGCCGGTGATGGGATTGTAAGTCTTGGACGTGGCGGCGGCGGTGCGGGTGGCGGGATCGAAGGTCATGGTCATGGTCTCGGCGAATTCGCCCGAGACCCATTCCTTGCGATAGGAAACCGGTTGGGGTGCAGGGCCAAAGGTGCCTTCGCTCTCCAGGCTCGAACGCATGGCGCGCACCCATTTGAGGGCGCCGGTGGCGGCCATCTTGAGGCCGGCCTTGTAGCCGGCGGGGGTTTCGTCGAGGGACACCATGGCGTCGCCCACATGCAGGCCGCCCAGCATCAGCTCATAGGCCAGGCGCTCCTGCTTTGGGGCCGCGTTCGCGGGCGCGGCAACCAGGACCGCGGCGAATACCGCCGTGAGACCATGGCCGCTTGAAAGAAAACTGGGGCGCAGCCTCATGAGGCCTCCTCTGTTCGCCCGTCCTCCCAATGCCTCAACTCTATATGCGGGGCCGAGGGCATTTCCAGGGCAGGGCGGGTCTGGCGCGGTAACGTTTGAGACAGCCCAAAACGGTCCATGCCGCAGGTGCGAAATGAATTCCGGGACCCGCCCGGGGCGGCATCCGACGATTTTTCACCCGGCGGGCCAAGGTTTTAGGCTACAAGGGAGGCGCTTCACGTCAGTACGGGCTCCGCAGGGATGGCGGGGCCCTTCATGTCAGTCACGTTAGGGATGGTGGGGGCCTCACCGGACCCCAGCCAAGAAAGGGATTTTCGTATCGCATAGCTATCTATAGGGAGGACGAATGCAGATTGGGGTTCTGAAGGAGCGCCGCGCGGGCGAAAACCGCGTCGCCGCTTCGCCCGATACCGTGAAGAAGTTCACCGCCGCGGGTTGCAAAGTCATCGTCGAGACCGGCGCAGGGGCCGGATCTCAGATCAGTGATGCCCTGTACCAGGAGGCTGGCGCGACCATTGCGCCCTCTGCGGCTGCGGCCGCCGCCTCCGACCTTGTCATAAAAATCCAGAAGCCCATGACGGCCAGTGAGGGCACCGACGAGATCGGCTACCTCAAGTCCGGCTCCATGCTCATGTGCCATCTGAATGCGCTCACCAGTAAAGATCTGGTGCAGGCGCTGGCCAAGCAAGGGGTCACGGCCTTCGCGTTGGAACTGATGCCGCGCATCAGCCGCGCCCAAGCCATGGACATCCTGTCCTCCCAGTCCAATCTCGCCGGATACAAAGCGGTGGTGGACGCCGCCGCCACCTTCGGCCGCGCCATGCCGATGATGATGACGGCGGCCGGCACCATCGCCCCAGCCCGCGTGCTGGTGTTCGGCGCGGGCGTGGCGGGGCTGCAAGCCATCGCCACCGCCAAGCGCATGGGCGCGGTCGTCTACGCCACCGACGTCCGCTACGCCACCAAGGAGCAGGTGGAATCCCTCGGCGGCAAGTTCATCGTCGTCGACGAGGAGAAGATGAAAGCCGCCCAGACCGCGGGCGGTTACGCCAAGGAAATGGACGACGACTTCAAGCGCAAGCAGGCGGAAGCCGTGCACGCCGAAGTCCTGAAATCCGATATCGTCATCACCACCGCCCTGATCCCCGGCAAGCCCGCGCCGAAGCTGGTGAACGCCGCCATGGTCGCCGGCATGAAGGCCGGCTCGGTGATCGTCGACCTCGCCGCCGAGGCCGGCGGCAACGTCGAAGGCACCGTCGCCGACAAGGCCGCGGTCACCGCCAACGGCGTCACCATCCTCGGCTACACCAATATGTCCGCGCGTCTCGGCAGGGACGCGAGCAACCTGTTCGCCAAGAACATCCTCAATTTCGTGACGCCCATGCTCAAAAAGGGCACGGGCGACCTCGAGGTGAAATGGGATGACGAACTGGTCAAAGGCACCCTGGTCACCAAGGACGGCCAGGTCGTGCTCCCGGCATTAGCCGGCTAAAGGGGGAGGGACATCATGGAAACCGCAACAGCTCTTGCCACCCACGGCCCGAGCGACTTCTGGTACTTGCTCACCATCTTCGCACTCGCCGTCTTCGTCGGCTTCTACGTGGTGTGGAGCGTCACACCCGCGCTGCACTCGCCGCTCATGGCGGTCACCAACGCCGTGTCGTCGGTCATCATCGTCGGCGCCATCCTGGCAGCGGGACCGGCTGAAGTCGGCGCCTCCAAGATCCTCGGCTTCTGCGCCGTGGTCCTGGCCTCGGTGAACATCTTCGGCGGGTTCATCGTCACCCAACGCATGCTCTCCATGTTCAAGAAGAGGGGCAAATAACCATGGCCCTCGGAGCAACGCTTTTCGCCTATATCGTCGCCGGGGTGTTCTTCATCCTGACCTTGCGCGGCCTGTCGAGCCCGGAGAGCGCCCGCCAGGGCAACCGGCTGGGCATGATCGGCATGACCATCGCCATCCTCACCACCCTGACATCGCCGGTGGTGCAGGAATACGCCTGGATCGCGGCCGGCATCGCCATCGGCGGCGCCGTCGGCGCAGTCATCGCCAAGAAGATCGAGATGACGGCCTTGCCGCAACTGGTGGCGGCTTTCCATAGTCTCGTAGGTCTCGCCGCCGTGCTGGTGGCGACCGGAGCCCTGATGGCCCCGGAAAGCTACGGCATCGGCACCGTGGGCAGCATCAAGCCGGGCAGCCTGGTGGAGATGTCCTTGGGCCTGGCGATCGGCGCCATCACCTTCTCAGGGTCGGTGATCGCCTTCGCCAAACTGCAGGGGCTCATGAGCGGCAATCCCCTGGTGTTCAAGGGCCAGCATTTCCTCAACGCGCTCATGGGCATCGGCATCGTCGTGCTGATCGTCATGTTCTGCATGAGCGAGGACTACAATCTGTTCTTCGCCATCATGGCGCTGTCGTTCCTCCTGGGCTTCACCCTGATCCTGCCGATTGGCGGGGCGGACATGCCTGTCGTGGTGTCGATGCTCAACAGCTATTCGGGATGGGCGGCGGCCGGTATCGGCTTCACCCTCCAGAACAGCCTTTTGATCATCGTCGGCGCCCTGGTGGGATCGTCGGGGGCGATCCTGTCCTACATCATGTGCAAGGGCATGAACCGCTCGATCTTCAACGTCATCCTCGGCGGCTTCGGCGGCGACGCCGCGGCGGCCGCAGGCGGCGGCAAGAAGGAGGCGCGGCCCTACAAGTCGGGCTCCGCCGACGACGCCTCCTTCATCATGAAGAACGCCAGCAAGGTGATCGTGGTGCCGGGCTACGGCATGGCGGTGGCCCAGGCGCAGCATGCTTTGCGAGAGATGGCCGACAAGCTCAAGAAGGAGGGCGTGGAAGTAAAGTACGCCATCCATCCGGTGGCCGGCCGCATGCCGGGGCATATGAACGTGCTGCTCGCGGAAGCCAACGTGCCATACGACGAGGTGTTCGAACTGGAGGAGATCAACCACGAATTCTCCACCGCCGACGCGGTTTATGTGATCGGGGCCAACGACGTCACCAACCCCGTCGCCAAGACCGACCCGGCCAGTCCCATCTATGGGATGCCGATCCTGGACGTGGAGAAAGCCAAGACCGTCCTGTTCGTGAAGCGCTCCATGGCCGCAGGCTACGCCGGGGTCGACAACGAACTGTTCTACCGCGACAACACGATGATGCTGTTCGGCGACGCTAAGAAAATGACTGAGGAAATAGTTGGCGGCCTGGGCTGATCACCAGCCGTTAGTATTGGCGCACGCCCTGGAGCGCGTTCATAATCGGCTCCAGGGCGTTTGCTTTGAGGGACAGCGCGTGCGCGCCGGGTGGCTGGGACTCCTCTTTCTGTTTGCGGCAGCTTCATCGGCCGCGGCGGCAGGCGGTGCCCCAGTGGCAGCGATGGAGTCCTATCTCCACCCATATGTGACTTCACAGAACTTCTCGGGAAGCGTTGCCGTCGCGCGGGACGGAAAACGCGTCTTCGGCCAATCCTACGGCGCGGCGGACGCCGAGGCGGGCGTGAACAACACCCTTCAGACCCGCTATCACATCGCCTCCCTGTCGATGCAGTTCACGGCCGCCGCGATCCTGCGCCTGGCCGATGCCGGCCGCCTGTCGCTCGATGCACCGGTGACTGATGTGGTTCCGGACCTGCCGAACAGCGGCAAAATCACGATCCGCCATTTGCTGACCCAAACCTCGGGCATGGCGGACATCAACGATCTCGCCGACTATCCGCAGATCCTGGCGGTGCACCAGACTCCGGACTCACTGGTGAAGCGCATCCTCGGCCTGCCGCCGCTGCGCGAACCGGGTGGCGTCTATGTGCGCGAGGAGCACAGCGCATATAACCTTCTGGCGTTGATCGTTGAGAAAACCACCGGGCTTGCCTTCGGCCCTGCGGTGCGGCAATGGGTGTTCGCGCCGCTCGGCATGAGCGACAGCGGCATCGACGACGATTCACCGCTCCGCGGCGCCATCGCGAAAGGCTACGAACCCCTGGGGGCTTCGCGACTGCAGCCCGCGCCCGCGATTCATTGGTCGGCAAAGACCGGCAATGCCTCGGCCTACACCACGGTTCTCGATGTGCAGAAGTGGCTGGTGGCCCTATTCAACACCGCGTTCCTGAGCGAGTCCGCCCGGACGGCGATGTTCGATATGTCCACCCGCGCGGGTTACGGCTGGTTCAAGTCCACCAGCACGCGGTTTGACGGGCCGGTCTACTACATGAATGGGCGGTCGCCGGGGTTTGCCTCAGCGGTGGTGTACCTGCCCAAGGCGCGCCTGTCGGCAGTGGTCTTGGGCAATGTTTATGCGTCTTTTACCACGCGGATCGCCAATGATTTGGCGGCGCTTGCCCAGGGCTTGCCCGCCGAGAGCCCGCGGTTCCGCTCGACGCCGTTGACGCCCGCTGAAACGGCCGGGCTGCAGGGCGGCTTCACCTATGGCGCCGATTTCTACCAGCCCAAAGCGACGCTCCTGCTCAGCGCCGGCGAAGGGGAAGCGGTGCTGAAATGGCCCAACGGCGATATCTCGGCGCTGGTTCCCACGGAGCCCGACCGCTTTATCGACCGCGCCTATGGGGTTGCCGTCGAAGTTAAGCGCGACGGGCAAGGTAAAGCCGTGCAACTGGTTTACGACCGATTTACCGGCGGGGCCGCGGGGCCGTAAGCGTCTCGCCGGATCACGCGCCTGTCATGGTGCATCCACGGGTGATTCGTGCTTTAATACTGTTACATGCGAACGGAGAGAGGGAGGTCGCCATGACCCGTTTCCCAGTGCGTGCGTTCGTTACCCTCGTTGCCCTGTCGGTTTCCAGTTTCGCCGCCAACGCCGCCGTCATCGTGCTCAACGGCGGCATGGGGCAATACTGCTACCAGATGACCAAAGCCACGATTGACGGCGAGGACCTTCTTTCGCTGCAAATGACCGGCTCGCTGATCGGCATCCCGCCGATCCAGGTCTGCACCAATGCGATCACCAGCAACGAGTTGGTGACCCACGAACTGGCCGGTACCTACAACAATCGTGGCGTGCTCTATTTCCTGGATCAGAAGTTCAACGAGGCCATCGCCGACTTCGAGAAGGCGCGCAGCCTCGACCCCGAGATCGCCGAAGCACACGTCAACTACGGAGCCACGTTGGTGGCCTTGAAGCGGTTCGCCGACGGGATCGCGCCGCTGACCAAAGGCATCGAAATGGGCGCGGCCGAGATCGAGAAGGCCTATTACAACCGAGCCATCGCCTATGAAGAGGTTGGCCGCGCCAAAGAGGCCTACTTCGACTATCTCAAGGCCGCTGAACTCAAGCCCGACTGGGAACAGCCCAAGATGCAGCTGACCCGGTTCACGGTGAAGAAGAAGTAAGAGCGGCTTAGCCTCCCGTTTTTGTCATCCTTGCCGCGCAGCGGCGAGGATCCAGGGTGTCTGGTGTCTGGTTTAAAACCAAAAAACAGGAACCTCTGGATTCTCGCACCGCTTCGCGGCGCAAGAATGACAAATAGAGAATTTCTCACCGCGCCGGAGGATGACCAAAAAGCGATCAGGCGCTTTGGTCAATTCGTATGCGCGAAGTAGGCCTTGGCTTTGTCCCGCTGCTCGCCGGAGAGGCCGGTGCAGGCGGTGATGTTGTCCAAGGTCGCGGCGAATTCGCGCGGGGCGCCCTCGAGGTCGTCGACCTTGCCGGCGAAGAACTTGCGGTAGTCCTCGCGCTCGGCCTCGGAGCAGAAGCGTCCGCCGACATTCACCAGGCCGCCGCGCCCGCCTTCGGGCACGCGGGCCTTGATGGCCTCGAAGTTGGTCTTGAACCAGTCCCAACCGGCGGCCTTGTTCTCCGGCTGCATGGTTGCCCCGTACACCAGGATCGGACGCTCGTTCACCCGGAGATCGAGGGTGAGCGCGAGATCGCGCACCCGCGCCGCCACCTTGGGATCGGTGGCGCGCGGCAGGGCGCCCAGCAGCCGTCCGCGCACCACGGCGTTGCGCTCGGTCTTGAGATGCGCGGTGATGGCGTCCACCGCCGGCATGCCCAGATCCTCGACGGCCGTGGCGACAGCCTGGTTGGCCATGTTCGCATCAACGGCGGAGGGATTGAGCGCTCCGCCGGCGTATGTGCCGCCGGCGCCGATGCCGAGATAAGCCGCGCCCGCTTTGGCCAGCGCGGCGCGCGCGGCCGGCAAGCGGCCGTATTGCGCCATCATGTTGACCACAGGCCCGCGCATCAGCGCCGCCTGCACCGGGTTCTCCCTATCGAAGGCGGTGTCGGCGGTGACGCCGACCTTGGCGTAGAGCGGCCCATAGAGGTCCTGCACGTATTTCTCAAAACCCGCGCGGGACTCCTTCGGGATCAAGTGCTCGGCCACCCACGTCAGCCGGCCCGACATGGCGCCCGCCATATCCCAGGTCAGGGGACGCGCACGGGTCAGCGCCTTAAGGCGGTCGAGATAAGCGTCCACGTCCATGGTGCCGTTGGCGAAACCGGCGCCCAGGCTGTCGACCGCGGCGAGCATTTCCTTGTCGTTCAGCGGCGCCTTGACCGCCGCGTCCCAGTCCTTCTTGGTGAGCGAGAAGCGCATATACCCGGCACCGTCGCTGTTGGGCATGATCCAGGCTGGGCAGGAGGCATTCTTCAAGGGAATGCGCGCGGTGCGTTCCTCCAGCAGGGTGCAGGTTTCGGTGCGGCCCCCCGACTTACCATTGGGTGCGTCGCCGGCGGCGATACACACCGGGATTTTCCACTGCTGGCGGCGCGTGGCGTCGGTGGCGCCGCCGTATTGCATATAGCGGCTCTGGCTGACCTTCACGGCGGGAGCAGCGGAACAATCCAGTTCCGCGTCCACCATGGGCACGCCGGGCTGGTCGAGGAAGCTGCGGAACGCCGCGACACCCTTGGCATCGTTGTTGGCCTCGGCGATGGCGCCGAAGAAATCGGCTGCCGTGGCGGTGCCGTGGGCGTGGCGCGCGAGATGGAGCTGCACGCCTTTACGGAAATTCTCCCGGCCGTAATAGTGCTCGAACATCGCCAGCACGCCGTTGCCCTTTTCGTAGGTGATGCCGTCGAAGGCGTTCTGGATGTCGTCGTTGGAGGCGATCGGCTGGCTGATCTGCCGGGCGTTGTTGTTGGAATCCCGGTTCATGGCGCCGAGGGAATCCGACAGCGACAGGCGGCCGTATTCGCCCTTGGGATCCCAGGCGACGGTGGCCTTCTCCTCCATCCAGCTGGCGAAGGATTCGTTCAGCCAGATGTCGTTCCACCACGCCGGCGTCACCAGGTCGCCGAACCATTGGTGCGACATCTCATGGGCATGGACCATGGCGTAGCTGCGCTTCACGTTCACGGGAGACTTTTCATCCATCAGCATCAGGGACTCGCGATAGACGATGGCGCCGGCGTTCTCCATGGCGCCGGCGGAGAAATCCAGGGCGGCGATGATGTCCAGTTTCTCGAACGGGTAGGGGGTGCCGAAGTACTGCTCCAGCGCGGTCAGAAGCCCCGCGGTGTGGGACAGGGCGTATTTGATCTGCTCGCCCTTGCCCTTCACCGTGATGCCGCGCAGCGGCACGACCCGGTCCCTGATGGCGGTCTTGGGCATGGGCGCCCATTCCACCACGTCGAACGGCCCGACCGCGAAGGCGATGAGATAGGTGGGCAGGGGCTGGGTGGTGGCGAATGTGACCCGCTTGAGCCCGCCCGCCGCGCTTTCCTCTTTGATCTGCGGCGTATTGGCGATGGCGGTATGGGCCGCACGCACTGTCAACGTGACGTCATAAGGCGTCTTGAAACGG
>JAYRKL010000003.1:0-255926 GCA_041905795.1 Rhodospirillaceae bacterium | reverse complement strand
ACAACGACGCCGACGTGCGTTGCGACCTCGCCGACCGCGTCGGCCGCCTGGTCCCGGGCCTCACCGATGACCAGCAGGACAAGGCGTGGCGGACCGTTCACCAGGTTCTGATCCTGCTGGCGCGCGACCAGTTGCCGCGGGTGCGCCGCGCATTGTCCGAGGCCCTCAAGGCCCTTCCCAATGCGCCGCACGACATCGTCTTCACTCTGGCGCTGGACCCCGAAGCGGCGGTGGCGGCGCCGGTGCTGGAATTCTCGCCGGTGCTGACCGACGAGGACCTGAAGGAAGTCATCCGCACCAGCCCGCTCACGGCACAATTGGTGGCCATCTCACGGCGCATCAACGTCGGCGAGGAGGTGTCGCACGCCATCGTCGGCGCCGGCAATGTGGATGCGATCACGTCGCTCCTCAAGAACCCCAACGCCCAGATCCGGGAAGAGACCCTGGACGCCATCATCGATGCGGCGCCGCGGCAAATGACCTGGCATGAGCCGCTGGTTCACCGCCGCCAGTTGAACACCAAAGCCGCGCTGCGGATCGCCGAATTCGTGGCGCAATCGCTGATCCAGGCGCTGGCCGACCGCACCGACCTCGACCGCGAGACCACCGCCACCCTGGGCCGGATGGTGACCGACAAGTTGCGCCGGGACGACGAGAAGGGCGGCCTGGCCCAGGACAACCCCGATGACCAGTTGACGTCCCAGGCGCTGGCGGTGGTCAGCCGCCAATTGGACGCACTCGCCACGTCCGGCAGGTTGACGTCCAAATACGTGCTGCAGGCTGCGTCCGACGGCGCGGTGGCGGTGGTGGTGGCCGCCATCGCGCGCAAAGCCAACTTGCCGGTTGAGGCGGTGGCGGAAGTGGTGCGCGCCGGCAGCGCCAAAGGCATGCTGGCGGCGGCCTGGGCGGCGGATTTCACCGCCGAGGAAGCCGCGCACCTGCAGTTGAAGATCGCGCGTGTGCCGCCGGAGCAGGTGATCAAGTCGCGCCCGGGCGGCGGCTTCGACGCCACCGAGGCCGAACTGGAATGGCAGCTCGAGATGTTCCGGGAAGTCGCGAAGGCCAAGGGGCGCTAGAGTCTATTTGATCTAACCGGCCCCGAGCGCTCTGCCGGCGCCCGCCAGCCAGGCGGGCAGATCGTCTGTCACATAATGACAGTGGCCGGTTTCTTCGCCGGGCAAAAGCCGCGTCTCGGGATGGCGCACCCACACCGCGGTCATGCCCAGGTCCGCCGCCGGCTTCAGGTTGCGCGGCAGGTCCTCGAACATGGCGGCGCGTTCGGGGGCGATCACATGCCTGGCGATGAATTCCGCATAGGCGCCGGGGTCGGGCTTGGGGATGTAGCCGCTGGCCTTGATGTCGAAGATCTCCGCGAAATGCGCATCGATACCCAGGCGTTTCAGGGTCTGTTCGGCGTGATAGGTCGAGCCGTTGGTGTAGACGAACTTGCGCCCGGGCAGCGCGGCGATGGCGCCTTCCAGGGCCGGGTTCGCCGGCAGCACCGAATGATCGATGTCATGCACATAGTCCAGGAACACGTCAGGCTCGACGCCATGATGCATCATCAGCCCGCGCAGGCTGGTGCCGTGCTCGTGATAGTATTTCTTCTGCAAGAAGAAGGCCTCGTCCGAATCCACGCCAAGGGTCCGGGCGATGAACGCCTTGATGCGGACGTCGATCTGGGCGAACAGGTTTGTAGACGCCGGGTAGAGCGTGTTGTCGAGGTCGAAGACCCAGGCGTCTATCCGTGCGAGGCGCGGATCTGCCGAAGCGCCCACTAGCGCGCGCGGATCAGTGTGCCGGCGCCGGACGGCGTGAACAGCTCCAGCAGTACGGCATGCGGCACGCGGCCGTCGACGATGACGGCGCCTTCGACCCCCTGTTCGACCGCGTCCATGCAGGTCTCGACTTTTGGGATCATGCCGCCGGAGATGGTGCCCGACTGAATCAGGGTCTTGGCGCGCTCGAGGGTCATCTCCTTGATCAGGCGTCCGGTGTCATCCAGCACACCCGGCACGTCGGTGAGCATCAAGAGGCGCGCAGCACCCGCGGCGCCCGCCACCGCGCCGGCGACGGTGTCGGCGTTGATGTTGTAGGTCTCGCCGTTGGGCCCGACGCCGATGGGTGCGATGATCGGGATGATGTCGGATTCCTCGAAGGTATCGAGGATATGGGGGTTGATCTCTGACGGCTCGCCGACGAAGCCCAGGTCGAGGATCTTCTCGATGTTGGAGCCGGGATCCTTCTTCGACCGGCGCAGTTTGCGCGCCTTGATCAGGTTGCCGTCCTTGCCCGACATGCCGACCGCGAAGCCGCCGGCCTTGTTGATGGCGCTGACGATCTGCTTGTTGATGGAGCCGCACAGCACCATCTCCACGATCTCGACCGTGGCGGCGTCGGTGACGCGCAGGCCGTCGATGAATTCGCTCTTGATCTTGAGCCGGTCCAGCATGGCGCCGATCTGGGGGCCGCCGCCGTGGACGACGATGGGATTGATGCCCACCTGCTTGAGCAGCACGATGTCCTTGGCGAAACGCTCGGCGACGGTCTCGTCGCCCATGGCGTGGCCGCCGTACTTCACCACCACGGTTTCGCCGGCATGGGCGCGCATGAACGGCAGCGCCTCGGCCAGGACGCCGGCTTTCTCAAGCCAGACGGCGTTGTCGGGGGGGCTCTCGGTCATGACGGTCTTTCAACACCAGCGATGAGAAATTCTAAAGCTACTTACTCTGGCAGCGCCAGTTCTGACAAGACCGCGCGGGCCTCGGCGATGCCGAAACCGTCGCTGGAGCTGGTGACCAGCACCTCCGGGTAGGCCGCCACGTGTTCGGCGATGGCCGCGGTGACGTCGGCCTTTACCTTGGCCAGCGGCCCGGGCTTCAATTTGTCGGCCTTGGTCAGGATAACCTGGTAGTTCACGGCCGAACCGTCCATCAGCTTCATGATTTCGCGGTCGTTGTCCTTGAGGCCGTGGCGGCTATCCACCAGCACCAAGGCGCGGCGCAGGGTGGGCCGGCCTTTGAGATACAGTTTTATGAAATCGGTCCAGGCGCCGACCTTGTCCTTGGGCGCCTGCGCGAAACCGTAGCCCGGCAGGTCGGCCAGCATCAGCCGGCCGCCGAGATCGAAAAAATTGATCTCCTGGGTGCGGCCGGGCGTGTTGGACGTGCGCGCGATGGTGCTGTTGCCGGTGAGCGCGTTGATCAGGCTGGACTTGCCGACATTGGAGCGGCCGGCGAAGGCGATCTCCGGGATGTCGGCGTCCGGCATCTGGTCGAGCGCCAGCACGCCCTTCAGGAAGCGGCAGGGCCGCGTGAACAGCTTTCGTCCGGCTTCGATGTCGAGCGTGGGCTGTTCCGTCATGCCGGCTGGGTTTTGCCCGGGTCGGTTTTGCCGGCGTCGGTTTTGCGCGTCAGCAGCCACTGCTGGAGGATCGCCAGGGTGTTGCTCCACGCCCAGTAGATCACCAGGCCCGCCGGCATGGACGCCAGCACAAAGGTGAAGATCACCGGGAAGTACATCATGATCTTGGCCTGCACCGGGTCGGCCGGCTGCGGGCTGAGCTTCTGTTGCAGGAACATGGTGATGCCGTAGATCAGCGGCCAGGCGCCGATGCTGACGAAATGCAGGATCGGCGGAATGCCGTAAGGCAGCAGGCCGAACAGGTTGAGGACGCTGGTCGGGTCCGCCGCCGACAGGTCGTGGATCCAGCCATAGAACGGCGCCTGGCGCATTTCGATGGTCACGAACAGCACCTTGTACAGGGCGAAGAACACCGGGATCTGGATGACGATCGGCAGGCAGCCGGTGAGCGGGTTCACCTTCTCCCGCTTATAGAGTTCCATCATCTCCTGGTTCATCTTGGCGCGGTCGCTGGCGTAGCGGTCCTGCAGCGCCTTCATCTGCGGCTGCAGGCGCTTCATGTTGTTCATCGCCGTGAACTGCTTGTTGGCGATGGGGAACATCAAGAGGCGCACGAAGGTCGAGAACGCCAGGATCGCCAAGCCGAAATTGCCGAGCAGGTCGTGCAGCCAGCGCAAGGCGTGGAAGAACGGGATGGTCAGGAACCAGAACCAGCCGAAGTCGATGGCGAGGTCGAGGCGAGCGAGACCCGGGCTCTGCGCATATTGGTCGAGGATGCCGAGTTCCTTGGCGCCCGCGAACAGGTAAGCCGACACGGCCTTGGTTTCGCCGGCGCCGACGGTGATGGGATCGGCGCGCAGGTCGGTCTGATAACGCTCGCGCCCGGCGGCGTCGGCGTAGTTGAACGATGCGGCGATCTTGAGCTTGGGATCGAAGGCGACGGCCGACAGCCAGTACTTGTCGGTCATGCCGATCCAGCCGCCGGTGGAGTCGGCCGGGATGCGGCCGGCTTTCTTCACGTCGGCGTATTTCTTTTCCAGGGACGTGCCGTTGAACACGCCGATGGGGCCTTCATGCGAGATATAGGTGGCTTTCTCCGCCGGGTTGTCCAGGCGCGCGATCAGGCTGTAGGGGAACAGGGTGACCGGTTTCTCGCCGGTGTTCTCGACGCTCTGCTCGATGGTGAACAGGTACTCGCGATCCACCTTGATGGTGCGCGTGAACTTGAGGCCCTGGCCGTTGTCCCAGGTCAGGACGACCGGCGTCGTGTCGGTGAGCTGGGCGTCGGGAGTCTGCGCCGTCCAGACGGTGGCGGCGGTGGGCAGCGCCGCGCCCTGGTCGGACGACAGCCAGCCGATCTCGGCGTAATAGGGCTTGGCCGCCGCGGCCGGCGAGAACAGCACCACTTCGGGGCTGTCGGCCGCCAGGGTGTCGCGATACTGCGCGAGCGTGATGTCGTCAAAGCGCCCGCCGGTGAGGGTGATCGAGCCGTGCAGATGCGGCGTGGCGATCTTGATGCGCTGCTCGGGCGCCGCAGCTTCGGCGGGCGCACTGGCGGCTTCGGCGGGCACGGCGGCCGGCGCCGCCGCGGGCAGGGACGCGGGCGCCGATGCCGCAGGTGCGGCGGGCGGAACGGCCGGGCGCTTGGGCGCGAAGAAATATTCCCAGCCCAACAGGACCAGGATCGCGAGCGCAAAGGCGATGACGGTATTGCGGTCAGGTGTCATTTCAACTCGGTCTTATACGTGACGGGAACCGGGTCAAAACCCGATGCGCCCCAGGGATGACATTTGAGGATGCGCTTGGCCCCCAGCAAGAGGCCGGCGCGCACGCCGTGCAGGGAAATCGCTTCGGCGGTGTAGTGCGAGCAGCTCGGCGCGAACCGGCAGCGCGGGCCGATCATGGGCGCGATCGCCAGCTGATAGCCGCGGATCAGGGCCAAGACCGAGACCGCGGGCAGGCGGCGAATCGTCATGCCAGCGGTCATGACGCCAGCGCCTTCGGGTGCGCGGTCAGCTTCTTGAGCGCCTGATGCAGCTCGCCGGTCATCTGGCCGAAATTGCGGGTGAGCACGTCGGGCCGGGCGACCAAGACGTAATCGAAGGTGGTGGGCAAATCGGCCATGACCAAATCGGCGAGTGCGCGCAGGCGGCGCTTGGCACGGTTGCGCGCCACCGCGTTGCCGACCTTGCGGCTTGCCGTAAACCCGATGCGCAGCTGCGGCGTTGGATGATCGCCGCGGGGCGCGGCCTGCAAAATGAAACCCGGCGTCACGCGGCGCATGCCGCTGGCGGTCAGGCGCAGGAAATCGGCACGACGCACCAACGCCTGCCAGCGCCGGCCGGGCGGGAGAGCGACCTTGAGAGCATTGTCGGGGATCAACGGGCAGCGCTCCACCAATACGCCAAGCGGGCGGTGTCAGGCGGGCTGCCCCATAAGGCGGCCGCGCCGCCTTGGCAAATTACGCCGACAGGCGCTTGCGGCCTTTGGCGCGACGGTTGGCGAGCACCTTGCGGCCGCCGACGGTGGCCATGCGCGAGCGGAAGCCGTGACGGCGCTTGCGCACCAGTTTGCTCGGCTGATAGGTCCGTTTCACGACGCTCACTCCGGTCAAATCATTGAAGAAATCCCGCCAGATCGGGCGGCGGGTCGTGGATTGCGGGCGCTTTATAGGGGGGCCGCTGCCCCCGAGTCAACGAAAGAGACGGCGCCCCGGGCCGATATTCGCCCGAGATTCACCCAAAAATCTCTTACAATTCAATGATATTGCAGGCCCGGAGCGCTAAGATGCGGCGTTAAGGTGACGCCATGGCGAGCGACCAGATCCTCCAGGCCGGCGTGAAAGCCGCGGCACGGCCGTTCCCGGCGCCGCTCCTGCCGCTGACCTCCAAACTGTCCGCCCGGCTGCTGTGGCTGACGGTGGCCTTTGTCATGCTCGCGGAAATCGCGGTGTTCGCACCCAGCATGGCGCGCTACCGCCTGGACTACCTCAACACCAAACTGGCCTCGGCCCACCTGGTGCTGACCGCCCTGGAGGCGTCCCCCGGACAGGTCGACCCGGTGCTGCGCGACCGGCTCCTGGACCAGGCCGGAATGCTGGGCATGACCGCCCTCCGCCCGAACATGCCCGCGCGCACCCTGGGGCCGCATATGCCCTCGCATATCCCCGAGGTCTACGACCTGCGCGACGACACCATCTCGGACTTCATCCTCGACGCCTTCATCGCCATGCTCCAGCCCGCCGACGAGGCCATGGCCGTGACCGGGTTCAGCCCCGACGATCCCGCGGTCGTGGTCGAGGTGGTGCTGGATGAAGGGCCCTTGCGCCGCGAGATGTGGGTCTACGCGCGCCGCATCCTGTCCGTGTCCGTGTTCATCTCGCTCGCCACCGCCGCCATGGTGTACTTCAGCCTGCAATGGCTGGCGGTATGGCCCTTGCGCCGCCTGACCCTGTCGATGATCGGCTTCAGGGATGCGCCGGAGGACCCGCACCGGGTCATCACGCCCTCGGACCGCCACGACGAGGTGGGCGTCGCCGAGCAGGCGCTCGCGGAAATGCAGCAGGAATTGCGCGCCGCCCTGCTGCAGAAGGAACGCCTCGCCGGCGTCGGCACCGCCGTCACCAAGATCTCCCACGATCTGCGCAATATCCTCGCCACCGCCATGCTGGAATCCGACCGGCTGGACTCCGTGAACGATCCGGAAGTGCGCCGCATCACCGCCGGCATCGTGCGCGCCATCGACCGCGCGGTGGCGCTGTCGGCGTCCACCTTGCGCTTCGCCCGCGAAGGCTTGCCGCAGGTGAAGGCGCGCAGGCTGAGCCTCGCCGCGTTTCTCGAAGACCTGCGCGACAGCCTGCAATCGGCGTTGCCGGGCGTCGAGATCGTGCTCGGCGGCGCGATCGATTTCACCTTCGAGGGCGACCCCGAACTGCTGCACCGCGCCTTCGAGAATCTGCTGCGCAACGCCGCCGAAGCCGGCGCCACGCGCATAAATCTCAGCGCACGGCGCGAGGAGCGCTACGGCGTGGTGTGCGTCGGCGACAACGGTCCGGGCCTCAATCCCAAGGCGCTCAACAATCTATTCGTGCCGTTCGCGGGTTCGACACGCCGGGACGGATCGGGCCTGGGGCTGCCGATCGCGCGCGAACTCCTGCGTGTCCAGGGCGGGGACGTGGTGCTCGAGCATACCGGCCCGCAAGGGGCGTGCTTTGCCGTGCGCCTTCCAGTATGAACGCATCCCGATGGATACTTCCGAACTCCTAGGCGTAGTGGTGCTGGTGGCCGCCATAGGCGTCATCATGTGGCATTACCGGTCACGCGGCTAAGTATGGGCCGGAAAAGCGGGAGCCGGTTTTCCGAAAACACCAGGCTTCGACAGAATGTGAAGGCTCCCATGCTTTGACGCGGCTTACCGCCGGCTGCGAATTGGGCTAAAACCCTCGCGCCGGAACAATGGCTTAGAGAGTCATGAGCACACCTCCGCAACCTCCCCGCCGCGCCGGCGGCACACCCATCATGTCCCAACGCCTGTCGGTGCGCGATATCGCGAGCCGCAAAGGCGCCGCGCCGATCGTCTGCGTCACGGCCTATACCGCGCCCATGGCCGGCTTCATGGATCCGCATGTGGATCTGATGCTGGTGGGCGATTCCATGGGCATGGTGATCTACGGCATGGCGACCACGCTCGGCGTGACCCTCGAGATGTCCATCGCCCACGGCCAGGCGGTGATGCGCGGCAGCGCCCGGGCCTGTGTCGTGGTCGACCTGCCCTTCGGCAGCTATCAGGCCTCGAAGGTCGATGCTTATAAAGCGGCCGCGCGCGTCATGAGCGAGGTGGGCTGCGCCGCGGTGAAACTGGAAGGCGGCCAGGAAATGGCCGAGACCATCGAACACCTGACCCAGCGCGGCATCCCGGTCATGGCGCATGTGGGCTTGAAGCCGCAGTCAGTGAACGCGGTCGGCGGCTTTCGCGTTCAAGGCCGCACGCCGGACGAAGCGCGCGCCATCATCGCCGACGCCAAGGCGGTCGCCGCCGCCGGTGCATTTAGCGTGGTGGTCGAAGGCACCGTCGAATCGCTGGCGCGCGACATCACCCGCGCCGTTCCCATTCCCACCATCGGCATCGGCGCATCGGCCGCCTGCGACGGCCAGGTGATCGTGACCGAGGATATCCTCGGCCTCTACGGCGCCTTCACGCCAAAGTTCGTCAAACGCTATGCCGAGCTTGGCGCCGCCGTGTCGGACGCGGTGGCGTCCTACGCCGCCGATGTGCGCGCCCGCAAATTCCCGGGCGCCGAACATGTCTACGGCGCGACATCGGCCAAGAATGGGCCCGCCAAGAAGAAGCCGCTTAAAAAGAAGCGCTAGAAGAATGCCCGCCAACAACACTTCGACTTTGATCGCGGTCCGCGATGTCGACAGCCTGCGCCGCCGCGTCAAAGCCTGGCGCCGCGAAGGCAAGTCCGTGGCGCTGGTGCCGACCATGGGCGCCTTGCACAAGGGCCATCTCACCCTCATGGACACCGCGCGGAAAATGGCCGACTGCGTGATCGCCTCGCTGTTCGTGAATCCCAAGCAGTTCGGACCCAACGAGGACTTCACCGCCTATCCGCGCCAGGAAAACGCCGACTTCGAACTGCTCAACAGCGCCGGGGTCCATCTCCTGTTCGCGCCGGATGTGAACGTCATGTACCCGGCGGGGTTCTCCACCAACGTCCAGGTGACCGGGGTGAGCGGCGTGCTGGACGGCGCGCACCGGCCCGGCCATTTCGACGGCGTTAGCACGGTGGTGGTGAAGCTGTTGCTGCAAATCCTGCCGGACATCGCCCTGTTCGGCGAAAAGGATTACCAGCAGCTGGTGCTGATCCGCCGGCTGGTGGCGGACCTCAATATTCCGGTGGACATCATCGGCGTGCCGACGGTGCGTGAAGCCGACGGCCTGGCGCTGTCGTCGCGCAACGCCTATCTCACGCCCGAGGAGCGCGCCAAGGCACCGGCGCTCCACGCCACGCTCACCGCCGCGGCCAAATCCATCGCCGACGGCGGCGACATCGCCGCTGTCGTCGCAGCCGCCGCGGCAACGCTGTTGGAAAAGGGCTTCCGCCAGGTGGACTACGTCGAGGCGCGCAACGCCGACACCCTGGCGCCGCTGGGGCCCAGGGAGCCGGGGCGTGTGCTCGCCGCGGCCTTCATGGGCCGCGCGCGGCTGATCGACAACGTGCCGATTCCCACCCAGAAATAAAAAAGGCCGCGCGGTCGGCGCGGCCTTTTTTTGAGAACGGCGGGACGCTAGTGCACGTAGATGTGCACTTCCGGGGTCTTGGCGGCGTTGGAGCCCATGGCGGCCATGACCACGCGTTCGGCGGGCAGGCCCATGTTGGTCATGGACTGGAACACGGCGTCGGCGTCGGTGCGCGCTGCGGACGGATTGCCGCCGTCGGGCGACACCGCCACCAGGTCGAACACCGCGTCGGGGCGGCGTTCCAGCGCGCGGCTCAGCGCCTGGTACAGGGCCGGTTCGTAAGCCACGTCGGGCTTGTCGAACTTGATCACCACCAGGGGTTTTTTGTCGGCGAACGACTGGGTGCTCACGGTCGCCACGGCGCGGGCCGGGATGGCGCGGCGGGCATTGGCCGGGAACGACTGACCGGCGTTGATGTCGGCGGCAAGCTGCACCAGCGAGGTGCGCTCGGTGGTCACATACTGCTGTTGGCGGTTGATCTCGCCGTTGAGGTTCTGGAGCGCGCGGTCGATGACGATGGCGTTCTGGTTGACCTCATCCTCCAGCAAACGGAGGTTCTTATGGTCTTCTTCCAGGGCGCCCGACAGGCCGTAGGCGGCGCGGATGTTCTCCAGCAGGAAGGACGACGCGCCGGCGTCACCGGAAACCTGGGCCGACAGGGTATTGAGGGTGGAGATATCGGCGTCGATCTGGGTGAGCTGGGTCTGAGCCTGGGCCCATTGCGCCAGCAGTTCCGGGTTGCCCGGGGTCGAGCCCATCTGCAGGCGCGAACGGATGCCGCCCACCAGGGTGTGGTAGGCGTTCACATTACGCACGGTCTGATCGCGCACCGCGTCGAGCTGGGCGCTGCGGGTCTGGGTATTGGTCTTGAGCTTTTCGAAATCCGAGCGGAATTGCGCCGCCTTCTGGCCTACGGCCGTGGGGCCGAAGGCCGACTTGGCCGGGGCATTGGCGGTCGCCTGGACCGGGGCGTCGGCGGCATAGGCGAGGTTCCCCGCCAGGGCGGCGCCTAACGCCGCAACCGCCAGACCCCGCATAAAACCGGCGCGGAAGCCCGAAGCTTGCTGATTCCGTCCGCCGGCAATGCCGCGCGGTAACCCCTGTACCTGCATCCTCACACTCACATTCCCCGCAACCGATTAAAGCAGCGTGCTGACGGCAGCCCACCGATCTTTCGGTCGTGCCCGAAACGGTTTCTCAGAAAGCGCCCCCAAAGGCTTGGGGATGCACCGATTTTCGGCATCATCCCATACCTGCGCGGACTGTACAGCAATGCTCGTAGCCAGAACAAGCGGGCTTGCGCACCCCGTTCGCCCTGAACCATGAAATTCCATAGGTTTTTGTTGCAGGCATGCTGCGATGTTAGTATGTGATGCGGCCTCGCGGGGTGGTGCCTCGGCATCCCCCTCGTGAGACCCGCGGCGGTTCGTTCCAGAACCGTCAGCAAAGCGCCCGTAGCTCAATTGGATAGAGCATCTGACTACGGATCAGAAGGTTAGGAGTTCGAGTCTCTTCGGGCGCGCCATTTTTCTCGTTCTCTGGAATATTTTCTAGGTAAACCAAGGTATTAGGGCTCGCACCCCGCGAGTCCCGCTTGCGCGACTCACGGCCTGTTACAGGTCATCGCGACAGTCGGGTGAAAGCCCGCCTTTGCGGGGCGAAACCGCCTGGACACCTTTAGATTCAGGTTTATCTTTGCCCGGGCTTAGCGGCCGGCGGCCCCCGCGCGCCGCGCCAAACCCCGCCATACCGCGCCCCATCCAGGACAACAGGGAGAGACCGTCATGAAGGTGCTTCACGTCGCCACCGGCGCTTTGCTCGCCGCCGGCCTTTCGTTCTCGGCCGCTCATGCCGAAATGGTGAAATTCAAAGCCGACCTGACCGCCGCCCAGGAAGTGCCCGCCAACGACACCAAGGGCAAGGGCACCGCCGAGATCACGGTCGACACCACCGCCAAGAAGGTGATGTTCACCGTGAATTTCGAAGGCCTGTCGGGTGACGCGACCGCCGCCCATATCCACGGCCCGGCCGATCCCGGTGCCAACGCCGGCGCCATGGTCAATATTGGGATGGTCGGCGGCACCAAGAGCCCGATCAAAGGCGAAGCGCCGCTGACCGATGCCCAGATCGCCGATATCACCGCCGGCAAGAGCTATGTGAACGTGCATACCGCCGCCAACAAAGGCGGCGAGATTCGCGGCCAAATCACGAAATAAGGTCACGCAACAACCAGTCCTCAGCGTAAACGGTGAAAGGCCGGGCTCCCGCCCGGCCTTTTGCTTTTCGGTCCCGCCTGTTGTCTTGTCGTCACGATGCCCCGCAGTCCTTTCCGGTTTGTCGCTTATTTCCTCGTCCGCGGGTTCAAGGGCCACGCGGTGCTGATGGTCGTGCTGCTGGCGATCAACACCAGCATCGAGACTTCGCAGAGTTTTGTGCTGGGCCAGCTGGTGAACGTGCTGTCGGGGGCGCCGGCCGCCCTTTCCGGTCTTAGCCCGGTGGACTGGTTCTGGGCGCTGATCGCCATCTGGCTCGGCGGTTATCTCTCCGCCCACGCCTACGCCACCTTCACCAATTACACGCAGATGGCCATGCGGGTGAGAATCCATGACGCGCTGTTCGCCTATCTCATGGGCCACGCGCCGCGCTATTTCCTCGACCAGGCCAGCGGCGCGCTGGCGCAGAAGATCCGCACCACCGCCGCCGCCACCGCCGCCATCGTCGAATATCTGTGCACGAACGTGGTGCGCCTCACGGTGATGTTCAGCATCACCACCTTCCTGATCCTGCGCCAGGCGCCCGACCTGCTGCCGATTTTCGCGACCTTCGTGGTGGTGTTCTTCGCGGTGTCGGCGGTCCTGTCGCAACGTCTTAGGCCCTACGCGCGCGCCACCGCCGCCGCCGCCGCCGCTCATGTGGCACGGCTGGTGGACGCGGTATCCAACTGGGACTCGGTGCGCAGCTTCGCCAAGAGCGATTTCGAGCGTGCCGGACTGAGGCCCTTCAACGACGCCGAACTGGACGCCCAGGTGCGCTTGCGCTTCGCCGCCTCGCGCCGGCGCGTGACGCTCCACGTGCTCAGCGTGGTGTTCCTGGCGATCCTGGCCTGGCACGCCTTTGAGGCGACTCGCGCCGGTACATTGAGCGTGGGCGGCTTCACCACCATCGTCACCCTGTCGATCCTGGTGGCCACCAATATCCGCAACCTCGGCGACAACGTGTTTGGCTTATTCGAGCAATACGGCTTGCTGACGGACGGCATCGCCACCCTGCTCACGCCCCATGAAATCGTGGATGCGCCGGGCGCGGCGCCGCTTCAGGTGAAGGGCGGCGCCATCGACATCCAGGACATCACCTTTGGCTACGCCGACGGCACCACGGTGTTCGCGCACTTCACACTGAGCATTGGCGCCGGCGAACGCATCGGCCTGGTGGGCGCCTCCGGCGCCGGCAAGAGCACATTGGTGAAATTGATCCGCCGGCAGTTCCTTCTCCGCGAGGGGCGGATCCTGGTGGACGGCCAGGACATCGCCCAGGTCACCTGGGATTCGCTGCACGAGGCCTTCGGCGAAGTGCCGCAAAGCCCGAACATGTTCCATCGTACTGTCAGGGACAACATCCGCTACAGCCGCCCCGACGCCGACGAGGCCGCGGTGATCGACGCGGCGAAGAAGGCGCATTGCCATGAGTTCATCGCCGGGCGCGCCAAGGGCTACGAGTCCGTGGTCGGGGAAAAGGGCATGAAGCTGTCGGGCGGCGAACGCCAGCGGGTGGCCATCGCCCGCGCCTTCCTCAAGAACGCGCCGATCCTGATCCTGGACGAAGCCACCTCATCGCTCGACAGCGACGCCGAATACCTGATCCAGGACGGCTTGTTGAAACTGATGGAGGGCCGCACGGTCATCGCCATCGCCCACCGCTTGTCGACAATCATGCACCTCGACCGCATCGTCGTGCTGGAGGAGGGCTCGGTGGTGGAGGACGGCAGCCACGCCGCGCTGCTGGCGCGAGACGGCGTCTACGCGCGGCTGTGGCATCGCCAGGCCGGCGGCTTCATGTAGCGAGAAACGTGTCCCATTGCGCGCGGTAGTTCCCGCGCAGGACATTCTTCTGCACCTTGCCCATGGCGTTGCGCGGCAGGGTGTCGGCGAACAGGATGAGTTTGGGGATCTTGTAGTTGGCCAACGCATCCTTAAGCGCCGTGCGCACCACCGCGAGATCGAGCGCGGCGCCGGGCTGCAAGGCGATCACCGCCAAGCCGGCCTCACCGAAGTCCGGATGCGGCATGCCGATCACGGCGGATTCCTGCACGCCCGGCAGGCCGTCGATGACGGTTTCGATTTCCTTCGGGTACACGTTGTAGCCGCCGGAGATCAGCATGTCCTTGGCGCGGCCGACGATCGCCACCATGCCATCGGGCTCGATCTGCGCCAGGTCGCCGGTCTTGAAGTAACCATCGGCGGTGAAATCCTCGGCGGTCTTCTCCGGCTTGCGCCAGTAGCCGCTGAACAACGCCGGGCTCTTGATCTGGATCTCGCCGGTCTCGCCTTTGGCGACGTCGCAGTTGTTCTCTGCGGCGATGCGCAAGGTCACGTCCGGCAGGGGCCAGCCGACGGTGCCGGCGCGGCGCGGCGTGTCGAGATGGGCGCTGGTGATCATGCCGGCTTCGGTCATGCCGTAGCGCTCCACGATCTGCTTGCCGGACTTGGCGGCGAAAGTGGCGAAGGTCTCCTCCAAGAGCGGCGCCGAGCCGCATAGGAACAGGCGGATGGAGCGGCACAGCGCCGGCGAGAACGCCGTGTGCTGGACCAGGCGTACATAGTAGGTCGGCACGCCCATGAACACGGTGGCGCGCGGCAGGTCCGCGACCACGTCGTCGACCGCGTATTTGGCGTGGAAGATCATGCCGGTGCCGTTCCACAAGGTGGTGTGCAGGGCGACGAACAAGCCATGCACATGGAAAATCGGCAGGCAGTGGAGCAGGGTGTCCTTGGCGTCGAACTGCCACAGGCGGTGCAAGGTGGCGGCGTTGGCGGCCAGGGCGCCGTGGCTCAGCATCACGCCCTTGGGCCGCCCGGTGGTGCCCGAGGAATAGAGAATCGCGGCCAGGCCGGTGGCGGCCACTTCAACTGTATTGAATTGCGCGGAGAGGGACGCCGCGCGGGTGGCGAGACTGCCTTCGCCTTTGGCATCCAGGGTCAGGACATGGGGGACGTTGGCCTTTTGGCACAGGTCGATGAGCGCGCTCGCGCCCGGATCGCAGACCACCAGCGCCGGTTCGGCGTCCTGCAGGAAGTATTCGAGTTCGTCGGCGCGGTAGGCGGTGTTGAGCGGCAGGAACACGGCGCCGGCGCGCAAACACGCCAGGTACAGGAACACCGCCTGGGGTGTTTTCTCCACCTGCACCATGACGCGGTCGCCCGGGTTGACCCGGAGCGATTCGAGCAGGTTGGCCAGGCGCGCGGTATGCTGCTCGAGGTCGCCATAACTGTAAGTGCGGGCGCGGTCGATGATGAAGGGCGCGGCGCGGTCGGTCGGAAAGCGGGCCTGGAAAGCGGCGAACAAGTTCATGCTTCGAGGTCCTTGAGGGCGACGGCGGCATCGCCAAGCCTGACCGGATCGGGCCGGGCGCGGGCGGCGATGAGTTTCTTGGACTGAATAAAGTCCCTGGCCTGGTTCACCGCCTGGCAAGCGACCAGGACACCGTCGCGCAAGTAACAGGCCGAGAATTTATGGGCGGCCATGTCGCCGCGGATGATCACCCGGTCGCTCGCCCGCGGCACGCCGTTCATCTGCAGTTTGAGATCGAACTGGTCCGACCAGAACCACGGCACGTCGGTGAACGGCGCGGGTTGTCCCAGGATCGCCGCGGCGCAGGCCTTGCCTTGTCCCAGGGCGTTGGGCACCGATTCGATGCGCTGGCGGTCGCCGTAAAGGGCGCTCGGGTGATTGCTGCAATCGCCGATAGCATAGATGTCCGAATCGGCGGTGCGGGTGCAGTCGTCGGCGACGATGCCGTCATCGACCGCGAGGCCGGCGGCCCGCGCCAGCTCCACATTGGGCGTGATCCCGATGCCGACGATCACCAGGTCGGCGTCATGGCTGACGGTTCCGCATTTCACCTGAAGTCCGTCCCGGCCGTTCGCAAACCCGGTGACGGTCTCGTTGGTGTAGATATCGACCCCGCGGGCGCGGTGCACCTGTTCGTAGAATCGCGACAGTTCTGGCGCCGCCACGCGCGCCAGCACCCGGTCGGCGGCTTCGATCACCGTGGCCTTGCAGCCGCGCACGGTGGCCGCCGCCGCCGCCTCAAGGCCGATGTAGCCGCCGCCGATCATCACCACCCGGGCGCCGGGCTGGAGCCGGTCGCGGTATTCGTCGACATGGGCGATGGTGCGCAGATAGTGGATGCCGGCGAGATCGGCGCCGGGGACGGCCAGGGTGCGCACCCGTCCGCCGGTGGCGAACACCAGCTTGGAATAAGCCAGCGTGTCGCCGTTGCCGAGGCGCACCAGGTGCTGGGCGCGGTCGACGGCGGTCACGGTTTCGCCGAGGCGCAAGGTTATGTTCTGCGCCGCATAGATTTCGGCGGGACGCATGAACAGCCGGTCGCGGTCGATGGCGCCTTTCAGGTAGTCCTTGGACAGGGGCGGGCGTTCGTAGGGCGGCATGGTCTCGTCGCCGACGATACAGATGGCGCCGGTGAAACCGTGCTGGCGCAACGACAGGGCGCATTGGGCGCCGGCCTGGCCGCCGCCCACGATGACCACCTGGGGGATCGCCACCGCATCGCTCATGGGGATCTGCGCCGGCGGTCAGCGGTCGCGGATGGGATCGCCCGCGACAAGGCGGTCGATCTGATCCTGCGTGAGGCTGGCCTTGGGGTCCACTTTCTCGGGCGGCGGGCGCGGTCCCTTGCCGCGGCGTTCCTCGCCCTCGGACATGACCTCGGTGCGTCGCCGCCGGTCGGGGCCGAAATAGCCGCCGACTTCCACGAACGGCCGCGGCCGTTCGATGATTTCACGAATGCGGAGAATCAGGCTCTTGGCGTTGAAAGGCTTGGCCACATATTCCGTGACGCCGGAATTGCGGGCCAGGATCACTTTCTCGCGCCGGGTCTCGGAGGTGATCATGATGATCGGGGTGAACCGGAGATTGCCTTTCTCGGCGCGCACGGCCTTGAGCAGCTCGAGACCGCTCATGGGCTGCAACAGCCACTCGGTGATGACGATGTCCGGCGCCCAGCTGCGCATGATCGACAGGGCCTCGCCGCCGTGGTGGGCTTCGTCGATGCGCTTACAGCCCAGGGTCTCAAGAATGTTCTTGATCACCCGGCGCATATAGGCACGGTCGTCGGCCACCAGAAAACTGATGGGCTTCAGATAATCTGAAGTCGCCGAAGCCATGGTTTTGCGTCGTTCCCCGTTCCCCGGACCTACCCCGGGTTCACCCGGGGATCGTAGGGGACAAACTTTAAGCTATTATTTGTGTTCAGGAAATTAACCCGGCCTTGAAGGATTTCCAAAGTGAAACCGACACAGACTGCCAGCGGAGCCGGCGGCCCGTCCCAGCGGCTGGCGGCCCCCCTTTCTTCCCTGGCGCCCCGGACCTGGCAAAGGATGCTGTCGGGCCGGCGGCTGAACCTGATCGAACCTTCGCCCCTGGACATCGAAATCGAGGACATCGCCCTCGGCCTCGCGCGCAATACCCGGTGGAACGGCCAGACCCAGGGGGCGCATGGCTGGAGCGTCGCCCAGCATTCCGACCTGGTGGTGGAGATCGTCCGGCGCCTGAAGCCCCGCGCTTCGGCCAGACTGCTGATGGCCGCCAAGCTCCACGACGCTTCGGAATATGTGACCCACGACCTGATCACGCCCCTGAAGGCCGTGATCGGCGACGTGTTCAAGGAGGTCGAGCTGCGCCTGACCCGGGCGATCCACATCCGGTTTGGCCTGGCCCCGGTGCTGGCGCCCGCCGACAAGGCCTTGATCAAACGCGCCGACCAGGTCGCGGCCGCCACCGAGGCCGTGCAACTCGCCGGGTTCACCGCCACCGAATGCCGCACCGTGCTCAATTTCAAGGAGCGCCCGCTCAAAGATGTTAAGCTCACGCCGCTGCCGGTGGTCGAAGCCGAGCGGAAATTCCTGGAAGGGTTCCGCGCGCTGGAGGAAGCCGTCCGGCTGCAGGGCAGATAGGGGACATCTTCATGAAACTCAGCCGCTTCGCCGCCGGGATGTTCGCCTTCGCCGGTGTGTCGGGCCTTCTGGCTGTGGCCTTGGCGGCTTTTGCAGCGCATGCGCTGGCCGCCATCGCGCCCACGGGCGATCAGGCGGTGATCTGGTTCCGCGAAGCGACCGCCTTCCAGACCACGCATACCTTGGCGTTGGTGCTCATCACCCTGGCGGCGGAACGCGTGGCGCCGGGCAAAGGCCAGCGGGCGCTGCGAATCGCCGCGGGCTTCATGGCGGCGGCGGTGATCCTGTTTCCCGGCGCGCTGTATTCGGTGTCATTCGGCGGGCCGGTATTCATGGCGCCGTATGGCGGCGTCTCCGCCATGGCGGGCTGGGCCTTATTCGGCGTGGGCGGGTGGCTCGCGTCGCGGGATGAATCAGTGGGCGAGGAATAAACGATGGCGATCAATTATCTGGGTGTGGGGGCTGCCACGGTGGCGGCCATGATCATCGGCGCGCTGTGGTATTCGCCGCTCATGTTCCTGAAGCCGTGGATGCTGGCTCAGGGCAAGGAATATCCCTGTCCACCGCAGAAAGGCGCAGGCGCGGCCATTCTCAATGCGGCGACGATGAGCCTGATTTCCGCCCTGGCGCTGTCGGAAGTGTTCAGCTGGCGGCATGTCGGCAGTATCGGTGACGCGCTGGTGACGGCGCTGTTGATGGCGGTGGGTTTCGCGGTGTCGAACCAGCTGCTGCGGGACCGCTTCCACATGGCGACGCCGACGCTGTCGCTGATCAACGCGGCCAATACCGTGGTGACCTATCTGGCCATGGGATTGGTGCTGGCCCTGGTCTGAAAGGGCTCTTCGCGGGGGCGGTTCGGATCAAAGCCGGGGTGCGATCTTGCGCGCCAGGGCTTCCTCGAAGGTGCGCCGTTCTTCGCGTTTCTTGTCGGGCCAGAACACCGAGACCCCGAAGCTGCGGTCGCCTTTGCGCACCGCTACGCCGTCGCCCCACCAGATGGCGTCGTCGGCGATCTTGAGCTGCACGGGGGTCAGGTCGATCACGCCCTGCTTGGCGGCGTCGTAGAAGCCTTCCAGGAACTTCTTGGCTTCACCCGATCCCACCGGCCACTGCACGGCGTTGAGGATGGCGAAGGTGGCGCCGCCCATGGGCTTGTCGGGGTTGTCGGGCTTGTCGCTGACGACTTTCCAGAAGCAGGTGGACGAGTAGGCGCCCTTGACGCCGCTCGATTCGCTGATGTCGCCCTCGTCCTTGCGGCTGGCCGGCGTCACCTTGGCGCCGATGGCCGCGGTCACTTCCGCGTCGGTGAGCAGGGAGCAGGCGTTGATCGGCGCATTCTTCGGAGCATCGGCGGCCATGGCGGTAGCCGAGATACAGAACGCGGCGATCAAGGTCTTGCGGAACGTCATGGCCGTTACTCCTGAAAGGCTGAACCTGAGTATACACGGGAGAAGGTGGGGAAGGACACGCCCATTGCGCGGCTATTCGCGATCAACTGTGGGTGATGCCCCGTGCCTGAAGACAAAAATCGCCGCCACCAGAGCGGTGAGAAGCCCCGCCGCCATGATCGGGATGCGGAATCCCAGCAGGCTGGCAAGGCTGCCCAGCGCCATGCCGCCGCAGGCCGGTCCCACCCGCGTCACCAGGTACCAGAGGCTGACGGTGCGTCCGCGCATGGAGTCTTCGGAATTGAGCTGCGTCACCGTCAGCGAACCCGACCCCACCACCACGCTGAACATGCCGTTGACCACCAGCACCGGCACCGCCGCCCAGAACGCCGGCATGCCGGCGAACAGCGCCACCAGCAGGCCGTTGACCACCATGGCCCGCACCATCAGCCGGTGCAGGTCGTTGTGATGCCTGCGGCTGGCGAGATAGAGCCCGCCGATGAGCGCGCCGACGCCCTGCGCCGATGTCAGCACCGCCAATCCGCCGGCGCCCTTGCCGAAATTCTCCGCCGCGATCCCCGCCATCAGGTCGGTGAGCGGCCATAACAGGGCGCTGACGAAAGTGATCAGCGGAATCAGCCAGTGCAGCGTCGGGTGGGCGAAGATGTAGCGCCAGCCGTCGGCGAGGTCGTCCCAGATGCCGGCCCAGGGATGGCGGTCGGTGCGCGGCACGTGCGGCGGCAGTTTGAGGGCCGCCAGCGCCGCGATCACACCGATGTAGCTGACCGCGTTCACCAGGAAGGAATAGCCCGCGCCGATGGAGGTGATGAGCAGGCCCGAGAACGCCGGGCCGATGATGCGCGCGATGTTGAAGGTCATGGAGGTGATCGCCACGGCGTTGCCCAGGTTCTCCTTGGGCACCATGGTCGGCACCAGCACCAGGCGCGCGCTCTGGATCAGGGGCTGGATCAGGCCGGCGAACAGCTGCAGGGCAAATACCATCGCCGCGGTGACGTGGCCGCTGATGCTGAGCAACGCCAGCGCCAGGGCCTGGGCGGTGGCTAGGCACTGGCCGGCCACCGCCATGCGCCGCCGGTCGAAGCGGTCCGACAGCACGCCGGTCAGGGGCGCGATCACCAGCGCGGGCAGGAACTCGGCCATGGAGACCGCGCCCAGCCAGGTGCCCGAATGGGTCAGGTCCCACGTCAGCCAGCCCACCGCGACCCGCTGTATCCATGTGCCGACGACCGAGACGGAATTGGCGGCGGTGAACAGCGCGAAATTGCCGCGCAAGGTCGCGCGGATCATGGAAAGGTCGGCGCCGAGGGTCATTCAAGAATGGTCTATAGGAAGGTTCGCGGGTCTGCCACAAGCGATAGGCCGTATGTACCCAGGGCGGTATTCCCTGTAATTTGGCGCCTCCGGAGCCGCGCAGGAAACCACGTATGACCGCAAGCGCCAAGAAGCCCTGGTACCAGGAGATCTTCTCCGTCGAGCCCCACGAGATCCGGGCGGTGGTGCTGGGCTTCCTCTATTACTTCTTCCTGCTCGGCAGCTACTACATCCTGCGGCCGGTGCGCGACGCCATGGCCACCAGCTACGGCTCCGATCCCACCTCCCTCAGCCAGCTGTGGACCGCCACCTTCCTCGGCACCCTGGTGTTCGTGCCGCTGTTCGCCTTCGCCTCGAACCGTGTGAAACTTCAGACCCTGCTGCCCTGGGTCTACGGCTTCATCGTGCTCACGCTGATCGGCTTCTACTTGCTGTTCCAGGGCATCGCCGAAGACCGCTGGGTCGCCGCCGGCTTCTATGTCTGGGTGAGCGTGTTCAACATGATCATCACCTCGGTGTTCTGGAGCTTCATGGCCGACCTGTTCTCGCGCACCCAGGCCAAGCGCGTGTACGGCCTGGTAGCCGCCGGCGGCAGCGTCGGCGCGGTGGTGGGGCCGGCCCTGACGGCGGGACTGGTGAAGATCGTCGGCACCGACACGCTGCTGCTGATTTCCGCCGTGGGGTTCCTCATCACCATCGGCACGGTGCTCCTGCTGGTGCGGGAGAAGGAGCGCCTGCGCGCCGCCGGGCATGACGCGCAGCGCACGCGGCTCGACCACACCTTGGCGGCGCATTCGTTCAAGGGCTTCGACCTGGTGGCGCGCTCGCCCTATCTGCTCGGTATCGCCGGCTTCGTGCTGCTGATGACCTGGGTCTCCACCATCCTCTATTTCATGCAGCAGGACCTGATCGCGCGGCTGTTCGAAACCCGCGAGGCGCGCACCCAAGCGTTCGCGATGGTCGACCTGGTCGTCAATGTGCTCACCATCGGCGTGCAGATCTTCGGCACCGGACGGCTGGTGGCGCGGTTCGGCGTGACCACGGGGTTGATCCTCAATCCGCTGTTGATGATCGGCGGGTTCATCGGCGTGGCGCTGATGCCGGTGGCGCTGCTGGCGGCCCAGGTGGTGCGCCGCGTGTCCGAATACGGCATCGCCCGGCCTTCCCGCGAGATGCTGTTCACCATCGTCGACCAGGAGAGCAAATATAAAGCCAAGAGCGTCATCGACACCGTGGTCTACCGCGGCGGCGATTTCACCGTCGCCTGGGTGCAGGCCGGGCTGGCCTGGCTGGGGTGGGGCACGGCCGGGGTGGCGGGGTTCGGCATCGCCGTATGCGCGGTCTGGGCGTGGATCGCGCTCAATCTCGGGCGGCGTTATGAGAACGTGACCGGCGACCGCAAGAGCGCCATGGCCGAAGCGGCGGCCGAATAACTTATTTTTCCTGCATCATGGCGCGGATGGCGCGCACGATCTGGTCGCGCGTCAGCGGATCCTGCATGGCCTCGGCAAGCTTGGTCTTCAGCTGCGCCACGCGCTTCTCCGCCGCTTTACTGGAGGTCTTAGGCGGGCTCTGCGCCGGCTTACCGTCCTTCTTCTTGGCCATCTATTTCCGCCAGTCGTCGACGGTGGGCTGCGCCATAGGCTCGATATAGGGACCGCGATAGGGCTTCACCCGCGCGATCATGCAGCAGAAAAACAGGTGACTCGCCGCGAACCACAGCAGCATGGGCCAGGCCGGGATGCCGCCAAACAGCATCGTGACGACCGACAGCATCGCGAGGACGCCGACGGTGGTCCAGATGATCACCCGGCGCGGATTCATGACGCTCCCGCGCGGCGGCTCCCGAACGGCTTGAATCGCTTGATCCATGCGGCGATTGTAGTGTGGATGGAGAAAGGGAGATAGCCATGTTGCTCGACCGCGCCCGCGCCCAGCTGCTGGTGGTGGATGTCCAGGACCGCCTGCTTCCCGCCATGCACGACGGCGAAGCCATGGTCGAACGCTGCGCCGTGCTGATGCAGGCGGCCCATCGCCTCGGCATCCCGGTGATGGTGTCCGAACAGTACCGCAAGGGCCTGGGCGCCACTGTCGCACGGCTCGACAATCTGAAGGGCGAGGTCGTGATGGAGAAGATGCATTTCTCCTGCGCTGCCGATCCCGCCATGGCCGCCCATGTGGAAGGCCTCGCCCGGGCGGGCCGCAATCAAGTGGTGGTCTGCGGGATCGAGGCCCATGTCTGCGTCACCCAGAGCGCCCTGGGGTTCCAGGCCATGGGGCTGCCGGTGACGGTGATCGCCGATGCCGTGACGTCGCGCCGTCCGGAGAGCGTGCGCATCGCCTGCGACCGCCTGTCAGCCGCCGGGGTGCAGATCGCCAACACCGAGATGGCGGTGTTCGAATGGCTGCATCAGGCCGGCACGCCGGAGTTCAAGGACCTCGCCAAGCTCATCAAGTAACCGTTACGGTCCGGGCGCGGTCTGCTCTACGGGAGGTGACGATTGCGGCGGCGCGTCGTCGGGCACCGACATCATGACCATGATCAGGAAGCCCAGCGCCATCAGGAAATACCAGAGGATGCTCATGTACCGGCGATCCGCGCGAGCAGGGTGGAAAACACATAGCGCGCCGTCGGTGCGGGCGCGTAGTGCTCGACCGCCCAGGCGCGGCCCCGTTCGGCGATATCCTCCCAGTCCTTCGCGCGATCCATGATGGCCTCCACCGACCCTTTCAGATCGTCGAGGTCGATGGGGGCGTAATGCTCCCAGGCTTTCGGCGTCACCGGCAGGGCAAAACCGTATTTCTCGAAATCGAGATGCACGGTGACGCATCCCGCCGCCAGGCCTTCCCAGAAACGCCAGCTGTCCCAGCGCAATACAAAAGCCTCGCCGTCCATGCGGGGAAAGGTGTGCGTGGCGATCAGGTCCGGCGCGTTCTTGGCGAACCACGGATTGTCGGTGATGGGATTGTAGAAACCGCCGCCGTAGGCCAGGCACAGGGCGGAGTTCAGCATCTCCTCGATATAGGCCCCGGGCGCCAGGATCCGCCGGTCCACCGGCATATGGCCGGCGAGCTGCGGCACGAAGGCGAGGTCAAGCAGCGCCCGCACGCTCTGGTTCAAGGTCGACCGGAAATTGCGTAACGCCCGGCGTTTGCGGGTTGCAAAGGCCGGCCGCGCCGCGGTGGCGGCCAGCAGGCTGTTGGCCAAACCGAAGGCCAGCGGCAGACGGTGGCCGCCCTTGTTCAGGAACCGGCTTTCGTGGGCGGCGAACATGGGTGCCGCGGCGGGAGTCTCGCAGAAGGTCGCGACGTCGCTCTGGTTGAGATAGAGCAGGCGCTTGAGATCGATGCCGTCGAACGGCGCCGCGGCGTTGGTGTGGCTGATATCCACCACATAGCCGCCGAAGTCGCTGTAGGGGGCGGAGACCATGGCCTTGGTGTCGACCCCCGCCAGCGGCATGGAAACCGGGCGCGAGGTGAATTCCGCCGCCGACAGTTTGGCGGGGATGCCGAGCGCTATCAGGCCTTCCACCAGGCATCCGGCATTATGCGTGAGCTTGCCGCCGAGCGCGTGGAAGAACACGCCACGCGAAAAAGCCGCGCGCAGTGCAGCGTCATCAGCAGGAGGCGGTGTTGCGGTCATGCGCGCATCCTAAGGCGGCAAAAGCAGCCGCGATAGGGGCGCGGGATCAGCCGTCAAAAGCCGGGCAGGTGACCTTGGTGCCGCCGATGCCGCAGTAGCCGGCGGGATTCTTGGCGAGGTACTGCTGGTGATAATCCTCGGCGTAATAGAAGGTGGGCGCGTCGAGGATTTCGGTGGTGACCGGCGCGAAGCCCTTGGCCTTGAGCGCCGCGTCATAGGAGGCCTTGGAGGCTTCCGCGGCTTTGCGCTGCGCCGGGGTGAAAACATAGACGCCCGAGCGGTACTGGGTGCCGACATCATTGCCCTGGCGCATGCCCTGGGTGGGATCATGGGCCTCCCAGAAGGTCTTGAGCAGCGATTGGTAAGACACCTGCTGCGGATCGAACTGCAGGCGCACCACTTCGTTGTGGCCGGTGCCGCCGGTGCAGACCTCTTTATAAGTAGGATTGGGCGTGAGACCGGCGGCGTAACCCACCTGGGTCGAATAGACGCCGGGGATCTTCCAGAACAGGCGCTCGGCGCCCCAGAAACAGCCCAGGCCGAACATCGCGGTCTCCAGGTGTTCCGGGAATGGTGCGACGATGGTGTTGCCGTTGACGAAATGCTTCTCCGGCACCGGCATGGCTTCGCTGCGGCCGGGGAGGGCATCCTTGGCGGTGGGGAGCTTGGTCTTGGTGAAGAACATGAGCGCCTCCAAGCGAGTTCAGGAAAAGTGGGCCTTCCCGATCTTAGGCGCAAGCCGGCCTAAATTGGATCGGAAAGCCGGCTCAGGGGTGGGGGTTCGGGCGTCATGCCGTCCCAGCCGCCGCCCAGGGCCTGGGCCAGGGTGACCACGGCGCTGAAGCGGGTCAGTTCCGACTGCACCATGGATTCCTGGGCCTGGAAGGCGGTGTTCTGGGCGTTGAGCACGGTCTGGAAATCGACAATGCCCGAGCGGTAGCGCAGTTCCGCCAGGCGGTAGGCGGTTTCGGCCTGGTCGCGGGCTTCGCGGATGAAATCGTAAGAGAGGTTGTTCTCATGCACCGCCGTGAGCGCGGTTTCGACGTCGCTGAAGGCCGCCAGCACCGCCTGGCGGTAGTTCTCGACCACCTCGCGGTAGCGCCCGCGCGCCACTTGCTCCTGCCCTTGCAGGCGGCCGCCGGCGAAGATGGTCTCCGCCGCCGAGGCCGCGACGCTGTAGAAGAAGGTGCCGGAGCTGAACAGGGTATCGAGCGCGGCCGACGCCGAGCCGCCCTGGCCGGTGAGGTTGATGGACGGGAAACGCGCGGCGCGCGCCGCGGCGACATCGAAGTTCGCGGCCTTCAGGTCGGATTCCGCGCGCCGCAAGTCGGGGCGGCGCACCAGCAGCGCCGAAGGGATTCCGGCGCCGATCTGCGGCACGTTCACGTCCGCCAGGGACTGGGCCTTGATGTCGAAGCCTTCGGGGCTGCGGCCGAGCAGCACCGCCAGAGCGTTCAGCGATTGGCGTTCATTGAGCCGCGACGTCGGCAGCGACGCTTCCTGATTGGCGAGCGCCGTGCGCTGCTGGGCCAGCTCCAGGTCCGAGAGCACGCCGACGCGGCGCTGGTTCTCCAGCACCTCGAGGATGGCGCGCACGTTCTCGATGCGCTTTTCCGTGAGCGCGCGCCGCTCGCGGAACGACAGGGTCTGCAGATAGGTAGTGATGACGTTGGAGACCAGGGTGATGGCCACGGTCTGCTGGTCGTAGATGTTGGAGAGCAGGCGCGCCTGGGCGGCGCCGGCGTTGTCGCGGATCTCGCCGAACAGGTCCACTTGGTAGGCCGCTTGCAGGCTGCCCTGATAGCTGGTGGTCGTGGTCCCGCCGCCCGGGGCTTCGCGGTAGCTGCGGTTGGCCGAAACGCCGCCGTTCAACGACGGGAACAGGGCGGCGCGCGCGACCTTGGCGGACGCTTCCGCCTGCAGCACGCGTTCGACCGCGGCCTTGAGGGTGTGGCTGTTGGCGAAGGCCTCGGCAATGAGGTCGTTGAGTTCGGTGCTCTGGAACTGGATCCACCACTGGGCGCCGGGCAGGGGCTTCTCGGTGCTCGTCAAGGTGGACTGGAACTCCGGCGGCGCGGCCAAGGCCTGCCAGGCGGGGGGCGTGTCGATCCGGGGGGATGGATAAAGGGCGCAGGCGCTGAGCAACGCCGCCGCCGCTGCGCCCGACAGGGTCCTGGAGATCGCTTTAAGGGGGATGACGTTGAAGGAGATCACGCTTTGGAAAGCCGGCCGCATTTCTATTCCCGTCTGGAGGTGGCGGAGTGTAAAACTCCGCAATCCGCGATTCATCCCGGAAATTGCATCATTTTGAGCGCGCTCCCGCAATTTATTCGCCGGCCGCCGCCGCAGGAATCCGTTCCCCGGACCGTTTCCTGCCGCGCCGCCTGTAACCTTGGGTAACGGTCATGGCGCCGCCCTTGAGTGACTCCGCGCGCCGCGTGGCGCTGGCCGCGGTCCTCTGCGTCGGCGCCTTGACGCTTTTTCTGGCTCTGGGCGCGGCGTGGCTGGGGCAGCTGTTCGGTTTCGGCGCCTATTTCCCTTATGAAGCCGCGGGGGTTTTTGGGCTCGCAGGTTGCTTCATCCCGCGCCAGGCGGCGCGGTTCCATCCGCATCGGCGCTTCGGTCTTGCCAATGTCGTGACGGCCCTGCGCCTCGCGCTGTCATCCCTGCTTGCGGCCTTTGCCATCGAGCTGTGCCGCAGCGATTCCGGCACCGCCGCGGCCGCCTGGACTTTCTTCGGCTGCGCCGGTGTCGCCCTTGTTCTGGACGGACTGGACGGCGTCGCCGCCCGGCGCTCCGGCCTGTCATCCCCGTTCGGCGCGCGCTTCGACATGGAAACCGACGCCTTCATGATCCTGGTCCTGTCGGTGATCGCCTTCCTGCTGGGCAAGGCCGGCATTTGGGTCATTGCCGGCGGCCTGCTCCGCTATCTCTATGTGCTGGCCGCGCTGGTTGTCCCGGCGCTCGCACGCCCGCTCGCGCCCGCCTGGCGCCGCAAGGTCATCGCGGTGATCCAGGGTGCCGCCCTCGCCGCGGTGTTGGCGCCTGCGGTTCATGCGCCGGTCAGCGCGGTCATCGCCGCGGCCGCGCTGACTCTTCTGATCTATTCCTTCGGCGTCGACATTCTGGCCCAGGCGCGCGGGTCATGAGCGCAAGGCACCCCATCGCCGCCATCGCGATTCTCTATGCGTTGTTCGCGCTGCCGGCCACGCCCGCGGCGTTCAATCTCCCGGGCCTTGCGCATGTCCCGTGGGAGCCGGCGATCCTGATCCTGCTGCCGGGATTGCTGCCGCCGCGCGCATGGGCCTGGGTGAAACCCATCCTTGTGGTGCTGATCACCGTGGCCATGGCGGTCAAGATCGCGAATGTCGGCACCTTGCAGGGGTTCGACCGGCCGTTCGCGCCGCTTACGGATGTGCCCTTGATTCCGGTGGCGCTCGGCACCCTGGCCATGAACAGCCTGCCGGTCGCCGTGGCGGCCGCGGCCGGCGCGGTGATGATGACGGTCGTCCTCGCGGCCTCGATCCGGTGGGCGCTGACGACCTTGGGTGTTTTTCGTCACACGCGGCGCTGGGGCACGGTGGCGGGCGCGCTCACCGTGGCGACGCTCGCCTTGTCGCTCGCCACCGTGGGCGATCCGCCGGTTGCGGTGGCCAATGCCGCCACCGCCAGCCTCATGCGGGAGCAAGCCGCAACCCTGGCCGGCGACCTGCACGATTTGCGGCAATTCAAGCTGACCTTGCAACAGCCGGAACCGCTGCCGCATCCGCAGGCGCTGACGTCGTTGCGCGGTGTCGATGTCCTGGTGATCTTCATCGAATCCTACGGCCGCAGCGCGCTGGACCGCGCGCCCTATAACGGGATCGTGCGTCCCGCGCTGGAAGACTCCGCACGGGCGCTGCGGGGGGCCGGTTTCCAGACCAGCAGCGCCTGGCTTACCTCCGCCACCTTCGGCGGCCAGAGCTGGCTGGCGCACGGCACGGTCCTGTCCGGCCTGCCGGTGACCAGCGACGCGCGTTACCAGGCGCTGGTGCGCAGCCGGCGCTCGACCTTGGCGACGGACTTCAAGCGCGCCGGCTGGCGCACGGCGGCGGTGATGGCCGAGATCACCGGGCCGTGGCCCGAGGGGCGCTTCTTCGGCTTCGACGCCACCTATACCGCGCCCGAACTGGGCTACGCCGGTCCGCCGTTCGGCTATATGACGATGTCGGATCAATTCGTTCTTCATGCTTTCAATCAGAGGGAATTCGCCAAGCCGGACCGTCCGCCGCTCATGGCCGAGATCGCGCTGATCTCCAGCCACATCCCCTGGGCGCCGCTGCCGAAGCTGGTGCCGTGGGACGAGGTCAAGGACGGCGCGGTTTTCGCGGCCGCCCGCACGCCGCAATCCGCCAGCGAAGTCTGGAGCGTGCCGGGCGGGGTCGAACTGGCCTATGCGCAGTCGGTGGAATACACGTTGCAGGCCGTGACCTCGTTCATTACCAATTTCGGCCGGGACAACACTTTGGTCATCGTCATGGGCGATCATCAACCGATGGGTTTCATCGCCGGTGAAGGCGCCGGCCGCCAGGTGCCGGTGCATCTGATCGCGCGCGATGAGAAACTGCTGCGCGCGCTCGACGGCGGCGCCTGGGCCGCGGGCATGACGCCGGCCGCCGACGGTCCGGTGACGCCCATGGAAGCGCTGCGCGGCCGCATCCTCAGCGCCTTCACGCCGCAGTAAGATGTTCCACCCCTTTCCGCATCTCGCGCAACCGCCCGCCCAGGCCGCTCATGCCCGGGCCGTCGCCGTGCTGCCGCTGGGCGCCATGGAAACCCACGGGCCGCATCTGCCGCTCGCCACCGACACGCTGATCGCCGAGGGAATCCTCGATCGCGCCCAGGCGCTGGATCAATCGGCCGAGCCCATTCTCCGTCTGCCGCCTTTGTGGATCGGCGCTTCGGCGGAACACGCCGACCATGCCGGCACTGTGTCGATTGAGCCCGAAACGCTCATCGCGCATATCCAAGACATCGGTGAGGGTCTCGCCCGCGCCGGGGTAAAACGCGTTCTGCTGTTCAACGGCCACGGCGGCAATATCGCCGCCGCTTTGATCGCCGCCCTCAAGCTGCGTACGCGTTTCGGCATGCTTGCCGCCAGCGCGCACTGGCTGGACTACGGGCTGCCGACGGACATGACGGCGCCGGCGGGTGTGAAGGAAGACGTTCACGGCGGCTGGATCGAGACGTCGGTGATGCTGCACCTGACGCCGTCGTTGGTCGGCAAGGGCGCGGCCGCCGCGGCCGCGCCGCCGGCGCCGAGCCTGTTCCCGAGCGGCCCGGTGAACTGGGGCTGGATGACCAGCGATCTGACGCCAAGCGGCTGGATCGGCCGCGCCGATCTCGCCGATGTGGATCTGGGCCGCCGGATGGTGGAGCACGCGGCGCGCGCAACGCTTGCCACCTTGCGCGAACTTGCGGCTGCCGCTTGGGGTCCTGGAGCATCGTGCGGAAAAGTGGATACCGGTTTTCCGCAAAAACGATGCGACCAAACGAGACTCTAAAGTTCAGGGATCTCGTTGAGGTAGTGCCCGGCGCGGCGCGCCTTGGTCTGCAAATAATCGTGATTATGCGGATTGACCGTGCCGATGAGGCGGCGGTGGCCCATCACGTTGACCCCGAAATCCGCCAACGCTTCGATCTTGCCGGGATTGTTGGTCATCAGTTCGATGCGCCGGTAGCCCAGCAGTGCGAGCATGGCGCCCGCGACCGCATAGCGCCGCTCGTCGGGGCCGTAGCCCAGCACCGCGTCGGCATCGACGGTGTCATGCCCCAACGCCTGTAAACCGTAAGCGCGCATCTTGTTGACCAGGCCGATGCCGCGGCCTTCCTGGTCGAGGTACAGCAGCACGCCGCCGCCGGCTGCGGCGATCTCGCGCACCGCGCCGCGCAGCTGGTCGCCGCAGTCGCACTTGAGGCTCGCAAACAAGTCACCGGTGAGACAGGCGGAATGCAGCCGGGTCAGCACCGGCGCGGCAGGGTCGGGCTTGCCGACGATGATGGCCAATTGCTCGCGCAGGCCGTCGCCGCCGCGGAACACCACGAATTCGCTGTCCACCGCTTCGGCCAAGGGTACGCGGGTGCGCGCGGCGATGGAGAGGTCGCGCGCCGACTGGTCGTGGAAATCGGCGATGGCGGCCGCGTTCACCTCGACCATGGCGCCGTCGTCGCCGGTGAGCGGCAGCATCACCGCGGCCGGCAGCAGGTAAGCGCGCTTCATCAGCTCCAGGGCCGCGATCTCGACCGCTTCGGCCGGGCGATGGACCAACCGGGGAAGCGCCGGCTCCACGGCCATGATCAGCGCGTCGATCTCAGGAGCGGAAAGATCGTCGAGCGCCACGGCCGAAGCGCCGGCGGCGTCGATACCGCCAGCGTGAATGCCAAGATGCGCGAGACGCGGGCCCGGCAGGATCAGGCGCAGCGCCCCCATGCCGGCGGCGTGCCAGGCCTTGATGCGCGCGCCGCCCAGCATTTCGGCGGCGGCCACGGCGAAGGCGCCGGCGGCGGGATCGGCGGAAGCGTGCACCAGCTTGACCGGCCGGCAGCTGCGCAATTCGGCGACCGCCCGCTGGACCGCGAGACGTCCGGGCTCGCCGAACCACCTTGCCAAGTCCCCGGCGGGCGTCCCAATGTTGACGTTCTCGTTAGGCACGAAATCCCCAGAAACCGAAAGAAAAGCGTAATGGATGCCATTGTGGCCTGGGAGGCGGAGACTCCGCAATGGCCCGGGGTTTTGGCCGTATCCCGCGGTGAAACGCCGCCCGCACACTCTTCAACGAGCATCCTGTGGCGAATCTATGGCCCGCTGACAGGTCGCAGCTTCGTGATCGGCCAATCGGGCCAGTCCCTGGACGGCCGCATCGCCACCGTCTCGGGGCATTCCCACTATATCAACGGGCCCGCTGCGCTCACCCATCTCCACCGCCTGCGTGCATTGGCGGATGCGGTGGTGGTCGGTGTCGGGACGGTCGTCGCCGATGACCCGCAGTTGACGGTGCGCCACGCCAGCGGCCCGCGGCCGGCGCGGGTGATCATCGATCCCAACGGCCGCGCGCCGGCGAGCGCCAGATGTTTCGCCGACGACGGTGCGCGGCGCATTGTCCTGACGCGAGCAGACCATAAGACGCCTCCGGGTGCGGAACAAATCGTGCTCGCGGATTTCACGCCGGCGGCGATGGTCGCGGCCTTGCACAGCGCTGGCCTGGCGCGCCTTCTGGTGGAAGGCGGCGCCATGACCTTGTCCGCCTTCCTCGCGGCGCGCGCCCTTGACCGGCTGCATGTCATCACCGGGCCCATGATCATCGGCTCCGGCAAGCCCGGCATCGTCTTGCCGGAGATCGCCACCCTCAAGGATGCGCTGCGGCCCAAGACCGCCACTTACGTGATTCCCGGCGGGGACATCCTCACCGACTGCGATCTACGCGGTTAACACCTTCGCCGCCGCCGCCGCGCAATCGTCCCAGGCCGGGAGTTTTCGGCCGGCCGCCCAGGCGGCGTCCGCCATGCGCTGGCGCAGCGCCTGGTCTGTCAGCACCGCACGCAGGGACTCGGCCAATGCGCCGGCGTCATCCGGCGGCGTCAGTCTTGATGCCGCCGCCGGCACGGTGCCGGTGACTGCGCCCGCGGCGCAGGCGATGACCGGCAGGCCCGCCGCGAGCGCGTCGGCGAACACCATGCCGTAACCTTCGTAGCGCGAGGGCAGGACGAACACATCGGCACGGCGGTAAAGCGCCGTCAAATCGCCGTCGGAGACCTCGCCGATCAGCGTGATGCGGTCGGCAATCCCGGCGTCTGCAATTTGTGCCCGCAGGGCCGCGACGCAGGCCGGCGCGCGCTCCAGACTCCCGGCCATGGTGCTGGTCCAGGCGAGATCCCTGATCCGTGCCAGCGCCGCCACCAGCACGTCGTGCCCTTTGCGCGGTGTCACAGTAGCCACCGTCAGCAGGCTTGGGGGATGGCTTCCCTGGGCGCGCGGTTGGGAATCGACGCCGGGTAAAGCGATGACGATCCGCGTCCGCGCCACACCGTAGTCGGCGGCCAGCACATCAGCAGTGTGGGGGCTGGTGACGATCACAGCGCGCGCAAAGGCCAGCGCGGCGCGTTCGCGCTGTGCGGCGGTTTGCGCATCCTGGGGCGTCAAACCGGTTTCCAGCGCCAACGGGTGATGCACCAGAGCCGTAATAGTGAGATCAAGTCCCGCCAGCAGATCCGCCGGCAGCGCGCCGAAGGCGAGGCCATCGACCAGAGTAGGCGCGCGCGCGGGCAAGGCGGCGAGCAGGCGCCGTGTCTCGGCAAGATCGTCGGGTGACGGATGCGGAAACGTGCCGGGCAGGCGCACGGGGTGGACGGTCCACCCCCGTGCGCGCAAAGCCGCAGTCAGGCGTTTGGCATAGATATAGCCGCCGGTGCGGGTCTCCGGGTCTCCGGGGACCGCGAACCAAAGCTCAGGCAAGCTTGAGGTCCGACTCATAGGACGCCCGCGCCGCATGGGACTCATGCAACATCACCTTGAGGCGCGTCAGGCCCTTGGCCGAGGGGCCGAGGCGGCCGGCTTTCGCGGCGGCCTGGATCTTTTCGAAGATCCAGCGGGCGACGGCTTCGGTGGTGGAACGTTTGCCCTTGAAGTCCGGGTGGTCGTCGAGGTTCGAGAAGTTGAGGCCGCCCAGGACTTCCTTCACCACGTCCGAGGCCAGGCCGATGTCGACGACGATGTCGTTCTCGTCCAGCGCCGGGCGCATGAAGCAGATATCCGCCACATAGGTCGCGCCGTGCAGTTTCTGCGCCGGGCCGAACACTTCGCCTTTCAAGCTGTGGGCGATCATCACATGGTCGCGGACTTCAACGGTGTACATAGCTTCTCCAGATTAACTATAGCGGATCACGGTCATGAGGCCGGTGTTGTCGGCGATGATCCCCGGCATGTGCACCGGCGCGTCGGCAAAAGCAAGCTCGCCGGTGATCAGGATGTCGAAAGCGGGATCGCTGAGCAGGTCCATGGCCGCCTGGAGACGCCGGGCGTAGCTCCAGCGCGGGCGGTGGCTGGGCGCCACCATGCCCACCTGCGACGAGATCAGTTGCAGCCGCCGGGCATGGAAGGCGCCGCCCAAGGATACCGCCGGCGTCTTGTCGCCGTACCAGCTGGCCTCGACCACCTTGGCCTCGACGCCGGCGCAGTCCAGCGCCAGTTTCAGGCCGGCTTCGGAGGCGCTGGTGTGGATGACCACATCCTGGTCGGTGGGCGCGTCCGCCGGCAGGGTGAAGGCCGCGCCCAGGGTGCGGGCCGGAGTTTCGCGGGCGGGGTCGAGATCCGCCACCGTGCATTCCGCGCCGGCGATGCGCGCGCACAGGCCGGCGATCAGCAGACCCAGGACACCGCCGCCGATCACCAACACTTTGTCGCCGGGCGCCACGCCTGCGTCCCACACGGTATTGAGGGCGGTCTCCATATTGGCGGTGAGGGCCGCGCGCCGCGCCGGCAGGCCCTTGGGCAGGCGATGGACTTCCGTCAATGCCGCCGCCGCGCGGGTCTGGTGGGGATGCAGCAGGAAGACGCTTTTGCCTTCCAGGGTCTTCGGCCCGTGTTCGATCTCACCCACCAGGGCGTAGCCGTATTTCACCGGGAACGGGAAGTCGCCGTCCTGACGCGGGCAGCGCATGCGCGCGTATTCGCTGGATGGCACACGCCCTTGCAGCACCAGGCGTTCGGTGCCGCGGCTGATGCCGGAATAGAGCGCGCGAATGCGCACCTCGCCGGAGCCGAGGTCTTCACTGCGGATCGCCACCTGGCCGGGGCCGGTGTACCAGAGCGCTTGAGTCTGAGTCATATGAAGAGCGCCGAAATGGCGCTTATAGAATTCTATTAAACCAAAGAAGTGACAGGCTCGCCGCCAGGATCGCGAACACCGCCGCCGCCGCGCAGAAGAAGGCGGTGATCTCGGTCTTCTTGGTTTCCATGATCAGCTGGCTGTTGAGGCCCTTGTAGATGGTCTTGAGGTCGCCGGCGGTGCTGGCGCGGAAATAGGAGCCATGGGTGCTGTCGGCGATCTTCTGCAGCGTCTCTTCGTCCAGCTGCACGCGCGACGACCGGCCGCCGAAGTTCACCACCGTGCCCTCCGGCGATCCCAGGCCGACGGTGAAGATGCGCACGCCGCGTTCGGCGGATTTCTTGGCGGCTTCCACCGGATCGGGGCCGGTGGTGGCTTGGCCGTCGGTGAGCAGGATAACGACCGCGTTGCCGTTGCTGCCGGCGGGTACCGGCGTGAAGGGCGTCTTCTCGTCCTTCCTGGGGCCGCCGTCGCCCAGCGGCCGGCCACCGAGGCCGCCGCCCATGCTTCCATTGGCGCCGCCGCCCATATTCATGCCGTTGGCGCCGCCGAAACCGCCGCGGCCGCCCATGTCGAAATCGCCGTCGGGGAACAGGGTCTTCAAGGACACCAGGATGCCGCTGCCGATGGCGGTGGCGCGCTGGGTGGAGAGGCGGTCGATGGCGGCGAACAGGTCCTCGCGCACGAAGGTCGGCGCCTGCACCAGAAGGGCCGAAGCGGCGAAGGCCACCACCCCGATCCGCACGTCGCGCGGCTGGTCCTGGATGAACGACTTGGCGGCGGCCTTGGCGGCTTGCAGGCGGTCCGGCTGCAGGTCGGTGGCGAGCATGGACCCGGACACATCCATGGCCAGGATCACGGTGGAGCGCTGCGACGGCAAGGTTATCACCGCCGCCGGCCGTGCCACCGCCGCGATCATCAAGGTCAGCGCGATCAGGAACAGCGCCGGCGGCACATGGCGGCGGAAGGTGGCGCCGGCGCCCATGGCCTGGCGCACCATGGAGAGGTTGGCATAGCGCAGCGCCAGCTTTTTCTTGCGGCGCAACAGCACGGCATAAAGCGCCACCAGCAGCGGCACCGCCGCCAGCAGCCACAGCATGTCGATCCAGAAGAAGCTGATCACGTCCATTTCTCCTGGCGAGCTTCGGCGAGGCCCGGCTTCGCGGGGATGCCGCCGCCGGTCAACTGGCTGCGCTTCTTGCGCAGGTCGGCGAAGCGGTACATGGCGTCCGCCAGGTCGTCGTCGGTGGACAGTTCCAGCGCATCGACGCCGGATTCGCCAAAGGCCGCGCGGATGTCGTGCTCCCGCTGCTCGGCCGCGGCCATGAAGCGCTTGCGGAAGCCCTTGTCGTGGGTATCGACGTAAAGCTGTTCGCCGGTCTCCGCGTCCTGCATCAGGAACAGGCCGAGGTCGGGGAGGGTCTGCTCAAGCGGATCGAACAGCCTGAGCGCCAGAACCTCGTGCTTGCGGGCGAGGTGGTGCAGAGGCCGCTCCCAGCCCGGCGCGGTGATGAAGTCCGAGATCACGAACACCAGCGCGCGGCGCTGGATGACATGCATGGCGGCTTCCAGCAGTTCGCGCAGGTTGGTGGGCTGGGCACCGGGCAGTTCGGGGCGCGCCTCCAGCGAACTCATGATATGCAGCACATGGTCGCGCCCGCCGCGCGCCGGGATCACATGGTCGACATTGCCGCCGTAGAACATGGCGCCGACGCGGTTGCCATGACGCGTGAGCATGCGCGCCAGCACCGCCACGGATTCGATCAGGATGTGGCGCTTCTTGCGTTCCTGGGAACCGAAGTCGACCGACGGCGACAGGTCGAGAAGGAACCAGGCGGTGACCTCGCGGTCCTCGTTGTACTGGCGCACATGCGGGACGTCGGAGCGCGCGGTCACGTTCCAGTCGATATGGCGCACGTCGTCGTTGGGCTGGTATTCGCGAAGTCCGGCCAAATCCATGCCGAAGCCGCGGAACAGCGTCCGGTAGTTGCCGTGCAGCAAGCCGTCGAGGCGCCGGATCACGGTCCATTCCAGCCGCCGCAACAAAAGGTCGGGACGGGGATGGAGGACCGGTGTGGCGGCCGGTTCGGGTTTTTTAGGGCGTTTGAACATCACGCTTTAAACTACTCAGCCCGATCTATTCAGCAGGTGCGGCCACTTTCACGTGGGTCTCGAGCGGCTTATCCGGCGGCGTAACGTGGCTCATGATTCGGGCGACAATCTGGTCGGTGGTGACGCCTTCGGCCATGGCCTCGTAGGACAGCACCAGGCGATGGCGCAGCACGTCCGGCACCAGGTCGATCAGGTCCTGGGGCAGGGCGTAGTCTCTTCCACGCAAGAACGCCAGCGCGCGGGCGCCCTCCACCAGATGGATGCTGGCGCGGGGGCTGGCGCCGTACTGCAGATAGCGCGCGAGGTCGGCGATGCCGGCACGGTCCGGGTCGCGGGTGGCGTTCACCAGCTTGACGGCATACTGGATCAAGGCCGGGTCGACATAGCCGTTGCGGCATTCGCGCTGCAAGGCAACCAGCTGATCGGTGGTGGCGACGGCGGAAATCGCGGCGGCGGCGCCGGTGACGCGCTCGACGATCACGAACTCTTCTTCTTCCGTCGGATAGCCCACCATCACCTTCATCATGAAGCGGTCGACCTGGGCTTCCGGCAGCGGATAGGTGCCTTCGGTTTCGATCGGGTTCTGGGTGGCCATCACCAGGAACGGCTGCGGGACCTTGTGGGTCTCCCCGGCGATGGTGACCTGATGCTCCTGCATGACTTCCAGCAGCGCGCTCTGCACCTTGGCCGGCGCGCGGTTGATTTCGTCGGCCAGCAGGAGGTTGGTGAACACCGGACCGAGGGACGTGGTGAATTCCCCGGTCTTCTGGTTGTAGATGCGCGTGCCGACCAGGTCGGCCGGCACCAGGTCGGGCGTGAACTGGATGCGCTTGAAGTTGCCGCGCAGGGTCTTGGCGAGGGTGTTGACGGTCAGGGTCTTGGCCAGGCCGGGCACGCCTTCCACCAGCAGGTGACCGTCGGCGAGGATCGCCACCAGGACGCGTTCCAGGAACCGGTCCTGGCCGACGATGATCTTCTTCACCTCATAGAGCACCCGCTCCATCAACGAGGCGATTTGTGCGCCGGAGCCGGACGAAAGTTTATCGCTCATGAGCTGATCTTCCTTGCAAAAGCGCGGCGGGAGGAAAGCGGAGTTGGAACGGCGGGAGGCTTAGAATGGCGAAAGGCCGGCGGCGGCGGCGGCGTTCTCGATCGGCACGGCGAAGCCGATGCCGATGAACACGCGCTGGCTGGTGGGATTGAGGATGGCGGTGACGATGCCCACCACTTCGCCGTCGGTGGTCACCAGGGGACCGCCCGAGTTGCCGGGGTTGGCGGCGGCGTCGAACTGGATGAGGTTGGTGAGGTTGCTCTTACCGTCGGCGCTTTGATAGTTGCGGCGCAGGCCGGAGATGATGCCGTCGGACACCGAGACGCCGATACCGAAGGGGTTGCCGACCGCGATCACCTCGTCGCCGGGGCGCAGCTTGGCCGTGGACTTCAGGGTCGCCGGCTGGATGTCGTCGGGCAGGGTGGCGGGTTTCAGCACCGCCAGGTCGTTCTCCGGCTGCACCGAGATCACCTCGGCGTCGGATTTGGTGCCGTCCATATACTCGACGCCGACCTTGTCCGCGCCCGCCACCACATGCAGGTTGGTGAGGATGGTGCCCTTTTCGTCGATGATCACGCCGGTGCCGACGCCTTTGACTTCCAGCTCGTCGCTGTCCTTGCCTTTTTCCAACTGGCTGACCCGCACCACCGAGGGGCGGATGGCGGCGTAAGCCTGGCTGGCCTTGGACGGCGGCTCGGGGATGTGTTCCAGGGTCGAGCGCACCGCGAGGTCGATGTCATGCTGGGTGAGGTTGCGCGCGCCCGGCACGACCGCCTGGAACAGGACCAGGGCTAGGATCGCGACTGCGGCGCTGGCGAGCAGGCCGAACCACTTTTCGCGCTTTTTGTAGAAACCTTTGACCCGGCCGATACCGCGGGAGAATCGCGAGGGCGGCGCCGGCGGTGCTTCGGGCTCCAGGATCGGCGCGACCTCGGCGAGGCGCACGGGGCCGGCATGGCCGGACCGGTCGCCGCGGGATGAACTATAAAGCGCCTTCCTCTTCATTCCGCGCCTTCCCTCGAGAACAAACCATCGGAAACGGGCAGCTTAAGGTGGCCGAGTCACGCAAGGATATGGGCGCCAAGTATATGGCGCGGGCGTTGCCCGGGGCACCAACAATTATGACCTATGAGCCCAAGTTTTGAGCCCAAGTTTTCATGGGTTTTCTGTCACTTCGCGGGTGGCGGAAACGCGGCGGGCGGTCCCCCGCCGCGCGGCGTCTTACTTGCGCAAGGGCCCCAGGGCTTTCCCCCAGGCGATAACCTGGCCCAGCATGGTGTCGAGGGCTTTCTCCTGATGGGCGGCGGGCTTGGGGGTGGCGCCGTCGAAATCGGTCATCAGCGACAGCATCACCTGTCCCTGGACGTCGGCCAGCTGCAGCTGCGCCAGGACCAGCCGGAGTTGTTCCGCCGCACGCGCGCCGCCGATGGCGCCATAGCTGACGATCCCGGCCGCCTTGTTGACCCATTCGGCATAGAGATAGTCGATGGCGTTCTTGAGCGCCGCGGACAGGCCGTGATTGTACTCGGGGCAGATGAACACGAAGGAATCACAGGCGGCGATCCTGGCCGACCAGGCCTTGGTGTAGTCATGGCTGTACTTGCCGGTGATGGCGGGCATGGGTTCGTTGAGCAGCGGCAGGTTGGCTTCCGCCACATCGACGATCTCGAAGGTGGCGTCGGTGCGTTTGGCGGCGTGCTCCAGGACCCATTTGGCGACCGCCTCGCCTTTGCGGCCGGGCCGGGTGCTGCCGATGACGATGCCGATTTTCATGGGTGGGGTCCTTCCACGGAGGGTTGAGCGTCTGAACCAAAACCGTAGGGCAGGCGCCGGTGGTCCCGCAAGCCGGGACCTGAAATCCGACGTGTGAAATCTGGACGGGTGGAAGCAGACTCCGCTATGTCATCGCGTGATCTTCGTGCGGGGTATCTGTTCCCCCGGCACCTCTTACGGAACCGCATATGGACCCCGTGCAAGCGTCGCTGAACGCCCTGCTTGATGCCTTCAACACCGGGCGCATGGCCGAAGCCGAAGAACGCGCCACGGCGTTGACCCAGGCCCATCCCGAGGTGGGGCTGGGCTGGCGGCTCCTGGGCGTCATCCTCGCGCGCCGCGGCCGCGCGCAGGAAGCGCTGGCCGCCCTGCAGACGTCCGCCGGATTTTTCCCGGACGACGCGCAGGTGCAGGACAATCTCGGCGCGATTCTGCAAGGGCTCGGCCGGTTGGATGAGGCCGAAACCCATTTCCGGCGTGCCGTCGCCCTCAAGCCCGGCTTCGCCGAGGCCCATAACAACCTCGGCATCGTCCTCATCAAGCAGCGCCGGCCAGTGGAAGCGGAAGCCAGTTTCCGCCAGGCCATCGCCCTGAAGCCGGCCTACGCCGACGCCCACAACTGCCTGGGGATTCTCCTGCGCGACATGTGCCGGCCGGTGGAGGCCGAGGCCAGCTTCCGCGCCGCCGTGGCGCTCAACCCCGGCAACGCCAAGTGGCACCAGAATCTGATCTTCACCATGGATTTTGCGATATTCGACGCGGCGGCATTGCAGGCTGAACGCAAGACGTGGGCCAAACGCTTCGCCGCGACGGTACCTCCGCCGGCGCCGTTCGCCAATTCTCCCGATCCTGAGCGCCGTTTGCGCATCGGCTACGTTTCCGCGGACTTCAAGCTCCATTCTTCCGTGGTGGTGTTCGGCGCCATGCTGACCGCGTTCAACCCCGAGACGTTCGAGGTGTTCGCCTATAGCAACACGCCGACCGTGGACGATTTCACCGCCAGGTTCCAAGGCGCCGTCACCGGCTGGCGCACCATCGCCGGGCTTTCCGATGACGCGGTGGTCGACATGATCCAGGCCGACGCCATCGATATCCTGGTGGATCTGTCGGGCCACAGCCTCGGCAACCGGCTGTCGGTGTTCGCGCGGCGGCCCGCGCCTATCCTCGGTTCAGGCTGGGGCTATCATACCGGCACGGGGTTGGACGCCATCGACGTGCTGTTCTCCGACCGGGTCCTGGTGCCGGAGGACGAGCAGGCGCTGTACGCGGAGAAGCAGGTGCGCTACCTGCCCAATGCCACCTCGGTGTTCTGGCCGGTGCCGTTGCCGGATGTGGGCCCGCTGCCGGCGGCGTCCACATCTTCCGCCGGTACAGTGACGTTCGGCTCCTTGAACCGCCTGGTCAAAGTCACCGATGAGACCTTCGCCTTGTGGGCGCGGGTGCTGCGGGCGGTGCCCGGCAGCACATTCCTTATGAAAACCCCCGACCTCGACACTCCGCTCGCGCGCAACCGCGTGCTCGGGAAATTCGCCGAGGGCGGTATCGGACCGGAACGCCTGGTCCTCAAGGGCAAGACCTCGTGGCGCGATCATGTGCTGGCCTACAACGAGGTCGACATCGCCCTCGACCCGTTTCCCCAGGCCGGCGGCGTCACGACGCTCGAAGGCCTGGCCATGGGCGTGCCCGTGGTCACCTTGAGATGGCCCACCATCAGCGGCCGCGTGTCCGCATCCTACCTGACCTCGCTGGACATGACCGATTGGATCGCCGCCACCCAGGATGACTATGTCGAGATCGCCGTGCGGAAGGCCGGCGACCTGCGCGCCCTCGCCGCCGTGCGTGCGGGCCTGCGCGCGCGCATGGACGCCTCGGTCATCGGCCGCTCGAGCGCCTATGTCGCCCTCGCCGAGCATGAATTCCGGGCGCTGTGGCGCGACTGGTGCGCGGCGCGGCCGGGAAGCGGGACCGCAGCGTGAGGTGGGTCCTCTATCACGCGCCTCGTTTTTCGGAGGCATGAAAAAGCAAAGACCCGGAGCTTTCGCTCCGGGTCTTCACCGATCTCGGTCTCGATGTGCGGCTTACGCCAGCGCCAGGTCGAAACGGTCGTTGTTCATGACCTTGGTCCAGGCCGCGGCGAAGTCCTTCACGAACTTCTCCTTGGCGTCGTTCTGGGCGTAGACCTCGGCCAGCGCGCGCAGTTGCGAGTTGGAGCCGAAGATCAGATCGACGCGGGTCGCGGTCCACTTCGTCGCCCCGGACTTGCGGTCCTTGCCTTCAAAGGTTCCGTTCGCCGTCGGCGTCCACACGGTGCCGAGGTCGAGCAGGTTGACAAAAAAGTCGTTTGTCAGTGCGCCCGGCTTGGCGGTGAGCACGCCGTGCTTGGAACCGCCGGCGTTGGCACCCAGCACGCGCAGGCCGCCGACCAGCACCGTCATCTCGGGCGCACTGAGGTTCAGTAATTGCGCCCGGTCGATGAGCAGTTCTTCCGACGGCAGGGCGTAGGCCTTCTTCTGGTAATTGCGGAAACCGTCGGCAATCGGCTCCAGCACCGCGAAGCCGTTGGGGTCGGTCTGCGCCTGGGTGGCGTCGACACGGCCCGGGGTGAATCCGACGGCGATGGTGTGGCCGGCACCTTTCGCCGCCTGTTCCACGCCGACATTGCCGCCAAGAACGATCAGGTCCGCGAGCGAGACCTTCTTCGCGCCCTTGTTGAAGTCCTTCTGGATGCCTTCCAGTTTGGCGATCACCTTGGAGAGCTGCGCCGGCTGGTTGACATCCCAATCCTTCTGCGGGGCAAGGCGGACGCGCGCGCCGTTGGCGCCGCCGCGCTTATCGGAGCCGCGGAACGTGGCCGCCGACGCCCAGGCGGTGGAGACCAGTTCGCTGACCGACAGGCCGCTCGCGGCGATCTTCGCCTTGAGATCGGCGATGTCGCTGGTCTCAAGTTTCGCACCGGCCGGCGCCGGCAGCGGATCCTGCCAGATCAGGTCTTCCTTCGGCACTTCCGGACCGAGGTAGCGCGACTTCGGTCCCATGTCGCGGTGGGTGAGCTTGAACCAGGCGCGCGCGAAGGCATCCTCGAACGCCTTCTGATCGTTCGCGAACTTGCGGGCGATCTTCTCGTAGCTCTTGTCGAAGCGCAGCGAGAGGTCCGCCGTAGTCATCATCGGCGCCCAGAAGACGGTCGGGTCGTGCGCGTCGGGAATCAGGTCTTCGCGCTTGACGTTTTTCGCCACCCATTGCTGGGCGCCCGCCGGGCTCTTGGTCAACTCCCACTCGTATTGGAACAGCACGCGCAGGTAGCCGTTGTCCCACTTGGTCGGGTTCGGCTTCCACGCGCCCTCGATGCCGCTGGTGGTGGTGTACTTGCCCTTGCCGGACTGGAACTTGTTCGCCCAGCCTAGCCCCATCGCCTCGATCGGGGCGGCTTCCGGTTCCGGACCGACGAGCTTCGGATTGCCGGCGCCGTGGGCCTTGCCGAAGGTGTGGCCGCCGGCGATCAGCGCTACCGTTTCTTCATCGTTCATGCCCATGCGGCCGAAGGTCTCCCGCACGTCGCGGCCCGAGGCGACCGGATCGGGCTTGCCGTCCGGGCCTTCCGGGTTGACGTAGATCAGGCCCATTTGCACCGCCGCGAGCGGATCCTCGAGATTGCGGTCGCCGGTGTAGCGCTTGTTGCCGAGCCACTCGGCTTCCGAGCCCCAGTAGATGTCCTCGCTCGGCGCATACACGTCGCTGCGGCCGCCGCCGAATCCGAACGTCTTGAAGCCCATGTTCTCCATCGCCACGTTACCGGCGAGGATCATCAGATCGGCCCAGGAGAGCGCGTTGCCATATTTCTGCTTGATCGGCCACAACAGGCGGCGCGCCTTGTCGAGGTTGCCGTTGTCGGGCCAGCTGTTGAGGGGCGCGAAGCGTTGCTCGCCGGAGCCCGCACCGCCGCGGCCGTCGCCGGTACGATAGGTGCCCGCGCTGTGCCACGCCATGCGGACCATCAGGCCGCCGTAGTTGCCCCAGTCCGCCGGCCACCACTCCTGGGAGTCCGTCATCAGCTTTTTCAGGTCGGCTTTGAGCGCCGCGTAGTCGAGCTTCTTGAACGCCGCCGCGTACTTGAAATCGCGGTCCATCGGGCTGGACTCCGCCTGGTGCTGATGCAGCACGTTCAGCTTGAGGGAGTTCGGCCACCACTCATGGCCGCCGGAGCGCGGCCCGTTGCCGCCGCCCATGGCGCCGGACTGCGGCGCCTCCGCCGCGGACGCGGTGCCCGATCCGGCGGCGACCGCCGCGGTGGCGATGGCCGTGGTGGCGACAAGCATATTGCGCCGGGTGGTGGTGAGGTTCGATCCGTGACCGAAGGGGCAGCCTGACATGGCGATCTCCTAAATAGGGGGTGAACTCGGGGGGATCAGGGGGCAGGCCGCAAACGACGGGCGCCGCGCCCGGGCGAAGCGTTGATTCCGGTCAATAGCTTCGCGAAAGGTGTGCGGTAAACCATCTGTGGCCTGAAAGACGAGCGATCGTTGCCTTTAATTAGAATATTTATAAACTGTATATAGAATAATTCTAATCTGTCAAGCGACATCGCAGGCGGCTCGAATCAATCTCCCAGTCAGGCAGACTCTGGCAGCGGGAAAACCGTGAATCCGGTTTCACACAGAGGCAGGGCGCGGAGGCGCTGAGGCGTTTCCGCTACCCGTCGGAGACGAGGATCAGCCTGGTGCCCGCGCTACCACGGCTCGGGTGTAGGTTGCCCGCGTGACAGATCCGGAGAGATCGATGCATTCGAGGGCATGTGTGTGTACCCCGTTTCCGTGCGAGCGGCGATATTCCGACGCCCACGGCCGGTGCCGTGGTGGACACATATTCAAAGCGCGGAGTTTGGAACTCTGGGTCCAGACCCGAGGACACTTTTCCTAAACGCGGAGTGCTTGGAAAAGTGGCTGGCCTTCTTGAATACTGTTCGAACCCAGCATTTTGAGCAGATTATGGCTTTAGCTATGTTAGAGCCATTCAATCCTTGTACCTTGAATGCCTCGTAGGCGGAATGCCTGCTACACCGGGACAGAAACCAATCCCCCTTCTTTCGGCGGCCCAGCGATAGAGATCCGCTCCTTATCGCCCCCACAGCCTTTCAGATGCAGCTCTCATGTGAACCGAAAGGCAACTGGCGCGCGCCTTTATCGGGGATATATTGGCAGGGGAGACAGGTAAATGCCGGTAAAGCGTATCCTTTGTCTAGCAAACTCAAAAAAGCTAAGTGGTCGCTGCATTGCTGGGCGAGAAGTAACCGGCAATGGGCCGGGATCGTGGCTCCGGCCGGTAAGCGAGCGACCAACGGAAGAGGTTGCTGAAGACGAGCGCCGCTTCGAAAATGGAGTCGATCCGATAGTGCTGGACATCATCGATGTTCCCTTACTCGGCCACCACCCGCACGCCTGCCAGACGGAAAACTGGCGCCTTGATCCGGATCAATATTGGATAAAGATCCGCAGGGCTGGCTGGCAAGAGTTGCAAGCTTACGTCGAACACCCAGCTGCCCTATGGATTAACGGGCACAGCACCTTCACCGGAACCAATGACGAAATTCCGCAAGCAGCGGCTGATGCACTGCCGGGATCTCTGTATCTTATAAGGGTGACCCAACTAACCCTGCGCGTGTTCGCGCCAAGCGCCGCCTTTAACAATCCGAAACGACGGGTACAAGCACAATTCAGTACGGGAAATTCTCTTTATGGATTGTGGGTGACCGACCCAAAAATCGAACAACGATTCTTGCTGCAGCCCGATGGATATTACGCTTTAGGAGAATCTTGCCTTACCGTCAGCTTGGGCGAGCCGTACACCAAAACGAATGGTCAGCAATGCCGATACAAGCTGGTGGCCGCCATTATTGAGCGCGCGTTGGTTGATCCATAATCATGACAAATTTTGCACCCCCTATTTACACCGTAGGTCATTCTACGCACTCGATTGAGGATTTCGTCGGCCTTCTTACGTTGCACGGCATTACGGCCCTTGCCGATGTTAGATCCGCCCCGTTCAGCCGCTTTAACTCCCAGTTCAACAGGCGCGAACTTGAAAGCGAACTAAAGTCCCGCGGCATCAAGTACGTGTTTCTTGGAAAGGAGTTGGGTGCGCGTAGTGAGGACAAGGCCTGCTACAAAAATGGTCGCGTTCAATATCGTCTACTCGCTCAGACCGATCAGTTTAAAGCTGGGCTCGAACGCCTGCGTGATGGAAGCAAGGCTCACCGAATCGCGATGATGTGTGCTGAAAAAGAACCCTTGGAGTGTCATCGCACCCTCTTGGTTGCTCGCGAGCTAGAGAGTGGTGGCACAACGGTGATGCACATTCACTCAGACGGCCATCTTGAGCCGCACGTCAACGCAGTCCATAGGTTGATGACCCTCACCGGCATTCCAGCAGAGGATCTCTTTAGATCGCGGCAAGAGCTAATAGAAGAAGCTTACGCTCGACAGGAAAGTAAAGTTGCGTTTGAGGACGGGCAGGGCGCTGCCCATGCAAGCGGCAGATCATGAAAATATTTTCGATCGGATTCACAAAAAAGAGTGCGCAGAAATTTTTCGAGGCGTTGCGCGTTTCCGGGGCTAAACGCGTGGTGGATGTGCGCCTGAACAATGTTTCTCAACTTGCGGGATTCGCCAAGAAGAACGATCTCGGCTATTTCCTTAAGTCGATCTGCGACATGGACTATGTTCATCTGCCAGAGTTGGCGCCTACCCAGTCGATGCTCGATGAATATAAGAAGGGTGGCGGAAGCTGGTCAGTCTACGAGCAACGCTTTCGAGACCTGATGAGAGAGCGACGCATCGAAAACAAAGTGCCGCGTGAGGTAATTGCGGACGGATGCTTACTCTGCAGTGAGGACAAGCCGCATCACTGCCACCGTCGCATTGTCGCGGAGTACCTAGGAGATCATTGGGGTGACGTTGAAGTTAAGCATTTGGGATAACGAGGCCGGCATTTTTCTTTAACTTCGACAATGAGGCTTTAATTTTATGCTCACGAGAGCATGACCTCGTATTCGAAATCCGCTCGAGTTGACCCGCTCTTGCTCTCATCATGGTAGATCACGGTCCATTCAGGCAGCTCGGCCTTGATCGCCGTGGCAATGGCCAAACCTTCTGCGCTGAATGCAAGGACATCGAAGTCGCTGGGGCTGCCATCCGGAGGATTACGGGCGATGAGTACGACAAAAAGGCGCGCGAACTGAAGGAGCGGGAGCTGGAGCTGGCCATGCGGATTGAGCAGCACCAGAAGGGCGAAGGAGATTTCAGGACAACGCTTGAGAGCCTGATTTCGCTGGCCCCGCGCTCGGCTGAGATTTTCGACAGTTCGAAAACTGAAGAAAAGCGGCAGTTGCTCGCCTTTGTGTTTTCGAACTTGGCGCTGAGGGGCAAAAAGCTAGAGTTTTCGCTGCGTTCGCCATTCGACCTGATGGTCAATCGGCGCACTTATGCAAGTTGGCTGGGGGACTAGGATTCGAACCTAGACTAGCGGAGTCAGAGTCCGCGGTCCTACCGTTAGACGATCCCCCACCAATGGTGGGCGTTCGCGGGAGTATAGGGGTTGTCCGACAACCCCGGAAGGCCGGTCTGCCGGCCCCTCGCGCGAAGCGGCGGCATACTTGTTTAAACCGTCCCCGGATTCAAGGTTTTTGACGCGGGGACGACGCTCTTTTTAAGGGCCTCGCGCCATTGGCCTTTACCGGACTTTAAAGAAGCCGATAGCATGCCCTGAATGGATCATGGGGTCGGCCCGGCGCGCGCGCCGCGCTTCGCCCAGCAAACGCCAGAGAAGGCACATTTTTCTATGGCCGAAGGCCGCCCGCATCAGCCGCGCGATGATGGAGCCCCGGCCCCCCGGCCCGATGGGCCGTACGATCCGGGCGGGGTTTTCGCCGCCCTCGACCTCGGCACCAACAACTGCCGCATGCTGGTGGCCCGGCCCGACGCCGGGTCCGATGCCCATGGCGGCTTCCGGGTGGTGGACTCGTTCTCGCGCATCACCCGGCTGGGAGAGGGCGTCAGCGCCTCGGGCCGCCTGTCCGCCGACGCCATGGACCGCACCATCGACGCCCTCAAGCGCTGCGCCGAGAAGATGGAGCGCCGCCGGGTCAGCGCCTCGCGGCAGGTGGCGACGGAGGCCTGCCGCCGCGCCGCCAACTGCGGCGAGTTCCTGGAGCGCGTCAACCGCGAGACCGGGTTGGAACTCGAGATCATCTCGGCGCAGGAGGAAGCCACGCTCGCGCTGAAAGGCTGCGCCGTGCTGCTCGACGCGTCCTTACCCTACGCGCTGATCTTCGATATCGGCGGCGGTTCCACCGAAGTGATCTTCGTGCGCGTGGCCGATCACCCCAAGCTGGTGGTGGAAGGCTGCATCTCCATGCCCATGGGCGTGGTGACGGTGGCGGAGGATTGCGGCGGCGGCGATCTCTGCCAGCGCACCTATTGCGCGGTGACCGACAAGGTGCGGAAACTGCTGGAGCCCTTCGATGCCGCCCACAAGATCACCGAAAAGATCGAAGCCGGCCTGACCCAGATGATCGGCACCTCGGGCACCGTCACCACCCTGGGCGGTTTGCATATGGGGCTGGAGCGCTACGACCGCGCCATGGTGGACGGCCTCTCGCTGCCGTTCGAGGCCCTGTGCCAGGCCACCGCCAAGCTGCGCACCATGAACCTGCAGCAGCGCGCGGCCGAACCCTGCATCGGCTGGCAGCGGGCGGACCTGATGCTGGCCGGCTGCGCCATTCTGGAAGCCATCTGCCGCATGTGGCCGGTGGGATCTTTACGCATCGCCGACCGCGGTTTGCGCGAGGGGCTGTTGATGGACCTGATCAATCCCGCACAGCTTTCGGTGGCGCCGGGGCAGATGCATTGTACTTCTGCTCTTGCGGACCGCTGACCGCCGCCTCTAAGTACATCTCATGAAATCAGGTAAAGGACGTGGGGGCGGCTCCGGCGCCCGGGGCACGATGCGCGCCAATCCGCGCGGCGAGGGGCGCGGGCTGCATGTGCGCGTCAAAACTGCGCGCGGCCGCAAGGTCGGCTCCACCAAGTGGCTGCAACGCCAGTTGAACGACCCCTATGTGGCGCGCGCCAAGGCCGAAGGCATGCGCTCCCGCGCCGCCTATAAGCTCATCGAGCTGGACGAGAAATTCCATCTCCTGAAAAAGGGCGCGGCCGTCGTCGACCTCGGCGCCGCCCCCGGCGGCTGGACCCAGGTCGCGGTGGACAAGGTGCAGGCAGGTTCGCCCGGCGGCGGCACCGTGGTCGGCATCGACATCAACGGCTGGGACCCCATCCCCAACGCCACCTGCCTGGTGATGGATTTCCTGGACGACCGGGCCCCGGCCACCATCAAGGCGGCCCTCGGCGGCAAGAAGGCCGACGTGGTGCTCTCGGACATGGCCAGCCCCACCACCGGCCACAACGCCACCGACCACCTGCGCATCATGGGCCTGGCGGAAGTAGCCTGGGCGTTCGCCGAGGAAATCCTGGCCCCCGGCGGCGCCTTCGTCTGCAAGGTGTTCCAGGGCGGCACCGAGAACGATCTCCTCAACCAGATCAAGACCCGCATGACCTCGGTCCGCCACGCCAAACCGCCCGCCAGCCGCAAGGATTCGGCCGAAATGTACCTGGTGGCCTTGGGCTTCAAAGGCTAGGTTTTGCAGGCCTAAGAGCGCGCTTGCTACACCGTTTAAAAGGTGGCATAACCCGGCACCTTTTTTTCGGGCGAGAGCCGAAAACGCCCCGGAGGCCGCATGGAGATTGCCGAAGCACTGACGTTTGACGACGTCCTTCTGGTGCCCGCCGCATCCTCGGTTCTCCCTGGCCACGCCAATACCTCCACGCGCCTGACCAAAAACATCACGCTGAACATCCCGCTGATTTCCGCGGCCATGGACACCGTGACCGAAAGCGGCCTCGCCATCGCCATGGCCCAGCTGGGCGGCATCGGCGTCATCCACAAGAACTTCACCGCCGAACAGCAGGCCCAGGAAGTGCGCCGGGTGAAGAAGTTTGAATCCGGCATGGTGGTCAATCCGGTCACCATCTTCGCCGACCAGACCCTGGGCGACGCCTTGCGCCTGCGCGAACAGAACCGCATCTCGGGTATTCCGGTGGTCGACCGCGCGTCGGGCAAGCTGGTGGGCATCCTCACCAACCGCGACATGCGCTTCGCCACCAACCCGTCGCAACCCGTCGTCGAACTCATGACCAAGGAGCGCCTGATCACGGCGCCCGAGAATATCGAGCGCGACCAGGCCATCAAGCTCCTGCACCAGTACCGCATCGAGAAGCTGTTGGTGGTGGACAAGGATTATCGCTGCGTCGGCCTGGTCACGGTGAAGGACATCGACAAGGCCAAGGCCCACCCCATGGCCTGCAAGGACGAACAGGGCCGCCTGCGCGTCGCCGCCGCCACCGGTGTGGGCGATGACGGGTTCGCCCGCGCCGAGGCCCTGTTGGACGCCGGCGTCGACGTGGTGATCGTCGACACCGCCCACGGCCATTCCAAGGGCGTGCTCGACACCATTACGCGCATCAAGCGCCTTTCCAACCACGCCCAGGTGGTCGGCGGCAATATCGCCACCCCCGACGCGGCCAAGGCGCTGATCGACGCCGGCGCCGACGCGGTGAAGGTGGGCATCGGCCCCGGCTCCATTTGCACCACCCGCGTGGTGGCGGGCGTGGGCGTGCCGCAGCTGTCGGCGGTGATGGAAACGGCGGAAGCTACCCGCAAAGCCGGCGTGCCGATCATCGCCGACGGCGGCATCAAGTTCTCGGGCGACATCGCCAAGGCCATCGCCGGCGGCGCCGACTGCGTCATGATCGGCTCGCTCCTGGCCGGCACCGAGGAAACCCCGGGCGAAGTGATCCTCTACCAGGGCCGCACGTATAAGGATTACCGCGGCATGGGCTCGCTGGGCGCCATGGCCCGCGGCTCGGCCGACCGCTACTTCCAGGAGGAAGTGCGCGATTCCATGAAACTGGTGCCGGAAGGCGTTGAAGGCCGCGTGGCCTATAAAGGGCCCGCGTCCGCGGTGGTGCATCAGCTGGTTGGCGGCTTGAAAGCCGCCATGGGCTACACCGGCAACGCCACGGTCGCCGAGATGCAGAAGAACTGTAAATTCCGCCGCATCACCGGCGCCGGTATGCGCGAAAGTCATGTCCACGATGTCATCGTCACCCGCGAACCGCCGAATTATCGCGTCAACAACACCTGACGAGACCGCCTTCGCGCGGGGAACGCCATGAATCCCTCTGCGCGCCTGCAAGCTGCGATCGATCTGCTCGACACCATCCTCAACGAATCACGCCCGGCGGACGGCGTGATCGCGGCCTATTTCCGTGGACGTAAATTCTTCGGCGCCAAGGACCGCCGCGCCGTCTCCGACCAGATCTGGCGAATCCTGCGCCACCGCGCGCGCCTGTCATGGGCCTTGGGCACCGAGCAGGTCTCGGGCCGTCTTTTGGTGGCCGCCGATCTCGCCCAGCACGACAAGAAACATATCGACGCCATCAGCGGCCTGTTCTCCGGCGCGCTGCATGGGCCGCATCCGTTTTCCGCCAACGAGCGCCGCATGGTGATGCAGGCCGCCAGCCGCGACATGGCGGACGCGCCGCGCGAGATCAAGTTCGAGATGCCGGACTGGTTGACCGACAAGATCGACGCCGCCTTCGGTAAACGCGCCGATGCGGAACTCGCCGCCCTCCAGGGCGAAGCGCCGCTCGATATCCGCGCCAATGTCCTGAAAACCACCCGCGATGCGGTGTTGGCGGAGCTGACCGCCGAGAAGCTTAAAGCCGCGCCAACGTCGCTCTCGCCCATGGGCGTGCGCATCACCGGCCGCACCACGCTCGGCAACCACGACGGTTTTAAGGACGGCCGCTTCGAGGTGCAGGACGAAGGCTCGCAGCTGGTGTCGATGCTGGCCGACGCAGCGCCGGGGCAATCGGTCATCGACCTCTGCGCCGGGGCCGGCGGCAAAACCCTCGCCATCGCCGCCGCCATGAAAAACACCGGCCGCATCATCGCCTGCGACGTGGCGATAAAGCGGCTGGAGCGCGCGAAACTGCGTCTGCGCCGCGCCGGCGTGCATAACGCCACCCTGCGCGTGCTGGAAACCAACGACAAATGGATCAAGCGCCAGAACGAGAGCTTCGACCGCGTGGTGATCGACGCGCCGTGCTCGGGTGTCGGTTCGTGGCGCCGTCATCCCGACGCGCGCTGGCGCTTCACGCCGGATTCGCTCGCCAACCTCACCGCCACGCAAGACGAACTGCTGGACCAGGCCGCGCCGCTGGTGAAAAAGGGCGGGCGCATCGTCTACATCACCTGTTCGCTGCTGCCGGACGAGAACCAGGACCGCATCACCGCCTTCCTGGCGCGCAATGCCCAGTTCCGCGTGCTGCCGGTGGGTGACGTGTGGAAGTCGGTGCTCGGTACCTCCGCGCCCACCGACCAGGACATGCTCACCCTGACGCCCGCCGCTCACAACACCGACGGATTCTTTGTCGCGCTCCTGGAGCGCGTGTAGCTAAAGAAGGACGTTTATGGCCGCCCACGACCGCATCCTGATCATCGACTTCGGTTCCCAAGTCACCCAGTTGATCGCGAGGCGCGTGCGCGAACTCGGCGTCTACTCCGAGGTCCATCCCTTCAACAAGGTGACCGAGGCCAGCATCAAGGCCTTCGATCCCAAGGGCATCATCCTCTCCGGCGGCCCGGCTTCGGTGCTCGACATCGGTACACCCAAGGCGCCGGACGCCGTGTTCACCCTGGGCCTGCCGGTGCTGGGCATCTGCTACGGCCAGCAGACCATGGTGGCGCAGTTGGGCGGCAAGGTGGAAAGCTCCAACCACCGCGAGTTCGGCCGCGCCATGGTCGATGTCACCGGAACCTGTTCACTATTCGATGGCCCGTGGAAGCCGGGCGCCCAGGAACAGGTGTGGATGAGCCACGGCGACCGCGTCGTGACGCTGCCCGCCGGCTTCAAGGTGGTGGGCACCAGCGAGGGCGCGCCCTTCGCCGCCATCGCCGACGAAGCGCGGCGCTTCTACGCCGTGCAGTTCCACCCCGAAGTCGTGCACACCCCGAACGGCAAGGAACTGTACCGCAAGTTCGTGCGCGAGATTTGCGGCTGCACCGGCGACTGGACCATGGCCGCCTTCCGCCAGGAGGCGATTGCGAAGGTGCGCGCGCAAGTGGGTAAAGGCCGGGTGATCTGCGGCCTGTCCGGCGGCGTGGACTCCGCGGTAGTGGCGGCGCTGATCCACGAAGCGATCGGCGAACAGCTTACATGTGTGCTGGTGGATCACGGCCTCATGCGTGCCGGCGAGACGGAGCAGGTGGTCAAAGTGTTCCGCGACCGCTTCAACATCCGCCTCATCGCCCATGACGCCTCGGAACTGTTCCTCGGCAAGCTCGCCGGCCAGACCGACCCCGAGAAGAAACGCAAAATCATCGGCGCCACCTTCATCGACGTGTTCGAGATCGAGGCCAAGAAAGCCGGCGGCGCCGATTTCCTCGCCCAAGGCACGCTGTACCCGGACGTGATCGAATCCGTGTCCTTCGCCGGCGGCCCTTCGGTCACAATCAAATCCCACCATAATGTCGGCGGCCTGCCCGCGCGCATGAACATGAAGCTGGTGGAACCGCTGCGTGAACTGTTCAAGGACGAAGTGCGCGCGCTTGGGCGTGAACTGGGCCTGCCCGAGGACATGGTCGGCCGCCACCCGTTCCCCGGCCCGGGCCTGGCGATCCGCATCCCCGGCCAGGAGATCACGGCGGAACGGTTGGACCTGCTGCGCAAGGCGGATTCAATCTACCTCGACGAAATTCGCAAAGCCGGCCTTTACGATAAAATCTGGCAGGCCTTCGCCGTGCTGCTGCCGGTGCGCACCGTCGGCGTCATGGGCGACTCCCGCTCTTATGATTACGCCTGCGCCCTGCGCGCCGTGACGTCGACCGACGGCATGACCGCCGACTTCTACCCCTTCGACATGGCCTTCATCGGCCGTGTCGCCAACCGCATCATCAACGAGGTCAAGGGTATCAACCGCGTGACGTATGATGTGACGAGCAAACCGCCCGGCACGATTGAGTGGGAATAGTCGACGCTCAGCATCGCCTAATACTTCGATCCGGCGGCGATAAGATTGCGAAAGCTGCGAATAGAAGCCGCAGGGCTCCCCAGGATTTTCTAGAAAATCAATGTGCTTTAAGCCGCTCTGCCTTAGGCATGGTCCTTGCAAGGCACGTTGCCAACACAAAGAGAGGGGGCGCAAACGTGCTTGGCAGGAACCTGACGTATCTCACGGTGGCAACCGCGGCGGCGGTACTACTCAGCATCTGGCTCATCGACCAGCCGCTGGCTTTTTTCATTCACCAGAACCTCGCCGGTGTGGAGCCCGCGCTGAATGCGGTCATGCCGGTATTGGAAGCCGCCGGCGGCTACACGGTCTCAAAATGGCTGCCCGGGTTCATTGAAATCTTCATCGGCGCGGTTCTGTTTTTCACGATGAAGCGGCGGGACTGGGGCAGGATTTTCTTTTTCGCCGGCACGACCTTTCTGTTCGCGCGACTGGTCGCCGGAGTGCTGAAAAACGTGTTCCTCCGCATTCGTCCGCATCAGCTGTTTGAAACCGGCGGCTACGGCGACACGTTCTTTATCGATGGGGGCAACTCATTCCCGTCTGGGCACACAGCGCACTTCTGGGGGCTGTTTTTGCCGTTCTTCTTGCTCTTCCCACGCGCCCGCCCGGTGCTGGCCATCGTTCCGCTGTTCATCGCGGTCGACCGGATTCTTGAAACAGATCACTACCTCAGTGATGTTCTATTTTCCGCCTCCCTCACACTTCTCTTCGCGCTGGTGTTCGCCCGGGTATTCCGGGTTGTGATCCCCTATCAAGCGAAGGCCGATCCGCACTAGCCCATTGAGTTGGGCCGCCGCTGTCCTCGAATTTGAATTTAATCGTGTCCCTCACCTTCGCGCCCCGGTGAAAGCTTCGACGGACGGCATTGTTATCCTTCCCCGATACGTCTATCACCGCGCCCGAAACGCTTATCTCACCCCCTGATTTCGGCGCGGCCCCATGATTCGTCTCGATTCCATCAGCAAGCAGCACGGGCACCAGCTCCTGTTCATCGAAGCGTCCATGGCGCTGCAGAAGGGCGAGAAGGTGGGCCTGGTCGGTCCGAACGGCGCCGGCAAGTCGACCATCTTCCGCATGATCGCCGGCGCCGAGCAGCCCGACGACGGCCGGGTGCTGGTGGAGTCCGGCATGACGATCGGCTACTTCAGCCAGGACGTGGGCGAGATGTCGGGCCAGACCGCGGTAGCGGCGGTGATGGACGGCGCCGGTCCGGTGAGCACCCTGTCGGCGGAAATGGCCAGCCTCGAAGCCGCCATGGGCGATCCCGACCAGGCGGACCAGATGGATGACTTGGTCACACGCTATGGGGAAGTGCAGGGGCGTTTCCAGGAATTGGGCGGCTATGAACTGGAGAGCCGCGCGCGCGAGGTGCTGGCGGGCCTGAGCTTCAGCCCGGAACGCATGGACGGCGACGTCGGCCTGCTCTCGGGCGGCTGGAAGATGCGCGTGGCGCTGGCACGGATTTTGTTGATGAAACCCGACGCCATGCTGCTCGACGAACCCTCGAACCACCTCGATCTGGAAAGCCTGATCTGGCTGGAAGATTTCCTCAAGCGCTATGACGGCGCGCTGCTCATGACCTCCCACGACCGCGAATTCATGAACCGCATCGTCAACAAGATCGTGGAAATCGACGGCGGCGAACTCACCAGCTATTCCGGCGACTACGATTTCTATGAGCAGCAGCGGGCGCTGGCCGAGAAACAGCGCCAAGCGCAGTTCGACCGCCAGCAGGCGATGCTGGCCAAGGAGATCGCCTTCATCGAGCGCTTCAAGGCGCGCGCTTCCCATGCCGCCCAGGTGCAAAGCCGGGTGAAGAAGCTCGACAAGATCGAGCGCGTCGAGCCGCCGCGCCGGCGCCAGACCGTGCGCTTCGAGTTCCGCAGCCCGCCGCGCTCGGGCGATGACGTGGTCAGCTTCGCGCATGTGCACAAGGCCTACGGCCGCCATGTGATCTACGACGACCTCGACCTGATCCTGCGGCGCAAGGAACGCTGGTGCGTGCTGGGCGCCAACGGCGCCGGGAAATCGACCCTGCTGAAACTGGTGGCCGGCGCCGAGTCATCCGACGTAGGCACGGCCCCCGACAAAGGCACGGTGAAAATCGGCGCCAATGTGAAGATGGGCTATTTCGCCCAGCACTCCATGGATCTCCTGGACGGCGACGAGACCATCTTTGAATCCCTCGACGGCTCGTTTCCCCAGGCGGGGCAGGGGTCGTTACGCGCGCTGGCCGGGTGTTTCGGTTTCTCCGGGGACGATGTCGACAAACCCTGCCGCGTGCTCTCGGGCGGCGAGAAGGCGCGCCTGGTCATGGCCAAGATGCTGTTCGATCCGCCCAATTTCCTGGTGCTGGACGAGCCCACCAACCACCTCGACATGGCGACTAAGGAAATGCTGGTGGACGCCCTGGCGGAATTCGAGGGCACCATGCTGTTCGTGTCCCACGACCGCTATTTCCTGGCCCGCCTCTCCAACCGTGTGCTGGAACTGACGCCCGAGGGCCTCCACCAATACGGCGGCGGCTACACCGAATACGTGGCCCGCACCGGCCACGAAGCCCCGGGGCTGCATCCGGGGGGCTAGCTAGCGCCGGGCGTGAAGCCGCAAGAAGGCCGCCGCCGCATCCTGCGCCCGTGCTTCGATCTCCTGCGCATCCGGGCGCTTGGCCACGCCCAGCAGCAGGCTGATCATCAAACTCCCCCACAGCAAACCGCTGAATTGTTCGGCGCAGGCGGCGGGGCGGCCTTGCACCAGGCCTGACTCTTGCGCCTGCGCCATGATGGCGCCCAGGGCCTCCTGCACCGCTTGGCGGCCGATGGACTCCAACGCCTGCGCGACTTCACGGGTGCGCATGGCTTCGGCCACCGCCAGCCGAAACACCGCCACCACCGCCGGGTCGCTGATTTCCTTGATGAGCTGCTGGCCGAAGGTGGTCAGCACCTGCGCCAGAGTCTCGCGGTCGCCGGGCACCGGCAGGTCGGTGGGCAGGTGCAGGCGCCGCACCCGCTCCGTGATGCAGGCCAGCAGCAGGCCCTGCTTATTGCCGAACAAGGCATAGATCTCGCGCTTCGAGACGCGGGCGCGGGCGGCGATCTCGGCGGTACCGGCAGCGGCGAAGCCTTTCTTCATGAACGCCGCGAAGGCGGCCGCGAGGATGCGGCCCCGAACCTCGGTTTCGCCGTCATTCAACATGGAGCGATGGCGCCGGTCTGACATCAAACCTCTGTGAAATGGTACTGTACGGTACCACAAATTTCCGATTATGGTACTGACTAGTACCGCGCGCTTGCAAGCCACTCAATCGCAGGAGGGAATCCATGGCGCATAAGGCTCACGATATCGGCGTCGCCAGCCAGATCGGGTTTTACAGCGACGCGGTGGAGGCTGCGCCCGGCCTGCGCTGGCTGATCACGTCGGGCACGCCGGGCCTCACGGCCGCCGGTGAGCTGCCCAAGGATATCGAAGGCCAAGCGGAGCTGGCCTGGAAACACATTCTCGCCGTTCTCGACAAAGCCGGCATGACGGCGGCGGATATCGTCAAGGTCACCCAATATCTGATCCGCCCTGACGACATTAAGCCCTACGCCAAGATCCGCCGGCAGTGCCTGGGCGACGCGAAGCCCGCCTCGATGCTGCTGATCATTCCCCAGCTGGTGTGGCCCGATATGCTGCTGGAGGTTGAAGTGATCGCCGCCGCGAAATAGGGCGCGGCGGTAGAGCATGGTCCCCGGATTGGTTATCCTTCGGGCACCACGAACGCCGGAGATGCCCGATGAAACCGACGATCACCGCTTTCGGCGGCTCGCCCGACCGTGGCCGGGGCCTTGCGCGCGATATGCAGGTGCGCTGGGCTCTGGAGGAGGTGGGCCAACCCTATGACGTGCGCCCGGTTCCGTTCGGCCAGAACCGAGAAGCCGCGCACCGCAAACTCCAGCCGTTTGGGCAGATCCCCACCTACGAGGATGGCGATCTGGTGCTGTTCGAATCCGGCTCCATCGTGCTCCACATCGCGGAAAGGTACCCGGGCCTGTTGCCTACAGACGCCGCTGCCCGCGCTCGCGCCATCACCTGGATGTTCGCGGCGCTGAGCACCATCGAGCCGCCCATCGTCAATTTCACCACGGCCAAACTTTTCGAGCGCGACAAGCCGTGGGCCGAGGCGCGAATGCCTCTAGTCGAAAAACCGCTCCGCGACCGGCTGGCCGAACTCTCCAACCGCCTGGGCACGGCCGACTGGCTCGACGGCGCCTTCAGCGCCGGGGATTTGATGATGATCGGTGTCATGCGTCGGCTGAACAGTTCCGGCTTCCTGAACGACACTCCCAATCTTGCGGCCTATGTCGCCAGGGGCGAAGCCCGGCCCGCCTTCAAGCGGGCGTTCGCGGCGCAACTGGCCCTGTTCGAGGCCACATCGGCGGGTTGATGACTCGCCGCGGACGCTTCGGGGGTAAAGCTCCCACGCCCGGCTTCGTCCAGCATGATTTAAAAGCGGCGCGCCCGGAACAACCCGCCCGCCCGCCACATTGACCCCGTGCCTCACTCCCGCCGGAGATTCCGGCTCCTTGCGGTTCAGCTGCCGCCCTTCGCCAGGCTAGCCGGCCACGTCGTAGGGCTTGGAGACAATCGGCGTGCGGTCCGCGAGATCGCCGATCTTTCCGGCATAGTTCAGGAAATGCGCGCTGGCACGGTGGGCGGCCACGGCGGCATCGTCGGCATACAGTTCGTCCAGCACGAACCGGTTGGGGTCATCCCGGTCCTGCCAGACATCCCAGCGCAGGTTTCCGGGCTCGGCCCGGCAGGGCCCGACCATGCCGCGGATCAGCGCTTCCAACTCCGCCGCCTTGCCCGGCTTGGCGATCAGCAGGGCGGTGATCTTGCGGGTCTCTGTCATGAAGGCTCTCCTCCCATGGTCGCGTTTCGCATATACCATGTGACAGAGAGGCCGCGGCGTTGACAAGGGCGGCCTCGCCCTCCGGAGTAAGCTTCGTGTCGTCCTCGCCTTCGCCGCGCCCGCCATCCTTCGCGGCGCTCCGCCATCCCGGTTTTCGCGCCTATCTGACCTGTTCGGCCCTGGCGATGATGGCCGACAGCATCGAGCATGTGATCAGCTACTGGATGGTGTTCCAGAAGTTCCAGTCGCCGGCCCTCGGCGGCTTCGCGGTGCTGTCGCATTGGCTGCCGTATCTGTTCTTCTCGGTGATCTCCGGAGCGCTGGCCGACCGCTTCGACCCGCGGCGGCTGATCCAGATCGGCATGGCGCTGTTCATGGGCGCCTCGCTGGGCTGGGGCTACTTCTTCCTCACCGACAGCCTGGAGATCTGGCATGCCCAGGTGCTGCTGGTGGTCCATGGCTTCGCCGGCGTGCTGTGGAGCCCGGCCAGCCAGCTCCTGATCCACGACATCGCCGGCAAGGACCATCTGCAGAGCGCCGTGCGCCTCAACGCCACGGCGCGCTACATGGGCCTCCTGCTCGGCCCCGCCGTCGGCGGCGCCATCCTGCTGGCGCTGGGACCCGTCAACGGCATCCTGTTCAACGCCGCCATCTATCTGCCGCTGGTGATCTGGCTGTGGAAGGCGCCCTACGGCCCGCGCTTCCGCACGGCGCCCGCGGCGCCGCGCCCGGCGCTGCGCGGCCTCGCCGATGTGATCTCGACCGCGCGGGTGGTGGGCGGCAATCCGGTGCTGTTGTCCATGTGCCTGCTGGCGGCCTGTGCATCCTTTGCGATCGGTAACTCCTACCAGGCGCAGATGCCGGGCTTCGCGCGCGACCTCGGTCACGGCGATGTCGGCATTCTCTACAGTATGCTGCTGGCGGCCGACGCCACCGGCGCGCTGGCGGCGGGGATCGCGCTGGAAGGCAGCGGCGCGCTCCAGGCCCGGGCGCGCACGGCCTTCCTGCTGGTCATGGGCTGGTGCGTGGCGCTGGCGGTGTTCGCGACCACCTCGGTTTATATCGTAGCGCTCATGGCCCTGTTCGTCGCCGGGTTCACCGAACTGGCGTTCAGCTCCATGGCCCAGGCCCTGGTGCAGTTGAACGCGCCCGACCAGATCCGCGGCCGCGTCATCGGCCTCTACACCGTCTCTGCCCTCGGCATGCGCGCCTTTAGCGGCGTCACGGTGGGTTTGGGCGGCACCCTGGTCGGCATCCACTGGTCCCTGGCCTTCAGCGCCGCCGGGCTGTTCATTGCCATGGGGTGCCTGTCGTTTTATCTGTCGCGCGCGGATGCGCGCCGGTCTTCTCAATCAGCCTGAGGTTGCCATGGCGTTGACCATGTACGGCATCAAGAACTGCGACACCATCAAGAAGGCACGCGCATGGCTGGAGCAGAAAGGCGTCGCCTACGGCTTCCACGACTACAAGACCGCCGGCATCGACCGCGCGCGGCTGGAGACATGGAGCAAGAATGTCGGCTGGGAGACCCTGCTCAACCGCGCCGGCACCACCTTCAAGAAACTGCCGGACAAGGACAAGGCCGGCGTCACCGAAGCCAAGGCCATCGCGCTGATGCTCGATCAGCCGTCGATGATCAAACGCCCGGTGCTCGACCTTGGCGGCGGCAAACTGCTGGTCGGTTTCAAGCCCGACGCTTACGCCGCCGCCCTTAAAGGTTAAGATCCGCTCTTCAGCTGGGCCTTGAGTTCGCTGATTTTATAAACCCGGCCGGCCTGCACCACGGTGTCGATATTGCCGACCTGCTTGATGTCGGTGAGGGGATTGCCGTTCACCACCACGATGTCGGCCTGCTTGCCGATCTCGATGGAGCCGAAGCGGTCCTGCCAGCCCAGGATCTCGGCCGACCCAATGGTGGCGGTGCGCAAGGCTTCCAGGGGCGTCATGCCGCCCAGCACATACCATTCCAGTTCCTGGTGGATGCTGAGGCCCGGCACGATCGGCGGCGCGGGCTCCAGGTCGGAGCCGGTGCCGACGCGGCCTCCCATTTTCACGAAGCGCGCCACCTGTTTGGCCTGGGCCAGCATGCTGCCCTTCCAGCGCTCCTTCACGTTCCTGAAGTCGTAGACCGCGGCGACACGCAGCGGGTCCTTCTCATAGGCGATCATGATCTCCTTCTGGTAGAGATCGAACCAGGGCTGGCTGGTCTTGGCGATGCCCTCGGGATCGGCGGCGACATTCTGGATGGTGATGGTCGGGATCAGCGCGGTCTTATGCTCGACCATGACCTTGAAAATCTCGTCCAGCTTCTTCTCGTTGGCCTTGTCCCATTGCACAAAGCCGCGGTAGTAGCCGATGTCCTCCAAAGCCAGACTATCCTGGTAGCCCAAGGTTTCCTGGAGCAGGGCGGTCATATGCTCGATGCTGTCCACACCGAGGCGCGCCGCGCCGGCGGCGCCGAGCATGGCGAAGTGGCCGAACACCTTCGCGCCGTGCCGGTGGGCTTCCTCCACCACGGCGGCGGTCATCTCGGCGTCGACGTAATTGTAGAACTTCACCCACCGGGCGCCCTTGAAGATGTAGTCGCGGGTGAGCGCGCGGGCCTCCAGCGGCGTGTTGACGATGTCGGTGCGCTCCAGGCGCGGGAAGCCGGGCGCCTGCTCGATGGGCGGGAACGAGCCGATGATCATATTGGGGCCGCCGATGCGGCCTTCGTCGATGTCGTTCTTGATGCGGACCAGGTTTTCCTGACGGTCGCCCATGGCGCGGACTGTCGTCACCCCGCCGGCCAGGAACATCTTCAGGTAGTGGGGCAGGTTGATGTCGACGTTCTTGTAGCTGTGCGGCGCGTGGACATGCAGGTCCATCATGCCGGGGATCAGGAACTTGCCCTTGAGATTGACGCGCACCGCGTTGGCGGGAATGCGCGCGGCGTTGTAGGGGAAGTCGAAGAACAGGCCGGTGATCTTGCCGCCCTCCAGCACCACGCCCATGTCGGCATAGGCCTCGCCGCGCACCACGTCGATCAAGGTGGCGCCCGACAGGAATACCGGCGGGTCGGACGCCTTCTGGGATTGCGCCTGCGCCGCTCCCGCCCACAGCACCAGAACCGCCGCCAAAAGAAGACGCGTCATGCAAGCCCCCCTAGAGCATTTTCCGATGAAGTGGATGCCGGTTCATCGCAGAAAATGTGACCAAACCAAAAAAGACTAGAGCATGATCCCGATTCAATATGACTCGATCATGCTCTAGTGTCCGGCGACCGGCCGTCGCCCCCGGCTCAGCCTAACACCTTATTGATTGGCCGAGATTCGCAGCGGAGATCCGAAGCTTTCGGTTTTGGCGGGAGTCCGGTTTTCGCGATTAAATGCGCGGCGGCGCGAACAAGTAGGCCTTTTGCGCCGCGGCCAACCGTGCCAATAATAATTTAATATTATAAATCAATGACTTATAAATATGCGCCTCTGGCATAGGGTTTGCTGTTACGGGGTCATGACCGCTCATGCCGACACCGCGCCGCACGCCCCGGCCCTCCCACCCCCGCCGGGCAGACATGCACGGAATTTCACGAAAATCCGCTGGGTTCACGAAAGCCGTTCCCCTATAACCCTTCGCAAAGCAAATAGTTCGGATTTCGAAGTAATGGCCGTCGCCGAAAAATCGCAGGAGCTTGCCGGCTACATCCGCGAGATCCGCGAAAAGCTCCAGCGCGTCGACAAGCGCAACTCCAAGACCATGGGCGTGCTCAACGTGCAGGAAATCCACGCGCTGATCAGCATCGGCTCCAAGGGCCCCATGACCATGAGCGCCATCGCCGGCAGCCTGCATCTTTCGCTGAGCAGCATGACCGCCGTGATCGACAAGCTGGAAAACAAGAAATTCGTCTCGCGCGACCGGCAGAAGCAGGACCGGCGCGTGGTCGAAGTGGCGCTGACCCGCGCCGGCGCCAAGCTCTACAAGGTGGCGCGCGAGGCCCATATGCAGCTGATGGACAAATTCCTCAGCGCGCTCTCGATCGCCGAACAAGACACCCTGCTCAGCCTGTTCCGCAAAATCACCGCGAACCTCAAATGATCGGCCCCACGATGATCGAAAACTCCATGCAAACCGCCGGGCGGAAAAAACTGTTCATCGCCGGCGCGGTCATAGCACTTGGCCTGATCGCGACCGGCGTCGTGGTCAAGGCGCGTGCGCCGAAGCCGCCCGTGGCGGCGGCTTCGACCGCGGCTGCCCTGACCGTCACGGCGGCGTCGCCGCACCGCGCCACCTGGGCCACCACCCTGGAAGTGCCCGGCGCCATCGCGCCGTGGCAGGAGGCGATCGTCAGCGCCCAGATCAGCGGCTACCAGATAACAGAGGTACTCGTGAACGTTGGCGACCAGGTGAAGAAAGGCCAGGTGCTGGCGCGCATCAACCAGGCGCTGCTCCGGGCCGATGAGGCGCTGGCGCTGGCGAACTACGAGCAGGCGGACGCCAACCACAAGCGCGCGATCTCCCTCAAGACCAACGGCTTCATCAGCGACCAGAACATCCTGCAGCTCGAGACCCAGGTGAAGACCACCCGCGCGCTGCTCGACGCCAAGCGCCTGCAGATCCGCTACACCGATGTCGTGGCTCCCGACGACGGTGCCATCAGCGCGCGCAACGCCACCATCGGCAGCGTCGCCAACACCGGACAGGAGCTGTTCCGCCTGGTGCGGCAAAACCGCCTGGAATGGCGCGGCGAGCTGTCGGCCAAGCAGATCTCCCAGATCCAGCCCGGCCAGGCGGTGAGCCTGGCCCTGCCCAGCGGCGCGGTGGCGTCGGCGGTGGTGCGGCAGGCTTCGCCCACCCTCAACGCCGACTCGCGTCTCGGCCTGGTCTATGCCGATATCGCCGCGGACTCCGAGGCCCGCGCCGGAATGTACGCCGTCGGCCGCATCGCCATCGGGCAGGCGCCGGCGCTGGTGGTCCCGGCGGAAGCGGTGGTCTTGCGCGACGGACGCAATTATGTGCTGGAACTCGCCAACACGCCGGCCGGCGACGGTACGGCCAAGGTCGTGCTGCGCGCGGTGGACGTGGGCCGGCGCGAAGGCCAAGAAATCGAGATCGTCAGCGGCCTCGACGACGGCGCGCGCCTCGCGGTGCGCGGTTCGGGCTTCCTCAACGACGGCGACGCCGTGCGCGTGGTCGAGCCGGTGATCAGCAGAGGGGCGCTCCACTAATGAATTTCGCCACCTGGTCGATCCGCAACCCGGTTCCGACGATCCTGCTGTTCGCGCTGCTGGCGTTTGCCGGGCTATACGGTTTCTCGCGCCTGCCGATCCAGAACTTCCCCGACATCGACCTGCCGACGGTGACGGTCACGCTGTCGCAGCCGGGGGCGGCGCCCGCCCAATTGGAAACCGAGATCGCGCGCCGGGTGGAGGATTCGCTCTCCACCCTCCAGGGGCTCAAGCACCTGCGCACCACCGTCACCAGCGGCCGCGTCTCGATCCTGGTCGAGTTCGAACTCTCCAAGAACCTGTCCGACGCCGTGGCCGAGACCAAGAACGCCGTCGACCAGAGCCGCGGCGACCTGCCGGCGGACATGCAGCCGCCGATCATCAGCTCCGTCACGGTGAATGGACAATACATGCTGGCCTATGCCGTCAGCTCGACGCGCATGGACGAGGAGGCGCTGTCGTGGTTCGTCGACGACACCGTCGCCCGCTCCATCCTCGCCACGCCGGGCGTCGGCAAGTTCGAACGCATCGGCGGCGTGCAGCGCGAAGTGCAGGTGCAGCTGGACCCGGTCAAGGTCACCGGCCTCGGCATCACTGCCGGCCAGATCAGCCGCGCGCTGCGCCAGGTGCAGCAGGAAGCCTCCGGCGGCCGCGGCCAGATCGGCGGCGCCGAACAGGCGGTGCGCACCATCGCCACGGTCAAGCAGGCGGCGGAACTGGCCGCGCTCCCGATCGTGCTGGCCAACGGCCGCAACGTTCGCCTCGACGAAGTCGCCACCATCACCGACGGCATCGGCGAACGCTCGCAGGCGGCTTTGCTCAACGGCAAGCCGGTCATCGGCTTCCGCATGTACCGCTCGCGCGGCTACGACGAGGTCGAGACCGCCAACGGCGTCAAGGCCGTGGTCGAAAAACTGCACCAGGCCGACCCGGCGCTGCAGATCACCCTGGTCGCCGACAACGTGCGTTACACCGTGGACCAGTACGAAGGCTCCATGCACCTGCTCTATGAAGGCGCGGTGCTGGCGGTGCTGGTGGTGTTCCTGTTCCTGCGCGACTGGCGGGCGACCATCATCTCGGCGCTGGCCCTGCCGCTCTCGATCCTGCCGGCGTTCGCCGCCATCGCCTGGCTGGGCTATTCGCTCAACACCCTGACCCTGCTCGCGCTCGCGGTGATCGTCGGCATCCTGGTGGACGACGCCATCGTCGAGATCGAGAACGTCGAACGCCATGTGCACATGGGCAAGCCGGTCGAGAAGGCCACCGAGGACGCGGTCAACGAGATCGCCCTGGCGGTCATCGCCACCACCATGAGCCTGGTGGTGGTGTTCCTGCCCACCGCCCTCATGCCCGGCGTGCCCGGCCTGTTCTTCCAGCAGTTCGGCTGGACGGTAGTGATCGCGGTGCTGGCGTCGCTCCTGGTGGCGCGCATGCTCACCCCGCTGCTGGCGGCCAAGTTCCTGAAGACCAAGCCGGCGCGCGAACATTTGGACGGCTGGATCATGACCCGGTACCTGGCGGCGGTGGACTGGTGCCTGAGGCACCGCAAGAGCACCCTGGGGGGCGCCATCGCCTTCTTCATCTTCGCCCTCTCCATGCTGCCGTTCATCCCCACCGGCTTCATCCCCGCCGGCGACCGCGGCGTCACTTTCATCCGCCTGCAGCTGCCGCCCGGCACGACGCTGGAGCGCACCTTGCAGACCGCCGAGGAAGCCCGCGCCGCCATCACCCGCGTGCCCGGCATCCAGGACGTCTACACCACCGCCGGCGAGGCCCCGATCGCCGGGCGCAGCGCCCAGGGCGGCGAGGTGCGCCGCGCCTCCATGCTGGTGACGCTGGCGCCGCGCGAAACCCGCGCCTCGCAGAAAACCATCGAAATCGCCATGCGCAAGGAGCTGCTGACGGTTGCCGGCGCCCGCTTCGACCTCGGCTTCGGCGGTAACGGCGAGAAGGTGCAGATCACCCTGGCCAGCGCCGATACCCAGGCGCTCAAGGCCACGGCCCAGGCCCTCGAACGCCAATTGCGCACCGTGGGCTCGCTCTCCAACGTCACCTCCACCACCGCCATGGAGAGGCCCGAGATCACCGTGCGTCCCGACTGGCAGCTGGCAGCCGAGCGCGGCGTCACCGCCGCGGCGATCGGCGAAGCGCTGCGTATCGCCACCGGCGGCGACTTCGACGCCCAGGTCGCCAAGCTCAACCTCGACAACCGTCAGATCTACATCCGCGTGCGTGTGCCCGATGCCGCGCGCACCGACATCGCCACGTTCTCGGACTTGCGCGTGCCGGGCCGCAACGGCCTGGTGCCGCTGTCCAGCGTCGCCGACGTCGGCATCGAAACCGGCCCGTCGCAGGTGGACCGCATGGACCGCGGCCGCTACATCACCGTCAGCGCCGATCTTGGCGGCATGTCGCTCGGTCCCGCGCTGGCGGCGGCCAAGGCGCTGCCGGTCATGAAGAACCTGCCGCCGTCGGTGAAGCAGATCACGACCGGCGACGCCGAATTCGTGGGCGAGCTGCTGTCGGGCTTCAATCTCGCGCTGCTCACCGGCTTCATCTGCATCTTCTGCGTCATCGTCGTGCTGTTCCGCGACTTCCTGCAACCCATCACCATCCTCTCGGCGATTCCGCTCTCGGCCGGCGGCGCGTTCCTGGCGCTGCTGGTGGGCCGCATCGAGCTGGGCGTGCCGGCCATGATCGGGCTGATCACCTTGATGGGGATCGTCACCAAGAACTCGATCCTGCTGGTGGACTACGCCATCACCGGCATCCGCGAGCGCGGTCTCTCGGTGCACCAGGCCCTGATCGACGCCTGCCACAAGCGCGCCCGTCCGATCGTCATGACGACGATCGCCATGACCGCCGGCATGATGCCGATCGCCTTGGGGATGGGCGCCGACGCCAGCTTCCGCCAGCCGATGGCGGTGGCGGTGATCGGCGGCCTGATCACCTCGACCGCGCTGAGCCTCCTGGTGGTGCCGGTGGTGTTCGTCTACATCGGCCGCTTCGAGACCTGGGTCGGCCGGCGCCTGCACCGCCCGCACGCCGCGCCGGACTCCGCCCATGAATCTACCCGGGAACCCACTCGCCAGCCCGCGGAGTGATTGAGCGGCGGCGGCTTGCGGGTATAGAGTCCCCGCTCCATTGGGAATGGGGGGACTCCATGATCGGCTATACCTGCGTCGGCACCAACGACCTCGATAAGGCGGTGGCTTTTTACAACGATCTCCTCGGCGTGCTCGGCGCCAAGGTGTTTTTCCAGAACGACCGCGGCGTCGGCTGGGGCGCCGCCCCCGACAAGCCCATGTTCAGCGTCATGAAGCCCTTCGACCAGAAGCCCGCCAGCATCGGCAACGGCGTCATGGTGGCGCTGGCCGCCGCCGATCCCGATCAGGTCAAGGCGCTGCATGCCAAGGCCCTGTCTTTGGGCGCCAAGGACGAAGGCGCGCCGGGCCCGCGCGGTTCCGGCTTCTACGGCGCCTATTTCCGCGACCTGGACGGCAACAAGCTCGCCGCCTTCTGCATGACCTGATCTGCCTCAACTGAATCCAAGGGCCTCTCCGGTGGAGAGGCCCTTCTTTCATCATGCGGCGCTCGCGCACTGCGGGCCTCTGGGATAACGTCCGGCGCATGAACACGCCGTCGCGCACCCTTGCCGAAATCCGCTCCGACGCCTGCAACCAGATCCTGATGATGCTGGCGGCGGTGGCCGTGTTCGGCGTGGCGGTGATCGCGGCGCGGCTGCTGGAGCAGGGTTTCGCGCCGGTGATGGCGGTCCACGGCGTGCTGCTGATCCTGCTGACCACGGTGATCTGGCGCCGGCGGCATCTCAATTTCATCCTTCGCGCCGCCACGGTCACCGCGATCCCCTTCGTCATCGGCGCCACCAGCGTCGTCGCCTCGGGGCGGCTCAGCGGCTCGCTGATGTTCTTTATTTCCAGCATTGTCACCGCCGGCTGTTTCTTCGGCCGGCGCGTGGCGTTCGGCCTGATCGGCGCGGCCCTGGCCGTGCTGGGCGCGGTCTACGCCGGATTCCGCAGCGGCGTGCTGATTCCGCAATTCAGCCCGCTGTTCGACCTCAGCCCGGTGACGTGGCTGTCGATTTTCATGTCCTTTATCTATGCCGCCGCGGCGCCGGTGGTCGCGGTCTATGCCGTCTACCAGGCGCTCGAGGCCGAACGCGTGCGGGCCAACGCCGCCGCCGAGGCGCGCACGGCCTTCCTCGCCAATATGAGCCATGAGCTGCGCACCCCCATGGCCGGCATCATCGGCATGGCCGAACTGCTGCGCGACGACAAGCTCGGCGCCCAGCGCGAAGCGCTGGCCGCCAACCTGATCGGCGCCAGCCGCAACCTCATGGCGGTGCTCAACGACCTCCTGGACTTCGCCAAATTCAAGACCGGGCGCATCCTGATCGAACAGCTGCCGTTCAAGCTGTCGGACCTGGCCGGCGACCTGTCCGCCACCTTTGCGACTATGGCCGGGCAGAAAGGCCTCGCCTTCCGGATCGAGTTCCCGCGTCACTTCCAGGACGATCTGGTGGGCGACCCCCACCGCATTGTCCAGGTGCTGTCCAACCTCATCGACAACGCCGTCAAGTTCACCGCCGACGGCGCGGTGACCCTTGCCCTCGAGCAGGCGACGGACGCCGGCGGATTGATGCTGATCGGCACCGTCACCGACACCGGCATCGGCATAACGCCCGAGCAGCATACGGCGATCTTCGAGCCGTTCGTGCAGGGCGATTCCTCGATCTCGCGCAAATACGGCGGCTCCGGCCTGGGCCTGGCCATCTGCCGCGGCTTGGTGGAGACCATGGGCGGTACGCTCAGCTTCACCTCCAAGCCGGGCCGCGGCTCGGTGTTCACGGTCAGGATCCCGGTGGCGCCGGCCGAAGCGCCGGCCGTTGTCGCCGCGGCGCCGGCCCCGCTGCCCACCCTGCCGCCCATTGGGCCGCGGGGGCCGGTGCGCGCGCTGAAGCTGCTGGCGGCCGAGGATGACGCCGCCATGCGACTGATCCTGGAAATCAAGATGGAGCAGTGGGGGCATGCCTGCACCATCGTCGGCGACGGCTTGGCGGCGCTCAAGGAGGCCGCGGCCGGCGGCTATGACTGCATCCTCATGGATATGCATATGCCGATCATGAACGGTCCCGATGCGGTGCGCGCCATCCGCGCCGCCGAGGCCGCGCGCGGCGGGCGGCGCGTGCCGATCATCGCCATCACCGCCGACCTGATCCCCGAACGGGTGCGCGGCTTCCGGGAGGCGGGCGTGGACGACGTCGCCGGCAAGCCGGTCGCCTGGGACGCGGTTGCGGCGCAGATCCTGAAGCTGACCCGCGCAACCTGATTGGCGCGGCCCCTCTAGTTTTAAGGGTCGGTTTTCGGGCATAAAATCCGTCTCGATTGATAGGGGGACTTCGATGACGCCGACGGCAAAAATCCTGCTTCTGGGCTCGGGCGAACTGGGCCGTGAGTTCGTGATTTCGGCAAAGAGACTGGGGGCCTATGTCATCGCCTGCGATGCTTACGCCAACGCCCCGGCCATGCAGATGGCGGACGCGGCCGAAGTGTTCCCGATGCTGGACGCGGCCGCCCTGTCGGCGGCCATCGACAAGCACAAGCCCGATTTCATCGTCCCCGAGGTCGAGGCCATCCGCACCGAGGTCTTGAAGGACTACGAGGACAGAGGCCAGAAAATCGTACCCTCCGCGCGCGCCACCATCATGACCATGAACCGGGACCGCATCCGCGACGTGGCCGCGCGCGAGCTGAATCTCCCGACGTCCAAATACCTCTACGCCGAAACGCTCGAGGAAATGCGCGCGGCCGTGAAGGCGGTGGGCATCCCCTGTGTGGTCAAGCCGGTGATGTCGTCCTCGGGCAAAGGCCAGAGCACGGTCCGGAGCGCCGATAAGGTCGACCCCGCCTGGGAATACGCCGTGGCCGGCATGCGCGGCGACCGTAAGCGCGTGATCGTCGAGGCCTTCATCGATTTCGACTACGAGATCACCCTGCTCACCATCCGGACGCGCCAGGGGGTTCTGTTCTGCGACCCCATCGGCCACCGGCAGGAACGCGGCGACTACCAGGAGTCATGGCAGCCCACCGCCATGACCAAGAAGGCGCTGGAGTCCGCCAAACAGCAGGCCAAGGCGGTGGTGGACAACCTCGGCGGCTACGGCCTGTTCGGGGTCGAGTTCTTCATCAAGGGCGATGACGTGATCTTCTCCGAACTGTCGCCGCGCCCGCACGATACCGGCATGGTCACCCTGATCTCCCAGAACCTGACCGAGTTCGACCTGCACGCCCGCGCCATCCTCGGCCTGCCGATCCCCGCCATCACCCAGCACGGCGCTTCGGCGTCGGCGGTGATCCTGGCCGACCGCGACGCCGCCGACTTCGAGATCACCGGCCTGGCCGAGGCGCTGACGCCGTCACAGCACGGCGTCGAACTGGACGTGCGCGTGTTCTGCAAGCCCACCACGCGCCCCTACCGCCGCATGGGCGTGGCGCTGGCGCTGGTGCGGAACGGCGATACCGATCTCGCCCGCCGGCTGGCAAAGAACGCCGCCGACAAAGTGAAGATCACCTACAAATAGGAGAGCCCACGATGACCATCGAACGCTTCCTTGAAGGCCCAGGCGTCCGCCGGCCCAATTTCGGCGGCCGCGACGTCTATTCCCACGCGGTGGCGTCACGGCGCCCGAAGATGATCTTCATCGCCGGCCAGCTCGCCGGCGACAAGGACGGCAATGTGGTCGGCAAGGGCGACATGCGCGCCCAGATGCGCCAGGTGGGCGAGAACATTAAAGCGGCGTTGGCGCTCGCCGGCGCCACCCTGGACGACATCGTCCAGACCTCGACCTTCGTCACCGACTGGGACAAATTCCGCGAGTGCCTGGACGTGCGCCACGAATATATCGGTAAGGTCCTGCCCACCAGCACCACCGTCCAGGTCAGCGGCCTCGCGCATCCCGACTACATGATCGAGATCAGCGTCATCGCGATGGTGGATTAACCCCGAAGGAGAACTCTCATGGAAGACGCCGTTTCGCGCCGTCAGGTGGTGTCCGGCCTGACCTTTACCGCAGCTGCTGTCGCGGCGATTGCGCCGGCGGAAGCGGCGCAGGCTTCAGCTATTACCCGCAAGACCGCGGTGCCGGGGCTGGCGGCGCCGAATGCGCCGGCGAAGCCGGCCTACGCCCATGTGGTTTCCACCACGCGCCGCAAAACCATCCATGTGGCGGGGCAGCTGGCGCGCGACGCGGCCGGCAAGAACGTGGGCGTGGGCGACGGCAAGGCGCAGATGCGCCAGGTATGCGAGAACCTCAAGGCGGCGCTGGCCGCCGAGGGCGCCACGCTCGCCGACGTGGTCACCATCACCGCCTATATCACCAGCTGGGAAAAATTCCGCGAGGCCGCCGATGTGCGCGCGGAATACTTCGGTGCCAACCTGCCCACGGCCACGGCGGTTCAGGTGGTGGCGTTGGCTTTTCCAGAAGCGCTCTTCGAGATCAACTGCGTCGCCATGGTGGATGCTTGAGACAATTGAGTGCGGCGCTTAGGCGCCGCACTCAAAGATCTCGTCGGTGGACATTTTGTCCGAGATCACCTCAGCGCCGTCCTTGCGGATCACCAGGATGTCCTGGATATGCCAGTGGTTCACATGCGGCTCCATGGCGATCACCATGCCTTCCTCCAGCACGCGCGGGTTGCCGCGGGCGATGATCGGCTCCTGCTGGTGCCACCAGGCGCCGACGCCGTGGCCGGCGATGATCGGCTTATACGGCAATCCGGCCTTGCCGAAGATGTCGGTGACATAGGCGCAGACCTCGCCCGCCGTGCGGCCGGGGCGCAGGTAGGCGCAAGACGCGCGGTAGAGGTCGCGGATGATCCGGTATTCGGCCTTTTGCGCATCGCTTGCCTTGCCGACCACGGCGCAGCGCGACTGGTGGCCGGGGTACCCCTTGTAATAGGCGACATAGTCGGTGCGGATGGCGTCGCCCGAGGCAAAGGCGAAATCGCTCTCGCCGGCGTAGGGGATGGTGTTGCGGCTGGAGTTGAGGATGCCGTGAACGAACTCACAGCCGTTCGCCAGGCAGTCGTTCATCAGGATGGCGTGCAGGTCGCGTTCGCGGATGCCGGGGCGCACCAGGGGAAAGCACTTCATGAAGGCGTCGTCGAGGATATCGGCGCCTTCCTGGAACAGTTCGATTTCGCCCTCGGTTTTCACCACGCGCACCTCGTCCATCATGGCGGCGCTGTCGAGCATGCACATGCGCGGTGAATTGCGGGCGATGGTCTCCCAGTCGGCGGCGCTGATGTAATTCTTCTCGAAACCCACTCGCGCGCCGGCCAGGCCCATGTCGGCCAGGGTCTTGGCCAGGCGCTCGGCCGGGTTCTCGACATAGGCTTCGTAGACGTCGAATTGCTCGATCCAGGAATCGCGGCGGCTCAGGCCCTCGGCGATGGCGTTGAGCACCATGCGCGGTTCACCCCGGCGCGGCCAGATGACGAAAATCGGCCGCGGCGAGTCCGTGAGGTCGACGTGGCGGGCCAGGGTGCCGGGATAGGCGAAGCCCGAGAGGTAGCACAGGTTGATGCCGGCGCGGGCGACCACCGCATCCATATTGAACGCGTCCATCTTCGCCTCCAGCCGGGCGACGTTCACCAGTTCGCGGTACCTGGGCTTCATGTTTATATCCTCTCCCTAACCTGCTGCCGGACCGACCATGCTCAAAAACCGCTGTGTGCGGGGCTCGCGCGGGTTGTCCAGCACGTCGCCGGGCGGACCTTGCTCGATCACGCGGCCTTCGTCCATGAAGATCACCCGGTCCGCCACCTGGCGCGCGAAGCGCAATTCGTGGGTCACCACGATCATGGTCATGCCGGCTTCGGCCAGCGCGCGCATGGCTTTCAGCACTTCGCCCACCAGCTCCGGGTCCAGGGCCGAGGTCGGCTCGTCGAACAGCATCAGGCGCGGCTCCACCGCTAGGGCGCGGGCGATGGCCACGCGCTGCTGCTGTCCGCCGGAAAGGCGATGGGGCAGGTGGCCGGCGTGAGCGGCGAGGCCGACCGCCGCGAGCAGGTCCGCCGCGCGGGCGCGCGCCGCGGCGGGGTTGGCGCCGTACACCTGCACCGGCGCTTCGGCGACGTTGTCCAGGGCGTTGAAGTGGTCGAACAGGTTGAAACTCTGGAACACCATGCCGATGCGCGCCGCCGCACGCGCGCGCCAGACGTCGTTTTGCGGGATGACGCGGCCGTCGCGCCGCTCGTAGCCTACCAGCGCGCCGCCCACGGTGATCTCGCCGTCATCCAGGGTCTCGAGGTGGTTGATGAGCCGCAGCAGCGTGCTCTTCCCCGAACCGCTCGGGCCCATGATCACCACCACTTCGCCGCGGGCGACGGTGAGGTCGACGCCGCGCAGCACCTGATTGTCGCCATAGGCCTTGCGCACGCCGGTGCAGCGCACGAAAGCGGGTTCGTTCCCGGCTGGGGTGGGCGGAATGCAGGCGGACAGCGGCGGCGCGTCCCCAGCCGGCGCCGGCGCAAGATCGCGCGGCCGCGCTTCAGGGTTGAAGCGCTTCTCCAGGACGGTCTGCAGCAGCGTGACCGCGCTGGTCATGGCCAGGTACAGCAGCGCCGCGGCCGCGAACACCGTGAAGAACTTGAAGTTCTGCCCGACGATCTGCTGGGCCCGGAACGCCAGCTCATTGACGAAGATCACCGAGGCGATGGAGGTGCCCTTGATCAGGCTGATGAACTCATTCGACAGGCCGGGCAGGATCGCGCGCATGGCCTGGGGCAGGACGATGCGCCGCAAGGTGAGGGCGGGCGACATGCCCAGCGCCGCCGCCGCCAGGCTCTGGTTGCGGTTCACCGACAGGATGCCGCCGCGGATGATCTCGGCGCTATAGGCGGCCTGGTTGAGGGCGAAGCCGATGACGGCGGTGGTGAAACTGTCGAGCCGGATGCCGAGCGGCGGCAAGGCGTCGTAGATCAGCACCAGCTGCAAAAGCACAGGCGTGCCGCGCATCAGCCAGATATAGCCGCCGGCGGCCCAGCGCAAAGGCGCCACCGGCGACAGCCGCGCCAGCGCCAGCAGGAGGCCGAAGGCGACACCCAGCACCATCGCCAACACGGCGATCTCGACGGCGGCCAGCGCGCCTTCCAGCAGGAAGGGCGCCAGCGCGTAGGACAGGGTTTCTTGAAGAGCCTCCGGCACGAATTTATTCGGTCAGGACTTCAGGCGGGCGCGCGGCCGAGACATCGACGCGGTTGTCGGCGAAGATCTTCTTCAGCCGGCCGTCGGCGGTGAGGGCGTTGAGGCCGTCCAGAATGACCTGGCGCAGCTCCGGCCGGTTCTTGGCGACGCCGGCGGCGATCTTGGCGCCGGTCTGGATCTCGAAAGCGAAATCGAACACGCCCGGCATCTTCTCGGCCATGGCGCCGACCAAGGCCTTGTTGGTGCTGAAGGCGTCGGCGCGGCCGTTCTGCACCAGGCGGATGCCGCTGGGGATGTCCGGCGCGGTGAGGATGTCGATGGCCGCCTTGCCGGCGCTTCTGCAGGCGGTACTGGCCTCGCGCAGCTGCACTTCCTGGGTGGTGCCGAGGCCCGCGGTCACTTTCAGGCCGCAGAGATCCTCCAGCGACGCCAGCTTGCGCGGGTTGCCTTTCGGAACCATGACGCCGGTGACCGCGCCCATATAGACCACGAAGTCCAGGCGTTTGGCGCGCTCGGGCGTATAGAGCAGCGTATCCCACATGACATCGATCTGGCCGGCCATGGTGGCGGGGATCAGGCCGGACCAGCTGCCGGTCACGAAGGTCACCGGGATGCCGGCGCAGCCGAACACCGCGCGGGCGAGGTCGGCGTCGAGGCCGACGAGCTTGCTGAAATCCTTGGGGTCGCGGGTGCTGAACGGCGGGCTCTCGCCGTCCTGGCCCACTTTAACGGTCACGCCCTTGAGGCTGGGATATTTGGCTGCGAGCTTCTCGGGTTCGCAGGCGGCCCGCGCGGGCGCGGTCAGGAGCGCGATGGCGAGGACACAGAGGCAAAGCCGGGCGAAGTGCATGATGACGCTGTCTGCCCCCAAAGGTTAAACTGTGGGGCATGCCCGATCCGGCGTGCAAGGCATTTCTGAAGACCTGACGGCGCCGCTTGGACCTTCCCGAGAGCAATCACCGCACGATGCGTTGGGCCACGGCCGCGATCCTGGTCGCGGCCTATGTGCTTTATGCGGTCCTGTGCGCGTATGGCGTCATCTATGGGCGCACCTGGATCGACGAAATCACTTATGTCGTGAAGTCCTGGTGGTATGTGACGGGGGCCGAAAAGCCTTACAGCGACGCCGACGCCACCTGGTATATGCCGCTGTATTTCTATCAGTTGGGCTGGGCCCAGCAGATTTTCGGCCACGGTCATACGGCCGGGCGGGTGATGTCGGCGGTCATGGGCGCGGCGTCCGGCGGCCTGGTGTTCGCGGTCTGCCGGCGCATGGCCATAGCCGCGCCCACGGCGGCCCTGGGAACCGCGCTGTTCCTGCTGACGCCCACCACCGCCTACTACTTCACCACCGCCACACCCATCGCCACTGTCGCGTTCCTCCTGTTGCTCGCGGTGTGGGTGGTGCAGCGCGCGTCGCAGACATCAAAGCCGGCGCTGTCGTTCGGCCTCGGGGTGCTGTTTGCGGTGCTCTATTTCTATCGCCAGAACATGATCCTGGCGCTGGCGGTGCTGGCGCCGCTCTATCTTTGGCAGGTGAAAGGCCGGCGCGCGCTGCACGCCGGGATGTTGGTCCTGGGGGCGGTGTCGGCGGCCGCGCCGCTCCTGGCGCTGTTCCCCGCCAAACTCGTGCTCTATGCCATCCGGCTGCCGCTGGTGACGCCGCTCCTGCACCAGATGGGACTCCTGCCCGACACCCTGCGCCTGATCCAGGACGCCACCGAAAGCCGGTATTCCCTCGGCTTCGATCCCGCGCGGCTGTCATGGCGCGACGTGGTGAATGCCTTCTGGCTGCCGTTCCTGGGCACCAACCTCCTGGCGTTGATGGTCTTCGCGCTCTATCGCTCGGAACGGTTCCTGATGCTGGTCCCGGGGTTCTATTTCTTCCTGGCGGCCACCCACTATCTCGGCTCGGCCGGCTACTGCCCGGCTTGCGTGCTCACTTACACCAGCTATTTCGTCGGCATCGGCGCGGTGGCCGCGGCGCTGGCGGTGGATGCGGTGTGGCGCAAGGCCGGCGGGCGGGTGATTGCGCCGATCGCGCTGGGCTTGGCCGCAGTCGTGTTCAATACCGCCGGGACGGCCTTGGCGGTGAACGACGGTTCGGGCTCTCCCAGCCCCTGGAAGAACTTTCCGCTGCCGCTGGTGAGCAGGAACAACGGCCTTGCCGATGTCGTGGTCACGGAACGCCTGGCCGGCCTTGTCGGCACGGCGATGCCTGCGGCGCGGCGGGTGCTGGTGCTGGATGACCAGCCGCAGCTGGCCTATGCGGTGGCCCGCACCGGGCGCACATTGCCGGTGCAGGGCTTCAATTTGCGCCAGAGCTACCGCCGCCTGCGGTCCACCTTGTCCGACGCCGAGAAGGCCGAGGTCATCCGCATCCTGGCGGCGGAGTCCCTGTGGACCGATGAGATGCTGGTGTCCTGGCTCGCCGATCCCGCCACCGGCGCGATCCTGTTGCAGCCGGGCGCGGTGGAATTAAACGCCGACGCGCGACGGCAGCTGTCCGAGAATTACCGCCTCAGCGCCAGTATGGTGGTTTTGGGCCGCACCGTCGGCGTCTACCTGCGGCTGCCGCCGCAGTCCGGCCAGGATCAGGGTCCCAGCCTGGATGCCGCGGCCGCTCCGGCCGGCTCCGCGCCCGCCAATCCCGCCCCCGCCAATCCCTCGGGCGCCGAATAAAGGCCCTCTGACGCGGTTTCGCGCCCCTGGCCGGTCCCTCGGCCTTCGCGCTATGCTCGCCGCGCACTCCAGGGAGGAGACATCATGGAACACGTCATCGCGAACCTGCTCACCGATTTCGAACGCGGCAAGATTTCCCGCCGCAGCCTGATTTCCACGCTGGCGGTCACCGCCGCCGCCGCGTCGGCGCCGGCCCTTGGCGCCGATGCGCCCAAAGGTTTCAAGACCATCGCCGTCAACCACCTGTCCTATAACGTCAAGGACTACAAGAAGACCGCGGAGTTCTACGCCGATCTGCTGGGCGTGAAGGTGTCGCACGACAACGGCAAGAACCAGTGCTTCCTGGAGTTCGGCAGTTCCTTCGTCGTGGCGCGCAACGCGCGCGACGGCCGCGCGCCCGGCACCATCGACCACGTCGCCTATACTATCGACACCTGGGACAAGGCGGCGGTGGAGGCCGAGTTGAAGCGCCGCGGCCATACGCCGCGCCCGGACACCGAGAACAGCTTCCACATCACCGATCCGGACGGATTCGACGTGCAGATCTCCGGCAAAGGCATGGATCCCAAGCTGATCTGAACGTGCGGGCGCGGGACCGGCTTCAGTCCCTTCCGCCAAAACCGCCGCGCTTCCCAGTGAATGTCGGCGATCGCCTTCAGTGCGATCGCCGGCATTTTCATGAAAGGGACGGGCAGGAAACGTCTGGCGATGGCGGGTGGATCAACACTAACGCTTCGCGGCCACCAAGCTGAAAAACGCGCCCTGCGGGTCGATACCCTGGATGATCCACTGTCCGCCGGGCACTTCCATAGGGCCGTTGATGACCTTGCCGCCGCCTTTGGTGACGCGTTCCGCCGCCGCGTCGATGGTCGGTACGTTGATGTAAAAGCCCCAGTGGGGCACCGGCACCGCGGGCGGCTTGGTCATGATGCCGCCCACGGCGAATTCGCCGCCGGTCTTGAACATCTGGTAGGTGCCCATGGGGCCCATGTCCATGGCGTCGGACCTGGTCCAGCCAAAGGCCTTTTCATAAAACGCCATAGCCGCCTTGCCGTCGGCGGCATAAAGCTCATGCCAGCCCACGGTGCCGGTAGTGCCGGGCGCGAACTTGGGCATGTCCTTGTTCATGAGGCCCTTGGCGATGATGAAGCCGGCGCCGCCGGGATCGGCCACCACGGCGAAGCGGATGATGCCGTCGATGTCCTGGGGCGGCTTATGGATCTTGCCGCCCAGGCTCCGCACCTTGGCCGCGGCGGCGTCCACGTCATCGGCCGCGATATAGCCCATCCAGCACGGCGGCGCGCCCATGTCTTTGGCGTCGGGTGGCAGTTTCATGAAGCCGGCGACGCCCTGGCCGTCCACGGTGAACAGGTGGTAATCGGGTCCTTGCTCTTCGGTGCCCCAGCCGACCACATCGGTATAGAACTTGCGGGTGCCTGCGACGTCGTCGCTCATGACGTCGTACCAGAAGAAACCGTGAGTCATGGCGCGTCTCCCTACTTTCGATGCCCAGGCCGGTATTCAACTTGACCTCTTAAGTTGATGTCAACATATTAACCTCGGAATGCCTTCCGCCTTCAAAGATGTGTCATTCGAAACCACCCTCATGGTTCGCGACACCTGCTTGTGTCTTGCGGTCCAGCAGGCGGCGCGCGCCTTGGCGCGAGTCTTCGATGATGCCCTGCAGCCGCTGGATCTCACCAACGGGCAGTTCTCGCTGCTGATGTCCTTGAACCGCCCGAGTCCGCCGCCCATGGGCCCGGTGGCCGCGCTGCTGGCCATGGACCGCACCACCCTGACCGCGGCGCTCAAGCCGTTGCGGCGGCGCGGCCTGGTCAAAGTGACCGTGGACCCCAAGGACCGGCGCGGCCGGCTGCTGGCGCTGACGCCGGCGGGGCGCAAGCTGCTGGCGCGCGCGCTGCCGGTGTGGAGGCGCCAGCATAAGAAGCTCGAACGGCACCTTGCCGCGCCAGCGGCCTTGCGCATGGGGCTGGCCAGGCTCAGCCGCTAAGCCTTTGTCCTTTCGTGGGGCGCGGCATGGGTCTATAGACCTCGCCCATGGCAGAGAAGATGCAGCAGTGGGACCCTCGCGGCGCGCCGGTCCTGGAAACCGCCGCGGTCACCGAGGAACTCCTGGATTTCAAGGACGCCCGCGTGCTGGACCTCGGCTGCGGCAACGGCGCCGTCAGCCGTGCCATCGCCAAGGCCCATAAGAGCGCATCGATCCTGGCGCTCGAGGTGGACACCGTGCAGCATGAGGCCAATCTCGCCGGTCCGCAGTTTCCCAACCTGGATTTCGGCCTTGGCGGCGCCGAGCGCATCCCGGCCGAGGACGAAAGCTTCGACATCGTGCTGATGATGATGTCGCTGCACCACGTGCCCTTGGACGGCATGGCCCAGGCCATGCGCGAAGTGCGCCGCGTGCTGCTCCCGGGCGGCCTGCTGTATGTGGCCGAGCCGCCCTACGTCGGCGCCTTCAACGCCATCATCCGGCTGTTCAACGACGAACGCGCGGCGCGCGCCGCGGCGTTTGCGGCGCTCGAGACCGCGGTGGCGTCGGGCGGCATGGGGCTGGTGACCGAGAAGTTTTTTCTGACGCCGCTGCATGTGCGGGACTTCGCCGATTTTTCGGCGCGGTTCATCGACACCACGCACACCAAGCACAGCCTTACCGCCCAGCAGCGTGAAGCGGTGGAGCGGCAGCTGAAGCAGCATATGACTCCCAACGGCGCCGACTTTCAGCGGCCGATGCGCGTCGATCTCCTGCGTAAATTGAGCTGACTCGGGAGAGGCACTGTTCCGCCGGGGTGGACTCAGCCGCCGATCAGGCCTAACGGCTTATTGAACACGGCCAAGACATCGTCCAGCGAGTGGCCCTGGCAGAGTCGGCACTCCCGGCTGGTGACCACATAGCGGCCGGCCTTGGCTTTGCCGCGGCCATCGCTTCGGCCCAGCTTGGAGATCACAAACTGGGGGTATTCCCTGGCGCTTTTGAAAACCGCGAAACTCGCGGAGTCCGGCGAGGAGCAGATGGCGTAATCGCGCCATTCGCCTTTGATGACGCGGCTGGCATAAAGGCCAAGCAGACGGGAGAGTTCGGCGCGGGTGAAGTAAAGGGCGGAGGGCTTGCGCCCCGTCGGCCGGTAATCCTGGAGGCGAACAACGAGGTTCCCCACCGGCGGCCCCTAAACTGAAACACCCTGGCGCATGAAGATAGTGTTTCAGACTCCCGCTTTCGGTTCAAGGCAGGCCGCGGAAATGTGAGCGGGCTACCTAGTAGCCGGAGGATCCAAGCGCCTGGTTTTTGCGGTCTTGATCCGGCCCGCGTCCCGAAGGGCGCAAAGCGACGACTTCCCGAAGGGCGCAAAATAAAAAGAGATCGGCCGGCAGCCCGGCTAGTAGCCGGAGGATCCAAGCGCCTGGTTTTTGCGATCTTGATCGGGCCGCCCGCGTCCCGAAGGGCGCAAAATAAAAAAGAGATCGGCCGGCAGCCCGGCTAGTAGCCGGAGGATCCAAGTGCCTGGTTTTTGCGATCTTGATCGGGCCGATCAAAGCAGTTCGCGTCGGCGATGGTCTTATAGCAATAGCGGCTGACGTGTTCCTGTCCGCGGCCGGCGGGGCGGTTCTTGCACAGGACGTCGCCGACACCGGTGTCGGCGTTGTGGCACTGGTAGCCGAACGCCTGGGCGTAGATGCGGTCCGGCTCCGTGGAGCAGCCCCACAGCGCCAGCGCGGTGATGGCGACCCCTACGGCGTACAGGCCGACCATGCCGGCGACATAGCCGGCCTTAGCCCTCTGAGGACGAATCTGTGCGAAGCGGGCAACCATGGCTTTATCCTCTGCGGCGCGAGGCCTTTCGGGACCAAGGACGGGACTCTGCCGGGCGAGGGTTAACAAACCCTAAAATCGGGGGCTTGCCCAGGGCGCGGCGCGGGCGATGGGCTGTAGCTGTCAGGTCCTTGTAAATCCAGGGTTTTAGCCTCCCAAAATCACCCGTCCCCTCCGTCCTTTGAATTGCCACCGGGCGGGCGGTTCTTTATGGTGCGGCCCCGCTGGCTGGGGCGTCCGGTTCGAGGGCGGCTCCGGCGTTTAAAGCATGTCAGGCAAAGCATGTCAGGCCGACGGGAACGCCGGTTCGGCCGCCCGACATGCGAGCGACCAGGCACCTAGACCAAGCAACGAAAAGACTCGCGAAAAGGACCGCTTCCTTGGCCAAGACCCCCAAGACTGAAGACAAGACCGAGGACAAGACCGACCACGAGTTGGAAGGCCTGATGTCGGAGATCGAGTCCGATATCCGCGAGGAAGAGCTTTCCAAGATCTGGAAGAAATACAGCGGCGCCATGCTGGTGTTCGCCGTCGCCTTGATCCTCGGCGTAGTCGGCTTCCAGTTTTACCGCCAGTTCGAGACCAAGGAACGCAACGAGATCGCGCTGGCCTATGACTCGGCCGCCAAGCATCTGGACGCCAATGAACCGGACGAAGCCATCAAGGGGTTTGCCGGCATCGCGGGCCGGCGCTTCGCGGGCGGTTACACCGTGCTCGCGCGCCTGGGCGAGGCCGCGGCGCTGTTGCAGAAGAAGGACGAAGCCGGCGCGGTGAAGATCTACACCGAGATCGCCGCCGACGGCAGCGCCGACCCCGCCTTCCGCGACCTCGCCACGGTGCTGCGCGCCGTGCACAGCCTCGACACCGCCGACCCCAAGACCCTGGAAGCGGCGCTGACGCCGGTGACCAACCCCGACAACGCCTTCAGCTTCTCGGCGCTCGAGATGTCGGCGCTGCTCGCCGCCAAACAGGGCAACACCAAGCACGCCTATGACCTGTTGCAGCGCATCCTGGGCGATCCCACCGCGCCCGCCGGCGTGCGCCAGCGCGCCACCGACCTGGCCGCTCTTTACGCGCCCGCCACCGCGGCCGCATCTCCGGCCGCCGATGGCCCGGTGCCGGTGAAGGCGCCCGCCGGGGCAACGCCCGCTGAAAAACCGGCCGAAAAACCTGCCAAAAAGTAACCCGTTCAAGGTTCATCTCATGACCCCCGTTGCCCGTCGCGTTGCCCTCGCCGTTTCGATCATCGCGCTCGCCGCCGGTCTTGCGGCCTGCGACACCATGAGCGACCTGTTCACCGGCAAGGACAGCAAGAAGGTGCTGCCGGGTACGCGCATCTCGGTCCTGGCCATGGAGCGCCAGCTGCGCCCCAGCCTTGAAGCCACCGACATCCGCATCATCCTGCCGCAGCCGCTCGACACGCCCGCTTGGCCCGGCGCCGGCGGCTTTTCGCACCATGCCATGCATCACCTGGTGATGGCCGACGCGCCGAAGAAGGTCTGGGAAACCGGCATCGGCGAAGGCACGGGTTTGCGCAACCACGTGTTCGCCGAACCGATCGTCGCCGACGGCAAGATATTCACCATGGATTCCGACGGCGAGATCACGGCGTTCGATTCCAAGACCGGCAAGCGCCTGTGGCGCGCCGTGACCGCGCCCAAGTCCAAGCGGCCGAACTTCAGTTTCCTGCCGTGGAAGAGCGCGCCCGCGCGCTTCCTGGGGGGCGCGCTTTCGGTCGACCAGGGCAAGCTCTACGCCACGACGGGTGCTGCGGAAGTGCTGGCCTTCGATGTCGCGACCGGCAAGGAGTTGTGGCGTACGGGGGTCGATACCCCGATCCGCTCCGCCCCCACCGTCAACGGCGGGCGCGTGTTCGTCATCACCCTGGAGAACCAGGTGGTCGCCCTGGCCGGCAACGACGGCCGCAAACTGTGGACCTATTCCGGCGCCTCGACCCCGACCGTGATCCTGGGCGGCACCGCGCCGGCGGTGGACGGTGGCGTGGTGGTGGCGGCGCTGACCACCGGTGAACTGGTGGCGCTGCGCACCGATTCAGGGACTCAATTGTGGCTGGAGAACGTGGTCGCCACGCGCCGCACCGAAGCCGCCGCCAGCCTGCCGGATATTTCCGGCCGTCCCGTCATCGACAAGGGCCGCGTCTACGCCGTGGGCCAGTCGGGTGTGATGGTCGCCATCGACCTGCGCACCGGATCGCGCCTGTGGGAAGTGCCGGTGGCCGGCATCCATGAGCCCTGGGTGGCGGGCGATTTCCTCTATGCCGTCTCCATCGACAGCGAAGCCATCTGCGTCGACGCCCGCACCGGCCGCATCGTGTGGGTGACCCAGCTGCCGGCGTTCGGCAACGAGAAGCGCAAGAAGAACCGCATCGTCTGGGCCGGCCCGGCGCTGGCCTCCGACCGCCTGATCCTGGTGGGCTCCAACGGCGAGGCGCTGTCGCTGTCGCCTTACTCCGGCGAAGTGCTGGGCAAGGTCGAACTGGACAGCTCCGCCAGCCTGACGCCGGTGTTCGCCAACAGCACCATGTACCTGCTCGACGACGACGGCCAGCTCGCGGCTTATCGCTAAGCACAACGCCAACACGCGCCGGCGCTAAGGACAGAAGACGACTATGGCGCGCAATATCTCCCATAAGAAAACCCGCCAGCGCTACACCAATACGGATGTGGTGGGGCGCAAGCGCTCGTCGCGCAGCGCCAAGGCCAGCACCGGCGGCGACATGACGGTGGCCATCGTCGGCCGGCCCAATGTCGGCAAGTCGACCTTGTTCAACCGCCTGGTGGGCCGGCGCGAAGCCCTGGTGCACGACCGCCCGGGCGTCACGCGCGATCGCCGTTATGGAAACGCCCAGCTGGGGCCGCTCGAGTTCCGCGTCATCGACACCGCCGGCTTCGAGGACGGCGCCGCCGACACCATGGAAGGCCGCATGCGCGGCCAGACCGAGAAGGCCATCGCCGACGCCGACGTGGCGCTCCTGGTGATCGACGCCCGCGCCGGCGTCATGCCGCTGGACGCCCATTTCGCCGAGCTGGTGCGCCGCTCCAACACGCCCGTGATCCTGGTGGCCAACAAGACCGAGGCCAAGAACACCCAGGGCGCCGTGTTGGAGGCCTATGCGCTCGGCCTCGGCGAGCCGGTGGCGATCTCCGCCGAACACGGCCAGGGCCTCGACGCTCTGTACGAGGCGCTGCTGCCGTTCGCGCCGGAAGGGACCGGTGCACCCGAAGAGGAAGAGACCCTCGAGGAAGTGGATACCGACGGCGCGCTGTTCGACGAAATGGACGCCGAGAAGCTGGACGCCGCCGGCGCCGCCGCCGCCGCGGCGGCGGCCACGCGCCCCTTGCAGTTGGCCATCGTCGGCCGCCCCAACACCGGCAAGTCCACGCTCTGCAACCGGCTGATCGGCGAGGACCGCCTGCTGACCGGGCCGGAGCCGGGCGTCACCCGGGATTCGATCCCGGTGGATTGGAGTTACGGCGGCCGCGCCATCCGTTTGGTGGACACCGCCGGCGTGCGCAAGCGCGCCAAGGTGACTGACGCGGTGGAAAAGCTCTCCGTCGGTGAAACCTTTGGCACCATCCGCATGGCGGAAGTGGTGGTGCTGGTGGTGGATGCCTCGGCGCCGCTCGAAACCCAGGAACTGACCATCGCCCGCCATGTGATCGACGAAGGCCGCGCGCTGGTGATCGCCGTCAACAAGTGGGACGCGGTGAAAGAGAAGCGCACGGTGCTCGAGACCGTGAAGCAGCGCCTCGCCGACTCCCTGACCCAGGCGCGCGGCGTGCCGGTGGTGACCATCTCCGGCAAGACCGGCCAACGCATCGACGAACTGATGCAGGCGGTGTTCGCCGTGCACAAGACCTGGAACGCCCACGTGCCGACGGCGGCGCTGAACCGCTGGCTGGCGGCGGCAACCCGGGCGCACCCGGCGCCGCTCTCGTCCCATAAGCAGCGCGTCAAGCTGCGTTATGTGACCCAGCCCAAGACCCGGCCGCCGACTTTTGTGATGTTCTCGACCCGCCCCGGCGATCTGCCGGACGCGTATATGCGCTATCTCACCAACAGCCTGCGGGACAACTTCGACCTCGACGGCGTGCCGATCCGCATCTACCTGCGCAAGCCCAAGAACCCGTTCGACGACGACGATTAGAGCATGATCGAGTCATATTGAATCGCGATCATGCCCTAATCTTTTTTGGTTTGGTCGCATTTTCTGCGATGAACCGGCATCCACTTCATCGGAAAATGCTCTAGGACGGGCCGACGGCGGCCTTCACCAGTTCCCCGTTTCGCTGACAGTCGGCGCTGGCGAGGTCGACGAACGTCCCGGCGATGGAGTCGGGCGTGGGCAGCGTGCCGGGGTCCTCGCCGGGGAAAGCCTGGGCGCGCATCTTGGTGCGCACACGGCCGGGGTCGAGGAGATTCACCTTGAGCCTGGTGTGGGCGATCTCGGCGGCGTAGGTCCTGACCATCTGTTCCAGCCCGGCCTTGGAGACCGCGTAAGGCCCCCAATACATCTGCGCATCGCGGGCGACGCCCGAGGTGACGAAGATCGCGCGGCCCGCGTCCGACTGGCGCAGCAAGGGATCGAGCGAGCGGATCAGGCGCCAGTTGGCGGTCAGGTTCACCGCCATCACGTTGTCCCACATCTTCGGTGTGTAGGCCGGCATGGGCGACAGCTGGCCAAGCGCGCCGGCGGCGGCCACCAGGATGTCGAGCTTGCCCCAGCGCTGAAAGATCGCGCCGCCGGTCTGGTCGAGTTTCTCGAACTTGGTGAGGTCCTCGGCTACCAGGGTGGCGTGAGCACCGGTGAGCTTGAAAATCTCGTCGTCCAGTTCTTCCAGGCCGCCCTGGGTGCGGGCGAAAGCGATGACATGGGCGCCTTCCTGGGCAAAGCGCAGCGCGACCGCCCGGCCGAGGCCGCGCGAAGCTCCGGTGACGAGCGCGATGCGCCCGGCGAGACGTTGAGACGGCATGCGATCAGACCGGCTCGTTGAGCAGCGAAAGCTGCTTGGGCTGGCTGCCGGCCTGGCGATCGGTCAGCGGCAGCGGATAGGCGCCGGTGAAACAGGCGTCGCAATATTGCGGATGCGCGGCGTCGCGGCCGGGTGCGCCCAGCGCCTTGTACAAGCCGTCGAGGGAGATGAACGCGAGGCTGTCGACCCCCAGCAGTTTGGCCATCCCGGCGACATCGTGCTTGGCGGCGAGCAGGTTGTCGTAGTCCGGTGTATCGATTCCGAAGAAACACGGATGCGCGGTGGGCGGCGAGGAGATGCGCATATGCACCTCGGTGGCGCCGGCCTGGCGCACCATCTCGACGATTTTCTTCGAGGTGGTGCCGCGCACGATGGAATCGTCCACCAGCACCACGCGCTTGCCTTCGAGCACCGCGCGGTTGGGGTTGTGCTTGCGCCGCACGCTGGAATGGCGCCCCTGCGCGGTCGGCTGGATGAAGGTGCGCCCGACGTAGTGGCTGCGGATGATGCCCATTTCAAAGGGCACGCCGGAGGCCGAGGAATATCCCAGCGCCGCGGCCACGCCCGAATCCGGCACCGGGACGATGATGTCCGCCTGCACCGGGCTTTCCTTGGCAAGCTCCTCGCCGATCCGCTTGCGCACGTCGTAGACGCTGTGGCCTTCGCTGACCGTATCGGGCCGGGCGAAGTAGATGTATTCGAAAATGCAGAATTTGGGATGCTGCTTGGGGAAGGGTTTGAGGCTGCGCACGGCACCGTCGCGGGGCAGCACCACCACCTCGCCCGGTTCCACGTCGCGCACGAACTCGCCGCCGATGATGTCCAGCGCGCAGCTCTCCGAACACAGGATCCAGGCGTTGTCCAGGCGGCCCAGCACCAGCGGGCGCACGCCCAGGGGATCGCGCGCGCCGATCACGGCGTTGGGCGTGAGGCAAACGAAGGAATAGGCGCCCTCTACCTGGCGCAGGGCGTCCACCAGCCGGTCCTCGAAGGTGGACGCCGCGCTGATGGCCATGAGGTGGATGACGACTTCGGTGTCGGAGGTGGACTGGAACAGGCAGCCGCGCTTCTTCAATTCCTGGCGCAGGGTCAGCGCGTTGGTCAGGTTGCCGTTGTGGGCGATGGCGAAGCCGCCGGAATCCAGTTCAGCGAACAACGGCTGCACATTGCGCAGGATGGTGCCGCCGGTGGTGGCGTAGCGCGTATGACCGATGGCCATGTCGCCCTTGAGGCGGTCCATCACCGTCTCGGAGCCGAAGTTCTCGGCCACCTGGCCCATGCCGCGATGGCTGTTGAACTGGACGCCGTCGAACGTGACCATGCCCGCGGCTTCCTGGCCGCGGTGCTGCAGGGCGTGGAGCCCGAGGGCGGTCTGGGTGCCGGCCTCGCGGTCGCCGATGATGCCGAAGACCCCGCATTCTTCCTTCAGGTGATCGTCATCGTCCCCGTGGGCTTCCGGCTCAAAAGGGTGAGTCGTGGGCATGTGATCCAATTCCCGGGGGTGGTTACTCATGGGGCGGACTTTCTTGCTCTCTGGCTTGCTCTTTGGCCGGCGCCTTTGCAGCCGCGGCGTCGCCGGTGCTCCGGAGCAGGCGTTCCATATCCCGCCGCTCGTTGTTTTGGTAGGTGGTTTCCTTGTCGCCCTTCTCCGCCGCCGCCGCGGGCGCGGCCAGGCGGTCAAAGGCTTTTTTGGCGTCCGCGGCGCCGGCTTTGCGGGCGGCCTCGCGCGCGGCCTCGGACGGCGCCATGAAGGACGCGGGCACCAGCGACTTGATGCCGGTGGCGGCGCTTTCGATGATCGGCAGGGTCTTGGCGCCGCGCACCCAATCCGGCCGGTCGCGGTCCGTAAGCCAGTCCACCACGATCAGGCCGACACCCAGGATCAGCACCGCGCGGCCCAGGCCGAACACGAAGCCCAAGGTGCGGTCGATGTTGTTGAGGGCGCTTTTCTGGATCCGCAGGGCGACGCTGTGGCTGATCATCCCGAGAACGATCAGCACCACCAGGAAGATGATGGTGGCGGCGGCGGCGTCGGCGGCCCAGCCGAAGGGGATGACCTTGTGGGCGAAGGGCCGTGCGTAAGGCAGGCCATAGCTGGCCGCGGCCAGCGCGCCGGCCCAGGCGGCCACCGACAGCACCTCATGCACGAATCCGCGGATGAAGGCGAGCAAGGCCGAGATCAGCAGCACCACGCAGACCGCGAGGTCGAGGCCGTTGATGGGCAGCCCTTCGATCAAGAGCGGCCCTCCTTGGCGGCGGTGAATTGGCTGACCACGTCCTGCACGTGCCCGATGTCCCTTATGGCCAAGCTGTTCTTCGTTTCCGCCGCCCTCGTTTCAGGAGGACGCGGTGTCTTGTCGGTGCGCGGCGGCCTGGGAATCCAGGCTTGCTGGAACCCGAGCTTGGCCGCTTCCTTCAGCCGGAGGTCGCGCTGCGACACCGCGCGCACTTCTCCGGACAAGCCGATTTCGCCGAACACCACCGCGCCCGCAGGCACCGGATTTCCGGTCAAGGCCGAGACCAGGGCGGCGGCCACCGCCAGGTCCGCCGCCGGTTCCTGGATGCGCAAGCCGCCGGCGACGTTCAGATATATATCGGTGCTGCCGAAGGCAAGGCCGGCCCTCGCCTCCAAAACGGCGACGATCATATTGAGCCTTGCGCTATCCCAACCGACCACCGCGCGCCGCGCCTGGCCGGGGCTGGTCGGGGCCACAAGGGCTTGGATTTCCACAAGAACCGGCCGGGAGCCTTCAAGGCCGGCGAAGACACAGCTGCCGCTCACGTTGCCGCGTCTTTCGGCCAGGAATAAGGCGGAGGGATTGAGCACCTCTTTCAGCCCGGCGTCGGTCATCTCGAACACGCCGATCTCGTCGGTGGCGCCGAAGCGGTTCTTGACGGCGCGCAGGATTCGGAACTGGTGGCCGCGCTCGCCTTCGAAATAGAGCACGGTATCGACCATGTGCTCCAGCACGCGCGGGCCGGCCAGGGTGCCCTCCTTGGTGACGTGGCCCACCAGGAACAGGGTGAATCCCCGCTTCTTCGCAACCCGGACCAGTTCGTGGGCGCAGGTGCGCACCTGGGTCACCGTGCCCGGCGCAGAGTCGGTTGAGTCGGAGAACATGGTCTGGATGGAATCGATCACCACCACGTCAGGCGCTGCACCGGCTTCCAGGCTGGCGACGATGTCGCGCACATTGGTGGCGCTGGCGAGTGCCACCTTGGCGTCGCCAAGACCGAGGCGTTGGGCGCGCAGGCGCACCTGGTCAACGGCTTCCTCGCCGGTGACGTAGACGCATACCGAATTCGCAGCCAGCAGGCCGGTGGCTTGGAGGAGCAGGGTGGATTTGCCGATGCCAGGGTCGCCGCCCACCAGGATCACCGAACCGGCCACCAGGCCGCCGCCGCACACGCGGTCGAGTTCGGCGATGGTGGTGGAGCGGCGCGGCGGCGGCGCACTCGCGCCCTTGAGATCGACGAACTCGATCTTGCGGCCGCCTTTGCCGCCGGAAACGCCCTTGGGCAGGTTCTCGCGCGGCGCTTCCTCGATGATGGTGTTCCACTCGCCGCAGGCCTCGCATTTGCCGGCCCAGCGCGTGGTGGTGTTTCCGCAGTTCTGGCAAACGAAGGTCTTGTGCTGCTTCGCCACTAGAGCATTTTCCGGGAAAGTGGGAACCGGTTTCTCGCAGAAAATGCGACCAAACAAAAAGTTAGAGCATGATCGCGATTTGAAGATGACATGATCATGCTCTAGCGATGAACCTGCATCTTGATGGGGCCTTCGGCCGCGCCGTGCACGAACTGGTCGACGTAGGGATTGCCGCTCCGGTCGACGTCGGAAGAGGGTCCGGTCCAGATCAGCTTGCCCTCGTAGAGCATGCAGACGCGGTCGGCGATCTTGCGCGCCGAATGCATGTCGTGGGTGATGGACAGCGCGGTGATGCCCTGGTGGCGCACGCAGGAAACGATCAGGTCGTTGATGACATCGGCCATGATCGGATCGAGGCCGGTGGTGGGCTCGTCGAAGAACACGATCTCGGGTTCGCCGGCGATGGCGCGGGCAAGGCCGACGCGCTTCTGCATGCCGCCGGAGAGTTCGGCCGGGGAAAGCAGGGCGACATCGCTGGCGAGGCCGACCTTGGCGAGGGTAGCGACGGCGCGGTCTTTCGCCTCGGCGCGGGAGATATGCTCGCGCTGCAACAGGCCGAAAGCCACGTTCTCCCACACCGGCAGGCTGTCGAACAGCGCGCCGCCCTGGAACAGCATGCCGAATTTGCGATTGACGGCGTCGCGGGCGGAGGCGGGAATCTGCGCCACCTCCTCGCCGTCGACTTTGATCTCGCCGGAATCCGCGAGCAGGATGCCGAGGATGGATTTGATCAGCACCGACTTGCCGGTGCCGGAGCCGCCGATCACCACCACCGACTCCTTGGGGGCGATGTCGAGGGTGACGCCGTCCAGGACCTTCTTGGCGCCGAAGGATTTGCGCACGTCCTTGAGCGAGATCTTCGGCGTCATGTTGCCCCCGCGACCGGAGGGGGCAAAACGTGAGAAGGAACCGGGGATCTGTGGAGGCGGGGGCGCATAGGGTTGCTCACGTTCCAAAGAACAGTTCGGTGATGATGTAGTTCAACGTGAGGATCAGGATCGAGGACGACACCACGGCATTGGTGGTGGCGGCGCCCACGCCCTGCGCGCCGCCTTTGGAGTGGTAGCCGTTGTAGCAACCCATCAGGGCGATCACGAAACCGAAGGCCGACGCCTTGATCAGGCCCGAGATGACGTCGAAAGCCTGCATGAAGTCGTAGCTGTTGTTGATGTAGGACGCGGCGTTGAAGCCCAGTTTATAGGTGCTGACCAGGAAGCCGCCGAACACGCCGATGATGTCGGCCACCAGCACCAGCACCGGCAGCATCAGGAGCCCGGCGACCAGGCGCGGCACCACCAGATACTTGAAGGGGTTGGTGGAGAGCGTGGTGAGGGCATCGATCTGCTCGGTCACGCGCATGGTGCCGATCTCGGCGGCCATGGAGGCGCCGATGCGGCCGGCCACCATCAGCCCCGCCAGCACCGGCCCCAGTTCGCGGGTCAGCGACACCACCACCACGTTGGCGACCGCGGTTTCACTGCCGGCGGAAAACCGCGCGAAGCCGGTGTAGCTCTGCAGCGCCAGCACCATGCCCGAGAAGATGGCGGTGAGGCCCACCACGGGCAGGGAGAAGTAACCGATGTCGACCATCTGGCTGGCGATGCGCCGCCAGTAGAACGGCGGGCGCAGGCAGTGCGACAGGGACGTGCCGGCGAAAATCGTCAGCCGCCCGAGATGGCCCAGGAAGGTGAGGACGACGCCGCCGATGAGGCTCAGGAACTGCATCAGGCCTGCCTGGCGGCAAGGGGAGCCGGAAGATAGCGGCGGTGATAGCGCGGGCCGAGCGAGGTCAGGATTTCGTAGCCGATGGTGCCGGCGGCGGCCGCGACATCGTCGACCGTGGCGTGGCTGCCGACGATCTCGATGAGTGCGCCGGGATGAAGGCCGGAGTCGGGCACGTCGGAGACGTCGAAAATCACCAGGTCCATGGACACCCGGCCTTTCACCGGACAGCGAATCCCGTCAACGAACCCGTGTCCGCCAGCCCCCCAGGAGCGCGGCAGGCCGTCGGCATAACCTATTGATACTGTTGCCAATTTTGCGCCTTCCGGGACCGCGGCGGTGGCACCATATCCAACCGTCGCCGCCCGGTCAACGCGCCGCACCTGGATGATTTTGGCGAACAGGCGCACCACCGGCAGCATGGGATTGGGAGCACCCGGCGTCGGGTTGATGCCGTACAGCGCCACCCCCGGCCGGGCGTAATCATAGTGATAGGCGGGGTCGAGGAAGATCCCCGAAGAGTTCGTGAACGAGGCCTTGGCGTCCGGGAACCTGGTCCTGAAGACGCTCAGCATCTCGGCGAACAGGAGGCGCTGGGTCTCGTTGAGCGGGTGCTTCATCTCGGAGCAGGCGAGATGGCTCATGAGCGCCAGCGGATGCAGGCCGTCGAAGCCGCCATCGGCCATATGGGTGTCGAACTCCTTGCGGGTCAGCCCCAGGCGGTTCATGCCGGTATCCACATGCACCAGGGAGTCCGAGAGGATGTCGGCGGTTTCCGCATATTTGCGCCAGCCCGCGATCTGTTCCGGGGTGTTGAGAACGGGGATCAGTTTATGGGCGGCGAAGTCGGGTTCGGTGCCGCGGTTGGGGCCGTGCATCACCACCACGCGCGGGCCCTGGCCGACGGCGCCGCGGACCGCGATGCCTTCGTCGATGTGCGCCACATAGAACGTGGCGCAGCCCGCGGCCTTGAGCGCCGCCGCCGCCTGGATGGCGCCGGTGCCGTAGGCGTCGGCCTTGACCACCGCCCCGGTGTCGCGGGCGGCGCAGCGGCGCTTGAGGATGCGCCAATTTTCCGTGAGCGCGGCGAGATCGATGGACAGGACCGCGCCGGCTCGATCTTGAGTGCGGTCCTGAGGGGAAGACGGGAGCCCAGCCATGGGGCCCGTTTAGCATGGGGGCCGGCCAGCGCCTACCCACACGCCAAAAACCAATAAAATTAGGCTTTTTAGGCGAAGCCGCGCCTACTCAAGACTTTCCGGCAGGTGATCCGGGCCGATGTAGTCGCTGAAGCGCGTGAAGGTGCCTTCGAAATGCAGCGTGACGATGCCGATGGGGCCGTGACGCTGTTTGGCGACGATGGCTTCGGCGAGATTGCGCACCGCCGCCAGGCGTTCCTGCCATTTCAGGTGACGGTCGCTGAATTTGGCCTGGTCTTCCTCGGGGCGCTGTGAGGGTTCGGCGCGGTCGAGATAATATTCCTCGCGGTAGACGAACATGACCACGTCGGAATCCTGCTCGATGGTGCCCGATTCACGCAGGTCGGACAGCTGCGGGCGCTTGTCCTCGCGCTGCTCGACGGCGCGGCTGAGCTGCGACAGCGCCAGCACCGGCACGTTCAGCTCCTTCGCCAGCGCCTTGAGGCCGCGGGTGATGGCCGAGATTTCCTGGACGCGGTTTTCGCTGCGCTCGGAGCGCGGCGACGCGATCAGCTGCAGATAGTCGATGACGATCAGGCCCAATCCGCCGCCGGCTTCCTGGCCGGGGTTGCGTTTGCGCGCCAGGCGCCGGCAGCGCGTGCGGATGGTGGAAACGGTGACTGCCGGGGTGTCGTCGATATTGAGCGGCAGGTCTTCCAGGGTCTGCGCCGCGGCCACCAGGCGCGTAAACTCCTCGTTCGACATGCCGCCGGTGCGGATCGAATGGCTGTTGATGGCGGCCTGTTCGGCCAGGATACGCGTGGCCAGCTGCTCGGCCGACATTTCCAGGGAGAAGAACGCCACCTGCTTGCCGCGGTCCTCGGCCCGGTCGGTGGTCTTGAAATAGTGGGCGGCGTTGAAGGCGATCGCGGTGGCCAGGGCGGTTTTGCCCATCGACGGGCGGCCGGCGAGGATGATCAGGTCCGACGGATGGAAACCGCCGAGCTTGTTGTCCAGGTCGCGCAATCCGGTGGTGACGCCGGCCAGCGCCCCGTCCCGCCGGTGGGCGGCGTCGGCGAGATTGACGGCGTCGGTCAGCGCCTTGCCGAAGGTCTTGAAGCCGCCGTCGGCGGTGCCCGAGGAGGCCAGCTCGAACAGCCGCTGCTCGGAGCCCTCGATCTGGTCGTTGGCGGTCTCGTCCGGCCTGGAGTCGAAGGCCTCGTTGACCATGTCCTCGCCGATGGCGATCAGCTCGCGGCGCAAAAACAAGTCGTAGACCAGGCGGCCGTAATCCTTGGCGTTGATGGTCGTGACGGCGCCCGAGAGCAGGGCGGCGATGTACTTCATGCCGCCGGCGGCGTTCACCAGGTCGTCGCGCTCGAGATAGGTCTTGAGGGTCACCGGATTGGCCAGCTGGCCCTGTTCGATGAGCTTGGCGCAGGCTTGGTAGATGCGGCCGTTGGCCGGGTCGGCGAAGTGCTCGGGTGTCAGGAACTCCGACACGCGCTCGAAAGCGCGGTTGTTCATGAGGACCGCGCCCAGGAGCGCGCGCTCCGCTTCATAATTGTGCGGCGGGGTGCGAAGCCCGTTGCCCGCGGGATCGGCGGGTTCGGTGATGCGAAGGGGTGCGGCCATGATCGGCGGACCTTATCCCGCGGCCCGGGCGCGGAACATGGCTTGCTCTGTGGAGCGATGAAAAACCCGGGGATAACTTGAGATATTAGCTAAGTCGCTGATATTGTAATAAAATTACCCTGATCTATCCGTGCAGCCGGTTACTTTTTTGCACGCCACAACAGCAGCTAAGCAGTTATAGTTATTGGGAGCTGTGAATTCTCGGGGGAGGGGCGCACGTTGACCGTGTTGGCTTTGGCCCTTACGGTTTCAGCGCAGCTTGCACGCGATTTTTTACAGCACGCCTTAGGGGAGGTTTCGCAATGGCACGTGTACTCGTCGTAGCTTTCTTCATTCTCGTCGGCATGGGCATCTATCTGTTCACCGTGAACCAGAAGCTCGAAGCGGCGCAGATGCAGGTCGAATCGGTCACCAAGGACCGCGACCAGTGGAAAACCCGCATGACCCAATACCAGTCTGAAGGTAAGGCGCAGAAGGCCGATCTGGACCAGTGCACCACCCAGAAGGCCGACCTGCAGACCCAGCTCGACACCATCAACGCCGCGATGGCCAAGAAGGGCCCCGCGAAGAAGTAAGTTGAAGACGTAAGTCGAGGCATAAGCTTTCAGCGCCCTGACGCGCTGAGACAGGAAACCCGCCCCGTGCATCCGCCGGGGCGGGTTTTCTTTTGGCGTCTCTTGATTGTCGCCGCCGGCTCTGCCCTGATGCGGCGCTCCCACACCGGCTTTCGGACCTCATGGACCTCCATAGTTTGCTGCTCGCGGCCTTCCTCGGCGTGGTGGAAGGCATCACCGAATTCCTGCCGATCTCGTCCACCGGCCACCTGATCCTGGTGGAAGACCTGCTCGGCTTCGAAGGCCCGCCCGGCAAGCTGTTCGAGATCGTGATCCAGCTGGGCGCCATCCTGTCGGTGGTCTGGGTCTACCGCGATCTCTTGTGGCGGACGCTGCTCGGCCTCGGCCGCGAACCTTCGGCCCAGCGCTTGACCCTCAACGTCGTGCTGGCGTTCATCCCGGCCGCCCTGGTGGGCGTCGCGGCCCATGACTTCATCAAGACCGTGCTGTTCTCGCCCTGGGTGGTGTCGGTGAGCCTGATCGTCGGCGGCATTGCCATTCTGCTGATCGAACGCACACCGCGTACGGCCACGGTGCACAGCACCGAAACCATGAAGCCGCTCCGGGCCCTGTCCATCGGCGTGTTCCAGTGCCTGGCGCTGGTCCCCGGCGTGTCGCGCTCGGGCGCCACCATCATGGGCGCGCTGTTGCTGGGCGTGGACCGGCGCACGGCGGCGGAATTCTCGTTCTTCCTCGCCATCCCCACCATGTTCGCGGCGACGGTCTACGACCTCTACAAGAACCGCGACACGCTCAGCCTGGACGGCGCGGCGGTGATCGCGGTGGGTTTCGTGGTGTCGTTCCTAGTGGCGCTGGCGGCGGTGCGCTGGCTGCTCCGCTATATCTCCGGCCACGACTTCAGCGCCTTCGCCATCTACCGCATTATCGTCGGCGTGGTGATGCTGGGGATTTTGTATACGGCGTCCTAAGAGTTTGTTTTCTTGTCATTCTTGGCCCGCGCGGGCGAAGCCCGCCCAATTTGGTGGGCGCGCCTCCGGCACGGCTTGGTGGGCGCGCCTCCGGCACGGCTTGGTGGGCGCGCCTCCGGCACGGCTTGGTGGGCGCGCCTCCGGCACGGCTTGGTAGGCGTGCCTCCGGCACGGCGGGCCGAGAATCCAGGGGTGTCTCGTTTTTGGTTTAAAACCAGAAAACTAAAAACCTCTGGATCCTCGCCGCTGCGCGGCAAGGATGACAAAAAACCAAAATAGAAATTACAGCCTGAAATCGGCGACGTGCAGGGTGCCGTCCTCGCAGCCGGCGAGCAGGCGGTCGCCGTCGGGGTTCCAGGCCATGGCGGTGACGGGTGAATTCTGGCCCATCACGATCAACGCCGGCGTCGCCGGACCCGGCTGGCCGATCAGCACCGTGCCGTCCTCGAAGCCCGCCGCCAGGACGTCATGCTTGGGGTTTGACGCCACCGCCGTCACCGGCGCGCCGCCGGCGTAGCCGAATTCCAACGGCGCCCGGCCCATCGGCCCGCCGCCGGTGAACGGCCAGCAGATGATGGCGTCGGCGCCGCCTGTCGCGAGGAAATGCCCGCGCCGGGTGAAGGCCATGGAGCGCACCTTGGCGCCGTAGCCGGTCATGCGCATGTGTTCGTTGTCCGAGAGTCTCCACCCGTGCAGGGAGTTCTCCTGCATGATCGAGATCACGTAGTCGCCGTCGGGCGACCAGGCCAGGTCGAGGTGCGAGCCCTTCCACTCCAGCATCGTGGCGTTGCCCTCGGCGCCCAGCCACCAAAGACTGACGCCGTTATAGTGGCTGACCGCCAGGCGTTTGCCCTTGGGATTGATGGCAAGGCCGCCGACGGCGGTGGGATGTTTGAGTTTGCGCACGCCTTTTTTGGTGAGCACGGTCGCTTCCTTGCCCACGGAATAGACCCGTGTGCCCGACGCGGCATGGGCGGTGACGTGATCGACCCAGCGGCCTTTTTCCTCGGCGATCAATTCGGACACCGCCGGTGGGCCGGAGCGCATGACCTTGCCGTCATCGCCGCCGGTGAGGAAGAAGCCGGCATCGATATCGGGCGCCAGGCTCAAGACCGCGCCGCCATGGGCCGCGATGGTGGTGGGATCGGCGTCGATATTCTCGCTGTCCACCAGCCGCACGGCGCCGTCGCCGAAGCCGACGCCGAACAGCCGGCCGTTGGCCTGGGCCGCGACCACATAGGCGTCGTATTTGCGCGTCACGACCTTGGCGCGGCGCTTGCCGGCGGCTTCCCCCTTGTCGGTCACGGCTGCTTCCTCAGGCGGCGCAGGCCGCGAAGCCTTCGCGGAGGGATTTTTCGTTGAGTTTTCGACCAATGAACACCAGCCGGCTCTTGCGCTTGTCCTTCTCGGGCCAGGGGCCGGTGAAACTGCCTTCGGAGACCATGTGCACGGCCTGGAAGACATAGCGCTGGTCGGACTTGGCCATATTGAGGATGCCCTTGGAGCGCAGGATGTTCTGGCCCTCGGCCATCAGCAGGCCCGAGATCCAGTCGCTGAACTTGGCGGGGTCGACCGGCTTGTCGAGCAGCACCGACAGGCTGCGGATCTCCTCGTCGTGAATCGCGCTGGCATGGTGGTGGTGGTGATGATCGTGGCCGCCTTCCAGGAAATCCGGGTCGAGGCCGATGATGCGGTTCAGGTCGAACGAGCCGCGGTCGAGGATCTTGTCCAGCGCGATATCGCTGCGGACGGTATGGTGGACCTTGGCGAAGGGATTGATGGTCTTGATGCGGTCTTCGATCTTGGCCAGTTCGTCCGCGCTCACCAGGTCGGTCTTGTTGAGCAGGATGACGTCGGCGAAGGCGATCTGTTCCTCGGCTTCGTCGGCGTCCTCGAGCCGCTGGCCCACGTGCTTGGCGTCGACCACGGTGACGATGCTGTCGAGCCGCGTCCGGCGCTTGACGTCGTCGTCGGTGAAGAACGTCTGCGCCACCGGCGCGGGGTCCGCCAATCCGGTGGTCTCCACCAGGATGGCGTCGAACTTGTCCTTGCGCTTGATCAGACCGCCGATGATGCGGATCAGGTCGCCGCGCACGGTGCAGCAGATGCAGCCGTTGTTCATCTCGAACACTTCCTCGTCGGCGCCCACCACCAGGTCGTTGTCGATGCCGATCTCGCCGAACTCGTTGACGATGACGGCGTACTTCTTGCCGTGGTTCTCGGTCAGCACCCGGTTGAGAAGCGTGGTCTTGCCGGCGCCGAGGTAGCCGGTGAGGACGGTGACGGGGATCTGAGAAGGCGCGTCGGCCATGAGGAACTCCTAGAGCATGATCGAGTCATATTGAATCGCGATCATGCTCTAATTTTTTGGTTTGGTCGCATTTTCTGCGATGAACCGGCATCCACTTCATCGGAAAATGCTCTAGTCGGGTCCGCAAGATATAAGTCGGGAGCCCCATTGCGAAAGGGGTCCTAAAACACAACCGGCGCGGCCTTTGGTAAAGCCGCGCCGGGAAACACGTAACCGGAGAGGGATTTACGCCTGTTCGGCGGCCTCTTCGGCTTCTTCGGCCTGGGGTTCGCTGCCCAGGAGCTTCTCGGCGTCTTCGGCGCGCTCCAGGAGGGCGGCCGCGGCGGCCATGTTGGCTTCTTCCACCGAACGGGCGACGGTGAATTCGACGTCCACCTTCACTTCCGGGTGCAGGCGCACCGAGGTCTTGAAGCTGCCCAGGGTCTTGACCGGGTTGTTCAGCATCACCGAGGCGCGGTCGACGCCATAGCCCTTCTCGATCAGGGCGTCGCCGATGTCGCGGGCGGTGACCGAACCATACAGCTGGCCGCCTTCGCCGGCCTGGCGGACGATGATCAGCTTGGTGCCGTCCATCTTCTTGGCCAGGACCTGCGCTTCGTCGCGGCGCTTGACGTTGAGTGCTTCGAGTTCGGCGCGCTTGGACTCGAAGAACGCCTTGTTGTCCTTATTGGCGCGCAGCGCCTTCTTCTGCGGGAAAAGGAAGTTGCGGGCGAAACCCGGGCGCACCTGCACCACGTCGCCCATCTGGCCCAAACGGTCGATACGTTCCAACAAAATCACGTCCATCATTGTCCTCCTGGCTGCGGAGCGGCAAAGCGGCTGCGCAGCGCGAAAAAATGTTCCACCATACCAACGGTCACCAGCACGATCAGCGCGACGGCCGGAAACCTCAAAACACACACATAAAACACCGCCAAGGCTACGCGCGGATAACTCACCCGGCCGGCGAGGGTGTGAACCACCGCCAGGCCTTGCAATACCGGAACCAAACACAACGCGACCGCCGCATTGCCGGTAATGAACCCGGCGTCGCCCTCTATCATCACCGCCGCTGCGGCGGCGGCCCCGAACAGGAGCAGCGACCAGAGCGGCGCCGTGAAGCGCTTGTAGAGGGGCGTCTCGATCAACGCGGTCCCCATGCGCTTCAGCATCAGTTGCCCGAGCACCGCCGAGACCAGCGCGCGCAAGGACCAGTTCCAGGCGGCGGCCCCGGGCAGGATGCCCGCGATCTTGCGCACGATCTCGGTGCGCGCGGCCGCCAGATCCACTCCACCCGCATTGGCCGCCGGAGCGGCCGCGAGCATTTCATCAAGACGCGACCTGAGCAGCGTCTCGATGGTACCGTCTCCGGCGTCCTGGGCCATGCCCAGAAGACCGGCGATCACCAGCGCCACGGCACCCACGGCCAGGACCGCGATCGCCTTGCCGAGGGCTTCGCCCGATACGCCGCCGTGCGCGGCCCCCTGGTCAAGAGGCGGCCGCACGAACCGGTTTATGACCGCCACCGGCGCCGCATCGACCACGAGGTAGATGGCGGCGTACAGAAACGAACCGGTCAGCACCGTCACCGTCACCGCGCCGCTCACGACCGCCACGGGCAGGAACATCGGCCCCAACCCGAGGACGGCCATCGCCAGCGGCAACGGCGACAACATCGCGCCGAACAACACGCCCAGGAGGGAGCCTTTGAAGAAGGCCACCAGCAACGCCCCGCCGAGGGCGCCAGCGCCGACGGCAAGGGTGCTCGGACGTGTCATCCGGATCTTCCGCCCGATCTCCTTAGATCGCGACGACGTACGGCAGCAGGCCCAGGAAGCGCGCGCGCTTGATGGCCACGGCCAGTTCGCGCTGCTTCTTGGTGGAGACGGCGGTGATGCGGCTGGGCACGATCTTGCCGCGCTCGGAGATGTAGCGCTGCAACAGCTTCACGTCCTTGTAGTCGATCTTCGGCGCGTTCGCGCCCGTGAACGGGCAGGTCTTGCGGCGGCGGAAGAAGGGTTTACGGCCAGGCGCGGGCATCAGTTTTCTCCCTGCGAGGATTCTTCACGGGGGCGGCGGCCGGAGCTGAAGCGGCCGCCTTCGCGGTCGCCACGGTCACCGCGGTCGCGGCCGAAGCCGCCGCGGTCGCCACGGCCGGAGCCGAAGAAGCCGCCGCGGCCGGTGTCGGGACGGTCCTTGTTGGCCAGCACGGCCGACTGACCTTCTTCATGCGCTTCGACGCGCACGGTCAGGTAACGCAGCACGTCTTCGTTGATGCGCATGCGGCGTTCGTATTCGGTGATCGCCGCCGGCGGGGCGTCGATGTTGAAGAATACGTAGTGGCCCTTGCGGTTTTTCTTGATGCGGTAGGTGAGGGAACGCAGGCCCCAGCTTTCACGCTTGGTGACCTTGCCGCCGCCTTCGCCCAGAATCGCCGTGAGTTCATCGGCGAGGGTGTCCACCTGGGTGGTGGCGATATCCTGACGCGCGATAACCACGCTCTCGTAAAGAGGCATGTAAGCTCTCTCCTTATGGCTTATCTCGTCCGGGACGACCGACCATCGGCCGCCCGGCATAGCCGGCGGTCAGCCGCCGGCAAGGAGCTATGTAAGGGCGCGGAATATACACATTTGTTTTGGGGCAGCAAGGCGCTCGGACTCTTGCGAGAGCGCGTTACAATGTCATTTTTAGAATAATATTATATAATAATATCAATATATTATTTGAAATTAACGCCTTGTGGCTCAGCCGCCTCAGGCGCGATTTCTTGACATTGACCCCCGGGTGCGGGCACCTCTCGCCCGCAAAACGCTGTCAGGGGAGGACAGGGGCGAAATGAGTTGGGCGTATGTATTTCCGGGACAGGGCTCCCAGGCCGTGGGCATGGGCAAGGACCTGTCGGAGGCCTTTTCCGAAGCCCGCGAGATCTTCCAGGAAGTCGACGAGGCCCTGAAACAGAACCTCTCCAAGATCATGTTCGAGGGGCCGGCCGACCAGCTCACCCTCACCGAAAACGCCCAGCCGGCGTTGATGGCTGTGAGCCTCGCGGTGATCAAGGTGCTGGAGACCCAGGGTAAGATCTCCATCCGCAACACCGCGCGCTATGTCGCCGGGCACTCGCTGGGCGAATATTCGGCGCTGGCCGCCGCCGGTTCGCTGACGCTGTCCGACGCCGCGCGCCTGTTGAAGACCCGCGGCCAGGCCATGCAGAAAGCCGTGCCGGTGGGTGAGGGCGCCATGGCGGCGCTCTTGGGCCTCGACGCCGACCAGGCGGTGAAGATCGCCAGCGAAGCCTCGGCCAACGGCGAAATCTGTACGGTCGCCAACGACAACGGCCCCGGCCAGGCGGTGGTGTCCGGCCACAAGGCGGCGGTCGAGCGCGCCACCGTCATCGCCAAGGACCACGGCGCAAAACGGGCCATGTTGTTGCCGGTCAGCGCGCCGTTCCATTGCCCGCTGATGAAGCCGGCCGCCGACGTGATGGCCGAAGCGCTCGCCGCCGTGACCATCAAGGCGCCGGTGGTGCCGGTGATCGCCAATGTCACCGCCGCCACGGTCATCGACCCCGAGGAGATCAAGCGGCTCCTGGTCGAACAGGTCACCGGCATGGTGCGCTGGCGTGAAAGCGTGCACCTGATGAAAGAGGCCGGCGTCACCACATTGATCGAAGCCGGCGCGGGCAAAGTGCTCACCGGCCTCGCCAAGCGCATCGACGGCGATCTCTCCGCCGTCAGCCTGCAGACCCCGCAGGACATCGAAGCATTTGCGGCAAAGGCTTAATGCCTTTGCCGCCTTTATTTATTGGTCGCATTTTCTCACGCGCGCGAAAAACGCGCGCTGTATACAAACGGCCGGCTCCGCCGGCACAAACCGGTACCCACTTTTCCGGAAAAAGCTCCGTGTTCCAGAGAGGACATCACTATGTTTGACCTGTCGGGTAAATCCGCTCTTGTCACCGGCGCCTCGGGCGCCATCGGCGGCGCCATCGCCCGCAGCCTGCATGCCCAAGGCGCGGTGGTCGCGTTGTCCGGCACCCGGCGCGAAGCCCTCGAAGCGCTCGCCGCCGACCTCAAGGAGCGCACGCATATCGTCGTCGCCGATCTTTCCAATGACGAAGCGGTCGAGAAACTGCTGCCCGAGGCGGAAGCCGTCCTGGGCAAGCTCGACATCCTGGTCAACAACGCCGGCGTCACCCGCGACGGCCTGATCATGCGCATGAAGGACGAGGACTTCTGGCAGGTGATCGGCCTCAACTTGGGGGTCGCCTTCAAACTGTCGCGCGCCGCGGTGAAAGGCATGATGAAGCGGCGCTTCGGGCGCATCATCAACATCTCCTCGGTGGTGGGCGTCACCGGCAATCCCGGCCAGGCCAACTACGTGGCCGCCAAGGCCGGGCTGATCGGCCTGACCAAGTCGCTGGCCCAGGAAGTCGGCAGCCGCGGCATCACCGTCAACGCCATCGCCCCCGGCCTGATCGCCTCGGCCATCAGCGATAAACTGACCGACGAGCAGAAGGCCCGGTTCCTGGACGGCATCCCGGTGGGGCGGATCGGCGAGGGTGCCGACATCGCCGCCGCCGCGGTCTATCTGGCCAGCACCGAGGCCGGTTACGTGACCGGCCAGACGCTCCATGTAAACGGCGGCATGGCCATGATTTAGCACGCGAAATCGCGTGTTAAGGGCGGGGGTGTCCGCCCTAGCCAAGAAAAATGTTATATGCTACTGACAGCCTCCCCGGGGATACCCCTGGGACGCAAGGCGGTCGCCCGAGGGGGCCTGGAACGGCCGCCGACCGCTGAGCCAGCATATGCGAAAACCAACATCCGCAAAAATTGAGGAATGACGAATGAGCGACGTCGCCGACCGCGTGAAGAAGATTGTCGTTGAGCACCTGGGCGTGGAAGAAGCCAAGGTCACCGACAACGCGAGCTTTATCGACGACCTGGGCGCCGACAGCTTGGACACCGTCGAACTGGTCATGGCGTTCGAAGAAGAATTCGGCGTCGAGATCCCCGATGACGCGGCGGAAAAGATCCTGACCGTGAAGGACGCGATCGCCTTCATCCAGGCGAACGCCAGCAAATAAGTTTTGGCATGCCGGGTCTGTCCAACAGGCCGCGCATGACCATTTTGGAATACGCTTCATGGGGCCCTGGCATTCGACCGGGTCCCATGATCGTTTTTGGGATCGTTTCTGGCGAACCCTGTTACTGAACATCTGAACGGAAATAGGCGCGGCCATGGCCTTTGAAAACAAGCGCATTGTCGTCACCGGGATCGGTCTGACCACGCCTCTCGGCACCGGTGTCGCCGGCAACTGGCAATCCCTGATCGCCGGCAAGTCGGGCCTCGGCACCATCACCAAGTTCAAGGTCGATGACCTGCCGTGCCGCGTCGGCGGCGCCGTGCCCACGGCCGAAGACCATCCGTACCGGTTCATCGCCGACGCCATCGTTACGCCCAAGGACCGCCGGCGCATGGACGACTTCATCGTCTACGCCATGGCCGCCGCGGAAGAGGCCATCAGGGATTCCGGCTGGGTTCCGCCCACCGACGAATCCCGCGAGCGCACCGGCGTCATGATCGGCTCGGGCATCGGCGGGCTCGAGACCATCGACGACACCTCCAAGACCCTGGAGGCGCAGGGACCGCGGCGCGTGAGCCCGTTCTTCATCCCCGCCAGCCTGATCAACCTCGCTTCCGGCCAGGTCTCCATCCGCCACGGTTTCAAGGGGCCCAACCACGCGCCGGTCACCGCCTGCGCGACCGGCGCTCATGCCATCGGCGACGCCGCGCGCCTGATCAAATACGGCGACGCCGACGTGATGGTGGCGGGCGGAGCGGAATCGGCGCTCTGCCGCTTGGGTATCGCCGGGTTCGCCGCCATGAAGGCGCTGTCCACCAGCTACAATGACACGCCGCAGAAGGCCTCGCGTCCGTGGGACAAGGGCCGCGACGGCTTCGTCATGGGCGAAGGCGCCGGCGTGCTGGTGCTGGAAGATTACGAACACGCCAAGAAGCGCGGCGCCAAGATTTACGCCGAGATCATGGGCTACGGCCTCTCGGGCGACGCCTATCACCTGACCGCGCCGGCCGAGGACGGTTCGGGCGGCTTCCGTGCCATGCGCGCGGCCCTGAAGGACGCGCACCTCAACGCCGACCAGATCGACTACGTCAACGCCCACGGCACCTCGACGCCGCTCGGCGACGAGATCGAACTCAAGGCGGTGAAGCGCCTGTTCGGCGATCAGGCCTACAAGCTTTCCATGTCGTCGACCAAGTCGGCCATCGGCCACCTGCTCGGCGCCGCCGGCGCGGTGGAGGCGATCTACACGCTGCTGGCTTTACGTGACAGCGTGGCGCCGCCGACCCTGAACCTGGACGATCCCTCCGAGGGCTGCGACATCGACCTGGTGCCGCACAAAGCCAGGGAGCGGAAGATCCGCTACGCGCTGTCCAATTCCTTCGGCTTCGGCGGCACCAATGCCGCCGTGGTCATCGGTCCCGCGCCCTAACCTCACACCGTCGTCCGTTCGCATCATGGCCCGGCTGTTGTTCTGGTTCCTCGGGCTGATGGTGGTGGCCGCCGGTCTTGCGGTCGGCGCTTATGTCTGGTTCGACCGGGAAGCGAACGCGCCCGGTCCCTTGCAGGCCGCGACCACCATCATCATCCCGCCGGGGTCCGGCACGCCCGCCATCGCGCGCGTGCTGTCGGGTCTGGGCGTGGTGCGTTATCCGCTGGTGCTGGAACTGGAAGCAAGACGTTCAGGCAAGGCGCGCGCGCTGAAGCCGGGCGAGTACCGGTTCGAGCCGGGCATCACCGTCACCGCCGCTCTCGACAAGCTGGTGCGCCACGACGTCGTGGCCCGCTTCCTCACCATCCCTGAAGGCCTGACCGCGGGCGAGGCCATGGCCATCGTCGCCAATGCCGGCGGCCTGCAGGGCGAGGTTTCCGCCCCGCCCGAGGAGGGCGCGATCCTGCCCGAGACGTACCGCTATGAATGGGGCGACAGCCGTGACGCCATGGTCGCGCGCATGAAGAACGCCCGCGCTGCGGTGCTCAAGGAATTGTGGGATGCGCGCCCCCCCAACCTGCCTCTGGACAGCCCGGAACAGGCCGTGGTCCTGGCGAGCGTGGTCGAAAAGGAAACCGGCGTCGCCGCCGAACGGCCGCGCGTCGCCGCGGTCTTTGTGAACCGCCTGCGCAAGGGCATCAGGCTGCAATCCGATCCCACGGTGATCTATGGCCTCGCGCCCGCAACGGGTGCGCTCGACCGGGCGCTCACCCGCGCCGACCTCGAGCAGGCGACACCCTACAACACCTATGTCATTGATGGACTGCCGCCGGCCCCGATCTGCAATCCCGGCCGGGCGGCCATCGCCGCTGTGCTGGCTCCCGCGGCGTCGGATGACCTTTATTTCGTCGCCGACGGCACCGGCGGCCATGTGTTCGCCGCGACCCTCGAACAGCACAACCGCAACGTCGCCGCCTGGCGGAAGTTGAACAAACGCTAGACTCGGTTTGGTCGCATGTGTCGCGCGCTAACGCGCGCGATTCTTGATAAGCCGGCCTCCGGCCGGCGGGCCGAACCGGTTTCCCCTTCGGCCTCACATGCTCTCATTTTTTGGTTTGGTCGCATTTTCTGCGATGAACCGGCATCCACTTCATCGGAAAATGCTCTAGGGTGGCCGCTTCGTGATCCCCCGTTGCGGAAAATTGCTCTAATCTGAGCCCGACCGCCACAGCACCGGACCGGCCATGCTCGAATATCTCCTCGACCCCCAGACTTGGGCGGCGTTCTTCACGTTGACCGTGCTGGAGATCGTTCTCGGCATCGACAATCTGGTGTTCCTGGCGATCACCTCCGCGCGTCTGCCGGCGGAACAGCGGGCCAGCGCCCGCAAGATCGGCCTGATGATGGCGCTGGTGCTGCGCGTCGGCCTTCTGCTTCTGCTGTCGTGGATCGCGGCGCTCACCAAACCTCTGTTCACGGTCATGGAATTCGCCGTGAGCGGCCGCGATATCGTCTTGGGTTTGGGCGGATTGTACCTGCTTTACAAAGGCGTTCAGGAGATCCACGCCAGCGTGGAAGGCGACGAGGAAGGCGGCGGCCAGAGCCGCACGGCCTCCTATGCCGCGGTGATCGCCCAGATCATGGTGCTCGACCTGGTGTTCTCCCTGGATTCCATCATCACCGCCGTGGGCATGACCAATAATCTGCCGGTCATGATCGCCGCCATTTTTGTCGCCATCTTCGTCATGATGTTCGCGGCCGGGCCGGTGTCCGGCTTCATCAACGATCATCCGACCGTGAAGATGCTGGCGCTGTCCTTCCTGATCCTGGTGGGCTTCGTGCTGGTGGCAGACGCCGCCCATTTCCATATCGAACGCGGCTATCTCTACTTTGCCATCGCCTTCTCCATCGGCGTCGAGTGCCTCAACCTGATGCGGTCCTCCAGGGCCAAGCGCCGCGCGGCCGCCGGAGACTGATGGCGAAAACATCCAAGGCCGAACAGGACCGGAAGCAAGGACCCCTGCGGCGATTCTGGGGCGCGCTCGGCCCCGGACTGATCACCGGCGCCGCCGACGACGATCCCAGCGGCATCGCCACCTATTCCCAAGGGGGTGCCCAGTTCGGCTATGGCCTGGGCTGGACCCTGTTCCTGACCTTCCCGTTGATGGGCGCGATCCAGATCATCGCCGCCCTGATCGGCGCCAAGACCGGCAAGGGGCTCACGCCCAATATCGCCGACCGGCTGCCGCGGCCGCTGCTGCTGGGCCTCATTGTCCTGCTGGTGGTCGCCAACACCGTCAATATCGCCGCCGACCTCGCCGCCATGGGCGATGCCGTCACTTTGATCGCCGGCGGCGACCGGCTCTATTTCGCCGCCGGCCTTGGAATAGTCTGCCTGGCCGCGGAGGTGCTGGTCCCCTATCACAGCTATGCCGGCTATCTGAAACTCGCGGCGCTGGTGTTGCTGATCTACGTCGGCGCGGCCCTGAGTGTTCAGGTGTCGTGGCTCGCGGTGCTCAAGGGTCTGGCGCTGCCTCAGGTTTCATTGGACAAGGATCTGATGCTGACGGTGGTGGCCATCTTCGGCACCACCATCAGCCCCTACCTGTTTTTCTGGCAGGCGTCGCAGGAGGCCGAGGACGCGCAGCTGGTGCGGCGCGCCCATGGCGCCGCCGGCGATGTCGTTCACCGGATTTCTTTCGATACCTGGAGCGGCATGGCGTTCTCCAATTGCATCGCCCTGTTCATCATGATCACCACCGCCGCGACCTTGCATGCGCAGGGGATAACCCGGCTGGACACCGCCGCCCAGGCCGCCGAGGCGCTGCGGCCGATCGCCGGCGATATGACCTTCGTGCTGTTCGCGCTTGGGATCATCGGCACGGGTTTGCTGGCGGTGCCGGTGCTGGCGGGGTCGGCCGCCTATGGCGTTGCGGAAGCCTTCGGCCTGCGCGGCAGCCTGGAATTGCCGGCGAGCCGGGCGCTGGGTTTTTACGCCATTGTCGGCGCGGCCACCTTGGGCGGCGTGGCGCTGGCCTCCACCGATATCAGCCCGATCGCCATGCTGTTCTGGTCGGCGGTCATCAACGGCGTCGCCGCGGTGCCGATCATGCTTGCGATGATGCTGGTGGTGAGCGGCAAGGCCGGAGAGCGATTCGCGGTGCCGGGCTGGATCAAGGTCCTGGGCTGGTGCGCCGCCGCCGTCATGGGCCTCGCCGCCGCCGCCCTCATCTGGTCGACGCTCTGATTCGGCGTGTCCGGACAAAAACCGGCGCCTTTTTTAGATAAACGCTAACCGGCCGCGGCGCTTGAAGCCGGGTCGTCCAGCTGCAGGGCGTCGCGTAACGAGCCGGCGGCGCCGATGCGGCCGAACACGCGCCGGACCGGGCCGGGGTTGACGCGGATGATGGTGGGCGTGGCATAGATTCCGTCGCGCAGCGCGGCAGCCGGATCGTTCAGCACATCGATGACATCCACCGCGCAGGCGCCAAAGTCCTTGAGCAATTCGTGCTCCAGGTCCCTGGCGGCGGCGATGGCTTCGAGCGCCGCGGGCGTGCGGCCGGTAACATACAGCCGGAGGTGAACCCGGGCCGGCTCGCGTGATGACGCCATGGGGAGTTCAGTTCCTCAATTCGACATCTGGGAATGAGCCGCGCGCACTCGTGCCGCCGGCGATGGCCCGGGCGGTGCGAGCACGCCTTCGGCGATGGCGCGGATTTCCGAAACCGTCAGCGGCTTGCGGGCCAGTTCGAACTGCACGCCGCGCCGGCGCAGGTCCTTCAGCGGCTCCAGGAACTCGCCGTAAAAACCGGTGACCAGGTAGATCGGCAGGTCTGGATACAGCGCGCGCAGGGCGGCCAGGGTCTCCACACCGGACATCCCCGGCATTTTCAGATCCAGGAACACGAGATCGGGTTTCAGGCCGGCGGCCGAGTCGATCCCGGCTTGGCCCGAGGCCGCGCCGACCGGCCTATAATCCCGGTAATCCAGGGCGGCGATAAAGGAGTCGCGCACCGCGTCGTCGTCGTCGATCACCAGGATTCGTTTCATTTTTCCTGCATTCCCAAATGCTTGCCGTATGACTCTTGGTTTAATAGTCCTGGGAACCAATTCTTCTCTTGCGCGAGCATCCGTGTCCTATAATAGTTTCGATACAAAATAATCGTTACTAAAAACAAGTGTCTTTATGTGACGGCGGTTTTGCCGGGCTGGGGCGCCCGGATGTGGCGGGGATCAAGGTTGAGACAAGACGGTTTGAGACAAGATGGGGGCGGCACCATGAAATTCACCGGCGAGACCACCAGCGACGTCTTGGGCTTGCGGCGCATGCGGCCCTTGCGGCTCGGCCTCCGGCCCGGCGTGCCGCCCCAGACCGGCCCGCGCTTTGGCGATCAGCCTTACCGTCACATGGTCGAACAGGCGGTGGATGGACTCCTGGTGGTGGCCAACGACGACGGGCGAATCGTTTACTGCAACCCGGCCGCGGCCGCGCTGCTGCAGTCCTCCCGCGAGGCCCTGACCGGCAGTCCGTTCGGGCTGCCGGCGACATCGGGCGGCGACTCGGCGCCGGTGGAGATCGTCACCGGCGGCGAGCCGGTGTTCGTCGACATGCATACACGCCCGATCTCCTGGCAGGGTAAGGGCGCCACCCTGGTGTCGCTGCATGACGTCAGCGCCAAACGCTCGGCCGAGGCGCGCATCGAGATGCAGGCCAAGGCGCTGGAGGCCGCGGCCAACGGCATCTACATCATCGAGAAGGGCGGCGTGATTTCCTGGGCCAACTCGGCGTTCGCCGCCATGACCGGCTATGAACCCGATGAGTTGTGCGGGCAGCCGGTGGCGGTCCTGGCGCCGCCGTCGCCCGACGACGGCGCCCACGCCGAGCTGTGGACCAAACTCATCACCGGCGAAACCTGGAAAGGCCGCATCGTCAACTTGCGCAAGGACGGCTCCCGCTACACCGCCGAACAGACCGTGACGCCGATCGTCGACATCACCGGACGGCTGTCGCATTTCGTCGCCATTCAGGAAGACATCTCGGAGCGCCTCAAGACCGAAGGCGAGTTGATCCGCCTCACCGAATACGACGCGCTCACGGGCCTGCCCAACCGTCACGTCTTCATGCACCGCGCCAGGATCGCCATCGAGCGCGCCAGCCGCACCAAGGCCATGGTGGCGGTGATGGTGCTGGACCTCGACAACTTCAAGGCGATCAACAACACGCTGGGCCATGAAATCGGCGATAAATTGCTCGCCGCCGTGGCCGGGCGTATCTCCGGGCTGATGCGTTCCAGCGACACTCTGGCCCGCCTCGGCGGCGACGATTACGGAATCCTGTTCGAAAACGTGACCGACATGGCCGCCGCCAGCCGCACGGTGCGCAGCTTCCTCAATTCCTTCCGCGATCCCTTTATCGTCGAGGGGCACACGCTCGAGGCCACCGCCTCGATCGGCATCGCCGCCTTCCCCAAGGACGACATCGATCCGCCGTCGCTGCTCCGCCACGCCGAGCTTGCCATGTATCAGGCGAAGTCCGAGGGCCGCGACGCCTTCCGCTATTTCGACCGGGAGATGGACGCCGACATCCGCCGGCGCGCCCAGCTCGAGGCCGATCTGCGCCATGCGGTGGAAGGCAAGCAGTTGTGGCTGGCCTATCAGCCGCAGTTGGACCTCGCCTCCGGCAAGATCGTCGGCGCCGAGGCGCTGATCCGCTGGAGCCATCCGGACCGCGGCCTGATCTCGCCGGGCGAGTTCATCCCGATCGCGGAGGCCTCCAGCCTGATCCTACCCATCGGCGACTGGATCATCGAGGAGATCTGCCGCCAGCACATGATCTGGCAGGTGCAGGGGCTTCCCGAGTTTCGCCTCGGTTTCAACGTCTCCGGCGTGCAGTTCCGTCAAAAGGACCTGTTCAACAAGGTGGCCGCGACGCTGGCGCGGTCCGGCCTGTCCGCCAAGATGCTCGACATCGAGATCACCGAGACCGTGGCCATGGAGCGTACCGGCAGCGTGCAGCAGAATGTCGATCGGCTGACGGCTGCTGGTATCTCCATGTCCATGGACGACTTCGGCACGGGATACTCGTCGCTGTCCAACCTCCAGGCTTTCCCGGTCTGTCGCCTGAAAGTCGACGGCTCCTTCGTCAAGGGCATCGGCGTCAAGCGCGAGGACGAGAAGATCGTCGAGGCCGTGGTCCGCCTGGGCCAGAGCATGGGGCTGACGGTGGTGGCCGAAGGCGTCGAAACCCTGGCCCAGCTCGAGTTCCTGCGGGGCCTCGGGTGCGACGAGATCCAGGGCTACTACATCTCCAAACCCCTGGCCCCGGAGGACTTCCGCCGCTTTGTCGCGGATTTCCGCATGCCCCCCTCCTAGCAAGCGGCCAAAACCGCCGATATAACAGTGGGCTCCGAGGCCGGCTGTAAGGCAGCCAGCCTCGGTTATTGATTGGTCGCGTGTCCGGACAGAAAACCGGTTTCCACTTTTCCTGGACACGCTTGCTGGGGGCCCATGGCGGTAATTGTGACCAGTATGACGGGGTTCGCCCGGGCGGAAGGCCGTCTCGGGGGCAAGACCCCCATGGCCTGGTCCTGGGAAGCCAAGAGCGTCAACGGCAAGAACCTGGAAGTGCGCATGCGCACGCCGCATGGGTTCGAAGGCCTGGAGATCCCGGCCAAGCAGGCCGCGGCCGACCTGTTCGCGCGGGGTTCGCTCAATCTTCTCCTGACGGTCGCCGGCGAAACCGCGGCGCGCGAGTCGGTGGTGGATGAAGCCCTGCTCGACAGCCTGATCGCGCTCGCCGCCCGCAAAGCCGGCGCGGGCGCCGGACCGGCGGCCTTGGACGGCCTGATGGCGCTGGCCCAGACGCGCGAGGCGGCCCCGCCGCCGGATGCCGAAGCGGTGGCGGCCCGCGACGCCGCCTTGCTCGCGGGCCTCAAGGCCGCGCTCGGCAATCTCGCCAAGGCCCGGCGCCAGGAAGGCGCCAAGCTCGGCGCCGTGATCGCCGATCACATCTCCACCATCGAAAGCCTGTGCGCCGAAGCCCGCGCGCTCGCGGCCATGCAACCCGAGGCCATGAAGGCGCGTTTGCTGCAGCAGGTGCACGACCTGGCCAAGGATGTGCCCGCGCTGTCGCCCGAACGCCTGGCCCAGGAGACCGTGCTGCTGGCGGTGAAATACGATCTGCGCGAGGAGTTGGACCGTCTCACCGCCCATGTCGCCCAGGCCCGCGAGATCCTGGACAAGGGCGAGCCCTGCGGCCGGCGTCTCGACTTCCTGTCGCAGGAATTCAACCGTGAGGCCAATACCCTGTGCTCGAAGTCGTCCGATCTGGCGCTGACCCGGGTGGGGCTGGCGCTCAAGTCGGTGATTGATCAGTTCCGCGAGCAGATCCAGAACATCGAATGACAACGCCTATTCACCCAGGGGTTCCCATCGCCCGCCGCGGACTGATGCTGGTGCTGTCGTCGCCTTCGGGCGCGGGCAAGACCACGATCTCGCGCCTGCTGCTGGACTCCGAAACCAACCTGAGCATGTCGATCTCGGTGACCACGCGTCCGCCGCGCCCGGCCGAGAAGGACGGCAAGGACTACTTCTTCATCAGCGAGGCGCACTATCACGCCATGGTCGCGGACAAGACGCTGCTGGAGCATGCCCGCGTGTTCGACAATTACTACGGCACGCCCAAGTCACACGTCGAGAACGAGCTGGGCCGCGGCCGCGACGTGCTGTTCGACATCGACTGGCAAGGCACGCAGCAGCTGGCCGCCAACGCGCGCCAGGACCTGGTCAGTGTGTTCGTACTGCCGCCGTCGCTTGCCGAACTCGGGCGGCGCCTGAGGCAGCGCGCCCAGGATTCCGAAGATGTCGTCAAGAAACGCATGGCCCGCGCCGCCGACGAAATGAGCCACTGGCCGGAATACGACTATGCCATCGTCAACCATGACATGCAGGAGAGCCTGACGCGGGTGAAGGCCATCCTCACCGCCGAACGCCTGCGCCGGCACCGGCAGACCGGCCTGGTGGAATTCGTCAACGGGATGCGCAACGAAAGCTAGTTCTTGCCGGTATCCAGCGCGTTGGCGATCGCGCAGAACTGCTGCACCGACAGGGTTTCCGCGCGCGCGGTCGGCTCGACGCCGGCGGCGCGGCACAGGCGCTCCCCGTCCAGGAAGGATGTGCCGGTGGCCAACGGCAGCAGGCTCTGACGCAGCATCTTGCGCCGCTGCCCGAAGGCCGCGGCGGTGACGCGTTCCAGCGTCGCACGGCGCGCCGGCGCCAAAGGTTCCCGGCGCGGGATCAGCTGCACGACCGTCGACTGCACCTGCGGCGGCGGTGTGAAGGCCTTCGGGTTGACGTGGAACAGGGGGCTCACGTCGCATAGCCACTGGGCCAACACGCTGAGGCGGCCGTAGGCGCCGGTGTCGGCCGGCGCGGTCAGGCGATTGGCGACTTCGGTCTGGAACATGAGGGTGAAGGATTCGAACGCCGTGGCGTTGTCGAGCCAGCGGATCAGCAGTTCGGTGCCGACATTGTAGGGCAGGTTGGAGACGATCCGGCGCGGCGCCGTGCCGAGAGCGGCGGCGTCGACGGTCAGGGCGTCGCCCTCCAGGGACGTGAGCCGCCCGGGATAGGCCGCGGCGATGTCGGCGAGGATGGCGCGGCAGCGCGGGTCTTTCTCGACGGTGATGACGGTGGCGCCGGCGTCGAGCAGCGCGCGGGTCAGGCCGCCGGGACCGGGGCCAACTTCAATGGTCGTGCCGTGCGAAAGATTGGCCACGGCGCGCGCGATGCGGCCGGTGAGGTTCAGGTCCAGCAGGAAATGCTGCCCGAGGCGCTTGTCGGCCAGCAGCCCGGCGCGCGCGATCACGTCGCGCAAGGGAGGAAGCGAAGTCTCAGGCATGGGCGCGCCGCGCCGCCATATCGGCTGCCATGGCCAGCGCCGCGAGCAGGCTCGAGGGGTCGGCGATACCCTTCGCGGCGATATCGAACGCGGTGCCGTGATCCGGCGAGCAGCGTACGAACGGCAGGCCCAGGGTGACATTGACGCCGCCGGCGAAATCCAGGGTCTTCAGCGGGATCAGCGCCTGGTCGTGATACATGCACAGGGCGGCGTCGAACCTGGCCCGCGCGTCGGCATGGAACAGGGTGTCGGCGGCGGCGGGACCGGCGGCGGCGATGCCGTCCGCCTGCAATCGCGCCACGGCCGGGGCGATGACGCCGGTTTCCTCGTCGCCCATCACGCCATTCTCGCCGGCATGCGGGTTGAGCGCGGCCACGGCGATGCGCGGGGCTTTGAGCCCGAAGTCGGTCCTGAGCGCGGCGTCCAGGATGCGGCCGCAGGCAACGATGCCGTCCTGTGTCAGCGCCCGCGGCACGTCTTTGAGGGCCAGGTGCACGGTCACCGGCACCACCCGCAGGCCGGCGATGGCCAGCATCATCACCGCCGGTTTGCCGCCGGCGAGATGGCCGAGGTATTCGGTATGGCCGGGAAAGGCGAAGCCGGATTTCCGCAGCACGGCCTTGTTGATGGGGTTGGTGACAAAGCCGCCGATCCTGCCGGCCTTGGCCAGGGTGACCGCGAGATCGATGGCGCCCACCACGGCGGGGCCGTTGCGTTCGTCGGGGGCGCCGGGGGATACGGCGGTCGCGAGAGGCACCGGCAAAGGCAGAACCGGCAAGGCTTCGCCGAAGACCGCCGCGGCCTCCTCGGGCGCAGCGATGGCTTTCACCGGGCAGGGGATGCCGAAGCGCGCGGCAAGCGCCTGCAGCCGGCCGACGGAATCGATCGCGAAGAAGGGCGCGGTGGCGTGCTTCACCCAGGCCTTGAGGGCGATCTCGCCGCCAATGCCCGCCGGCTCACCCATGGTGAGCGCGATGGGCAGGCTGTCTCCGGAAGGAGCCAACGTTGGATACGCCCTCTTAAATACGGATATCGATCAGGGCGGCGCGGCGCAGGTCGCGCAGCTTCTGGCGCGCGGCGTTGGTGAGCTTTTCGTTCTGCAGCTGGGCCGTCACCTGCTCTTCGCTGGGCAGGCCGGTGTCGTCCTTGCGCATGCACACCATCACGAACAGGCGGGCGCCCGACACTTCGATGGGCCGGCTCAACTGGTTGGCCTTGAGGTCGGTGATGCCGTCGCGCACCTTGTCCGGCAGGCCGCCGATATAGACCGCGGGGATCGGGCCCGAACCCGGCGTGCCGATGTCCTTGGCCAGGGTATTCATCTCGGTGCAGGTCTTGGCCTTGCTGTGGATGTCTTCCGAGAGCTGCGCGATCTTGGCCGGCGTCAGGGCGCGGCCGCCCAGGTTGGGCAGATAGATCTGGCTCAAGGAGACCACCGACATGCGCGGGTCCGGCGCGCCGGACGAGCGGCGCTCACGCAGGGCGATGATGTGATAGCCCGACGAGGTGCGGATGGGGTCCGAGAACTGGTTGGGCTCCAGGCGGGAGACCATGGCTTCGATTTCCGGCTCCAGTTCGCCCTGCACCACCCAGCCGAGGTCGCCGCCCAGGGCCGCCGTGGCGCTTTGCGAGAACTGCTGGGCGAGGGCCGGGAACGGTGTGCCGCCGCGGGCCTGCTGCACCAGGCGGTCGGCGAGCTGGCGCACCGCCTGTTCGGACACGCCCGGCTGCACCGGCAGGAAGACTTCCGCCAGCAGGCGCTCGGGCTTGCCCTGGTTGGCTTTCATGCGTGCCATCACCGCCTTCACTTCCTGCGGCTGCACGGTGGTGTCGCGGGCGAGTTCCTTGCGGATCACCTTCACCCAGGAGAGGTCGGCTTCGATCTGGGTGTAGAGCGTGCTGGTGTCGACGTTGGCTTGCGCCAGCATGCCGCGGAAGGCGCCGGGACGCATGCCGTTGCGCTGTTCAATCGTATCGACCGAGGAACGGATCTCGTTCTCGCCGGTGGTGATCTTGAGGCGCTTGGCTTCCTGCAGCTTCAGGCGGTCGTCGATCAGGGCGTTGACCACCTGGGGCATCAGGCGGCCGCGGATATCCGGGGTGTTGTCGAGGCCCGAGGTGGCGAGATACAGGCCGAGGCGGGCCTGCACGTCGAACACCGTGATGATGTCCTCGTTCACCACCGCGGCGATGCTCATGGCGTTGGCCGGCGCCGCCGGCGCGCCGAAGGAGCCGAGGCCGCCGCCCAAGGGCGCTTCGGCCGCGAGGGCGGTGCCGGCTGCAAGGCCAAGGCACGCAGCGAGAAGGGTGGTCGAAAGACGGAATGGGACGGGCATCGCTTTGATCACTTCAGGAACCGGAAAATGGGACGCCAAGATACGCGGGACCGGGGCCAAAAACCAGCCAGGGAAACCCTGATCGTGGCGAAGATTACAGCAAATTCCCCAAGGGCTTAGCGCCTCTAGCGCCGAGAACCTACGTCGGTATTAAATTTGTCGCGCGCTAAGACGCGCGCCCACCAAAAAGGCCGAGTACACCGCGTTTAGCGCCGAGAACCCACGTCGGTATTGAACTTGATATCGCCGATGGTCTTGAGGCTGAAGCGCAGCAGCACGGCGACGCCCTTTTTGAAATCGCGGTCTTCGGTGTTGTCGTTGGCCACCGTCAGACCCATGAGGAAGCATTCGTCCTCGTAGGTCAGGCCGAACTCGGTGCGGATGCTGCCGCCGAGGCGGCCCAGGTTCTCGCGGTGGCTGGCCACCACCGACCAGTGCTCCGAGAAGCGGCTGGAGAGCATCGCGAACAATTCCTCGGTGCTGCCGTCGGTGACCAGGGTGCTGGCGTCGGCCTTGACGAAAATATACGAAAGATTGGCGCGCAGCAGGTTGGGCCCGAAGCTGGCGCCGAACTCGCTGCGCCGCGGCGCGAAGTGGTCCTTGTCCACGCGGAAGCGGTAATCGACGCTGAGCAGCGCGCTCGGCGTGTAGTCGATATGGCCGACGAAATCCGAGAAATGCCCGGCGAGGCCGGACAGCGGCGTAAACGCCGGGTCGGGCTTGAAGCGGTAGACCTGGCCGGCCTGGGCCGACACCGTGCCCACCGTCTCGTTGAACACCGACCAGCGCAGGCCGTAGTTGATGCGCGGTCCAGTCTCGACGCGGTCGAACCCGGCAAAGCGGTCGATGGAGAACAGGTTGGTGTCGTCGAATTCCAGATCGAGGCTGTCCTCGTTGGGGATGCTCTCGCGGTTGAGGCCATTGGGGCTCGCGGCCACCATGACGATGGGCTCCAGCACCTGATGGAAGCCCATCTGGTCGCTGACCAGGGGCAGACGCCATTCCACCGAGGCTTCCGGCACCACGCGGCCCGACGTTCCGGTGAAAACATCCTTGTGCAGCGGGCGCTGCAGGTCGCGCACATAGTAACCGTCGGCGCGCACATCGGCGCGCACCGTGAAGATCGACCCGCCGCGCGTGGTGTAGGGCAGGTTCCAGGCGACGCGGCTGGACAGGCGGTTGGTGTCGGTGCCGGTTTCGCGGAACAGGATCAGGCTGTTGGCGTCGAAGCTCCAATAGCTGCCGATGCTGTCGGGGTCGGTGAGGTAATTGTATTCCATCAGCGGCGCCACCACCGGCACCGAGGAACCGGTCACGTCCACGCGCTGGCGCTGGAAGTAATAGGCGTTGGCCGAGAAGTAGGAGTTCTGCGTGAAGCGCTCGGCGAACACATTGGAGGTCAGCCAGCTGGGCGCGCGGAAGTTATAGCGGCGCAGGTAAGTCTGGTCGGACGCCAGGTTGACGTCGGTGCCGGTGCGCCAGTTCTCATCCAGGTCGAACCGCGACCAGCCGATGAAGTGGCCGCGCACGTCCTCGTTCAATTGCGGATCGCCGGCCATGAGGCTGCCGTCCAGGCGCACTTGCCCGTTCCGGAAGTCGCGGCGGTATTCGAAGGTCGAGCCCTGGCCGGCGTTGCCGGTGAGGAACGGCGTGATGGTGGCGTCCTGGTCCGAGGCGATGGCGATGTAATAGGGCTGCTTATAGAAAACGCCCAGGTTGCGGCTGGCGCCGAGGGTGGGCAGCAGCAGTCCCGACTTCGCTCCGGCGGTGGGATCGGGATGGGCGAGATAGGGCGTGTAGAACACCGGCACGCCTTTGATCTCGAGCCAGGCGTTGTCGTAGTAGACCATCTGGGCGTCGCGGTCGTAGCGCACTTCGCCGGCCTTGATCTGCCACAGGGGATCGGTGCCCGTGCAGCTGTCGCAGGGCGTGTAGACCGCCTGATAAAGCTCGCTGACGGCCGTGGAGATGCGCCGGAAGCCGCGGCTGGCGAGGCGGGATTTATCCGAGAGCAGCACCCGCACCTCTTCCGCCAGGCCCTGCTTGATGTCGCCGGTGACCTGGAGGGATTCGAAGAAGAACACCGTGCCGGTGTCATCCAGCAGCGAAACGTGGCCGGTGGCGGTGGCGATGTCCTTGGTGCGGTCGTAGACGATCCTGTCGGCCAGCAGCACGCGGTCGCCGCGCACGATCTCCACCGATCCCGACGCGGTCACCACATTGGCGTCCTGGTCGTAGCTGATCTCGTCAGCTTGCAGCAGGGTGTTGTCGGCGCCCGGATCGCTGCCCCCGCGGGCGGTTGAAGTGCGGTCGGCCTCGACGAAGGCGGCCTGGGCCGGGACATGGAACACGCTGGCGAGCAAAAGCGCGGCCAGCGACGACCGCAGGGCGGCAGCGATCAGGCGTGTCTTCCGCCCGGACCCGGTGGCGCTCAGCTGAATCATGAAACGGATATCACGCCCTGCTATGTCGGGTGGCCGTCCAGGAAACCCACGGCCGGTCTGGTGCGGCGATCATATACAACCCCACAGCCACGGGAACCAGACTAACCAGGTACATCAGCGGCACAAACGCCGACGCCCGGGCGGCAAGGTTCATGGCGCCCAGGGCCAGGGCTTGCAGCAGGACGATGACAATGACCGCGCCGGCGATCCGCTCAATCTGGCCGCGTTTGTCGAAAACCCCGGTCAGCAGGAACATCAGGGCCACCAGCGTGTAGCCCAGGGCGGCGATCGGGCCCGACAGCCTCTGGTGGGCCTCGGCATGCATGCGCGCGACTTTCAGCGCGGTCTGGGCATCGCTCTCCCGTGTCGAGAGCAGATCGAACGTCGATCTCTCCCGGTTGTCGGCGTAGCGGTCGCCGGGATTGGTCCCGACGTCGTCCAGGTCCAGGCCATAGCTGTCGAAATACAGCACCGACAGATTGCCGGTGCCCGCCGCCAGCTCCTGGCGGCTGCCGTTCTCCAGCACCAGCCTGGGGCCGCTGTCGCCGCGTCCCAGCGCGCCGTGCGCGGCGGTAAGGGTGATGCTCCTGGTGCGTTCGCGCGTGTCGTGGACGATGACGCCCTCCAGCTCGCCGCCGCGGCCGCGCTCGCGCACATAGACCGTGAGCCCGTCGGTGAGGGTGTTGAAGGCGCCCTCGCGGATCAGCACCTGGGAGGCGTTGGCTTTCAGGTTCCACTGCTGCTCGCGAAAGCCGCGGTAGGAGGCAGGCACGCCGAACAGGCTGAGGAGGTAGCCGGCGGCCACCGCGGCGCCGGCCGCGACCAATGCCGGGGCGGCGATGCCCAGGCGGCTCATGCCGGCGGCCTGGACCACCACCAGCTCGCGGTCGGCGATCAGCTTGTTGTAGACGAACACCACCACGAAGAACAAAGCGCTGGGCAGGATGACGACGATGAAGCTGGGCAGCAGCAGGGTGGTGAGCTTGAGCCAGTCGCCCAAGGCCAGGCCCTTGTTGATGATGAACTGCAGGAACTGGAGCGACTGGGTGAGCCAGACGATCAGCGTCAGCACCAGGGCCACCAGGACGGTGCCCCAGCCCAGCTGGCGGAAGATGTACCAGGAGATGCCCGACATGACCGCGATTATAGTCCGCCCCGCCGGCTCGCGCGATGCGAGTCGCGCCGCGGAGTTGAGCCCGCCGCCGCGCCGTTTACCAGCGATTTGCGCCTCGCTCCGCCAATCGTAAACCGCTCCTTAATGGAAGCGGGGCCACTCTAAGGGTCCATGAACCGCGTTTCACCGCTATCCGCACGGGCGTGCGATGCAGCAATTCCCCCGCAAGCGGGTGCGGCGGCGCATCCGTATTCATGCGGTGCTCAAAATATTTTGCGGCGGGAACAAACCGCCCTATCATCGCATCGCCCTCTGGTGGGAGAAGGCACATTATGAATCGTAAACTGGCAAATTATGCTGCGAGCGTAGCGCTGGCGATGGTTGTAGCCGCGGGCACGCCCGCCGCCGCCAAAGACGCCGCGAACTGCGTCTCGGGAGAAGAAGCCGCCGCGTTCCGCCTGCGCGATCTGCAAAGCCGCTTCATGGTGGCGGCGCTCTCCTGCAACCAGCAGACCGCCTATAACGGCTTCGTCGAGAAATTCCGGCCATCCCTGACCTCCGCCGGCCAGCAGATGGTCTCCTACTTCAAGCGCATCGGCGGCGGCGAGCCGGCGCTGAACCGCCACCTCACCCAGTTGGCCAATTCCGCCGGTCTGTCGCGCGCCCAGGAGCCCGAGCAATACTGCGGCGACACCTGGACCATGTTCCTGCGGCTGGAAGAAGAACCCCAGGCCCTGCCGACCATGGCCGCCAAATACGCGCCCGGCGCCGCCGTGCCGGCCCAGTGCGGTGCTTCTCCGGACGCCCCGGTCATCAAGGCCGCGACCGCCAACTGATCCCGGCCTGAAGGCTATAAAAGAAGACACTAAAAAACGCCGGCAGGCCTTCGCCCGCCGGCGTTTTGCTTTTTATAAATCAGTGTCCGAAGGCGAAGCGGACGCCGACCATCAGATTGTGGCTGCCGTCCTTGTGTTCGCCGATGGTGAAGCCCGTGGGGGCCGCGCTCTGGAACTTGAGGCCGGTGGTGCCGAGGTAGCGGTAGTCCACGAATACGTCGGAGGTGGGGGTGATCGAGAACGAGACGCCGGCGATGCCCTGGTACTGGAAGCCGGTCGGGCTGTTGTCGTCATAGCGCGCCATGCCGCCGCCGAGCGCCGTGACATACGCGCTGCTGACGTCGCTCCATTTGCTCCACGCGGTGCCGATCCCGGCGCCGAGATAGGGCTGGAAACCGAAGCCTTGGCCGACGTTGAAGATCAGGTTGCCCATGACGTCGAAGACGTTTTGTTTGCCCGACGCCACCGCTTCATTGACGTGGCCGAGCTTGGCCTGGCGGTAACCGCCTTCCAGTTCGGCGCGCCAGCCGGAGAAATTGTAGCCCGCGGCGCCGCGCAGGCCCCATCCCGCCTTGAAGGTCACATCGATCTGGCGCGGCGTCGGCGCGGACAAGACCGAGATCTGCGGCGTCGAGTTGGAGGTGACGTTGAGCAGGCCACCGAGGCTGGCGTAAGCGCCGGGCTCGAGCGCGGCTGCGGGCATGGCGTAGAAGGCCGCCGCGGCGGCCAGCGCGAACTTGATCTTCATTGGAAAATCCCCCGAGAAGTATCCAAACCTATGATCTACCAAATGATCTACCGAAGCGCGCAGCGGCGCAACTCTGGCGATAGCGGCACACAATAAAAAACGCCGGCGGGACGGTCCCGCCGGCGTTTTTCTTTAACGCGATGGTAAGAGATGGATCAGGGATCCATGACGATTTCGACGCGCCGGTTCTGCGGTTCGCGCACACCGTCGCCGGTGGGCACGAGGTTTTCCGACTCACCCTTGGCGGCAATGGTGATCTGGTTGGCGGTGAAGCCGAGGCTGGTCAGCGCCGCCTGCACGGCTTTCGCGCGGCGTTCGGACAACGCGAGGTTATAGGCGTCGGTGCCGGCGCGGTCGGTGTGGCCGGTGACATGGATCACCGCCTTGCCGTTCTTCCTGGCGTAGTCGGCCGCTTCCCGGACGATCGCAGCCGCGGCCGGGTTCACGTTCGACCGGTCAAAGTCGAAGAACACCAGGAACTTCTGCGGCACCGGCGGCGGGGGCGGCGGCGGTGAAACAGGGGGCGGCGGAGGCGGAGGCGGCGGAGCCGGCGGCGGTGGTGCCGCCGCGGCCTGTTTCACCGGCGCGGCGCCGAACGAGAAGCGCAGGCCCACCATCACATTGTGGCTGGTGGTGTCGACGTTGCTGAAGGCCGAACCCGTGGGCGCGGTGCTCCAGAATTTATGATTCAGGCTGCCGACATAGCGGTAGTCGACGAACATGTCGGTGTTGGGCGACAGCGGGAATTCGACGCCGGCGATGCCCTGATACTGAAAGGCCGCCGGGCTGCTGTCGTCGACCATCGGCGTGCCCAGCGGATAAGCCGCCGCACGGCCGCCTTGGAAGTGGTGCCATTTGGCGAAGGCCGCGCCGGCGCCGATGCCGATATAGGGCTGGAAGCCGCTGCCGCCGCCGACATTGAACAGCGCGTTGGCCATGACGCCGGTGGAACCCAGGTGGCCCGCGGTGCCCGCGCCCGCGAAGTCATTGAAGGCGGCCTGGCGGTAGCTGACTTCGAATTCGGTGCGGTATCCCTGGTCCCATTTGTAACCGACCGCGCCGAGGACGCCCCAGCCGATGTTGTAGGTAATCTGCGGCTGCGCGAACGGGCGGCCGACGACGCGGGTATCCACCGTGTCGTGTTCGGGGGCGAACATGCCGGCGCCGAGGCCGACGTACAGGCCGGGCTCCGACGCCCGAACCGGAGACGTCGGCGCCGCGGCGGCGAAGGCAATGCCGGCCGTAGCGGCGGCCAGCAGGACTCTGATTTTCATTTTAGAAAGCTCCGAGAAAATGCGCGGGCATTCGGGGGAACAGCCGCGTTCGATCGGCGTCAACATGGGTATCGTCCGGTTGCGCGGCAAGCGCCGAACGGCGGCAGATCATCGAAAGGAAAGAGGTGTTGCGCCTGCGCACCGCATTGGCGGGAAGACGCACTCCAGGCAGTGCAGTAACGCGCAAGCCGGCGGAAAAGTTTCACCGCGCCGGAAATTTTCCGGCGGCGCCAAACACCCTATCGAACGATCTTTCCCGGATTCATCAGGTTGGCCGGGTCGAAGGCGTGTTTCAGCCGGCGCATCAGTTCCAGTTCGATCGGGTCCTTGTAGTGGACCATCTCATCGACCTTGAGCAGGCCGATGCCGTGTTCGGCCGAGATCGACCCGCCCATGCGCACGACGATGTCATGGATGATGCGGTTCATCTCCTCGCGCTGGTCGAGATAGGCTTTGGGGTCGGCGCCCTTGGGCTGGGTGATGTTGAAATGGATGTTGCCGTCACCGAGGTGGCCGAACGGCACCGGCCGCGTGCCGGGGAAGCGCCGGGTGACCGCGGCCATGCCCTCGGTCAGCAGCGCGGGGACGCAGGACACCGGCACCGAGACGTCGTGCTTGATGCTGCCGCCCTCGGGCTTCTGCGCTTCGGGCAAGGTCTCGCGCAGGCGCCAGAGCGCATTTGCCTGGGACTGGCTTTCCGCCACGACCGCGTCGGTGATGATCCCATCCTCGAAGGCACTTTCCAGAATGGCGTCGAAGGCCGCGCGCACGCCGGAATTGGGGCGCGAGGACGACAGCTCCATCAGCACATACCAGGGATGCGGCGACGACAGGGGGTCAAGGTTGCCGGCGACATGGGCGAGGCAGAACTCAATGCCGATGCGCGGCATCAGCTCGAAGGCGGTGACCGCGTCGCCCGACAGCGCCCGGGCGCGGTTGAGCAGCAGGGTGGCGTTCTCGATCTTGTCGAAACCGCAGAACGCCGTGGCTTTCTCCAACGGCTTCGGGAACAGCTTCAACACGGCGCCGGTAATGATGCCGAGGGTGCCTTCCGCGCCCACGAACAGGTGGCGCAGCGCATAGCCGGTGTTGTCCTTGCCGAGCGCCCGCATGCCGTTCCAGATGCGGCCGTCGGGCAGCACCACTTCCAGGCCCAGCACCAGGTCGCGCGCGTTGCCATAGCGCAGCACGTTGATGCCGCCGGCATTGGTCGAAAGGTTGCCGCCGATCTGGCAGCTGCCTTCGGCGGCCAGGCTCAAGGGGAACAGGCAGTTCTTGTCGTCGGCCGCTTTCTGCACGTCGGCCAGGATGCAGCCGGCATCGACGGCAACCGTGAAGTTCACCGGATCGATGGCGCGGACGGTATTCATGCGCCCGAGATTGATGATGATCTCGTTGATGGCGTCGGTGGCCACGGCGCCGCCGCAGAGGCCGGTGTTGCCGCCCTGGGGTACGATGGGAACATTGGCCGCGGCGCAGGCGGCGACGATGCGCGCCACTTCTTGGGTGGAGCCCGGCCGCACCACCAGCGCCGCCCGGCCGCGATAATTGCCGCGCTCCTCGCGCAGATAGGGTTCCATGGCGGCGACATCGGAGATCACGGCTTTGGCGCCGACGATGTCGAGAAGCCGGTCGCGCAAGGTCTGGTCGAGAGGCATGGGTAAGTCCTGGCTTATTCGGCGCCAAGATGGGGCAGGCCGCGGGCAAGTGCAATCGCCCGAATTTCCAGTGTTTTCAGGGATTTTGATGCGCGGCGCGGCGCAGGCGGTCGTTGATGGCCACGCCCACGCCGGTGTCGGGAACCGGGGCCACGGCGATACCCGTGAACCGGCGTGGGTCATCGAGGCTGCGCAGCATGGCGAACAGGTTGGCGGCCGCTTCGGTGAGATCGCCGGCGGCGCTGAGGTTCAAGGTCGCAGCGCCCGCTCCGAAGCCGAGCAGGGCTTCACCGGCGCGCGCTTCGCCGGCGTTGGTGCGTAAGGGGAGGGACGGCGCGTAGTGGCTGAGCTGCGTGCCGGGGGATTTCGGCGCGGCGGGGTCGTCGGCGCCGGCGGTGACAGCGCCGACGACGGCGGCGATCTGCTCGCGGGTCACCGACCCCGGCCGCAGGATCGCCGGCACGGCGCTGCTGATATCCAGCACGGTGGATTCCAGACCGACGCGGCAGGGACCGGCATCCAGGATCAGGTCGACGCGCTCGCCCAGCGACGCGGCGACATGTTCGGCGCGGGTCGGGCTGATGCCGCCCGACCGGTTGGCGCTGGGCGCGGCGAGGGGCCGGCCGCAGGCCCGCAGCAAGGCTGTCGCGGCGGGCGCATCGGGAACCCGCAGCGCCAGGGTCGGTCCGCCGGCCGAGGCGAGGTCTGAAATCGGACAGACGGCGGTGCGCCGCATCACCAGGGTCAAAGGCCCAGGCCAGAAAGCGTTGGCGAGGGCAGTGAACAGCTCGGGCAGCACCGCGAACTCCCGCGCCGCCGCCGCTTCGGGAATATGCACGATCAGCGGATTGAACGACGGCCGGCCTTTGGCGTCGAAAATGCGCGCCACCGCCTTGCCGTTGGTGGCGTCGGCGCCGAGGCCGTAGACGGTCTCGGTCGGGAACGCGACCAGGCCGCCCTCGCGCAGGATCTGCGCCGCGCGCGCAATGCCGGCGTCATCGGCGGCGATGACACTCACGCGCCACCGTCGGCGAGGAACGCGCCATTACGGAAATTGGGTTTGTTGTAGCGCATCTCGGCGCCGTTGAAGTCGTGCACCCGCCCGCCGGCGGCGCGCAGCATCGCGTGGCCGGCGGCGGTATCCCACTCGCTGGTGGGGCCGAAGCGCGGATAGAGGTCGGCCTTGCCCTCCGCCACCAGGCAGAACTTGAGCGACGAGCCGATCACTACCTTTTCCGCCACGTCGTATTTGGCGAGGAACGGATCCATCAGCTCGGGCACCTCGTGGGACTTGCTGCCGGTGATGACCACCTTGGCCGGACGGCGGCGCACCGCGAGCGGCGCACGCTTGCCGTCCCGGATGATGAAGGCCTTATGTGTGCCGTCCCTTAGCGCGCCCATATAGGTCTCATTGCGCGCCGGCGCGTGCACCAGTCCCATGACCGGCAGGCCGTCCCAGATGAAACCGACATTGACGGTGAAATCGTTGCCGCCCTTTATGAACTCCTTGGTGCCGTCCAGCGCGTCCACCAGCCAGAAGCCTTGACCGCACTTCGGTATTTGGCCGGCGGCGGCGCGCTCTTCGGCCACCACCGGAAACACCGGCGTCAGTTGTTCCAACATATCCAGCACAACGCCTTCCGCCGCCTGGTCGGCGACGGTGACGGGCGATTGGTCGGCCTTGGTGATGACGTCGAAGCCCTGGGAGCGCACCATGAGAATGGCGCGCCCGGCATCCTCGACCGCCGGCAGCAGTTTTTCCATCCAACTTTCGAGTGTCGCAAAGTCCATTACGCAGCAGCCTTTGAGTCTTGAATCGCCTGCCACAGCTTGATCGGCGTCAGCGGCATGTCGAGATGCGTGATCCCCAGGGGGCTAAGCGCATCCAGCACCGCGTTTACCACCGCCGGTGTCGCGCCGATGGTGCCGGCCTCGCCGGCGCCCTTGATGCCCATGGCGTTGCGCGGCGTCGGCACCTCGGTGGTGGCGACGTCGAAATCCGGCGTGCTGTCGGCGCGCGGCATGCAGTAATCCATGAACGAGCCGGTGGTGAGCTGGCCGGTCGCGTCATAGACCGCGTGCTCATGCAGCGCCTGCCCCAGGCCTTGCACCGCGCCGCCGACGATCTGGCCTTCCGCCAGAAGCGGGTTGAGGGTGTGGCCGAGGTCGTCCTGGATGGTGTAGCGCACCCATTCTACCACTCCGGTGGCTTCGTCGATGTCGATTTCGCAGACATGGCAGCCGTTGGGGAAGGTGGCGCCTTCGGGATGGTAGGTCTCAGTGACGAACAGGCCGGGCGCGACGCCGTCGGGGCGTGTGTCGGCATAGGACGCGGCCGCCACCTTGTCCCAGGCGACGGTGCGGTCGGTGCCGGCGATGCGGAATTTTCCTTCGTCGAATTCGATATCCACCGTGGCCGCTTCCAGCATGTCCGCCGCCAGGGTCTTGCCCTGGTCGATCATCTTGAGGCCGTTGGTCATGACCGCGCTGCCGCCGATGGGAATGGAGCGCGAGCCGCCGGTGCCGCCGCCGGTGGGGATGGCGTCGCTGTCGCCTTGCTTGACGGTGATGCGGTCCAGAGGGATGCCCAAGGTGGCGGCGGCGATCTGGCCGTAAGCGGTCTCGTGCCCCTGGCCGTTGGACTGGGTGCCGATCAGGATGGTGAGGCGGCCGTCCTTCTCGAAACGCAACTGCGGTTGCTCGGCGCTGCCGCCGGCGCAGGCTTCCACGTAATAACTAACGCCCAAGCCGCGCAGCTTGCCGTTCTTCCTGGCTTCGGCGCGGCGGGCGGCGATTCCGGCGGCGTCGGCACGCGCGAGCGCCTGGTCCATCAATTCGGCGTAGCGCCCGGTGTCGTACTTGGGCCCCAGCGGCGTCTTGTAGGGGAAGGCGTCGGGCGGGATGAAATTGCGCCGGCGCAGTTCGGTGGAGGGGATGCCTATTTCGCGCGCGGCTTTCTCCACCAGGCGCTCGATCATATAGGCGGCCTCGGGCCGGCCGGCGCCGCGATAGGCGTCGATGGGCGCGGTGTTGGTCAGCACCACCTTCACGTCCACGCAGGCGGCCGGGATGCGATAAGCTCCACACGCCATGCCGCAACCGGCCATGGTCTGCACAAAGGCGGCGTATTGCGAGAGGTAGGCTCCGACATTGCCGAGGTTGGAGAGCCTCAGACCCAGGAACAGCCCGTCCTTATCCAACGCCAGCTCGGCGTGATTGACCTGGTCGCGGCCATGGCCGTCGGCGAGGAAGCTCTCGGAGCGGTCGGCGGTCCACTTCACCGGCACGCCGAACTGCCGCGCCGCCTGCATGCACAGCACCGGCTCGTTATAGAGGAAGAAGCGCATGCCGAAGCCGCCGCCGACGTCGGGCGACAGCACATGGATCTTTTCCGGTGCGATGTGGAACGCCTTCGCCGCCCAGTCGCGCATTTTGTGCACGCCCTGGCAACCGATGGTCAGGGTGAACCGCCCGGCGGCCTGGTCGAACGCGGCGATGGCAGCGCGCGGCTCCATGGCCGTGGGCACCAGGCGGTTGTTGATAAGATCGATGGACACGATCTTGTCGGCTTTGGCGAAAGCCGCGTCGACCTTGGCGCGGTCTCCCAGGGACCAATGCACCAGCACATTGCCCGGCGCGGTCTCATGCAACTGGGGAGCGCCGGGCTTCACCGCCTCCGCCGGCAGCGCCACCGCCGGCAGGTCGCGGTAATCGACGGAAATCAGTTCGGCCGCGTCTTTGGCTTGCAGGAGGGTGTCGGCGATCACCGCCGCCACAGGTTCGCCGACATAACGCACGCGGTCTTTCGCCAGCACCGGGCGGTACGGCGGCGCCGGCGATTTCCCGTCAGCACCCGGCGGAATGCCCTCCACCGGCAGCGGCCCGACATTGGCGGCGTCCATGTCGGCGGCGGTGAGGACGCCGATCACACCCGGCGCGGCGCGCGCCGCGTCCACATCCAGGGACAGGATCTCGGCATGCCCGTAAGGCGAGCGCAGCACGTACAGCCACGTCTGCCCAGCCACCGTGATGTCGTCGGTGTAGCGGCCCTGGCCGGTGAGGAAGCGCCGATCCTCGACGCGGCGGACGGCCTGGCCGATGCCGAATTTGCCCATGGCCGGATGACCCTCAAAAAGCGCCTTTCGTTGGCGACAGGCTGCACCATAGCCAGCCCGCCGCGGGAGGCCAAGCTGCGCAGTCTTTCTCCTACTTCGCTGTACCAAACAGCAAAAAACCGCACTTAGAGCATGATCGAATCATATTGAATCGCGATCATGCTCTAATCTTTTTTGGTTTGGTCGCATTTTCTGCGATGAACCGGCATCCACTTCATCGGAAAATGCTCTAGGTTTAAAGCTTAACCACCGCTTTGGGAGTTGCAGCCTATGAATATCACCTTCGCCAAAATCGCCGTGCCCACCCAAGGGGCCGTGGTGTTCGGGGTTGCGGAAGGCGGCAAAAGCGGCGTGAAGCTCTCGCCCGCGGCAAACAAGTTCGACAAACAGACCAAAGGCGCCCTGGTGCGCGCCATCAAGGCCGCGGCGTTCTCGGGCAAACGCGAAAAGACCCTGACGGTCATCGCCCCCGCCGGCTCCAAGGTGAATCGCGCGGTGCTGGTGGGGCTCGGCAACCCCAAGACCCTCGATGAAACCGCCGCCGAACGCATCGGCGCGGTGATCTATGACGCGGCCGCGCGCGACGTCAGCGCGGCGGTGATCCTGGAAGGCCTGGACGGCGCCAAGGCAACCGCCGCCGCTCTCGCCGCCCATGTGGGCGGCGGCGCCGCGCTCAAGTCCTACCGCTTCACCAAGTACCGCACCAAGGAAGACAGCGACGCCAAGCCGCGCCTCAAGGCGATCGTCATCCAGACCGACGATCCGGCGGCGGCCAGGAAGAGTTACGTGAGCGTCGGCGCGGTGGTGGCCGGCGTCACCATCACCCGCGACCTGATCACCGAACCCGCCAACATCATCTATCCGGAATCCTTCGTCGCGCGCGCCAGGGAACTGGCCGCCGACGGCGTCAAGATCGAGGCGCTGGGCGTCGGCGCCATGAAGAAATTGGGCATGGGCGCGCTGCTCGGCGTCGGCCAGGGCTCGGTGCGCGATTCACAATTGCTGGTGATGCGCTGGGACGGCGCGCCCGACAGGAAAGCGGCACCCTTGGCCATCGTCGGCAAGGGCGTGTGTTTCGACACCGGCGGCATCAGCCTGAAGCCGCCCGCTGGCATGTGGGACATGAAGTGGGACATGGGCGGCGCCGGCATCGTCGTCGGCCTCATGCGCGCGCTGGCGCGGCGCAAGGCGCCGGTGAACGTCATCGGCCTGTGCGGCCTGGTGGAGAACATGCCCGACGGCGCCGCCCAGCGTCCGGGCGACGTCGTCACCTCGATGTCGGGTCAGACCATCGAAGTGCTCAACACCGACGCCGAGGGGCGTTTGGTTCTCGCCGACGTGCTGTGGTACGCGCAGGACCGTTTTAAACCGGCGGCCATCGTCGATCTCGCCACCCTCACCGGCGCCATCATCCAGGCGCTGGCGGAACATTACGCCGGCCTGTTCTCCAACAATGACGAACTCTCCGATCAGCTGACCGCCGCCGGCAAAGCCGTGGGCGAACGCCTGTGGCGCCTCCCCATGGGCGACGAATACGACAAGGACCTGCGCTCCCCCATCGCCGACATGAAGAACATCGGCGGCGGCAAGGCCGGCAGCATCACCGCCGCCCAGTTCCTGCAGCGTTTCATCAAGGCCGGCACCCCCTGGGCGCACCTCGATATCGCCGGCGTGGTGTGGAACGAGAAGGGCACCGCCCTGGGCCCCGGCGGCGCCACCGGCTACGGCGTGCGGTTGTTGAACCGGTTCATCGCCGAGAATTACGAGAAGTAACACGCAGTGTCATCCCTGGCCCGAAGGGCCGAGGATGACAAAAGAAGTTCAGGGCTTCGTATGGCCCGCTCTCTTGTAGGCGTAGACACAATCGGCGTCGCGGGCCACGGTGTTGTCGCCGTGGGTGCCGAGGTCGGTGAAGTACTCGACCACTTCGCCGGCCTGGATTTCCGACCCCGCCTGGCGGTACAGGCCTTTGTCGCCGGCCTTGAAGCCGTGGGTCTTGAACAGTTTCGACTTGGGGTCGGCGGCGGTGCCGACGAACCATTCCTTATACTTGCCGCCGTGGCGCGCGATGAAATCCTCGATGTCGTTGCGGATCTCGGCTTTGCTCTTGGACATGATTGCCTGACGTGATTCCAATTTGGGGTCTAAGGGTTGCCCGAGCATAGTCACAGGACAGGGGGGCGCCGCAACCCTGACGTGATTGGCTTTCTGTGACTCCGCGCAAGGGTTGCCGCTTCACATAATAGATACAAGGCGTTAGACAGCAGCCGCATGCCGTTGGAGAAAATGTCCCTTTGAACCAGGCGCTGCATCGTGCGGTGGTGATCGCGGGCCCTACGGCGGGCGGTAAATCCGCGCTGGCGCTGGCGCTGGCGCGGGACTGCGGCGGTGTGATCGTCAACGCCGACAGCCAGCAGCGCTACCGCGATCTGCCCATCCTCACCGCGCGCCCCAGCGACGCCGAAATGGCGGCGGCGCCTCACCGCCTGTTCGCGGACCTCGGTCCCGGCGACAGCGGCACCGCCGCCGAATGGGCGGCCCGCGCCGAAACCGAAATCCGGGCCTGCGGTGACGCCTTGCCCATTCTTGTCGGCGGCACCGGCCTTTATCTGCGCGCGCTCACGGAAGGTCTGGCATATATCCCGCCGGTGCCCGATGACGTGCGCGCGCATGTCCGCGCGCTGATGGATGAGATCGGCAACGACGCCTTCCACGCCCGCCTGGTGGAGCGCGATCCCGATGCCGCGCGCCTCAACGCCGGCGATACGCACCGCAATCTGCGCGCTTATGAGGTGCTGGAGGCCAGCGGTGTCTCGCTGCGGGAATGGCAGCGGCGTGGGCGTGAAACACGTTTCCCGCTGCGCACATTCAATATCCTGGTGTTGCCGCCGCGCGCCGATGTCATTGCCGCCTGCGATGCGCGCTTCGACGCCATGATCGCCGCCGGCGCCGTCGACGAAGTGCGTGCGCTGCTGGCGCGCGGTGTGACGCGCGCGGCGCCGGTCATGCGCATTCTCGGCGCAACCCAGATCGCGGAGCATCTCGCGGGCGAACGCACGCGCGATGAGGCGGTCGCCCTGGCCCAGGCCGCCACGCGCCAATACGCCAAGCGCCAGTCCACCTGGTTCCGCAACCAGTGGCGGACGGACGCAACGGTCGGCGAGGTTGTTCAAGCCGGAACCGCCGAGGCCGCGATCCAGGCCGTCCGAACTGCGGTGTTACAGCCTGTGGATAAATGGCAAAATTAATCATTATGAAAGCCTGCGAACACACAGATTTCATGGGTTAAACCCCTTCCCATCGCGGCAGCTTCATGACAAATTAACGCGGTCGCGGCAGAAAGGAGCAGGGATACTCTCAGATTGCCTGAGGATATCTATGCAACTGTCTGATAAAACTGAAAAAACGCGGCGCACAAGAGGATTGCTTTCGGGGTTAGCCCCTCCCTCCGTGCACGGGCCAGGAACCGGTCTGCAACTATTACGGTTCCATGGCGTTGGTGCGGGTTGGGACGGGGGTTGCCAAGTCTTACGGACCGGGGTCTCGCGACTTCTTACCCCCTCGATCGTCCCGCCGATGTTTCTGGTGCCGGCGGACCGCTCCAGGGGTCAGGTTCAAGCGGTCGCTTACGTTCGCTGACGCACTTCGGGCCCCAGGCGTGAGAAGAACCATGAACATCACTCGCCTGCGCGATTTCCGCTCCGCTTTTCCGGTGGTGGCGCGAGTCGCGGCGATGCGGAGATATTCAAGCGGAACGGGGCATTCCAACCGGCCGCGAGGTTGACCATCATCGAGGCGCCGCCGCTCCCAAGCGAGCCGAGAAGGGGGCAGGCAGGCAGCCGGATGAAGGACTGAAGTTACTAGGGGGAGGGCTCTCGCATATGCAGATCAGCTCCCATTCTCTGGCGAGAGGACGCGTGAACTAGATGTTTTCGAGACTGACTGGCTGGCTGTCCGCCGATATGGCGATCGACCTGGGGACCGCGAACACCCTGGTCTACGTGAAGGGCCGCGGCATCGTGTTGAACGAGCCGTCGGTGGTGGCGCTGGCGGAGGTCAAAGGCCGCAAGCAGGTGCTGGCGGTGGGCAACGAGGCCAAGCAGATGCTGGGCCGTACGCCCGGCAACATCCAGGCCATTCGTCCTTTGAGGGACGGCGTCATCGCCGACTTCGAAGTGGCCGAAGAGATGATCAAGCACTTCATCCGCAAGGTTCACAACCGCCGCAGCTTCGCGAGCCCCTTGGTGATCGTGTGCGTGCCGTCCGGCTCCACCGCCGTCGAGCGCCGCGCCATCCAGGAATCCGCTGAGGCCGCGGGCGCGCGCAAGGTCTATCTGATCGAAGAACCCATGGCCGCGGCCATCGGCGCCGGCCTGCCGGTCACCGAACCCACCGGCTCCATGGTGGTGGACATCGGCGGCGGCACCACCGAAGTCGCGGTTTTGTCGCTGGGCGGCATCGTCTACGCCCGCTCGGTGCGCGTCGGCGGCGACATGATGGACGAAGCCATCATCAATTACATTCGCCGCCACCATAACCTGCTGGTGGGCGAAAGCTCCGCCGAGCGCATCAAGAAGGAAATCGGCTGCGCCTGTCCGCCCGAACAGGGCGACGGCGAGACCATGGAGATCAAGGGCCGCGACCTGATGAACGGCGTGCCCAAGGAAATCGTCATCAGCCAGCGCCAGATCGCCGAGAGCCTGGCCGAACCCGTCACCGCCATCATCGACGCGGTCAAGGTGGCGCTGGAACACACCGCGCCGGAGCTGGCGGCGGATATCGTCGACAAGGGCATCGTTCTCACCGGCGGCGGCGCCATGCTGCACAACCTGGATTTCGTGCTGCGCCACGCCACCGGCCTGCCGGTCTCCATCGCCGATGACCCGCTGTGCTGCGTCGCCATGGGCACCGGCAAGGCGCTCGAGGAAATGAAGAAGCTGCGAAACGTCCTGTCGACGATGTACTAACAAAAAAAGCGCCGAGGCCCTGGAGCGTGTCTCGACACGCGACCACAAAAAATACTTCGGCGGACGAGGGAAGGAGACGCAAAGGTGCGCCAGCCAACGGGACAGATCTCCCGTTTCGGTACGCTCAAATCGCTATTGCAGCGATTTGCGTTCCTGTCGCTGATCGGCATCACCTTTGCCCTCATGCTTATCGGCAAGGCCGACACGGTCCTGGTGGACCGCGCCCGCATCGCCGTCACCGACGCCGTCACACCGATCCTCAGGGTGATCTCCGAGCCCGCCGGGCTGATCGCCAACTTCATCAACAACATCCATGAGCTGGCCAATATCCGCGAGGAGAACGCCGAGCTGCGCGAGACCAACGCGCGCCTGTTGCAGTGGCAGGCGGCGGCCCAGAAGCTGGAATCCGAGAACCAGTCCTTACGGAATCTTTTGTCGCTGGTGCCCGAACCCTCGGCCACCTTCGTCACCGCCCGCGTGGTGGCCGACACCGGCGGCGCCTTTGCCCAGTCGATCATCATCACCGCCGGCACCCAGTCCAGCGTGCGCAAGGGCCAGGTGGTCATGACCGGCGAAGGCGTGGTCGGCCGCGTCATGCAGGCGGGCCTGTATTCCTCCCGCGTGCTGCTGATCACCGACATCAACTCGCGCATACCTGTTTTGGTGGGCGATTCCGGCAACCGCGCCATCATGGCCGGCGACAACACCCTGCGCCCGCGCCTGCGCTATCTCTCGAATCGAACGGGCGTGGTGCCGGGCGACAAGGTGGTCACCTCGGGCGACGCCGAGGCCTTCCCCGCCGGCCTGCCCATCGGCCAGGTGGCGCGGGTCGACGACGGCGTGGTGGAAGTGGAACCCTACGTGGTGCGCGACAAGCTGCAGCATGTGCGGGTGGTGGACTTCGGCCTCGAAGGCATCCTGGCCGACCAGCCGGCTCCCGCGGCACCTTCCGGCCCGCAAGCCAGGAAGTAGCGCCATGGGCCCCACCTTCCTGCAACGGTTGGACCTGGGCGCCCGGCGGTTGATGCCTTTCGGCATCACGCTGATCCTCATGCTGTTCGCCATGACGCCCACCTACATCACGGGCCTGTCGCATATCACACCGATGTACACCTTCATGGCGGTGTACTTCTGGTCCATCTACCGGCCCGACCTCCTGGGCTACGGCACCGTGTTCTTCATCGGCATCCTCGAAGACCTGCTGTCCGGCACGCCGCTCGGGTCCTCGGCGCTGATCCTGCTGGCCTGCCAGCGCGCGGTGTTCAGCCAGCAGAAATTCTTCAACAGCCGCCCCTTCGGCCTGATCTGGGCCGGCTTCGGGCTGCTCGCCATCGGCGCGTCCGTGCTGCGCTGGGTCTGCGTCGGCCTCGCGGGTTCCTCGGGCTTCACGCCGTTTGCGACCATGGTCGCCAGCTGCCTGATGACCATCGCGCTCTATCCCATCGTCGCCTGGATCATGGCCAAGGCGCAGATGAAACTGCTGGCGCAACAATGATCGCGGTAGCTTCATGATTGCGACGCGCGACAGCGACTGGACCAAGATGTTCAATCGCCGCGCCGCCATCCTGGGCGGCGCGCAGGGCATCATGGTCGCGACCCTGGTGGGGCGCATGTACTATCTCCAGGTGCTCCAGGCCGAACGCTACCGCACGCTGGCCGATGAAAACCGCATCAACATCCAGCTGCTGCCGCCTCCTCGGGGAAGGATTCTCGATCGCTTCGGCCAGCCGCTCGCGGCCAACAAGCAGCAGTTCCAGGTGATGGTGATCCCCGAGCAGGCGCCGAAGATCGCCCAGACGCTCGAGACCCTGTCGCAGCTCATCGACCTGCCGGACCACGAACGCGAGCGCATCCAGAAGGAAGTGCGGCGCAAGCGCTCCTTCGTGCCGGTGACCATCAAGCAGAACCTGACCTGGGAGGAAATGGCGCGCATCCAGGTGAACGCGCCGGACCTGCCCGGCATCGTGGTCGACGAAGGCCTGACGCGCTACTACCCCATCGGCGGCGGCGCCTCGCACCTCTTGGGCTATGTCGCCGCGGTGGACGAGGCTGACCTCACCGGCGATCCGCTGCTGCAGCTGCCGGGCTTCAAGATCGGCAAGCTGGGCGTGGAAAAGATCTACGACATGCAGCTGCGCGGCAAGGGCGGCACCAGCGAAGTGGAAGTGAACGCGGTGGGCCGCGCCATCCGCGAACTGGAGCGCCACGAGGGTGAACCCGGCGCCGACGTGACGCTGACCATCGACGAACGCCTGCAGCGCTACGCCGCCGAACGCCTGGAGGACGAAAGCGCCTCGGTCAACGTCATGGACATCTACACCGGCGAAATGCTGGTGATGGTGTCGAACCCCAGCTACGACCCGCACGTCTTCGCCCGCGGCGCCACGCCGGCCGAGTGGAAGGAGCTTTCCACCAACTCCCACGCGCCGATGATCAACAAGTCGATCGCCGGCCGCTATCCGCCCGGCTCCACCTTCAAGTGCGTCGTGGCGCTGGCGGCCCTGGAACACGGCGTCGCCGGACCCGATGCCACCGTCAATTGCCCGGGCTTCACGACATTTGGTGGCCGGCGCTGGTACTGCTGGGCCTTCAACCAGCCGACCCGCGCCCATGGCAACATCAACATGGTCCAGGCCATCGCCCAGTCCTGCGACTGTTATTTCTATGAAATGGCAAGACGCTTGGGCGTCGACCGCGTCGCCGCCGTGGCCAAGAAACTGGGCCTGGGCGACATCACCGGGGTCGGTTTGCCCAACGAGCAAAAGGGCCTGATGCCCACCGAGGCCTGGAAGAAGGCGGCCACCGGCGAGCCGTGGCAGCCCGGCGAAAACCTGAATATCGGCATCGGCCAAGGCCAGGTGACCGTGACCCCCATCCAGCTCGCCCAATTGGCAGCGCGCTTCGCCAACGGCGGCCTGGCGGTGAAACCCACCCTCATCAAGCGCGGCTCCGCCGGCCAAACGGGGGGCGCCGAGGTGCCGCAGCTGGAGTCCTTGGGCTTCAGCCCGCAGAACATGGCCGTCGTCCATGAGGGCATGTTCGAAGTGATCAACGGCGCCCGCGGCACCGCGCGCACCTTCGCCAAGCTCAAGTTCACCGACCCCGAGCGCAAGGCCTGGACCATGAGCGGCAAGTCAGGCTCGGTGCAGACCCACCGCATCACCAAGGCCGAACGCGAAGCCGGCGTGAAAAAGCAGGAAGAACTGCCGTGGGAAGAACGCGACCACGCGCTGTTCATCGCCTATGCGCCCACCGAGCAGCCGCGCTACGCCATGAGCGTGGTGGTGGAACACGGTGCCCACGGCTCCGACACCGCCTCGCCCATCGCCCGCGACATCATGATGAAGGTGCTGGAATACGACCCCAGCCGCAAACCGCGCGTGGACGAGGATGTGGTGGCCGCGGCGCCGCCCGCCATCTCCGCGCCGACAATGTCAGCCCCGGCGCCGGCGGCTGAACCCGCACCCGCCACCCCGCCCAAACCGGCCGGTGGCCAATGAGTGACGGTTTCTACAACGCGCGCCTCAGGCGCGGCGACATGGCGCCCACGGAAAAGCTGTTCCAGGTGAGCTGGTCGCTGCTGTTCTGGGTGTGCTGCATCTTCGCCTTCGGTTTCGCCATGCTGTATTCGGCCGGCGGCGGCAGCTTCCAGCCCTGGGCCGGGCCGCAGCTGGGCCGCTTCCTGGCGGGGATCGGCATCGTCCTGGTGGTGGCCATCCTGGATGTGCGCATCCTCCTTCAGTATGCCTATGTGTTCTACGGCCTGGTGTTGATCCTGCTGGTGGCGGTGGACGTGCGCGGCCTCATCGGCATGGGCGCCCAGCGCTGGATCGACCTCGGCTTCATCAACCTGCAGCCGTCGGAACTCATGAAACCCGCCCTGATCATGGCGCTGGCGCGCTATTTCCAGGGAGTGGGGATCGAGGACATCGGCCGGCCCATCAATCTGGTCGTGCCCGTGATCATGACGCTGGTTCCCGTCGCATTGATCATCAAGGAACCGGATCTCGGCACGGCGCTGCTGGTGCTCATGAGCGCCGCCGGCGTGTTGTTCATGGCCGGCGTGCGCATGTGGAAATTCGCGCTGGTGATCGCGGTGGGCCTCGGCGCCATCCCGGTCATCTGGCCCTTCCTGCACGATTACCAGCAGAACCGCGTGCTCACCTTCCTGAACCCGGAGCGCGATCCGCTCGGCGACGGCTATCACATCCTCCAGTCCAAGATCGCCCTCGGCTCCGGCGGGCTGTTCGGCAAGGGCTATATGGACGGCACCCAAAGCCGCCTCAACTTCCTGCCCGAGAAGCAGACCGACTTCATCTTCACCATGCTGGCCGAGGAACTGGGCATGGTGGGCGCCTTGGGCCTGCTCGCCCTCTATGTGATCGTGCTGATCTACGGCTATTCCATCGCCTTCCGATGTAGGCACCAGTTCGGGCGCCTAGTGGCCATGGGCCTCACGACCGGGTTCTTCCTGTTCTTCTTTATCAATATCGCCATGGTCATGGGCCTCTTGCCGGTGGTGGGCGTGACCCTGCCGTTCATTTCCTACGGCGGCACATCGCTCCTGACCCTGATGCTGTGCGTGGGGATCCTGATGAACATCCACGTCCACCGCGACATCCAGATCAGCATGCGCGGCGGGATCGACTTTTAAGATTTGGCCGCGCGGCCGGACGGAAAACCGGCTCCCACTTTTCCGGACCACGCCCCGGTTTCCAGCATGCCGGAGAACCGGGCCAAGTTTATCCACAGGCCCCAAAACCCCTGAGTCCTGAGGCGATTAACCGCACTTGTGCAGGGGCGGCCAAGGCCCTATAACCACGCCCTTCCGGACCCTTTCCGGCCAGGCCGTTCATGTCCCTGGTTCGGGCGCATAGCTCAGTTGGTAGAGCAGCTGACTCTTAATCAGCGGGTCCCAGGTTCGAGTCCTGGTGCGCCCACCATTTCCATCAATGACTTAGAAATCCGCGCCGTGAAGACGAAGTGCGCGGGTCTGCTCCCCAACATTGGATCGCCGGGGAGTGGATTTTTCCGGCTCCGTCGCGATGGCGGGCTGGCTGCGCCATCGCGGTTGAGCGGCATTGCCGGGGCATCCAGGGGAGCAGATCATCGTGAACGCTCTCTGCCGGAGAACCGCCAAAAACCAATCCAAAACGTGGGCCACTTTTACGAAGCTGGCTCACAGCGGCACTTCGCTGATGCCGGCTGGGATGGGGCGCGGTCCATGTCGGTATGAAGGACAAGGTCGAGTATTCTCATATGACTTGGGACAAGCTGCGTGCGGGAACATGCCGCGGCGAGGGAGATCATCGTGTTACTTGTCGTACTTCACTGTCTGGTTGTGGCGTTCTGCGCGGTGCATATTTTGCTGCGGCCTCACCGGCAACCCGAATCCAGGATTGCTTGGTTGGTGGTGGTGGTGACGCTGCCCTACATCGGCGGGCTGGCATATCTGCTCTTGGGGCAGACCCGTGTGGGCCGCCGCCTCTCCGAACAATTGAGTCAGGGTCAGGCGAATTTGCCGCGCCCCGAGGCGGCGCCGGGCTGGGGCGCCTACGACGGCGTAACGGTCATTCCCGACACCGATAAGCCCCTGTTCGCCGTCGGCAGATCGATCAGCGGCTATGCGCCGGTTGGAGGAAATTCCGCGGAACTGATGGCGACTGCGGATTCGACAATCACTGGGATGATCGCCGATATCGACGCCGCGCGCGACCATGTGCATCTTCTTTTCTATATCTGGCTGACGGATCGCAACGGCACGCGCATGGCCGAGGCCCTGATGCGCGCCGCCAGGCGTGGCGTCCCTTGTCGCGCGATGGTAGATGACATGGGATCGCGCGATCTGTTGCGCAGCAATCTGTGGACGGAGATGATCTCCGCCGGAGTGCGAACCGGCCGGGCGATGGCGGTGGGCAATCCGCTGCTGCGCATGGTGAGCGGGAGAGTCGACCTGCGCAATCACCGTAAAATCCTGGTGATCGACAATGCGATTACCTATTGCGGCAGCCAGAACTGTGCCGATCCCGGCTTCCTGCCCAAGGCACGTTTCGCGCCATGGGTCGATGTGGTGATGCGCTTCCAGGGGCCGGTCGTGCGGCAGAACCAGCATCTCTTTGCGTCCGACTGGATGGGTAATGGCGGCGACGATCTTGGCGCGATCCTGTCGCAGCCGATGGAGCCGGTTCGTTCCGGCTTTGCCGCCCAGGTGATCGGCACCGGCCCGACATACCGCAACTCGGCCATGCCTGAAATATTCACAACGCTTATTTTTACGGCCGAGCGTGAGCTTTTTATCACCACGCCGTATTATGTGCCGAATGAGGCGCTGCAGGCCGCGCTTTGCGCCAGCGCCAATCGCGGCGTCGATACCACGATCATTGTTCCAGCCCGCAATGATGATTTCGCGGTGGCGGGAGCCAGCCGCAGCTACTATCGCGACCTGTTGTTGGCGGGTGTGAAGATTTATGAGTATCAAGCCGGGCTTTTGCACGCCAAAACACTGACGCTGGACGGACGAGTCACGTTCATCGGATCGGCCAACATGGATCGGCGCAGCTTCGATCTCAACTACGAGAACAACATCCTGTTGAGCGACGCCGCGGTGACGAAAGCGATGCGCACACGTCAGGATCAATTCCTGCTTGATTGCCGGCAGGTCACGCGCGAATCGGTCGAGCAGTGGAGCGTCACGCGGCGTCTATGGAACAACGCCATCGCGGTGGTCGGTCCGGTGCTTTAGGCCGCTCGGTCGGCCGATGGCAATAACGGCGATGCCGTCGCGCTAGAGCATGATCGAATCATATTGAATCGCGATCATGCTCTAATCTTTTTTGGTTTGGTCGCATTTTCTGCGATGAACCGGCAACCACTTCATCGGAAAATGCTCTAGAAACCGTAGACCAAAGTCACACGAGAGATCGTGTCGGTATTCCGGAAGCCGGGGTCCGGATTGGTTTCCTTCTTGATATCGAAAGAGAACCGCGCCGCGAGTGCGTTGACGATCTTGGTGGTGATGGCGGTGGCGGATTCCGCGGTGTTGTCGCTGCCGCCCACGTAAAAACTGAGGTTTTCGGTGAAGACCGTCGACTTGCTGAGGGTCCATGTGAGCGTGCTGCCCAGGCGGGCATTGGCATCGTAGTGCCACCGCCCGATGATTGGATCGATCTCTCGGAATGCGGGGCCCGCGGTCACGCTCCATTTCAGGCTGTCGGCGTGGAGGATGTTATAGCCGATACCGAAGGACTCCGTGGTGCGGCTGTCGAAACCGCCAAAGCGGTCACGCTCCCACTGCAACAAGCCAAAAACGTATAGATCGTCGTTGAACTTGTAATTGGGCTCGTAACCGACCAGGAATTTCTCGGTGCCGCTGACGCCGTCGATACGCTGATAGTCAACCGTGGCGTTGAACTTGTGCGCCCAGCGCAAGCCGTCCTTGGCGAGGTGGACGCCGATGACGACATTGGTGTCGTCGGTATTGCCGGTATTCCGCGACGCGCCCAATTCGCCTTCGCCCTTCCAGCCCTCGAAGAATGTCTGGTTTTCCAGCTTCGCGACCCGTTCTTCCTCGACGTGGGTGTGGAACTGCGCCACCACCGCATCGATCTCGGCGGCAGACTTCGGATAGGTCTTGCGCGCGATGTCGGCGACCGTGTCGAGCGCCGCGCCGTTGCCCGATGCAACGGCTTCGTCGATCATGCGCGCCACCGGTTCGGGGATCGGCTCCGCCCGGGCCGGACCGGCCGCCAGGATGGCGAAGAAAATGGCCGTGAGAACGATAGGCGCGCGTATCATGACACGTTCCAGAAAAGCATCGCGAGCGGCGAGAAATTCGCCTCCCGCACCCGAAGGTTCATAAGTTGGTTCATTCCGCTTGGTCCGTGCGGACTGATTCAGTGCCGAAGTTTCCCCATCGGTTAGACGTTCGTAAATTTCTTCTGTCAAGGCGTTATTGATTTGGACCAAACGGTGCAGATCGTCCTGGATGCGAAGAATTGATTCGGTCCGCCACTGTCTCCCCGTCACGATTCTGCGGTGGCCGTGCGTGGAGCGGTTCGATGTTCTCCAAAGTCGGAGTGATCCGACAAAAAAGCCCGCGTCACGTCGACGCGGGCTTTTGAGACCGGACTCCGTGAAGGCGAATTACTTCCCTCCACCTTTCACTACGAACTTCTGCAACCGCGCGGCCCGCGTCTCGGCCACGTATACGTTCCCTTTTGAATCCGTCGCCAGGGCGTGCAGGCCGTTGAATTGACCCACACCATGGCCGGTCTGACCAAAGGCGCTGTTCGGCACTTCTTCCAGGGTCTGGCGGTTCAGGATGCGGATGTGGCCGTTGGCCAGGTCGCCCACCACCAGGTATTTCTGCTGTGCGTCGCCCGAGAAGCCCAGGTTGTACACGGTGCCGCCCGAAGACAGCGTCGCCTTGGCGACGAAGCCTTCCTTCACGAACTTGCCGTCGATGGTGAACACCTGGATGCGGTTGTTTCGCCGGTCGCAGACATAGACCAGGCCGTCCTTGGCGATTTTCAGGCAATGCACCAGGTCGAACTGCTGCGGTGCCGGGCCGGCGGCGCGTTTGGCGGGCTCGGCGCGCGGCGCCGAATCGTCGGGCTTGTTGCCGTAGGCGCCCCACATGCGCTTGAACTTGCCGGTGTCGGCGTCGAACACGATGACGCGGCGGTTGGCGTAGCCGTCGGCGATGAACACCTCGTTCGTCGCCGGCCACACGGCGGCATCGGCCGGGTGGTTGAGGCTGGTCTCGTCCAGGCTGCCTTTGGTCTGGCCGGCCTTGCCGATCTGCAGCAGGAATTTGCCGTCGCGGGTGAACTTCAGGCACTGGTTGCCGCCGTTGCCGCACAGCCAGACGTTGTTCTTGTAATCCACGAAGATGCCGTGTTCCGGCTGCGGCCAGTCATATTTACCGTCTACGCTGGGGCCGCCCCAGGCCTGCACGAACTTTCCATCGGCGTCGAACTCGATGACGGACGGGGCGGGGCGGCAGCATTCGGCCTCGGCCGGCGCTTTGGGGTCGCCCACCGTGCCCATGTCCTTGGCGATGGTCTTGGGGCGGTGGATCATCCACACATGGTCCTGGGCGTCCACAAACACGCCGCCCGGATCGCCGTTGAGGTATTGGTTGGGGAGCGCCTTCGGCCAGAACGGGTCCACCTCATAGACCGGCGCGGCCGGTTCGGCGGCGATGGCGGGCGCGGCGCCCGCGGAAGAGACAAGGCCGAGCAGCAGCGCGGCGGCGAGCGGTGATTTCACGGATGGTCCTCCCCAGGAAAACGGCGCCTCACTTATAAAGCAGCGGGCGGGCGTTGATAATGGGGACGAATGCTCCATGTGAAACTGGGGGGGATCCCGGTCCGCGGCCCCGGCGGCGCGCGGTTACAGCGCCGCCTTTTTCCATGCCGGCGGCAGGTCGCTCTTGGTGGCCCGCAGGATTTCGAAGATGGCTTTGCGGTCCTCCGCGCTCAGGCGGGCGAAGCGCGGGGCGGGGGCGGTGAGGGTGTCCAGCAGCGCGGTGTAGATCTCGGCCTTGGCCTCGGCGGGCAGGGCGTCGAACGGCGCGCTGTAGATCATGTAACTCAGCGGGTATTTGAACAGCCGGGTGGTGAGGTCGAAGTCGCGCAGCGAGCGGCCCTTGGCATCGCGCGGGCCCCGGGCGGGGAAGCGTTGCGTGAAGCCCGAGGTGCCGGCCACCGGCGCCGGGAACGGCGCTTCGTCCACGAACAGCATATAGGCCAGCAGGTCGTCGCGGAGCTGGGACGGCAGGCCGGCGCGGCGCGCGGTGGCGCCGGCGGTCAGCAGCATGTTGGTCATGCGCGCCTGATGCTCGAAGGTCATCAGCACGACGATGTCGGCATGCGGGGAAAGATAGGTGCTGGTATCGAATTTGTCCGCCAGCGACAGCAGGTTCTGGGTATTGGCGGGTTCCGGCAGGCGTTGGCCGTCCTCGCCGTACACCAGCGCGCCGTTGCCCTGGTGGGTGGCGGCGCCGTGGGTGCCGGTGACGTACCAGCCGCTCCAGCGTTCCGAAAACGGCGTGGTCTGGTCGGTGAAGTTGAACAGGCGCGGCGGGCCGTCGCTGGGGATGAACACCGGCGTGCCGTCTTTGGCCACGGTGTAACTGGCGACGATCAGGCCCGGCAGGTAATTGTCGGCGCCGTGGCAGCGGCCGCAGGTGGAATCCCGGTACTGCACGAACCGCGCGGCGGCCGGGTCGTTGTCCAGGGAATAGAACGCATAGCCCTCGGTGGCGGTGGCGGTCATCAGTTCCAGGGTGTGCGAGCCCTGCACGTATCCCACCGCCACCGTATCGTTGAAAAACACCGACCGCGGCTTGGCCGGGCCGATCAGGTCGCTCTGGAAGCTGGTCTTGGAATACACCAGCATCTGCGAGGCCGGATCGATGCCCAGGTGCGCCAGCAGGTCCTTGAGGTAGCCGAACGGGCTGTTCTCGTATTTCAGGCGGTCGGTGCCCTGCTCCAGGCGCGTTTTCAGGGCGGCGATGAGATCTGGCTTTGGATCAGGCTTAGGCGTCTCCGATGCGGCGGCGGACGCCGCGGCCAGCATCAGGGCGCAGGCGGTAAGACGCGGGAGGACATGCGGTTTCCGGTTCATGGCAGGCATTATTCCGCGCCGCCCCGGGTGGAATGATTGATCCGCGTCAACGCCCGGCGTCGGGCCGCGGCCGATGCTCGGGCAGTGTCCGCACCCGGAACAGGAGAAGCGCTCATGGGCAGGAATGTCGGCGGGATCGATCGGTTGCTGCGCCTGCTCATCGGCGGCGTCTTGCTGGCCTACGCGCTTCCCATCGGTTTCCCGGCCACCGGCTGGAACTGGGTGGGCTGGTTCGGCATCGTGCCGCTGCTGACGGCACTGGTGGGCTTCTGCCCGGCCTATGTGCCGTTCGGCATTTCCACCTGCAAGACGCCCTGAGGATTTGGGCTAAGCCCGCCGCCGTTGCCGCGGCGCGGGCCCCCGGTTAGGCTTTCGCGCCGGACCCTGGAGTCCGGCCACAGCTATTAGGGGGAAGCGCCATGTCTAAAATCGCCTGCGCGGCCGCGCTGCTGGCCGCGCTGCTGGGCTCCACCGCGCCCGCCGCTGCCAAACAGGTCCCCTTCGACCAGGCCAGCATCGCCGAGCTGGGCGCGGCGTTCAAAGCCGGAACGCTCACCGCCGAGAAACTCACCGAACTCTGCATCGCCCGCATCCAGGCATTCGACCGCGCCGGGCCCAAGCTGCATGCGGTGATCGCGCTCAATCCCAAGGCGCTGGAGATTGCGCGCGCCTTGGACGCCGAGCGCAAGGCGGGGAAAGTGCGCGGGCCCTTGCACGGCATTCCGGTGGTGCTGAAGGACAACTACGACACCGTCGACATGCCCACCACCGGCGGCTCGGTGCTGCTGGAAGGCAACATGGCGCCCGACGACGCCAATATGGTCAAGCGCCTGCGCGACGCCGGCGCCATCATCTTCGCCAAGGTGAATCTCGGCGAATTCGCCAACGGCAACCAGTCGTCCATGGGCGGCCAGTCGCTCAATCCCCATGACCTCACACGCACGCCGGCCGGTTCGTCCGGCGGCACCGGTGTGGCGATCGCCGCGGGGTATGCGCCGCTCGGCCTCGGCACCGACACCGGCGGCTCCATTCGCGGACCGTCGTCGGTCAACGGCATCGTCGGGCTGAAGCCCACCCATGGCCTGCTCAGCCACGACGGCATCATCCCGCTGGCGCTGACCCTCGACATGGGCGGCCCCATGGCGCGCAATGTCTCGGACATCGCGGTGTCCCTCGGCGCCATGACCGGCATCGACCCCGCCGACGAATTCACCAAGAAGAGCGAGGGCAAGTTCCACAAGGACTACACCCAGTTCCTGAAGCCCGGCAGCCTCAAGGGCGCGCGCATCGGCGTGGCGCGCGATTACATGGGCGCCGACCCGGACGTGGACTGGATCATCGACAGCGCGGCGGTCGCCATGAAGAAGGAAGGCGCCACGGTGGTCGACGTGCGCCTGCCCAAGTGGTTCCTGGAGTCCGCGACGCAAGTTGTGTTCACGCTGTATCCGGCCGAGTTCAAGGTGCAGATCGCCGACTACCTGAAAACCACGGGGCCGAAATATCCCAAGACCCTGGACCAGCTGATCGAACGCGCCCACGCCTACAACGACCTGCGGCCCGATGGCACCGGGCCGAACCTTACCCGCTGGCGCTATTTCCAGGATGTGGAGGCCAAGGCCGTGGCGCTGGACGATCCCTCATATAAGGCGATGCACGATTATTACCTGCCCATGACCCGGGCGCTGCTGGACGGTGCCTTCGCCAAGGACAAACTGGACGCCTTTGTCTATCCGACCACCACCACGCGCCCCGAACAGATCGCCGCCCCTCCCGCGCCGCCCCTGGGCTCGGTGAAGTCGCCGCGCAGCCTCGCCAACCTCTCGGGCTTCCCGGACCTGATCGTGCCGGCGGGCTTCACGACCGACGACCTGCCGGTGACCATCTCGTTCTTCGGCCCGGCCTTCAGCGAGCCGCGGTTGCTGGCGTTGGGTTACAGCTTCGAACAGGCCACCCACGCGCTGCGGCGCCCGGTGAACACGCCGGCCCTGCCGGGCGGCCTGATCGAAGTGCCGTAGGCAACCAAGGCGCCGTCCGTCCTTTGAGCCGTCGCTTACGAACGGCGGCGGCGCCAGGTCCGCGCGGCCCGGGCGAGGGCGTTTTATTGCGTCCCGCGCCGCGGGAAAGTCCTGAAATTTTGCCGCCAAACGCGCGCTCCCCGCGCTAGGCTGGTCTCCGAGGAAGGGGATTTTCCAGCGTTTTTACTCGAGGGGATTCGCCATGAATTTTATCGCGTACCGCATCGCCAAGTTTGCCGGCGTCGCCGCTTTCACGGCCGCGTTGCTGGGCTCCGCCATCTCGCCCGCCGGCGCCAGGCAAGTGCCGTTCGATCAGGCCACCATCGCCGAACTCGAGGCGGCCATGGCCAAGGGCACGCTCACCGCCGAGAAGCTGATGGAGCTGTGCCTGGCGCGCATCAAGGCCTTCGACCGCGATGGGCCCAAGCTGCACGCGGTGATCACCCTCAACCCCAAGGCCATGGAACAAGCCAGGGCCATGGACGCCGAGAGGAAAGCCGGAAAAGTACGCGGGCCCTTGCACGGCATCCCGGTGGTGCTGAAAGACAACTACGACACCTTCGATATGCAGACCACCGGCGGCTCGGTGCTGCTGGCGGGCAATGTGCCGCCCGACGACGCCTATATGGTGAAGAAGCTGCGGGACGGCGGCGCCATCATCCTCGCCAAGGTCAACATGGGCGAGTTCGCCAACGGCGGCCAGTCGTCCATGGGCGGCCAGTCCCACAATCCCCATGACCTCGCGCGCGGCCCGGCCGGCTCGTCCGGCGGCACCGGGGTGGCCATCGCCGCCGGTTATGCGCCGCTCGGCCTCGGCACCGACACGGGTGGATCAATTCGCGGGCCGTCGTCGGTCAACGGCATCGTCGGGCTGAAGCCCACCCATGGTCTTGTCAGCCGCGACGGCATCATCCCGTTGGGCCTCTCGCTCGACACCGGCGGCCCCATGACCCGGAGCGTCTCGGACATCGCGGTCTCGCTGGGCGTCATGACCGGCGTCGATCCCAAGGACCCTGCCACCAGGAAAAGCGAAGGCAAGTCCGAGAAGGACTACACCAAGTTCCTGAAGGCGGACGCGCTCAAGGGCGCGCGCATCGGCTGGGCCAGGGACTTCGCCGGCGCCGATCCCGATGTCGACTGGATCGTGGAAAGCGCGGTGATCGCCATGAAGAAGGCCGGCGCCACGGTGGTCGACGTGCGCTACCCGAAGTGGTTCCTGAGCGTGGCGACCCAGGCGCTCTACACCTTCTTCTCACCGGAGTTCGAAGCCCAGGTCGGCGACTATCTCAAGGCCAAGACCGGGCCCGGATATCCCAAGAGCCTCGACCAGCTGATCGAGCGCGCCAAGGAATACCGCAGCATGGGCGAGGACGGGCAGGGCCCGAACCCCTTGCGCTGGCGCGCCTTCATCGACCGCGACAAGGCCAACGGCGCGCTCACCGATCCCGGCTACATCGCGATCCGCGATTACTTCCAGCCCATGACCAAGACCCTCGTCGAAGGCATCATGGCGAAGGACAAGCTGGATGCCATCATCTACCCCACCAGCCTGCGCCGCCCCGGCCTGATCGCCGAGCCGCCCGGGCCTGCCACGCCCACCGGCACCTCGCCGACCAGCATCGCCAGCATGTCCGGCTCGCCCGACCTGATCGTGCCCGCCGGTTTCACGACCGACGATCTGCCGGTGTCGGTGTCGTTCTTCGGCACGGTGTTCAGCGAACCTAAACTGCTGGCGCTCGGCTACAGCTTCGAGCAGGCCACCCACGCCATCCGCCGCCCGGTGACCACACCGGCCCTGGACGGCGCCACGATCGAAGTGCCGTAGGTTTTCCAAGGTTTTGTCATTCTTGCGGCGAAGCCGCGAGAATCCAGAGGTATCTGTTTTCTAGTTTGTCGGAAAAACAGAAACGAAAAACCCCTGGATTCTCGCGGTCCTTCGGACCGCAAGAATGACAAAGGCGTTCTTTTCCAATTCCTGAGGGGATCCATCCATGAAACCCATCGCCAAACTCGCGTCCGCTCTTGCGCTCACCGCCGCTCTCATGTCCTCCACTGCCTCCGCGCGGCAGGTGGAATTCGATCAGGCCACCATCGCCGACCTCAACGCCGCCTTCGCCGCCGGCACGCTGACGGCGGAGAAGCTGGTGGAGCTGTGCCTGGCGCGCATCAAGGCGTTCGACCGCGAAGGGCCCAAGCTGCACGCGGTCATGGCCATCAATCCCAAGGCGCTGGAGGAAGCGCGCGCCCTGGACGCCGAGCGCAAGGCCGGCAAGGTGCGCTCGCCGCTGCATGGGATTCCCGTGGTGCTGAAGGACAACTACGACACGGTGGAAATGCCCACCACCGGCGGCTCGGTGCTGCTGGAAGGCAACATTCCCCCTGACGACGCCTTCATGGTGAAAAAGCTGCGCGACGCCGGCGCCATCATGCTGGCCAAGGTCAACCTCGGCGAGTTCGCCAACGGCTACCAAAGCTCCCTCGGCGGCCAGTCGCATAACCCGCATGATCTCACCCGCAGTCCCGGCGGCTCTTCCGGCGGCACGGGTGTGGCGATCGCGGCCGGCTACACGCCGCTCGGCCTCGGCACCGACACCGGCGGCTCGATCCGGGGCCCTTCGAATGTGAACGGCATCGTCGGTCTCAAGCCCTCCAACGGCTTGGTCAGCCGCGACGGCATCATTCCGCTGGCGCTGTCGCTGGACACCGGCGGGCCCATGGCGCGCAGCGTCTATGACGTGGCGGTGTCGCTGGGCATCATGACCGGCGTCGATCCCGCCGACCCCATGACCAAACGCAGCGAAGGCAAGTTCGAGAAGGACTACACCAAGTTCCTGAAGGCCGACGCCTTGAAGGGTGCGCGCATCGGCGTGGCGCGCGATTACATGGGCGCCGATCCGGATGTGGACTGGCAGATCGAGTCCGCCATCGTCGCCATGAAGAAGGCGGGTGCCACGGTCATCGACCTGCACTACCCCAAGTGGTTCGTGGATTCTTCCAACATGGCGGTGTTCACCTTATATCCGGCGGAGTTCAAGGTGCAGATCGCCGACTATCTCAAGACCACCGGGCCGAAATATCCCAAGACCCTCGATGATCTCATTGAAGGCGGCCGCAATTACCGCAGCCTCGGCGCCGACGGCGCCGGCCCGAACCTGTCACGTTGGCAGTTCATGGTGCAGGTGGAAAAGCCCGCCGACGCGCTCACCGACCCGGGCTATATCGCGCTGCATGAATACTACCAGCCCATGACCGCGGCGCTCATCGGCGGGATCATCGACAAGAACAAGCTGGATGCCATCATCTATCCGACCGGCTCCAAGCGCCCGAGTTTCATCGCCGAACCGCTCGGCACGAATCTTGGATCGGGCCCGGCGGCGCTGGGGATCGCCAACCTCGCCGGGTTCCCCGATCTGGTGGTGCCGGCAGGTTTCACCACCGACGACCTGCCGGTGACCGTGTCGTTCCTGGGCAAGGCCTTCACCGAGCCGCGCATCCTGGCCTTGGGGTACGCGTTTGAGCAGGCCACCCACGCTATCCGCCGGCCGGTAACCACGCCGGCGCTGCCGGGCGGCGCCATCGACGTGCCGGGGAAATAACTATTCCTTCCTTTTTTGTCATTCTTGCGCGAAGCGCGAGAATCCAGAGGTTTCTGTTTTTTGCTTTTTAAAACAGAAACGAAACACCCCTGGATCCTCGCGGGCTTCGCCCGCAAGGATGACAAACAGGGTAGGCCTACTTGACGGGCGTGGTGCGATCGAGCACCGCGCCCGTTTGCTTTTTGAGGGCTTCGAGGGCCGGATCGCCGTCGGCATACAAGAAGACATCGTAGACCGGGCCGGCCGGCCCCGCCGCCTGCGTGGTGACGAAAACCTTGTCGTCGCTCAACGGCCCCAGCGTCTTGTGCCGGTCGGGCAGCACCGCGGTCGCGACACCGCGGTCCAGCACGATCACCTGGCCGTTCTTGGGGTAGATCGCGGTGGCCATGCGCTGGATGTCGCCGTAGTAAAGCTCCTGCATCCAGATATCCGAGTGATCGTCGTCCACATGGATGACGATGCGGTTCACTTTGGGTTGATGCGCGATCACCATGTGGCACGTTAGCGGCCGCCAGTGTTCGCCCAGTTGCGGACTGGTGAGATACACGCACTCGAATTTGCGGCAGGTGCCGGGGCGGGTTTCGTAGATTCCGCAGCCCGTGCCGATCACGCAGTCCTTGCACCAGGTCTGTGCGGGCTTGGCGATTTCCGGAATCGCCGGCAGCTTGCAGCACAGGGTGCACCCCGCGCAGCTGCGTCCCTGTGCTGATGTATAGCGGCTTTCGGTCACGGTCCGTCCATAAGTTGCGCCGGATTGGCGCTAAAACAACTTTTACAACACCCAACGTATCCGCGCCCCAAAAACCGCCACAGCGGCCTTTGATGGGCGAAACCGCGGGGTTAGGCTTACCGCCGCGAGAAGGGGGAACTTCCCGCATTCCATGTCCGAGGGGATCAAACCATGTTCAAGCCCGCCGTTAAATTCGCGCCCACCCGCTTTTTATCAGTGGTCGCACTGACTGCCGCCCTGCTGGGATCCGTTGCCGCTCCGGCCATGGCCAAACCGGTGGAATTCGACCAGGCCACCATCGCCGAACTGGCCGCCGCCATGAACGCCGGTACGCTCACCGCCGAGAAGCTGATGGAGCTGTGCCTGGCGCGCATCAAGGCCTTCGACCGCGCCGGGCCCAAGCTGCACGCGGTCATCACCCTCAATCCCAAGGCCCTGGAAGAGGCGCGGGCGCTGGACGCCGAACGCAAAGCGGGAAAAGTCCGCGGGCCGCTGCACGGCATCCCCGTGGTGCTGAAGGACAACTACGACACGGTCGAGATGCAGACCACCGGCGGCTCGGTGCTGCTGGAAGGCGCCATCCCGCCCGACGACGCCTTCATGGTGAAGAAGCTGCGCGACGCCGGCGCCATCATGCTGGCCAAGGTCAACCTCGGTGAGTTCGCCAACGGCTCGCAAAGCTCCATGGGCGGCCAGTCGCTCAACCCCCATGATCTCACCCGCACGCCGGCCGGGTCCTCCGGCGGCACGGGGGTGGCGATCGCGGCGGGGTATGCGCCGCTCGGTCTCGGCACCGATACCGGCGGCTCGATCCGGGGTCCTTCGAATGTGAACGGCATCGTCGGCTTGAAGCCCACCCATGGGCTCGTCAGCCGCGACGGCATCATCCCGCTGGCGCTGTCGTTCGATACCGGCGGCCCCATGGCGCGCAGCGTCACCGATATCGCCATCTCGCTGGGCGCCATGACCGGCGTCGACCCCAAGGACGACGCCACCAAGAAAAGCGAAGGCAAGTTCGAGAAGGACTACACCAAATACCTGAAAGCCGACGGCCTCAAGGGGGCGCGTATCGGTCTCGCCCGCGACTTCATGGGCCAGGACCCGGATGTGGACTGGATGGTCGAGAGCGCCGTGATCGCCATGAAGAAGGCCGGCGCCACCGTGGTCGACGTCCACTATCCCAAGTGGTTCCTGGATGCCAGCGGTCCGGCGGTCTACACGCTGTATCCGTCCGAATTCAAAGTGCAGATCGGCGAATACCTGAAGGCCAAGACCGGGCCCAAGTATCCCAAAAGCCTGGATGACCTGATCGAACGCGGCCGCGAGTACCGCAGCATGGGCGCCGACGGCGCCGGCCCCAACCTCAGCCGCTGGCAGTTCATGGTGCAGCGTGAGAAGCCGGCCGAGGCCCTCACCGATCCGGGCTATCTCGCGCTCAAGAACTACTTCCTGCCCATGACCACCAACCTGGTGAACGGGATTCTGGCGAAAGACAAACTCGACGCCATTGTCTATCCCACCGGCTCGCGCCGTCCGGCCCAGATCGCCGGACCTCCCGGCCCCGCCGCCGGCAGCGGTCCCTCGGCCACCGGTATCGCCAACCTTGCGGGTTTCCCCGACCTGATCGTGCCGGCGGGCTTCACCACCGACGACCTGCCGGTGACCGTCTCATTCTTCGGCACGGCCTTCAGCGAGCCAAAGCTGCTCGCCCTGGGCTACAGCTTCGAACAGGCCACCCATGCCATCCGCCGCCCGGTGAACACGCCGGCGCTGCCCGGCGCGGTCATTGACGTGAAATAAGGCCGAAGGACCGTAAAATATCTCAAACCCCGGCGCTTTCTCGGCGCCGGGGTTTTTGCTTTTGTATGCTTGGCCTTCCTTGCCGGTGCGCGCGGGGCTGCGCTATCGTCTCCCGAACACAATTTTTGGGAGGCTCTTCGATGCGTAAATTCCTTTTGGCCGGCGCGGCTCTGGCGCTGGCGTCGACCCTGATGGTGAGCGGCGGTGCCTATGCGGCCGCGGCGCCGGCGCGGGTCGAATTCGAGACCATGACCTGGCCGGAAGTGAAGGCGGCGCTCGCCGCCGGCAAGACCACGGCGCTGATCTATACCGGCGGCGTGGAACAGCGCGGGCCCCAGAACGCCAATGGCGGCCACAACCTGATGGCCCGCGAGATCGTCAAGGACATCGCGATCAAGCTCGGCAACGCCATCGCCATGCCGGTGCTGCCGTTCACCCCCAACCAGGCCAGCGCGGAGATGCCGGGCACCATCGGCCTGACCAATGAACTCCTGGAAGGCGTTTTGGAGCGCATCGCCGAACAGACCATCACCAACGGCTTCAAGAACGTGGTGGTGATGGGCGACCACGGCGGCGGCCAGGCCGGCCCCACCAACGTCTACGCCAAGGTCGCCAAGAAGCTGGACGACAAATACGGCGCCCAGGGCGTGCATGTGTTCTATTGCGACCAGGTCTACATGCCGGCCAACAACGCGTTCGATGAACAGACCGCGAAGGAAGGCTACCCCGCCAGCATGCACGGCGGCCTCTCCGACACGTCGCTGATGCTGTACCTCGACAAGGACGGCACCTGGACCCGCAAGGACGAGTTGAAGAACGCCCACGGCATCCCGGTTGTCGACGGCAAGCCGAAGATGGACGATCCGAAAGCGGTCAAGAACGGCATCGTCGGCGACGGTACGCGCTCCACGCCGGAACTCGGCAAGCGCCTGCTCGACCTCAAGGTCGACTACGCCGTGAAGCAGATCAACGGCTTCATCCCGCCGAAGAAATAACCGGCGCCGCCCTCAAAACGAAAACGCCCCCGGAGACGTCCGGGGGCGTTTTTATTTGGGCCGTGTAAAGCCGTTTACGGCAGCTTGCCGCGGTCCACCGCGGCGCCGCGCAGATAGACTGCGTTGATCTTATGGGCGTTGGAAATATTCTCCAGCGGATTGGCGTCCAGGATCAGGAGGTCGGCGCTCTTGCCGGCTTCCACCGTGCCCATGTCGGGAAGGCGCATGAATTCCGCCGCCGACTTGGTGGAGGCGGCGATCACCTGGGCGGGGGTCATGCCGCCCGCCACCATGTCTTCCATTTCCACGAAGTGCGACCAGGGGACGTTGCCGTCGGTGCCGAGCACGATCTTGACGCCGGCGGCGTTCATCTTGGCCAGATTGCGCGCCTGGATGCCGTAAGCGGCGTTGGTCTTGGGGTTGTCGACATTGGCGGCCTCGATCTTCTGGTACTCGTCGGCGGGCTGGCTCGCCTTCAGCCACGACAGGTCGGTCTTGACGCCGCGCGCGCCCAGGTTCGGATTGAGGACGAAATTCGGCCGGGCCTTGAGCAGGACCATGATCTCGTCGTCCACGTCCTTGTCGCGCACGCTATGGGCAAAAGCGTCGAGGTTCGCCTTCAACAGACCCTTGGCGTCGTCGAGGTTGAAGATATGGGCGCTGGCGCGCAAGCCCTTCTTGTGGGCTTCGTCGATGGCGGCGCCGTAGAGCGGCGGGGTCAGCTTCTGATACTTGCCGTCGCGGTCGTCGACCCACAGCTTGACGATGTCGACTTTCTTGTCGGCGTTGTCATCCACGGCCTTGCGGGCCTCGGCCTCGGTGTTCACCCAGATCGGCACGGTGGTGCGGCCTTCCTCGGGCCGGGTGATGCCGCGCCCGGCGGATTCGAACCGCGCCGCGCCGGGGATGACCTCGCCGCGCATATTCAAGAGGTTCCAGCCGTCGGTGGCGCCCATGGAGAGCACCGCGCTGACGCCGTAATAGGCGTACTGCTTCAGGTCCTTGATCAGCGCGTCGCGGGTGTCGCTGGGGTGGGTGTGGGTGTTGATAATCGCCGGCATCAGGGTCTTGCCCGCGAGATTGACGCGCACGGCGCCCGCCGGCACCTGCACGGTATTCGCAGCACCCACGGCCGTGATCTTGGCGCCATCCACCACCACGGTGCCGTTGTCGATCACCTTGCCGTCGCCGACGATCACGCGCGCGCCCTCGAAGGCGGTCACGGCGGCGGTGGCGGCGGTGCTCGCGAGCAGGCTCGCGGCAAGGGTCAGAGCGGTTGAGATGGTGGCGGTGCGCATCGAGATCCTCCCCGGAAATGGTTGTGCGGCCGGTACTCTAGCGGCTGCGCGGCGGCCCGGCCATTGCCTTTCCGGCCCCTGTCGCGGTTGGCCCCGTTCGACTGGCCCTGTTCGCCGGGCGCAAATTCAAGGCGGTATGACCTACGCCTTGGTGCGGATGCCGACGAACACGCCGCGGTGGTTGGAGATGGTCTCGTCGCTGGTGCCGTTGCCGAGGATGTCGCCCAGGATGTCGTACTGCTCCAGCACCACGTTGAATCCGGCCTCGGCGATGGCTTGCAGCAGGGCCTCTTTCACCGGCCAGAAGCTGCGCTGATTCTCCCACGACGCCCACTTCAGCTTTTCCAGCGCCGCGGTGTCGCCGGCGATGTCGTGTTCGAAATACCAGCGGCCGGGCAGGCCTTCGTTTTGCTCGATGGCCGAGAGCGTGAACACCGACTTGGGGTGCCAGTCCCAAGGCGCGTAGTGGGTGTTGACGATCACGGCGTCGCGGGCCTGCTGTCCCATCATCTTGATGAAAGCGCGCGGGTTATCGAGGTGGTAGAGCAGGCCGCAGCAGAAGATCACGTCGAACATGCCGTATTTGGGCAGGTTGAGGACGTCGTCCTTGGCGAAATCCAGGTTGGCGAGGCCGGCGCGGCGCTTCACTTCCAGGCAGTTGTCGAAATTGGACTGGCGCACCTCGATGCCGAAGGCGTCCATGCCCATGCGCGCGAACTCCAGGGCGTAGCCGCCTTCCAGGCAGCCCAGGTCGGCGATGCGCTTTCCGGCGGGAGCGCCGCCGTAGATCATATTGAGCAGGCGCTTGGTGCCGCCGCACCAGGGCACGTCCGCCAGCAGGTGGTTCTGCTCGGGCATGGTGACCGAGCCGTCGGCGAAGCGGATGTTGTGGGCGGTGAAGTTGGTCATGATTTTCCTCGCGGATATCCTATAAACGAGGAATCGGCCTTCGACAAATGGGGCCCAAACGCGGCGTGATCTGAAAGTGACCAAGACAATCGCAATCATTGGCGGCGGGCCGGCCGGCCTGGCGGCGGCGGAAGCGCTGACCCGGACGCCGGGCCTGGCTGTCGTCGTCTATGACGCCATGCCGTCGGTGGGGCGCAAGTTCCTGATGGCCGGGAAGGGCGGGCTCAACCTCACCCACAACGAACCCTTTGAGCGCTTCCTCGGCCGCTACGGCGCGCGGGAAGGCATCCTCGCGCCGATGGTGCGGGCCTTCGATCCAAGCGCCCTGCGCGCGTGGGCGGAGAAACTCGGCGTAGCCACCTTCGTCGGCACCTCGGGCCGTGTTTTCCCCGCCGAGATGAAGGCGGCGCCGCTGCTGCGGTCCTGGATCAGGGCGCTCAGGAAAGCGGGGGTGCGGTTCCATACCCGCCACCGCTGGCGCGGATGGCAGGGCGCCGCGCTGGCCTTCGACACACCCGATGGCCGCATCGCTGCGGCCGCCGACGCGGCGATCCTGGCGTTGGGCGGCGCCAGCTGGCCGTCGCTGGGCTCCGACGGCGCCTGGGTCGCACCGCTGCAGGCGGCGGGGGCGGAGGTCGCGCCGCTCAAGCCCGCCAACTGCGGTTTCGACGTGGGCTGGAGCGATCATTTCCGCGAACGCTTTGCCGGCGCACCGGTGAAAGCCGTCGCCGGGTGGGTCGAGGGCGGGCCGCGCCAGCGCGGCGAATGCGTGGTCACCGAGACCGGCCTCGAAGGCGGACTGGTCTACGCCTTGTCCGCGCCGTTGCGCGGCGAGATCGAGCGGCGCGGGCAGGCGGCGTTGATGCTCGATCTCGCACCCGGCATGACTGGGGACGAGGTCGCCGCGGCGGTCACGCGCCCGCGCGGCAAGACCTCGCTCGCCACCCATCTGCGCAAAAGCGCCGGCATCGAGGGCGTGAAAGCAGGCCTGCTGCGGGAAATGCTGACGGCCGAAGACATGGCGTCGCCGCAACGCCTCGCGGCCGCGATCAAGGCCTTGCCGGTGCGTCTCAAGGCGCCGCGTCCGGTGGCCGAGGTCATCAGCACCGCCGGCGGCGTGCGTTTTGAAAGCCTGGACGAGAACCTGATGCTGCGCGCCATGCCCGGCGTGTTCTGCGCCGGCGAAATGCTGGACTGGGAAGCGCCCACCGGCGGTTATCTGCTCACCGCCTGTTTCGCCACCGGCCGCGCCGCCGCCGCAGGCGTCCTGCGATGGCTTAAATGCTGAGCCTGCGCTTGGGGTCTTCGAAGCCGCCCGACTGCCGCTGCCACAGGCGGGCGTAGATACCGTCCTTGGCCAGCAGGTCGACATGGCTGCCGGTCTCGACAATACGGCCCTGGTCCATGACCACCAGCCGGTCCATGCGTGAAATCGTCGACAGGCGGTGGGCGATGGCGATCACGGTGCGGCCCTCCATCAGGGTGCCGAGCTGTTCCTGGATGGCGGCCTCGACTTCCGAGTCCAGCGCCGAGGTGGCCTCGTCCAGGACCAGGATCGGGGCATTCTTGAGGATGACGCGCGCCAGCGCCACGCGTTGTCTTTGACCGCCGGACAGCTTCACGCCGCGTTCGCCCACCTGGGCGTCGAAGCCCTTGCGGCCCTGCCAGTCCTCCAGCCCCTCGATGAACTCCAAGGCGTGGGCCTGCGCGGCGGCGGCGCGGACCTCGTCCTCGGTGGCGCGGGGCCGGCCGTAGCGGATGTTTTCCCGGATCGAGCGGTGCAGGAGCGAGGTGTCCTGGGTCACCATGGCGATCTGCGCCCGCAGGGAATCCTGCGTCAGGCCGGCGATGTCCTGGCCGTCGATGAGAATGCGCCCCGCGTCGACGTCGAAGAACCGCAGCAGCAGGTTGACCATGGTGGACTTGCCGGCGCCCGACGGCCCCACCAGGCCGATGCGCTCGCCGGGTTCGATGACCAAGTCGATGTCGTGCAGCACGCCCTTGGCCGAACCGTATCCGAACGAGACATCCTCGAAACGGATCCCGCCCGCGCGCATCTCCAGCGGTTTTGCGTCGGCGCGGTCGCGCATGCTGCGCGGCGTGGCGATGGATTTCATGCCGTCCAGCACCGTGCCGACGTTTTCGAATATGCTGGTGATGTTCATGGCCACCCAGCCGGACATGGCCTGGATCTGCCACGCCAACGGCAGCGCCATGGCGACGATGCCGACGGTGATCTCGCCGCGCGACCACAACACCACGCCGAGCGCGCCCATGCCCACCACCATGGAGGCGTTCATGATGCTTAAGACCAGGGTGAACAGGGTCATCATGCGCAGCTGGCGGTGGTAGGTGGCGCTGTGTTCGTCCAGGGTTTCGCGCACGAAGTCGTCTTCGTCCCGGGGCTTGGCGAACAGCTTGACGGTCAGGATGTTGGTGTAGCTATCGACGATGCGTCCGGTGAGGTTGGAGCGCACCTCGGACAAGGCCTTGGAGCGGTCGCGCAGCCGCGGCACGAAGAACCGCAGCATGACGAGGTAGGCGCAGAACCACGCCACGATCGGGATGGTCAGCCGCGCGTCCACGTTCAGCAGCACGGCGATGGCGCTGCCGCCGTAGACGGTGATGTACCAGACCGCGTTGGTGGAAGCGACGATGCTGTCCCGCAATGAGGGGCCGGTCTGCATGATGCGGTTGGCGATGCGCCCGGCGAAGTCGCTCTGGAAAAAGCTCCACCCCTGGCGCACGACATGCCAGTGGCTTTGCCAGCGCACCATATTGGTGAGATTGGCGGCGATGGCCTGGTTGGTGATCAGGTTGTTGAAGAAGATCAGTCCGGGGCGGAACAACAGCTGGATCCCCGCCATGCCCGCGAGCTGCCAGCCGTAGTCGCGGAATACCTCTTCCGGCGTGTGGGTGGACACCAGGGTCACCACCCGGCCGATGAACAAGGGGATCAGGAGATCGAGCAGCGCCGCCATGGCGCCGGCGAAGAACAGCGCCGCCAACAGTCCCTTGGCCTGGCGCGCATAGTGCCAATAGAACGCCGCCGCGCCCGCCGGCGGCGGCGCGTCGGGCGACTCCCGGGTGGTGTTCAGCCGTGTCTCGAAAAACCTGAACATGACGGCACCGAAGCAAAAGCCCCGCCGGCGCCGGCGGGGCTTTATGCGCAGATAGGACCGGAATCCTAGGAGAGGCGGTTAGGGCTGTCAAACCGCGCCCCGGCCTATTATTTAAGGCCTTATGCTGCGCCTCACCGAGATCAAACTGCCCCTGGACCATCCCGCGGACGCCTTGAAAAAGGCCATCCTCAAGCGCCTCTCCGTGAAGCCGGGCGCGCTGAAAGCCTATACCGTCTTCCGGCGCGGCTATGATGCGCGGCGCACGAACCAGATCTCCCTGATCTACACCATCGACGCCGAGGTCGAGGGTGAAGCCGGCCTGCTCAAGCGCCGGATCAAGGGGGTGGTCCCGACCCCCGACACCAGCTACCGCTTCGTCGCCCAGGCGCCGGCGACTCTTAAACATCGCCCGGTTGTGATCGGCATGGGGCCGTGCGGCATGTTCGCCGGCCTGATCCTGGCCCAGATGGGCTTCAAACCCATCGTGCTGGAGCGCGGCAAGATCGTGCGCGAGCGCACGGCGGACACATTTGCATTCTGGCGAAAGCGCGAACTCAACCCGGACTCCAACGTGCAGTTCGGCGAAGGCGGCGCCGGCACCTTCTCCGACGGCAAGCTCCACAGCCAGATCAAGGATCCCGGCCACCGCGGCCGCAAGGTGCTGACCGAATTCGTCAAGGCCGGCGCGCCCGACGAGATACTCTACGTCAGCAAGCCGCATATCGGCACCTTCCGCCTGGTGAGCATGGTGGAAAACATCCGTGCCGCTATCGAAGCCCTGGGCGGGGACGTACGGTTCCAGGCCAAGGTCACCGGCCTCGACCTCGGCCCCGATCACGGCGTGCGCGGCGTGCTGCTGGCCGATGGGTCGCGCATCGACACCGACCATGTGGTGCTCGCGGTCGGCCACAGCGCCCGCGAGACCTTCGAGATGCTCCATGACGCCGGCGTCTATATCGAGGCCAAGCCGTTCTCGATCGGCGTGCGCATCGAGCATCCGCAGTCGCTGATCGACCGCTGCCGCTTCGGCAAGTTCGCCGGCCACCCGCTCCTGGGCGCCGCCGACTACAAACTGGTGCACCACGCCTCCAACGGCCGCTCGGTCTACAGCTTCTGCATGTGCCCCGGCGGCACGGTGGTGGCGGCCACGTCCGAGCCGGGGCGCGTCGTCACCAACGGCATGAGCCAGTACTCCCGCGCCGAACGCAACGCCAACAGCGGCATCGTCGTCGGCGTCACGCCGGAGCAGGATTATCCCGGCCACCCGCTGGCGGGCATCGCCTTCCAGCGTCACTGGGAGGAACAGGCGTTCAAGGCCGGCGGCGGCACGTATGACGCGCCGGGACAGCGCATCGGCGATTTCCTGGCGGGCCGCCCCAGTACGGGCTTCGAGAACGTACTCTCATCCTACCGGCCCGGTGTGTTGCCCACGGATCTTAGCCGGTGCCTGCCGGACTATGCGGTTGCCGCCATCCGCGAGGCCATCCCCGCCTTCGATCGCCAGATCAAGGGTTACGCCATGGACGATGCGGTGATGACCGCGGTGGAATCCCGCACCTCCGCGCCGCTCCGCATCAAGCGCAACCAAGCGCTGCAAAGCCTCAATACGCCGGGGCTGTTTCCGGCGGGTGAAGGCGCCGGTTATGCCGGCGGCATCCTTTCCGCCGGCGTCGACGGCATCCGCATCGCCGAAGCGGTGGCTTTGAGCATGACCGGGAGACCCCTGACCGCCGAGGCCGATCCCGAGATCGGTTACCCTTGAACGGATGGCGCCGGCGCGGGATTTACGCCAAGATGGCGCGCCTTTAAGGGGAAGGGGAGGGTGTGCCTATGCGGATCGCTCGGTTGATCGTGGCGGCGGTGGCGTTGATGTCGATGCCGGCGTTGGCCCAGGAACGCAAACTGTCGCCGGAGCAGAAGGCCGATACCGAGGCCCTGCGTGCCCTGGTCAAGACGATCCCCGATTTGCCGGTGGACCGCATTGAACTCAAGCTCAGCCCGGCCACCACCATCACCGGCATCTCGGCCATGGCCGGCGACGCCAAGGGCAACGTCTACATCATCCACCGTCCGGAAGATAAGAACCTCGACCCGATTGTGGTCGCGGATTCCAAGGGCAATGTGCTGCGCAGCTTCGGCAAGGGCATGTTCGAGATCCCGCACGGTATCCGTGTCGATCCGGAAGGCAATGTCTGGGCCATCGACGCCCATACCTCGAAGATTTTCAAGTTCACCGCCGAGGGCAAGAAGCTCCTGGAGATCAGCGTCGGCGACATCCCCGACGCCACCCGCCCGTTCTGCGGCGCCACCGACGTCAGCTTCGCCAAGAACGGACATATCTTCGCCTCCGACGGCTACTGCAACGGCCGCGTCCTGGAGTACGCCGCCGACGGCAAGAAGATCCGCGAGTTCGGCAAGCGCGGCAAAGGCCCGGGCGAGTTCATGAACGCCCACGACGTGTCCATCAGCCCCGACGGCAAGATCTTCGTCGCCGACCGCGAGAACGGCCGGTTGCAGTGGTTCGACATGGACGGCAAATACCTCGGCGAGAAGCACTTCGGCGGGCAACTATTCGCTGTCGCCATCAGCAGCGCCGGCGACGTCTATGTGGACGCCCAGCCGCGCGACGTGGCGTTCGGCACCGACGCCCATATCATCAAGTTCGACCCGGCCAGCGGCAAGATCATCGGCAAGATCGCCGCCCCCGCCCACCAGCTGAGCGTGGCGCCGGACGGCAGCCTGATGCCCGGCACGCGCGTCGCCAGCTCCGGCTCCGTGCTGATCCTCAAGCCGAAGAAGTAATCCCTCACGGGCAAAGAAAAACCCCGGCGCGCAAGCGCCGGGGTTTTTTGTTTGCGGAAAGAGCGAAGTTATTTCTTCGCGGCTTCCTTCGGCTTGAAATCGGCGGCGTCTTTTTCCGCCTTGGCTTTCTGCTCCGGCGTCAGGCGGCCGGCGATCGTGCCCATGCGGCGCTTGGCGTTGTCGTCGCCCTTGGCGGCGGCCAGCGTGTACCACTTGAAGGCTTCGCCGCGATCCGGCGTGACGCCGCTGCCCGAGGCGTACAAGGTGCCGAGGGCGGTCTGGGCGGGGACGTAACCCTGTTCGGCGGCCAAGCGGTACCACTTGGCGGCGGCGGCGAAGTCCTGCTTCATGCCCTCGCCCAGCTCGTTCATGATGCCGAGGTTGAACTGCGAGTCGGCATAGTTGGCCTTGGCGGCTTCGGTGTACCACCTGAGAGCCTCAGTGAAGTTTTTCTGCCCGCCCTTGCCGGTGTGATACATGGTGCCGAGGTTGCCCTGGGCGTAGGTGTTGCCGGCCAAGGCGGCCGTCCGGTACAGGCGGTAGGCGGTCGGGAAATCGCCCTTCTGTTCGGCCGCGAAGGCCTCGGCGGCGTCTTCCGCCGGACCGGCGAACGCCGGGCTGCTGATGGTTAGAACGGCGGCGAGCGCCAAGGCGCACTTCCGGATAGCGGCTGTCATCATTCCCCTCCCAAATTGAACAGGCCGTAAGTTTATCTGCCGGCTTGAGAAATTGCCCCGGATCCTGCGTCAAATCGGGGGTCAAACCTGCGCGAGGGAAGTGTAACCCCGAAAGCCTTCCCCGGGCCAGAGCCTACGCGAAACAGACATTAGGGGCGGCCGTTCGGATAAGTAAGATGGTTACCCCAGACCTCATGTAACGGTTCCAGATATGCCTGCTGCGAAGAAGAAATCCTCCTCCACGGCGCCGGCCAGGCCGGCGCCTAAACTTACGGCCCGTAAGGCGGCGCCAAAAAAGGCGGCGGGTGTCCTTCCCGAAGCCCGCGCCGCTGCCAAGTCGGGGAAGGGCCTGATCCGCGCCGGGATCGGCGGCTGGACCTATGAGCCCTGGCGCGGCGTGTTCTATCCGGACGGCCTCTCTCAAAAACGGGAACTGGAGTATGCCAGCCGCCGGCTGACCTCCATCGAGATCAACGGCACCTATTACTCCACCTTCAAGCCCGCCAGCTGGTCTAAATGGCGCGAGGAGACTCCCGAGGGCTTCGTGTTCTCGGTCAAGGCGTCGCGCTATTGCACCAACCGCCGGGTGCTGGCCGGCGCCAAGGAGTCCATCGACCGGTTCATCGGTCAGGGCCTGTCCGTGCTGGGCGACCGCCTGGGGCCGATCAATTGGCAATTCATGGGCACCAAGAAATTCGATCCCGAGGATTTCGGTGAATTCCTGCGCCTGCTGCCCAAGGAGGTGGACGGCCTGCCGCTGCGCCATGCGCTGGAAGTGCGCAGCCCGACTTTCAAGGATCCGCGCTTCTACGATCTTGCACGTCGGCACAACGCCGCCATTGTGTTCGCCGACGATGACGATTTCCCCGAGATCGACGAGCCGACCGCGGATTTTTCCTATGCGCGGCTGATGCGCACCCGGGAGACGGTGAAGACCGGCTATCCGCCGGCGGAAATCGCCCGCTGGGCCGCGCGCGCCAAAGCCTGGGCCAAACGCGGCGACGTCTTCGTCTACTTCATCTCCGGCGCCAAGGAGCGCGCGCCGGCGGCGGCTCAAGCCTTTATCGACGGGCTTTAGCCGGGATAAGTGCGGGGCCAGACCTCGCCGTCCGGCGGCGGGGTGAGGGCGTTACTCAAGAAAGCGGCCAGATCCGCCTTGAGGCGGGGCTTGTACGCCGCCCACCACGCCATGCAGGCCTGCTGCAACGCCGGCAGTTCTCCCGCGTCTCTCAGCCTGCGCAGGAGGGCGGCGCCCTCGGCCCAGGTGCTGATGGTCGGCAGCGGGTGAGGTCCCAGGAGAGCGCGATAATAGTCGAAGCCTTTGCGCTTTTCCACGAACGGGATGCAGCCTGCTTCCAGCGCTTCGTAAACCCGGAAGGTCTCCAGGTTGGACCAGCCGCCGGGGCAGGGGATCATCACCGACTCATCCATCAGCGCGCGGTAGTCGGCGGTGGACAGGCAATCGGCGGCGCCGAAGCCCGAGGTCAGGTGCCAGGCGCCGCCGTCAACCGCCGCCAGGGTGTTCAGCATCTCGCCGCGGCTCAGCTTGTTGGGATCGCCGGCGAAGCTCCACAGATGTTTGCGCGCGGCCGCGGGTTTGGGCGCGTGATCCCGTGCGAACCCGGTCTTGTACCCGAGCGGCAGGAAAAACATGCGCGCGAGGCCGGCCTTGACGTCGGAGCGGTAATTGCGGATCACCGCTTCGCAATACTTATAGGCGCCGGTGTCGTCGTTGAAGGCTTCATCCGACAGGTGGATCAGGACCACCTTGCAGCCGTTCTCGAAGGCGCGCTGGTAATAGGGCACTTTCTCCGGCACCAGGCGGTTGTCCACCACGATCATCGACGGAGCCAGGTGGGACCAGGTGTTGTCGACGGTCTCCCCGGCGATGGAGTCCGCCAGCAGGAAATTCACCCAGTCGTATTCCCAGGAGTCCTTGGGCCGGAATTGCCAGACCAGGTGCGGGGCTGCGTTCGGCCTGGGCCACAGGCGCCGTTCGATCAGGCGCAAAAGGCGCAGCGCGTCGGCATTGCCGGGTTGCTCCTTGAGCACGGCCATGACCTGTTCGCCGGCCTTCTCGAACAGGCCCTGTTCGAATCGCCGCAGGGCGGAGTGCAACTCCGCGTGCTGGCCATCGGGGGAAAACGCATATTTCATCCAGGCATCCTCACACTCTATGGTAGCAGCAAGCAGGCAATCCGGAAGGATGCGTTCGCGGGTATGGTCCTCAGGCTGCAAAAGGATATCAACCTTCATAAGGCGGCGGCATGGCTCGCGGCCTCGCCGCTGCGCGCCTACGGCTTCGCGGTCGTCGCGACGCTGGCCGCCTACCTGGTCCGCTCCGGCCTCGACGCCGCCCTGAACGCCCGGCCCACGTTCTCCCTGTTCGCCTTCGGGGTGCTCGTCACGGCGGTGTTCGCGGGCGTACGCCCGGCGGTGCTGGCCATGGTTCTGTCGGCGGCGGTGGTGAACGTGTTCATCTTCGAACCGGTGGGGCATATCAACACCGAGCCGCGCGACCTGGTGGAGATGGTGCTGTTCATCAGTATCGCCGGCGGCATGATCGCGCTCACCCGCCTCGCGTCCTCGGCCGCCGAACAGGCCGAGACCGCGCTCGACCGCCAGCGCGAGCTGAACGTCCAGCTGCAAAGCGAAGAGGCGACCCAGCAGGCGATTCTCGCCACCATCCCGGACGCCATGGTGGTGATCGACGCCAAGGGCCTGATCCAGTCCTTCAGCCACGCGGCGGAGAAGCTGTTCGGCTACACCGCGCCGGAAGTGATCGGGCGGAACGTCAGCATGCTGATGCCGCAACCGTTCCGCGACGAACATGACGGCTATATCGGCAGGTTCCTGCGGACGGGAGAGGCGCGCATCATCGGCCGCGGCCGCACCGTCACCGCTCTCAAGAAAGACGGCGCCACCTTCCCCATGGACCTGGCGGTGGGCGAGGCCAAGGTGGCCGGCAAGCGCACTTTCGTCGGTTTCATCCGCGACCTGACCGCCAAGATCGAGAGCGAACGGCACATGCAGCATTTGCAGAGTGAATTGCTGCACGCTTCACGCCTGACCGCCATGGGCGAAATGTCGGCGGCCCTGGCTCATGAACTCAACCAGCCGCTCACCGCCATCTCGAACTACGCCAAGGCGGCGCGGCGCACGCTTGCCGGCGGCGCCGCCAAGATCGAGGACGCGCAGGGCATGATGGACAAGACCGCCGCGCAGGCCTTGCGCGCCGGCCAGATCATCAAGCGCCTGCGCGATTTTGTCGAACACCGCGACATGAGCCGCACCATCGAGGATCCGGTGAAGGTGGTCGAGGAAGCCATGGCGCTGGCGCTGATGGATGCGAGCCAGGCCGGGGTGCGGGTCACGGCCGACCTGACCGCGGCGCCGGAGGTGTATATCGACAAAATCCAGATCCAGCAGGTGCTGGTCAATCTCATGCGCAACGCGCTCGAAGCCATGCAGGCGGCGGCAGTGCGCACCTTGGCGGTGTCGGTGCGCACCGCCGGGGCCGATCGCGCCGAGATCGCGATCCGCGATACCGGGACGGGTCTCGCGCCGGAAGTGGCGGCGCGGCTGTTTCAGCCGTTCGTCACCACCAAGAGGAGCGGTATGGGCGTGGGGCTATCGATTTGCCACTCCATCATCGAGTCCCATGGCGGCCGCATCTGGGTGACGGTGAACGAGGGCGCGGGTGTGACATTCCACGTCAGCCTGCCGGCGGCCGGTGCTGAAGCCTAGAAAGTCCGGGAAACCGCCACCACCGCCTTTGACCCGCACCATCGCTTGCCGCCCGGCGCCGGGCAGTTGCCGGCGATATTGGTGTCGTAATAGCGCGCATCGACCGTGAACCAGTTGTTCACCGAAAGACGCGCGCCGGCGTTCCAGTCCCAATAGTCCGGGAAGACCGCGGGCGTCGGATTGCTCTGGGCCAAGAAGGAGTGGCCGGCCTCGCCGCTGACGGAGAGCTTGTCGGTGATGGGCACGGTCACGCCGCCGCGGAAATAAGTGGAGGGGCCGGTGCCGCCGAAGATGTCCGGCGAATAGTTGACGCCGGCGTTGAGAGTGAAGCGGCCGAAGTCGTGGGACGCCTTGCCATAGACTTCCCAGAAGTCATAGCTGAGCGCGCCCGGCGCGCCCGGATACCAATAGTAGACAGCGCCGATGTCGTAATTGAGCAGGTCGCCCAGGGACCCGGCGTAGCCGCCGGACCAGTCGATCTCCGTCGTGGCCTCGCCGCCATCCTTGAAATTGATGCTTGAGCCCCAGACGCCGAAGTGCAGCCCGGCGCCGGTATCCCAATCCAGTCCGCCTTGGATGGCGGGGCCGTTGTTGCTCTGCGACACGCCGCGCACCAGATAGTCCGAGGTCAACGCCACATTGCCGCTGAAGCTGCCCGGGATCAGGCCGTCGCCCGGCGATTCGGCAGCCGCCGCAGCGCCGCCGCAACCGGCGGCCAGTACGGCCGCCAGGATATGTGTTTTCAAGAAAGTGCCTCCCCAAAGTCGCGGGCGCCACCATAGCGCATATATGCCGCTTATATAAACCGGACGCGCGCGGCGCATCGAATTTATATGGGGGCCGGGTCCACATTGCCGGCATCGACCGCAACACGAGGCCGCCATGCTCGACATCATCCTCATCGCCGTCGGCACGGGAGCGTTTGCTCTCGCTGTCCTCTACACCGCCGCCTGCGACCGGCTCTGAGGCGGCCATGACCTTCGACTATGCCCTGGGCGGGATCGTGGTCCTGGCCTTGCTTGTCTATCTCATCTACGCGCTCGTCCGTCCCGAGCGCTTCTAGGAACCGCCCATGACCGTCAATGGCTGGAGTCAGATCGCGCTGTTCTGCGTGGCCGTCATCGCCCTGACCAAACCGCTCGGGGTGTATCTCACTCGCGTTCTCACCGGCGAACGCACGTTGCTCTCGCCGCTCCTGCGGCCGGTCGAGCGGGGCATCTACCGCCTTTGCGGCGTCGACGAAACCAGCGAGCAGCACTGGGTGACCTACACCGCCGCCATGCTGTTCTTCAGTCTGGCCGGGTTCCTGGTGCTTTACGCCCTGCAGCGCGTGCAGGGGCTGCTGCCGTTCAATCCCGCCGGCCAGGCGAATGTCGAGCCGGCCCTGGCCTTCAACACCGCGCTCAGCTTTGTCACCAACACCAACTGGCAGTCCTACGTGCCGGAAACCACCATGAGCTACCTGACCCAGATGGCCGGGCTCACCGTGCATAATTTCGTCTCGGCGGCCACCGGCATCGCCCTTGCCGTCGCGCTGGTGCGCGGATTCAGCCGCCGTTCGTCCGCCACCCTCGGCAATTTCTGGGTCGATCTCACCCGCAGCACGCTCTATGTGCTGCTGCCCATCTCGGTCGTGGTCACCCTCTTCTTCGTCTGGCAGGGCGTGCCGCAGAATCTTTCGGCTTACACCGAAGTCACCACCCTCGAGGGCGCCCGGCAGGTGATCGGACAAGGGCCGGTGGCCTCGCAGGAAGTCATCAAGATGCTCGGCACCAACGGCGGCGGTTTTTTCAACACCAACTCCGCCCACCCGTTCGAGAACCCCACCGCGCTCACCAATTTCGTGCAGCTGGTCCTGATCTTCGCGCTCTCGGCGGCCTTGACCAATGTGTTCGGACGCATGGTCGGCGATCAGCGCCAGGGCTGGGCGATCTTCGCCGTCATGAGCCTGTTGTTCGTCGCCGGCGCCGGAACCGCTTATTGGGCGGAAGCCCGCGGCAACCCGGCCTTCCTGTCGTTCAATGTCGGCCAGATCGCCTCGGACCTCCAGGCCGGCGGCAACATGGAAGGCAAGGAGGTCCGCTTCGGCATCGCCAACTCGGCGTTGTTCGCGACTGTCACCACCGCCGCGTCCTGCGGCGCCGTCAACGCCATGCACGACAGCTTCATGCCGCTCGGCGGCATGATCCCGTTGATCAACATGGAGTTGGGCGAGATCGTCTTCGGCGGCGTCGGCGCCGGGCTTTACGGCATGCTGCTGTTCGCCGTGATCGCGGTGTTCGTGGCGGGTCTCATGGTCGGCCGCACGCCGGAATATGTCGGCAAGAAGATCGAGGCCAAGGACGTGAAGATGGCCATGCTCGCCATCCTCATCCTGCCCTTGTCGATGCTGGGGTTCACCGCGCTGGCGGCGGTGCTGGATGCCGGCCTTGCCGGGCGCGCCAACCTGGGGCCGCACGGTTTCTCGGAAATCCTCTACGCCTTCACCTCCGCCACCGCCAACAACGGCAGCGCCTTCGCCGGCATTTCCGCCAATACGCCGTTCTACAACACCACATTGGGGCTTGCGATGTTCGCCGGCCGCTTTCTGATGATCGTGCCGACGATGGCGCTGGCGGGTTCCCTGGCCGCCAAGAAAGTCGTGCCGGCCTCGGTCGGCACCTTCCCCACCACCGGCGCGCTGTGGGTGGGCCTGCTGGTCGGTGTGATCCTGATCATCGGCGGGCTCACCTTCTTCCCGGCGCTGTCGGTGGGGCCGCTGGTGGAGCATCTCGCGCTCGCCGCCGGCCAGGCGTTCTAACCTCAAGGTTCATCACATGGATACGCACCAGGCCGCCCGGCGTTCGTCCGCCACCATCACCGACCCGAAGATCCTGATCCCGGCCATCGGCGCGGCGTTCCGGAAGCTCAATCCGGCGCAGATGATCAGGAACCCGGTCATGTTCGTGGTCGAGGTGGTGGCGGCGCTGACCACCGTCCTGTTCATCCGCGACCTGGTGACGGGCGCCGAGAAACTGGGCTTCGCGTTCCAGATCAATCTCTGGCTCTGGTTCACGGTGCTGTTCGCCAATTTCGCCGAAGCCGTGGCGGAGGGGCGCGGCAAGGCCCAGGCCGCCACCTTGCGCAAGACCAAGACCGACACCGTCGCCAAGGTGCTGGCCGCGCGCGACTCATCCCAATGGCGCCAGGTGCCGGCCACCGCGCTCAAACAGGGCGACATCGTCCTGGTGGACGCGGGCGAACTGATCCCCAGCGACGGCGAGGTGATCGAAGGCGTGGCTTCGGTCAACGAGGCCGCCATCACCGGCGAGTCCGCGCCCGTGATCCGGGAAAGCGGCGGCGACCGTTCGGCCGTCACCGGCGGCACCCTGGTGATCTCCGACTGGATCAAGGTGCGCATCACCGCGGCGCAGGGCGCGACCTTCCTCGACCGCATGATCGCCCTGGTGGAGGGCGCCGCGCGCCAGAAAACCCCCAACGAGATCGCGCTCAACATCCTGCTGGCGGGCATGACCCTGATCTTCGTGTTCGCGGTCGCGTCCGTCCCCAGCTTCGCGGCCTATGCCGGCGGCCATATTTCGGTGCTGGTGCTGGTGGCGCTGTTCGTGACCCTGATCCCCACCACCATCGGCGCCCTGCTGTCGGCCATCGGCATCGCGGGCATGGACCGCCTGGTGCGGTTCAACGTGCTCGCCATGTCGGGACGCGCGGTGGAGGCGGCCGGCGACGTCGACACCCTGCTGCTCGACAAGACCGGTACTATCACCCTGGGCAACCGGCAGGCCACGGCGTTCCTGCCGGTGGCCGGCGTCAGCGAACAGGACTTGGCGGACGCGGCGCAGCTGGCGTCACTGTCGGATGAGACCCCCGAGGGCCGCTCCATCGTCGTGCTGGCCAAGGAGAAGTACGCCATCCGCGGCCGCGAGATGGCGACCCTCAACGCCAAATTCATTCCCTTCACCGCCCAGACCCGCATCAGCGGCATCGACCTGGAGGGCGCTTCCATCCGCAAAGGCGCGGTGGATGCGGTGCTGGCCCATACCGCCGTGTTCGGCGATCCGGCGGCCAAGGACATCACCGCGCTGGCGGACGGCGTGGCGAAATCCGGCGGCACGCCCCTGGCGGTGGCCTCCGGCAAGCGTCTCCTCGGCGTTATCCACCTCAAGGACATCGTCAAAGGCGGCATCCGCGAGCGCTTCGCCGCTCTGCGCAAGATGGGCATCCGCACGGTCATGATCACCGGCGACAACCCGCTCACCGCCGCCGCCATCGCCGCCGAAGCCGGGGTCGACGACTTCCTGGCGCAGGCCACGCCCGAGGCCAAGCTCAAGCTGATCCGCGACGAGCAGGCCAAGGGCAAGCTGGTGGCCATGTGCGGCGACGGCACCAACGACGCGCCGGCCCTGGCGCAGGCGGACGTCGGCGTGGCCATGAACACCGGCACCATGGCCGCGCGGGAGGCCGGCAACATGGTGGATCTCGACAGCGACCCCACCAAGCTGATCGAGGTGGTGGAGATCGGCAAGCAGCTGCTCATGACCCGGGGCGCGCTCACCACCTTCTCCATCGCCAACGACGTGGCCAAGTATTTCGCTATCATCCCGGCCATGTTCGTGGCGTTCTATCCGCAGCTCCAGGCGCTCAATGTCATGAAGCTCGCGACGCCCGAGAGCGCCATTCTCTCGGCGATCATCTTCAACGCCCTGATCATCATCGCCCTGATCCCCCTGTCGCTGAAGGGTGTCAGCTATCGCCCGGTGGGCGCCGCCACGATCCTGAAGCGCAATCTCCTGGTCTACGGCCTCGGCGGCGTGGTCGCGCCGTTCGCGGCCATCAAACTGATCGACCTGGCCGTCGCGGCCATCGGCCTGGCGTAAGGAGGCCCCCATGTTTACCCAGATCCGCCCTGCTTTGACGATGATCGCCGTCATGACCCTGATCACCGGGGTGATCTACCCCCTGGCCATGACCGGCGCCGCGCAAGCGGTGTTCCCGCGCCAGGCCGCCGGCAGCCTGATCGAGAAGGACGGCAAGCCCGTCGGTTCGGCGCTGATCGGCCAATCTTTTACGGCGCCGCGGTATTTCCACGGCCGCCCCTCGGCCACCAGCGGGCCGGATCCTGCGGATACGTCCAAATCGATCTCCGTGCCGTACAACGCCGCCAACTCGTCGGGATCCAACCTCGGACCCACATCCCAAAGCCTGTGGGACCGGGTGAAGGAGGACGCGGCGAGGCTGACGGCCGAGAACGCCGGCAAGCCCGTGCCCGTGGACCTGGTTACGGCATCGGCCAGCGGCCTCGATCCCGACATCACGCCGGCGGCCGCGTTCTACCAGGTCGCCGGCGTCGCCCGCGCCCGCGGTCTTCCCGCCGTCAAAGTGCAGACCTTGGTTGCGAGCCAGGTGCGGGACCGCACCTTCGGCCTTCTAGGGGAGCCGCGCGTCAACGTGCTGCAGCTCAATCTCGCGCTCGACGCACTCGAATAATCAGCCGCTTTTCGTATCCAGGAGACCGACACCGCGACCTTTTGGAGCAGGGCGGCCGTTCTGACGGTTTCTCCGCCGCCGCCCGAGGGATAAAATCGCCCCAATTGCCCGGACCCACGCATGGCGGAAGACCGCAGAGACCCGAATGCCCGGCCCTCGCCCGACGCCCTCTTGAAACAGGCGGCGGGCGAGGCGCGTGGGCGGCTCAAGATCTTCCTCGGCGCCGCTCCGGGCGTCGGCAAGACCTATGAGATGCTCCAGGCCGCCCAGGCCAAGCGCCGGGCGGGCGTCGACGTGGTGGTGGGCGTGGTGGAGACCCACGGCCGCAAGGAGACCGCCGCGCTGCTGGAAGGCCTCGAGGTCCTCGCCCGCCGCGCGGTCGATTACCGGGACCGCGCGCTCGACGAAATGGACCTGGACGCGGTGCTCACGCGCCGGCCGGCGCTGGTCCTGGTGGATGAGCTGGCCCATACCAACGCCCCCGGCAGCCGTCATCCCAAACGCTACCTGGATGCGGAGGAACTGCTCGCCGCCGGTATCGACGTCTACAGCACCCTGAATATTCAGCACCTGGAAAGCCTCAACGACGTCATTGCCAAAATCACCCATGTGCGGGTGCGCGAAACCGTGCCGGACTCGATCTTTGACCGCGCCGATGACGTGGAACTGGTCGACCTGACGCCCGACGACCTGATCCAGCGCCTCAAGGACGGCAAAGTCTATATGCCCGAGCTTGCCCAGAGCGCGGTGCAAAATTACTTCATGCCCGGCAACCTCACCGCGCTGCGCGAACTCGCCTTGCGCCGGACCGCCCAGCGCGTCGACGACCAGATGGTCACGTATATGCGCGCCCATGCCATCCCCGGCCCCTGGGCGGCGGGCGAGCGGGTGCTGGTCTGCATCAACGAACAGCCGGGATGCCTGGGCCTGGTGCGCTACACCCGCAGGCTGGCCGACCGGTTGCACGCCCCCTGGACGGCGGTGCATGTGGAAACCTCGCGCAGCTTGCGCCTGTCCGAGGCCGACAAGGACCGCATCGCCGAATGTTTGAGGCTGGCCGAACACCTCGGCGGTGAAGCGGTGACGTTACCGGCGTCCGACGTGCCGGGAGGCGTGCTGGAGTATGCCCGCGCCAACAATGTGACTCACATCGTCATCGCCAAATCCGGCCGCTCGCGCTGGGCGGAGCTATGGCGGCCGTCCGTGACCCATCAGCTGATCCGCCAGGCCGGGGACATCAGCGTCCATGTCATCGCCGAGAAGCAAACCCGTGATGCGCCCGCGGCCAAATGGGAGGATGCCGCGCCGGCCGGGTTCAATCCGGCGGAATATGCGGGCACGGTGGGTATGGTCGCCGCCGCCCTGGCGATCGGTCTCGGGCTCAAGCAGTTCCTGGATATCTCCAATATCGCCCTGGTGTTCCTGGGCGCGGTGCTGACCAGCGCGGTCAGTTACGGCTTGTGGCCGTCGGTGTTCGCGGCGCTGGCCAGCGCCCTGGTCTACAACTTCTTCTTCATCCCGCCGCTCCACACGCTCACCATCGGCGACCCGGAGAACGCGCTCGCGCTGTTTTTTTTCACGGTGGTCGCGGTGGTGACCGGCAACCTGACGGCGCGCATGCGCGCCCAGGCCATCGGCGCCGGCCAGCGCGCCCGCACCATGGAGGAACTGTACACCTTCAGCCGTAAATTGGCCGGCTCGGTGCAGCTGGACGATCTCTTGTGGGCAACCACCTACCAGATCGCGTTGATGCTCAAGGTGAGGGTGGTGCTGCTGTTGCCGCAGGACGGAACCATCGCCGTGGGGGCCGGCTATCCGCCCGAGGACACGCTGGCGGACGCGGATTTCGCCGCCGCCAAATGGGCCTGGGAGCACGCCCGTCCGGCCGGACGCGGCGCCGACACGCTGCCCGGCGTGCATTGGCTGTTCCTGCCCATGAGCACCGGCCGCGGCCTTGTCGGTGTGGTGGGCCTGGACAGCGACCGGCCGGGTCCGATCCTGACGCCGGACCGGCGGCGCCTGCTGGACTCCCTGGTGGACCAGGCCGCCCTGGCGGTGGAGCGCATCACGCTCGCCCGCGACATCGATCAGGCGCGCCTGACCGCCGAGACCGAACGCCTGCGGTCCGCCCTGCTCACCTCCATTTCCCATGACCTGCGCACGCCCCTGGCCTCGATCCTGGGCGCCGCCACCAGCCTCAGGACCTATCAGAACACCCTGGACGCCAAGGCCAGGAATGAACTGACCGCGGTCATCCAGGATGAGTCCGAGCGTCTCAACCGGTTCATCGCCAATCTGCTCGACATGACGCGCCTGGAATCGGGGAAAATCCAGCCCAGGGGTGAAATGATCGATCTGTCCGACGTCGCCGGCAGCGCCCTCGGGCGCGCCGCCCAGGTGCTGGGCGGCCACCGCGTCTCGACCGACTTCACGCCCGACCTGCCGCTGGTGCGCATCGATCCGGTGTTGTTCGAGCAGGTGCTGTTCAATCTCATCGACAACGCCGCGAAATATGCGCCGCCGGGAACCGAGATCAAACTGATCGCCCGCGCCGCCGAGGGGCACGTGCAATTGCAGGTCCTGGACGAGGGCGAGGGGATTCCGCCGGCCGACCTGGAACGCATCTTCGACAAGTTCTACCGCGTGCATGCCGCCGACCGGAAACGCGCCGGCACCGGCTTGGGCCTCGCCATCTGCCGCGGGTTTGTCGAAGCCATGGGCGGCACCATCACCGCCGGCAACCGCAAGGACCGCCCCGGCGCCGTCTTCACCATCATGTTGCCGGCGTCCCAGGACACACCCACGGCCATGGAGGCCGCATGACGCTCACAGGCGGCCCCGCCCGCATCCTGGTGGTCGACGACGAACCCCCGATCCGGCGGTTCCTGCGCACCAGCCTTTCCGCCCAGGGCTACATCGTGCTGGAGGCGGACGACGGTGTCGGCGCCATGGATGAAATCAAGCGCAACGCCGTGGACGTGGTGGTCCTGGACTTGGGGCTGCCCAACATGCACGGCTTCGAGGTGATCCAGAAACTGCGCGCGGGCGGTTCCGTGGTGCCCATCGTCGTGCTCTCCAGCCGTACCGACGAAGCGGGAAAGGTGAAGGCGCTGGATCTCGGCGCCGACGACTATGTCACCAAGCCGTTCGGCGTCGACGAGCTGCTGGCGCGCATCCGCACCGCCTTGCGCCACGCCATGCGCCAGGAAGGCGCCGAACCGGTTTTTGTCAGCGGCGGCCTGAAGGTGGATCTGACGCGGCGGCTGGTGATGGCGGACGGCGCCGAGGTCAAGCTGTCCCCCCGGGAATACGACCTGCTCAAAGTGCTGGTGACCAATGCCGGCAAGGTGCTCACGCACAAATACATCATTCACGAGGTCTGGGGCGTCGCGACCGACGTGCAGTACCTGCGGCTCTATGTCCGCGCCCTGCGCCAGAAGCTGGAAAAAGACCCCGAACGGCCGCAGCACATCCTGACCGAACAGGGTGTCGGTTATCGGCTGCGCGTGGGGGCCGACGCCTGATGCCGGCGCTTGTCGATTTTCTCGAGCGCCAGCACGTGGTGCCGGGGCTCAATGCCGGCGACAAAGCGTCGCTCCTGGCGGAACTCGCGCGCCGCGCCGGCCTGGCGTTAAAGACGGATGACGGCGCCATAAGGGCGGCGCTGGCAGCGCGCGAGCGTCTGGGATCGACCGGTGTCGGGCAGGGCGTCGCCATTCCTCATGCCCGGCTTCACGGTCTGGCGCGGCCGTTCGGTCTGTTTGCCCGCATCGAACCGGCCATCGATTTCGGCGCCATCGACGCCAAGCCGGTCGATCTGGTGTTCCTGCTGCTGACCCCGGAAGCCGGCGCCGGTCACCTGCAGGCGCTGGCGGCCATCTCGAGGGTGTTGCGCGATCCCAAGGTCGCGCCGTCCTTGCGCAGCGCCGCCAACGCCCGCGAAATTTACGACGTCCTTACGGCGTAGACGCCGGCACGCAGGCTTTCTGCAAGTCCTCGAATTTGTGCTGCCAGTCGTCGCGGGCCTGGCGCTCCAGCGCAATGACGCGGTCGCTGGCCGCGAGGTCGGCGCGGAGCGAGTAGATGTAGAACCCCGCCAGGCCGACAGGGACGACCGCGACCACAAAGACGGAGCCGAGAATATCGGTACGCATGGCTGATCCTTCGCGCAGACAAACAGGAGCGAAGGATTAGCCGAAGCCGGCAGCGGGGTCTACGCGCCGTGCCGTGAAGGAAGCGGTCAGACCAGCTTCCAGGTACCGCCCGGATAGCGGCAGGCGGTGCCCTCCTTGGTGACGGTCTGCGCGCCGGTATGGACGGTTTCGCGATAGGATTTGCAGGTCTGGCCGCTGTCGCGGCTGACCACGCGGGTCACGGTGGTGCTGCCGTAGTTGCCGGTGCGGGCGTTGTTCCAGCTTTCGGTCTGGCCCCGATTCAGCCTGTCCAGGGCGCTCAGGTTGGCGCGGGCGTGGCGTTCGGCGTCTTCCTTGCCCATGGCGTTGCCGATGGCCCCGCCGGCCACGCCGCCCAGGATCACGCTGGCGGCGATCCAGGCCGGGTTGGCGTTGGCAAGGGCCGCGACGATGCCGCCGAAAGCCGCGCCGCCGGCGGCGCCGATCTGGGTCGAACGGTTGAAACCGGTTTCCCGCTCAATGGTTTCGCAGGCGCACACCGAGACGCCCAGGACAGCGATCATGGCTGCCGTCACGCCGGTACGCGCCATGCGGCGCAGGGGCTGCAGCGCAAGTGTCGTCATTCAGTCCTCCACGGATTTGCAAACAGTCCAGGAGAAATACACGCGGCGCGGGCTGCGCTTTGTGAGATTTCACGGACAAACGCGTGACCTGAGGACTTTGTTGCGCGAGTTGTGCGAGTCGGGGTTGCCGCCGGCCTATGGATTTCCGGCTTAAAAAATCTTTCATGGGTGCAACCGATGTCGCGCCGCCAGAATCGGTCTAGACTTCCGGTTCTGGCGGGATGAACGAGATGCAATGCGCCTCCCGCGCAGGAAGGCCGCCGCCGCTTCCGTTCCTTGTTCACCGGACCGGGCAACGAGAAGCAGGCGTCTTATTTTGAACGCTTTTCGCCTCTAAGGATGTCCAGGACGGTCGATCACAGGTTTTAAAGACAGGTTCTAAAAAAGGGGTTCCATATGCAGGACCGCGCCGCCAAGCCCACCCCCCACCGCATCATCGGCAAGCGCTCCCTCGCCGTCTTCAGCCGCCAGACTTCCGCCTGCTTCTTCAATGGCGGCGTTGAACCCCACCTGGACGACATGCTCAGCGACCCCATCGTCGCCATGGTCATGCAGCGCGACCGGGTCAGCCCGGACGAGGTCATGTCGGTGATGCGCGCGGCGGCCAGGGCGATCTAGGTCTCGGCCGCATAACATCGCGCGCGCTGGGCGTTACCGGGATATGCTGTTACTAAGATAACTGGAATACGCGATCCCGGACGCCCGATGCCGCTCTTCCCCTTAAAAAGCTTTCCGCTCAGAAGTTTCCGGGCGGCGCCTGAAGATGACGCGCTCAAAAGGCTGGGCGAAGCCTCCACCGCCGATTTCGGACCCACACTCCGGCTGATCAGCTGGAACATCTTCAAGTCCCAGCGCCGCGGGTGGCTGGCCGATCTGACCACCCTCGCCACCGGCGCGGACCTCGTGCTGCTGCAGGAGGCGGTGCTGCATGGTGGGGTGGCGCATCCCTTCCATCTCGCCAGCGGTCTCGAATGGGTGATGGTGGAGAATCTGCGCAGCGTGCGCGAACACGTCACCACCGGGCCCAAGACCGGTTGCCGCGTGGCCGCCGCCGCCATGGCCTTCGTGCGTTCCCAGGACTTCGAGCCGATCATCGGAACGCCCAAGACCTTCCTGCATACCGAGTATCCGCTTGCCGGCGGCGCGCGGCTTCTGGTGCTCAACGTGCACGCCATCAACCTGGTGTCGCATGCCAAGTTCGCCCGCCAGGTGGCGCAGATCACGGCCAAGGTCGAAGCCCACCACGGGCCCTGCATCATCGCCGGCGATTTCAACACCTGGAACGAGCCGCGCTGGCATCTCCTGCAGAAGGCCATGGCCCATATCGGCCTGACGCGCGCGCCGGTGGCCGCGCCGCAGTGGCGGCACTTCAACCAGACACTGGATCACGTTTTCTATCGCGGCGTGCGGTTGATCGGCGCCCGCGCACTGACCCATGTGCGCAGCTCGGACCACATCCCGTTGGCGGCGGATTTCGATCTGACCGGAGTTTAAGTATCCAGGAAACCGCGCACGATCTGCGCGGTCTCGACGGCTTTGCTGTCGACAAAGCCATGGGTCCAGCCCGGCAGGTCGTGGACTTTGCCGTGTTTCAGCACCGCTGCCGCCCGCCCGGTCTGGAGCCGGACCTCGTCTCCGGGATTGAGCACCAGGACCGGCTGCGTGAGACCCTGCAAGGTCGCCGCGAGATCGTAGTCCGCCGCCGCCTGCAGGCCCCAGGCGGCGGTGGCCGGGTTGCGCTGCGCTTCGAGGTACAGGCCCCACGTGCGCGCATCGCTGCTGCCCATGCGCCAGAAGCCGGTCTTGAAATTCTGCCAGCCCTGGCCGATGGCCGCGGCGCGCTCGTCGATCTCCAGGCCGGCTTCGGCGCGGCCCTTCATGCGCGCACGTTCTTCAGCGGTGAACATGAAGGCCGAGATCATGACGATCTTGCGCACCGCCGCGGGCTGTTGGCGCGCCATCTCGGCGGCGATCATGCCGCCGGCGTGATAGCCCAGGACGTCGAACAGCCCAAGGCCGAGCATGGCTTCCAGGGCGAGCAGGGTGGCGGCGTATTCGGCGATGGCCGGCGCTTCGGGCGGGATATCCGACATGCCGTGACCGGGCAGGTCGGGCGCGATGACCAGGCGATCCTTGCCCATTTCGGCCATGAGCGGTTCATAGACCAGGCTGGAGGACGGGCAGGGATGGATCAGGAGTAACGGACTGCGGGCGCCGTCAGGACCGGCCTGGCGGTAATGGATCTGGCATCCGGCCGCGGTGACATATGCCCTTTGGATCGGGGCCCGGTGAATCGCCGCCGCTGTCATGAACGCTCCTGATCAGAAGCCCTGTTCAGGGCCAGACTGTGCCGTAATCCCGTACCCACGTCACCGGGAAATGCTCTAAAGAAGACGGGTGCTTTGTGAACCGGGGGTTCCATGACGGTGTTTTCCGGCGTCCTGTCACGGCTTTTGGCCTGCGCGGCAATTCTAGCCTGGGCGGCGCCCGCCACCGCCGCCGACAAGGTCCTTAACCTTTATATCTGGTCGGACTATGTCGCCCCCGACACCCTGCCCAATTTCACCAAGCGCACCGGTATCGCGGTGAACATGGATGTGTTCGATTCCTCCGAGATGCTGGAGGCCAAGCTGCTGGCCGGCGGGTCGGGCTACGATGTCATCGTTCCCAACGGCCCGGTTTTGCGGCGATTCATCCAGGCGGGCGTGGTACGGCCCCTGGACAAGTCCCGGCTCTCCAATATCGGCACCCAGGATGCGCAGATCGCGGCCGGCGCCGCCGGGCTCGACCCCGGCAACGCCCACGGCATCGTTTACATGTGGGGCACGTCGGGCCTCGGCTACAACGCCGGCTTGGTGCGCGCGGCCTTGGGCGCCGCCGCGCCGGTGGACAGCTGGAGCCTGCTGTTCGATCCGGCCAACGCCGCCAAGCTCGCCAAGTGCGGCGTCTACGTGTTCGATTCCCAGTCGGACGTGTTCGAGGCGTCGCTCAATTATCTCGGCCTCGATCCGCATTCGAACACGCCCGCCGACTACGACAAGGTCGCCGAGTTGTGGCGTAAGGTGCGGCCCTATGTCGTCAAGTTCCACAATTCCGAATACATCTCGGCGCTGGCCAACGGCGATATCTGCGTCGCCATGGGTTTCTCCGGCGACGTGTTCCAGGCTCGCGACCGCGCCGCCGAGGCCAAGAAGGGGGTCGAAATCAGGTACAGCATCCCGAAAGAAGGCGCGGTGATGTGGTCGGACTTCATGGCCATCCCCAAGGATGCGCCCCACGCCGACGCCGCCTATGCGTTCCTCAACTACATCCTCGAACCGGCGGTGATCGGCCCCATCACCAACAAGGTGTTCTACGCCAACGGCAACGCCAAGGCCGGGCCCTACATCGACGACGCAATCAAGAAGGACAAGACCGTCTATCCCGACGCCGCGACCATGAAGAAGCTGTTCGCGGAATCCACGCCCGCGCCGGAGATCGAGCGCCTGCGTACCCGGATCTGGAACCGGATCAAGGCGGGCAATTGAACCCCGGCAAGAATGGCGTCATCCGTATCGAGGGCGTGACCAAGCGCTTCGGCGGGGTTGTCGCCCTCGACGATGTCTCGCTGGAGGTCGGGGAGAACGAGTTCCTGGCGCTGCTGGGGCCGTCGGGCTGCGGCAAGACCACCCTGTTGCGTGCCATCGCCGGCCTGGAAACGCCGGACGCCGGCCGGATCTTCATCGACGACACCAACCAGGACGGCCGCGCGCCTTACGAGCGGCCGGTCAACATGATGTTCCAGTCCTATGCGCTGTTTCCGCATATGACCGTGGCGGACAACGTCGCCTTCGGTCTCAGGCAGGACGGACTCGCGGGCGCGGAACTCAAGGACCGGGTGCGCGAAGCTCTGGCGCGGGTGGAGATGGAGGATTTCGCCGCCCGCAAGCCGCAACAGCTCTCCGGCGGCCAGAAGCAGCGCGCCGCCCTGGCCCGCTGCCTCGCCAAGCGTCCGCGCGCGCTGCTGCTCGATGAGCCGCTGGCCGCCCTGGACAAGCACCTGCGCGAACGTACGCAACTGGAGCTTATGGCCCTGCGCGAACGTCTGGGCATGACCTTCATCGTCGTCACCCACGACCAGGACGAGGCCATGGGCATGGCCAGCCGGGTGGCGGTCATGGATCGCGGGCGCATTCTTCAGGCCGATGCGCCGCAGGCGCTCTACGACCGTCCGCTCAGCCGCGCGGTGGCCGGGTTTTTCGGGCATATGAATATCTGGGAAGGCGCGGTCACGGCGCCTGGCTGCGTCACCTGTGACGCCGGGGTGGTTGTGGTGGCCGACCCGCTGCCCGCAACGGGCGCGAGAGTGGCGGTGGCCGTGCGGCCCGAGCAGATTGCGCTGCGCGCGCCGGGCGGCAACACCGGCCCCAATCACATCACCGGGGTCGTGGCCGATATCGTCTACGGCGGCACCGTCTCCACCTATTTTGTGCGGCATGGCGAACACCGCCTGCGGGTGGTGCGCCAGAACGGCGCGGGGGACGGCTTCGCGCGCGGCGCCGGCGTCACCGCGTCCTGGCCGGCGGCGGCGGTACGGGTGCTCACGCCATGAACGCGGGCGGTTTTCGGCGGACCCTCCTGACAATCCCCTGGGCCTGGGCGGCCGTGCTGTTCCTGCTGCCGCTGGCGGTGATCGTGAAAATCAGCCTGGCCGAAACCGCCGTCGGCGTGCCGCCCTACACGCCGCTGATCGAGCGCGGCGCGCTGCGGGCGACCCTCGCCAACTACCGCGATGTGTTCGCCGACGGTTTCTATTTCAGGGCTTACATCGGCTCGCTCAAGATCGCCGGCCTCGCCACCGTGCTCGCGGTGCTGGCGGGCTACCCTATCGCCTATTCCATTTCCCGCGCGCCCGAACGGCGGCGGGGCCTGCTTCTCCTGTTGGTCACTCTGCCGTTCTGGACCTCGCTCCTGATCCGCACCTACGCCTGGATCGGATTGTTGCGCCCTGGCGGGGTGATCAACACGGTCCTGGACTCCCTGGGCGTGATCGGCACGCCCCTCCAACTGATCAACACCACCGGCGCGGTCTGCCTGGGCATGGTCTACGCCTACCTGCCGTTCATGGTGCTGCCGCTGTATGCGCGGCTGGAGCGGCTGGACCCCGCGCTCGCGGAGGCGGCCAGTGACCTCGGCGCGAAACCCTGGCGCGCCTTCGTGTCGGTGACACTGCCTCTGTCCTTGCCGGGCGTGATCGCGGGCGCGCTGCTGGTGTTCATTCCCTGCGTCGGCGAGTTCGTGATTCCCGACCTCCTGGGCGGCCCCGACACGGTGATGATCGGCAAGGTGTTGTGGAGCGAGTTCTTCTCCAGCCGCGACTGGCCGTTGTCGGCCGCGCTGACGGTGGTCATGGTGGCGGTGCTGGTGACGCCGGTCCTCGCCCTGCAGCGCGTCCTGGGCGAGGCGTCATGAAGCGCATGCCTTGGCGCGGCATCGCCCTGGGCGGCGGCCTGGCGTTCCTCTATGTGCCGCTGGCGGCGGTGATCGTCTATTCCTTCAACGCCTCGCGCCTGGTGACGGTGTGGACCGGTTTCTCCACGGCCTGGTACGGCGAACTGCTGAATGACCGGCAGATCATGGCCGCGGCGGCGACCAGTCTTGTGGTGGGCGTGCTGTCCGCGACCCTGGCGGTGATCGTCGGTACAGCCGCGGGCTATGGCCTCGCGCGCTTCGGCGCTTTCCGCGGGCGATGGCTGTTCGCCACCGCCGCGATCGCGCCGCTGGTGATACCGGAAGTCATAACCGGGCTCTCGCTGCTGCTGCTGTTCGTGGCGGCGGAAGCGGCCCTGCCGTTCATGCCCGGGCGGGGCATCGCCGCCATCGTCATCGCGCACGCCAGTTTCACCATGGCGACCGTTGCGCTGATCGTGCGCGCACGGCTGGCCGGCATGGACCGCGAGGTGGAGGACGCGGCCAGCGACCTGGGCGCGCGGCCCGTCACGGTGTTCTTTCGCATCACCCTGCCCATGATGGCGCCGGCGCTGGCGGCGGGGTGGCTGCTGGCGTTTGTCCTGTCGCTGGACGATGTGGTGATTGCCAGCTTCGTGGCCGGACCGCAGTCCACCACCTTGCCGATGGTGATCTATTCCAGCATCCGCCTGGGTGTGAGCCCCAAGATCAACGCGCTGGCGGCGCTGCTGGTGGCGGCCACGGCGCTGCTGCTGGGCTGCGCCACTCTGGTGAGCCGGCGCGGGTTCAGCGCTCGACGGTGACTTTACCGTTCTCGATGACGGCGACCGCGCGTCCGACGGCTTCGACCGAGGTGTCGCCGACGAGGATGACGCAGGACGTGCAGAGATCCGCTAGGCGCTGGCCGGCCTTGAGCGTGATAATGTTGCTCTGTCCGTCGCTGGTATTGACCGTGGCTTCGCGCGCGACCCGGTCGCGGTTGACGAGGTCCACGGCCATGGCCGGCGTACTGGTCAAGAGAACTCCGGCCACCACGGTCTTTACGATAGCTGTCATGAACGCTGCCCCCCTCGCGCCGTCCAGAATAATACAGCTCCGGTTCCCGCCGGGAGAGGTCCTGAACGTCCGGGAAGCCCGATGAAAGCGGTTATTGCGGCCCTGTGCCGGCGCCTGCCGCCCTGGCTGATCCGGGGGCTGCTGCATACCGCCCATCCGCATTTTATCGTCAGCGCCGCCGGGATTTTCAGGAACGGCGCGGGTGAGGTCCTGCTGCTGCGGCATGTCTTTCGCGACCGCTATCCCTGGGGCCTGCCAGGGGGATTCCTGGCGGCCGGAGAGACCCCGGAGCAGGGTGTCCTGCGCGAACTCCGGGAAGAAACCGGGCTGGAGGCGGCCGTGGCCGGAATCGCCGGGGTGAATATGATCTCGCCCCGTCATATGGAAGTGATCGTGGTGGGCGCCGCCGCCGTGACGTCACCGGCCCGGCTCAATTTCGAGATTTTCGAGGCCAGGTTTTTCTCGGCGGGCGATCTGCCGGAGGATCTGCCGCCCGGCCACCGCCGCCTGATCCTCGAAATTGCAGGCAAAGGGCGCTGACAAAAGCCTTGCGGGCCAGCGGCGTCCTTGCGATATCCACCCGGCATAAAAAGCAGGACCAGCCATGGCCATCATCAACGTCACCGACCGCACCGGCCGAAAACATGTGATCGACGCCAAGCCCGGCCCGTCGGTGATGGAGATCCTGCGCGACCGCAATTTCGACATCGAGGCGGTGTGCGGCGGGTGCTGCTCCTGCGCCACCTGCCACGTGCTCATCGACGACGCCTGGACCGGGAAGACCGGCACGCGTTCCGAGGACGAACAGGAACTGGTCGAGCACACCGGCGCCTATAAACCTGCCAATTCGCGCCTGTCCTGCCAGATCAAGTTCACCGACGCCCTTGACGGCCTGTCGTTGACCATCGCGCCCGGCGAATAATCCGCAGTCTTTAGAGCATATATAGAGTCTAATCGGGCCAGCGCCGGTGCATCCACAGCCACTGGCCGGGCTTCTTCCTGATCCATTGCTCCAGGCGGGCGTTCACCTTGGTCAGGCCGTCACGCAGCGCGTTTTCGTCACCCGCGGCAAACGTGAACGGCTCCTCCACCGACACCAGATAGCGGCCCTCCGGCAGGCGCTCGGTGCGCACAGGGAACACCGGGCAGCCGTAGCGCATGGCCAGGCTCACCACCGCCGGGCTGGTGAAGGCCGGCCGGCCGAAGAACGGCACTGCCAGGCCGGTGTTGAGTTTCTGGTCCACCACCATGATGACATGGGCCGCGTCGATCAGGGCGCGCACGATGCGGCGCGCGCCGGCGATGCCTTTGGCCAGCATGTCGGCGGTATAGGGCGCGCGCGCTTCGGCGATCATCTGGTCCACCAGCGGATTGTTGGCGGCGCGGTAGACGATGGTCAGCGGCTTGGTGCGCCCGGTCAGCGCCAGGGGGATGACCTCCCAGTTGGCGAGGTGGGCGCAGAACAGGATCGCCGGCCGGCCGGCCGGGATCGCGGCCAGCCGCTCGAACCCCTCGACGTCGACGCGGTTCTCGCGCGTGCGGTCCAGGCGCTGCAGGACGGCGTATTCCACCATGGTGCGGCCGAAGTTGTCCCAGGCCTCCATCAGCCAGGCGTCGCGCTGTGCGGCGTCAGCTTCGGGCAATGCCGCCGCCATGTTGCGCTCGGCGATGCGGTGGGCGCGGGTGCGCGGGCCGACGCTCCGCCCCAGCCAGCCGCCGAAATTGGAAACGGCGCGCGTCGGCAACAAGCGCAAAAGGCCGAACATCAAATGCGCGGCCAGAGCTTCGAGGCGGTGACGGATCGGATATTTGAGCGGGGCGTCGGTCATATGGCTAAGGCGGGCATATGGCTAAGGCGGGACTTATAGCGCGCTTTGGGATAGGAGTGACACATGCGCGTATTGCAAGTCATGGCCAGCGGCCGCCACGGCGGTGCGGAGCTGTTTTACGAGGACCTGGTGCCGGCTCTGGCGCGGGCCGGGACCGAGCAGGTGGGCGTGATCCGGCCATACCCCGACCGCGCCGCGATCCTCGCCAACGCCGGCTGCCGCGTGACCATGCTCACGTTCGGCGGTCCCCTCGACCTCGTCACCCGCTTCAAGCTGGGGAGGATCGCCAAGCGGGAGCGGCCCGACATCGTCATGGGGTGGATGAACCGGGCCTGCAACGACCTTCCCGCCGGGCCGTGGGTGAACGCCGGCCGCCTCGGCGGTTACTACGACCTCAAATACTACCGGCGCTGCGCCCAGCTCATCTGCAATACGCCCGACATCTGCGACTACGTGGTGCGCGAGGGCCGCAAGGCCGACACGGTGCACTACATCCCCAATTTCTGCCCGGTGCGCGACGAGCCCGCCGTCGACCGGGCGCTGCTCGGCGGCGAGAACGCTCCGGTGCTGTTGATCCTCGCGCGGCTGCACCCCGCCAAGGGCATCGATGTCGCCTTGCACGCGCTGAAGGACATCAAGGACGCCGTGCTGTGGGTCGCGGGTGAAGGCCCGGCGGAGGGCAAGCTCAAGCGTCTCGCGGCCGATCTCGGGCTCGGCAACCGCGTACGCTTCCTGGGGTGGCGCGATGACCGCTCAGCCCTCCTCAAGGCCGCCGACGTTTGCCTGCTGCCCTCGCGTACGGAGCCGTTCGGTAACGTCGTGCTCAATGCCTGGTCGCACGGCGTGCCGCTGGTGGCGTCCATGAGCCAGGGCCCCGGCAAGCTGGTGCGCGACGGCGAGGACGGACTGCTTGTGCCGACGGACGATCCTGTTGCCCTGGCGGCCCAGGCGAACGCGCTCCTCGGCGATCGTGCGCTGGCGAAAAGGCTCGTGGCCGGGGGGCGTCAGCGCACGGCGGCCGAATTCTCCGAGTCCGCCGTGGTCGCGCGCTATCTCGCGGTTTATCGCGCGTTCCTTGCCTGAAGACCGGTCCAGGGCCTTGATTGTCCCTGCCGGTGAGACAGGGCATAGTCTGGGCCATGCCTGAGCAAGCCTCCAAGCGCGGTGCGGCGGAGAAGCCCCCCGGAAAACCGCTGGGGAGCCCCGATGTCCACGCCGGACATGGGGTGAGGAACCATCTCGGCCTCCTGGCCGAGATGACGCGCGAATTCACCGCCAGCTCCGACTACAAGACCATCGTCCAGTCGGCGCTGGCGCGCATCAGCGCCTATATGGGTGCCGAAGCGGCCTCCCTGTTCCTGCTCAGCGACACCGGCGAAGCGCTGGTGTGTTCGGCCTGCTACGGACCGGTGGATATCACCGGGCTCAATATCTCCGCCAATACCGGCGTGGTCGGACGCGCCGTGGCGACCCGGGAAGGCGCCCTGGTGCGCGACGTCTCCGAGCGTGAGGACTTCGGCGCGGCGGTGGACGCCAAAACCGGCTTCACCACCCGCTCGCTGCTGGTGGCGCCGCTGGTGATCGGCAGCGACTGCCTGGGCGCGATCGAGGTCATCAACCGGGTCGGCGGCGACGGCCTGTTCGACGCCGAGGACCTGCTCCTGCTGGAGACCCTCGCCGGCGCCGCCGCGCTCGCCATCAGCAACTTTCGCCTCACCCATAAGATCGTCCAGCAGGAGCGCAACCAGCACGAACTGGAACTGGCCGCCGAGATCCAGCGCGACCTCCTGCCGCAGCCCACCAGCCGCGATTTCCCGCTTCACGGCATCAATATCCCGGCGCGGTCGGTCTCGGGCGATTTCTACGACATCCTGCCGCTGCCCGACGGGCGCATCTGGTTCAACGTCGGCGACGTGTCGGGCAAGGGCATGAACGCCGCGCTGCTGATGGCCAAGACGTCGAGCCTGTTCCGCTGTCTCGCCAAAAGCGCCGAGGATCCCGGTCAGCTCCTGAACGCCATCAACAACGAACTGTGCGAGACCAATTTCCACGGCATGTTCGTGACCATGGTCGGCGGCCTGTTCCATCCCGGCACCGGCGTCCTGCGCCTCACCAACGCCGGCCACGAGCCGCCTTTGCACTTCGACCTTCGCACCGAACGCTTCATCGCCATCCCCGCCGACGCGCCGCCCCTGGGGATCGCCCAGGACATCGCCGGACCGGACGGCTTCCCGGTGACCGAGATCTATCTCGCCGGCGGCATGCTCTATGTCTTCACCGATGGCTTGACCGAAGCCACTACCTTCGGCGGCGGCATGCTGGGGATCGACGGCGTGCGCGCGCTGATCCGCGACCATGCCGAGGAAGCGCCCGACCTGCGCCTCAAGAGCATCGCCGGCGCGGTCAAGCTGCCCGGCCAGTCGCTGCGCGATGATCTGACGTTGCTGGTGGTCGAGGACATGGGCATCGCGCCGGTGGGCGCCAAGCCGCCTGTGGACAGCAAACTCTCGGCGGAAGACGGCCAGATCATGCGCATCCGTGTTCCGGCCCGCCCCGACCGGCTGAAGCTGATCCGGTCGGCCACCGAACAGGCCGCCAAATACTGCGACGCGCCCGAATCCTGGACCTTCGACCTGAAGATGGCCGTGGACGAGGCCTGTCAGAACGTCGTCCGCCACGCCTATGGAAACAAAGGCGAGGGCGACATCATGATCGACTACTCGCGCGAGGGCGACGTCCTCGTGGTCGACATCATGGATTTTGCCGAGGCGGTCGACCCAGACACCATTAAACCCCGCAATCTCTCGGAAGTCCGGCCCGGGGGCCTGGGCGTTCATCTGATCAAATCGATCTGCGACGACGCCCGGTTTGTGCCGCCGCCGCCCGGCGTCGGTAACTTATTTAAATTGACCAAAAGGCTGCCAAACAAGGTAAGTTAAGCCCTGGTGAAGCATAAGATTTAGAAAATGAGCTACGAGATTCGCAATATGAACGGGGCGGCGGTGGTGTCGCTCAACGGCGACGTCGATCTGCAGACCTCGCCGGTGGTGCGCCAGAAGCTGCTCGAAAGCCTCGAAGGCAACACCAAGGTCGTGGTCGATCTGTCGGCCGTGAACTACATCGATTCATCGGGTGTGGCGTCGCTGGTCGAAGCGTTTCAGGTCAGCCGCAAGAAGGGCGCGTCGTTCTCGCTGGCCAGCGTGTCCTCGGCGGCCATGCGGGTGCTCTCGCTCGCCCGCCTGGACAAGGTGTTCACCATCCATCCGTCCGTCGAAGCGGCTGTCGCCGCGCAAAGCTGAGACGTCCAGCCATGGCCGAAGCCCCCACCCAAGGCGGCGACACTTCGGTCGTTGGCGGTCTTTCAGCCAGACTCTCCGCGTTCCTGACCGTTCTCGGGAAAAAGGCCGTCGCCGGCATCGCCGAAATGGGTCTGGGCGCGGTGCTGTTCGGGCAAAGCCTGTTCTGGATCTTCATGGGCCGCGGCCGCGCGCAGCCGGTGCGCATCGGCGCCACCTTCGCCCGCTGCATGGAAGTAGGCATCGAGGCGCTGCCGATCGTCACCATGATGTCCATCACCATCGGCATCATGCTGGCGATTCAGGGGATCTACGCCCTGCGCGTGTTCGGCGCCGAGGACCAGGTCACCGTCGGCCTGGGCTTGTCGGTGGTGCGCGAGTTCGGGCCGCTGATCACCGGCATCCTGATTTCCGGGCGCACCGGCTCGTCGCTGGCGGCGCGCATCGGCACCATGCGCATCAGCCAGGAAATCGACGCGCTCACCGTCATGGGCATCAATCCGGTGCGCTTCATCGTCGCGCCGGCGCTGATCGCCATGTTCGTGATGGTGCCGCTGCTGGCGTTCTGGGCCGACCTGGTGATGCTGGCGGGCGCCGGCTGGTATGTGACCGTGGACCTTGGGATCACCTTCTCCGCCTATGTGCAGCGGCTGACCGAAACCGTGAAAGTGGATGATGTCCTGCACGGCCTGTCGAAGGCCGGGTTGTTCTCGATCCTGATCACGCTCGTCGGCGTCATCAACGGCGCCAGCGTTTCCGGCGGCGCGGAAGGCGTGGGGCGCATGACCACGCGGTCGGTGGTGCTGTCCATCAGCGCCATCATCGTGACCGACATGGTCTTCGCCTACGTCACGACCCGGTGACGCCATGAGCCGCGCCGCCGAAACTCCCTATCAGCGCCCCGACCTCTCCGGCGCGCCCAATGTGATCGAGATCCACGATCTCGTCACCCATTACGGCACGCGCAAGATACTGCACAGCGTCAATGTCGAGGTGCGGGAAGGCGAGATCATGGTGATCATGGGCGGTTCCGGTTCGGGCAAGAGCACGCTGCTGAACGCGCTGCTCGGCCTGTTGCGGCCGACCTCGGGCGCCATTCGGATACTGGGCCAGGACCTGTGGGCGATCTCGGATGTCGAGCGTACCCAGCTCCGCCAGAAGATCGGCGTGGCGTTCCAGGGCGGCGCGTTATTCAGCTCGCTCAACGTGCTGGAGAACATCCTGCTCCCCTTGCGCGAACATACCCAGCTTGACCTCAATACCATGCGGATCATGGCCCGCCTCAAGATGCAGGTGGTCAACCTCGCCGGATTCGAGAACCTGATGCCGTCGGAACTCTCGGGCGGCATGATCAAACGCGCCGCCTTCGCCCGGGCCATCGTCATGGACCCCCGCATCCTGTTCTGCGACGAGCCCTCCGCCGGCCTCGATCCCATCGTCGCCTCGGCCATCGACGACCTGATCCTCTCGCTCCGCGACGCCATGGGCATGTCGATCGTGGTGGTCACCCACGAACTCGAGAGCGCCTTCCGCATCGCCGACCGGATCTGCGTCCTCGACCGCGGCCATATCCTCATGGTCGGCACGGTCGACGAGGTGCGGGCCAGTTCCAACGAGCGCATCCAGAATCTTCTCAACCGGCGAACGGAGGAGGAAATCCTCGACCCCGATGAGTATTTAAAGCGCCTGACGGCGGCGGCGAGCTAGAGCATTTTCCGATGAAGCGGATGCCGGTTCATCGCAGAAAATGCGACCAAACCAAAAAAGATTAGAGCATGATCGCGATTCAACACGACTCGATCATGCTCTGGTACGGGATCGGGAATCGCTGTAATCATGAGCGGGGAACCGGGTCGGGGTTATGCAGGATAGCCGCATAAATTACGTGGTGGTGGGCGCCTTTGTCGCCGCCATGCTCGTCGCCTTCGTGGTGGTGGTCAGCGTGCTGGCCGGCCGCAGCGGCGCCACCGATTCGTATTTCACCGTCTATAGCAACGTCGGCGGCCTCAAGTACGGCACCATCGTGTTCTACGAGGGCTATCAGGTCGGCCATGTGGAGAGCATCGTGCCGGTCCAGCAGGGCCGCCAGCTCTCCTTCAAGGTGAACCTTGAGGTCAAGCAGGGCTGGAAAATCCCCTCCGACAGCATCGCCCGCGCCATCGTCTCCGGCCTGCTGTCGGCGGTGGCCATCGACATCAAGAGCGGCAAGGCGGACACGCTCCTGCCGCCCGGCGCCGAGATCAAGGGGCAGGAGCCGGGCAACCTGTTCGCCACCCTCGCCGACATCGGCGCGGAGTTCGGCGATCTGTCGAGCAATTCCATCAAGCCGCTGATCGACAACATCAACGTCCTGGTCCAACATCTGTCGACCTCCACGGCCGAGAACCTGCCGACGATCATGAGCAACCTCGGAAAGCTCTCGGGCAGCGTCGAGCGCTCGGCGTCGGTGATCGAGAAAGGCCTGCTCAAGCCCGAGAACGTCCAGCATATGGATGCCATTGTCGCCAATATCGACCAGACCACCGCCAACCTGAACGATCTGTCCAAGGGCCTGGACGAGACCCGCAGGCTGCTGAACGAGTCGGTGCAGCGGGTCAACAAAGTGGTCGACACCAACAGCGGCAATGTCGACGAAGCCGTGCGCAACTTCCGCTACACCACCGACACGATCGCCCGTTACGTCGACGACATCTCCCACAACGCCGCCGCCACCGCCCGCAACATGGCCGAATTCAGCCGCACGATCCGCGAGAACCCCGGCCTGCTCCTGGGCGGCGCCACCCCTGAAGACCCGGTGAAGCCCAAGACCGGAGGCGGCAAATGAGCCTGTCCCGCCGCTGGTTCGTGGGGGGCGCCCTGGCGCTGTCCGCCTGTTCCTCGGGCCCCGTGCCGCGCGACACCTTCTATCGCCTGGGCGCGCCCGCGGCGCCGCAGCCGCTGGCCGGCGGGCCCATCAAGGGGACGGTCGAGATCCCGCCGCTCCGCGCCCAAGGCATCGTCAATGAGCGCGCCGTGCTCTACCGCGAAAGCGCGCGCGAACTGGCCCAGTACCATTATCACGCCTGGATCGAGCCGGCGTCGATGATGGCGCAACGCGCGTTCATCGACGCCTTCCGCGCCGCGAACGCGTTCACGGCGGTGGCCTCGCCCGAGATGCGCCAGAACCGGGATTACGAACTGCTGGGCGACATCCGCGAGTGGGAGCACGTGCTGCCCCAGGCCGGCGGACCGTCGGCGGCGATTGCCATCGACATCGCCTTGCGCCGGATCGCCGATAACCGGGAACTGATCGTCAAGACCTATAGGATCAGCGAGCCCGTCACCGGTGCGACGGTCGACGCCGCGGTGCAGGCGTTCACCGCGGGCCTGGACAAGCTCATCGCCCAGGTGCTGGGCGATCTCGCCGGATTGCCTAAATCCCCCGGCTGAAGACCCGGCCGGCGTTCGCCGCCCGGCTGCGGCGGTGCGCTGCGAAGGCTTTGAAATCGTGTGTAAATCCGTCCGGGCCCAGATGCGAAACCCTTGAGTTGCCGGGGTTTTCTTGGGCCTTTAGTATCCGCCGCCTTCCAACCGCGACTGCAGGACTGAATCCGACCGTGCGCTATGTGAGTACCCGAGGCCGCGCGCCTGACCTTGGCTTTGACGACGTGTTGCTGGCGGGACTCGCCGCCGACGGCGGCCTCTATCTGCCGGCGGCCTGGCCCCGATTCTCTCCGGCGGAGATCAAGGCCCTGGCGGGCCTGGACTATGCCGGCCTCGCCGAACGCATCATGGCGCCGTTCATGCAGGGCAGCGTGCTGGCCCCGCATCTCTCCGCCATCTGCCGCGAGGCCTATGGCCGCTTCAGCCACCCGGCGGTGGCGCCGTTGCGCCAGCTCGGCCCCAACGAATGGATCATGGAGCTGTTCTCAGGGCCGACGCTGGCCTTCAAGGACTACGCGCTCCAGGTGGTCGGCCTGATGTTCGAGCGTCTGCTGGCGGTGCGCGGGACCCACATCACCATCGTCGGCGCCACTTCGGGCGACACCGGCTCGGCCGCCATCGAGGCGACGCGCGGACGTAAAGGTGTGGAGATCTGCATCCTCCATCCGGCCGGGCGCACCTCCGATGTGCAGCGCCGGCAGATGACCACGGTGGATGCGCCCAATGTCCATAACGTGGCGCTCGAAGGCACCTTCGACGACTGCCAGGACATCGTCAAGGCGCTGTTCGCCGACGCCGGTTTCCGCGACCAGGCCAACCTCTCGGCGGTGAACTCCATCAACTGGGCGCGCATCATGGCCCAGGTGGTCTATTACTTCTGGGCCGCCATCCACCTCGGCGCGCCCGACCGCGGCGTCGCCTTCGTGGTGCCCACCGGCAACTTCGGCAACGTGTTCGCGGGCTATGTGGCCAGCCGCATGGGCCTGCCGGTCGCCAAGTTCGTGGTCGGCTCCAACCGCAACGACATCCTGACGCGCTATTTCGAGACCGGCGCCATGACCGCGGCGGGCGTGGAGCCGTCCCTGAGCCCCTCGATGGACATCCAAATCTCAAGCAACTTCGAACGGCTGCTGTTCGACATGGGCGGCCGCGACGCCGGCGCCGTGGAACGCTCCATGGCCCAGTTCAAGCAGAGCGGCAGCTATACGGTGGACGCGAAACATCACCACGCCATGACCGCCCTGTTCACCGGCCGCCGGCTCGATGACGCCGGCACATTGAAGGTCATCGGCGATGTGTTTCGCGCCACCGGCGAACTGATCGATCCGCACACCGCCGTGGGTGTGTCGGCCATGCGCGCCGCCGGGATCCCGCGCGATGTGCCGCGCATCGCACTCGCCACTGCCCATCCGGCCAAGTTCCCCGACGCGGTGGAAAAGGCCACCGGCCGGCGCCCGGCGCTGCCGCCGGCATTGGCCAACCTGTTCGACCTGCCCGAACGCTTCACAAAGCTGCCCAACGACCTGGATCAGGTGAAGCGCTTTCTGAAAGATAAAGTTATCCGCTGATGTCCGTTCAAGTCACCACCTTGCCCAGCGGCCTGCGCGTCGTCACCGACCGCATGGAGTCGGTTGAAACCGTCGCCGTCGGCGCCTGGGTGGCGGCCGGCACGCGGCATGAGACCGCCGACGTCAACGGCATCTCGCATCTTCTGGAACACATGGCCTTCAAGGGCACCGCCCGGCGCAGCGCGCAGATGATCGCCGAGGAGATGGATAACGTCGGCGGCCACCTCAACGCCTACACCAGCCGCGACCACACCGCCTATTACGCCAAGGTGCTGAAAGAGGACCTCGGCCTGGCCGTCGACATCATCTCCGACATCCTGCTCAACCCGGCCATGGACGCCGGTGAGCTGGCCAAGGAACAGCATGTGGTGGTGCAGGAGATCTACCAGGTCGACGACACGCCGGACGACATCATTTTCGACCATTTCCAGGCCACCGCCTTCAAGAACCAGCCCATGGGCTGGCCGGTGCTGGGCAAGGAAAAGATCGTGCGCTCCATCACCCCGGAACGCCTGAAGAAATATCTGGCCGTTCACTACGCCGCCGACACCATGGTCGTGTCCGCCGCCGGCGCGGTGGATCATGACGCCTTCGTGAAGCTGGTGGAGCGGGCCTTCGCCGCGCTGCCGCGGCGCGCGGCCGTCAGCGAAAGCCGCGCTACCTATAGCGGCGGCGACTTCCGCCAGGAACGCGACCTGGAGCAGGCCCACCTGGTGCTCGGCTTCGGCGGCCTCGCGTTCAACGACGAGGATTTCTATAACCTCGGCGCGCTCTCGACCATTCTCGGCGAAGGCATGTCCTCGCGCCTGTTCCAGGAAATCCGCGAGAAAAGAGGATTGGTGTATTCGGTGTTCTCCAGCACCCAGTCGTTCTCCGACTGCGGGGTGGTGCAAATCTACATGGGCACCGGCGCCGACGACGTGCCGCAACTGATCCCGGTGCTGTGCGCGGAAATCAGAAAAATCACCGAAGGCGTCACCGCCGACGAGGTCAAACGCGCCCGCGCCCAGACCAAGGCCGGGTTGCTCATGTCGCTGGAAAGCCCATCGTCACGCTGTTCCCAACGCGCCCGCCAACTCATGATTTACGGCCGCACCCTGGACGCCGCCGAGATCATCGCCAAGGTGGAGGCGGTGGACGCCGCCGGCATCGCGCGCGCGGCGGGCCGCGTATTCCGCACGCCGCCCACATTCGCGGCGCTGGGCAACCTCAAGACCCTGGAAGACTTCAGCGCCATCAAGGCGCGGCTCCAGTAGCAGACACCTTTTTTGTCATTCTTGGCCAAAGGCCGAGACTCCAGAGGTGTCTGTTTCTTTGGTTTTAAAAACCACAAACGAAAAACCCCTGGATTCTCGGCCTTCGGCCAAGAATGACAGGGGCTTATTTTAGGACTGTGTAGGGGGCTAGCAGTGTCCCGCGACCGGCGACAGCAGCGCGGCGTTGACGCCGAGTTTGGCCAGCGCGCGGTCCCACTTGGTGTTGAAGTCGCCCGAGAACAGCAGCTCCGGATCGGCCGGCACGTTCAGCCAGGCATTGCGCTTGATTTCCATATCGAGCTGGCCGGGGCCCCAGCCGGAATAGCCCAGCGCCATCAGGTTGGCGCGCGGGCCGGCGCCGCAGGCGATGGACTTCAGGATCTCGGTGGTGGCGGACAGGGCGACCTGGTCATTGAGGACCAGGGTGCCTTCGCGATTGTAGTCGCAGGAGTGCAGCACAAAGCCGCGCTGGGTTTCCACCGGGCCGCCGCGATGCACATGGATCGCCTGGCAGGTGGAGGCGGTGGGAATGATGTTGAGATTCTCGAGCACGTCGGCGAACTTCAGGTCCTGAAGCGGTTTGTTGATCACCAGGCCCATGGCGTTCTCGGGGGTGTGGGCGCAGAGGTAGATGACCGAACGCGCAAAGCGCGGGTCGGCCATATTGGGCATGGCGATGAGGAACTGGCCGGCCAACGATCCGGGGGTGCCGGTCAACGGACCGGGCCCATAACCGCCCTCTTTTAATCCCGTGGCAGCTTTGATGAATTGCGGGTCCATGAGGTCTTTGTCTCCGTCCTTCATCTTACAGATGGGACCCCCTGATTGCGAAGACAAGCGATGCCCGAATAGTGCCCGATTTGCGGGTTTCGCGCTTCAGGAATTATTGTGTTTCGGGATTGTGGCGGCGTTGTGATCGGCTTTCGCACGCTCAGCTTTCGCGGAATTTTTCCGCTTCTGCCCGCGCCAGTTGATCGACGCGTTCGTTCTCGGTGTGGCCGGCGTGCCCACGCACCCAGGTCCAGACGACATCGTGGCCGGTGCGGGCGGCGTCCAGCGCCTGCCACAGGTCGGCGTTCTTCACCGGCTGTTTATCGGCGGTCTTCCAGCCGCGTTTCTTCCAGCCATGGATCCATTCGCTGATGCCCTTCTGGACGTACTGGCTGTCGGTGAACACTTCCACGGCACAGCCGCGCTTCAGGGATTTCAGGCCTTCGATCACCGCCAGCAGTTCCATGCGGTTGTTGGTGGTGAGCTTCTCGCCGCCGGCCAGTTCCTTCTCGCTGCCCTTGCAGCGCAGCAGCGCCGCCCAGCCGCCCGGGCCGGGATTCCCGAGGCAGGCGCCGTCGGTGAAAATATCGACCTTATCCATCAGCTCAGGCCCCACTAGAGCATGATCGGGTCATATTGAATCGCAATCATGCTCTAATCTCTTTTGGTTGGTCGCATTTTCTGCGATGAACCGGCATCCACTTCATCGGAAAATGCTCTAGGCCAAACCATATTCAGCCATGCCCGAGACTTTGGCGTGGAACATCAGCTTGTGCAGGTATTCGCGCGGGTCCTTGGGTTTCACCAGGGCGCCGGCCGGCGTGTTGACCCAGTCGTAGAGGCGAGTCAGCAGGAAGCGCATGGCCGAGCCGCGCGCGAACAGCGGCATGAGCTGCTTCTCGCGCAAAGATAAAGGCCGCACGCTTTCGTAGCTGGTGAACAGCCGGTTGGCCTTGGTGATGTTGAAGGAGCCGTCGGGCTCGAAGCACCAGGCGTTCAGGCAGATGGCCAGGTCATAGGCCAGGAAATCGGTGCAGGCGAAATAGAAGTCGATGAGACCCGAACACTTGCCGTCGAGGAAGAACACGTTGTCTGGGAACAGGTCGGCGTGGATCACGCCCGCCGGCAGATCCTCGGCGGGCGCCGTGGGCCATTGCCGGCCGAGCGCATCCAGTTCCGCCTGCAGTTTTGCCACCAGGCCTTTTTCCAGGTCTTCGCCCGACTGGCCGGTGCGTGCGAACAGCGCCCGCCAGCCGTCGAGAGACAGGTTGTTGGCCCGCGACATCGGGAAGCTCTTGCCCGCCTGGTGCAGCACCGCCAGCGCCCGCCCCAATTCCTGGCAATGCCCGGCCGCGATCTTGCGCGGCCACATGCCTTGCAGGAAGGTGACCACGGCGGCGGGCCGGCCGCACAGGATTCGCAAGGCTGCGCCGTCCTTACCTTTGAGCGGCACCGGGCACTGCACGCCAGCCTTCGCCAAGTGCTCCATGAGGCCGATGAAAAACGGCAGGTCCTTGGGGTCCACGCGCTTCTCATAAAGCGTGAGGATCAAGGGGCCCTTGGCGGTCTCCAGGAGGTAGTTTGAGTTCTCCACGCCCTCGGCGATGCCCTTGCAGCCCAGCACCCGGCCAAAATCATAGGCTGCGGCGAAGGCCTGCAGGTCGTCGTCGGAAACTTCGGTGTAGACCGCCATGGCCGGTATTCAGGGTCCCAAGGGCAAGGGGGAGGCGGGTTTGCCAGGGGGATCCCCCGGCGGGTACACTGCCTCCCTCTTATTCACGGTTTTTTGATAGCAAATTCAGGATCATGGCGAAAGGTGCCCCGCTTCCGGGCCGGGTGACAACCCCCTCCCAACCAAGCTATAAACCCCGCCCATGAAAGCACTGTTTTCCCGCCCGATCTTCCGCGCGCCCGCGCTCCTGGCCCTCCTCGCTCTCGCGAGTTGCGGCGCCGACAAGATCGTGCCGCCGTGTCCACCCGTGCGCATCGACAACGCCACCGCCGCCCTGACCAAGTTCAAGGACGGCGCCGCCGAGGACATGGCCAATATGGAATACCGGGCGGAACTGGTGGGCTACAAAGGCCAGTGCGTGTTCAAGGACGACCGGGTCGAACTGAGCATGGATATCGACTTCGCGTTCGAGCCCGGCCCGGCCGCGGCCGGCGGCAAGGTGCCGTATTTTGTCGCCATCCCGCAGTTCTTCCCGCGCCCCGAAGGCAAACGCGTGCTGGAGTTCGCCATGCCGTCCGGAAAAGGCCTGCAGCGGGTGCGTGAAACCAACATCACCACCGTGATCCCGCTCGCCAAGGATCAGGCCGCCGCGAGCTTCGATGTCTATATCGGCCTGCAGCTCACGCCCGCGCAGCTCGCGTACAATCGCGCCCATCCGACGCGCTAAAGAGCGCCGGCGGGCGCCGGAAGTTATCCACAAGAATCTGAAGCTTGGCGGGCGGGATTGATCCGGCCGCCGTTGACCCCATGCATCAGCGTGGGCCAAACTTTGCGCGACCTTGATACCCCCGTGGAAGAGACCGGACCCGCCTAGCCTTGGGAGTCCGGCGCCGAAGGAGCAACCGCCCTCGGAAACTCTCAGGCAAACGGACCGCGGGGGATTGGTTCTCTGGAAAGCAGGCCGGAATAGAAATTCCGCCTCACCGAAGATGTAAGCCGGCCCGGCGCCGTCACGCCGCAAACCGGTGAATCTTTCAGGTTTTCCGACAGAGGAGGGCGCATGAGACGCCATGGCCGCGAGGTCATGGGTCGTTTGCGTCCATTCCCTCTGGCCGGAGTCTCCGTTGACGGAAACCCTCAAGACAACACCGCTGCACGCGCTCCATTTTTCGCTGGGCGCGAAGATGGTGCCGTTCGCGGGCTACGACATGCCGGTCAATTATCCGCTCGGCGTGCTCAAGGAACATCTGCACACACGCGCCCAGGCCGGCCTGTTCGATGTCTCGCACATGGGCCAGGCCACGCTCACCGGGCCGGATGCGGCGGGCGCCCTGGAGGCGCTGGTCCCCGGCGATCTCAAAGGCCTGCACCCCGGCCAAATCCGTTACACCCTGCTGCTCAACGACCAGGGCGGCATCATCGACGACCTCATGGTCACCAAGGCCGATGCGCCCGACACCTTGGTCCTGGTGGTCAACGCGGCTTGCAAGGACGGCGACTTCGCCCATATCGCCGCCAGGCTCGCGGGCAGGGCGGTGCTCACACGCCATGACGACACGGCGTTGCTGGCGCTGCAAGGCCCGGAAGCGGCGGCGGTGCTGGCGGCGTTCATCCCCGCCGCCGCGGCGATGGGGTTCATGACCAGCCGCCTGGATACTTTCGAAGGCGTGCCGGTGCGGTTGTTCCGTTCCGGCTACACCGGCGAGGACGGCTACGAGATTTCCGTGCCCAATGCGCAGGCGGAGAAGGTGGCGAAGGTTCTGCTGGCCGCCCCGGGTGTGCAGCCTATCGGTCTCGGCGCCCGCGATTCCCTGCGCCTCGAAGCGGGTTTGTGTCTTTACGGCGCCGACATCGACACCGCCACCTCGCCGGTGGAAGCGGGCCTGTCCTGGGTGATCGGCAAGCGCCGGCGCGAGGACGGCGGATTCCCCGGTGCCGCGCGCATCCAGAAAGAACTTAAAGAAGGTGCAGTCCGCAAACGCGTCGGCATCAAGCCCCTGGGCCGCGCCCCGGCCCGCGCGCACACCGAGATCCAGGACGCCGCCGGCAAGAAGCTGGGCGAGATCACCTCGGGCGGCTTCGGCCCGTCGTTCAATGCGCCGGTGGCCATGGGCTACGTGGATGCCGCGCACGCCAAGCCCGGCACCGCCATCACTCTGATCGTGCGCGGCGCGGCGCTGCCGGCGGAAGTGGTCACGCTTCCGTTCGTCCCGCACCGCTACGTCAAAGCCAAGTCTTAGGGAGAGGAACCTGCATGAGCCAAATCCGTTTCACCAAGGATCACGAGTGGGTCCTGCTTGAAGGCAAGATCGCGACCGTGGGGATCACCGAATATGCCCAGAGCCAGCTGGGCGACATCGTCTTCGTCGAAGTTCCGGCGGCGGGCAAGGCCCTCGCGGCCGGCGGCGAAGCGGCGGTGGTGGAATCGGTGAAGGCCGCGAGCGAGGTGTATTCGCCGGTGGCGGGGAAAGTGACCGAAAGCAATACCAGCCTCCCCGACGCCCCCGAGACCGTGAACCAGGACCCCCAAGGCAAAGGCTGGTTCTTCAAGATGGAAGTCGCCGACGCGGCGGCGGTGGACGCGCTCATGGATCAGGCGGCTTACGACAAATATCTCGCGGAACTGAACGGGTAAGCAAACTCAATGGTCACCCTCGGACTTGATCCGAGGGTCCAGAGCAGGAACGACGGACGGCTGTAGAGAACACGATCCAGGCTGCACGTGCACAGCGCGTAACCCTGGATCCTCGGGTCAAGCCCGAGGATGACCGCAAAAAGGAAAAGGGTTGATGCGTTACCTTCCCCTCAATGACTCAAACCGCCGCGACATGCTGGCCGCCATCGGCGCGGGGTCGGTGGACGATCTGTTCCGCGACCTGCCCAAGGCGGCGCTGGCCAAAGCGCACATCGACCTGCCCAACAGCGCGTCCGAGATCGAGGTGGAACGGGCGCTCTCCGCCATGGCCGCCAGGAACCGCGATTGCGGGCAGGGGCCGTCGTTCCTCGGTTGCGGCAACTATCGCCACCACACGCCCGCGTCGCTCGACTACATCATCCAGCGCGGCGAGTTCCTCACCGCTTATACGCCCTACCAGCCGGAGATCAGCCAGGGCACCTTGCAGGCGATCTTCGAGTTCCAGTCGCAAGTTGCGCTGATCACCGGCATGGAGGTGGCCAACGCTTCCATGTACGACGGCGCCACTGCCTGCGCCGAGGCCGTCACCATGGCCGCCCGCGTCACCAAGCGGAATAAGGCGATCCTCTCCGGCAACCTGCATCCGCACTACCGCGACGTCACGCTCACCAACTGCAAATTCCTCGACCTGCAGGTGGAGGCCCTGGCGCCCGATCCCATGGCGGTGGAGGACCTGCTGGGCCGCGTCGGCCCGGATATCGCCTGTGTGGTGGTGCAGACGCCGGGTTTCTTCGGCCATCTCACCGACTATGCCACCCTCGCCAAGGCCTGCCACGCCGCCGGGGCGCTGCTGGTGGTCTGCGTCACCGAACCCGTTGCGTTAGGCTTGATCACGCCGCCCGGCCGCATCGGCGCCGACATCGTGGTCGGCGAGGGCCAGTCCATGGCCGGCCCCTTAAGCTTCGGCGGGCCCGGCGTGGGCCTGTTCGCCACCCGCGAGAAATTCCTGCGCCAGATGCCTGGCCGCTTGGCCGGCGAAACCACCGACGAGGACGGCCGCCGCGGCTGGGTGCTCACGCTCTCGACCCGCGAGCAGCATATCCGCCGCGAGAAGGCGACCTCGAATATCTGCACAAACTCCGGGCTCATCGCGCTGGCGTTCTCCGTGCATATGACTTTGCTGGGCGAGGCCGGGTTCACCAACCTCGCCAGGCTCAACCATGCCATGGCGGTGTCGCTGGCCGAGACACTCGAGCGGATCAAGGGCGTGAAGCTGCTGCCCGCCGCCTTCTTCAACGAAGTCGCGGTGAAGCTCGGCAAGCCCGCCGAAGCCGTGGTCGAGAGACTGGCGGCCAAGGGCATCCTCGCCGGCGTGCCGGCGTCGCGGTTCTATCCGACTTACCCCGAACTGGCCGACGTGCTGCTGCTGGCCGCCACCGAGACCAATACCCAGGGCGATCTCGACGCCTTGGCCGCCGCCCTGAAGGAGGCGCTCGCATGACCAAGCCCACGACCGCCAGCGGCAACCGCGGCCTGCAATTCGAACAGCCGCTGATCTTTGAACAGGACACCCGGGGCGCCACCGCCGTCGACCTGCCGGCGCAGCCGCATACCCGGGAACGCCTGGGGAATATGAAGAGCACCGAGATTATCGGCCTGCCCGGCCTGTCGGAGCCGGAAGTGGTGCGCCACTACACGCGCCTCTCGCAGAAGAACTACTCCATCGACAGCGGCTTCTATCCGCTGGGCTCCTGCACCATGAAGCACAACCCGCGCCTTAACGAGAAAATGGCGCGCCTGCCGGGCTTCGCCGACATCCATCCGTTTCAGCCGGTGTCCACCGTCCAGGGCGCGCTGGAGCTGATCGACACCACCGCGCACTGGCTCAAGCGGCTCACCGGCATGCCGGCGGTGGCGATGTCGCCTGCCGCGGGCGCCCATGGCGAACTGTGCGGCCTCATGTGCATCAAGGCGGCGCATGTCGCCAATAGTCAAGCCAACCGCACGGTGGTGCTGGTGCCGGACTCGGCCCACGGCACCAATCCCGCCACGGCGGCGCTGTGCGGCTACAGCGTCGAATCCATCCCCGCCAACACCGAGGGGCGTGTCGACCTCGCCGCGCTCAAAGCGGCGCTGGACGCGCATAGCAAAGATGTGGCGGCGGTGATGCTCACCAACCCCAATACCTGCGGCCTGTTCGAGCGCGAGTGCCTCCAGGTGGCCGAGATGGTGCACGCCGCCGGCGCCTACTTCTATATGGACGGCGCCAACTTCAACGCCATCGTCGGCCGGCTCCGCATTGGCGATCTCGGCGTCGACGCCATGCACATCAACCTGCACAAGACCTTCTCCACGCCTCACGGCGGCGGCGGCCCCGGCGCCGGTCCCACGGTGCTGTCGGCGGCCCTGGTGCCGCACGCGCCGGTGCCGTTTGTGGTGCACGGCAAGGAGGGGTTCATGGTCGAGGAGCACGCCGGCTTCGGCGCGGCCAAGACCAGCTTCGGACGCATGAAGGGCTACCACGGCCAGTTCGGCGTCTTCGTGCGGGCGCTGAGCTACATGATGGCCATGGGCGCCGACGGCCTGAAGCAGGCCTCGGGCGACGCCGTTCTCAACGCCAACTACCTGCTCGCGCGCCTCTCGGCCGAGATGACACCGGCGTTTGCGGGTCCCTGCATGCACGAATGCGTGTTCGACGACCGTTTCCTCAAAGGCACCGGCGTCACGACGCTGGATCTCGCCAAGGCCCTGATCGACGAAGGCGTGCATCCGCCCACCATGTATTTCCCGCTGGTGGTCCACGGCGCGCTGTTGATGGAGCCCACGGAAACCGAGAGCAAGGCGAGCCTGGACCAGTTCGTGGACTCGATGCTGCACTTGGCGCGCAAAGCCAAAGCCGGCGGCGCCGAAGCCGAATTCCGCGCCGCGCCCCAGTTCTCCCCGCGCCGGCGCCTGGACGAGACCAAGGCCGCGCGGAAACCGGTGCTGCGATGGACACCGCCGGCGCCCGGCACCAGCAGCCAGGCGGCGGAGTAACCTCCCACTCTGTCGTCCCGGGCCTTGTGCCCGGGACCCAGGGTGGTCATCACTAGCGCCGGCGACGACCTCAGCATTCCGGCTTGCCTCCTGCTTCGCTACCCTGGGCTCCGGGCACAAGGCCCGGAGCGACAAGCGTGGACAAAACCTACTACGTCTATCTCCTGGCCAGCGCGCGCAACGGCACGCTTTATGTTGGCGTGACTAACGACCTTGTGCGCCGGGTGTGGGAGCACAAGGAAGGCGCCGTGCCGGGCTTCACCAAGCAACACGGTATCCACATGCTGGTCTATTTCGAAGCCTGCAACGACGCGGCCGCCGCGATCTCGCGTGAGAAGACCATCAAGGGCTGGTCGCGTCAGTGGAAGATCAACCGGATCGAGGAAACCAACCCGATGTGGCGTGATCTGTATGAGGGGATCGCCCGCTGATTTGTCGCCCCAGTGCTTGTCACTGGGGCCCAGGGCGGCCGTTGAGAAGGGCTGTAGAGGAATACGGGGTTGCTGCACGCCGCGGCGTTCCAGCAACCCCTGGGTCCCGGGCACAAGGCCCGGGACGACACGGTGGTGATCCACAAAAACTCAGGGGCCCTTTCGGGCCCCTTCGTCTTTTCAGCTACTTCAGGCGGGGTCAGTTCAACCGTCCCGGCAACTCGGCGATGGCTTTATCGGCCAGGGCCTGTTTCTTGCCCTGATCCAAGCCGCCCTGGATCAGTTTCTCGGCGGCGGCCAGGGCCACGTCGATGGCGGTGTTGCGCACCTGGGCCACGGCCTGGGCTTCGGTCTGGGCGATGCGCTCCAGGGCCTGCTGCTGGCGGCGCTGGAGCGCCAGCTCCAGGTCCTTCTCGGCGTCGGCCTTCAGGCGAGACGCTTCGGCGCGGGCGGCGGCGATGATCTTCTCCGCCTCCGCCATGGCCTCGCGCTGCTTGCGCTGGTACTCGGCCAGGAGCGCCTGGGCCTCTTCACGCAGCTTGCGGGCTTCCTCGATCTGGGCGCGGATCTTGGCGGCGCGGGCGTCGAGGTTGGTGCCCACCGCGTTCATCGCCGGGCGGTAGAACAACGCCACCACGCCGACGAAGACCAAGGCGACCCAGAACTCGGGATCGTGGAACAGTTCCATCACCGGGTCTCCTTCAGCGCCGTGGCCACGGCGGCATCCACCGCGCCGGCCTCGGGCGTGACCGACGCCAGCTTGGCCACGACATCGCGCGCGGTATCGGCGGCGATGCCTTTCATGGCGTCCAGCGCCGCCTGTTTGGCCGCGTTGATGCGCGCTTCGGCCTCGGACACCTGTTTGCCGATCTGGGCGGTCAGCTCGCCGGTGCGCTTTTCAGACGCGGCTTTCAGGTCCGCCTGCATCGCGCGCATGTGGTCGTGGGCCTGATGACGAGCGTCCGCCATGGCTTTCTCGTAAGCCGCGGCGGCCGCGTCGGTTTCGGCCTTGAGCTGCACCGCCCGGTCCAGGTCTTCCTGGATCACGCGCGCACGCTGGTCCAGCACCTCGCCCACGCGCGGCACGGCCACTTTGGACACCAGCCAGTAGAGGGCGATGAACGTCACCACCAGCCAGAACAGCTGGGGCGAGAAGACGCTTGGATCAAATTGCGGCATGGCCCGGGAGTCCCCGTTCCTTCAGATGTTCAGGCTTAGGTGAACAGGATGATGAGCGCGATGACGAGGGCGAACAACGAGGTCGCTTCCGACAGCGCGAAGCCCAGGAACGCCGGGGTGCGCAGCTTGGCTTCCATCGACGGGTTGCGGGCGACGGCGTTCATGTACTGCGCCCACACCTGGCCGACGCCGATCCCGCCGCCGAGCACACCGATGGCCGCAAGGCCGGCGCCGATCATCTTCGCTGCTTCGGTTTCCATAGTCGTAGTTCCTTTCTGAGTTGAAGTCTGAGTGTTGGTTAAACGGTTAGCTGATCAGTGCAGGTGGATCGCGTCGTTCAGGTAGATGCAGGTGAGCAGCGCGAACACATAGGCCTGGAGGAAGGCCACCAGCAATTCGAGGAGGGTGATGCCGAACACGGCGAGCAGCGGCACCCAGCCGAACAAAAGGCCGAGAGCGATGATGAAGCCCGCCAGCACCTTGAGCAGCACGTGGCCCGCCAGCATGTTGGCGAACAGACGGAGCGACAGGGTGATCGGCCGGATCATGTAGGAGAACAGTTCCAGGGGCACCAGGATGAAGCACATCGCCAACGGGGTTCCGGGCGGCACGAACAGCGAGAAGAAGTGCAGGCCGTGTTTGACGAAGCCCAGCACGGTGACGCCGAGGAAGATCACCACCGCCATGCCGGCGGTCACCGCGATATGCGAGGTGAAGGTGAAGCCGTAAGGCATCAGCCCCAGGAAGTTGCCGAACAGGATGAACAGGAACAGGGTGAAGACGAACGGGAAGTAAGGCATCGCCTCCTTGCCGGCGTTGCTCTTCACCATGTCGGCGACGAATTCGTAGATCAGTTCCGCGACCGACTGCCAGCGGCCCGGCACCATCAGCCGGCGGCGCGTGGCGCCCCAGAACAGCAGGAAGGTCAGCGCCACCGCGAACGTCATGAACAGCGCGGAGTTGGTGTAGGAGATGTCAACCCCGCCCACGTTGATGGGGATCAGGCGGTGGATCTCGAACTGCTCCATCGGGCCATGGGCGCCTTCGGCGGCTTCGTGTGCCATCTGGTCTCTTTCGCCTTCTTGTTCTTCTCTTGTCGTCCCCGGACTTGTTCCGGGGACCCAGGGTTCCGAACTCTGAAACCCGCTATGTCCTAATCGTCGTCATCATCGCGGAACCCCTTGGCGGCGTCGGCTTCCGCCTGCTTGTCCCTGACCGCCCGGCCGTAGCCCACCGCGCTGTCGAGCCCCTTGATGATCCTTAAGACATCCATCACCCCGGCGGTGAACCCCAGCACCGTAAACGCCAGCATGAAGATGGGCTTGGTATTTAGCCTGTCGTCGATGAACCAGCCGATGGCGACCCCTGCCAGGGTGGCGGCGACCAGTTCGATGCCGATCCGCATCCCGATGCCGACACCGCGCGAGGATTCAGCCTCGGCCTCGTCCGCCTGTTCCTTTTCCGCCTCTTGCTGATGGATCGCGTTCAGGCGGTCCCCCAGCTTGTTCAGTCTCTCGCGGTCTTCCCGTTCAGACACGGCGGTCGCCTCCTTGAAATCCAAGCGCCCAGCCAAGCCAAAACGGCCATCCCGCAAGCTTCGGCGGTTATGTAGCGAAAATCGAGGGCTGACGCCCTCAAAAACCGCTCAAAAACCCACTAAAAACATAGAGAAAACGGGCTTTTGCACCGCGAAAGCGGGCGGAAGATAGGAGAGGGGGTGGGGGGTGTCAAGGATGAAGCAAGATGATCTAATGCATTGAGATAAATAGGTATTTTGGCCCGCAAACAGCTCCTGTCCCCGCTCTGTCGCTGGAAATCGAAAAGCCGGGCGAACGGAACTTCAAACCCGATATGGTCCGTGGGCGCGACGAAACCTGTGATCAGGGACGCCAGCATGCGGAGGATGAAGAAAGAGGGACCGCACCCGAAAGGCAAATCGTCGGAGAGATAAAATAAAAAAGGCCGGGATTTCCCGGCCTTTTTTAGCGGACTGAGACAGCTGGGAATCAGCGCGTGCGACGTTACGCCACGTCCCGCATTTCTTCGGCGGCCTTCAGGTCCACGCTCACCAGCCTTGAGACACCACGCTCCGCCATGGTGACGCCGAACAGGCGGTCCATGCGGGCCATGGTCATGCGGTGGTGGGTCACCACCAGCACGCGGGTTTCGGTGGTGCGGATGATCTCGGCCAGCAGGGTGCAGAAGCGGTCGACGTTGGCGTCGTCCAACGGGGCGTCCACTTCGTCCAGCACGCAGATCGGCGCGGGGTTGGTCATGAACACGGCGAACAACAGCGCGATGGCGGTCAGGGTCTGCTCGCCCCCCGACATCAGCGTCAAATTGCCGAGGCGCTTGCCGGGCGGGCTGGCCATGATTTCGAGGCCGGCCTCCAAGGGGTCTTCGGCTTCGGTCAGCTCCAGGTGGGCGCGGCCGCCGCCGAACAGCTTGGTGAACAGGTTGCGGAAGTGACCGTCCACCTCGCGGAAGGACTTCAGCAATCTCTCGCGGCCTTCCTTGTTGAGCTTGGAGATGCCTTCCCGCAGGCGGGCGATGGCGCCGATCAGGTCGTCGCGCTCAGCCGTCAGGCTGGTGATGCGCTCGCCCATCTCGATGCTTTCCTGCTCGGCCAGCAGGTTGATGGCGCCGAGGTTGTCGCGTTCGGACACCAGGCGCTGCAGGCTCTTCTCGGCCTTCTCCAAGGGCGGCATTTCCTCGCCGTCCTCGAACTTGGTGTGCTTCTGCACCTCGTCCGGCTCGCACTGGATGCGCTCGCGGATATTGCCGTCGACGATGTCCAGGCTCTGGTTGATCTGCACCACGGCGGATTCCCGGCGTACACGCTCCTCACGCACTTCCGAGAGCGCGGCGTCGGCCTCGCGCAAGGCCTTGTCGGCGCCGGAGAGGCGGGCTTCGCCCACGGCCAGGGCGTCGGCGGCTTCGCGGCGGCCGGCTTCGGCGATTTCCAACTGGTCCATCAGCGCGGCGCGGCTGTCTTCGATCTCGGCCGGGCGGCTCGCCAGTTCGGCGATTTCAGATTCAACGGCGCTGAGGCGCTGTTTCAAGGCTTCGTCCTGGCGCAGCGCTTCGTCGCGGCGGCTGGTCCAGCTGCGTTCGTCGTTGGTGAGTGCGGCGATGCGGCGGGCGCGGTCCTCGGCCTGGCGGGCCAGGCTGTCGTAAACGGCGCGGGCGTCCATCAGGCTCTGGCGCAGGGCGCCGAGGCCGGCGTGTTTGGACTCCGCTTGCGCGCGCATCTCGGCGCCGTCGCCCAGTTCGGCCAGGCGCTCCCGGGTGGCTTCGATCTGGGCGGCGGCTTCGTCGACTTCCGCCTGCAACTGGGCGCGGCTGTCTTCCAGGCCCTGGATGCGGTTCTGGAGGGCGGCGACCTTCTGGCGGAGTTCGCCGAGAGAATCCCTCGAACGATTGCGTTCGGTTTCGGCGTCGCGGGTGGCGGCGCGGGCCGACTGTTCGGCGGCTTGCGCGGACGAGATGGCGGCCTTTGCCCGATCGACCACGGCTTCGGCTTCGCCCAGGATGTTGCTGGAGTCTTCCAGGCTGACGCGGAGTTCCTTCAAACGGTTGCGCTGGCGCAGGCGCACGGCGGCGGCGGTGGGCGTGCCGGAGGCGGCGATGAAGCCGTCCCAGCGCCACAGGTCGCCGGTGGTGGTGACCAGGCGCTGGCCGGGTTTCAGATCGCCTTGCAGGGCGAGCGCTTCCTCGGTGGAGCCGACCACACCGACTTGAGAAAGACGGCGGGCGAGGCGGCCGGGCGCGCGCACCACATCCGACAGCGCGCGGGCGTTGCCGGGCAGGGGATGATATTCGGCGAACGGCGGCAGTTCGGCCCAGCGCACCGGCGACACGTCGTCGCCGGCGGCGGAGAGGTCGTCGCCCAAAGCAGCGCCGAGCGCGGCCTCAAACCCGGGCTCGACGGTGACGCTGTCGATGATCGGGCTCCACTGGCCTTGGGTCTTCGGCTCGGCCAGCAGTTCTTCCAGGGCCACGGCTTCGGCCTGGAGCTTGGTGTGTTCGGCGGCGCGGGTCTGGGCGACATCGCGCGCGGTCTCGTAGGCCTGCTGCGCCGACTGACGGGCGGCTTCGGCCTCTTCCCAGGCGGCGCGGGCGGCGTTCATGGCGTCTTCGGCGGCGGTGGCGCGCTCCTCGGCGCCGGCCACCACTTCCGGGGCCAATGCGCTTTGTTTGGCGATCTCGATCTGCTGCAACACTTCCTGCAGGCGGCGGTCGGCGCGCTGGCGGCGCATGTCCGACTCATTGAGCTGCTGGCGGGCGGCGGCGCGGGCGGCGTCGGATTCGGCCAAGGTTTTCTGCAGGTAGACCAGTTCTTCTTCCACCGCTTCCACGGCCTGGGCGGCGGCCATCAAAGCCTCGCGGGAGGTCTCGCGCTCGGCGGCTTCGGCGGCGGTGGCGGCTTCCAGTTCGGCCTTTTCCTCGGCGATCTTTTCCAGGGCGGCGGTGGCGTCTTCCAGGCGGCCGCTTTCGCGCGCGATATCGTCCTGGATCTGGGCGAGGCGCATTTCGGCGGCCTCGCGGGCGCGGGCGATGCGCGCCAGTTCTTCGTCCAGCTTCTCGCGCGCCATGGTCAGGTGCTGCACGCGGGCGGCGGCTTCGACTTCGGCCTTGCGCAGGGCCGGCATGTCGGCGGCGGCTTCCGCCTGCTGGGTGGCGGCGTGGGCGGCTTCCCCGGTCCGCGTCGCTACCAGCACTTCGGTTTCGGCCAGCGCCGCCTTGGCGGCTTCCAACTGGGCGCGGGCTTCATTGCGCTTGATGAGCAGCACCAAAGCCTCGGCGGCGCGGATGCTGTCGCTGATGGTGCGGTAACGGACCGCCTGGCGCGCCTGTTTCTTCAGGGCTTCCAACTGGCCTTCCAGGGCCTGGATCACGTCATTCAAACGATTGAGGTTGGTTTCCGCGGCCTGGAGGCGCAACTCGGCTTCATGCCGGCGCGAATGCAGACCCGTAATACCAGCCGCCTCTTCCAAAAGGTGGCGGCGCTGGGCCGGCTTGGAATTGAGGATGGCGCTGATGCGGCCCTGGCCGACGATGGCGGTGGAGCGGGCGCCGGTGGCGGCGTCGGCGAACAGCAGCTGCACGTCCTTGGCGCGCACGTCGCGGCCGTTGACGCGGTACAGCGAGCCCTTGTCGCGTTCGATGCGCCGGGTGATCTCCAGTTCCTCGGCTTCGTTGAACTGGGCGGAGACGTTGCGTTGGGCGTTGTCCAGCAACACGCCCACTTCGGCGATGTTGCGGGCGGGCCGGTCGCGGGTGCCGCCGAAGATGACTTCATCCATGTCGCCGCCGCGCATCTGCTTGGCCGACGTCTCACCCATAACCCACTTGAGGGCTTCCACCAGGTTGGACTTGCCGCAGCCGTTGGGGCCGACGATGCCCGTCAAACCCGGCTCGATCAGAAGCTCGGTGGCGTCCACGAAGGACTTGAAGCCGGTCAGACGCAGTTTGGTGAACGAGACCAACGTGACTCTCCGCTAACAGTCCGCCGCGCGATGGAACGCGGACGGTTCAAACAGGATGGTGAACGCGACCAGAAGCAGGCGGGCGCGGGCCTTTTCTCTCCCCCGGGGAACCCCACCGGGATTGCCCCACATCAAAGACAGCGATCCCGGCTATTTCGCCGCCAGGGCCGTATCGATCATGGTTTTCAGCTTGGCGTAGTCGGCGCCGCCGACGCGCTCGTCGCCCACCAGGAAGGTCGGCGTGGCGTCGACTTTGTAGAGGCTGGCGGCGGTGGAATAAACGTCGCGGATGGCGTCGACGATGGCCTTGTTCTGCAGGCAGGCGTCGACGTCCTTGTCGCTCATGCCGGTTTCCTTGGCATAGGCGGTCAGGGGCTCGATGGGCTTCTCGGCCTGGATCCACTTGGTCTGTTCGTTGAACATCTTCTCGACCATGCCGAAGCCCTTGCCCTCGGGCGCGCAGCGCGCCAGCAGGGCGGCGCCCAGCGCCAGGTTGTCGAGCGGGAAGTCGCGGTAGACGAATTTGATCTTCTTGGTGTCGATGTACTCTTTCTTGAGCTTCGGGAAATCGTCCTGCGCGAAGTGGGCGCAGTGCGGGCAGGTGAGCGAGGCGTACTCCACCACCACCACCTTGGCGTTGGGGTTCCCGAGGACGAATTCCTTGTAGATCGGACCGGCTGGGGTGGACTGCTTCGGGGCGTCGGCGGCCAGCGCCGAACCGGCCACCAGACCGGCTAAGCTCATGGCAATGCCCACGATTTCGCGACGGCTGATCATCTCGCCTCCCACAACATATCGGGCCTCTACGGGTGGCCCCCCACCAGATGTGGCGGATACTAGACCACCGGCCCGGAGAGAGTCTCAAGCCGTGTTGCGGATTTTGTAAGGCGGGGGTGTGAATCCTGGGGATAGTTTTGCGGCGGGCTGGGAGCCCGCCGCTAAGGTGTTCTATCGCCTGGTATTTTAGGCGCGGCGCGCGGGTTACTGCAGCGCCTTGTCGATGGCTTTTTTGAGCGGTTCGTATTGTTCGCCGGCGACCTTGGTCTCGCCGACGAAGAAGGTCGGCGTCGACTCGACTTTGTAGACATTCGAGGCGCGGTCGACGGCCTGGTTCAGTTCCTTATAGATCGCTTCGTTCTTCATGCAGGCGTCGAAGTCGGCGCTGCTCATGCCCGACAGCATGGCGTAGCCGCGCAGGGTGGTGTCGGGCGCGCTCATCCAGGCTTCCTGGTTCTTGAACAGCATCTCGATCATGTTCATGCCCTTGTTGTTGGGCACGCAGCGCGCCAGCTGCGACGCGGCGAAGGACAGTTCGCGCGGCGGCGTCGGCAGATCGCGGTAGACATATTTGATCTTGCCGGTGTCGATGTAGTCCTGCTTGATCTTGGGGAAGGACTCGACAAAGAACTTGGCGCAATGCGGGCAGGTGACCGAGGCGTATTCCACCACCGTGACCTTGGCGTTGGGATTGCCGAGCACGAATTCATAATAGGTGGGCTGCTTCTTGCCCGCGGGCGCCGGCGCGTCGGCCGCATGTGCGGTGGCGCCAATCGCGAGGCCGGCTACCAGGGCCAGGACTTTACCAAGGGTCTTCATGGGTGCTTCCTCCAGCTCGTATGGCCGGAGTTTAGAGCAGGAAACGCCAGCCGGGTAAATCACTTGGCTGTCATTTTGGGGTATCTGCGTGCCCACCCTTTCTTGTCATTCTTGGCGCGAAGCGCCGAGAATCCAGAGGTTTCCGGTATTTGGTTTAAACCATAAACGAAAAACCCCTGGATCCTCGCGGCTTCGCCGCAAGGATGACAAACAAGGAGGATTTAGAACCCATACACGATGAAGCTGCTGGCGGTGACGTTGTTGCGGTCGCCGCGCAGGCGGATCAGGGGGCTGTTGGCGGCGCTGCCCACCAGGCGCTCGTAATTCACCGTGGCGAACAGGGTCCAGGTGTCGTTGATGACATAGCTGCCGTTCATGCCGGCGTTGACGTCCTTGAAGCCGGTGGCGGCGTGGTAGGCGGGCAGGCCGGACCGCGCGGCCTGCAGCGGGTTCACGCCGAAGAACGACTTCATATAGGCCGCGCTGGCGCCTTCCAATTCCAGGGTGCCGCTCAAGGACATGCGCTGGCCGCGGATGAAGGTGTGGGTGTAATCCAGCTGTATCTGCGCGCCCTTATGGCCGCCGGCCACGTCCTGGCGCAGGCGCACGCGGACCCGGTCGTTGGGCAGCAGGTAGGAGACGAAAGCGCCCAACTCGAAACTGGTGCCGATGTCGCCCATGCCCTTGAGGTCGGGGCTGTCGCCTTCACCGCGGCCGAAGTTGATGCTGATGAGCGGGCCGACGCGCAAGGAGCCGCCGGGCTTGTCGCTGTTCACCGCCGGGGCAAATAATTTGTTGAAGGCGGTGACCTTGATTTCGTTGTTGGTGACCTCGATCAGGTCGCGGTAGCGCAGCGACACCACCGGCACGGCATGGACGCTGGAATGGCGGCTGCCTTCGAAGTCCGGATAGACGCCGGGGCCCAGGCCCAGGCGTACGTCGTTGACGCCGGGCGGGAGCAGGTCGATGGCGGTCTGCAAGGTGTCGGTCAGGCTGGTGGTGATGCGCTCGAAGTCCTGGGCGGCGGCGAAACCCGGGAACAGCGCGGCGAAAAGGCCGGCGAGGACGGCGTTTCTGGCGGACACGGCTTTGAAGATCATGGCGCGTCAGTCCTTCCCCGGAATGCGGCGGTCGGCTGGCCCTACAACGCTGTCCGCGCGCCGATGTTGCAGGCGGGATCCCAGTTTTCGCAAGGCGTTGCGCAAGTCCTCGGACGCCACGTTGGCGGTGGCGGCCTCGACAACGGCGTCCGGCGCCGGATCGGGGGTGGGTTTGGCCTTGGGCGGGCGCTGCGGCAGGGGCCCGTGGCTGGCCTCCAGCCGGGAGACGGCGGCGTAGCCGAAGAACCCGTTCACCCGGGCGACGATCTGCGGGGTCTTCAGCTGCAACATGGCGGCGGCGGCGCTGGAGGATACCCGCAGCACCAAGGTCGCGGCGTCATTGCGGCCGCGGGGATACTTGATCTGCAGGGGGCAGGCGAAGGTGGCGAGATCCGCGCCCACGATCTCCGGCCAGCGGGCGATGATGGCGGCGTCGTTGAAGCCGCGCTTGCCCAGCGCCGTGCGCGCCAGGCGGCCGGTCAGGCGCGCGATGGTCAGCAGGCCCTTGGCGCGGCGCGTGGTTTCCTGGGGGTCGGGGCTCGCCACAAAACAAATCCTTGAACAAAGCGGCCCATATCCTACACGGTCTGCGGCTCATGCCTCGCGCCCGAAAATCTGAAATTTCCGCGATCGCGGCTCCGGACCCTGCCCGGCTGCTGGCTTGGTACGACCGTCATCGCCGGGTCATGCCGTGGCGCGCGCTGCCGGGGAAAAAAGCCGATCCCTACGCCGTGTGGCTGTCGGAGATCATGCTGCAACAAACCACGGTCGCGGCGGTGAAACCCTATTTCGAGGCGTTCCTGGAGCGCTGGCCGACGGTGGCGGTGCTGGCGGGCGCGTCCAACGCCGATGTCATGGCGGCCTGGGCGGGCCTCGGCTACTACGCCCGGGCGCGCAATCTGCATAAATGCGCGGGTGTGGTGGCGCGCAACGGCGCATTCCCCGGCACCGAGGCCGAACTGCTGGAACTGCCGGGCGTCGGTCCCTACACCGCGGCGGCGATCGCGGCCATCGCCTTCGGCCGGAAAGCCACGGTGGTGGACGGCAATGTCGAGCGGGTGATGGCGCGGCTGTTCGCGCTCACCGAGCCGCTGCCTGCTTGCAAACCGCGATTGAGGGACCTGGCGGCGGCGCTGACGCCGGAAAAGCGGTCCGGCGATTACGCCCAGGCGGTGATGGATCTGGGCGCCACCATCTGCACGCCGACCTCGCCCAAGTGCATGCTGTGTCCCTGGGCGGAGAACTGCCGCGGCCGCATCGCCGGCATCGCGGAGACCTTGCCGCGCAAGGCGCCCAAGGCGGCACGCCCGCAGAAATACGGCGTCGCGTTCTGGATCGAACGCAAAGACGGATCGGTGTTTCTGCGGCGCCGGCCGGCGAAGGGCCTGCTCGGCGGCATGATGGAGATTCCCTCCACCGACTGGCGGACGAAAGCCTGGAATTTGGCGGAAGCCCACAAGGCGGCGCCGGCGATTGCGGACTGGCGGGAGCTGGACGGCGCGGTCGTCCATGTGTTCACGCATTTCCGGCTGGAGTTGAAAGTGCTGGCGGCCCGACTGAGCACCAAGGCCGCGGCGTCTCTTGCGGGGGAATGGGCGCCGGTGGAGCGCCTCGGCGCCGCCGGATTGCCCAGCGTCATGGCCAAGGTGGCCAAGCACGCACTCAAAAACAGCTAGACCCTGCTGCCGCACCCTATAGTCTTTAAGAATTGCTGTCTTTCGAGGACGAAATGCCCGATTCCGCCGCGCTCCCGCCCAAGTCCGATCTCGCCGAAGCGGCGCTGCAGTACCACGAGTTTCCCACCCCCGGAAAATTGTCGGTGGTCGCCAAGAAGCCGCTCGCCAACCAGCGCGACCTGGCGCTGGCCTATTCGCCGGGCGTGGCCGCCGCCTGTGAGGCGATTGTCGCCGACGCCGGCGCCGTGGACCGGGTCACGGGGCGCGCCAATCTCGTCGCCGTCGTCACCAACGGCACCGCGGTGCTGGGCCTGGGCCCGATCGGGCCGCTGGCGGCCAAGCCGGTGATGGAGGGCAAGGCCGTCCTGTTCAAGAAGTTCGCCAATATCGACGTGTTCGACATCGAGATCGCCGAGAACGATCCCGACAAGCTGGTGGATATCATCGCCGCCCTGGAGCCGACCTTCGGCGCCATCAACCTCGAGGACATCAAGGCGCCCGACTGCTTCACGGTCGAGAGAAAACTCCGCGAGCGCATGAAGATCCCGGTGTTCCACGATGACCAGCACGGCACCGCCATCGTGGTGGCGGCCGCGGTCACCAACGGCCTCCTGCTGCTCAAGAAGGACATCAAGAAGGTGAAGCTGGTGTCCACCGGCGGCGGCGCGGCGGGTATTGCGTGTCTCAACCAGCTGCTTGACCTGGGCCTGAAGCGCGACAACGTGATCCTCGTCGACCATGTGGGCGTGGTGTTCAAGGGCCGCAACCAGGACATGACCGCCCAGAAGGCGGAGTACGCCGTCGACACCAAGGCGCGCACGCTGGCCGAGGCCATCGAGGGCGCGGATATTTTCTTAGGCTTGTCGGCGCCGCGGGTGCTGACGCCCGACATGGTGCGTAAGATGGCCAAGGCGCCGTTCATTCTGGCGCTGGCCAATCCGGAGCCCGAGATCACGCCGACCTTGGCGCGCCAAGCGGCGCCGGACGCCATCATCGCCACCGGCCGGTCCGACTTCCCGAACCAGGTGAACAACGTCCTGTGCTTCCCCTACATCTTCCGGGGCGCCATGGACGTGGGCGCCACCACCATCAACGACGCCATGAAGACCGCCTGCGTCGAGGCCATCGCCAAGCTCGCGCGCGGCGCCACCTCGGATGTCGTTTCCGCGGCTTACGGCGGCGACCGCCTGCAGTTCGGGCCCGACTACCTGATCCCCAAGCCGTTCGATCCGCGGTTGGTGTCCGAGATCGCGCCCGCCGTCGCCAAGGCCGCCATGGAAAGCGGCGTGGCGACCCGCCCCATCGCCGACCTCGCCGTCTACCAGGAAAAGCTGCAGCAGTTCGTCTACCGCTCGGCCTTCGTCATGAAGCCGATCTTCGACGAGGCCCGCGCCAATCCGAAGCGCGTGGTGTTCGCCGAAGGCGAGGACGAGCGCGTGCTGTTCGCGGTGCAGGCCATTCTCGACGAAGGCCTGGCGGTGCCGATCCTGATCGGGCGTCCGGCCGTCATCGCTCACCGCGCCAAGAAACTCGGCATCAGCCTGGTGCCCGGCGAACATTTCCGGGTCATCAATCCGGAAGAGGACGAGCGCTATGGCGAGTACTGGCGCAGTTACCACGGCCTCATGGAGCGCAAGGGCGTCACGCCCGATACCGCGCGCACCATCCTGCGCACCAATGCCACCGTGATCGCCAGCCTGATGGTGGCCAAGGGCGATGCCGACGCCATGATCTGCGGCACCTTCGGCGAGTATCATTGGCACCTGCGCAACATCACCGACATTCTCGGTTTGGCGCCCGGCATGCACAAGACGGCGGCGCTCAGCCTGTTGATCCTGGATAGCGGCCCGTTGTTCATTTGCGACACCTTCGTCGCCGAGGATCCGACCTCGGAAGACATCGCGCACCTGGTGCGATTGGCCGCCCGCAAGGTCGGCGATTTCGGGATCAAGCCGAAGGTGGCGCTGCTCGCCAGTTCCAACTTCGGCGCGCGGCCCTCGGCGGCCTCGCGCAAGATGCGCAAGGCGCTCAAGCTGGTGATGGAAGAGAGCCCTGACCTGGAAGTGGAAGGCGAAATGCAGGCCGACGTGGCGTTGGAGGAAAACTTGCGCCAGCGCATCTTCCCCAATTCGCGGCTCAAGGGCGCGGCGAATTTGCTCGTCATGCCGACCCTCGAGGCGGCCAATATCGCCTTCACCCTGTCGCGCTCATTGGCGCACGGCCTGCACGTGGGCCCGATCCTGATCGGCATCGACCGGCCGGCGCATATTACTACCCCCAGCGTCACCGCCCGCGGCCTGGTGAACCTCGCCGCCCTCGCCGTCATCGACGCCCAGATGCAAAAGCAGGAAACCCTGCCGCTGTTCCCGGGGAAGTAGGTTTCCTTTTTTGTCATTCTTGCGCGAAGCGCGAGAATCTAGAGGTTTCTGTTTTTTGGTTTAAAAACAAAAACGAGAGACCTCTAGATTCTCGGCCCTTCGGGCCAAGAATGACAAGAAAACGAAAATGCTCAGGACTTACTACGTCTACATTCTCGCCAGCGGAAAGAACGGCACGCTGTACGTCGGTGTCACCAATGACCTCGCCCGGCGTATGTACGAGCACAAGCACGGCCTCGTCGAAGGGTTCGCCAAGAAATACGGTGTGAAAACCCTCGTCTACTTCGAAACCGGCGAATCCGCCGAGGGTGCCATCACCCGCGAGAAAACCATCAAACACTGGACGCGGGCTAAAAAACTCAAGACCATCGAAGCCGTCAACCCGTTGTGGCGCGATCTTTCGGAAGACTTCACCGCGTGATGTTGCGCATCGTCCTCGCACTTCTTTTGATCGCCGCTCCCGTTCAGGCGGAAACCGTGCTTCATCGCGGCAACCGCTATGAGCCGGCGACGCTCGATCCGCAAAAAACCAACACCCAGTACGAAGCCGTCGTCATCTTCGATCTGTTCGAGGGCCTGCTGACGCCGGATGCGCAGGGGCACCCGACCCTCGGCGCCGCGGACTCCTGGCAGGTGAGCGCCGACGGCACGCGCTACACCTTCCACCTGCGGCCGGGCCTGACCTGGTCCAATGGCGCGGCGCTGGATGCGGGCGCCGTGGTCGCGTCCTTCCGCCGGTTGATGGACCCCAAGACCGCCGCGCACTATGCGCAGCTGATGTATGTGCTCAAGAACGGCCGCGCGGTGAACACCGGCGCGGCGCCGGTCGACTCCCTGGGCGTCATCGCGCTCGACGCGGCCACGGTGCAGATCGACCTGGAAGCCGCCACCGCTTATTTCCCCGAGTTGCTCGCCAACAGCTTCGCGGCGATTGTGCCGGCGGCCGTCGCGGCCAACGACAGTTGGACTCAACCGGGCAATATGGTTTCCAACGGGCCGTTCCTGCTCGAAGCCTGGAACCGCGAGGACCGCATCGTGCTCGCCCGCAACCCGCGCTTCCATGATGCGGCGCGTGTGACGCTCGACAAGGTGTTCCTCTATCCCATCGCCGATCCCAACACCGCGCTGGCGCGATTCAAATCCGGCGAGTTCGACATCAATATGGATTTTCCCGCCAACCAGGCGGACCGCCTCAAAGCCGAGATGCCGCAGGAAGCCCTGATCGATCCGGCGCTGATCACCTATTACCTGGCCTTCAACACCATCAAGCCCAAGTTCGCCGACAAGAACGTGCGCCGCGCCCTGTCGCTGGCGATCGACCGCGAGGCGATCACGGGCAAGGTCTTGCGCCGCGGCGAGCAGCCGGCCTTCAGCTTCGTGCCGCCGCCCACGGCCAATTACACACCGGCGCCGGTGGACTTCGCCGCCTGGCCGGTCGAGCGCCGCCTGGCCGAAGCGCAGAAACTGTTGGTCGCCGCCGGCTACGGGCCCGACAAACCCTTACGCTTCGCGCTCAACTACACCACCAACCAGGACCTGCGCCGCCTCGCCGTGGTGCTGGCGGCGATGTGGAAGCGGATCGGCGCCGAAGTCACGCTCCAGAACTTCGAGGGCAAGATCCATTTCGCCAATCTGCGCCAAGGCGATTATGAGATGGGCTTGCTCGCCTGGGTCGCGGATGTGAACGACGCCGGCAACTTCCTCTATATCCTGCAATCGTCCAGCGTCGGCTCCAACTACAGCCGCTATCGCAACCCGGCCTTCGACAGCCTCATGGACAAAGCCGCCATCACCACCGATCTTGCCGCGCGCGCGGGCATCCTGCGGGACGCGGAAACACTTGTGATGGCGGACCAGCCGATTGCGCCGCTCTATTTCGCGGTCAACCGCAATCTGGTGCGCGCCCGCGTCAAGGGTTGGCTGCAGAACCCCACCGATGTACACCCGAGCCGGTATCTTTCCGTGGAGGCCCCATGACTGACACGTTCAAGGCTTACGTCGTTGACCAGGTCGGCGGAGTATACACCGGCGGCTTTCGCGATCTGACCGTGAAAGACCTGCCGCCCGAGAAGGTGCTGGTGGACGTGTCGCACTCCAGCCTCAACTACAAGGACGGCTTGGCGGTCACCGGCAAGGGCAAGATCGTAGCCAAATTCCCCATGGTCTGCGGCATCGACCTGGCCGGCACCGTGGCGGAGTCCGACGATCCACGCTTCAAGAAGGGCGACAAGGTCGTGGCGCTCGGCGCCGGCCAGTCGGAGACCATCTGGGGCGGATATTCTCAAAGGATGCGCGTGAAGCCGGAGATCCTCACCAAGATCCCGGCGCCGTATACGCCCGAATTGGCCATGGCCATCGGCACCGCGGGCTATACGGCGATGATCGCCGTCATGGGGCTGGAGCACGAAGGCATCACGCCGGACAAAGGCGAGATCGTGGTGACGGGCGCCGCCGGCGGTGTCGGCTCGATCAGCGTCGCGCTCCTGGCAAAACTTGGTTACAGGGTCGTCGCCTCCACCGGCCGCGCCGATACCCATGACTATCTGCGCGCGCTGGGCGCCGCGGACTTCATCGCCCGCGCCGATCTCGACCGGCCGTGCAAACCCTTGGAAAAAGCGCGCTGGGCCGGCGCCGTGGACAGCGTCGGCTCCAAGACCTTGGCGACGGTGCTGGCGCAGACTCAGCAGGAAGGCGCGGTGGCGGCCTGCGGTTTGGCCGGCGGCGCCGATCTGCCGGTGACGGTGATGCCGTTCATCCTGCGCGCCGTGAAGCTGATCGGCATCAACTACCTGCCGGCGTCGGAAGCGAAGAAAGACGAAGCCTGGGCGCGTCTCGCCCGCGACCTCGATCCCGGCAAATTGGCCAGCATGACCAGGACCGAGCCGCTGTCGAAGATCGAGCAGCTCGCCGACACCATCCTCAAGGGTGCGACGCGCGGGCGCACTATTATTGACGTGAACGCCTAAGCTTCGGCTTCTTCGCCCGCGGTGTCTTCGATAGGCGCGGGGAGCGGCTTGAGGAACAGCAGCACAATCACGATCACCGGCAGCAGGGCGCCGGCGAGGCCCCAGGCCAGGGGATTGCGGTTGCGCGCAAGCGCCCAATGGCGGCCGAGGAAGGCGCCGGCGGCAACGCCGATGATAAAAGCAGCGGAATGAATCGCGGTCATGATCCGGCCTCGCGATGTGTGACGCGGCGAGTATAGCCCGTTTAGCGCAAACACGCGAAACGCGCGTCCCTCAGCACCTTGGTGTCCAGCTTCCAGTCGGCATAGCCGCGGGCGATGACGTTGAAGTATTCCAATTCCGGCGGCGCTTTCTCGCCGCCGTTCATGAGATAGATCATCGCCTCGACCGGACCCTGATCGGCCTCCACTGTGACCTTGGCCTTGCGATACAAGCCGGGCACGTCTTCGTAGCGATCGAGCGCCAGTTCGCAGGCGGGCGTCAGCTCGTACAGCACGCCGGTGACGGTGCTTTGGGGATCCTTGATGACATCGGCGAACTGTTTGAACACCAGGCGATAGCCGGTCAGTCGCGCGAGACCCAAGGCCTTCGCACGCGGCGCATGGCGCTTCAGGCTGCGCTGATTCACATTGGCGCCGTAGGCGAAGTAGAGCATGGGCCGAGGATAGCGGCGCTCGTCACAAAAACAAAAGCGGCGGACCATCTTCTGATGATCCGCCGCAAGTTTGCTAGGGTTGTGGGTGGGGAGGGAGAATGCCCCTAGCGTTGAAAACTCAAAGCACTGCGCGCCGCCTCGGGCGGCGCGGTAAAACTCATAGGGATGAGGAAAGACAGCGGCACAGGGCCGCGCGGCGCCCGTTCCACGTCCAGGCTGTCGGAGATCAATGCGGCGCAGCGTGGACCGTAGTGCACGGCAAGCTCGGCGGCTTCGCTGGCGTCGGTATTGGGTCGCGGTTCTGGAACACGTTTTTTATCGGACCAGGCCGCGGACTGTTCTGTCCTTGGCATCGCTCGTTTCCCTTTCAGGGATGCGAATCTCTGATGCGCGGACTCTTTCCCAGCGTCATTAACGAATCATGAATCTTAATTAACGCCTGAATTTCAAGGCGATCTGCACACAGCCGTCGCCGGGGCGGAGCCCAACGGGCGGGGACTCGACGCCACAAACAAAAAGCCCCGCCACTTGCGTGACGGGGCTTCAGGGTGTGTGCGCCGGGCTTCTGAGAGCCCTTTTATCGGTCGTATGTCTTGGCGCCGCTTCGAAGCGGCTGTTGCTTTTAGAGACGGCTTAAGCGGCCTTCGCGAACGGCAGAGCGAGCTGTTCGGAAACGTCGATGGCGGCCTGGCGGCGGCGCAGGATGCCGGCGTGGATCGCCAGCAGTTCCTGGGCTTCACCCAGGAGAGCGGCGGCGGTGGCGCTGTTGGCGACGCCGGCCTTACGGACCAGCTGCGCGACGTCGGCCACGAGGAAGTTCAGAAGGCCTTCGCGATCGTCCTGCATATACATTTTCGTTCTCCCTGAAGGCCTTAGCGCCTTGTGTGTGTCATTATCTTGTAAAATACCGGCGGAATATGTTGCAGCGCAGCACGGCGCGCAACTTTATTTTATGCAGAGCTGAATTGCGGACGGTGCAAAGGGAGGTCTTCAAACTGTCACCGTCGGGATGTCCAAGATTCGCGAGAGGAATCAATTTGCTGCAGCGCGGTCTTAATGCCCGGTAAGAGGGTGCCTAGATATAGTTTCGCAGAGGGCGTCAAGCGCAAAATCTGGTGTGTGGGGCAAATGTCTTCGTTGACCCCGGACTCCATCGCCTACACCATATGCCCTCGCGGTTGCCCCTCAGTCCACAAGATGTGGGGGTACACCGAGGGGAATCAAAAATTTGCTCTGTTGGAGAACGGCCCAAGCCGTTCCGCGCTCCCGGCAAGCTGAGTCAATAATTTCAATGACTTAGTACCGGAGCCAGAGCCCGATTCCCTTCGCGGCAGCCGCGTGGCGGGGGTTTGGGTACTGGATCGAGGGGTCGCCATGAGCGCCGTATTGGAAGCTGCCGTTGTTACCACCGCCTCCCCGCGGGTTATCCCCGAGCCGAAAAGCCGGGAATCCGCCCCCCTGGAAGTGGTGCCGTCGATCCGCCTGGATCGCTCGCGCGACGCCCTCCTGACGGACTTCGGCAAGGCCACCCTGGAAGACCGCTACCTGCTCCCGGGCGAGTCCTACCAGGACATGTTTGCCCGCGTGTCGCTGGCCTACAGCGACAACATCGCGCACGCCCAGCGCATCTACGACTACATGTCGCGGCTGTGGTTCATGCCGGCCACCCCGGTCCTGTCGAACGGCGGGGCGGAGCGCGGTCTGCCCATCTCCTGCTTCCTGAACGCGGTCAACGACGACCTCGGCGGCATCGTCGGCACCTGGACCGAGAACGTCTGGCTGGCCTCCAACGGCGGCGGCATCGGCACCTATTGGGGCAAGGTCCGCTCCATCGGCGAGAAGGTGAAGAACTGCGGCCACACCTCGGGCATCATCCCGTTCGTGCGCGTGATGGACAGCCTGACCCTGGCGATCTCGCAGGGGTCGCTGCGCCGCGGTTCGGCCGCCGTGTACCTCGATGTGCACCACCCGGAAATCGAGGAATTCCTCGAAATCCGCAAGCCGTCGGGCGACTTCAACCGCAAGAGCCTGAACCTGCACCACGGCCTCAACATCACCGACGAGTTCATGGAGGCCGTGCGCGACGACGCGCCGTTCGGCCTGCGCAGCCCGAAGACCGACGAAGTCCTGAAGCACGTCAACGCCCGCGAGCTGTGGCAGAAGATCCTCGAGACCCGCCTCAACACCGGCGAGCCTTACCTGATCTTCTCCGACACCGTGAACCGCCAGATGCCCAAGCATCAGCGCGACCTCGGCCTCAAGGTCACCACCTCGAACCTGTGCAGCGAGATCATGCTGCATACCGGCACCGACCACCTGGGCGAAGACCGCACCGCGGTGTGCTGCCTGTCCTCGCTCAACGTCGAGACCTGGGACGAGTGGAACGGCGACGAGCAGTTCATCGGCGACGTCATGCGCTTCCTCGACAACGTGCTGCAGGACTTCATCGACCGCGCCCCCAGTTCCATGGACCGCGCCAAGTACTCGGCCCTGCGCGAGCGTTCGGTCGGCCTCGGCATCATGGGTTTCCACTCCTTCCTGCAGCAGAAGGGCGTGCCCTTCGAGAGCGCCATGGCCAAGTCGTGGAACATCAAGATGTTCAAGCATATCCGCCGTCACGCCGACGCGGCCTCGGTGGACCTCGCCCATGAGCGCGGCGCCTGCCCCGACGCGGCGGAAAGCGGCGTGATGGCGCGTTTCTCGCACAAGATGGCGATCGCGCCGACGGCGTCGATTTCCATTATCTGCGGCGGCACCTCGCCGTGCGTCGAGCCGATCCCGGCCAACATCTACACCCACAAGACGCTGTCGGGCTCGTTCGCGGTCAAGAACCCGTACCTGACCAGGCTGTTGGCTTCCAAAGGCCTCGACAACCCGGCCACCTGGAACTCGATCCTGGAGCACGAAGGCTCGGTGCAGCACCTGAACGGCCTGACCCAGGAAGAGAAAGATACCTACAAGACCGCGTTCGAGATCGACCAGCGCTGGGTGGTGGAGTTCTCCGCCGACCGTTCGCCCTATATCTGCCAGGGCCAGTCCATCAACCTGTTCCTGCCGTCCGACATCGACAAGTGGGACCTGATGATGCTGCATTGGCGCGCCTGGGAGACCGGCGTGAAGAGCCTCTACTACCTGCGCTCCAAGTCGGTGCAGCGCGCGGCCTTCGCCGGCGTCGAGGCGGACAACACCCGCGCCTGGCCCGAGAAGCCCTTGGGCGGCAACCGCACCGACTACGAAGAGTGTCTCGCCTGTCAGTAGACAGACCTTCGAGACCTCTTCCTTCCGACCCGCGACCCAGGACACTCGCTATGAATATCATCACGCCCACCACGCCCGGCCTCATGATCCCGAGCAAGGGCTACAAGCCGTTCCGCTATCCGTGGGCGTTCGAGTTCTGGAAGCGCCAGCAGCAGATCCACTGGGTGCCGGAAGAAGTGCCGCTGGGCGAGGACTGCAAGGACTGGGCGACGCGCCTGTCCGATTGCGAGCGCAATCTGCTGTCGCAGATCTTCCGCTTCTTCACCCAGTCGGACATCGAGGTGAACGACAACTACATGGAACGCTATTCCCGCGTCTTCAAGCCGACCGAGGTGAAGATGATGCTGGCGGCGTTCTCCAATATGGAAACCATCCATATCGCCGCCTACGCCCTGCTGCTTGAGACCATCGGCATGCCGGAAACCGAGTTCGGCGCCTTCATGCAGTACAAGGAGATGGCCGACAAGCACAGCTACATGCAGCAATTCGGCGTCGACACCCACGCCGACATCGCGCGCACGCTCGCCATGTTCGGCGCCTTCACCGAAGGCCTGCAGCTGTTCGCCAGCTTCGCGATGCTGCTCAACTTCCCGCGCCAGAACAAGATGAAGGGCATGGGCCAGATCGTCTCCTGGTCGGTGCGCGACGAGAGCCTGCACTGCGAAGCCATGATCAAGACCTTCCACACCTTCGCGCATGAAACCGGCTGCCTTACTCAATCCGTGAAGGACGACATTATCGACTGCGCCAAGACCGTGGTCGGCCTGGAAGACAAGTTCATCGAACTCGCCTTCGCCATGGGCCCGGTCAACGGCATGACGCCGGAAGACATCCAGAACTACATCCGTTACGTCGCCGATTGGCGCCTGGGCCAGTTGGGCCTGCCGGCGATCTACGACATCAAGGAACACCCGCTGCCCTGGCTGCAGCAGATCCTGAATGGCGTCGAACACGCCAACTTCTTTGAAACCCGCGCCACCGAGTACTCCAAGGCCGCCACCCGCGGCCAGTGGCACGGCGCCGAGGGCGTCTGGGCGCATTTCGACCAGATGATCAAGAACCGCGCCACCACCAGCCTGGTCGGCAGCGCCTGATCTTCGGCCGGTCGCCGGCTGTTGAAAGCCCCCGATTGAAAGAGGACCGCGAATCCGTTCAATATCCGGGCGTTACATGTTGGGATGTTTGCCATGGATATTGCCCTCGAGACCGTTTGCTACGTCATTCACCAGGCGCGGGAGCTGGAGGCGGACCTTGAGCCGCTGTCGGATGAGCCCGGCCGCCATTCCGCCGACGACACCGTCCGCGAGGACGTGAACGAGGACGAGGATGGTCCGGAGGCCCGCGAGGGCGACCATGGTGAACTCAAGGAGTTCATCGACAACCTGTCCGAGGACGAGCAGGCCGAGCTGGTGGCCCTGACGTGGATCGGGCGCGGCACCTATACCGCCGATGATTGGGACGAGGCCCTGGAAGTGGCGCGCGAGGAGCATCCGCGCCGCGTCGGGAAGTACCTTCTGGGCCAGCCCTTGCTCGCCGACGAGTTGGAAGAGGGCCTCTCCGAGATGGGCCTATCCTGCGAGGACGTCGACTAGCTGCCGAAAGGCGGCTTCCTGAAGCTGGGGATCGCGCGGCATTTTCACGGGCGTCAGGGGCGCCGTGAACCGGGCGATGCTGCGCACGGTGTCGTCCAGGGGCACGGTGCTGTCCGGGCTTTCGCTGGTGACCAGGGCCGCCACGGTCAGGCCCCGGGACCGCAGCACCTCGAAGGCGCTCAGGGTGTGGCTGATGGCGCCGAGGTAGCTTCCCCCCACCAGGATCACCGGGAAGCCCAGGGCGGTCATCCAGTCGAGGGTGGTGTGGCGATCGTCCAGCGGCACCATCACACCGCCGACGCCTTCGACCAGCAATGTCTCCGCGGCGGCGGCGCGCGAGAACGCGACCACGGCAGAGAAGTCGATGGCCTTGCCCTCGCGGGCGGCGGCCATGTCCGGCGACAAGGGTGCTGTGAAGCGCCAGGGAGAGATGGCGTCGATCTCGTCCGGGGTGACGGGGCAGCCCATCGCCGTCAGCAGCGCCCCGGCGTCGCTGGCGGCGGCGTTGCCGGCATCGAAACCGCTGGCGACCGGCTTGAGGGCGCGCGCTTTCAAGCGGCGCGCCAGGCCGCAGGCGACAAAGGTCTTGCCGACATCGGTGCCGGCGCCGGTGATGAAATAGGCGCTCATGACGCCAGGACGCGGCTCTTGATGGTTTCCGCCAAGCGCAAAATGTCGGCGTCCTCATGGGCGGCGGAGACTGTGACGCGCAGCCGCGCGGTGTTCTGCGGCACGGTCGGCGGCCGGATGGCGGCCACCAGGAAGCCCTCGCTTTCCAGCAGCGCCGCGGCGGCCAGGGCCTTCCTGGTATCGCCCAAGACCACGGGAACGATGGCGCTTTGCGCCGGCGGGAGGTTCAGGGCATCGGTGAACAGCCTGGCCTTGGCAAGGGGCTTGGCGACGGTGACCGGATCGTTGGCGATAATTTCGAGCGCGGCGCTGGCGGCGGCGACGGTCGCGGGCGGCAGGCCGGTCGAATAGACGAAGCTCCCGGCGCGGCTTTTGAGAAGATCGATCACCGGCTTCGAGGCGCAGAGATAACCGCCATAACCGCCGATCGCCTTGGACAGCGTGCCCATTTGCAGCGGCACCTGCGGGTGCGGCGTGAAGGCGAAAGACGACCCGCGCCCGCCGCCGACCACGCCGACCCCATGAGCGTCGTCGGCGAGCAACCAGGCGCCGTGGTTCTCCGCCAATGACGAAAGCGCGGGCAGGGGCGCCAGGTCGCCATCCATGGAGAACACGCCGTCGGTGGCGATCAGCGCGTGACGGTGTTTGGCGCGCTCCGTTCCGAGAAGCTCGGCAAGATGACCGGTATCGTTGTGGCGGAAGGTGTGCACGGCCGCACCGCTAGTGGCAGCGCCGGTGAGGATGCAGTTATGCGCCAGCTCGTCCACGAACACCGCGTCGTTGGCGCCCATAAGCGTGGCGATGATGCCGATATTGGCGAGGTAACCGGAGCCGAACACCATGGCGGCGTCGGTGCCTTTAAGCGCCGCGAGCTTTTTTTCGAGGTCCGCATAGAGCGGGTGATTGCCGGTCACCAACCGCGACGCGCCCGCGCCGGCGCCGTAGCGCTGGGTGGCCTCGACGGCGGCCTGTTTCACCATGGGATGGCGGCTGAGATCGAGGTAGTCGTTGCAGGAGAAGGACAAGAGGCGCCTGCCGCCCCGCTCCACCCAAATGCCGTCGCGGGCAGTTTCGACAGGGGTGCGCAAAAGCGCCTTGGCCTCGAGCGCAGCCAGCTTGGCGCGCGCCACGGCGTCAAGGCTGTAAGCATCTGAATTATCGTCAGAATCGGCTCTTGGCATGGACTTTCGCTTTGATCGCGGGAAGCGGTATGGTACCCCCACATCCGCTGATTTCTTATGGGAAAGCACGTCTCGATGTCCATTGCGGTCGAAGCCCGTCCTCGCGCCAACCTCCTCTCCAGCCATGCGCTCGGGACCGTGCGCCATGACTGGACCCGTGCCGAGGTCGCCCAGGTGTTCGGCCAGTCCATGCCGGACCTGCTGTTCCAGGCTCAGACCGTGCACCGCATGTATTTCGATCCGACCGAGGTGCAGGTCTCGACCCTGCTCTCCATCAAGACCGGCGGCTGCCCCGAGGATTGCGGTTACTGCTCGCAGAGCGTTCACAATGAAACCGGCCTCAAGGCCTCCAAGCTGATGGAAGTCGAAGCGGTGCTGACCGAGGCGCGCGCCGCCAAGGCTTCCGGCGCCACGCGCTTCTGCATGGGCGCCGCTTGGCGCTCGCCCAAGGACAAGGACCTGGATACGGTCTGCGCCATGGTCGAAGGCGTGAAGGCGCTGGGACTGGAATCCTGCGCGACGCTCGGCATGCTCACCGCCGACCAGGCGGTGAAGCTCAAGCACGCCGGCCTCGACTACTATAACCACAACATCGACACCTCGCCGGAGTACTACGGCAAGGTCATCACCACCCGCACCTACAGCGACCGCCTCGACACCCTGGCCCATGTGCGCGGCGCCGGCATCAATGTCTGTTGCGGCGGTATCGTCGGCATGGGCGAGGACGCCAACGACCGCGTCGGCATGATCCACACCCTGGCGACCCTGCCGGCGCATCCCGAGAGCGTGCCGATCAACATGCTGATGAAGGTGGACGGCACCCCGGCGGGCGGCAGCGACGCGCTCGATCCCATCGAATTCGTGCGCACCATCGCTACGGCGCGCATCTGCATGCCCAAGTCCATGGTGCGCCTGTCGGCGGGCCGCGAGCATATGAGCGACGAGACCCAGACCCTGTGTTTCGTCGCCGGCGCCAACTCGATCTTCTACGGTCCCAAGCTGCTCACCACCGCCAATCCGGACCAGGATGCCGACCGCCGGCTTATGGACCGGCTCGGCATCCGCCCGATGGCCTAGGCCGTTCGCATGCCTTCGTGCATCGACGAGGGCTTGGCGCATCTCTGGCTGCCCTACACGCAGATGCAGACCACGCCGCCGCCCTTGCCGGTAGCGCGCACCGAAGGCACGCGCATTCATCTCGCCGATGGCCGCGTGCTGGTGGACGGCATCGCCTCGTGGTGGACCGCCTGTCACGGCTATAACCATCCGCACATCCGCGCGGCGGTGAACCGCCAGCTTGAGGCGATGCCTCATGTGATGTTCGGCGGCCTCACCCATGAACCGGCGCTGACCTTGGCGGCGCGCCTCGCGAAGTTGTTGCCAGGCGATCTCAGCCGCGTGTTCTTCTCTGACTCAGGCTCGGTGGCGGTGGAAGTGGCGCTCAAGATGGCCACCCAGTACTGGCTGAACCGTGGTGAAAGGGGCCGCACCAAGTTCCTGGCCTTCACCGGCGGCTATCACGGCGACACCACCGGCGCCATGGCGGTGAGCGATCCGGCCGAAGGTATGCACAAGCTGTTCGCCGGATTGCTGCCGCAGCATCACGTTGTGGATTTGCCGGAGGATGCGGCTACCGTGGCCGCCTTTGACCATGTGCTCGACCGGCATCACGCTTCGCTCGCCGGCATCATCGTCGAGCCATTGGTGCAGGGCGCGGGCGGCATGCTGTTCCATGACGCCGACGTCCTGCGGCATTTGCGCAAGACCGCGGACCGCCATGGCCTGCTGCTGATCTTCGATGAGATCTTCACCGGCTTCGGGCGCACCGGCGCCATGTTCGCCTGCGGCGATGTGACCCCCGACATCGTCACTTTATCCAAGGCGCTCACCGGCGGCACGCTGCCCCTGGCCGCCACCGTCGCTAGTGAGAAGGTGTTTGCCGCTTTCCTCAGCGACGACCCGCAGAAGGCCCTGATGCACGGGCCGACCTTCATGGCCAACCCGCTGGCCTGCGCCGCGGCCAATGCCTCACTCGATCTGTTTGAATCGGAACCCCGCCTCGCGCAGGCCCAGGCGTTGAGTGCGCAGCTGGATGCGGGCCTCGCGCCGTGCCGCAAGCTCGCGGATGTGGTGGACGTGCGCGTCAAAGGCGCTATCGGCGTCGTCGAGCTGCGCAAGATCAACGACCTCGTCGCGCTCAAGAAGCGTTTTGTCGAAGCTGGCGCCTGGGTCAGGCCGTTCGGGAATATCGTCTATCTCACGCCGGCCCTGAATATGACGGCGGATGATGCCGCACTGCTGACGCGCGCGATTGTCAGGATACTTAGCGGCTGATAAAGCCGTAGATCACGTCATAGCTGACGGTGAACGGCGCGTCGGTGGCGCGCAGCACCTTGCGCAGGGCGCCGGGGGCCAGAGGCTCGGCTTCGGGCACGGCGCGATGGGCGCCGATCTCGCGCAGGCGCTGCAGGAAATCCCAGCCGTTCTGGTACGTGCGGCGGAACACGGCCTTCTCGGCGCGGAAGGCGAAGCCGTGAGGCGTTGCGTGCCGGAAGTCCTCGACCGACAGGAACCGGCGCGTGGGCGCCGCGACGCCGGACAGGGCGCACGCCGCCTGCCATTCCTCGAAGGTGTTGGGACCCAGGGTGGCGAAAGCCAGGTGACCGCCGCGGTTGAGCAGGGCGGACAGGCGGCCGATGGCCCGGCCCGGGTCCTCGAACCATTGCAAGGCCATGCTGGAACAGATCACGTCGAAACCCGGCGCCAGGGCGGGCGCGGTGCCGTCCATGACCATGAAGCGGGCGTTGGGCAAGGCGCCGCCGAGCATGCGTTCGCAGCGGGCGACCATGGGGGCCGCGATATCGGTGACGGTCCAGGCGGCGGTGAGCAGGCCGGAGAGCGCCCGGGTCAGCACGCCGGTGCCGCATCCGACCTCGAGCACCTTCGGCGTGACGGGCAGGGGCAGCGACCTGATCTTGCCGGCCAGATGCTCGGCGATCATCCGCTGCAGTTCGGCGCCCGCGTCATAGGTATCGGCGGCGGCGCTGAACACGGACGTGATGCTGGCGGGAGCGGTCATGGCGGGCGCTTGTACGGGGGGGCCGTGCGCGGGTCAATTGCCATTGCCGCACGGCTATGTCACCAAACGGCGGAGCGCGGTGTTCCGGCGAAGGAGTGGTTGATGAAGCTCGGTTTTTCCGACCTGGGCGTGGAGGTCGATGGTTTCGTGGCGACGGTGGAAATGCGCCGTCCGCCGGACAATCACTTCGACAATGTGCTGATTCACCAACTTGCCGAAACCTATGAGGCGCTCGACAAGCGCGAGGACTGCCGCGCCATCGTCTTGTGCGCTCAGGGGAAATCGTTCTGCGCCGGGGCCGATCTCAAGAACCGGCCCGATACCGCCACGGCGGCGGAAGGGAGCGGCGGGGGAGGCGGGCCGGTCAAACACCTCTACCGTGAAGCCTTGCGCCTGTTCCGCACCCGGAAGCCGGTGGTGGCCGCGGTGCATGGGCCGGCGGTCGGCGGCGGCCTGGGTGTGGCGGTCTCGGCCGACTTCCGGATCACCTGCAAGGAGGCGCGCTTCTCGGCCAACTTCAGCCGCCTTGGCCTGCACCCTGGTTTTGGGCTGTCGCACACCTTGCCGCGCCTGATCGGCGCCCAGAAGGCGTCGCTGCTGTTCCTCACCGGGCGCAGGATCTCGGGAGAAGAAGCGGTCGGGATGGGCCTGGCGGACCAATTGGTGCCGCAGGTGGAGGTGCGGACAGCGGCGCGGGCCTTGGCCGCCGAGATCGCCCAGTCGGCGCCGCTGGCGGTCATGTCGATCCGCGAGACCTTGCGGCGCGGCCTCGCCGAGCAGGTCGAGGCCGTCACCGAACGGGAACTGTTCGAACAGGAATGGCTGCGGCGGACGGAAGACTTTCAGGAAGGCGTCAAAGCCTACGGCGAGAAACGGATTCCCGCGTTCAAAGGCCGGTGACCCGCTCTTTGTCATTCTTGACGCGAAGCGTCGAGACTCCAGAGGTTTCTGTTTTTTGTTTTAAAAACAGAAACGAGCAACCTCTGGATCCTCGCGGGCTATCGCCCGCAAGGATGACAGGCGAAGTGGTTAGAGGCGTTTCGCGATCTCTTCCAGCATGACTTCCGTCGCGCCACCACCGATGCTCTGGATGCGAGCGTCGCGCACCATGCGCTCGATCGCGCTCTCGCGGATATAGCCGAAGCCGCCGTGGAACTGCTGGCAGTCGTACATGACCTCGTTCACCAGCTCGCCGCACAGCGCTTTCACCATCGAGACGTCCTTGACGATCTCGCGGCCCTGCGCGTCCAGCCAGGCGGCCTTGTAGAGCAGCTGGCGCGCGGCCTCGACCTTGGCCGAGAGCATGGCGATGCGCTGACGGATGGCCTGCTTGTCCCACAGGGTGGCGCCGAAGGCCTTGCGGGTGCGCACGTAGTCGATGGTGAGCGCGAGCGCGGTCTGCGCTTCGCCCATGGCCTGGGCCCCGAGCACGATGCGCTCGTTCTGGAAGTTCTTCATCACCGCGTAGAAGCCCTTGTTCTCCTCGCCCAGCATGTTGGCGGCGGGAACGCGGCAGTTGTCGAACACCAGCTCGGCGGTGTCGGACGACAGCCAGCCGTGCTTCTTGAGCGCGCGGCTTACCGTAAATCCAGGCGTGCCCTTCTCGACGATGAACATGGAGATGCCGCGGGTACCCTTGACCGCGGTGTCGGTCTTGGCGGCGACAAAGAACACGTCGGCGTGCACGCCGTTGGTGATGAACATCTTGGTGCCGTTCAGCACGTAGTCGCCGCCGTCCTTCTTGGCGGTGGTGCGCATGCCGGCGACGTCGGAGCCGGCGTCGGGCTCGGTCACGGCGACGGCGGTGATCTTCTTGCCGGCGATGATGTCGGGCAGGTACTTGTCGAGCTGCGCCTTGGAGCCGGCGTTCACCAGGTGCGGCGAGGCCATGTCGGTATGCACCAGCACGGTGACGGCGAAGCCGCCAAAGGTGCTCTTGCCCAGTTCCTCGGCCAGCACGGCGGTGGCGACGGTGTCCATGGCGCTGCCGCCATATTCCTCGGGGTAGCGCACGCCCAGGAAGCCCAGTTCGCCCATCTTCTTGAGGACCGGGCGCGGCACGAAGCCGGTCTCCTCCCAGGCCTCGGCCTTGGGTTTCACTTCCTCGTCCACGAACCGGCGCACCTGCTCGCGGAACAGCACGTGTTCCTCCCGGAACCACGGCTCATCGATATGGCCGGAGGCGGAGACAGAGTGCGCGGGGGTGGATATGGTCATGGGCGGCCTCATGGCTAAAGACTTGAATAGGCGGACGTTATGCACCCTCCCCAGATACCGTCAATGAACGTTTCGGCAGCTGATCCATGCAACCGGGGGGCGGCGCTGTGACCCTTCCGCTCGCAGGTGTGAAAGTCATTGAAATGGCAGCCATTGGGCCGGTGCCGTTCTGCGGCATGACCCTGGCCGACATGGGGGCGGAGGTGATCCGCCTGGACCGCCTCCAGGATGCCGGCCTGGGTTTCCCGACCCCGCCGCGGTTTGACGCCATGGCGCGCGGCAAGCGCTCCGTTGCCATCGACCTCAAGCGGCCGGAGGGGCTCGAGGTGGCCCGGCGCCTGATCGCGGGCGCCGATGCGGTGATCGAGGGCTTCAGGCCCGGCACCATGGAGCGGCTGGGGCTGGGCCCGGATGTATCGCTCAAAGCCAATTCCAAACTTGTGTTCGGCCGCTGCAGCGGTTGGGGCGAGACCGGACCGTGGGCGATGGCCGCCGGCCATGACATCAATTTTGTCGGGCTCAGCGGCGCCCTGGCGGCCTTGGGCCGCGACGGCCCGCCGCCGCCGCCCTTGAACCTGGTGGGGGACTTCGGCGGTGCGGCTATGCACCTGGCGGCCGGGGTGCTGGCGGGGTTACTGGCGGCCCGTACGACCGGGGAAGGGCAGGTGGTCACCACCAGCATCGCCCAGGGCGCGGTGGCGCTGATGCCCATGATTTATGGCCGCTACGCCGCCGGGGATTGGACCCTGACCCGCGGCGACAACAGCCTCGACGGCGGTGCGCCCTACTACCGCTGTTATGAGACCAAGGACGGCCGCTATATGGCCGCGGCGCCGATCGAGAAGAAGTTCTACGCCGTGTTCCTGCGCCTTATCGGCCTGGAGGCCGAGATCGACCCGGCGGGCCAGCATGACAAGGCGACATGGGCGGCCACCGCCGCGGCCATCGCCGGCCGGTTCCGGTCACGCACCCAGGCGGAATGGAGCGCGGTGTTCGCCGGATCCGACGCCTGCGTGACCCCGGTGCTCGCCATGGACGAAGCGCCGCGGCATCCCCAGCAGCAGGCGGCGCGGGCCTTCGAACGGGCGCATGGATATGTCTCGCCGGCCCCGGGCGTGAGGTTCGCGGCTGAATCGCCGCCATCGGGGCCGCTGCCCGAGGTGGGGGAGCATACCGGGACGGTGCTCGCCGGGCTCGGCTATGCCGCGGATGTCATCGAACACTATATCGCGGCGGGCATTGTCCGTGCCGCATCGCGCACCGCGCATTGAGGGTCTCCGGTCATTAAGGTTCTGGCAAGCGCCGGGCCGCTAGTCTCGTCGTCTGCCGCGTCAGGAGGACGGGCCCGATGACCATGGCTGCTGTCTTGAGCGCGCTGGAGGCCGGAGACGACGCCGCGGCCGAAGCCGCGCTCGCGCCTTTGCTGGCAGCGAAGCCCGACGATCCTCCGATGCTGCGCCTGCAGACCGCGCTGCTGTTTCGCCAGAACCGGGCGCAGGACGCCTTGCCGGTCGCCCAACGCTACGCGCAGGCGGAGCCGTCGGCGGATTCGCTGACCTTCCTGTCCGATATCCAGTACCGCTTGAGCGCCTTCGCCGACTACGAGGCCACGCTCGCGCGGCTGATCAGGATGGACGCGGTCACCCTCGACCAGCTCCGGACGCTCGCGAAGGTGAAGATGCTGGGCGGCAAGATGGCGGAGGCGCAGGAGGTCCTGCGCCAGGCGATGCTCCGCGCGCCGGATGATGTCGAGGTCATGGCGGCTTACGGCGACTCGTTCGCCGACTCACCCGACCGCGCCGTCGCGGCCTTCACGGCCATGCTGCCGAAGGTTGCGGCACGGCCCGACCGAACCTCATTCCTCGTCAAGCGCATCATGCTGCACCAGGCCCGGGCCAATCGCATCGCCGCCGGGCGGGACCCCGACTATGCGGACTCCTGGCAGGAGATCTGCGCCTGGCCCGATCAGGCCGGACTGGCGAGACTGCATCAGGCATTGATTGCCGAAGTCACCGCCGGCGACCGGGCGCGCGGCGCCGCCTATGTCGATCTCGCCTGCGTGGCGCTCGCACACCAGAAGTGGGATTTCGCGGAATCGGCGCTGGCACATGTGCGCGGCGCCTTGCCCGATCCGGTCGCCGATTGCGCGACCTTCGGCGGGACGCTGCACAGGACCCTGGAACAGCAGGGGGACGAGGAGATCCTGAGCGGCCTCGCGCCGGTGCAGCATGTGTTCCGCCTCGGTCCGCAATCGCCGGCCACCTTGTTCCTGGCCAGCGACTACGGCTACTTCAAGTCTTTCACCCTGCCGTATGTGCAGGCACTGGAGGCCGCCGGCGTGCGCGCCGATGTGCAGATACACCTGCTCGACGGCGACACCGCGCAATGGGCCGCCGCCGCCGCCGCGCTGGCGTTCGCGCGCACCGTGCATATCGGTCTGTCGGCGGAGGCGTCGGGCGCGCTCACGCACGGCATTCTGAAGGCCCGGGTCTACTACCACGCAGTCCGCTTCATACGCCTGTATCAGGAGGTCAAGCGCACCGGACGGCCGACGTGGCTGCTGGACGCAGATGTGAATTTCCTGCGCAGCCCGATCCCCGTGCTCAAGGGCTTCAAGGATTTCGACGTGGCGGTGCGCGGCAATCCCACCTGGTTCGAGCCCACCTGGAAATTCGCCGCCGCCTGCGTGGGAATCGCACCGAGCGAACGGGGCCTGGAGTATGCGCGCCGCGTGGCGGCCTATATCGCCTATTGGAAGGGCCGCGACCAATGGAGCTGGGGCGTCGACCAGATCGCGCTCTACGCCTGCTATGCGCGCATGTGCGAGGTCGGCCGGCAACCGGCGACGTGGTTCCTGAACCGTGACGTGTTTTGCGCGCCTGGCGACACCGGCGGCGTTTTCCAGTTCCCGGGCGGGATCCGCAAGTACGCGTCGGCTCTGCAAAAAAGCTGATCCCCGGCCTTCTTTCCCCGGCGCCGCTTCTCTATAGTCCCGGCGTCATGTCCGTGCCCGGATCTTCCACATCGCCCGCCGACCTCGCCGCCGCGCTCGCCGCGCTCGGCAATCTCCTGGGAGACCGGCTTTCCACCGGCCAGGCGGTGCGCGAGCAGCACGGCAAAGACATCTCCCACCTGGCGCCGGCCGCGCCCGACGCCGTCGCTTTTGCGCAATCGACCCGTGACGTGGCCGAGGTGGTGAAAATCTGTGCCCGCTACGGCGTGCCGGTGATTCCGTTCGGCACCGGGACGTCGCTGGAAGGCCATATCACCGCGCCGCTCGGCGGCGTCTCGCTCGATGTCAGCCAGATGAACCAGGTGCTGGCGGTGAACACCGCCGACCTCGACGCGGTGGTGCAGCCGGGCGTCACCCGCAAGACACTCAACACCCATATCCGCGACACCGGCCTGTTCTTTCCGATCGATCCGGGCGCCGACGCGTCCCTGGGCGGCATGGCGGCGACCCGCGCCTCCGGCACCAACGCGGTCCGCTACGGCACCATGCGCGAGAACGTGCTGGCGCTTGAGGTCGTCACCGCCGACGGCGCGGTGATCCGTACCGGCGGCCGCGCGCGCAAGTCCGCCGCCGGCTACGATCTGACCCGCCTGTTCGTGGGCTCCGAAGGCACGCTCGGGGTCATCACCGAGCTGACGCTCCGGCTCTACGGCATCCCCGAGAAAATGGCCGCCGCCGTGTGCTCCTTCGACAGCCTCCAGGGGGCGGTCGACACGGTCATCGCCACCATCCAGGCGGGCGTTCCCATCGCCAGGATCGAGCTGCTGGATGATGTCCAGATCGGCATGCTCAACACCTACGCCAAGCTCGGCTATCCGGTGAAAGACACCCTGTTCATGGAGTTCCACGGCACCGAGGCCGGGGTCAAGGAACAGGCCGAAATGGTCCAGTCCATCGCCATGGACAACGGGGGCGGGAACTTCGCCTGGACTTCCCAGGCGGAGGAGCGCGCCAGGCTCTGGCAGGCCCGGCACGATGCGGTCTGGGCGAACATGCAGGCCCGTCCCGGCTGGGGGATCTGGCCCACGGACGTCTGCGTCCCGATCTCACGGCTGGCGGAGGTCGTGCTCGCGACCAAGCGGGACGTGGTCGAGGCCGGCATCCTCGCGCCGGTGGTAGGCCACGTCGGCGACGGCAACTTCCACCTTACGGTGCTCATGAAGCCCGACGACCCGGCCTACCTGGCCAAGGTGGAAGCGGTGAACGACCGCATGGTGACCCGCGCGCTGGCCGCCGGCGGCACCTGCACCGGCGAACATGGCGTCGGCGTCGGCAAGATGAAGTACATGACCGCGGAACACGGGGGCAGCGTGGCGGCGATGGAAGCCGTCAAACGCGCGCTCGACCCGCACAACATCATGAACCCGGGGAAGATCTTCCCGTCCCAGGCCGCGCCGCTGCGGCACTAAAAAAAGCCGCTCGGAACTTGGCCATAAAGCCCTGATTCCACAAAGAAAAACGGCGCCCTGGAAACCCGGGGCGCCGTCTCTTCCGTCAAGCCGTGAGGCTTAGATGGATTCCTTGAGTTCCTTGGCGGCGCGGAAGGCGACCTTCTTGCTCGCCTTGATCTTGATCTGCTCGCCCGTGGCCGGGTTGCGGCCCATGCGGGCGGGGCGCTTACGCACCTGCAGGATGCCAAGGCCCGCGATACGGATCTTGTCGCCCTTCTTGAGGTGCTTGGAGATCATCGTCACCAGATCCGTGAGGACCTCAGTGGCAACCTTCTTCGACAGTTCGTGCGCGTCGCCCAGCTCGGCGGCCAGGTGCTTCAGCGTCACGACGGCTTGTTTCGTTCCCGGGTCCTTTGCGACCATGTCCTCGATCCTTTCTCGTGGAAAATTGGTAGTTCTTGTTAGTTCATCGGCGCGAGCGAGAGAATCACAAGCAATCGAGAGATGCAAGCATTTGTGGGCTTTCTTGCATGCGGGACGTCACAAACCCGCTTGGCCTGTGGACAAGTCCTGTGGGTAATTTTCGCCGCCGCCAAGATTCGAGGCGAACCGACGCGCGCCGTTTCGCCGCGGCAGACCGGGCTGAAGCCCAGGCGTTCTGCGGGTTTCGGGCCGCTCCACGCTTAACCGAAACTTAGCGTCCGCCGGTCCAAGCTGCGGGCACGCTAGGGGTAATCCGCTAAGCCGCCTCTTCCGGAAAGCTTGAGGTCCCGCGCCGCCGGCAGGGAACCGAAGTCAGGGAATCACGCCGCCAATGAACCGCAAGGAACGCCGCACCCAGGAAGCCAAGACGCAGGCGCTGGCCAACACCCCCTTTGTGCAGTTTTTCAATCAGGCGCTGGCGTTGCATCAGGCCGGGCAGTTGGACCAGGCCGAGACGCTGTATCGCCGCGCCATGGCGCTCAATCCCAACGTCGCGCTGGTGCACAACAACTTCGGCGTCTGCTTGTACGCCCAGGACAAACATGAAGAAGCGATCGCCAGCCAGAAGCGGGCCATCGCCCTCGATCCCAAGATGGACATGGCCTACAACAACATGGGCGTGGTGCTGAACAAGCTGGGGCGCCACAAGGAGGCGCTGGAAGCGTTCTCCAAGGCGATCGAACTCGATCCCACCAATTACCAGGCCATCAACAACTTCGGCGATTCCAGCGTCAAAAGCAGCCTGTTCGACCAGGGGCTGCAGGCCTTGCACCGCGCGCTGGAGATCAAACCCGATTACGTCGAGGCGCTCACCAATCTCGGCGCCGCGCTGTGGGGCCTGGGGCGCCTGGACGACGCCAAGGTGCATCTGCGGCGCGCGATCGAGCTGCAGCCCGATGTCGCCATGGCGCACAAGAACCTGGGCATCATCTCGCTGCTCCAGGACAACTACGCCGAGGGCTGGCGCGAATACGACTGGCGCTGGCGCGCCGACAAGATCCCGCTCAAACCCCACCCCAAACCGGTGTGGGACGGCCGCGACCTCGGTGAAGGCGCGCTGCTGGCCTGGTGCGAACAGGGCATCGGCGACGAGATACTGCACGCCAGCATGATCGCCGACTTCGCGCGCATCCCCCGCTTCAAACGGCTGGTGTGGGAATGCGATTTCAGGCTGGCCGACCTGCTCAAGCGCTCCAATCCCGGCGTCGATTTCGTCGCCCGTCCGCCGCTGGTGGGCGATCCTCCCAACCCGGCGATTTTCGCGCCCGACATCGCCGCGCACTTTCCGACCGGCAGCATCGGCACCTTCGTGCGCAACGACATCTCCAAGTTCCCGCGCCATAGCGGCTACCTGGTGCCCGATCCGGCCCGCGTCGAGGCTTTCCGCCAGCGCCTGCGCACCGCGCCCGGCGAGAAACTCATCGGCATGTCGTGGCTCAGCAAGAACGCGGCTTTCGGGTCGAGCAAAAGCACCACCCTGGCCCAATGGGCGGATATTCTGCGCACGCCGAACACCAAGTTCGTCGACCTCCAGTACGGCGACACCGCGGAAGAGCGCGCGAACTTCACGCGCGACTTCGGCATTACCCTCGAACACATCGAAGGCCTCGACCTGAGATTGGATATGGACGGCGTGGCCGCGCTGATCGCGGCCTGCGACATGGTGACCACGGTCTCGAACAGCGCCGCGCATATGGCCGGCGCCGTCGGTGTGCCCACCCAGGTGCTGATCGCGTCGGGGATCGGCAAGTTCTGGTATTGGGGCTTCGATGGCGAAACCACGGTTTGGTACCCAAGCGTGCGCCTGATTCGCCAGCCGGCCGGCGAAGGCTGGGAAAATTCGCTCAAGATCATGCACGACCGGGTGAAGGCCTTCGCCGCGTAACCAAGGCGATTCTTGTTTAGGGTGATGCGGTTGGCGGGCAACCGCGCGACGTTTGAAGCGTTAACGTACTCCTGCCGCGGGCGTTACTTTTGGGTTAACGCGGGCCGGGGTTAAAATAGCGGTGGGTATGCCGCGTCCGCGACGGGCGCTGACGTTGGACAAGATTGGCGTTGGACAAGATTAACTCGGGACAAGGCTGACGTGGGACAAGGCTGGGGGGGCTTGCAGGGCATAGACGAGGGAACCGGACCGGGCGCGGGCCGGCCGGTCTCGCCAGCCTTTGCCGGTTCTTAACTTTTATGAACCATACCCAGACCATGAACCACATGCCCGACCTGAAGATGTCTCCGCATCTCACGGCGTTGCGCTGCCTGTTTCTAGTGGCTTTGCACCACGGGATCCAGTTGCGGCCGGAGGTTCTCGCGTCGGCCGATGAAGCCGACTCGCTGACGTCGATTCTGCGCCTGATGCGCGATGTCTCCCTCGCCGGCAAGGTGCTCAAGAACCGCGTCTGGGACGATCTCACCGCGCTCGGCAGCGCCTATCCGGTGATGGCCGAGCAGAAGCGCGGCAATTGGGTGATCGTCGCCAGCACGCTCACCATCGCCGACGGACGCGTCATGGCCGCGGTGCTCGATCCCTTGACCGAAGCCACCGGCGTTTCGCTGATTCCGCAGGAACAGTTCGTCGAGAACTGGACCGGCCGCCTCGTCCTGGCCAAGCGCAAGTACAAGATCACCGACGAGAAGCAGCCGTTCGGGTTCATGTGGTTCATGCCCGAGATCCTGCGCAACGGGCGTTACTTCCGCGACATCGGCATCGCGGCCATTATGTCGAGCCTGATCGGCTTCGCGCCGCCGCTGTTCTTCCAGATCATCATCGACAAGGTCATCCCTCACCACAGCTACCAGACCTTGACCGCGATCGTGGTGGCGTTCTTCGTCACGCTGTTCTTCGACAGCATTTTCAATTTCACGCGGCAGTACCTGATGCTGTTCGCGACCAACAAGATCGACGCGCGGCTGGCGTCGCGCACCTTCGCCCACGTCCTGCGCCTGCCGCTCTCGTTCTTCGAGACCACCACCGCCGGCGTGCTCATGCGCCACATCCAGCAGACCGAGACCGTGCGCGGGTTCCTGACCGGCCGCCTGTTCCAGACGCTGCTCGATCTCGCCACCATGCCGGTGCTGCTGGTGGGCCTGTGCCTGTACTCCGGCATCCTCACCGGCGTCGTGCTCGCGTTCGGCGCGGTGATCGCGCTGGTGATCGGCGGCCTGGTGCCGACGTTCCGCCGCTATCTCTCGGCGCTCTACCAGGCCGAAGGCCAGCGCCAGTCGGATCTGGTGGAAACCATCCACGGCATGCGCGCGGTCAAGTCGCTGGCGCTTGAGCAGTTCCGCATCAATTCCTGGGACCAGAAGGTCGCCAACTCCATCCGCAAGCGCGCCACCGTCGGCTATTTCTCGACCGCGGCCGTGGTCGTGACCCAGGCCATCCAGAACTCGATGCAGATGGCGATTCTCGGCATCGGCGCCATGATGGTGTTCGACGGTACGCTCTCGATGGGCGCCCTGGTGGCGTTCAACATGCTCGCCGGCCGCGTCACCGGCCCCCTTGTCGCCATCGTCGGCCTCATCAACGAATACCAGCAGGTGGCGGTATCGGTGAAAATGCTCGGCAAGGTCATGGACCATCCGCCCGAGCGCGATCCCAACCAGCAGGGCATCCGTCCGCATATCACCGGCGCGATGGAATTCGACGAAGTCACCTTCAAGTACGAGGGCGCCACCACGCCCGCGCTCGACCGCATCTCGTTCAAGGTCGAGGAAGGCCAGGTGATCGGCGTGGTCGGCCGCTCGGGTTCGGGCAAGACCACCGTCACCCGCCTGATCCAGGGTATCCATTCCGCCCAGAGCGGTCTGATCCGTTTGAACGGAACCGACGTCCGCCACATGGACCTCACGCACCTGCGCCGCTCCATCGGCGTGGTCCTGCAGGATAACATCCTGTTCCGCGGCACCATCCGCGACAACATCGCGGCCGGCAAGCCCGACGCCACCCTCGATGAAGTGATGGAATGCGCGCGCCTCGCCGGCGCCGATGAATTCATCGATCGCCTGCCGCTGTCCTACGAGACCCTGGTCGAGGAAAGCGCGGCCAACTTCTCCGGCGGCCAGAAGCAGAGAATCGCCATTGCCCGCGCGCTCATGCTGCGCCCGCGCCTGCTGCTGTTCGATGAGGCCACCAGCGCCCTCGACCCGGACTCCGAGTCGATCATCCAGCGCAATCTGGAGGAAATCGCCCGCGGCCGGACGATGGTGATTATTTCGCACCGGCTGTCGTCCCTGGCGCATGCCGATGCGATCCTGGTCATGGAACGCGGCAAGGCCATCGACTTCGGGCCGCACACCGAGCTTCTCGAGCGCTGCGAGATCTACCGCCATCTGTGGACGCAGCAGACAGGCCACATCACACAGGCAGGCCACATCACGCAGGCCGGGTCATGATGAAGCTGCTGTCGCCCGAACGCATCAAGAAGAGCGCCGCGGATATCCGCCGGCGCACGATCGATTCCTCGCAATGGCTGATGTCGTTCTCGCAGGCGCCCCAGGTGCTCGAGGACGCCATCGCGTTCCAGGACCCGATCGACGAGATTTGCGCCGAGCGCCCGCATCGCTTCATGCGCGGCATGCATCTGGTCATCGGGCTCATGTTCCTGGTGACCGTGCTCGCCATGGCGCTGGTGAAAGTGGACAAGGTGGTGGTGGGCGCCGGGCGCCTGACCACCGCGACCCCGCCGGTGATGCTGCAGCCTCTGGACCGCGGCATCGTCCGCGAACTCAAGGTCAAGCAGGGCGATGTGGTGCGCAAAGGCGAACTGCTTGCCACCCTCGACCCGACATTCGCCCGCGCCGATCTGGCGTCGCTGTCGACACAGCAGCGGCTTCTGGTCTCCCAGATCACGCGCCTGGAAGCCGAACTGGACGGCAAGCCGTTCATCGCCGCCGCCAACGCGACGCCCGAGGAGAAACTGCAGCAGTCCCTGTACGAGCAGCGCTCCGCCCAGTACGACGCGCAGCTCCGGGTCTTTGACGAGGGCCTGAATCAGCGCAAAGCCAATATCCGCACCACCGAGATCGACAAGGCCTCGCAGGCGCAGCAGCTGGACCTCGCCAGGCAGATCGAGACCATGCGCGGCTCCATGCTGGAAAAGCAGATCGGCTCCAAGCTCAATTACGTCGAAGCCCAGGCGGCGCGCGTGCGCATCGAACAGGCCTATAAGGACGCCGACAATCATCTGGTCGAGCTGCAGCACGACCTGCAATCCAAGCAGGCCGAGCGCCTCGCCTTCGTCAACGACTGGCGCAACCGCACGCTCGAAAGCCTGGTCAGCGCCCGTAACGAGGCCGCCAAGATCGGCGACGGCATCTCCAAGGCGTCCCTGGTCAACGACCTGGTGGTGCTCAATTCACCGGTGGACGGCGTGGTGCTCGACGTGGCCAAGCGCTCGGTCGGGTCGGTGGTCGCGGCCGGCGAGCCGCTGATCACCATCGTCCAGTCCAACGCCGAACTGGTGGCCGAAGCGATGATCAATTCCAGCGACATCGGTTACGCGCACATCGGGGATGAGGTGGTGGTGAAGGTCGACGCTTTCCCCTACCAGATCCACGGCATGATGAAGGGCCGCCTGTTGTCGATCGGCGAGGAATCGTTCAACGCCAATGGTCCGGGTTCGGTGCTCTCCAAGCCCACCCAGGACGCCAGCGGCGCCTATCACCGCGCCCTGGTCGAGATCACCGACAGCAAGCTCGACAACATGCCGGCCGGCTCGAAGCTCATCCCCGGCATGACCATGAGCGCCGAAATCAAGGTCGGCTCCCGGAGCGTGCTCGGCTACTTCCTCAACCCCATCACCCGCGGCCTGTCGGAGAGCATCCGTGAGCCGTAAGGGACTCCCGAATCGGTTTCGCGAACCTCACGGCGGCGCGCCGGATTGGGTTAAAAACCCACTCCTCGACGCCGCCGAAACCGCGGCAGAGGCACTGAATCCCGGATCGAGTCCGCTATCAATAGGTGCGTTCATTTTGCGCCCACACCCACAAGATATTGAAAAACACAGGAATTTTTCCGGCCGCCGCGCGGGGAAAGCGCAGGGGCCGGAAACTCTCGCAACTTTTGCTTGCCGCTCGGGGGTCGATCGGATACAACCCGCAGCTAGTGGCAAATGGGGCGAAGTCCCTATTTTCGATATCTCTAGAATTGAGATGACCAATGTTTAACGCTGTCACGCCCTCCGCTTTGAAGCGGAATTCCGCCCTCGCGCCACAGCTGCGAGTCGGCTCTTCAGCCACAGACATCCCCGGTTTTGGCGCGGTTTCCGCGGCAAAAGCCGTGCGTCAGCTCAATTCTTCACCGGCAGAAGCCAAGAAAAACGCCCTCGTTAGGAGTGCAACGCGATGAGCAATCTCAGCCAGACCCAGATCCAGTCGTACCCGACCACGCAGGTCGCGACGTTCTCCACGACTCAGGTCGCAGGTTTCAGCGCCACAGAGCTGGGGTATTTCACCACCACGCAGTTCAGCGCGTTCACCACCACGCAGCTGGGCGTGCTGACCTCGACGCAGGTCGCGGGCTTCGGCACCGCCGACTGGGGCATCATCTCGACCACGCAGATCGGGGTTCTGACCTCGACCCAGCTCCAGGCGCTGTCGACCGCTCAGGTCAACGCCATCAACACCACGGCCTTCGCCAGCCTCTCGACCACGTCGATCGGCGGGCTGAACACCACCCAGATCAAGGGCCTCAACACAACCCTGGTGACGGTGCTGACGACCACGCAGGTTGGCGCGCTGACCACCACCCAGATCACCAATTTCTCGACCACGCAGCTCAACGCGCTGACCACGACCGATGTCGCGACCCTGTCGACGGTACAGGTCTCGAACCTGACGGCGACTCAGATCTCCGGCCTCCAGACCACCAAGACAACGGCGTTCACCACCACCCAGATCGGCGCCCTGACCACGACCCAGATCAAGGCGCTCACCACCACCCAGGTCCAGCAGATCACGACCACCCAGGTCGGCGCCTTGACCACCGTGCAGATCGGGGTTCTCGGCGACACCCAGCTCGATTCGCTGTCGACCACCGCCATCGCCACGTTCAGCACCACCCAGATCGGCGCGCTGACCCAGACCCAGATCGGCTTCCTGTCGACCACCGCGGCGGCCGCGCTGTCGACCACGCAGATCGGCGCGCTGTCCACGACCCAGGTCCAGGGCTTCCTGACCACGCAGCTGAACGCGCTGACCACCACGGAAATCTCGGCGTTCACCACGTCGCAGGTCGGCAATCTGACCGCGACCCAGGTGAAGGGGCTGTCGACGACGTTCGTCACCGCCATCTCCACCACCCAGGTCGGCGCGCTGACCACCACCAACGTCGCGGTGTTCACCACCACCCAGCTGAACGCGCTGACCACGACCGCCACGACCTCGTTGACTACCACCCAGGTCGGCGTGCTGACCGTCACCCAGTTGGCCGGACTGAACACCACGCACTTCGCGGTGCTCACCACCACGCAGATCGGCGCCCTGTCCACCACCCAGGTGAAGGGCCTGTCGACCACCAACATGCAGGCGCTGACCACCACGCAGGTGGGCGCCCTGACGACCGTGCAGGTCGGCGTGCTGGGCGACACCCAGCTTGACGCCCTGACGACCACGGCCGTCGCCACCTTCTCGACCACCCAGATCGGCGCGCTGACCAAGACCCAGGTCGGCTTCCTGTCGACCGCCGCCGTCCAGGCGCTGTCGACCACGCAGATCGGCGCCCTGTCGACCGTGCAGATCGGCGGACTGTCGACCACGCAGCTCAATGCGCTGACCACGACCACCTTCGCCAACCTGTCCACCAGCCAGGTGGGCGCCTTGACCACGACTCAGGTGAAGGGCCTGTCCACCACCGCCGTCACCGCGCTGACGACGACGCAGGTGGGCGCGCTGTCGACCACCAGCCTCGGCGTTTTCAGCACCACGCAGTTGAACGCGCTGACCACCACCGACGTCGCCACGCTGACCACGAGCCAGGTCTCCAACCTGACCGCGACCCAGATCGCCGGCTTGACGACCACCAACTTCGCGGTCCTGACCACCACCCAGATCAGCGCCCTGACCACGACCCAGGTCAAGGCGATCACCACCACCGAACTCAGCGCCATCACCACCATCCAGGTGGGCGCGCTGACGACCGTGCAGATCGGCGTGCTGACCGACGCGCAGCTTGACCAGCTCACCACCACCGCCGTGGCCACCTTCTCGACCACGCAGATCGGCGCGCTGACCAAGACCCAGATCGGCTTCCTCTCGACCACCGCCACCGCGGCGCTGACGACGACGCAGATCGGCGCCATGACCACGACCCAGGTGCAGGGCTTCTCGTTCACCCAGCTCAATGCGCTGACCACGAGCGCGGTCGCGAGCATGACCACCACGCAGGTCGGCAGCCTGACCACGACCCAGATCAAGGGCCTGTCGACCACCGCCGTGGTGGCGCTGACCACCACCCAGATCGGCACCCTGTCGACCACGCAGTTCCAGGCGTTCTCGACCACCGACATCCGCTCTCTGACCACCGCCCAGATCGGCGCGATGACGACCGCCCAGGTCGGCACGCTGACCGACGCGCAGCTCGATCAGCTGACCACGACCCAACTCGTCACCTTCTCGACGACGCAGGTCGGCGCGCTGACCAAGACCCAGATCGGCTTCCTGTCGACCACCGCCGCTGCGGCGTTGACGACGACGCAGATCGGCGCCCTGTCGACGACCCAGGTGCAGGGCTTCGCGACCGCCCAGCTGAACGCGATGACCACCACCGAAATCGCGACCTTCAACACCACCCAGATCGCCAACCTGACCACGACCCAGATCAAGGGCCTGGCCACCACCGCCATCACCGCCCTGACCACGACTCAGATCGGCGCGATGACCACCACCAATCTGCAGCAACTCTCGGGTACGCAGCTGAGCGCTCTGACGACCACGGCCGTCGCCACGCTGTCGACCACGCAGGTCGGCTCGCTGACCGGTACGCAGATTGGCGGTCTGACCACCACCGCCTTCAGCGCCCTGACCACGACTCAGATCGGATCGTTGACCACCACCCAGATCAAGTCGCTGTCGACCACGGAAATGTCGGGCCTGACCACCACCCAGGTCGGCGCGCTCACCACCGTCCAGATCGGCACGTTCTCCGGTACCCAGCTGGGCGCGATGTCGACCACCAGCTTCGCCAATCTGTCGACCACGCAGGTCGGCAGCTTGACGACGACCCAGATCAAGGGCCTGTCGACCACCGTCATGACCGCGCTGTCGACCACGCAGATGGCCACGCTCTCGAGCGTGCAGATCGGCGCGCTGTCGGTGACCCAGCTGAATGCGCTGGCGACCAACGTGATCGTCTCGCTGACCACGACCCAGATCGGCAACCTGACCACCACCCAGGTCAAGGGCCTGTCGACCACCGTCATGGGCGCCCTGTCGACCACGCAGGTCAGCTCGCTGACGACGACGCAGATCAGCAACTTCGCCACCACGCAGCTGAACGCGCTCACCACCACCGCGGTCTCGGGCCTGTCGACCACCACGGTCGCCGGCCTGACCACGACCCAGGTCAAGGGCCTGTCGACTACGTTCATGCAGACCCTGACCACGACCCAGATCAGCGCGATCACGACCACGCAGATCAAGAGCCTGACCACGTCCGAAGTGCGCGCGCTCTCGACCACGCAGATCGGCGCCATGACCACCGTGCAGATCGGCGCGCTGGCCACCACGCAGCTGAACGCGCTCACCACCACGACCCTGGCCAATATGTCGACCACGCAGATCAGCAGCCTGACGTCGACGCAGGTGAAGGGCCTCGCCACCACGTCGGTCTCGGCGTTCACCACGACGCAGATCGGCGCGATGACGACCACCAACATCCAGGCCTTGGCGTCGACGCAGCTCAATGCGCTGGCGACCGCGACCGTCGCGAGCCTCTCGACCACGCAGGTCGGCAACCTGACCACGACCCAGGTCAAGGGCCTGTCCACGACCTTCGCCGGCGCCCTGACCACGACGCAGATCGGCGCGATGACGACCACCCAGGTCAGCAACTTCGCCACCACGCAGCTCAACGCGCTCACCACCACGGCGGTCGCGTCGATGACGACGTCGCAGGTGGGCAACCTGACCGTGACGCAGATCAAGGGCCTGTCGACCACGGCGGTGGCGGTGTTCACCACCACCCAGATCGGCGCGCTGACCACGACGCAGGTATCGTCGCTGTCGCTCACCGACATCACCGCGCTGACGACCGTCCAGGTCGGCGCCCTGAACACGGTCCAGATCGGTGCGCTGACGACCTCGCAATTCAACGCCTTCACCACGGCCGATATCGTGGCGCTGTCGACGACGCAGGTCAGCAGCATCAGGTCGACGCAGATCTCGGGCCTGTCGACCACCTTCGTCAATGCGTTCACCACCCTCCAGGTCGGCGCTCTCAGCACGACCCAGGTTGGCCAGATGACCTTCACCCAGCTGAATGCCCTGACGACCACGGCGATCACGGCCCTGGGCACCAGCCAGGTGGGCACCATCAGCACCACCACGATCAAGGGGCTGTCAACCGCCAACCTGGCGGCGATGACCACGACCCAGATCGGCGGGTTGAGCACACTGCAGATCGGCGTGCTGACGACCCTCCAGGTCGCGAGCCTGACGACCTCCGATATCGCGTCGATGAGCACGGTCCAGATCGGCGGCTTCACCGCCACCGGCATCGGGGCGCTGACCACCACCCAGTTCACGGTGTTCACCACGACCCAGATCGGCGCGCTGACGACGACGCAGATCAAGGGGATCGAGACCACGGACATCGCGGCCTTCACCTCGGTGCAGATCAACGGCCTGACCACCACCCAGCTGGGTGTGCTGAACCAGGCCCAGGTCCAGGCCTTCACCACGACCCAGATCGGCTACATGAGCACCACGCAGTTCGCGGCGCTGATCTAGCCTCGCTCAAGACCCGGCCCCGCCAGGGGCCGGGTTTTAGACATCCTTTACCAAAAAGGGCCACAACCAGCATGTTGGGGCCCTTTCTTTTTGGATTCTAAGGATGATCGCCGATCTTCTAGCCGACGCCCTGAAACGTTCGCTCGAGCGCACGCTCACGGTCATGGAGCTTCTCAACGCCGCCGGCACCTTGCAGGCCGCCGGCGAGATGTCGGCCGTTTCGATGCTCTACAAGACCTGGCTCGAGCACAACGCCGACAACCCGGTGGTCTACGCCATCCACTTCAATCACGCCGTGGTTCTCAGCAACACCGGCGACCTCGAGGGCGCGCGCCACGCCTTGTCCGAGGCGGTGCGCATCAACCCGGATTTCTATCCGGCCTACATCAACTACGGCCACGTGCTGGAACGCATGGGCCTGAACGGCGACGGCGTCTCGCAGTGGTATACGGTGTCCAACCGCCTCTCCGCCGTGAACGGCGAGAACGTGAACTACAAACTGTCGGCGCTGAAGCAGATCGGGCGCCTTCTCGAAAAGTCCAATTTTGACGCCCATGCCGAGGACGCGCTCCGCCTGAGCCTGGAGATCAACCACGACCAGTCCGACGTGATTCAACACTGGGTGTCGTTGCGCCAGCGCCAGTGCAAGTGGCCGGTGATCAAGCCTTGGTCGACGGTCACCCGCAAGCAGCTCCTCGACGGGATCTCGACCCTGTCGCTCGACGCCTATACCGACGACCCCCTGCTGCAGCTCGCCAACGCCTATATCTATGCGCGCGACGACGTCGGCCGGCCCAAATCCACCTACCATCACGGTCACGCCGGGATCAGGGCGGCGGCCCATCCGAAGCGGCGTAAAATCGGCTATGTCTCATCCGACCTGCGCGAACATGCGGTGGGTTTCCTGACCGCCGAAATCTACGGACTGCACGACCGCGAGAAGGTCGAGGTGTTCGTCTACTACTGCGGCATCGCCGCCGCCGACGCGATTCACCAAAAGGTGAAACAGACCAGCGACCACTGGCTGGACCTCGCCGGCATGAGCGACGAGCAGGCCGCCGAGCGGATCGCCGCCGACGGCATCGAGATCCTGGTCGACCTCAACGGCTACACCAACGGCGCGCGCACAAAGGTGTTCTCGATGAGCCCGGCGCCGATCAACGTCAACTGGCTGGGCTATCCGGGCACGCTGGGAAGCCCCTATTTCCATTACATCATCGCCGACGATTTCATCATCCCGCCGGGCAGCGAGAAGTATTATTCGGAACGGGTGATGCGCATTCCCTGCTACCAGCCCAACGATCGCGGCCGGCAGGTGGCCCAGGTTGTGCCGACCCGCGCCGAAAACGGATTGCCGGAAGACGGCACCATCTTCTGCTGCTTCAACGGCGTCCATAAGATCACGCACTTCACCTGGTCGCGGTGGATGACGATCCTCAAGGAAGTGCCCGGGTCGGTCTTGTGGCTGCTGGAAGGCATCGAAACCACCAATGTCCGCCTCAAGGAACAGGCGCAGGCCGCCGGCGTCGATCCGGCGCGCATTCTGTTCGCCGGCAAGCGCAGCAATCCGCATCACCTCGCGCGCTATCCTTTGGCCGACCTGTTCCTCGATACCTCGCCCTACGGCGCGCATACCACCTGTTCGGACGCGCTGTGGATGGGCGTTCCGGTGCTCACCCTGGCGGGCCGCGGTTTCGCCGCGCGTGTCTGCGGCAGCCTGATCAGCTCCGCGGGGCTGGCCGACCTGGTGTGCGCCACGCCCGACGAATACGTCGCCAGGGCGATCGAACTCGGCAAGGACCGGGACAAGCGCGAAGCCTTGCGCGCGCGCCTCAAGGCCGGCCGCGATACCTGCGTGTTGTTCGACACGCCGCTCCTGGTGCGCAGCCTCGAGGACCTCTATGCGCGCATGTGGGAGGAATACACCTCCGGCAAGATGCCGCGTCCGGATCTCACCAACCTCGATGTCTATAACGATATCGGCATTTCTCTCGACCAGGATGACGTCGAACTCCTGGCGATTCCCGACTATGACGACAAGTACCGCGCGGAACTCGCCAAGCGCGACGAGTACGGTTATCTGCCGTCCGATCCGCGGCTGTGGCCGGCCAGCAGCCGCACCGTGAAAGTATAGGCACGCCCATGACCGACGCTCCGCTCACCGATCCGGGCTATGAATTCACCAACGACTGGTTCGACCAGAACATCGTCGTATGGGATGCGCTGTTGCCGCGCTTCGCGCCGCGGAGGTTCCTGGAAATCGGCTCTTACGAAGGCCGCTCCGCCTGCTACCTGATCGAGAAGTTCGGCAGGGACCAGGCGGTCGAGCTGCATTGCATCGATACCTGGGAAGGCGGAGTCGAGCACGGCGATATCGCCATGTCGGACGTGGAGAAGCGGTTCGACAAGAACATCCAGCTTGCCCTCGGCAAGGTGGGCAATCCCGACGTCGTGGTGAAGAAGCACAAGAAGCTGTCGCACATGGCGCTGGCGGAGTTGATCGTGGTCGAACGCCAAGCGGCCTTCGACGTGCTCTATGTCGACGGCTCGCACCAGGCGCCCGATGTGTTGAGCGACGCGGTGATGGGCTTTCACCTGGTGCGTGCGGGCGGCCTGATGATTTTCGACGACTATATCTGGAGCATGGAGGAATTGGGCAAACAGGACCTGCTCAATATGCCGAAGTCGGCGGTGGACGCTTTTGTGAACGTGTTCACCCGCAAGGCCATCGTGGTGCGCAACGCACCGGTCTACCAGCTGTACGTCACCAAGACCGGGGTTTAGTAAAACGGGAAAATTGCCTTATTTCCCAGATTCTTAGAGGCAACCCCCGGCCTTGCCCCAGCGTTGGCTATGGGTTAAACTTTTACGTGTGAGGACGCCGGAATTGGCGCTTCTGAGTTTCAAACGGTCAAGCTCTCCAGAACGGGGACAGAGTATGTTCGCGGCTATCACCCATGCCATGCCTGTGATGGCTTCCCTGCGCGGGAAGCCTGCGGCTTCCTGGCTCCGGATGCGGGGGTGACGCCATGGCGACCTTAAGCCAAACCCAGATCCAATCCCTGACCACGGTTCAAATCGGGGCGCTGTCGGCGACGCAGCTCGACGGCTTCAGCGCGACCGCGCTCGGGTTCCTGACCCTCACCCAGTTCGGCGCGCTCACCGCCGCGCAACTTGATTCGCTGACGTCGACCCAGATCCAGGCGTTCACGACCACCGAAATCGATGCGCTGACCACGACCGTGATCACGGCGCTGTCGTCCACCACCCTGGGCGGGATGACCGTGGCGCAGATCGGCGCCATCAACGCCACCAATGTGCAGCTGCTGTCCGCGGGCCAGCTCTCGGGCCTGTCCTCGGCGCAGACATCGGCGCTCAGCGTCATCAATTTCGCGTCGTTCCCGACCACCCAGCCCCTGACCCTGTCGGCGGCGCAGCTCAATTCGTTGACCGTCGCCAATATCGCGGCGATCACCACCACCCAGCTCACCGGCCTCACGGCGGCAGCCCTGGGCGGGCTCAACACCACCAATTTCGCGGCACTGACCTCGACGCAGTTCTCGGCCATGACGACAACCCAGATCAAGGGGCTGTCCACTACTGACCTCGCGACCCTGACCGCCGTGCAGTTCTCCGGGTTCCTGCCGACCCAGATGGCGGTGCTGTCGGCCGCCCAGATCGTCTCGCTGAACACCACCGACGTTGCCGCCATCACCGTCGACCAGCTGGCGGGCATGACGTCGTCGCAGATCGCGGCGTTGACCAGCGCCACCCAGATCCCGGTGCTGACCAGCTCCTCGGTCGCGCTGCTCACGCGCACGCAGATCGACGGCCTCACAACCACCCAGGTCGCCGCGCTTTCGACCGACCAGATCAGCGGGTTCTCGTCCGGTCAGATCAACAGCATGAGCACGGCGCAGCTGACGGCGCTGAATACCACGGCCATTTCCTCGCTGACGGAATACCAGTTCGCCGGCATCGCCTCGACCCAGCTTGGCGCCCTGTCCACATCCCAGGTCAATTCGATCAGCACCACGGTCCTGGGCACCCTGACGGCGGCCCAGCTCAAGGGGCTCACGACCGCTCAGATGTCCAGCATGTCGACCACGGCCTTCTCCGGCCTCACCGCCGCGGAGCTGGGCGTGCTGGCGAGTTCGCAGATCAAGGCGATCAATGCGACGGATTTCGCCGAGATCACCGCCGCACAGATCGTCGGCCTGACGCCCAGCCAGATGGCGCAGCTGTCGACGGTGCAGATGGGGGCGCTCACCACCACCGCCCTCGCGGCGCTCACGGGAACGCAGCTGGCGGGCCTGTCGACCACCCAGCTCAACGCTTTCAGCACTACCACGCTCATCGCGCTGACGCCCGACCAGATCGCCGGCCTGACCTCGCGCCAACTTCAGGGGCTCACCACCACCAACATCAGCACGCTCACCTCGACCCAGATCGAGGCGCTGACGCCGCTGCAGGTGCGTTCGCTGACCTCCACCGACATCGCTCACCTCACCACCGACCAGATCACCGGCTTCACCACCACGCAGCTCAGCGTGCTCGGGACCACCCAGCTCAAATTGCTGTCCACGACCCAGGTCGGGACCTTGAGCGACGCCCAGGTGCTGGGGTTCACCTCCAAACAGCTGGGCCAGCTGACTTCGACCCAGCTCAACGCCCTGCAGACCACCGCGGTCGCCGTGCTGACGGCGAGCCAGATCGACGGCATGGCCTCGACCCAGTTCACCTACCTGTCGGCCGATTTCCTGTCGGCCCTGACCACGACCCAGCTGTCCAGCCTGACGTCGACCCAGTCCAAGGGATTGACCGTCACCGAAATCGGCATCCTGTCCACGACCCAGCTCGAAGCCCTGACCGCGTCGCAGCCCAGCCGCCTGACCGTCACACAGATCAACGGACTGTCGACCACCAATATTGCCTTCATCCCGACCACGCAGCTCAACGCGCTGACGCCGGAGACCCTGGGCGGCATGAGCCTGACGGCCCAGCAAGCCCTGACCACCACCCAGATCTCGTCGCTGTCGACGACGCAGATGGCCTATATCAGCACCACCAATATCGCCGGCCTGACCTCGGCGCAGTTCGGCGCGCTGACCTCGACCGAGCTGGGCGCGTTGACCACCACCCAGGTGGGTTCGATTTCTTCAACCTCGGTCGCCATGCTGTCCACGACTCAGTTGGCGGGCATCACTTCGACGCAGATATCGTCGCTGGCCACAAGCCAGGTCGTGCAATTGACCACGACGATCATCGCCGAGCTGTCGATCACCCAGATGCGGGGATTCACCACGACCGCCATCGCCGCCTTCACCACCAGTCAGATACCGGGGTTTGAAACCACCGATCTGATGGTGCTGAATTCCACGCAGGTCTCCGCCTTCACCACCCAGCAGATCGCGGCGATGACCTTCACGCAGTTCAGCGCCATACTTTAAGCTTTGCGTACGAGTCCCAACGGATCGTAGGCAAGCGTCGGGAACACCGCCTTGGGCGTGGTCTCGCCGCGGCGCTTCACCAGGATTTCCTGCAACACCTGCCGATAGTCGGTGGTCACCGCGAGGTCGCCGGCGTGCAGGTCGCCGGGCTTCAGGCCGGGCCATTTGCCGTAGATCCTGCCGCCGTTGACGGCGCCCCCCAGCGCGAACATCACCGAGGCCGAGCCGTGGTCGGTGCCGCCGCTGGCGTTCTCTTCCACCCGCCGGCCGAACTCGGTCATGCACACCACCGTCAGGCGCCCCTGGTGGTCCTTGAGGTCCTTCCAGAAGGCGCTCAAGCCCTGGGACAGCTCCAGCGCCAGGGGATTGATGCCCTGGGTCAGGCGCGCGTGCTGGTCCCAGCCGCCGAAGTCCACGGTGGCGACGCGCAAGCCGACGTCGGCCTTGATCAATTTGGCGACGGTGCGCAAAGGCGTCGAGAGGGCGCCGGTGGTATAGCCGGCGGCGTTGCCGTCATCGGCGGGCAGGGTGGCGACACGGGTTTTGACCGTCTGCAGGGTGGCGAGGGTCGACTGACCCGAGAGCACCTGGGCGCCGGCGCCGGTGTTCATGGCCTCGATCACGCTGCGGCTGGCGTCACCGCCCAGGACCGTGAACAGCGCCAGCACATTGGGCACCGCCACCGCGCCGGCATAGCCCTGGAGGGCGATATTGACCTCGGCGCCGGCGGTGATGGCGGGCAAAGCGCCGCCCATAGCCCGGCGCGCGTTCATATGGCGCCCGAGCCAGCCGCCGGTGACGGGTTTCTCGCCGTCGCAGCTGGCGCGCTCCATCATGTCCTGGCTGACAAAATGGCTGCGGCTCTCGGTATGGATGCCGGCGGCGTGCACGATCGCCAGGCTCTTGGCGTCGTAGAGCGCCTTCAGCTCCTTGAGATTGGGGTGCAGGAAGAACGGCGTGCCGTCGAGAGTGCCGATGGGCATGGCGTCCTTGGCGGACACGGCGATGGTGGGCCGCAGGTCGTGATAGATGCCGTCGTCCGCCGGCGGCACCAGGGTCAGGCCGCAGGCGCCGAACCGCAGGAACACCACGATCAGGATGTCCTCGGCCGGACCCGCCGCGCCAAAGGCGGCGTTCACGCCGGCGGTGAGCGGTGTCAGGCTGCCGGCGATGCCGGCGGTAGCCGTGGCGTTGAGGAAATTGCGCCGGGTGAACATCTGTCGTTTCCCTACCGCAGGCCGAATTCGGGTGAGGCGGCGACCAGCGCCGTGAACCGGCGCAGGGCGGCCTCGGCTTTGTTCGGATCGCGCCCGGCCAACGCGGCGATAGCGCCCGTCGGTGACGCGGCATCGGCTACCAGCGCTTCCATGGCCGCCGGCCGCAAAGCGTAGCCCACCATGCGGTTGACCCAATAGTCCGTCAGCGCCGGCGCCGCGCCGCGGACCTCTTCGGGCGTCTGGACGTTGAGGTTGGTGTGGAACGACTCCTGTTCCAGCAGCACGGTGATGAAGTTCCAGCTGTACAGGTTGACCATGCCCGACAGCCATTGGGAATCCATGTCCGGGCGGCCTTCCGGCGTCGGCCAGGCATAGATGCCGTCGCCCAAGGGCGCCAAGGCGATGTCGGCTTTGGGGAAGGCGCTCAACAGCACGTCGGCGGTGCGCACATAGGCCATCACCCGTTCGTATGGCCGGCGCAGCTTGGTTCCGGGTTTACCAATCTCGTCGCCGTCCATCAGCATGGCCGCCAGCACGCGGCGGATCTGGTCGGGCTGTTCGCGGTTCGCGAGCCAGGCGCGCTTGCCGCGGGCGATCACCGACGACGGCGGACCGTCGCCATAGATGCGCCGGGCGATCTTGGTGCAGAGGAAGTCGGCGGTGGCGGGATGATCGGCCAGGATGCGCAACACCGCCGTGCCCTGGTCGACGCCTTTGTACTGGGCCAGGTTGACGCCCATGAACACGCCCGCACTTTCATTATGCTGGACGGGATTGAAGACGAACTTGCCGGTGAAGGGCAGGGGGCCGCCGGGTCCCTGCTGGCCCTGCTCGAGGGTCCAGCCGGACAGCGCGCGCGAGGCCTGGATGATGTCCTGGTCGCTGAAGGTGGGCGGGATATCTCCAGGCTTCCTTGGCTTTGCGCCCGGCTTGCCCACGCCGACATAGGCCGGGCCGCCGAGGGTATGCAGTTCCAGGATCTCGCGGGCGTAATTCTCGTTGGGATGGGTGGCGGTGCTGGAGGCGTTGTCGAGATAACGCAGCATCGAGGCGCTGGTGGCCACGCCCGTGAGCAGGTCGTGGAAGTTCCCGAACGCGCGCGGCCGGATGACGGCCAGGTCATAGACCGGCAAGGCGGCGGTGGCGAAGAAATCCGCCTGGCGGCCGACGTTGAAATGGTTGGTCCAGAAATCCACCATGAATTCGCGCAACTGGTAGACGGAGCGGCTGTTGCGAATCCAGGTGACGGCGTTCAGCTCCTTGCCGATTCGGTCGTATTCGTCGGCGGCGACCGCGGTCTCGATCTTGCGCGGCACTTCCCAGAGTTGGGTCACGTCCTGCTTGAGATAGGTCAGCGGGCGGACCTGGTTGACCGCCGGCCAGCCGGGAATGCCCTTGGCCGGCGCGAGGCCGTTGTACTTGATGAACATCATCTGGGAGTCGAGGAACGACGCCAGTTCGGGGTCGTCCCCCGGCGGCGGGTTCAGCTGCTGTTCGACCCAGGCCTTCCAGCCGATCTCCTTGAGGCGGGCGATGTCCGATAGCCGCGCGCCGAAGGTCACGCGGTTCAGCGCGATCCGTTCAAATGTCGGAGTTGCCGGCAATGCCATCGCTAGAACCCATAACGGGCGGACATCGACACCACATGGGCAGTATAGCGCGGCGCGATGTCGCCGGACCCCAAGATTTGCGCCACCGGCGTGATGCCGCCGGTATAAGCCCAGTCGTCATTGATGTGATGCTCGAGGGCGTAGCCGCCGCGGAGGGTGATGTTTTCCCGCAGGCTGTAGTCCACCTTGAGTCCCGCGCTGTTGGTGATGGCGCGCACCACCGGCAGGGGGGTGGCGCGGGCGAAAGCCGTGAACGGCGTGGCCTGCACCTGCAGATCCGAGCGGCCGTGGGACAGGGTGTAATTGACCCCGAGTTTGAGCTTGTGGGCGATGACTTCCCAGTCGGCTTTCACCCCGGCGGTATGCACGGCGTCATGGTCGTGGCCGAACCAGTATTGCGCGGGGTTGGAGAGGTTGGTGTTGAAGGCGTAATAGCCGGCCTGGTGATTGAGCAGGCGCTCGAAGCTGTAGAACGCCGTGGCCGAGAACGGCCCCTTGGCATAGACGATATCGCCGTCCATGAGGATGGATTCAGTGCGTTGCAGGCCGATTAGAACGCCGAAGTAATTCGACCTGGCCGCGCCGCCGGAAACATCGAAGGTCAGCGACGTCAGCGGCGTATAGGTGGCGCCCATCTTGGCTTCGTTGCGGCGCCGGTCGGCGAGGTTGTATTTGCGGAGCAGGGGGTGCTCGAGCGACTGGTTCTGCGGCCCGGCGGCGAGATAGCTGGTGGTATGGCTGGCATCCCACGGCAGGGCATCGTCGTAAACCGAGCCCTTGCGCATCGCATACGTATAGGCGGCCCAGGCGGAGCCCTCATCGAAGGTGACGAGCGCCTTGGCGCGAATGCTGTGCTCGTCGAGGCTGCTGACCTCCTGGTAATCGTAACGCCGGAAATCGCCGGAATAGGTCAGGCTCAGGCGGATGCGGTCGGTGGGCCGAGTGACGGCCTCGGCCGACGCACGGTGCAGCGTGAAGCTGTGCGGCAGGTTGTAGCGGATGTGGGCGTTGTTGCCGGCGACCTGCGGATTGGGCTGGTCCAGCGTGTCGTTGGTGACATAACTGAACAAGCCGATGGGCGTCTTGTTGGCGCGGTCGTCAAAGCTATAGCTCGCGGTCAGTTCCACCTTCGGCAGCGGCCGCGAGGTCAGGCCGATGCTGAGATAGGTTTTTTCGACGCGGCCTTGCAGCGAGGTGCGCGGCAGCGCGAAGGGCACGGAGAGGTCCGGGCTCGGCGTATAGGGCAGGAAGGCTTCGTTCTGGCTCTCGATGCTGTAGGACGCGCGCGCCGTCAGCCGGGTGGTGGGCGAGAAGGCGTAACCGCCCGTGATCTGGAACTGATGGGCAATGGAGTCCGGCGGCAGGCCGTATTGCGCGGTCGCGAAGGGATAGCCGGCAAAAGCGCCCGGCGGCCAGGGCGTTCCCAGCGAACGGGAATAGGGATTGGGCACGAAGATCGAGGTCAGGCCGTCGCGGAAGCTCGACAGCGTGTAGGACGCTTTCCACTGGAACTTCGCGCTGGTGAAGCCGAAGGACGCGGTCATGCGGGTGGTGTCGTAGTCCACGGGCTGCGGGAAGAACACGCCCACCGGGAAATTCGCCTCGGGCCCGAACATGGCGTACTGCTCTTTGAGGCCTTCGCGGTGGCGTTCCTCGATATGCAGGCGCGCTTCGTAGCCGTTCCAGGGCTTCAATACAAAATCGCCGCCGACGGTCTGCCACTGAACGCTGAGATCCAGCGGCTTGAGGCTGGCGGCGAGGGTGGTGAACTGCAGGGAGTTGTTGCCGGTGCGCCAGTTGGCGGGCAGTGTCAGGTGGTTGGTTCCTGCGCCGTCGAAGGGTGTTTTGGCGTCCGCGGTGTAGAAGCGTGTGAAGGAGTCATAGAACACGCTGCCGCGCCACAGGCCCTGGTTGCCGATATGGGCCTCGAAGTTCATGCGGTCGAAGCCGAGCACCTGGGCCGAGGCGCCCCAGAACCGCG
>JAYRKL010000002.1:0-257530 GCA_041905795.1 Rhodospirillaceae bacterium | reverse complement strand
TCGCCAGGAACGAGGACTTGGCGCGGGTCGCCTCCTCGGCCTGGTCGCGCGCCTCTTCCAGCTGCCTGGCCACGCGCCGGCGCCATTCCAGGAACGCCAGCAGCGACAGCACCACCAGGAAGATGATCATCTCGATCACCGAACGGCTGATCACCTGCATCGTCGTCGCCGATTTCGCGGTGAAGGACACCAGGACGAACGGCAGGGCCTCGATGGTCTGGGCGCTGATGATCTGCGATCCGGTTTCCTGCCGGTGCACGGCCTTGTCGCCCAGGGCCTGCGCCACCAGGCCGGCGGCGGCGGCCGGCAGATCGGTCTTTTGGTCGCCGTCCCTGCCCTTGGAATAGCCGATCACCTGCTTGGTGCGGTCGACCAGATAGGCTTCGCCGAATTCCGCCGGGAACTTGGCGACCACGCCGTCGAGCGACCGCAAGGTGAAGTCGAGGGCGACGATGCCGGTGAAGCGGTCGCCGTCATAGACCGGCCGGCCCATAGTGATCATCAGCCCTTTGCCGAAGTCGTCGTCGTAGACATCGGTGGTGTACGGCGTGCGGCCGGGGTTGTTCTCGGGCATGCCGAGCTGGAAGTACTCCATCTTCAGGTCGTTGTCCTTGTAGGCCGCCTGGGCCGACGGCACCCAGGGATAGACATGCTCGAACCTGCTGCCGGACACGTAGTAGGTCCAGGCGACGTTCGGCAGGGTCTCGACGATGCGCACGAAGATCGAGCGCAGCGACAGCGCCACCTCTAGTTCCTTCTTGAAGTATTCGCCTTTGCCCTTGAGGCCGCCGAAGCCGGTGAGGTTGCCGGTGGCGGCCTTGTCCACCGCGGCGGGCAGGTTATCGAGGGAAAAGACGCCGTCGGCGTCCTCGCCGAGCGCGTTGAGGAGCAGCGAGCTTTGCGGCGATTGCGGGCGATAGGTCAGTTCGTTCTGGACCGTGGTCTGCAGGAGCTGCACGAACACTTGCGCGGTCAGCATGTCGCGGGACAGCTCGGTCCGCACCGCGGCGAAGGCCGCCGCATGTTCCGCCTCCAACTCGGCGCGGGCGCTTTCCAGCTTGGCCGCCAGGAACCACCCGGCCCCCGCCAGCGCCAGGGCGTAGAACGCCAGCAAGCCGATACGTTTGATGAGATTGTTCACGCGCATACCCCCGCCAAGGCGGGCATTTTACGGCGGAACCCGGTGACGAGGCCACAGGCAGTGAAAGGCCCCGCCGCCATCCCCGGATCGGTCCGGAAGCGAGGCGGCGTTAAGCCTCGACCGCCATTTCGAGCTTCTTGGGCATGGCGGATTTCCTGATCGGCTGCAGCAGCAGCACGACCGGCATGGCGGCGACCACCATGTAGGCCATGATCTGGAACACGCTGACGTAAGCCACCATGGCGGACTGGCGGTTGATCTCGCCGGCGAGGGCGGCCAGCCCCCGTTCGCCGCTTTGCAGGCTCCAGACGGCGTTGGGCGCCAGGGCCTGCAGCGGCTTCGAGAACGGGGTGATGTGCTGGGCCAGGTCGGCGTGGCTGATCTGGGTGTTCTCATGCAGCATGGTGGCCACGCCCGAGATGCCGATGGCGCTGCCGATACTGCGCACCAGCGCGAACAGGGCGGCGCTCTCCGTGCGGAACCTGTTGTCGAGGGTGGCGAAAGCGATGGTGGTGAGCGGCACGAAGATCAGGCCGATGCCGAACCCCTGCAGCATGCCGCTGGTCACCAGGTCGCGGATGTTCACGTCGAGGCTGAAGTGCGCCATCTGCTGCATCGAGACCGCCGTCAGGCCGAACCCCAGCAGGATCAGCCAGCGCGCGTCCACGGTGCGCACCAGCTTGCCCACCAGCGCCATGGCGAACAGGGTGCCGATACCGCGCGGCATCAGGATCAAGCCCGTGGTCATGACCGGATAGCCCAGCAACCCCTGCAGCATGCCGGGCAAGAGCGCCATGGTGGCGAACAGCGCGACGCCCATGACAAAGCTCAGGACCAGGCCGAGGGCGTAGTTGCGGTCGCGGAACGGCTCGGAATTCAGGAACGGCGCCCTGGCCGTGAACATATGGACCACGAACATATAAAAGGCGAGCGCCGCCAGCGACGCTTCCAGCACGATCTCCATGGAGGAGAACCAGTCGAGGGTGGTGCCGCGGTCGAGCATCATCTGCAGCGACCCCACCGCCACGCTGATCAGCGCGAAGCCCAGGAGGTCGAAGCGCACATTGGGCTGGCGCTTGGTTTCCGGCAGCAGCCACCACACGCCCAGCGCCGCCAGGATGCCGAACGGCAGATTGACGTAGAACACCCAGCGCCAGGAGTAATATTCGGTGAGGTAGCCGCCGATGGTCGGCCCCAGGATCGGGCCCACCATGACGCCCATGCCCCATACCGCCATGGCGGCGCCGTGCTTCTCCTTGGGGTAGACATCCATCAGCACCGCCTGGGACAACGGCACCAGCATCGCGCCCATGGCGCCCTGGAGCATGCGGAACACCACGATCTGTTCCAGGGATTGGGCCGCGCCGCACAGCATGGAGGCGACGGTGAAGCCGATGATGGAGATGAGGAAGATGCGGGTGCGCCCGAAGCGCACCACCAGGAAGCCGGTGAGCGAGGTGAAGATCGCCGCCGTCACCACATAAGAGGTCAGCACCCAGGTGATCTGGTCATAGGCGGCGTTCATGGAGCCCTGCATATGCGGCAGGGCGACGTTGGCGATGGTGGTGTCCAGCGCCTGCATGATCGTGGCCAGCATGATCATCACGGTCAGCGCGATGACCCGGCCGTCCACTTTGAAGGGCGGCGGCGTATGGACCGATGCGGCCGAGGGAATCGACATGCGGGCCTCCGGGGCCGGGCTTACTCGCCCGTCCACCGCTGATAACGGCGCCGGCCGGTGTCGACTCCCGCCACCACGCTCATGCCGGCCCTGAGCGGCGGACCGTCCTTGGTGTCGACGGCGATGCGCACCGGGATGCGTTGCACCACCTTGACCCAGTTGCCGGTGGAGTTCTGCGCCGGCAGCACGGCGAATTCGGCGCCGGTGGCCTGGGAGATGGAGTCGACATGGCCCTCGAAGGTCCGGCCGGGATAGGTGTCGACGCTGAGTTCGGTCTTCTGGCCGGCGGTCATATGGGTGAGGTCGGTTTCCTTGAAGTTGGCTTCCACCCACACGCCGGCGGTGGAGACAATCGACAACAGGGGCGCGCCGGTGCGGGCGAAGTCGCCGACCTTGGGCACCTGGCTGACGACGCCGTCGAATGGCGCACGGACGGTGGAACGCTCCATCTGCACGGTGGCGGTGGCCTTGCCGGCCAGGGCCATCTGGTAGGTGGGATGCTGTTCGGGCGCGATGTCGGGATTGCCTTCGAGGCTGGCGAGGATCTCGGCCTGCTGCTGTCTGGTGAGGGCGATGGTGCGCTGCGCGGTTTCCACCGCGTGCTTGGCCTCGTCGAGCTTGGCCTTGGTGGCGAAATCCTGGGCGGCCAGCGCCGACTGGCGGCCCAGTTCGCGCTCGGCGAAGGCCAGATCGGTCTGATTGAGGGCGAGGCTCTGCTGCTTCTCGCGATAGCGCGCCTTGGCGCTCTCGATATTGGCGACCGCCGTGCGCAGCTGCGCCTCGGACCCGGCCAGCGCGATGCGGTAGGTGGTGTCGTCGATCACCGCCAGGGGCTGGCCTTTGGTGACATGGGCGTTCTCGGCCACCAGGACCTGGGTGATATTGCCGGCCACTTCCGGACTGATGGAGGCGATGTCCGCTTTGATATAGGCGTTGTCGGTTTCCGCATACCGGCCGCCCCAGGCGTAGGCCAGGCCGCCGGCGGCGACCGCCACCAGCGGCACGACCACCATCAGCACCCGGCGCAGGCCTTTCTTCTCGCGCGGCGGCGCGTCTTCGGCGGTTGCCACGGAAATCTTGCGTTCTGCGTTCATGATCTTCTCGTCCGTTTTCTTATCCGGCGCGATCGGCCGCCGAGGATGCCGCGCCGTCGCAGCGCTCCAGGTTGGCGCGCATGGCCAGCAACAGATGGGTGATTTCATTTTGGCGTTCGGTGTCGACGCCTTCGCGTACCAGCGCCAGAACCTCCTCGGCGATGCCCTGCAGCACCTTGATGATCGGGCCGGCATTGGCGGCGAGGTACAGCTGCACCGCGCGGCGATCGTTCGGGTCCGGGCGGCGTTCGATCAGCCCGGCGGTTTCCATGCGGTCGAGGATGCGGGTGACCGCGATCGGCTGCATCTCCAGTTTGTCGGCCAGTACCGCCTGGCTGCAGCCTTGCGCCTTGGCGAGCATCAGCAGCACCCGCCATTGGGACTGGGTGTAGCCGAGCGCGCGGGCGCGCCGGTCGAAGGCGCGGCGCACCGAGCGGGCCAGTTCGGAAACCGCGCTCACCAGTTCGGCGCCGGCGGGCATTTCAAAAGGAGGAAGGGTCGACATGGCCGGCTATATAGAGCCGCCCGATTTCATATACAAGGTATATAATATCTCTTATATATAGATTTCCGAGATATAAGTTGTATGTCTGGAAAAATTCGCGTTGTTAGCTTATACTGCTTTCCAGGGGGCGGTTTGGGAGATTGCCCGTCAAATTATTGATCTGAAAAGTTATTTTCCATTCGAGGTTTGCTGCCGTCCGCCGAATCCCCCTTTGGCGGACGCTCGTCGGGGCGGCGGATGATCGCGCGGGAACCCCGTCCTCGCGATTCGTGGAGGTCCGCCGCCCCATCCGAGCCGCGTCTGTGGCACCGTCTCACTTATGAATCAGGCGAGTCACACCTTCGGCCAGGCCGCCGCCGACTATGCCGCCGCCCGCCCCACCTACCCTGCGGCGCTGTTCGACTGGCTGGCGGAGACCGCGCCGCGCCGCGACCGGGTGTGGGACTGCGGCACCGGCACCGGCCAGGCGGCGGTGGACCTGGCGGCGCGATTCAAGACCGTGCACGCCACCGACTTCAGCGCCGGGCAGATCGCGGCGACGCGGCCGGCGCCCAACATCAGGTACGCGGCGGAACCGGCCGAGAGCGTCAGTCTCCCGGATGGTTGGGCTGACTTGATCACCGTCGCCAATGCGCTTCACTGGTTCGACTTCGCGCGCTTCTGGCCCGAGGTGAAACGCGTGGGAACTGCGGACGCGGTGTTCACCGCCTGGGGCTATAACTGGTTCTTCGTCTCACCGGCCTTCGACGCCGATGTCACAGCCCGGTTCAGGAATGTGATCGCGCCATTCTGGGCGCACAACAACCGCATCAACTGGGACGGCTACCGCGACGCCGATATCCGCTTCCCGTTCCAACGCATCCCGCATCCGGCCTTCTGCATCGACCTCGCCTGGAGCTTCCGCCAGATCCTGGCCTTCATGCAGACGTGGTCCGCGTACCGCCTCAGCCGCGACGACGCGGGTGCGACGAAAGCGATGGATGAATTGCTAGAGGAATTCGAGAAGACCTACCGCGCCGACCAGGTCTTCCAGGTGCGCATGCCGCTGGTGATGGTGGCGGGGAAACTTTAGGCACCGCCATAATCATACACTCTGTTGTCATCCTTGGGCGGCCGAAGGCCGTCCCGGGGATGATACAGTTTATTTACGCAATCCGCAGGTATCTCTTCCCTAGCGCCGCGACGAACGACGGGGTGCGGTTGCGCACGGCGATGCCTTTGGCTTCGGCCGCCTGCATGATGTCCTCGAGGTCCTGGCAGTAGCTCCAGTATTCCTCTTCGTAGTTGCGTTTCCAGAAGCCGGGATGGACGCGGTGGGTGACCGACATCTTGCCCATGTAGTCGTCCTCGTTGGCGTGGCTCCAGGGCTTGGTGGCGGCGGCGAAGGCCATGCCGTCGCAGCCGAAAATGTCCACGGCCCCTTTGCCGCCTGAGATGGTGAACGCCACCGGCAGCATCAGCATGGTCAGCACATTGGCGGTGGCGGCGGTGAGGAACTCCGCCGTCAGGTCGATGTTGAACTGCGGGCGCCGGTCATTGCCGATGCCGATGGCGCGGGCGTGGGTGTGCTCGGGCATCATCGCCCGGAAATACGGCACATAGCCCAGTTGTGTGATCAAGATGCGCTTCGGGTTTTCCATGGCGCGGGCGAGGTCGGCGCGGAACCGTCCGGCGTAGAGCGAGGCGCCCCAGTGCTGCACCGGGTCGCCGCACACCAGCAGTTCCGGGTCGAGATGGGTGAGCGCCGCGTCGTCGCCGATGGTGGAGTTGCACACCGCGCGCACGCTGGCCCCCGGATCGACCTTGGCCTCGACCACCTTGGCCAGCGACGGCCCGTTGCCGAAACAGCTGACGTCCTTACCCTTCCAGTTCCTAAGATTGGCGAGGAAGCGGGTGCGGCAATCGTTGACCAGCTCGCCCAGCTCTTCCTGGCTGAACAGCTTGTAGACAAAGCGCATCGTCAGCAGCGTTTCCTGCTGCACCTGCAACGGATCGGCCATGACCGCTTCGGCACCGGTGGCGGCGGCAATCGCATGCGCTTCCGCCACCGAGGCCGCGTCGCACGACCAGACGATCACGCCTTTGAGGGCGGGATAATCGCGTGCGTAATCGGCGGGCGCGCGGCTCTTGGTTTGAGGAAGCGCGATCTTGCCGGCGTATTTGGGGGCATGGCCGGCGATGGCGGGATCAAGATCGCGGGACAGGAACACCCTGGCCATGTCCAGGGTCTGGTCCACGTCCAGAAGCGCGAAGTCGTCGCCGCTGTAGGGAAAGATCAGGCGGCCCAGCTTGTCCAGCGCCGGCAGGAAGTGCCAGACGCCGCGGAACAGCTGATCGAACAGGAGGTGCCGGTTGGGAAACGGCGGATAGAACAGGAGGTCGGCCATGAGCCCCGGATACCGGCAGGATGATGGTCCATCCTACCGGTATCCAGGCCTCATCGCATCAGTTTAGCTGTCGTCAGTTTACCGGGGGCAGATCGAACAGCAGCACTTCGGCGTCATCGACGCCGGCGATCTCGATCCTGCTCTCCTGGGCCACGGCGACGCCGTCACCCTGGGACGCGGTTTGTCCGTTGAGCGTGACCGTGCCGCGCGCCACCTGCAGCCAGGCAAAGCGTTCCGGCTTGATGGCCAGGCTCACGGTCTCGCCGCCCTTGAGCAGGCTGGCGTAGAGATTGACGTCCTGGTGGATGGTCACCGAGCCTTCGCGGCCGTCGGGCGAGCCTACCAGGCGCAGTTTGCCTTGCCGCTCTGCCGTGGAAAAAGCGGTCTGTTCGTAGGACGGCGTGAGGTTGCGGTCCTTGGGCAGGATCCAGATCTGCAACAGCTTGGTGGCCTGGTTCTTGAGGGGATTGGCCTCGCTGTGGGTGATGCCGCTGCCGGCGGTCATGCGCTGCACCTCGCCGGGGCGGATCACCGAGCCGGTGCCCAGGCTGTCCTTATGCTCCAGGGCGCCCTCCAGGATATAAGTGACGATCTCCATGTCCCGGTGCGGATGGGTGGGGAAGCCGTGGCCGGCGGCGACGGTGTCCTCGTTGATCACGCGCAGGGCCGAGAATCCCATGAAGCGCGGGTCGTGGTATTCGCCGAAGGAAAAGCTGTGATGGGTATCGAGCCAGCCGAAATTGAAATGGCCGCGCTCGGCGCTTTTGCGGACGTGGATCATGGCGATTGTCCTTCGCTTCACCGTAACAGTTACCGGGATCACGTCCCGTTGATGCCGCCCTAGATAGGCGGCTCCCCCCTCCCCGGCAAGGCGGCGCCCGCGTAGACTGCGCGCCTCTTTAAAGGGGAGCATCACATGCACATCCAAAAACGCCTTTGCCTGGCGATCGTCGCTGCGGGCCTGGTGTCCACGCCCGCGTTCGCGGCCATGGACGCGGCCACGGAAACCAGCCTCAAGGCCGCGCTGGCGAGTTCAGACCGCGCACCCGCCAACGCCGCGCGCGATCCCGCCCGCCATCCCCTGGAAACCCTCAAGTTCTTCGGCCTCAAGAACGACATGGCGGTGCTGGAAGTCTGGCCGGGCGGCGGCTGGTGGACCGAGTTCCTGGCGCCGGTGCTGGCCGGGAAAGGCCGCTATGTCGGCGCCGATCCGACCGCGCCCGATAAAAGCTCCACCGCCACGCGCGTGAAGGAACTGGCGGCCAAGAACCCGGCCTTCGCCAAGGCCGAGATCGTGGAGATGTCGGCCGTCAAGACCGCGCCGGTGCCCGCCGGCTCCATGGACATGGTGCTGACCTTCCGCAACATCCACAACTGGATGGGCGACGGCCAGGAGAAGACCATGTTCGACGCCATGTTCGCGGCCCTGAAACCCGGCGGTTATCTCGGCATCGAGGAACACCGCGCGAAACCCGATGCGGCCGACGACAAGGGCGGCGCCGGCTACGTCAAGGAAGCCGCGGCCATCAAGCTGGCCGAGGCTTCCGGGTTCAAGCTGGTGTCCAAGTCCGAGATCAACGCCAATCCCAAGGACACCAAGGATTACCCCAAGGGCGTCTGGACCCTGCCGCCCAACTACGCCGAAGGCCAGAAGGATCGCGCCAAATACCAGGCCATCGGCGAAAGCGACCGCTTCACCCTGCTGTTCCAGAAGCCGGCGCGGTAGCCGCCCCTGTCATTCCCCGGCTTGACCGGGGAATCCATGTTGCAGCAAATCAGAGCGTTGATGGATGGATTGCCCGGTCAAGCCGGGCAATGACAGAAAAAGAGATACAAAAAGGCCCGGCGGGCGACCGCCGGGCCTTTTCTGTACCGGTCGTGCTCGGACTCAGCTGCCGGTGGCGCTGGCGCGGCAGAACTGGCCGGCTTCTTTCAGCTTGATGCAGGCGGCTTCCGCATCGCCCAGCGACGCATAGGACCCGGCCATCAGGCGATAGAAGGTGCCCTGGTCGGCGAGATCGACGCGCCGCACGATCGGCTGCATGCCGGCGAGCAGCGCCTTGTTCTTGCCGATCACTTCTTCCCAGCCCTTCAGGGCCGAGGCTTCGCTGCGGTAGGAAGCGATATGCACCACCGGGCCGGTGATCTCGCGCTCCATCGGCGACACCTGCGGGCCGGCGGCGGCAGCTTTGCCGGCGGACGCGGGCGCCGCAGGCCGGTTGGCCGTCGTGCCGGTGCGCCGGGCCGCCGGGCGGCCGGTTTCCTGCGACGGCAGCAGGCCGGTGGTGACCGCGTGTTCGATCGCGTCCTTCTCGGACTGCAGTTCCTCGGCGCTGATCAGGTTCTTCTCGCGCAGGCGCTCGAGGTGGCCGGCGGCGGCGGCGCCTTCGATCATGTCCTTGGGCGGCGGCATGGGATCGGCGCGGTCGGTGGGATTTTCCGGCAACAGCGCGTTCAGGATCATGGTGCGTTCGAGCGCATGCTGCTGCGGCGTGATGGCGCGCATCTCGAAGGAACGGCGCAACGCCGCCAGGCGCGCGACGATGGCGTCCGCCGACGGCACCGGACGGCCCAGGCCTTCCGCGGCCGGCACGTGGGTGTACGGCAGCAGGCCGCCGACATTAGCGGTGCGGCGTTTCAGGTATTCGTCATGGGTGATCAGCGCTTCATCCTCCAGGCGCTTCAAGATCTCGAAGCGCTGGATGGTGTTCTTCTCCATGGCCGTCAGCGGGATCTCGCCGGGGCCGGGATTGGCGATGGTCGGCGGCGGCGTCAGGGACGCGGGCACGAATTCGCGCGGCTGCATGCCGCGGGCCGTGGCCGACGAGATCACCACGGTGGCGTCTTCCGACGGGGTCGGTGCCATGGGCGCGGTGCCCTCGGGCGGACGCAGGCGGAGCGCCGGCGCGGCGGCCTGGACCGGCGGCGCGGCCGGCTGCACGGTAGGCGCGACGGCGGGCGGCGCGGCTGATGGCGTGACTGGCGCCGGTTCGAATTCGCGCTTCTGCGGCGGCTGTTGCGGTGCCTGCGCGACTTGGACCGGCGGTGCGGCAACCGGTGGTGCAGCGGGCGCGGGTGCAGGTTGCGCCGCCGGTGTTTGCGGCGGCAGCTGCACGGCGGCGCCCGGCGGGGTGAGCAGCGACGTCGGCGCGGCGGTGGCGGCCGGCGCCATGCTGTTGAGCGGCACCCGCTGGGATGAATTGGCGTCGGGCACGGGCACCAGCATGCCGTCATTGGCGGGCGCCGGCGGCGGGGCATTGAGGGGGTCGAGCGTCGCGACTTCGATGGGCGCGGCCGGCGCGGGCGCGGCCTCGGCCGCCATCGGCGCTTCAGGGTGAGGGGACCCGGCGGCGCAACCCGCCAGCGCGGTAAGCGCCGCGGCGGCGGTCATGCAACGGAGAACGGAAACGGACGTCATCAAGGTCGGTCCCACAACGGAAGCCGTCAGTCTAATTGATTTTACCGCACAGTGTGAGCGGCAGCGGGGCGAGCGACCGGTTTTCCCCACGCCAGCCTCCGCGTTCGCACTTAAAAAATGGTTTATGGCCCATGGTTTATCGCCCGTGCCCACCCCTCTTAACACCGGCCTTTACATAAAAAGACCCGCCGTTTTTGAACGGCGGGTCAGAGTTCAAGAGGAGAGGACCGATAAACATACCCGGGCGGACCGGACCACGAAGGACTGGCCCGCCTGTGAAACCCCGCCCTCGGGAAACCAAACCCCCGCAAGCTTGAATTGTCACGCGCCAAACTATGTGTGCACTACTGGCACATGTCAAATGCTTTTTTGCATATCATTTGCACCGGCCGTCCGACTCGGATGTCAGGGATGCTGCGTGACGCGGCACCGCCCCTCCGATCAATTCCCATATTTATTGGTGCTTTTGCGCAACCTACCAGGGCTGGTGGGCCGCCTGGAGCCTCGCAGGCCTTAGATCATTTTTTAATATGATCGCCGCATAAGCTGCTTCTCATATGCGCTTTTATTCACCGCTGGCCGGACCCCATGGACGGTAACCGCGACCTTCTCACCGACCTCGCCGCGCACCAGGACGACACCCGGCGTCTGGTGCGCGCCATGATGGCGCTCACCAACCTGACGGCCAGCGGTCTCGCGCGCGCCGCCGGGCTTACGCCGTCCACGCTCAACCGTTTCATGAACAAGGACGTGGGCCACACGCTTTCCAGCCGCACCATGCTGGCCTTGATGGCCGAGACCCTCACCCTCCTGCGCGGCCGGACGGTGGCCGCCCTCGATCCCGGCGCGGTGGCGGCGCTGGCCCCCGCCTTGCCGATGTTCGAACGCGGCATCCTGGAACTGGCGCCCGAGACAAATACCCTGCTGGCGGAGATCAAGGCCGCGGGCGCGCCCGCCGGGCTGTCGCGCGCGAGCCTGGCCGAATTGCCGGTGGTGATGGCGACCAGCCAGGGCATCGACGTGGCGAACGGCGATTTCACCCGCGCCCCCCTGAAGGCTCCGCGCCCGCCGTTCCTGGCCGGCGACCCCCTGGCCTTCGCGCTCCTGATGCCCGACCAATCCATGAGCCCGCGCTTCGACGCCGGCGACATGCTCTATGTCTCGCCGTCGCGCAGCCTCAACGGCGCCGCCGACGTGGTGGTGGAAAGAGGTGCGGGCTTTGTCGTGGGGTCTCTTGCGGCCGCAGGTGCGCAAGTTCGGATCAACACGTTCTCACCGCGCGCCAAGCACACGTTCGACCGCGCCAAGATCCGCGGCGTCTACCCGATCGTGGGACTGCAGCGATTGGGGATGTGACTGAAAACCGTGGCATTGCTTGCCCGGTGACTATGTTTCACGTGAAACAACTCATCCCCAGTGTTTACCCACCCCCACTGTCATTCCCGGCCTTGTGCCGGGAATCCAGGGTAGAAAAGACAATCGCTGCAACGCGTGCACTTATTGCTGGAAGAGCGATCGCAAAAGCCGTCCTTCGTTCCTGCTCTGGGCCCTCGGAACAAGTCCGAGGGCGACATAATGAGCGCAGAACTAGAGCATTTTCCGATGAAGTGGATGCCGGTTCATCGCAGAAAACGCGACCAAACCAAAAAATTAGAGCATGATCGCGATTCAATATGACTCGATCATGCTCTAAGGCTTCAGCCGGATCGTGATCGGCACCAGCTTGCCCTCCACCTTGAAGGCAGACTCTTCCAGGCTGGGCGGGCCGAAATTGATGGTCGGATTGTTGGAGATGCCGTAGGGCTCCGACGGCAAGCCCAGGAAGTTCTTGTCGAAGCGCCGGTTGGCGTTCTTGTCGTGGTAGATGGCGATCGCGTAGGTGCCGGGCGCGCCTACGGGAACGCACATCCTGGTCTCGCCTTTAACCGCGGGCACGCGCACGCGCACCAGGTGCTGGCCGCCCTTGAGCCAGCGCTCCGGATTGTTGTCGTGCATATCGGCGGTGATCAGGCCTTTGCCTTCCTTCACGTTCTGCACGGTGATCAGCACCGAATACGGCCGCTCGCGGCACGACTGCTCGGCCATGGCCTGCGGCTCGATGTCCTCGCCGTCGGCCGTCACGGCGCCGAAAGCGGGCGCGGCGAGAAGCAGCAGCGATATGGCAGAGAGGGTGAGTCTCAAGGTCTTCCCCGTTAAGCGGGCGACAGGATAACGGCGCCCGCAGCCCTTTCCTACGCGGGGCCGGCTTACGCTCACGTTAACGTGTCTCATTTCCCGCGGGTCAACGCATCCATCTGGTCGATGATCGCCGCGGTGCGTGTCACCAGGGCGCGGTAGGGCGCCGGGTCCGACAGGTCCAGTCCCGCGCGTTTCAGGATTTCGGTGGGATAATCCGATCCTCCCGCCTTGAGCACGTTCAAATAGGTGTCACGGCCCTTGGCGCCGCCGCTCTGCACCTGCTTGGCGAAGTAGGCCGCGGCGGCGATGGAGGTCGAGTACTGGTAGACGTAGAAGTCGTTATAGAAGTGCGGGATGTAGGCCCACTCCGAAGCATAGGCGTCGTCGATCTTCACCACCCCTTGCGCGTCGCCGAAATAGCGCTTGAGCAGGTCCAGGTAGATCCGATCAAAAACCTCACCGGTGAGCGGCTCGCCCTTCTCGGCGGCTTCGTGGGTCTTGAGTTCGAACTCGGCGAACATGGTCTGGCGGTAGAAGGTGCCGCGGATCAGCTCCAGCGCCTCGTTGAGGTAATAGAGCTTCTCCTCCGGCGTCTTGGCGTGGGCGATCACATAATCCTGCAGCAGCATCTCGTTGGTGGTCGAGGCGATCTCGGCCAGGAAGATGGGATAGTCCGATGTCTCATAGGGCTGCGCGCGGTTGGCGAGCACGCTGTGCATGGCGTGGCCCCACTCGTGGGCGACGGTGGAGACGCCGTCGAAATCGTCGGTGTAGTTGATCAGCAGGTACGGGTGCACATCGTAGGCGCCGGGATTCATATAGGCGCCGGAGCGCTTGCCGGGCTGCGGATAGAGATGCACCCAGCGCGAGGCAAAACTCTTCGCCAGCGTATTCACATAGTCCGGCCCCAGCGGCGCCACGGCGTCGAGCACCAGTTTCTGCCCGGCCTCGGGCGCGAACGGCACCTTGCTGCTCACCAGCGGCACGTACATGTCGTAATAGCGCAGCTGATCCACTTTCAGCAGGCGCTTGCGGATGCCGTAGTAGCGGAACATCACCGGCAACGCCGCATTGGTTTCCTGCACCAGGGTTTTATAAACCGTGTCGGGCACGTTGTTGGCCGCAAGCGCCGCGGCTAGGCCGGTGTCATAGCGGCGCGCCTTGGCCTTGAACACTTGGGCCTGGATGCTGCCGTTGAGGGTGGCGCCGACGCTGTTGCGGTATTTGCTCCAGGTGCCGAAGAAGGCGTCGAACACCTTCTTGCGGTCGTCGCGGTTCTGCACGTCGCGGGTGGCGGCGTAGCCCTGGCTGTCCAGGCGTTTCGTGGACCCGTCGGCAAGGGTCACCGTCGGCCACGGGATGTCGGCGTTGGCGAGGAGCGAATAGACGGTATCGGTGGCGTTGGCCGCCGAACTGGAGGCCGCCAGCACGCTTTCGGCCTCGTCGCCCAAAGTGTGTTCGGCGCGGCGCAAGGTGTTGCGCAAGCGGTAGGTGTAGGTTTTGAGCTTCGGTTCCGCGGCGATGAAATCCTCGACCCTGGCGCGGCCCACAGCCACCAGTTCAGGATTGATATAGGCGGTGGCCTTGTCGAATTCGGTGCGCAGCAGCTCGGCCTTCTGGGTGAGCTGCTGGTTGGCGCCGATGCGCGTGTCCTCGTCGTGCTTGAGGCCAGCGTAAGTGTCGAGCCGGTCCAGGCGCTTGTTGACGTCGTAGACCGCCTGCAGCGCCTTGGCGAGAGAACCCGCGTCCTTGCCGAGCGTGCCCTTGTAGGCGGCGAGACCGGGCAGCGCATCCAGCACCGCTTTACGGTCCGCCTCCCAGGCGGTTTCGTTGGGATAAAGCTCCGTCAGGTCCCACAAGTATTTGGGATTGGTCGCGGGCGCCTCGGCCGCCGACACAGGACCAAAAGACAGGGCAAGCGCGAGCAGGATGCCAGCAGTACGCATGATGATCCTCACACCAGATGGAGGACGACCGGCGGCATGCCGTCCATGGCGAATTCGAGGGTATGCCCGGCACCGTAGAACTGGCTCTTGACGATGGAGCCGGTGATGATCGGGTAGCCGGCCTTGATCACCTGGCCGCGCTTGCCGAAATGGCCGGCCAGCCATACCACCACCGCCAGGGGATCGCCGCCGATGGTCTCGGCGGTGGTGCCGCGCGCCACTTCGACGCCGTTGACCTTGAGCGCGCCGGCGCGGTGATGGAGATCGAGGTCCGCCGGCGCGGGCGGGCCGATGACGATGCCGGCGTTCCAGGAATTGTCCGAGGCCAGGGATTTCGCGTCCATCTTGGTGAGATCGGCGGCCCGGTCCTCGATCAGTTCATAGGAGCTGTGGACCGAGCGCAGATTGCGGCGCACGTCCTCGACGGTGCACGGGCCGGCCATGTCCTTGTCCAGGACCACGCAGGTTTCCAGCTCGCAGCAGAACCGCACGTAGTCGGCGACCTTCACCGTATGCGGCGAGCGATGGATGCGGTTGGCCAGCACCTGGCCGGCGGCGGGTTCGTGGATGCCCAGCCAGTCGCGGGTCTGTTTGGACGACAGCGCGATCTTGTAGCCGCCGACAGTGGTGTTGAAGCGCTTGCACAGCAGCGCGACATAGGCGTCCTGGATGTCATGGGCGTCGTCGACGGTGGGGATGCGCTCGGGGATCGCCTTGAAAATCTCGCGGCGTTCGTGCTGGTCGAAAATCTCGCGCGCGAGCGCATTCACTTCTGACGGAGCAAGCATGACGGAACAACCCCTTGACCTGCGGGGTCTGCGGCCCCGCTTCCTGAACGGCGCAGGATAAAGCACCCGCCCGAAAAGGCCCGCCGAAAACCGGCACGGCCGACAACTCCCTGTTGCAGAGACGCCGTCTCTGCTCTCACACACCTGCGGGATGAAGGCTCCCGGCCGCAAATCCTTTTCCAAGTCCTTGTAGTATTTAAGAAAAATTACAGCGCAAGACGGGCGACGGCGGGCCGTCTATGATTCCAGAAGGCGTGTAATCTGTCCTCTTGCCCGCGGTTGACCTCCGGGAGATGCCCGAATCTTGACATACCCCCGGTGTATCAAGGCCCCACGTTGGACAACCACCGCCCGACACCAGAACGTGGAATAAACTCTCACGATAATGCGTCCCCTCTACAGACGCCGGTCCCCAGGAGACTCCCATGAAACAGATCGCCAAGATCCCTCTCGCCGCCTTCGCCGTGAGTGCGTTCGCCGCGGCTTCCGTGTCATCGCCGGCCATGGCCCGTGACGGCGCCGATGGCAAAGCGCTCACCTGCATCAACCTTATGTCCATGGGCGACACGCCGGTGATCGATGAACGCACCGTGCTGGTCCACATGAAGACCGGCGCCGTCAATTACAAGCGCATGGACCTCGCCGGCCCGTGCAACGGCATCGAGTACAAGGGCTTCGCCCATCAATCGGGCTATAATGAATTGTGCACCTCGGACACGCTGGTCTCCAACGCCACGCCGGGCACGATCTGCAAGATCGACAAGATCGTCGACATCAGCGACGCCGAAGCCAAGGACCTGCTGAAGAAGAAATAGCCGCGGCTTTCCGCCTCAAGACCGAAAAAGGCCCTCCGCCGGTCGCGGAGGGCCTTTTGCTTTGCCGAACCGGCCGTGCAGCCGCCTCCTTGCCGGCATCACCTGCGAGAAAGAGCGGCCTCCAAGCCCCCTTCCCGCCCGCCGCGAATCTATGCTGCAATGCGATGACACCTATTGCAGCAGGGGGCCTTGATGAAGACCAAGATGACCGTGGCGGCGCTGGCGCTGGCGCTCGCCGGTTGTTCCAAGCCTTACGCCGTGGCGGAAAAATCCGTCGCCGACCTCAACACCGACCTCGCCGCCGGGAAAGTCACCTCGGCCGCGCTCACCCAGGCCTATATCGACCGCATCAAGAAAGAGGACAAAATCACCAAGTCGGTGCTGGCCCTCAATCCCAAGGCTCTCGACGCCGCCAGAGCTTCGGACGAACGCCGCAAGGCCGGCAAGCTGCTCTCGCCGCTGGACGGCATCCCGATCCTGATCAAGGACAACATCGACTTCGCCGGCATGGCCACCACCGCCGGCTCCATCGCGCTCAAGGACAATATCGCTGCGCAGGATGCGCCCATGGTCCACCGGCTGGTGGAAGCGGGCGCGGTGATCCTCGGCAAGACCAACCTCTCGGAATGGGCCAACTATCGATCGAGCTGGTCCACCAGCGGCTGGAGCGGCATGGGCGGCCTGACGCGCAACCCTTACGACACGCGCCGCACCGCCTGCGGTTCTTCCTCCGGCTCCGGCGCCGCCGGCGCGCTCAGCCTGGCGGCGCTCACCATCGGTACAGAAACCTCCGGCTCGGTCACCTGCCCGGCCGGCATGAACGGCCTGGTCGGCATCAAGCCGACCATCGCGCTCGTCGCCCGCACCGGCATCATCCCCATCAGCCACAACCAGGACACCGCGGGCCCGATGACCCGCACCGTGGCCGACACCGCCGTGCTCCTGACATATATGGCGGGCAGCGACGCCTCCGATCCGCAGACCGCCGACGCCGACGCCCGTAAGACCGACTATGTCAAAGGCCTCGACAAGGATGCCCTCAAGGGCAAGCGCATCGGCGTGATGCGCTTCCAGAAAGGCTATACGCCCGAAACCCAGGCCGTGTTCGAGAAAGCGCTCGACGCCATGAAGGCGCAAGGCGCGGACCTGGTGGAGATCAACGACTTCACGTTCGAGGACCTGTCGGCCTACAAGGGCAACATCATGGAGACCGACTTCAAGGAAGACCTCAACGCCTATCTCGCCAAGACGCCGCCGGCGGTGAAGACCCGCACCCTCGCCGACCTCCTGGCCTTCAGCAAGGCCGAGCCGCGCGAGAACGTGCTGTTCGGCCATGAGACCTGGGAGAAGTCGGTGATCACCACCGGCTTCGAGGACCCCGACTACGTCAAGCTGAAGGAAGCGGCGCAGCGCACGCGCGGGCCGGAAGGCATCGACAAGCTGCTGACCGAGAACAATGTCGTCGCCCTGGTGCAGCCCACCGGCGAGCCGGCGGGCCTGATCGACACCGCCACCCACTTACGTAATGGTGCCGGCGGACCTTCTGCGGCCGGCGTGCCCGCCGTCGCCGGTTATCCGCACCTGACCGTGCCGATGGGCGCGGTCTCGGGCCTGCCGGTGGGGATTTCCTTCATCGGCCCCAAGTGGTCGGAGCAGACCCTGCTGAGCCTGGGTTACGCCTATGAGCAGGCGACGCATATGCGCCGGCCGCCGGATGGCAAAGCGGGGCAAGGGCCGCTGTAAAGGAAAAGGGCCGTGGGTAACCACGGCCCTTTTTTATGACCGCAGAGCTTCAAGCGTTCTCCGACTCCCTGCTGGCGGCACAGCCATCGACCATTGCGCCGGAGCTATTGCCGCGCATCGCCGCCTGCCTGGCGTCCCCGGACATCGATGCCCGCGGCGCTTCCTTCGCCGCGCGCATCGCCCTGGCGCAGCGACTCAAGGCGATGCCGTTCGTGACCCTGGACGCCGTGAACCGCCTGGCGCCGGCTTTCCGCGATCTGCTGATCATCACTCTGGTCCATGAACCGCTCCTGGACGAAGCGCTTGAGGATATGATCACGCGCCTGCGCAAATCCATCCTGATGGATGTGATGGCCGGCGCGCGGCCCGACACGGCCGGCCTGGAACTGATCGCGGCGCTGGCGATCTTCTGCTTCGGTGCGGAATATGTGTTCGACGAAAGCGACAGCGAAACCCAGGCCTTGCCGGCCCTGGCGCAGCGCGCGACACCAGCGACCGCGGCGCTGCTCGCCTGTTACCGGCCGCTCGCCCTTTACCCCGATCTCGCCCCTCTCTGGAAGGACGCCGGCGGCGTGTTCGCCGCCCTGGTCGCCGTGCAGGTGACCGAGCCTGCCGCCGAGCGCGCCCTCGCGGCGGAGATTCCGTCATTGTCACCCGTCGCCGATCCGGTCTCGATATCGGTACGCGCCGTGTACGAGGAAAATCCATATCCCCGCTGGCGCAAGCTGCGGCCCGAAGCCGCCGTCGCGCGGCAGGGCGATCCGCGCCGCATCCTGATCGCCGGCTGCGGCACCGGACGTCACGCGTTGCTGTGGGCACGGCTGTATCCCGAGGCCCAAATCCTCGCCGTCGATCTCTCCCGCGCCAGCCTGGCCTACGCCATGCGCCAGCAGCGCGCCCTCGGCCTCGCGTCGGTGGATTTCCGCCACGGCGATATCCTGGCGCTGGCCGGGAGCGCCCAGCGCTTCGACCTGATCTCCTGTATCGGCGTGATCCACCACATGGCGCGGCCCCAGGACGGCTTGAACGCCTTGGCCGGGTTGCTGGCGCCGGACGGCGCGATGGAACTCGGCCTCTACACCGAGTCCGGCCGCCCCGAAGTTGCAGCCGCTGAACAACTGCGCCGCGATCACGCCATCCCGGCCACACCCGAAGGCATCCGGCACTTACGCCGGATCATCCGGCACTTGCCCGAGGATCACCCGGCCCGCGCCGCGCGCGACGGCCTCGACTTCTATTCCCTGTCGGGCTGCCGCGATTACCTGTTCCATGTGCAGGAGCACCGCTTCCGCCTGCCCGCGGTGGCGGACATGATCGCCGCCGCCGGCCTGCGGCTGACGGACATCGGCCTCAAGCACGGCGACCGCGCGGATTTCAAACGCCGGTTCGGGAATGAGAGCGACCTCAAAGCCTGGCATGCCTATGAGGAAGCACACCCCGGCTGCTTCGGCTCCATGTATGAGATGCGCCTCGCCCGCGCCTAGACTCTGTTTCCGCTTCCTTGAATCGGAAACAGAGTCTAGGTCTTTGTTTGGTCGCATGTTGGACGGCCGAACCGGTTTCCACTTCGGCCTAACATGCTCTAAAACACAGCGTCGGCATGGCGCAGCGAGAACAGCCGCATGACGCCGAAGCCTTTGGGTAATTCGGTCTGGCCAACGTAATCGGTGGCGAACCGGCCGGGCGCCTCGAGCGCCAATAAAGCCGCGAACGGCTCGCTGACATAGACCGAGCCCGGCACCGCCACCGGCTCGATACGCGCGGCGATGGTGACGTGGGTGCCGTAGAAACTGTCGCGCTCCATGAACGGATCGCGCACCTCGGCCACCGGTCCGAAGTGCCCGCCGATCCGCAAAGCGAGATGGGCCGGCAGGCCCGCCGCGGCCAGATCGATGCCGGCGAAGCCCGCCTGCATGGCGAGCGCGGCCGTGGCGGCGTCGGCCACCGACGCGCAGACGATGTGAAGCCCGTCGCCCCAGGTGCCCACCAGGTCGGGCTTGACCCCGGAGTCCCTGAGGGCCTTGGCCAAGGGCGCCTTGATGCCGGTAACGAAGGCGCGGATCTCGCTCTCGGCCAGGCGCGAGAAGCCGCGCACGTCGCCGAACAGCATCGCCTTTAGTTTCCGGGCGGTGGCGGCGGGAACGCCGCGCGGCCCCGGCGTGCGCGGCGGGAATTTCACGATCTCCTGGCGATGGCGGGTGGCCGCCCACCGCCGGACGTCGGCGCCGGTGCCCGCGACTCCCTCGCCGGCGACGCCGTCCCACACCGCCAGCTGCACCGCCTTGGCGCGCAAGGCCTGGCCGTGGCGGAGGGCGAGGCCCATGGCGAATTCGGACCCGAAGGCGAAAACCGCATCGTCGTCGAAGTCGTTCTCGCGGCTAGCCACCCGGAAGGTGGCGGCGCGAGCCTTACAGGCCTGGTAGCGCGCGGCCCAGTCGGCGCCGAACGGCGCGACCGAGCGCGCGAGAAAGGTTTTCTCGTCCATGGGCAGAACCACATGAAGTTCCGCCCCGCACGCCAGCGCCGCCTCGGCCACCAGGATATCGGCCCCGGCCGCCAGCGCGCCGAAGGCGGCGCCGGGTTTCAGGCGCGCCAGCGCCGCGGCGATCTCCGCGACAAGACGCGCTTGCGCATCGCTGGTTCCAAACATATGCCCGCAGTAACTGACCGGCGGCGGCGGGCTGTGACGCTCAAGCCAATCGCGGTCGATGTGCAGCGCGCCGCAGATGGCGTCGAGCTGACGCAAGGTGCTGGCGTGGGCGGTGTGGTTGCCGGGATCAAGCGCCATGGCCCCCGCCAGCGCCGCCTCCGCTTCGTCCAGTCGTCCGAGCAAAAACAACGCCTCGGCGCGGGTGGCAGCGCGGTAATAAGCCTCGCCGTCCGCCCCCGGCGCCGCGAGCCCCGCCAGCACATCCCGCGCCACCGCCCGCGCCCGCGGCGCATCGCCCGCGACCAGCGACAGGGTGGCGAGGTTGATGCCGGGGTAATAGTCGCGGTGCAGCGCATAGGCCTCGGCATATTTCTCCGCCGCCGCCCGCGCCAAGGCGCGGCGCTGATCCCCCGCCGCCGCAAAAGCCAAATCCTTGAGCAGCCGCCCGCCCAAGGAAATGATATCGACGTGGTCGCGGACGGCATCGAGACCAAGACGCTGATATTCCCGCTGCGCCTGGGCCTGGGCACCGGAGCGGGCCAGCACAAGAACCGCGCGGTGGCGAAGCGCCAGGCTCGCAGGGTCCGCCGCCAGTCCACGCACCAGCGTGTCATAGGCCGCGAGTAAGTCTCCGGCGTGCTCGAGGCGCGTCGCTTCGGCGAGGGCAGTAGAGTCTTTCATCGACATAGGTCTTTGAGCTCATTGCGGCCATAGCCGGCGGCGCAGAGCAGCGGTTTAACGCGAGCCAACCGCTGGCTATCGTTCAGCCGCCTTGCCGCCAACGCCTGCAGCGCAGCCCCCTGTGTGTTATTCGCACCAACCTGGTCGGCAATCTCAAGCGCGCCAACCCATTGCGCCGACGCGTCGCGTCGGTTGCTGGCGATATCGCCGCTCAGCAAACGGCCTTCCGCCATCAGGAGCAAGGTCTCGGGCTCGTCGGGCGTCGTTTTGAGGATCTCGCCGGTGACTTCGGCCAGAGCCGCCAGGGAACGCGCGGCCGCCACCGGCGCGTTGTCCACGCTTCGCTGGCGGGCCGCAACCATATGGGATTTCGCAACCAGTTGAATCCTGACCGCGCGGTTGATGGTACCGCCCCGGATGATATCGTCGCGGGCCGCCAGCGCCAGGGCGAGCTGCTCCCGCGCTTCCGCGGACTGACCCAGATCGAGCAGCGCCTCCACGGCATCCAGCCGGCACCGCGCCAGCACTTGTGTCCAGCGCTTGTTGTCCTGATCGCGTCGGCTCAGAGGCTCGGCAATGGCGATGGCGATGCGAAAATCCGCCAGCGCGCCGGCCGCATCGCCTTTTTGCAACCGCAGCAGGCCACGGTGACGCGTCGCCAACCAGCGCGATTGGGCGATAGTTGCATTTGCCGGATCAAGACTCTCAATCGTCCTATAAACCACCAGCTCTTGCTCCCTCAAAGCGATGGCGTCATCAATTACGCCGGCGACGGCGCGTGCCCCCCCTTCCCAGGCCAGGATCTGGCCGAGATCAATATTCAGATTGACCAGCTTGGTGCGCTGTTTCGAACGCTCCACCTCGCCGGCGAATGTCTCGAGCGCGGGTTGTCCGGCGATTACCTGGTTCTGATCAGTCGCGGCAGCCTGAAAGTCCATAAGCGCCGCATCGGTATGTAGAAGCTGCAGCCTGACCGCGCCCAGGTTGGTGAGCGCACTGGCGCGTTCCGCGCGCCATGCCAGATTGCCTGGGTCAAGCTCCACCAGGCGCGCAGCCAGTGCCGCGTAGTGTGCGAAATTCTCCTCGGCCGCGCTGTACGATGCATTGCGGAACTTTCCGTAACCTACCCAGAATTCGCTCTGCGCATGATCGAAAATACGCGAGGATTTTTCCGGTTCGGCCAGCTGTAGCGCCTCGGTCAAAGCGAAGGCTTGGTCGGACTGTTCTGCGGCCTCTTTGGCGCGCCCTTGGGAGTAAAGCACTTCCGCGGCGAGCAGCTTTGTCCGCGCGAGCCGCGCACGGGTTTCGGAATCGACCTCGTCAGCCCGTAAGGACTCGAAGTAACGGGTCGCGCGCCCGCCGACGGCTTCTAGGGAGTCGAGCCGGCCAACAGGCTTCAGCTTGTCCTTAAGGTCCCCCAGCATGAAATCGATCAGGCCTTCCGCCTGGTCCTTCTGGCGCCTGGCATCATCGCGTGCGGCGACTGCCGCGTTGCGTGACGACACAGCTAACACCGACAGTACTGTGAGGGCGATCACGATCGCCCCCATGGCGCAGGAGAAGGCGAACAGCTGGCGGTTGCGGCGTTGGACCTCGCGGCGAATCAACTCGTCGAGTTCCAGGCCCAGGAGCCCGGCCAGGACCTTCATCCTGACGAGGCGTTTGCTGTCCTTGCCATGGCGGAGATCGGCGGCGATGGGCTCCGCGCGCTTCCCCGTCAGCGCGCCACCGGAATCGACATCGAAACGCAAGGCGGGAACGAAACACTCCTCGGCTTCACGACCTGAAATGTCCGAAGCGAAGGGCTCGCCGTCCAGGATCACAGCGATGATGCTGTCTGCACCTTTCAGACGCTTGAAATTGACGACCTCCTGGTTCACCCACTTCGACGCTGCCGAAGTGGGCGAGCACAACACGATCAGGAATTGTGAGGCGCGCAGCGCATCGTTGATGCGCCCGGTTAGATCGGACGACACCGACAGTTCGTCGCGATCACGGAAGATCTTCCCTGCGGTCTTGCCGACAATGCCGGTCCGCGTGGTGCGACCCACTAGACGCGCTGGAACCCGGTAGGATTCCAGCGCGCGGTGCAGCCATTTGGCGGCGGCGGAGTCACGGTGGCTGTAGCTGAGAAAAGCGCGGAAAGCCCCCCCCTCAGGGACCGCCGGTGATCCGTCGCCTGACACGTTTTAAAAACCGTCTTCGTACTCGATGATTGGATCGAGTTCGAGAGGCTTCAAAGCCGAGGCCGCACTCCCGTCATACATAAATATCTTGTACCAAAAGGTCCTTTTCGTCGTGCCCTCTTTCGGATCGTAGCAAAGTGTTAGGGTCCTTTTTTTGGCGTCGATTTTGTAAACCATCTCTCGCCTACCAGGAAACGTGTCCGGCAATTGGTCCTGCGATTCCGCGAACACCGTGATAGGCGTAAAAGTTTGTGTCGACGTTTTATACTCCCTGAACTGCCACTTCGGATCTGCGTTCTTATCGATTTGCCAAACAAGCTGGCGCTTGTGCTTCTTCTTAATGAAAAAGTGCGGATCGTCAGGAGAGATGTAGGGAGCCCCGTTGGTGTCTGTGTCAATCGACAGAGTACACGTGCGAGATAACTGATTCCCATTGTTGCCTTTTTTGCACTCGCATTCATCGCTCTGATCGGGACACGGAGCAACCTCATACGGCACCCAATTGGTGGGTACGCTTCGCGCAACAATTTCGTTCTGTTTCTCAAATTCTTTAACAAGATTAGCTTCGCGGAACAGCTTCAAACCCTTCGCAATGTGTTCAAGCAATTTTCGGTCTGAAAGTTTTGCAATATTCATATTGCTCCCATCGGCCTATTGGCCGCCCCTGACGAAGTTGCTACTTCGGCACGTACCAAGCGCCCTAGGTGCTGAGTACGCCCCATCACACACGTGACGAAAAAACGTAGGGGAAAAAACGACCATGAACCAGTGGCTCGGCGATTGAACGGAAATCGAGGCGTGCTACGCGGTATTTTCTGACCTATTTAGGTGGGTATTCTCGGTTCTTAATACCCCACGCAAAATAGACCACCTCATTTCACAGCCATTACGCGTAACCCGCCGGCGCTTTCGAAAACTTTTGACCTCATCAGGGCCTGCATCACGCCGCCCGCACCCGATCCGTCCACATCACCACCCGTTTCGCCAGGTGCGAAATCACGAACCGCAGCAGGGGGTCGGCGCCGGCGAGGCGCTTGGCGAAGACACCTTTCTCAATCTCCAGCAGCTCGCAGCCGTCCTTGGACAGCGCCGTGGCGGTGCGCGGGCCGGCGCCTTCCAGGAGGGCCAGTTCGCCGAACAGCTCGCCCGCCGGCATGCGGTTGATGACTACCGTGTTGCCATCGGCGTCATTGACCGTCACCTGCACCTCGCCTTGCAGGATCACGTAGGCGAAGTCCGCCGGCTGGCCTTCGAGGAAAATGACCTCGCCCGGCGCCACGGTGCGGCGATGTGACATCAGCGCGGCCAGCTCGGCGTGGTCCATGGGCGGCCCCTCTCCGCTAGTGATAGGTCTCGACCGTGTCCAGGGTGGATTCCCGCTGAATGCGGTCGAAATTCTGCGCGAGCCATGTGTCGGTGGTGGCGACGCCGAGGTCGTAGAGGTGGCGCAGGAACCCCCAATCGGCGTTGAACTTGGAAGACGCGCCGAGGTGGCTCATCTCCTCCTCGGCGGCGATCATGTGGAAATTGACCTGGTGGAAAGGCGTGTCCTTGAGCTTGCCCTCGTCGATCAGCTTGGAGATGGTGGCGATGCCGTTCATCTCGCGGATCAAGGTGGCGTTGAAGCTGATCTCGTTGACACGGTTGAGGATCTCGCGCGCGCTGGTCGGCGCGGCCGGGCGTTTCATCGGGTTGACCTGCACGATCATCACGTCCTTGCTGACGCACTCGTGGATCAAGGGCGCGATGGCGGGGTTGGCGAGATAACCGCCATCCCAGTAGGGCTCGCCGTCGATCTCGACCGCCTGGAACATCAACGGCAGGCAGGCGGAGGCCAGCAGCGCGTCCACGCTCATCTCGTCGGTGCGGAACACCTTGAGCTTGCAGGTGCGCACGTTGGTGGCCGACACGAACAGCTTGATGTCCTTGCGTTTCCTGAGCGCGGCGAAGTCCACCTGTTCGCCGAGGATGTCGCGCAGCGGATTGAGGTTGAGCGGGTTGGTCTGGTACGGCGAAAACATGCGGGTGATGGCGTCGGCCCACATGAAGGCGGGCGACGCGTCCACGTTCCAGCGATCGTCGCCACCCGTGAAGCCCGGCATGAACCCCATGCCGGCGGGTATGCCCCCCGGAAAAAGAGCGCAGTCGCTGACGGCTTTCCAGAAGGTATGCAGGGAGTCGATGGCGCCCTGACGGCCGCCTTTGATGAAGCCGTCGGTGAACACCACGCCGTTCATGGCGCCGGCGCTGGTGCCGCTGATGCCGTCGATGAAGATGCGCCCGTCGCGCATCAGACGGTCAAGCACGCCCCAGGTGAAGGCGCCGTGCGCGCCGCCGCCTTGGAGCGCGAGATTCAGGCGTTTGAGATTTTTGGCCTTCCCCGTCATGGCCGAAGAGATCGCTTTACTTCTTTAGACGATCCCCAGGTTACCAAAGGTCGAGGCGGATTCCCGCTCGAAAACCTCATAGAGCTTGCGGATATGCTCCTGCACGTCGGCGGCCGGCGCCTCGTCCGGGGCGAAACGCGCCGCGAAAGCCATGGGCTCGGCGCCCTGGTGCTTGGCCAGGATGAAGGCCTGGATCACGGCGTTGGTGGCGACGCCGCCGCCGGTCACGGGAGAAGCGAGAGACTGCCACTCGCGGCCGCCGGTCCTGGTGGCGTTCAAGGTGCGCTGCGCCAGCACCACGTTGAGGCGCTGACAGCTTTCCTTGCGCGCCGCCAGGCCCGCTTCCGGCAGGATCGGCTCGGCCGCGCCCACCGCCGCCAGCACCATCATGGTTTCCATGATCACCGCCAGTTCGACGCCCGAGAGCGCCGGATCCTGGGATACCTCGATGGCGGTCTTGGCGCCGGCTTCCAGCGCCGCGACCACGGCACGGCCGGGCTCGGCCCTCGGGCGGACCTCGCCCAGCATGGCGTGGCCGGCGATGCGGTCGAAATGCTCGACGCCCTGGCCCACCACGAACTTGGTGGCGAGCAGCGCGTCCTGGGAGTCCTTGGTCTGTTCGACCTTGCCCTTGCGCCACATGTCGCGGCGGAACAGCGTGTTGATATAGAAGTCGCGCAGGGTCTCGCGGGTGCTCATGGTCGGCGCGCCGGCGATATGGCGGCGCGCCGCCTCCGGCAGCTGGGCGTCGTCGATCAGGTCCAGGAGATGCGCGCTGCCCGCGAACTGCAGGCCCACCGGCGCCAGCACCTTCTCGACGTCGGCGTAGTAGAACGGCTGCCAGTCGGCGTTGAAGTATTCGTGGGCCAGGTAGTCGCGCGGCGCCGGCTTGATCATGTGATCCATGCGCTCGGCCATCATGGGATGGGCGGCGAAGAACCGCGCGCCGTTGTCCTTCACCTGGGCGGCGATACCGACCCCGGCGTTGACCTTATTGAACAGCGGTTCGGCGCCGAGCTGGTAGCCGACCTGCAACAGGCGGCGCAGCGCATCCACCGGCGCGTTGCCGGGCATGGCGTTGTAGCTGATGAAGGCGTGGCCTTCCGGCTTGAGGTGACGCTCGAGGATGCGCACGATGTGGTCGCGCCCCGCCTGGTCGATCCAGCCCCAGACCCCGTGCATGACGATGGTGTCGAACTGCGGCATGACGCGGCCGGGCAGGTCGGCGAAGTCGGCCTGCAGGAATTCGACGTTGGTGAGCTTGGCTTCCCGGGCGATCTCGCCGGCGGCGGCGATGCACTCGCCGTTGAAGTCCACGCCCACGAACTTGGAGTCCGGATTGGCGGCGGCGTGGATCAGGGTCGACAGGCCCCAGGCGCAGCCGAGTTCGAGATACGTGAACGGCGCGCCGCGCGACGGCGCCGCCAGGCCGTTGGCGTTCAGCGCCATGGCGTGGAAAGACGGATTGAGTTCCCGGTGATAGACGTTCGGATACGGGACTTCGGTGGTGTAGCCTGGCTTGGGATCGGTCACGGGAACTCCTGGCGGGATGGCCTGCTTAAGACGGGCGGCGTAAAGAGGGCGGGAGAATACCCCGGCCCCCGGTCATTTCCCTAGCGGCTTTTGACCCCCCGGGACTCGGCAAAAGCCGATATTAATCACCCTGTTAATCAAGGGTCCGGCGGTAGCGCCGCAGGGCCAATGTGGCGATCACCGCGAGGATCGCCGCGAGCGGCCACAGGTTGACCCAGACCTCCGCGAAGCCCGCCCCCTTCAGCATCACCGCCCGCACCGCCCGGATGAAATGGGTGGTGGGCAGCACCTGGCCGAGAACTTGAGCCCACGCCGGCATGCCGTAGAACGGGAACATGAAGCCCGACAGCAGGATCGACGGCAGGAACAGGAAGATGGTCATCTGCATGGCCTGCATCTGGGTGCGGGCCATGGTCGAAAACAGGAAGCCGACCGCGAGGTTGACCAGGATGAACAGCGACACCGCCGCCAGGAACGCCAGCGGGTTGCCCCGGAAAGGGACCCCGAACAGCAATCCGGCGCCGGCAAGCATGACCGCGGTCTGGATGAAACCGACCGCCACATAGGGCGCAATCTTGCCGATCATCACCTCCACCGGCTGGGCCGGCGAGGTCAGCAGCGCCTCCAGGGTGCCGCGTTCGGTCTCCCGCGTGATGGCGATGGCGGTGATCAGCACCATGGTCATGGTGAGGATGACGCCGAGCAGCCCGGGCACGATGTTCACCGCGGTGCGGCCCGCCGGATTGAAACGGCGGTGGATCACGGTCTCGACCGGACTGTCGCCAGGGGCGGCGTAGGGCTTCAGCGATTGCTGCACGATCCCGGGCATGGCCCCGGCCCCGGCTCCGGCCGCCACCGGATCGGAGGCGTCGATGTCGAGCATCACCTGCGGGCGCTCGCCGCGCGCCAGCTTCTCCTCGAACAAGGGCGGGATGCTGACCACGAACATCGTCCGCCCGGACGCCAGCGCATCGTCGGCCCGATCGTGGTCGACCACGCCTTGCACATCGAAATAGCCGGAATTCCCCAACCCCTGGATCAGCGCGCGTGTGGCGGGGCCGCTGTCGCCCATTTCGATCAAGGTGGGCAAATGCCGGGGGTCGGTGTTGATGGCGTAGCCGAACAGCACCAGTTGCGCGATCGGGATGCCCACCATCATGGCGAAGGTCAGGCGGTCGCGGCGCATCTGGATGAACTCCTTGGCCAGCACCGCCAGCACCCGCGACCAGGAGAAGACTTTCTCGGCGGCCTTCATTTGAAATTATCCTCGGCGCCGCCCATCAGGTAGATGAAGGCCTCCTCCATGCCGGTCTTGGCTTCCATGACGTCGTAGCCGGCGCGGAACGGCTCCACCGCGCGCGCCAACGCCGCCGCGTCGCGCCCGCTGACATGCAAGGCCGCGCCGAAGCGCGCCACCTGGTCGACGCCCGGCGCGCCGGCGAGCTGTTTATAAACCGCGTGCAGATTACTGCTCTCGCCGCCCCCCGCTTCGATACGACCCGCTTCAATACGAAAAGTATGCAAGCCCACTTCCTGAGGGATCGCGGCGGCGGGGGCGTCGATCAGTTTGCGGCCATAAGCGATGAAGGCGATGTAGTCGCACTGCACCGCCTCGTCCATATAATGGGTGGAGACCAGCACCGACACGCCGTTATCGGCCTTGTCGCGGATGCGTTCCCAGAAATCGCGCCGCGCCTTGGGGTCGACGCCGGCGGTAGGTTCGTCCAGCAGCAAGAGTTGGGGATCGTGCAGCGACGCCGCCGCCAGCGACATGCGCTGCTTCCAGCCGCCGGAAAGTTGCCCCGCCAGCTGGTTGGCGCGGGGACCCAGTTCATATTCCTCGAGCGCCGCGCCGATGCGGCCCTTGAGATCCTCGATCTCATGAAGGCGCGCGACGAACGCCAGGTTCTCGGCGACGGTCAGGTCCTCGTACAGCGAGAAGCGCTGGGTCATGTAACCGATGCGCGCCTTGATCTCGCGGCTCTGGGTCACGATGTCGTAGCCGAGCGCCGTGCCGCCGCCGCCGTCGGGCTTCAAGAGGCCGCACATCATGCGGATGGTGGTGGTCTTGCCCGACCCGTTGGGCCCGAGGAAGCCGTAGATCGATCCCTTCGGCACCTTCATGTTGAAGCCGTCGACCACGGTCTTGGCGCCGAATGTCTTGGTCAGGCCGGTGACGTCGATGACGTTCTCGGTCACTTGGATATCCCGGCGCTGAGCGGTGTCCCCGGCGGCGGCGCGAAGCCCGTGAGTTTGGCCTCGGCGCGGAACACCAGGCGCGCGCGTTCGTTGTCGGAATAGATGACCGGCGGCGTGAATTCGGGCTCGGTGGCGATGACCGTGATCTCGGCCTTGGCCTCGTCGGGACAGCCGTCGCACCTGATCGCCAGTCTGGTCCCGACCGGCGTTTGGGCGAGCCGCGGCGCGGGAATGTAAAGCACGGCGATCATCTGGCCGTCGGGCAGGAAGCGCATCACCGGCATGGCGGGTGACGCGAGATCGCCGGCATGACGCACCACCCGCTCTACTTTACCGGGCGCCGGCGCCGTCACCGCCCGGCGGCGCAAGGCATCGGCGGCGCCTTTCGCCTGGGCCGCGGCCTCGCGGGCGGCGGCGGTCAGGGTGCGGAGCTGGTCGTCGCGGGCCGGCAGTTCCACCAGGGTCAGACGCTGGCGCAACTCGGCGACCTGGGCGTTGGCGGTCTCGGCGGCGGCGATGGCGGCGTCCAATTGCGCTTTCGGAATGGTGCCGGACTGGAACAGCTCCTGGGCGCGGACGCGATCCTTGCGGGCGCGCTCCTGCACCGCCTGGCCTTGCGTCAGCTGATCGCGCGCCGCGGCGATCTCCTGCTTGCGTCCGCCGGCGGCGGCATCGTCGAACCGCGCGCCGGCGGCCTCGGCGGCGGCGCGTGCGGCGTCGAGCGCCGCCTGCTCGGCCGTGTCCTCCAGCTGGAACAAGAGCGCGCCCGTCTCGACATGGGCGCCCTCCAGCGCGGCCAAGGCTTTGACGCGGCCGGTCGTCTCCGGCGCCAGCATCACGAACTTGCCTTCGGCATAACCGTGCAGGGTTTCGGTCTTGTCGCCGCACGCCGCGAGCGCGAGGCACATCCCGATGAGCGGCATCACCTTGTTCATACCGTTTCCTTCCCTGCCTTCACGCCATTCAGCACCATGTCGGCGATCCCCTTGGCGATCACGTCGGGCGGCGGCCCCGGGACCGCGGGATCGGCGAACACGGTGGTGAGAAACATATGCGCGACGATGGGGCCGCCGCACATGCGCAAGAGAACGTCGGGCGAGACCGCGCGGAAAGTCCCTTGCGCGACGCCCCGTTCCAGCAGCCGCCCGATCAGGCGGCGCACCCGCGCCAGCACCAGGTCGCGGTACAGGGCGCCGATCTCCGGGAAGCGCTGGGATTCCGCGATCACCAGACGCGGCGCGGCGGAGACCTTGGGATCGGAGATCTGCACGACGATGAAGCCCAGCAACGAGCGCAGGGTCTGCTCGGCCGAGACCTCCGCGCCCGCCTCCACCAGCGCTTCCGCCGCGCCGATCACCCGGTCGGCGAGGCGGCGCACCAGGGCCGTGAGGATCGCGTGTTTGGAATCGAAATAGACATAGACCGCGCCCTTGGAGAGCCCGGCGCGCGCCGCGATGTCCTCGACCCGGGCGCCGGCGAAGCCGAGTTCCGTGAACACACCCAGCGCCGCGTCGAGGATCTCCTCGGGCCGCGCTTCAGGCCTGCGTTTGCGCACCATCGCCGTCACCACTAATGACTTATTGGTCATTAGTATTGGCGCGTCATGTCGTCCTCTCAAGGCAAAGAATGAGGAAATCTCGATATTAATGAATGATGGGTCATTAATATCACATATTCCTAGCCCGTTGGATTCACAAACAAAAAGGGCCGCGACGAGAACGCCGCGGCCCTCTCCGGAGACCCTGTCGCGTTAAGAGACTCTGGTTAGTCGCATGTTAAGCGGCCGAACCGGATTCCACTTCGGCCTAACATGCTCTAGGCGCGCAGATATTTGTTGAACCAGCCCAACGTGCGGTCCCAGGCCTCCTTGGCGGCCTTTTCGTCGTAGCGCGGCGTGGTGTCGTTGTGGAAGCCGTGGTTGGCGTTGGCATAGATATGGCCTTCATGCGCCACGCCGGCCTTCTTCAAGGCTTCGTCATAGGCCGGCCAGCCGGCGTTGATGCGTTCGTCGAGCGCACCGTACTGGGCGTTGATCGGCGCCTTGATCTTGGCGACATCCTCGGGCTTGGGCTGGGCGCCGTAGAACGGCACCCCGGCCGCCAGGCCGTCGCCGAGACGCACCGCCAGCGTGTTGACCACGCCGCCGCCGAAGCAGAAGCCGACCGCGCCCAGTTTGCCGTTGCTTTCGGGACGCGCCTTCAGCCACTGGGCCGCCGCCACGAAGTCCTCGGTCATCTTGGCCCGGTCCACCTGGCCGAACGCCGCGGCGCCCTTTTCGTCGTCGCCGGGATAGCCGCCGACCGAGGTCAGCCCGTCCGGCGCCAGCGCCACGAAATTGGCGGTCGCCAGGCGGCGCGCCACGTCTTCGACATAGGGATTGAGGCCGCGGTTCTCATGCACCACCAGCACGACCGGCAGCTTGCCGGCGGCGTTGGCGGGCTTCACCAGATAGCCCTTGATGCTGCCGGTGCCCTGCGGCGACGGAATCTCGACGCGCTCGCCCTTGATGCGCTTGTCGTCGGCGGGCACCTGGATCGCCCAGGCGTAATTCGGCTTCAGCAGTTCGAACAGCGCCGCGCCGGTGACGCCGGCAACGCTGTATTTCCCGCACACGTCGATGAAGTCGCGCCGCGACATGCGGCCATGGACATAGCCATCGAATATGTTGAGCAGTTCCTGCGGAAACTCGGAAGCCTTGCGGCGGCCGGCGGTGTGAACCTTCATCGGCGTGATCTGATTCATATGTGTGTCCCCTTCTCGAGACGCGCGGGCTCAAGACGCGCGGGTTGGGCCAAAAGCGGGAAAGCATAGCATTACCTTCCCCGCCGTCGCCCCCGGAGATAGGTTAAAATCCTTTCGTAACGATCCTCAAGAACCTGTGACAAATCGACCGACATGCAAGGCGCCCCAGCGAAAAACAGCGCGAAAAATAACGCGGGCGAAGTTGCCGTTGCGTTCCTCCGGCTGGGGGTGACCAGTTTCGGAGGGCCGGCCGCGCATCTCGGGTACTTCCGCGAGGAATTCGTGCGTCGCCGCGCCTGGCTGGACGAACAGGCCTATGCCGGCGTCGTCGGCCTGTGCCAGATCCTGCCCGGCCCCGCCAGCAGCCAGGCCGCCATGCTGCTGGGATATATGCGCGCCGGTCCCGCCGGCGCGCTCGCAGCCTGGGTGGCCTTCACCGCGCCGTCGGCGCTGCTGATGATCCTGTTCGCGCGCGCCTTGCTCTCGCATGCGGCAGCCTTCAATGGGCCGCTGGCCGTGGCTGTCGTGCACGGCCTGAAGCTGGTGGCGGTGCCGGTGGTGGCGCAGGCGGTCTGCCTGATGGCCCGCGCCCTGTGCCCCGACGCACGGCGCGCGGCGATCGCCGCGCTGGCGGCGGGTGCGATGATCGCCGCCCCCGGCGGCATGGTGCAACTCATCGTCATCGCGGCGGGTGCGGCGGCCGGCGCGGTGCTGCTTCCCGCCCAGGCCGCCGTTGTTCCGGCGGCGCCGCGCGTGGTTCCGGCGCGCGCCGGAGCGGCTCTGATCGCCGCCTTCCTGGCGCTTTTCCTGCTGCTGCCGGCGATCCGGGGGATGTCGCCGTTGGCGGCGCTCGCCGAGGCCATGTACCGCGCCGGCGCCCTGGTATTCGGCGGCGGGCATGTGGTGCTGCCGTTGCTGCGCGAGTCCATTGTCGCCAGCGGCTGGCTCAGCGACGAGACCTTCCTCGCCGGTTACGGCGCGGCGCAGGCCTTGCCGGGACCGCTGTTCAGCGTCGCCGCTTTCATCGGCATGCTGGCGCAACAGCCTGCGGCCGGCTGGCCTGGCGCGGCGATTGCGCTGGCGATGATTTTCCTGCCGGGTGCGCTGATTTTATTCGGTGTAATGCCGTTCTGGTCCCGGCTGCAGGCGAACGCGCGCGCTCAGGGGGCGCTGAAGGGCGTCAACGCCGCGGTCGTCGGCGTCCTGGCGGCGGCGCTCTATGCCCCGGTGGGCGTAACCGCGATCACGCGCTGGACCGACGCCGCGATCGCCGTCGCGGCGTTCGGCGTGCTGATGATCTGGCGCGTGCCGTCGTGGGCCGTGGTGCTGGGCACCGTCGCCGCCGCCTGCGCGGCGGTGCTTGCCTAGCCTGGCACCGTGAACGCCGCAGGGTGATCGCCCGCACGCAACTTGCGCGACATCTCCGCGTAAGCGGTATCGAGATGCCGCACGTAGCGTGCGCTGTCGAACAGCGCCATCTCCGCGCGATGCGTCCGCAGCCGCGCGCGGTAATCGGCCAAGGCGGCGCGGTCATAGGCCAGTTCCACCGCACGCGCGATGGCGGCCTCGGGATCGGCCGCGATCAGCGACGTGAGCCCGGTCCCAGTGACGACCGCCGCCGCCATGCGCGAGACATAGGTGTCGCCGAGACAGGTGAGCACGGGCACCCCGGCCCACAGCACGTCGGCCGCGGTCGAACCCGCGCCATAGGGGAATGTATCGAGAAACAGATCGGCGAGCGCCAGGGCGCTGAAATAGGCGTCCTCGGGGATGTTGCCGGCGAACGCCAGGCGTTCGGGCGCAAGGCCGGCGGCGGCGGCATGGGCGCGGAGCGCCGCCGTGGCGGCGGGATGATGATCCTTCAGCCACAGCACGCTTTTCGGCACCTGCTTCAGCAGATCGAGCCATCGCGCGAACATGGCGGGCGTGATCTTGGCCTGGGCGGCGAAAGCGCAGAACACCATCCCCTTGTCGGGCAGTCCCATGCGTGCGCGTGTCAGGGGTTTGGGTTCCGGCCGCGCCCAGGAACCGGGGAAATATGTACCGGGAAGCCGGACCACCGCTTCGGCATAATGGGCGGCGGCGGCCTGCGGGATCAGGCAGTCGTCGGCCACGATATAGTCGATGAAGTCCGCCCCCATGGACACGCCGGAGCCGAAGAAGTTTACCTGCACCGGCGCCGGACGATGCGCAAGCACGGCGGGCCGCGCCCCGGACTGGTATCCCCCCAGGTCGATCAGGATCTCGATCCGGTCGGCGCGGATCCGCGCCGCGGCGGTCGCGTCATCGTCGTCCCGCAGAACACGCATGTGATCGACGGCCTCGGCAAATGCCGCCAGCTTCGGGCCATCCGGAGCCAGGGAATAGCCGAACACCTCGAACCGCGACCGGTCGTGACGCCGCGCGACATCCCTCATGTGACGCCCGACGGGGTGATTGGGCTTGAAGTCCCCGGAGATGTAGCCCACGCGTATATGTTCGGATGAGGGAGGCTGTGGCGCCGGCAGGGGTGTGACACCCGCCGCTATTTGCCGCGCCATGGCGCGGGCGCTCCGCAACAGAAGATCCGGGCCGATCTCCGCGGCGTAGAGCAGGATGGAGGGGTTGATGGCCGCGCCCGCTTCCACATGCCGCTTCAGCCGCTCCACGCCGGCGGCGCACTCCCTCCAATCGGCGATGGTAAGCCGCGCCAGCAGCAGGTCCGACTCAGCCACCGCCGGCAGCGGCGCCAGTTTCTGCGCAGCCTCATATTCCGCGATCGCCTGCCGCCATTCTCCGGCGCCCTTCAGCGCCGTCGCCAGCATGATCCGCGGCATGGGCTCCGCCGGTGCGCGGGCCGCCAGGTCTTGCCACAGCGGCACCGCGTCGGCGTACCGTCCCGCGGCTAGCAGTTCCGCCGCGGCGCGCAACTTATCCTGCGGAATCGCTCCATTTTGCATGGACGATGTCTACAGGATCGCGGGACACCCTGCCTAGGGCGTGGTTGAAGCTGGCGTGGTTGCCGGCGGATCGCGCGGGATTTCGTTGGCGGCCGGCGCCGGCTGCTTGCCCTCGTTGGCATCCGAGGTGACGGTGCCGGCTTCGGCGGCCGCAGGCACGGTGGAGACCGGCACCAGCCCGGCGCCCGTGGGCGTCACCGCGCCGATCACCGGCAAATGCACGACGACGGTCTGGCCGTCGTCGCTGGAGACGGTGGCGGCCTGGATAACGCCCGCCGGCACCGCGGGCACGGCCATGGCTTCATCCTTGGCCTGCTGTACGGGCGCATCGGCGGCCGGGGCGATCGCCTGACCGTTGGAGCCCTGAGCCGTCACGCCGGGCGGCAGCGACAGCACCACTTCGACCTTCACGTTCTGCGGCTTGGGGTCTGTCTTGGGTTCGGGCTTGGGCTCAGGCTTGGCCTCGGCCTTCACCACCGGCTCCGGCGGTACCGAGTAGTCCGGCACCACGCGCGCCTGGGGGCCGATGATCACCAGGACTTTCTGGCCGAGGTCGAGGGGCTTCTTCTCGCGCTGGGTCACCGACAGCATGTCGCCGTTGTGCTTGCGCACGATGTACTCCCAGCCGGTGGTGTCGCCCGCGGCATGATCGAGCGCGGTGCCCACCAGGGCACCCACCGCCGTGCCGCCGACCGCGGCCAGCGGCGTGCCGCCGTATTCCGACCCGAGCACGCCGCCGGCGGCGCCGCCGGTGACCGCGCCGATATTGCCGTTGGCGCTGATCGCCACTTGGCGGAAACCGACGACGGTGCCCGGCTCCACCCTATTGGCGTATTGCACCGCATTGCTGGCGTAGGTATTGGGCGAATAGTCGGACGCGCATCCGGCCAGGGCAAGCACGCCGAACACCGCGAACGGCAGATGTTTGAATGATCGCGACATGAACACCCCCGCACATAAAAAATGAGGGCCTGTTTTGAAAAGGCCACGTCATGTTGTTGTCGCCTTTAAAAAAGGCAACATTGGGGCTGGACCGCGGCTAAACTTCGCCTCGCGCACAAGAAAGGTTGCCGTGTCAAACCTGCACCACCTCGACGCCGTCGTGTTCGATTTCGACGGTGTCCTCAACCGGAACTACGACAGCGCGGGATTCCTGTGGTCGCGGGACCTCGCGCGCGATCACGGCCTCGACGTCGGCACCTTCGCCGGCGCCATGTTCGGCGGCTCGTTCGCCGACGTGCTGACGGGCAAGGCCGATCTCAAGGAACGGCTCGCGGCGGTGCTGGCCGCGCTGGGCTGCACGACCACCGCCGACAAGTTCATGGACTATTGGTTCACCAAGGACCTTGCTCCTTGCGACGGCGCGCTGGGCGTTGTCCGCGACCTGCGCGAGAGAGGCCTGCGCTGCGTCATCGGCACCAACAACGAACGCCACCGCGCCGGCTTCCTATGGGAGAACCTGCTCAAGCACCACGTCGACCGGATGTACGCCGCCGGCCCCATGGGCGTGGCCAAGCCGGACCCGGAGTTCTTCGCCATGATCGAGGACGACCTGGGCTGCGCCGACCCTTCGCGCCTGCTGCTGGTGGACGACATTCCCGCCAACGTGGCCGCCGCGCGCGCCGCCGGCTGGCACGCGATCCAGTACGGCGACTACACCGCCCACAGGCTGGGCGATCCGGCGGACCTGAGGGTGGCGTTGGGACTTTGACTAAGGCGCAGGGTGCGGCAGCGCGATCAGGTAGCCGAGGTCCGCACCGCCAGAAACGCGGTGTTGAGCCCCTTGGCCGCAGCGAGGCGCGCGAGAGACCGGCGCATGTCAATTCTTGGCGCGCACGGCCTCGCCGACGCAGCACGGCGCGGCGGGCGAGGTGCCGGTGAACTTCCAGCGGTAGGCGCCGAAGGTGGTGGTGCTCTTGCCATCCAGGCCGGTGGTGTCGGCCTGCACCAGGTAGAGATTGCCGTGGTGGTCGACGCTGACGCCGTGGCCGGGCGGATGCCCCGGCGTGCCGATGCCGGTGAAGATGGTGCCCAGGGTTTCCAGGGTCTTGCGGTTGAGGATGTAGATCACCGGCGTGCCGCCGATATAGAGGAAGCGCTGATCCGGCGAGAAGCCCACCGAGCGCGCCTGCAGCGGGAACTTGCTGTCGAGGCCCAGGAACTTCTCGGTGACGAATTTGCCGTCGATGGTGAAGACCTGGATGCGCTTGTTGTTGCGGTCGGCGACATAGACCAGGCCGTCGTCGGACATCTTCACGTCGTGCACGGTGTTGAACTGCTGCAGGGCGTCGGCCACGGGCTCGAAGGCGCCGTTGGAACGCGCCGCTTTCTCCGGCGCCGGACGGTCGGCGGCGTCCAGCGGCGTGTTGCCGTAGGCGCCCCAGGTGCGCTTCACTTTGCCGGTGTCGGCGTCATAGACCACGATGCGGCTGTTGCCGTAGCCGTCGGCCACCAGCAGCTCATTGGTCTTGGCGTAGTAGTAGGAGTTGGCCGCGCCGCGCAGGACGTCGGTCTTGTTGCTGCCGATCTGGCCCGGAACGCCAAAAGCCTTCACGAATTTGCCGTCGCGGGTGAACTTCAGGACTTGCGAGTCGCTCGGCAGTTTGGAGCGGCCGTTGGAGTTGTCGTTGTTGCCCAGGATCCAGATGAAGCCCTTGGAGTCGAAGGTCAGGCCGTGCTCGTTGCCGGGCCAGGCGTAGCCCGGGCCGCTTTCGCCGCCCCAGCCGCGCAGGTATTTGCCGGCCTGGTCGAATTCCAGCACCGCCGGCGGGATCGCCGACTTAGGTGTATTGGGATCGAGGTTGGTGAGTTCCCGCGGCCGGGTGATCAGCCAGATGTGGTCCTGATCGTCCGCCGCCGCCCAAGACACCGCCGCGCCCTTGTTCCAGGCCGGCGGCAACTGGGGCCAGGACATGTCCCGTTCGAACTGCGGCACGCCGCCCTCGCCGGCATGGGGCGCCGGCGCAAGATCCGCGGCCAACGCGCCGGCGGAGAACAACGCCATCGCCAGTCCGGCGCCGATAACGGATTTCATGACAGCCCTCCCTGTACATCCACCCTGCGCGACTATAGGCCGGGGCGGATGTACAGGGCCAGACAGCTCAGACGACGGGATCGGCTTCGGTAACAGCGGGCGCGGTTTCGGGGTAAGGCAATTCCTCGCCGGCGCCGCGGCGGTGGAAGTAGACCGCCTGGGCAAGCCCGCGGAACGCCGCCGTGCCCAAGGTCGCATTCCATACCCAGTTGGGCGGCGCCAGATCGAGCGCGCGGCGCATCAGACCCTTCACGGCAAAACGGGGCGCCTCGCGCGCCATGGCCACGGCCGGATGCTCACCGCCGGCGTCACGCCAGTCGGACACCATCTGCGCCGCCCGCCGCCCCAGCCTGAGCGCCAGCGCGATGCCGCCGCCGGTGAGCGGCGAACAGTGGCCGGCGGCGTCGCCGATCAACATGACGGGGCCGGCCGCGGTTTTGCCCAGCGCGCCGCCCACGGGGATAGGCCCGGAGCGCACGCCGATGCAGCGCGCCTGGGATAGCCCCAGCCGCGCGCCATAGGTCCGCAGCACCGCGCCGGGATCGGCCTTGCCCCCTCTGAACAAATGCGGGCGCACGGCGACGCCCAGCTGGATGCAGTTCACCCCCGGCACCGCCCAGGCGATATAGCCGGGGGCGATCTCGCTATCGAGGATGCAGTGCAGGAAGCGGGGGTCGAGCCCGGCCTCCGGCGCCAGCTCCCATTCCGCCCCCGCCAGGAATTCCGTATTGCGCGCGAGGCCGAAGACCCGCGCCACGTTGGAGGCCGCGCCGTCGGCGCCGATCAACAGCGGCGCGCGGACGCCGGCGTCATGCACGGCGACGCCTTCACCCGAAATCTCGGCGCCGCGGAACGGCGTGCCGAGGCGCAGGTCGGCGCCCGCGCGCACCGCTTCCTCCGCCAGCCAGCGCATCAGGCCAGGGGTATCGGTGGCCATGAAGTAGTACCCGGGCGCCCAGTGATCCACATGGGCGCCGTTGGGGGCATACAGCCTGACACCGCGGATACGCCGGGTCAGAGACGCGGGCACGTCCATGTCCTCGGCGGCTTCCTTCACCAGGATGCCGGTGGTGCGCACCGCGGCGCCCGGCTCCGCCTTGCGCTCCAGGACGCAGACCTTGAGCCCGCGCGCCGCCGCGGTGCGGGCGCAGGAGAGCCCCGCGAAACTGGCGCCGACAATGATCAGATCGTATGTCCGCATGGTCCCTCTCCCTCCGCGAGGACGGGAGCTTGACCTCGGACTGGCGCGAAATTATGGCGGCTAGCAACCGCCGGCCTTCACCACGCCCTGGATGTAGCGGAACATCTCGGTGGCCAGGGGCGGATCGCGGTTGGCCAGCACCGCCGCCGACCAGGCGCCGTCGGTGGTGGCGTGGATTTCGGCATTGGCCCCTGGCGTGCCGCCGTTATGGCCGGTCCAGGTCAGGCCGTCGCCCGCCATCACCCCGAAGCCGTAGCCATAGCGCAGGCCGCGCCCGGGATCGGCCTTGGGCGTTGTGAGAACCGCCGCCGATTTGGTGAGCTTCCCGGCCCTGAGCGCCGCCAGGAATTTCTGCAGGTCGGCGGTGGTGCTGAAGGCGCCGCCGGCGGCGGAGCCGAAGTCCGCCGTGTTGGGCGCCGGGCGCAACGGCCCGTCACCGCGCGGCATTGGGCCTTTAACCGGCCCTCCCGGCGGCGGACCACCGGGAGGTCCCGCCCCAGGCCCCGGCATCTGCATGCGGGTCATGCCTTGCGCCGCCACACCGCCGGAGGCGGCGTCGAGCGAGGTGGCGGTCATGCCCGCCGGCTCAAAAATATGTTTGCGCAGATAGTCGCCGTAGACCTCGCCGGACACACGCTCCACGACGATGCCGAGCAGGGCGAAACCACTGTTGGAGTAACTGAACTGCGATCCGGGCGGAAACTGCGGCGTGTCCGACACCAGCACCGGCAGCAGGTCGATCGCTTTGCGTGCCGCGCGCACCACGGCGATGTTCTGCGGCCGGAAAAAATCGCCAAGGCCCGAGGTATGGGTGAGCAGCTGATGCAGCGTCACGGCGCGGGCTTCGGGGGTGAGTTCCGGCACATACGTGCCGACCGGATCGTCGAACGAGACCTTGCCCGCATCCACCAGCTGCGCCACCGCCACCGCCGTGAACATCTTGTTGGCCGAACCGATATTGAAGCGCGTCGCGGCGGTGATCGCGGCACTATCGGGGCCGCCAACCAACCCCCGCGCCACCTCGGCGACGCTCTGGCCGTCATGGAGCAGCGAGATCGTGCCCGAATAATCCCGGCGCGCCGCCTCCTCGGCGATACAGGCAAATCCCGCCGCCTGGGCCGCGCCCGTGGCGAGAACCCAACTCGCAGCTATCGCCGCATGATGCCATTTCATGATCGCATCTCCCCGTTGCCGTGATGCGCAAGGCTAAGGCCGCCCCAACTTCAAATGACAGCCGGGACCTTGAACCAGAACCGGGATAAAGTGGTCCCCAACAACTTTGTCATGCGCGGGGCAGCCATGAACATCCTCCCGGCGAACGCCTTCACCGTGCGCACCGAGAAAGCCGCCGCCGTGTTCACCGATCACCGCCGCCGGCTGGTGCTGGAACTGGCGCGGGGCGAGCGTTCGCTCAAAGACCTCGCGGACGCGACGGGCATGAGTTTGTCCCTGCTCACCTATCATGTGGGGCGGCTGGTGGCCCTTGGCCTGGTGCGTGAACAGCGCAAGCAGCGTCGCGCCGGCCGGCCGGTCCGCATCTACCGCGCCGTGGCGCCGGCGTTCTTTGTCCCGGCCGCCCTGGCGCCGCCGCCCGACGGCCAACTCGCCGCCGATCTTAGCGACGCTTTACGAGACGCCCGCCAGGGCGACGCCGACGGCGGGGTCTATTATTTCCTGGACCAGGGCCGCCCCGCCATGCGCCGCGTGGCCACACGCAAAGGCCCGCCGGCCCTGGATGTGTGGCGGATGATGACCCTGTCCGAGGCCGAGGCGCGGGAACTGGCCGCCGAATTGGAGAAACTATTGGCCCGTTTTGGCAAAGGAACCCGGGGTAAAGGCTACCTGGTCCACGCCGCCATGGCTCCGCGCTCCCTTGCCGGTCCGGGGCGCGGCAGATAGGCTTTTTGAAGTCAGTCGGCCCATCAATGGAGAGTTCCATGCCCTTCATCAAGCGCGGCGCGGCGTTCTGTGCGGCACTCCTCTTGTGCGGTCCCGCCGCGGCGCAGGCCCCGGTCCTCGATCCCGGCATCCAGACCCTGGTCAGCCGCCTCGACCTCGAGAAATACAAGGCCACCATCAAGGGCCTGACCAAGTTCGGCGACCGCCGCCAGGGCACCGACCGCAACCGCGCCGCCATCGACTGGATCGAGGCGCAATTGAAGAGCTACGGCTGCACCGGCATCGCGCGCCTGAAGTACGACTTCCAGCCGCCGCCGCCCGCGCCGCCCGCAGCCAAGGAACCAGAGGGCTCGCCGCTGGAACGCGCCGTCGGCGGCGGACGCCCGCGCGGCAACCGCATCCCCACCGGCGTCAACACCGACCCCCTGAAGCAGCCCGACGCGGCCTTGCGTAAACTCAACGAGCAGCCGACCACGCCGGGCCCGCGCGAGGAGGTCTACTGCACCAAGATCGGCACCACCCATCCCGGCGAGATGTACATCCTGGGCGCGCATATGGACGGCCATGGCTGGGGCGAGGCCGCCAACGACAACGGCTCGGGCACCGCGATCGTGATGGAGATCGCGCGCATCCTGTCCGCGCCTGAGGTGCAGACCGACCGCTCCATCCGCTTCGTGCTGTGGAACAACGAGGAGACCGGCCTGAACGGCGCGCGCAATTACGTGGCCCAGCGCGAGAAGCTCCAGGGCGTCGAAAGCCCCGCCGGGTCCGGCAAATACCCGGAACCCAAGTGGCTCGGGATGGTCCAGCACGACATGATGCTGTTCGACCACGGCGCGCCCAAGGCCGACGGCACCATGAGCAAGGAGCAGCGCCCGGAGGCTGACGTCAACGTGGAATTCCAGATGAACTCCAAGTTCGCGGCCCAGTCCCAGGCCCTGGCCTGGGCCTTCCAGGCCGCCAACGAGACCTACGCCACCGATTATCCGGTGAGCGTCGGCGCCCATATGACCAACACCGATTCCGTGCCGTTCATGGACAGCGTCGCCGCCATCAGCGTGCGCGAGAACGAGCGCGGCATCCATATCGGCAGCGGCTGGGATCCGCAGTGGCACCAGCCGACCGACGTCTTCGCCACATATAGCGACAAGGACTTCCGCCTCGGCCTCAACGCGGCCCAGACCACGCTGTCGGCGGTGTCCAAGCTGGCGGGCGTGAGTTTGAAGACGAAGTGAACGCGGCGCTGCTCGCCCAGGCCCTGGCGCACCATCGCCAGGGCAACTTCGCCGAGGCCGAGCGCGGCTATGCCGCGGTCGTCAAGGCCGATGCGCGCAATTTCACGGCCCACCATTTGTTGGGGACGGTCAAACTGCAGCAGGGCCGGTTCGCCGAAGCGCTGGCGTGTTTCGACCGCGCCGTCGGCGCCAAGCCGGATTTCGCCGACGCCCACGGCAGCCGCGGCCTGGCGCTGTGCAACCTGCAGCGCTTCCAGGAAGCCGTCGCCAGCTTCGACAAGACGCTCAAACTCAAGCCGCGCGCGCCCGACATCCTCGCCCATCGCGGCCTCGCGCTCTATTACCTCAAGAAGCCCGACGCCGCCCTCGCGAGCTACGACGAGTCCCTGGCGCTGGAACCGCGCAACGCCGGCGCCCAGGTGGCGCGCGCCAATATCCTGATGGAGTTGAAGCGCCACGCCGAGGCCCTCGCCGGCTATGACCGGGCGCTGGCGCTGCAGCCCAATGTCCCGGAAGTGATCTTCAACCGCGGCATCCTCCTGAGCGAAATGGGACAGCGGGCGGAAGCCTTGGCGGAATTCGACCGTGCCATCGCCCTCAAGCCGTCCCTGGGCGCCGCGCACTACAACCGCGGGCGCCTCCTGGAGCGCACCGGCCGCGCCGACGACGCGCTGGCGGCTTTCGAGACCGCGGCATCCCTGGGCGCCGCGTTGCCGGGCCTCTACCACGACCTGGGCCTGGCCTATTCGCGCAAGGGGCGCGTCAGCGAAGCCCTCGCCGCTTACGACAGGTCCCTCGCCCTCGATCCCGCCTATGTCCAGGCCTGGAACGACCGCGGCCTCGCCCTCAAGGACCTGAAACGCTTCGACGAGGCGATCGCCGCCTTCGAACGGGCATTGGCGATCAAACCGGACTTCGCGGGCGCCTGGAACAACCTGGGCAACACCTACTGGGACATGAACCGCATCGACGACGCGGCGGCCGCCTTTACCCGCGCCATCGAGATCGCGCCCGAGGCCGCCCTGCCCTACCGCAACCGCGCCAGCATGCTGCTGGCCAAGCGCGAGCACTTCGCCCAGGCCGCCGCCGACTTCGCCAAAGCGCTGCAGAACGACCCCGACACACCCTATGTGCGCGGCGAACTGCTGCACCTGAAGATGATCGTCGGCGACTGGGCTGATTACGACACGCAGCTGGCCCTGGTGGACGCCGGCGTGCGGGCCCTCAAAGAGGTGGTGATGCCGTTCGTCTACCAGGCGGTCTCAGCTTCCCCCGCCGATCTCAAGACCTGCGCGCGGATCTACGCCGGCCTGTACCCGGCGTCACCACGCGCGGCCTTCGCGGCGCCCCGGCGCGCGGGGCGCATCCGATTGGGATATCTGTGCGGCGAATTCCGCAGCCATGCCACCTCCTACCTCATGGCCGGCGTGCTGGAACACCATGACCGCGGCCGGTTCGAGGTGATCGCTTTCGACAACGGCCGCACCGACGACAGCGGCACGCGCAAGCGGCTGGAGGCGGCCTTCGCGCGCATCGTCCCCGTCGCCGGCCTGGGCGCCGCCCAGGCCGCGCAGGCCATCGCCGCCGAAGGCATCGATATCCTGGTGAACCTCAACGGCTACTACGGCTTCGGCCGCAGCGACGTGTTCGCCCAGCGTCCGGCGCCGGTGCAGGTGAATTTCCTGGGGTTTCCCGGCACCCTGGGCGCCGACTATATCGACTACATCGTCGCCGACCGGATCGTCATTCCGGAAGAAGAACGCGGGCATTACGTCGAACGGGTCGCCTATCTGCCTGGATGCTACCAGGCCAACGACGCGCGGCGCGGACGGCCCGGCATCGCCGCCGACCGTGCCGCGCACGGCTTGCCGTCCGGCGCTTTCGTGTTCTGCCACTTCAACCACACCTACAAGCTGACGCCCGCCATGTTCGCGAGCTGGATGCGGATCCTGGCGCGGGCGCCGGGATCGGTGCTGTGGCTCCTGGAAAGCCGCGGACCGTTCGCGGACAACCTGCGCCGCGCCGCGGCGGACCACGGCGTCGATCCCGCGCGGCTGGTGTTCGCGCCGGTGATGATGCACCAGGAACACCTCGCGCGCATGCGCCTGGGCGACCTGTTCCTGGACTCGCTGCCCTATAACGCCCACACCACCGGCAGCGACGCGTTGTGGATGGGTCTGCCGCTGCTCACCTGCCGCGGAACCACCTTCCCCGGCCGCGTCGGCGCCAGCCTGCTCACGGCCGCTGGCCTGCCGGAAATGATCGCCGAGACCCTGGCCGACTACGAAGCCCGCGCCGCGGAGATCGCCGGCAATCCGGCGCTGCTCGACGGCGCCAGGGCCAAGCTCGCCGCCATCGCCGCCACGCCGCTGTTCGATACGGCGCGTTACACCCGTGACCTCGAAGACGCCTATGTCGCGATGCTCAGGGAGAAAAATGTACCTGGTACATTTTAAAATGTGCCAGGTACATTTATCGGCGCCGGGGCGGCTCCCGATTCATAGAGTGCCCACATCTTCCTGTAGGCTGCCTCAAGATCGCGCGTGAACCGACGGGTGTCGAACAGCGGCGTGGCGGCGCGGTTCCGTTCCAGGTGATCTCTGTAGCCGGCCAGACGCTCGGGCGACCGGGCGAGCGCCAGGGCCAACGCTTCATAATCTTCGTCGCTGTGGGCGATCAGGTCCGGCAGACCCGCGGCCGCAAGAATGCCCGCCGCCACCCGGCCGGCGAAGGTCTGCTCCATGCGGGTGACCAGCGGCAGGCCCGCCCACAGCGCGTCGCTGGCGGTGGTGTGGGCGTTGTAGGGAAAGGTGTCCAGGAACAGGTCGGCCGCCCTTTGGCGCGCCAGGTGCTGGGCCATGCCGGCGCGCGGCGCGAACACCAGGCGCTCCGGATGCACGCCCCGCGCCGCGGCCTCGGCGCGCAGATTGCGCGCGGCGGCGGCGTTGTCCTCCAGCAGCCATAGCACGCTGCCCTCGACCGCTTTGAGAAGCCGCATCCAGATGTCGAACACCCGCGGCGTCAACTTGAAGGTATTGTTGAAGCTAGCGAACACGAAGCCGCGCTCCGGCAAGCCCAGGTCGCGCCGGGCCGGCGCGGCGCCGGCGCGCATGCGTTTCGCGTCGTTGACCTGGTAGGAGTGCGGCAAGGTGACGATGCGTTCGCTGAACCAGGGCGCTTGCTCCGGCGGCGTCACGAACCGGTCGCCGATCACATAGTCATAGCGTGTGCTGCCCAGGCTGCCGGGGTAGCCGAGATAGTTGACCTGGATCGGCGCCGCGCCGAGGGCGAAAACCTCGGGCCTGCCGTTCTTGGTGAAGCCCTTCAGGTCCACGGCGATATGCAAGCCAAGGGCGCGCGCCGTCTCGACGACGGCGCGCGGCCTGTCGCCGGTCACGTCCAGAAAGCGGTCGAATGCTCTTTCAACGCGTGCGCGCATGGGATCGTCGGGACCGCCGTTTCCGAAAGCGAAAGCCGTCACCTCGAAGGCGGAGCGGTCATGCGCCTCGAACAGTCCAACCGCCAGACGGGACGTGGCGTGATCGAAGAAGTCCGCCGAGAAATATCCGATCTTCAGTTTATCGGGCCTGGTCCTGGACCAGCCGTATCCATCGGGCGCCGGTGCGACGCTTTCGAAGAAGCGCGCCGCCGCGGCCTGCTGCTGGCGCTGCGTGGCCTCGAGCATCAGCACCGCGAACGCCCCGGTCCCGGCGCCGCCGGCGTCGATGTCGGCGCGGCACGCGGCGGCCTTGGCCGCAAGAGTGTCCCACCTGCAGATCTGCAGGCTGCACATGAGGCTCGCTCCCAACGCCATAGGCGCGCCGGTCCGTGCGGCCGCCTCCAGATCGGGTAGAGCCTGCTCATGGCGGCCGGCGGCTTCCAGGCTCATGCCCCGCACCAGCCGCGCGTCGATCAAGGCCGGATCGCGTGTCAGCGCCGCGTCACAGGCGGCCACGGCTTCGCCATAACGCTCAAGACTGCGCAGCGCCAAGGCTTCGGCGACGAAGGCCGGCGCAAAATTCGGATTGGCGCGCTGTGCCGCGGCGCTGGTCGCCAAGGCGTCTTCCATACGGCCCATCTCGACGCAGGCGAGCGCGCGATTATAGAGAAGCTCCGCGTCGTCCGGCGCCAGACTCACCGCGCGGTCATAGGCGGCGATGGCTTCCTCGAACCGGTGCAGCCGTGCGAGGGCGTTGGCGCGCAAGCCCAGGATGCGCGCATCGGCCGTGGCCGCGAGCGCCCGGTCGGCGGCGGCGAGAGCCTCTTGCGGGCGCTTCAAATCCAGGAGGAGGCCGGCGCGCAGGGCGTGAACGTCGGGCTGGTCCAGGAGCGCGAGGCTGCGGTCGGCGGAAGCCAGAGCCTGGTCGTAGCGCCCCACCGCCCGCAACGCCTCGGTCCGGACGTTCGCGGCATCAATATGGTCGGGCGCGTAGGCCAGCGCCTGATCGGCCGATTGCAGCGCCTTGTCGGGCCGGCGCAGTTTCAGGAGCAACGCGGCGCGGTTGGCCCAGACATTCGGCGTCCTGCGGTTGAGGGCAAGCGCCCGTTCGCAGCTCGCCAGGCCTTCGGCATGGCGCCCGAGCGCCAGCAAGGCGGCCGCCCGGTTGGCGTGCGCGGCGGCGAAATTGGGGCGGACCGCCAGCGCCCGGTCGAACAGCGCGAGCGCTTCCGCAGGCCGGCCCTGCTGCAGGTCCACGGCGCCGCGCAACTGCAGCGCCTCGGCATCCGCGGGCGTCGCCGCCAGGATGCGGTCGTAGAGGGCGCGCGCCTCATCGAGGCGTCCGGCCTGGTGCAGGGCGAGGGCTTGGGCAAGGTCGGAAGCGTCCATGGCCGCGCCACCATACGGCCTGCGCCTGCGTCCGCAAGGGCGGATGCGGCAGCTACGGCGCGAACCTGATGTCCAGCACCTTCAACGCATCGGCGACCGGGACAAAGCGGTTGACGGCGGTGCCCTCGACTCCCGACACCACCAGCGCCGCGACATTGCCCTTGTCGTCGAACATCGGGCCGCCGCTGTTGCCGCGGGTGACGGCCACGTCGCTCTGGATATAAGGGCCTTCCTTCTCCTCGCGCAGGGCGCTCACGATCCCGGCCGAGACGCTGCCTTCGTTCTTTTCGCCCAGCGGCGACCCGATCACGAACACGGCGGCGGTCAGTTCCGGCGCCTCCAATCGCAGCGGGAGTCCGGCGACGCCGGCGCTGGCGCTTCTGATCAGCGCCACGTCCCGCCTGGCGTTGGACTGCACCACATCGCCCTCGATCTCGCGCCCGCCAAAGAACCTCAACCGTACGTGGGAGTAGCCGGCGATCACGTGATGATTGGTCAGGAGCAGGCCGTCGGCGACGTAGAACCCCGAACCGGTGCCGCCCGGAGTCAGTACGGTGACGACCTGTGTCCACAACGCCGCCACCTGATCCTTGAACGGCCTGGTATTCGGACTGAGCCGGACGATCTGGACCGGCGCAGGGGCCGCCGGAGCCGCGGTCTGCGCCTCGGGAAACAGCGCACCGGCCTCGGCAGGCGGGCCGGCCTTGAGGTCGCGCATGGCCGCGACAAAATTGGGGTCGGCCAAGATCGCCTTGGCGGCCTGTTGGAAGGCGTTGCGCGCGGCTTCAGGCGCCATACCGGCGTAAGTGCGGCCCATGACCAGATCGTTGAGAGGTTCTCTCTGAAGCCTGGCCGAGCCATCGTTCGTGGCACGAAACAACAATTTCTTTTCCAGAGGGTCGAACACCTGCCAATCGACCTTCATCGTTGCGTCGATGATTAAAGAGGTGCTCAGGCCTTTGAGGGTCGGACAGCCCTTCTCACTCACACTGATGATGGCGGCGCCGATCTCTAGTTCAGGCGCGGACGCATCGCCGGTGGCGAACAAGTCCGTCTGATTTGACGGCATCTTATATCCCGCCAGGGCGGCTTCGGCGGCGAACACCTTGGCATAGTCGTCTTTTGGTACGGTGCTGAAGGCGTCGCTGGCATGGATTGGAACCCTCTCACCGCAGGCGATGAGCGTAAATCCGGCCTCGCCGATGACGGATGATTCCGGAAAGCTCAAAGCCAAACGCGTCAGCGCAGCGCTTCTGGTCGCCACATCGACATGGAATTGCGGCGGTGGCGGCGGCGGTTCGGGGGCTCTCTTGCGCGGCTGCGCGGCGGAGGCCGGCGCCGCCAGGAGCGAGATCGCCAGCGCGATGGCCGCAGCCCTGCCCGTCATGTCACATCCTCCATATTCAGCACTGCAATCACGGCCGCCGACAGGTTCAAGTCAAGATCGCTGCGGTTAATGAAGGAATGGGGTAAGGTCCCCACCCATGGATTTCAGGGACGCCTTCGCCGACCCGGACTACTACGTCCTCTCCGACGAGGAGGCGGCCTTCGGTTTTTCGGAAGTGGCCGGCATCATCGCCTCTCGCGCCAAGCCCGGGCTGCGATGCCTGGAGATCGGCAGTGGTCCGGGCCTCCTGCTCGGCCGCCTGAAGGCGAGATTCCCCGACAGCCATTTCGAGGGGCTGGAACCCGCCAGCGCCGGCTTCGGCAAGACCGACGCGCCGCTCGCGGTCATCTCCGCCCGCGCCGGGCTCACCATTCACCGCTGCGGCTACGAGGATTTCACGCCGCCGGCCAAATACGACGTGATCTTCTCGATCAATGTGTTCGAACATGTGAACTCGTGGCCGGACTATCTGACGCGGACCCACGATTGGCTCGCCCCCGGCGGCGTACAGGCGATCCTGTGCCCCAACTACGCTTTCCCGTGGGAGCCCCATGTGCGCATTCCGATCGTGCTCACCAAATCCCTCACCCACCGGCTGTTCCGGCGCACCATCGAGGCGTTCGAGACCAACGCCGATTACCGCGGCCTGTGGGCGTCGCTGAACTTCGTCAAGAAGCGCCGGGTCCTGGCCTACGCCCGAAAAACCGGATTGAACGTGGCCAGCGATGAGCAGGTCATGGACCGGATGTTCCGGCGCCTGTTCACCGACCCTCATTTCGCGGGGCGCCAGAAGGCCCTGGCCGGTATCGCCAAGCTGCTTTACCGGCTAGGATTGACCCGGGTCCTGGAGTGGCCGGGGATTCGGCTGTTCGCGCCGTTCATGGCGCTGAGAATGACGAAATGAAGTGGATGTCGAAATAGAGTCCAGGCTTCGGGGGAGGCTTTCATGACCGTCACACGCCGCACATTCCTCGCGCGCCATATCGGCTGCGCCTGCCACATCGCTCTCATGGCCGCAGCCATGCCGGCCGCCGCGCGCCGGGCCTTCGCCGCGGAGTCCCTGGGGACGATTGTCGCCAAGGAGAAATTCGGCACCCTGGAAAAAATCGCCGACGGCGTCTGGGCCCATGTCTCGGCGCCGCTGGAAGGCGACCGCACCACGGTCTCCAACGGCGGCCTGATCGCCGGCAAGGACGGCGTGCTCGCCATCGAGGGATTCCAGACCCCCGAAGGCGCCAAGTGGCTCGCCGGCAAGGCCAGGGAACTCACGGGCAAGTGGCCGACCCATGTGGCGCTCACCCACTATCACGCCGACCACGCCAACGGCGTGGCGGGCTACCTCGCCGAAGCCAAACCGCCGATCCGCGCCACCGCGCGCACCCGCGACCTGGTGATCGAGCGCAACCAGACGCCGCCCGACCCGGCCCGCGCCGCGGCGGTGAAGGACGCAATTGTGCTCTCGCCCACCGCGACCACCACCCTCGATCTCGGCGGCCGGGTGGTGAAACTGATCCCGCGCGGCGGTCACACCGACAGCGACGTGACCGTGGAACTGGACGATCCCGGCGTCGTGTTCTGCGGCGACCTGGTGTGGAACCGGATGTTCCCCAACTATGTGGACACCGTGCCCACCAGGATGGCGGCCTCCATCGCCGGGCTCAAACGCGCCGCGGCCGCCACCGTCTATGTGCCGGGTCACGGACCGGTGGGAAAGAAAACCGACATCGAGCGCTATCAGGCCATGTTCGCGGCGGTGGAAGCCGCGGCGCGCAAGGCGCACCAGAAAGGCATCAGCGCCGAAGACGCCGGCAACACCTTCGAGATGCCGGACAGCCTCGGCATGTGGGCCCTGTTCAATCCGGCGGCCAAGACCTTTTATCAGCGCGCCTTCGCGGCCTGGTACAAAGAGATCAAAGCCTAGATTACGGGTACGTGAATTGCAGTTACATGTCCCTTCCCCGAGAAGGGACATGCGCCGCCTGAGGGGAAGCCGGCGGCATGGGGGACTGGCATGAACAGATTGCGGCGGGCGCCGGCGTATATGATGGCGGCGCTGACGGTCTTTGCGTCCGACGCGCACGCCCAGTCGTCCACCAACGTGGCGACGGTGGTGGTGGACGCCTTCGGGGAAAAGATCGGCTCCGAACAGATCGGCCTGTATAACGAGCAGCAGGTGCGCGGCTTCTCGCTGCAGGAGTCCGGCAACTACCGCATCGACGGCGCCTATTTCATCCGCTCGGCCAATATCGTCGACCCGGCGCTGGACGGGGTCACCATCCGCGTCGGCATCAACGCACTGGGCGTGGACTTCCCGGCGCCGTCGGGAATTGTCGAATACCGCCTGCCGACCGCCACCCCCGGCGCCCGCGAACAGGTGGAGTTCGCCTACCGCGACTATGGCGGCTGGGCGATCCTCTCGCGCGGGTCCGCGGCCAGCCCCGACGGCCGCATCGGCGTGTCCTACGGCCTCAACATCATCAACGACACCGGCTCCGACGGCGTACCGCGCCGCCCGCGCCACTTCGCCATGGTGCCGGTGTGGCGGCCCAATGACGCCGTTCAGATCAAGACCTTCGTCTCCGTCGACCGCTTCACCAAGCAGGGCGACTATCAGGTCACCGCCGCCGGCACCGTCCTGCCGCCCAAGCAGGTCCACCCCGGGGTCTACGCGGCCGACTGGACCAGGATGGAACAGTGGCAATACGCCGGCGGCGCCGTGATGGCCTATGCGCCGTCCGAGGTGTTCGCGCTGCAATCGTCCTTCGTGGTCACCGATCTCGACCGCGAACGCGGCGACTTCACGCTGTTGACCTTGGGCGCCGACGGAACCGGTACGGCGAACGCGGTGCGGTCGCGGTTGACCCAGGCGCGGTCCGCGGCCGCCGAAACCCGCGCCAGCCTCAAGACCGCGGAGAACCAGCGCCTGTTCGCGACGCTGCGGTGGCGCACGTCCAAGAGCCAGGTGCGGCCCGGCGTGTCGGTGCCCTTTGCCTTCGTCGACCAGACCCTGGGACTGCCCGTGACTCCCGAGCCGCCCAAGCCGTTCGGCGTGATCCCCGGCGTCGACCTGACACGGCAGTTCATGGGCGGCGTCGGCTACGAGGCCGATGTGACGGACAGTATCTGGCTGCGCGGGGCGGTGCTGAAAACCCATTATCGAAAGCAGGTCACCCCGCCCGGCGGCGCCGCTCGCACCTCCACCGCCACCCCCTGGCTCTACGATTTCGCCACCACCTTCGAACCCAACGACAGCCTGACTTTCTTCGCCACCACCGTGCGCGGCTTGGAGGAATCCGGCACCGCGCCCAACAACGCGGCCAACCGCAACGAGGTGCTGCCGGCGGTGATGGCGACGCAATATGAATTGGGCATGCGTTACCGCATCGGCGCGGGCGTCACCTTCATCAGCTCGCTGTTCGAGATTTCCAAGCCGACGCCCGGCATCGACACCCTCAACGTCTACGGCCTGATCGGCCAGGCGCGCCACCGCGGCATCGAACTGTCGCTGACCGGGAAACCCGCGCCGGGGTTCAACGTCGTCGGCGGCCTGGCGCTGCTGGAACCGGCGCGCCTCGGCGAGCTGGTGGACCGCGGACTGATCCGTAACCGTGCGGCGGGAGTGCCCGCCGTGACCGGCCTGGTCAACCTTACCTACCAACTGCCGTTCCTCGACGGACTGTCCGTCGACAGCCAGTTCAACTACACCAGCAAACGCCTGCTGAACCCGCGCACCGGTGTCTATACGCCGGCCTACGGCACCATCGATCTCGGCGCCCGCTACCAATTCAAATTGGGCGGCAGCAGCGCCACCTTGCGGGCGCGCATCGGCAACCTGACCGATGTCGACGAATGGATGGCCATGCGCTCGGAGACCATGACCCGGGTCAACCGCCGCGCCTTCCGCCTGTCACTGACCACCAACTTCGATCACCCCGGCCTGTTTGACTGATCTCTTTTCGACCGGCATCGAGAACTTGAAGTCGGACCGCACCAGCAGCGAATTCCCGCCGGCCGCCAGGATGTTCACCGACCCGGGCGGGCGCACGAACGGGATCATGCACGAGAAGTTGGAGCCGCCGTTGCCGACGAATTTCCGTGCCGGGACGGCGGCGTAGACATCGCGCAGCGCTTCCAGCCCGATCTGCACGCGGTCGACATCGGTGCGCCAGTGCGGCGGCGCGCCCCCCTGCTGGCGGATGCTGTGCGGCTCGATCAGCTTGTCGCCGAACATCGCGGCGAAATGCGGCCGCAGCGTATCGTCCTCGGTCAACAGCAGCACTTTTCCGCCTTCGTAGATCTTCGGCAGGAATTCGAAATACGACCGGTTGACGGCGTCGAGTTGGCCGACTTCGGTGGACTTGTCCGATCCGCGCGCATGCACGGCGAGTTCGACGTTGGAGAGGCCGATCTCCGCGTCAAGCCGACGCACCGCTTCCTGCGCCGCGGCGGAGGGATGCAGGTATTTCGCGGTGAGATAACGGAAGATGTCGAGCGCCTTGCGGCCATGAAGGGGATGGAACGGGGGAATCCAATCGATGAGGTCGCGCGGGCTGACATGAAAATCCGCCACCGCGATCCGTTCGCGCCGCCCGAGGAAGGCGATGGCCGGCGTCCAGGCACCTTCGCCCTCGTATTTCTGGAACTCGTCCTTGAACAGGGTGCGCGGCGACCACTTCGCCGGGAAGAAGTCGGCCCCGGTCATGGCCGCCAGGTCCGCCGGCGTGACGTGGGAAAGCGGTTCGAAATAAAGGCGGAATGCGTCCGCCTCGCTGCCGTCGCTATAGAGGCAATTCGCGCCCCACAGCGTCACCGGTACGCGCCCGGTCAGTTCCGCCAGCAGCGCGCAGCCCAGGACATGGACGATCTCGGACCAGAATCCCTGCCGCCAGGCCTTGATGACGAGAAGGCTGCCTAGCGGCGGCGGCGCCTCCGGCGGCAAGCGGTTGGCGCGATCGAGAAGGCCGGCCACGTCAGGCCCGGAACCGGATGCGGCGGCGGCGGTCAGCGCGCGCAAGGCGTGATCGCGCAGCCCCAGCCTCATGGCGATCTCGCCCACCACCGTGAGCGCCCCGGCGTGCTGCGGGTCGCTATCGAGAATGGTGCGGGCGGCGGTATCGGCGGCTGCGAGCTGGCCGGCCGCGAGATGGGTCCGGGCTTTCTGAAGCAGGGAGTCCCGGAGCGCTTCCGCCCCGGCCACCGGCGGCGTCACCGCACGCTCCGTGAGGGCATGTCCGGACAGGATCGCATGGCTATCCCATAGCAGAGGACCGCAGCCGGAAGAACCGATTTTCCCGGCGCAAACAAAAAGCGCGGCGGGAAGCCCGCCGCGCTCTTCGTAAAAACAACCAGGAGCAGTTAGGGCTTCTTGGCGCGCAGCATGAAGCGCTCGGTCACGAAGTGCGCTCCGCCTTCGCTGTTGGCCGCGGCGCGGTTATCGGCCGGGTTCTTGAGGGCGGTGCCTTCGGCGTCGATCTTGAAGCCGGCGCCGGTCAGTTCGGTCTTGGCGATCGCCACGTCCATGCGGTGCACCTTGGAGGTGGCCTCGAGGCCGGCGCCGTCGGCGGCGTTGTGGTCTTCCACGTAATAGATCCCGCCCGCCTTCAGGTTGTCGAACACCGCCTTGTTGAGCGCGGCGATATTGGCGGTCGGGCCGTTGTGGAAGTCGTGGTAGTTCTCGGTGGTCCAGAACAGGTCGGCCTTCTCCGGCAGGGCGCCCATGGCGGTGTAGTCCACGGTCACGACCTTGATGTTCGGATACTCGGCGGTGAGCTTGTCGAAGTTTTCCTTCACCTGCGGACGCGCCGCGGCGGCCGGCGTCAGGAGGGCGAGCACCTTGCCGTTGGGGCCCACGGCCTTGGCCAGGATGCGGGTGTAATAGCCGCCGCCGGGCCCGAGTTCGGCGATCACCATGCCGGGCTTCACGCCCGCGAAAGCCACGACTTCGGCCGGCTTGCGGTTGGCGTCACGCTCCTTGTCGGCGGCGGGGCGGCCGGCGTCGGCGACCGCAGCGGCGATCGGCGCGGGCACGCTGTCGGCGGCAATGGTGGCGGTGGAAAGCAGGATGGCGGTGAAAGCGGCGGCGGTGAATGAACGGGTCATATGATCCTCCCTAGACCGAGGCCCTTGATGGACCTCGGGGTTCGGGCGGGACTTTAGCCCGCTGCTGCCCCAGCAACAACTAGGCTCGGGGCTATTTCGCGGGGGCGTTCTTCGCCTGTTCCATCAACGCCCTGGCCGGCGCCATATCGCAAGTGCCCTTGCGCCGGGATTTCACAAGTTCGTCATCGCTGGTTGCGGCGTATTCGCCGGTGTCGAGGTTGAACTGCATCACATAAGGCACGGGACTCTGGCCGCGCCTGGTCGTGCAGGTGAAGGCCCGGCCCTGCACCTCGCAGGTCTCGATGCTGGTGGTGGAAGACCGGTCGCGTGTCGTGACGCGGAAGGAATTGGTCTTGAAGATATGCTCGAAGGTCTCGGGCCGGGTTTCCGGCGGGGTGAAGTCGCCTTTCTTCAGGCGGCCGTTGGCGTCCGCCACCAGGTCGCGCACCTGGCGTTCCTCGGTGCCGGTACACTTGATCGACACACCGGGCGACGGCGCCTCGGCGGCGGAGGCGCCATGAGCGATCATCAAGTCGGCGATCATCAAGACTGCAAGACCGAACACACTGCGCATTCAAGCCTCCCTTATTCGGCGGCGGCGGGCGCCTCTGATTTTTCGGCGGGGAAGATCAGCCCGCCGGCGATGACCAGGATACTCAAGGCGGCGAGCACTTTGAAGGTGAGGGCGAAGCCGCCGCTTTCGTGCATGGCCGCGATCATGGCCACCGACGCGCCGGCGGCCGTGAAACCGATGAAATAGCGCACGGAATAGGCGGTGGAGCGCCATTTGTCGGTGGTGTACTTGCCGACCATGGCGTCGTTGATGGTGACCTGGCCGAAGATGGCGATGATCAGCACCACGGAGATAGGCAGCAGCGCCGGGCCGGAGGTGATGGCGGCCAGGTAGAGGACCGGCATGGACAGGAAGCACAGCGGCAGGAACACGGCCTTGAGGCCGTGGCGGTCGATGAGTGTGCCCACGGTGTATTGCGACGCCGCGCCGAACAGGTAGACGCAGGCGGCGATCAGCCCGAGCAGCGCCGGGCTGGCGGTGAGATCGGCCAGCCGTTCGGCGAACAGCTTGGGCAGCGCCACGGTCACGGTGTTGAAGGAGGTGGAACTGGCGATCACCGTCAGCACCAGGGCGGCGATCACCTTCCACATGTCCTCGCGGGCGATGCGCACCGGCGCGGTGCCGGCTTTGTGGCCCTTGCGGTCTTCGTGGACGACATTCATGGCGAACAGGACGCCGGCGATAATCGCAATCAGGCCGGGCGCGACGAAGGCCGCGCGCCAGCCGAAGAACTGGCTGAGCGCGCCGGTGACCAGCGCCGAGCTGGCCACTCCGATATTGCCGAAGACTCCATTTATGCCGATCTCGCGTCCGAGCTTGGGCGCGTAAGCCACGATCATGGCGGTGCCGACCGGATGATAGATGGCAGCGAACATGCCGATCACGAACACGCCGAGACCGATCTGCAGCGGCGTCTGGGCGAAGCCGGTGGCGATCATGGCAAGACCGATACCGATGAAGAACAGCACCATCATGTGCCGCCGGCTCCAGACATCGCCCAGCCAGCCGGTCACCAGCGAGCCGGCGCCGAAGGCGATGAAGCCGGGCGTGCCGTAGGGCAGCAGTTCGCCGTAGCCGTAGCCCAGCGCCGGGCCCATCACGATCAGCGCCGCCGGGAATACCAGCATGGCGTAGTGATCGATGAAGTGCGCCGCGTTGACGTAATTGATGACGGTCTCAGGTTTATTCATCTGCGCCTACGGCAACGGCAGCGTGGCGGGATAGGCCGGCGGTTTGCGCGCCTTGCTGGCCTGTTCGTAGGCATAGCCCAACGACAGCAGCAGTTGTTCGGACCAGGCCGGACCGATGAAGGAGATGCCGACCGGCAGGCCGCTGACATCGCCCATGGGCACGGTCAGGTGCGGATAGCCCGCCACCGCCGGGATGGTCGAGGCAGCACCGCCGAAGTTGTCGCCGTTCACCAGGTCGATCAGCCAGGTGGGGTCGTTGGTGGGCGAGAGCAGCGCCACCAGGTTGTTCTCTTTCAGCAGGCGGTCGATGCCGTCGGGTCCGGCGGCACGCTTGCCGTTGTCGTGGGCGGCGACATAGGCCGGATCGGAGAGGCCGCCGGTGGCTTCGGCGGTCTCGAAGAACTCCTGGCCGAAGTAGGCGAGTTCGCGCGGCTCCTGTTTGTTGAAGGCGATCAGATCGGCGAGCGTGCGGGTTTTGACATTGGGATTGGCGCCCGCAAGATAGGCGTTGAGATCGACCTTCAGCTCGGTCAGCAGCACATTGAGCCGGCCCTCGCCGATCGGCTGCATGTTGAACTCGTTGATGTCCACCAGCTCGGCGCCCTGGGCTTTCAGCACCTCCAGCGCCTTGTTGAACTGGGCGAGGGTCTGGGGCCGGAAATCCTTGGCGAAGCGCATGACGCCGAGCCGCGCGCCCTTGAGGGCGTCCGGCTTCAGGCCGGCGGCGTAGTCGGTCTTGTGGGCGTCGGCCTCGGCGGTGGCGGCGTCGGCCGCATCCGCCCCGGCGATCACCGACAGCACGATGGCGGTATCCCGCACATCGCGGGTCATGGGGCCGGCGGTGTCCTGGCTGTGGCTGATGGGAATCACGCCGGTGCGCGACACCAGGCCCACCGTCGGCTTGATGCCGACCAGGCCGTTGATCGAGGCCGGGCAGGTGATGGAGCCGTCGGTTTCGGTGCCGATGGCCGCCGGCGCGAGGCTGGCGGCGATGGACGCGCCCGAGCCGGAACTGGAACCGCAAGCCGAGCGGTCCAGGGCATAGGGGTTCTTGGTCAGGCCGCCGGCACCGCTCCAGCCGCTCGAGGAGTGGCTTGAACGGATGTTCGCCCATTCCGAGAGATTGGTCTTGCCGAGGATCACCGCGCCGCCGTCGATCAGGCGCGCCACCAAGGGCGCATCCTTGGCCGGGATATTGGCGGCCAAGGCCAGCGAGCCGCCGGTGTTGGGCATGCCGGCGACGTCGATGTTATCCTTGATCAGGATCGGTACGCCGTCGAGCGGGCCTTTGGTCTGCTTCGCCGCCCGGCGCGCGTCGGCGGCCTTGGCCTGCTCCAGCGCCTGGGGATTCACCGCCAGCACGCTCTTGAGTTTTGGATCCACCGCTTTGATGCGCGCGAGATAACTCTGCGTCAGCGCGACCGAGGTGGTTTTTCCGGAGCCGAGCGCGGCCGCGGTGTCGGCGAGCGACACTTCCACCACGGACTTTTCGATGGAGGACAGGTCGGTGGTGGACATGGCGGCGTTCCGTGGCGGTGAGCAGGACGCGAGCGCTAAAGCGGCCGCGCCGAGAATGAATGCGGTGTGACGCATGAAGTCCCCCGGTGATCTCCCATAACGCCAGTCTAACAGCGGGACCGGAACCTTTGCGAGCACCTCGCGTTGGCCCTCCACTGGAGAGGGCTCCGCGAGGCACGCGTTCAAATATTTGATCGCCGCGTAACCACAAAAACCCGTCATTCCAGCCTCCGGGCCTGGGAATGACGGCGGATTCCGGGGCCGTTGGGGCTCCCCTATGCCCCTGGTTCTGAGTTATCCTCGCCCCTTCACGGTCCTGCCGCCTGGGGCACCCCGGCGGCGTGGCGCTCACCGCCCGGGAGAAGCACGACCATGGCCACCGTCACCATCAATGGGACGACGCACGATCTGAGCCAGATCGACCCGTCCACGCCCCTGCTCTGGGTCCTTCGCGACAGCCTCGATCTGGTTGGCGCCAAGTACGGTTGCGGCATCGCCCAGTGCGGCGCCTGCACCGTGCATCTCAACGGCCAGCCGATCCGCGCCTGCTCGACGCCGGTGGGCAGCATCGCCGGCCAGGAGATCACCACCATCGAAGGCCTGGCCAAGGACGGCAAGCTGCATCCGCTGCAGCAGGCCTGGATCGACAATGACGTCGCCCAGTGCGGCTACTGCCAGGCCGGGCAGATCATGACCGCCGCCGCCCTGCTGGTCCGCAAGCCCAAGCCCACGGACGCCGAGATCGACGACGCCATGACCGGCAACCTGTGCCGCTGCGGCACCTATGTGCGCATCCGCAAGGCCATCCACGACGCCGCCGACAAGGGAGGCGCAGCATGAACGCCGTGACACACCAGAGCGCAGACTCCTATTTCGCCGCCGTGATGGCGGAGTTCGAGGCGTTTACGCCCAAGAAGGCGCAGGACTTCTCGCGCCGCGGCTTCTTCAAGCTCTCGGCTGCCGCCGGCGCCGGGCTGGTGATCGCCTTCGCGGTCAACCCGAAGATCGCAGAAGCCGCAGCAGCAGCAAAAGAGTTCGTGCCGAATTCCTTCGTGCGCATCGCGCCGGACGGCGTCATCACCATCATCTGCAAGGGCCCCGAGATCGGTCAGGGCATCAAGACCGCCTTCCCGCTGATCATCGCCGAAGAACTCGACGCCGCCTGGAGCGACGTGAAGGTCGAGCAGGCCCTGATCATGCCCGACATCTACGGCCGCCAGAGCGCCGGTGGTTCAACTTCGATCCCCGCCAACTGGGACCAACTGCGCAAGGCCGGCGGCGTGGCGCGCGCCATGCTTGTGTCCGCCGCCGCCAGGCAGTGGGGCGTGAAGGAGTCCGAACTCACCGCCCAGGACAGCGCCGTGATCCACAGCGCCTCGGGCCGGAAACTGAAGTACGGCGAACTGGCCATGAAGGCCGCCGCCCTGCCGGTGCCGGACCCAGCCAAGGTGCCCTACAAGACCCGCGACCAGTACCGGCTGCTCGGTAAGCACTACACCGGTGTCGAGAACCTGGAAGTGGTCACCGGCAAGCCCTTGTTCGGCATCGACGTGAAACTGCCGGGCATGCTGTACGCGGCCTATGAAAAATGCCCGGCCGTGGGCGGCAAGGTGGCCTCGGCCAACCTCGACTACATCAAGACCCTGCCGGGCGTGAAAGACGCCTTCATCATCGAAGGCAACGGCGTGGTCAGCGAAGTGATGCCCGGCGTGGCGATCGTCGCCGACTCCACCTGGGCCGCGTTCCGCGCCAAGGCCGCGCTGCAGATCAAGTGGGACGAGACCAAGGCCTCCAAGGACAGCTGGACCAAGGCCGTCACCAAGGCCCACGAAATCGCGGCCAAGCGCGGCGACACCGTGGTCTTCACCAAGGGCGATGTCGAAGGCGCCTTCAAGGGCGCGGCCAAGACGGTGGAGGCGTTCTACAGCTATCCGTTCGTGCCGCACGCCACCCTCGAGCCGCAAAACACCACCGCCTGGTATAAGGGCGACTCACTCGAAATGTGGATTCCGAGCCAGACCTCGGACCGCGCCAAGACCCAGGTGGCCAAGCTCCTGGGCCTCAAGGAAGCCCAGTGCACCCTGCATCAGACCCGCGCCGGCGGCGGTTTCGGCCGCCGCCTGGTCAATGACCCGGCCTGCGAGGCCGCCGCCATTGCGAGCCGCATGCCGGGCGTGCCCATCAAGCTCACCTGGACGCGCGAAGACGACATGCGCCACGACTTCTATCGGGTCGGCGGGTTCCATAACCTGCGCGGCGCCCTGGACGCCAAGGGCAAACTCATTGGCTGGTCCAACCACTTCATCACCTTCTCCGCCGACGGCAAGACCCCGGTGACCGGCGGAAACTTCCCCGACAACGAGTTCCCGCAGCCGCTGTTGGCCGCCGCCGAGACCAGCCAGACGATGCTGCCGCTGATGACGCCGTGCGGCGCCTGGCGCGCGCCGCGCTCGAATGGCATTGCGTTCGCGGTGCAGTCGTTCATCAACGAACTGGCCGTGGCCGCGGGCCGCGATCATATCGAGTTCTTCCTCGAGATCCTGGGCGAACCGCAGCACCTGCCGCCGAAGACCATCGCCGCCCTCAACACCGGCCGCGCCGCCGATGTCGTGAAACTGGCGCGCGACAAGTCCGGCTGGGGTAAACCCATGCCCAAGGGCCGCGGCCTCGGTTTCGGCTTCCACTTCAGCCACGCCGGCCACGTCGCCGAGATCGCCGAAGTCAGCGTCGACGCCAACAACAAGATCACCGTGCACAAGCTGACGGTGGCCGCCGACATCGGCCCCATCATCAACATGAGCGGCGCCATAAACCAGTGCCAGGGCGCGGCGGTGGACGGCGTCTCCACCATGATGAATCTCATGGTCAACATCGAGAACGGCCGCGTGATTGAGGGTAATTTCACCGAGTACCCGATCCTGCGCATGAAGGACGCGCCGCAAGTGGACGTCCACTTCATCCAGTCGGACAACGTACCCACCGGCCTGGGCGAACCCGCCCTGCCCCCGGCGATGCCGGCGATTGCCAACGCCGTCTATGCCGCCAGCGGCCGTCGCCTGCGCTCCATGCCGCTGCGTCAGGCCGGGCTCACGACCTGATACTGGTTTGAGACCGAGAAACAAACGGCCGCGAAGCACTTCGCGGCCGTTTTTCTTTTCCTTTTCTGTCATTGCCCGGCCGGCGGCCTAAGGCCGCCATTAGATGACGCGCGCCTTCGGCGCGACCGGGCAATCCATGCACCAGAGTACAAAGCCTTCTGATCTGAGTTCGGTGAAGCATGGATCACCCGCATAAAGCGGGTGATGACAGTCGGAGTCTAGACGCTCCCAATCGCCGCCACGAACGGAATCGCAAACGCACTCCGGTCCGCGCCGCCGCGCCGTTCGCGCTCGCGGTTCTCCTCGGCGATCTTGGCGAGATGCTGCATCTGGAACACCATGGCATCCAGCGCGCCGGTGTCCGCCCCCTCGGCAGCCGCGCGCATGGCTTTCGAGCGGGCCTTGGCCACCATCTCGCGCGCCTGTTCGGGCGTGCCGGACGCGGCGGCGACGACGGCGGTTTGCGCCATCACCTTGTCTTCCAGATCGTCGATGAAGCTGCGGTGTTTTTTCGCTTCCGCTTTAGCGGCGATGTCGGCCTGGAGCGCCTGGGCGTTTTCCCGGACCGCGCGTTCGACTTTTTGCACGGCGCTTTGCAACGCGCCGAGATCGGCTGCTTCTGTCATGACCTCTCTCCTCTTTCTGAGGACAGGGCGCGATTATACACCGGAGAAATAAAAAAAACGCCCCGGATCGCTCCGGGGCGTTTTCGCTTCTGGAACCTCGCCGCTTACTTCTTCGGCGGGATGAAGGTCTGGATCTGCTTCACCGCGTAGGCGACCTTGGTGTCGAACATCAGCTTGCCGAGTTCGACGGTCGAGGGGCGGGCGTCGCCCATGATGCCGTTCTTGGGGCCGTCGCCGGCCGGCTTGCCGTCCGGGGTCAGCGGAATCCCGACGGCGTTCTTGAGTTCGTCCTTGCGCACCCAGTCGTCGCCGTGGCCCTTTTCCAGATACATCATTTCCGAGGTATCGGAGATGCCGGCATGGGCGCCGAGCGGCAGACCCTTGGCCACCGTGATGCGGTCGAACTCGGCGTTGGCCGGAGCGTAGACCTGATCGCAGTAATAGACGTGGATGCCTTGCGGCGCGTATTTGGCGTCGAGTTTCTTGGCAACCGTGTCATAGACATTCTTGGGGCCGAGCGGACCCTGACCGCCGCCGTGGTCGCCCATCAGCACCACGTTCTTGAAACCGCTCTGGATCGACTGCTCGGCGATGCGCTCGATCACCAGGGCCAGGATATCGCCCGTGAGACCAATCGTGCCCGGCAGGTCGGCGCTGGCGTTGTTCGGCGTGTAGGAGAGCACCGGCATGGCGATGGCGTTGCCGAGCTTTTCGGCGATCGCCTTCACGGTGTATTTGCCGAGCAGGGTGTGGCCGCCGTTGACGTTCTGCGGGCCGCGCTGTTCGGTGCCGCCGGTATAAACCAGGGCGGTGGTCTTGCCGGCGGCGATGGCCGCCTTCACTTCCGGCCAGGTCATCATTTCGAATTCGACCAGGTTGGCGGGCGCGGCAGCATGGGCCACTTGGCCAAACGCCAAAACCAGCGCGAGCGCCGCGCTCGCGGCCAATGTCTTCTTCATGGTATCTCCCCAGGATTGATGTTCCGCGAAATGCGGCGGTTGATCTTAGCAGGTTTCGTTTTGCCTTAGCCTTGCACGAAGGTTTCAGGCCTCCAGCGACGCGAGATAGGCGGCGATATTGAGAAGGTCGTCCGGCGTCAGTTTCTCGATCACCGGCGCCATCATCGGCATCCAGGCCCCAATTCTATTGCCGTGCTGCATGTCATAGAGCTGGCGCACCACATAGCTGGGCGAGCGGTTGGCGAGCCGCGGAACCGGGCCGAGTCCGCGCAGGTCGGCGCCGTGGCAGATGGTGCAGGCGGTGGTCTTGCCGCCGCCGGTGGTCACCAGCGCCTTGCCCTTGGCGATGCTGCCCGGCGGCACATAGGCGATGAATCCCGTATGGGAATTACGTAGTTCGAAGCCCTCGGTGGAGACCGGCGTCTCGATGATGCGGTTGCCGAGTTGCTCGGTCCCCGCGTCCTTGCCTTCCAGCACGAAGAACACGCCGCCCTGGGTGCGGGTCTTGGGCACCGAGGCGCTTTCCTTGACCGTGATCCACTGGGTCGACGGCATGGACGAGAAATAGGCCGCCGCCTCGTGCATCTCGGCGTCGGTCAAGGACTTGGCGAAGCTTTCCATGAGGCCGGTGTTGGTCTTGCGCGCGTCCGAGGTGGTGCGGTGGCCGGCTTTGAAGTCCTGGAGCTGGCGGACGATGTAGTCGTAGGGCAGGCCGCTGACCGCGGCGTTTTCCGGCCGGCCCTTGCCCGAATGCATGTGACACAGGGAACAGGCGTAGATGGTCGGGTTCGCGCCGGCGCGGCCATGGGCGACGACGTCGGGCATCTTGGGGTGTTCGTCGGGGAACCAATCCGCCGGGCGATACCGGTGATTCACTTCGGTGCGGCTGAAGGAAAATTTGGAGCCCTCGAGCGTGAGCTTGGGCTCGCCCGGTTTGGGCTCGGCCTGCGGGGCGGCGGGCGGCGCCGGCGGCACGGTGGCCGGCATCGGCGTGGTGAAACCCCAGGCCCAAGGCGGCGGCCCCTGAACAGCCGGAGCTTCGGCGGCCAGGGCCGGACTCCCTGCCGCGCAGGCAACTGCGACAGCCCATAAAACACGGCTTTTCATGAACCCCTCCCCAGAGATTGCGCCGGGAAATGTAGCACCGCCGGGTGGTTTTGGAACCGCCGGCGCCGGGCATTTCTGCAAAAGCTTCCCCTGTTACAGGCCGCCCGGGGGTGTCAGGATTGGCCCGCACCTTGGGGGAGGAGCTTTGCCATGACCACCGAGACTAAAAAACCGGGCATCCAGAACGCGTCCAAATCGCAGGCGTCCACCGGCCCGCACGCGCCGCAGAAATTGTGGAAGAGCGTGTGCATCGTCGCCTCGGGCAATTTCCTCGAGATGTACGACTTCATGGTGTTCGGCTTCTACGCCACCATCATCGCCACCGTGCATTTTCCGGGCGGCAATGAATACGCCTCGCTGATGCTGACCCTGATGACCTTCGGCGCCGGCTTCCTGATGCGCCCGATCGGCGCGCTGGTGCTCGGCGCCTACCTCGACCGCTACGGCCGCCGCGACGGCCTGCTGATCACCTTGGGCCTCATGGCGGTGGGCACCCTCACCATCGCCGTCACGCCGTCTTACATGGCCATTGGCTTGGCCGCGCCGTTCCTGATCCTGATCGGGCGGCTGGTGCAGGGCCTGTCGGCGGGCGTGGAACTCGGCGGGGTTTCGGTCTACCTCTCGGAAATCGCGCCGCCGGGACGCAAGGGCTTCTTCGTCGCCTGGCAATCGGCCAGCCAGCAGCTCGCCATCATGTTCGCCGCCCTGCTCGGCATCACACTCGCCGCCAATCTCTCGCCCGAGGAGATGAAGGACTGGGGCTGGCGCGTGCCGTTCATCGCCGGCTGCCTGTTGATCCCGTTCCTGTTCGCCATCCGCCGCCGCCTGGTGGAGACGCCGGCCTTCGCCGCGCGGCGTCATCACCCGACCTTCGGCGAGATATACCGCTCGCTCACCAAGTCGGCCGGCCTGGTGATCACCGGCATGATGCTGGTGACCATGACCACCGTGTCGTTCTACATGATCACCGCCTATACGCCGACCTTCGGCACGGTCGAGCTGCACCTGTCGCGATTGGACGCCCTGACCGTCACCCTGTGCGTGGCGTTCTCCAATTTCATCCTGCTGCCGACCATGGGCGCGCTCTCGGACAGGATCGGCCGCAAACCCATCCTGCTCACCGCCACCACGCTCATGCTGCTGACCGCCTATCCCGCCATGCTGTGGCTGGTGGACGCGCCCTCGTTCGCGCGCCTGCTCGGCGTGCTGCTGTGGTTCTCGGTTCTCTACGGCAGCTATAACGGGGCCATGGTGGTGTTCCTGACCGAACTCATGCCGCCGCACGTGCGCACCGCCGGGTTCTCGCTCGCCTATAGCCTGGCCACCGCCATCTTCGGCGGTTTCACCCCCGCCATCGCCACCCAGCTGATCCGTGAAACCGGCAACAAGGCGATCCCCGGCGCCTGGCTCGCCTGCGCGGCGCTGCTGGGCCTGATCGCGGCCCTGATCGCCACGCGGCGCGAAGCCGCCGCCGCCAACCTCGCGCCCGCGCCCGCCGGCGAATAACCTGGCGCGCCGGCACGGCACCGCCCGACAAAACCCTTTTCTATCGATGACTTGGCCGGGTCCGCGGCCGGGTTTGTGACCCGGGCCGCCCGCAACCACGTAGGCCGTTGAAATTGGGGCCCAAATGCCGTAAATGTACCATGTCGGCTCGCTATGGGTTGACCTGTTCCGCTCCGATCTCGAGAGCCTACTCGGTCCCGCCCGTTTTGAAGTTAGGCCCGGTTCGCGCATGTCGCGTGGACCGTACAATCTCGATTGGAGCAAAGTGATATGGCTACAGGCACCGTGAAGTGGTTCAACGCCACGAAGGGTTTTGGTTTCATTCAGCCGGACGATGGCTCGAAGGACGTGTTCGTGCACATCTCGGCCGTTGAGCGCGCGGGTCTCGCCCGTCTCGACGAAGGCCAGAAGGTCAGCTTCGACATCCTGCAGGAACGCGGCAAGTCGGCCGCCGGCAACCTGAAGGCCGTCTAAGCCTTACGGCAGAGAAACTGAAAAGGGCGGCGCCGCGGGCGCCGCCCTTTTTTATTGTTCTTTCAAGGATGGGCGCGGCACGCGCTGGGCCTCGGCTTCGAACCGTGTGTCCCCCAAACCTCGCCCGCGAAAGGCCGCGAGGAACGCTTCCTGCTCCGCGGAGAGGCGCGCGGTGAAAAATCTCCGGTAGAGATCTTTGAGTCCCGCCGCAGCCACCGGCAACTGGATCAAGACTGCTTCCAGCGTGGCGGCACTGGTGACGTTGTCGCACGACAGATCGAGACTGGCGTCGGCGCTTAAACCGCAGGCCTCGGTGAACGCCCGGACAAAACCCTGAGTGCCGTGGGACAAGAGGCCGAAGTCGATCGTCCTGACGGCGAAATACCGCCCGAACGCGGCGCGGATCCGGTCGACGTCGACGCTGGCGAAAAAGCCCAACCCGCGCGTGCGGTACTCTTGCCATTGCAAATGCAGATACTCCTCGGGGCTGGCCGGGCTCAGGCTCAGGCCGTCGCTGGGGCATCGCCCTTGGACCTGCAGACTGGCGCTGTTGATCAGACGCTGACGATAAAGCGAATAGAACTGATCGCACGGATCACGCACGCAGAACACCACCACGCCGCGCGCGAACACCCGCGCCAGCCGTTCCGCCACCGTCTCCGGCGGCAGGCGCGTGAAATCGCCGAGCCCTTCCTCGGAGACGATCAGATGGCGTTCGGTCCGTGCCGACAAGTCCACGACCGGCGCACGCGCGAGGGTACGTGACCATTCCGGCTTGATCTCGAACGGCACGCCCAAATGCGGAATGACCGAGTTCTGCAGAGATGTCGTGGCGGTCTTGGGCGGACCAATGTGGATGGTGACGCTCATAGTCTCCAGACGCGCCTGGGCAGGGAAATCCTTCGCTGGAATTACCCTTAGGCCCCGCATCGGCGGGCATCAATGAGAGTTTGTGGGTTTATTACCCACGAACCGACTGAGGGTCAGGCCGCCAGATCCACCGAGAGCTGCCGGCGGTCGTGGCGGATCACCAGCTTGACGACATCGCCCGGCTTGACCATGACCGGCGCCGGAAAGCGGTAGACCACATGCACCCAGGTGGCGCCGCCGGCCGCCGGCGACGGACGGTTCTCATAGGCGGTCTCGGCGTCGAGCTGGAGCCGCAGCCACTGCGCGACGCCGACGCATTCCCCGGCGGCGGTGGCCCTCACCGACACCCGCACGAACGACGCCGGAAACGCGCCCTGGGTCAGGTCGAAGCCGATCAGTTCCACGTCGTCCGACAGCACATCGTGCGGTTCGTGATCGAGACACAGCCCGACCTTGGCGGGAGCGAAGGCGGCGAAGGGCGCGAGGTCGAAGCCGGCGGCCCGGTCGACGTAAAGCTTGTCGCGCAAGGAGCGCCCGCCGATCAGATACCCCCGCGCCGAGGCCGCCCTCGGGATCACCACACCGCCCGGCGCCAGGAGCGCGGCGTTGGCGTGCTCCATGGTGGCGAGGACTCCTTCGCCCATGAGCCCGCTGGAAAAGGTCTCGGTGACGATGACATCCGCGCGGCCGCCGATGTCGGCGGCGGTCAGCGCCGTCGACGCCTTGCCGATGACCTTGACCCGGTCCGCGTACCCATTGCGCAGGATGATCTCGCGGGCGTGGTCGGCAACCAGGTCGACGACCTCGCAGGTCACGACGTCAGCCGCACCGGCGCGCGCCGCCATCATGGCGAGCATCCCGGCGCCGGTGCCGATGTCGAGCACGCGCTTGCCCTTGACCACCCGCCGCAGGGCCTGATCGTAAGCCGCGGCGCGCGGCGCGTCGTTCATCATGGCGAAGTGCCACGACGGCACCACGTCGCCGTAGGTGGCGCGCAGGTTCTCGGCGGCCACGGCGTAATCCGGCTGCAATTCCACGGCGCGGCGGAACGCCGCCACCGCCTCCCGGGTACGGCCGGCTTCCTTGTAGAGGGAGCCCAGGTTGTTGAAGGCGGCGGCGTATTCCGGGCGGATGGTCAGGGCCTTCATGAAGGCCTCGGCGGCGGCGGCGATCTCACCCAGGCCATGCAGGGTGACGCCGTAGTTGTTGTGCATCTCGGGCGTGGCGGTGCCGGCGGCGGACGCAGTCGCCAGGAACGCTTTCGCCTCGGCCATCTGTCCGTGCTGCGCCAGGATCATGCCGAGCAGATGGTTGGCTTCGGCATGGGTCGGCGCCGCGGCGAGGACCTTTTGATACAGGTCGACGGCGGCGGCGAAATCCCCGGCGCTATGGCGCGCCAGCGCCTGGCGGAAAAGCTCTTCGCTCATGGCATCCGGCGGGGCTCGCGGCGGTCAGGCCCACACGGCCTGCCGCTGCGGCGGTGCGTCCCCGCGCCGGTCATCGTCGCGGCGTTGGTGCTGTCCGCGGGGGTTGCGGCCTTTGTCACGTGAGTCCTTCTCCGGGGCGCGCTGGATCAGGGGCGCGCGCGGCGGCTGTTGCAGCCCGGCGATCGCGTTCTGTTGCGCGAGCTGAGCGTGAACCATTTCGCCGAATCCGCCAATGGGATTGCGTGTCCCCTGGTCCTTGGCGACCGGGGGCCCGGACAGGATCTGGTGCCAGAGGGCCGGACTGGGGAACTGGATCATCATACCCATGGCTTATTCCTCCACCGCGCCAATGGCGGCCGCACCGCCTTCCAGGAGATCCATGATGCGCTCGGTGACGCTGGCGATGGCGTCGCCGCTGGCGGCGCTGCCGCTCATGGCGGCCAGCAGGGACTGGAGCTGCGCCGGATCGACGGCGGTGAGATCCGGCGCCTGTGCCGCTTGAGGTGACTCGAACTGGCCGACCGCCGCCGCCAGCGGGTCCTGGGTTCCGCTGCCGCTGCCGCTGGCGTCGAGCAACGGGTCGCCCGAAGGGGCCCCGTTGCCGAACAGCAGCACGTCGTCGGACGCGCGCGTCTGCGCCTCCTGGATCGCCAGCAGGGTCTTGATGGTGGCGGGATCGAGGGTGGGCTTGGCCGGCGCCAGCTGGGCTCCGGGGGCGGCGTGTTCTTCCGGCTGAGGCTGGTCGGCGGGCACATTTTGCCCAGCCGGCACGGGCGTCCGCGCCTCGCCGGCCGCGGCGGCTTCCGGGTCCGCGGCGCCCAGGGACTGTTGCTGCAGCAGCTGCATAATCTGTTGCAGCGACAAGCTGTTGCCGATGGATTGCAGGCTCATGTTCATCCTCCCGATGCGCCGGGAGGGCCGCCTGCACAGCGGCAACCCTCACTCCCGGCATCGCGGTTCGCACCCGGGAGAGGAGCAAGAACGGGGCCAAGCCCCGTCTTAGGCCTTAAGCAAGGTTAAGAGTGGCTAGGGCGATGGCGCTGAGCATGCACAACAGACCGACCGCGGCGATCAGCCAACCCAGGCCCATGAGCGGATCGCGATAGGTATCGATCTGCATCGCCGGACGGGTCACGGGCGTCCGGCCCGCCCGCCGGCTCTCCTGTCGATCTTGCGGATAAATCAGGACATTGCTCATCTTGTCACCTGTTACAGCCCCCACCTTGTCACGGGCTTATGTGGCGGAGATGTCTCACCGCTGTTCAGACGCGGGTCCGGTGTGGTTTCCTACGCAGGAAGCCGCGCCAGGCCCCGTTCGAGGAAAGAGGACGTGGGTCGAGGCCCGCGCCGGGATTTAGGAACGGATTTAGGAACAGGGAAAATCCATGCTGGTCATCGCCGCTTTCCTGCGCGCCACGGCGCTCATCGTCGCCGGTTACTTCGTCTGGTTCGCCGCCAGCAAGGCGGGCGAGGACCGCCTCAAGACCGCCGGCAAGATCATCGCCGGCTGGTGTGCGTTTTTCGCCGTGGTCCTGGTGGTCGCAGGGATCGCTTCCGCCGTCATGCATCCCCGATTCCATGGGCCCCGGCCCGGCATGATGCGCGGTGGAATGATGCATGACGGGATGATGGGTGGTCCGGGCGGCCCGGGCGGAATGATGCCCGGGGGCATGATGCAAGGCGGCCCCGGTGGCCCGGGAGGAATGATGCCGGGGGGAATGATGGGCCCGCGCTTCCTGTTCCGCGGCCATCCGGCGCCTCAAGACGCGCCGGCTCCCGCCCCCAAAACCGAGACGCCCTCCAGCCCGAAGTCCTAAGAACTCCTTCGCTTGTTCTGCTACTCTCGCGCTTCCAGAGAAGGAGGCGCGAGATGCATTTCCAGCCGGCCACCGGCAAACGCCGCGAATTCCTCAAGGCCGCCGCGGCCGCGGCCCTGGTGACGCCCGTGACCGGCGCCATCGCCGCCGAGGCGCCCGCGCCCATCGCCAAGGCCGCAACGCCCCTCAACATCCTCATCCTCGGCGGCACCGGGTTCACCGGGCCGGAACAGGTGCGTTACGCGCTCGCGCGCGGCCACAAGGTTACGCTGCTCAATCGCAATACCAGGGTCCCGAACATGTTCGCGGGGTCCGTGGACCAGTTGGTGGGCGACCTCAACGCCGACGTCAGCGCGCTCAAGGACAAGACATTCGACGTCGTGATCGACAACCCCACCACCTTCCCGGCGTGGGTGCGCAATGCCGCCCAGTATCTCAAGGACAACTGCAAGCAGTACATCTTCATCTCAACCATCTCGGCCTATAAGGACAACGATACGCCGGGCGCCGACGAAACCGCGGCGACCAACCCCCTGCCGGCCGACGTCGATCCCTACACACTCGTCTCCGACCACATGTTCCGCTTTTACGGCATCCTCAAGGCCGAAGCCGAACGCGAGGTGGAGCGGCACTATGCCGGACGCTCCACCATCATCCGTCCGGGCCTGATCGTCGGCCCCCAGGACCAGAGCGACCGGTTCACCTACTGGCCAACGCGCATTGAACGCGGCGGACGGGTGCTGGCGCCCGGCACCATGTTCGACCCGGTCCAGTACATCGACTCCCGCGACATCGCCGAATGGACCGTGCGCATGGCCGAACAACGCGCCTTCGGCGTCTACAACGCGGTGGGGCCGGCCAAGGAGCTGTCGATGGGCGCCCTGCTCGACGGCATCAAGGCCGCGCTCAAAGCCCAGGCGGAATTCACCTGGGTGCCGGCGGATTTCCTCAAGGAACAGAAAGTCAGCGCCTGGACCAACATGCCGGTCTGGGTGCCGCCCCTCGGCGAGAGCGCCGGCTTCACGCGCCGCAGCAATGCGCGGGCGCTCGCCAAAGGGCTGACGTTCCGGCCGCTGGCCGCGACCGCGCGCGACACCCTGGCCTGGAACAAGTCCCGGCCGGCGGATGAGCAGAAACGCCAGGCGGACGGCGGACGCGCCGGCCTCTCCACCGCGCGCGAAGCCGAGGTGCTGGCGGCCTGGGACGCGAACCTGAAGAAAAAGCCGTCCTGATCCATGGCGCTGCCGCCCGTCGTTCCGATGGAGACCGTGTCCGGCCGGTACCTGGTGTTCGCCGGCCAGGACATGATCAACCGGACCCTGGCCACCACCGGCGCCTGGGAACCCTGGACGGTGGATCTCGCCCAGGCGCTGCTCGCGGCGCCGGAGCCGCAGCTGGGCACGATCGTCGACGCCGGCGCCAATCTCGGCGCCGTCGCCATCGCCCTGGCGCGGCGGCTGCCCGCCGGATACACGCTCCACTGCTTCGAGATGCAGCGCATCGTCTACTACCAGCTGTGCGGCAACATCGTCATCAACGGCTTCGAGAACATCCACGCGCATAACGTGGCGCTGGGCGCCGCCGATGAAACCATGGACATCCCGCGGCCCGATTACGCCGCCGACGCCAATATCGGCGCGGTCTCGGCCGACCGGACTGTGCGCGCGTTGCGCCGGACCGTCGCCACCGACCAGGACGGCGCCGCGGTGGAGTCCGGACTTTTTCGCCGCCTGGACAGTTTCGGCCTGCGCGACGTGCGCCTGATCAAGATCGACGTCGAGGGCATGGAGCGCGACGTCCTGACGGGCGGCGCCGAGACCCTGGCGCTGAGCGGCTATCCGCCGCTGATCCTGGAAATCTGGAAACCCGGAACCGTGGACGGTCTGACCGCGCGGACCGGCGCCCTGCTCGCGCATCTCGCGGCGTTGGGCTACCGCTGCGACGTCATGGGGTCGGCCTGCATCGCCCAGCACACCAGCCGGCCGGGCTTGAAGGTCGAATGGGACGCGGGCGCCGGAACCTTCCGCACCGCGCCTAACCGATCTTGAGCACCGCCGGCGTCCAGTTGCGGGCGCGGCGCGCGAGGCGGTTCTCAACGCTTTCGCCTTCAAAATCCGAGGGCGCGGTCGTGGTGAACGCATCGGGCGTATCCAGGCACCAGACGCTGATCACCGCCTTGAGTCCGGCCGGCGTGTCGCCGACCGCGCCCATGTAGCCGTCGCACCTGGTGCAGATCATGAAGTCGCAGGTGGCGGTGCCGAAGCGGTGCTTGTTCCACAGCGACTCATCGGCGACCGAGATCGCGACGCTGCCGCCAGGATCGGAGACATGCCGCCCCTTGCGGCTGACGCAGAACGAGCACCCGCACTCACGGGCGACGAATTCACCCGGCGGCTTGGAGAGCGTGAGACTGACCTTGAAGTTTCCGCAGCGGCATCCGCCAGTGAGTGTGTGCATGAAAGCCTCCCTCGGAGGCCCAATGCTGCCCGACAAAACTCCCACCGTCACCCTCGGGCTTGACCCGAGGGTCTAGGTTTACTGCAAAGGAGAGCTGCGGCAAACGCGCTGGTGACCGCACGGCGCAAACGAAAAACGGCTGCACTTGGTACAGCCGTTTTTCTTTCCTGCCCTGGATCGTCGGGTCAAGCCCGAGGATGACCGGCGCTACGCGCCGATCACTTTCAGCACTTCGTCCAGGATCTCGCCCGACTTCACCAGCGCCGCCATGGCGTTGTGGTCGGGGTAGAGCGGACGGTCGACCTCGAGGTGGGCGACATACTTGCGGATCACTTCGCGCGCCTTCTGGGTGCCCTTGCCGGGGGTGAATTCGCGGAAGTCCAGCGCCTGGGCCGCGGCCATGAACTCGATGCCGAGCACGCCGCAGGCGTTCTCGAGGATCTGGCCGTTCTTGAGCGCGGTGTTCATGCCCATGGAGACGAAGTCTTCCTGGTCGGCCGCCGCCGGGATCGACTGGATCGAGGCCGGCGCCGAGAGGATGCGCTGTTCCACGATCAGGTGGTCGGCGGTGTACTGGGACAGCATCAGGCCCGAGTAGAAGCCCGGTTCATGCGCCAGGAAATCCGGCAGGCCCTGGCTGAGCGCCGGGTTGGTGAGACGGTTCATGCGGCGCTCGGACAGCACCGAGACCATGGTGATGGCCGCGCCCGCCATGTCCATCGGCAGCGACACCGGCGAGCCCTGGAAGTTGGCGCCGGTGAGGGTCAGGTTCTCTTCCGGCACGAAGATCGGGTTATCGGCGACGCCGTTGAGTTCGATTTCCACCTGGCTGCGGGCGTAGGCGATGGCGTCGCGGGCGGCGCCGATGACCTGCGGCGTCGAGCGCATGGAGTAGGCGTCCTGCACCTTGGTCTTCATCTTGCCGGTCATGAGGTCGGAGCCGGTCATGACCTTGGTCATGAAGGCGGCCGAGGCCTGGGCGCCCTTGAAACCGCGCAGTTCGTGCAGCTTCGGACCGTAAGGCTTCATGTTGCCGAGCAGCGCTTCGATGCTCATGGCGGCGCAGATCTCGGCCTGCTTCAGCCAGCGTTCCATGTCGTGGATGTGCAAGGCGCTCATGCCGGTGAGCACGTTGGAGCCGTTGATGGCGGCGAGGCCGTCGCGGGCCTCGAGCCCCGGGATGGGAATGCCGGCGCGCTTCATGGCTTCACCGCCCCGGAGGCGTTCGCCCTTATAGAACGCTTCGCCTTCGCCCATCATCAGCAAGGTAAGCTGCGCCATCGGCGCGAGGTCGCCGCAGGCGCCGACCGAGCCCTTCTTGGAGATCACCGGGGAGACGCCCTTGTTGAGCATCTCGACCAGGGTGAGCGTGATTTCCGGGCGGCAGCCCGAGTTGCCGTGGGCGTGCACATTGATGCGGCCGGCCATGGCGGCGCGCACGTGTTCGATCGGCGCGGGTTCGCCGATGCCAGCGGCGTGGTTGTAGATCAGGTACTTCTGGAAGTCCTTCACCTGCGCGTCGGTGAGCTTGGTCTCGGAGAACTCGCCGATGCCGGTGTTGATGCCGTACATGGTTTCCTTGGCGGCGATCTTCTTTTCGAGCATCGCGCGGCACACCTTGATGCGCTCAAGGGCCTTGGGGTCGAGCGAGACCTGCTCGTTGTTGCGCGCGATTGCGACAAGCTTCTCAATGGTCAGCGACGCGCCGTCGAGGACGATAGGCATGGGAGAACTCACTGTTGCGAAGGGAAACCCGAAATCGGGCTTATCTCTATTATGTATAGTCATAACTGTAAAGGCGGCCCCCGGACCGCCGCGCCCCGAGTCAGGCGCCGGTCGCAGATTTTTTGCCTTTACGGCTTGATTCGCGGTGCCGGCCACCCCACCTCGCGGTGGAAATGGGGAAAGGGGCCGGGGTATTTAAGCAACAGATGCGGCGGATCGGCAGCGGTACGCACCCGATAGCGACATATCCATGGTGTGGATAACCGACGGCCCCGGGGCGCGCGGCCTGTTCCGTTCACGCATATTTTCAAAGCCTTAGAACCAGTTTCGGCGTAACCAACCTGACGCCAAACCTGCCGATGACCGCGAAGATGTCATACCTCTCGCGGGCCGGGGGGTTTGTGTTTGGCTGGCGCACCCGCTAAAAGCAGGCCCGTTTTTGCAGGGCCCTACGAAGGAAAAAGACTTTGCTTAAAAAGGCTTCCAGGGTGAACCGGCCCCCCCTCGCCCGCCTGGGCAGGACGACAGCGCGTCATGTCGTCGCGGGCCTGACGTTGCCCCTCCTCCTCTCCGCCTGCGCCGTGGGCCCGGACTTCTTCCGTCCCAAGGCCCCCGAGAACGCCGGTTTCACCGCCGAGCCCCTGCCCGCCACCACGGTCGAGGCCGCGCCCAGCACGCCCGCCGGCGGCGCCCAGAAGTTCGTCAGCGGGGCGCCGGTGACCGCCGACTGGTGGTCGCTGTTCGGCTCCGCCCAACTCGATGCTTTAGTGACCGAGGCCCTCAAGCACAGCCCGACCCTGGAGGCCGCCGACGCCACCATGCGCCAGGCGCAGGAACTCTATGAGTCGCAATTCGGCTCCCTGTTCCCGAGCGTGGACGGCAGCTTCAGCCAGACCCGCCAGAAGACGGTCAACTCCTTCTCCGGCCGCGCCACCGCGACCGCGCCTTATAGTGTGTCGACCGCCCAGGTGCAGGTCAGCTACGCGATCGATCTCTTTGGCGAGGCCCGCCGCGCCGCCGAATCCACCAAGGCCCAGGCCGAGCGCGCCACATTCCAGAAGGAGGCGGCGCAGCTTTCGCTCACCGCCAATGTGGTCACGGCCGCCATCCAGAACGCCGCCCTGCGCGCCCAGATCCAGGCGACCGAAGCGGTGCTCGAAGCCCTCAACCAGCAGCTCGGCCTGCTGCGCCGCCAGCTGGAGCTGGGCGCGGTGGCCGAAGCCGACGTGGTCACGGAATCGGTGCTGGTCGCCCAGACCCAGGCGCAACTGCCGCCCTTGCAGCGCGCCTTGGCCCAGAACCGCCACCTGCTGCTGGCCCTGATCGGCCGCTATCCCAGCGACGCGCTGCCCGGCGAAACCGGCTCCGCCGAGGCCAGGTCCGGATTCGACATCGGCTCCATCCGCCTGCCCGAGCAGCTGCCCGTCAGCCTGCCGTCGCAACTGATCGACCAGCGCCCGGACGTGCGCGCCGCCGAGGCCGCCCTCCATGCCGCCAGCGCCGACGTCGGCGTGGCCACCGCCGAGATGCTGCCCAAGATCCCGCTGACCGCCAGCTTCGGCACCACCGCCAACGATGTCGGCGACCTGTTCAAGTCCGGCACCGGCTTCTGGAGCCTGGGCGCCTCGGTGCTGCAGCCGATCTTCCGCGGCGGCGCGCTCATGCATCAGAAGCACGCGGCCCAGGCGGCTTTCGACGCCGCCGGCGCCCAGTACCGCGGCACGGTGATCGCGGCGTTCCAGAACGTGGCCGACGCGCTACGGGCACTGGAAGCCGACGCCAATGCGCTCAGGGCCCAGACCGAGGCTGAACGCGCCGCGGCCAGCAACCTCGCGATCGCCAAGAACGCCTACGACACGGGTGCGACAAGTTTCCTGACCCTGCTCGACGCCCAGCGCACCTACCAGCAGGCCCGCGTCGCCCTGGTCCAGGCCCAGGCCAACCGCTACGCCGACACCGCCGCGCTGTTCGCGGCCCTGGGCGGCGGCTGGTGGAACCGCCCCGATGCCGATCAAGTTTCAACCGAACGACCTGGCAAAGCCAAAGAGGACGCACAATGAGCGAGAATCTCACGCGCAACCGCATGATCAAGATGCTGATCGTGGTCGGGGTCGTCCTCGGCGTCGTGTTCGGCTTCAAGATCTTCATGGGTGCGTTCATCAAGAAGATGATCTCCGGCAACATCCAGCCGCAGACGGTCTCGACCACCATCGCCAAGACCGAGGAATGGCAGCAGACCTTGTCGGCGGTCGGGTCCTTGCGCGCCGTGCGCGGCGCCGACCTGGCGTTCGAAGTGTCGGGCATCGTCGACGAGATCGACTTCAACTCCGGCGACGACGTCAAGGCCGGCACGGTGCTCGCGCGCCTGCGCTCGGAAGACGACCAGGCGCGCCTGACCTCGCTCCAGGCCGCCGCCGACCTCGCCGCCACCACGCTGGCCCGCGACCGCAAGCAATTGGAAGCGAAGGCCATCTCCCAGGCCGCGCTCGACGTCGCCGCCTCCAACGCCAAGACCAGCCAGGCCGCGGTCGCCGAAGCCCGCGCCACGCTCAACAAGAAGGTCATCCGCGCGCCGTTCGACGGCAAGGTCGGCGTGCGCCTGGTCGATGTCGGCCAGTACCTCAATCCGGGCACCGCGGTCGTGACCCTGCAGGCGCTGGACCCGATCTACGCCGACTTCTACATGCCGCCGCAGCAGGCCTCGCAGCTCGCCGCCGCCCAGAAGGCCATGGTGCGCCTCGACGCCGACGCCGACACCCACCTCGACGGCGAGATCAGCGCCATCAACCCCAAGGTCGAAACTTCCAGCCGCAACGTGCTGGTGCGCGCCACCTTGCACAACCCGGGCTCGAAGCTCCTGCCCGGCACGTCGGTCAACATCGAGGTCGCCTCGGGCAAACCGTCGCGTTACATCACGATCCCGCAGACCGCCGTCACCTTCAATCCTTACGGCAACACCGTCTATCTCGCGGTCGAGCAGAAGGACGACAAGGGCCAGGCGGTGAAGGACGAAAAAGGCCAGCCCAAGCTGGTCGCGCGCCAGGCGTTCGTCGTCACCGGCCCGACCCGCGGCGACCAGGTGGCGGTGTTCGAAGGCATCAAGGAAGGCGACACCATCGTCACCGCCGGCCAGCTCAAGATCCAGAACGGCACCATGCTCGCGGTCAATAACAGCGTGCAGCCGGCCAACAACCCGAAGCCCAAACCTGTCGATGAATAAGCCCGCCGGCGCATAGTCCGTCTCTCCCGCGGCCCATCAGAAGCCGAAGTCAGGTCCCCATGAACTTCACCGATATTTTCGTCAAACGCCCGGTTCTGGCCAGCGTCGTCAGCCTGATGATCCTGGTGCTCGGCTTGCGCGCCGTGTTCTCCCTGCCGGTGCAGCAGTACCCGCAGTCGGAAAGCGCGGTGGTGACCGTCTCCACCTTCTATTACGGCGCCGATCCCGACGTAGTCGCGGGCTTCATCACCACGCCGTTGGAGAAGGTGATCGCCCAGGCCAACGGCATCGATTACATGACCTCGACCAGCCGCTCGGGCGCATCGACCATCACCGTGCAGCTGCGGCTCAACTACGACGCCAACAAGGCGCTGACCGAGATCAACACCAAGATCAACTCGGTGCTGAACCAGCTGCCGCCGGAATCCCAGCAGCCGGTGCTGAGCATCACCGTCGGCGCCGGCATCGACGCCATGTACATGGGCTTCGCCTCGACCGTTCTGCCGCAGAACAAGATCACCGACTACCTGGTGCGCGTGGTGGTGCCCAAGTTCCAGGCCGTCCAGGGCGTGCAGACCGCCGAGATCCTGGGCGCCAAGAACTTCGCGCTGCGTGTGTGGATGGATCCGGACAAACTGGCCGCGGTCGGCGTCACCGCCGCCGACGTCCGCCAGGCCCTGGCCCAGAACGACTACATCTCCGGCCTCGGCAACACCAAGGGCCAGATGGTGCAGGTGTCGCTGACCGCCTCCACCGGCCTGCACACGGTGGAGGAGTTCGAGAACCTGGTGATCAAGCAGAGCGGCGACGCCATCGTGCGCGTGGCCGACGTCGCCAAGGTGTCGCTGGGCTCGGAAGACTACGACTCCGCCTTCATCTTCGACGGCAACAACAGCGTCTCCATCGGCATCCAGGTGGCGCCCGGCGCCAACCTGCTGGAGGTCACCAAGCGCGTGCGCGACCTGTTCCCCGAGGTCGCCGCCCAGCTGCCCGAAGGCCTGACCGGCGAGATCGTTTACGACTCCACCGCCTTCGTGAACGCCTCGATCACCGAAGTGGTGCGCACCCTGGTGGAAGCCCTGGTGATCGTCACCATCGTCGTGTTCGCCTTCATGGGATCCCCCCGCGCCGTCATCATCCCGGTGATCGCCATGCCGCTGTCGCTGGTCGGCACCTTCGCGATGATGCTGCTGTTCGGGTTCTCCATCAACCTGCTCACCCTGCTGGCGATCGTGCTCGCCATCGGCCTGGTGGTGGACGACGCCATCATCGTCGTCGAGAACGTCACCCGCCATCTGGAAGAAGGCATGACGCCGTTCGACGCCGCCGTCACCGCGGCGCGCGAACTGGGCGGCCCGATCATCGCCATGACCATCGTGCTGATCGCGGTGTTCGTGCCGATCGGCTTCCAGGGCGGCCTCACCGGCTCGCTGTTCGTGGAATTCGCCCTGACGCTGGTCGGCGCCGTCACCATCTCGGCGATCATCGCGCTCACCCTCTCGCCGATGATGTGCTCGCGCATGCTGCGCGCCCATCACGGCGAGGACAATTGGGAAACCCGCCTGGTGGCCCGGATCGACCGCACCTTCGGCCGCATCCACGCGAAATACATGGGGATGCTGCGTTCCAGCCTGGACACCCTGCCGGTGACCCTGGTGTTCGCGTCGATCATCCTGGTCAGCATCTATTTCCTGTATTCCACCGCCAACAACGAACTGGCGCCGGAAGAAGACCAGAGCTTCTTCATCGCCTCGGCCACCTTCGCCAGCAACTCCACGTTCGATCAGACCCTGCTCTACGGCCGCCAGATGCGCGAAATGTCGGCAAAGTATCCCGAGATCGCCCACACCTTCCAGTTCATGTCGCCCGGCAACTCGTTCTCCGGCTACGTCATGAAGCCGTGGGAAGACCGCAGCCGCTCGGCCAAGGTCGTGTCGCAGGCGCTGCAGGGAGACTTCAACCAGGTGGCGGGCGCGCAGATCGGCGTGTTCTCGCCGCCCGCCCTGCCCGGCGCCTTCGGATTGCCGGTCCAGGTCGCCATCTCGACCACGCAGCCCTTCAGCCAGCTGGCCGAGGTCTCCAACGCCTTCCTGCAGGAAGCCCAGAAAAGCGGCATGTTCATTTTCGCCAATTCCGACCTTCGGGTGAGTTTCCCCGAAGCCCAGGTCGACATCGACCGCGACAAGGCGGCGCAGCTGGGCCTGTCCATGTCGGACGTCGGCAACGCGCTGGCATCGATGCTCGGCGGCGGCTACGTCAACTACTTCAGCCTGGAAGGCCGCTCATACCGCGTGATCCCGCAGGTGCAGCAGCGCTCGCGCCTCAACGTCGACCAGCTGCTGAACTACCAGATCCGCACCCCCAAGGGCGACATGCTGCCGTTGTCGACCATCGCCAAGATCAACACCAAGACCATCCCTGAGTCGCTGAACCACTTCCAGCAGCTCAACGCCGCCACCATCGGCGGCGTGCCGATGATCGGCGTGCCGCTGGGCGACGCGGTCAAATACCTGCAAGACCTGGCGGCGCGCACGCTGCCCGCCGGCTACTACCTCGACTACGGCGGGCAGTCGCGCCAGTACGTCAAGGAGTCGTCGGGCTTCCTGGTGACCTTCGGCTTCGCGCTGATCGTGATCTACCTGTCGCTGGCGGCGCTGTTCGAGAGCTTCCGCGACCCGATCATCATCCTGGTGTCGGTGCCCATGTCGATCGCCGGCGCCTTGCTGTTCGTCTCCACCGGCCTCGGCGGGGCGTCGCTCAACATCTACACCCAGGTGGGCCTGGTGACGCTCATGGGCGTGATCTCGAAACACGGGATCCTGCTGGTGGAATTCGCCAACGAGGCCCAGGAGAAAGGCCTTTCCAAGCGCGAGGCCATGGAGGAAGCCGCCAGCATCCGCCTGCGGCCGATCCTCATGACCACCGCGGCCATGGTGTTCGGCGTGTTCCCGCTGATCCTCGCCAGCGGCGCCGGCGCCGCCGCGCGCTTTGCGATTGGTCTGGTGATCGCCAGCGGCATCTCCATCGGCACGCTGTTCACCCTGTTCGTGGTGCCGGCGGTGTACCTGGTGCTCGCCACCGACCACACCGCCAAACGCGCCGCCGGCGGCGGTTCGCACCTGCCGCAGCCCGCCGAGTAACGGGGGTCTCCGGAGCGGGGGTCTCCGGGGGCGCGAGAGGCGCGCGCGCTTTCAGGGGACGGTGTAAGCCGTCATCGACAGCGCGCCCATGGCGTAACCGTCCACCAGCACCCTGGCCGGCGTTGCCGCGGCTTTCGCCACACCCGCCACATAGAGCAGCGGCAGGAAATGCTCCGGCGTCGGCACCGCCAGCGCATAGTCGGGATGGCCGGCGAGTTTCACCACATCCGCCGGCGCCGTGGTCATGAGCCGTTTCGCCTCTTCGTCGAAACGCCGCGACCAGTCGAAGGCCGCCTCCGGCGCCTGCCAGTCGAGCCGGCGCAGGTTGTGGACGACGTTGCCGCTGGCGGCGATCAGGATGCCTCTCTCGCGCAAGGGCGCCAGGCGCACGCCCAGGTCCAGGTGTTCGGCGAAGGATTTGCCGGCGTCGAGGGACAATTGCAGCACCGGCACGTCGGCCTTGGGGAAAGCGTGCACCAGCACCGACCATGTGCCGTGGTCCAGGCCCCAGGAGGTGTCGGGCGCGGCGCCGGTCGCATCGGCGACCTCGCGGGCAATCTCGGGCGATCCGGGCGCCTCGTATTTCACCGCCGAGAGCGCCGGCGGGAAGCCGTGAAAATCATAGATGGTCCTGGGCTTGGCCACGGCGGTGACACGGGTACCCTGGCCCAGCCAATGGGCCGAGACCATGAGGATGCCGCGCGGGCGGGGAATGCTGTCGCCGAAAGCGCGCCAGGCCTCGGTATAGCGGTTGCGGTCGAGCGCGTTCATGGGCGAGCCATGGCCGAAGAACACGGCGGGGAGAGATTGGGTCATGGCAGGAACAGGCTTTCGTACTGGGCCGCCAGCACCAGAGCATGATCGAATCATATTGAATCGCGATCATGCTCTGATCTCTTTGGTTTGGTCGCATTTTCTGCGATGAACCGGCATCCACTTCATCGGAAAATGCTCTAGGTAGACCAGCAGCACGCAGATCGGGAACACGATCAGCGCGGTGTTGCCTGAGAGGATCTGCTGGTAGGTCAGCTCGGTCCACTCATAGCCATGCCGGGCGGCAGGGTTTCGTCCAGGATTTTAGTGATCGCCGCTTGCGCCTGGCCGGATGACGGCGGCGGCGGTGCCGAGCAGCAAGGTGCGGTCTTTGACGAAGGCGGAAACGGACATGGACGTTCTCCGGAACATGATGCAGTGCAATGCGTGGCGCGGTATCTAAGACTAGTTGACCGGTAAGTCAAATATCGGTTGCAAAAAAACCGCCGCGGGTTGCGCGGCGGAGGACAGGACCGCTGTGCGGCGGCCGGACGGCGGTTGGTTATTCCTCTAACGGAGCTTCAGGCGACGCGTTTGGCGTGTTCGGCGGCGACGCCGAGCACCTTGAACATCCCGGTCTTGAGGGTGCGTTTCAGGGCGCCGAGGTCGTTCTGGATGCGGGCCACGGTCAACTGCCCGACGATGAAGGTGGAGAGTTCGCCGGCCTTGGCCTTGGCGTCGGTGTCGGCGGAAACCAGGCCCTCGGCGATGAGATCGCGGATGGCGTTTTCGTAGTAGCGTTCCTTGCCGACAGAGATCTTATCGAAGGCCTCGCGCACGGCCACTTCCTGGCCGGCCATCTCGGAACCCAAGGAAATACAGGGGCAACCGCAGACCTTGCCGTAGCGCTTGGCGGCGTCTTCCTGGCCGGCGATCATATGTTCGGCGAGGTCGGAGAACCGCTGCAGCGGCGGATTGCCGGCCGAGAACATGGCGTCGTACTCGGGCTTGATGCTGGCGAAGGTCTCTTCCATGGCGGCGATGGCCAGATCGACCTTGGACGGGAAAAAGTGATAGAAGCTGCCTTTCTTGACTCCCGCAGCCTTGCAGATGTCGTCGACGCTGACGGCGCCATAACTGGACGTCCACAGCAGTTGCCAAGCCGTGTCGACCAGCTTCTGCTTGGTGTTGTTGGGCGTGCACCTCATGGGTAAGGAATATGGACCTGTTTACCGATCAGTCAAGTGACAACGTAGCCCACTGAAATGTCTGACGTTTTCCCCGCGCTGGTTACGTCGCGCTTGATTTTACGGGCCATAACGCCGGCCGACGCGCACGAGGTCGCGCGCCTTATGACGCCGGAAGTCGCACGCTGGCTAGCCAGCTGGCCCGCGCCCATGACGATTGAGATGGCGGCCACTCGCATCGGCAAGGCATTAGCCTGGGCGGTGGAGGGCAAGGCCATGCCGTTCGCTATCGTCCGTGCGTCCGACGACCGCTTCATGGGCTGGATTGAAGCTCTCCTGACCCCAGACCGCAAGGCCGGCCTGGGCTACTGGATGGGTCAAGAATTCCAAGGACAGGGCTACATGCGTGAAGCTGCACACGCCGTGCTGATGCCTGCGGTTAAATACCTGCGTGTCAGCGCGATCTACGCCGGCTGCCAGCCGGATAATGCCGCGTCGATTGCAGTGCTCGAAGGTTGCGGATTGCGCTTCACCGGCGAGGGTATGTATTTCGCTGCGGCGCGTGGCCGCGAGGAACCTACGCGGTTCTATGAGGCTTCAAGCGATCACTTGGCGGCCAGATAGGTCCGGAACGACGGCTTGGTGGCGGTGAGGATCTCACGCACGGCTTGGGCCTCGCGCACCTTGCCGCCGTCGAGCAGTGCGACCATGCGGGCGTAGACCGCATCGCGCGCCGCCCGGGGCAGGGCGTCGAAGGCCTCGCTGTAGATCATATAGCTGCAGGGATAAGCCAGGAGGCGCGTCTTGAGGTCGAGCTGGTAAAGCCCCCTGCCCTTGCCGTCGCGAGGCCCTTGGGCGCTGAAGGCCTTGGCAGTGGCGGTCATCTCCACCGGCGTCAGCGGCGCCTCGTCCACGAACAGCATATAGCCGGCCACCTCCCTGGCGTCATTGGCAAGCAATGTCGCGGCCAGCGCGGCATCGTCTTGCGACAGCGCGATGCGCGCGTCCCAACCGATGCGCGTGAGCAGATTGCCCATCTGCATCTGGTGATCGAACAGGAGATGCAGAGCCGCGTCGCTGCTCGCCGAGGGGTAGCCAGCCTGCGGCAGCCCGGCCAGGAGCGGGCTGATATCCATGGGCGCTGCCTGAATATTGTCGTCCGGCAAGGCTTTGTTGCCGCCGTGCGTCACGCCCGCGGCGCCGGTGACGTACCAGCCGCTCCAGCGCTCGGACACCGGCGTGCGATGATCGGGCGTGCTGCCGCCAAGGCGCGCGATCACCCGCCCGGTGACGGTCGCCGCCACGCTGCGGTCCAGGCTCCCCGGCACGCCCATGGACACGCGCGACAGGTGGCAGTTCAGGCATTCGTCGTCGCGGCGCTCGAACCGCGGCGGCGCGCCGATCTGCTGGTCGCCGCTCTTTTGATCCAGCGTGTAGAACACCCGGCCCTGCGCCCGGTCCTGCACCGAGATCTCGATGAACGGCGCATCCTTGATGTAGGCCACGGCGACCTGGTCGTTGAAATAGACCGCGCGCGGCGTCTGCGGCGAGATGTACTGCCGTTGTAAACTGGTGCGGGCGAACACCAGAAGCTGGCTGCCGGCGGGCACCTTCAGCGCCGCCAGCAGCGCCGCCAGATAGCCGGATTTTGGATCGAACGCGAGGTGGGTTTGGCCCGCGCCCAGCGCCCGGTCGAGCCGCGCCACCGCATCGTCGGTCGCACGCGTGTCATAGCCGATGGCGGGATGATCCGGCGGCGGCAGCCAGTCGCGCGCGGCGATGGCGCCGTTGACGTCAGCGGGAAGAAGCGTCCATTCCGGGTTCGCCGCCAGAGCGGTCCCGGACGACAACAGCAGCGCCAGAACCGGCGCCGGTTTCACGCCGCCCGCGCCTTGCGCCGGTCATACAGCCACTTTGCGCCGCAGGCGACGAGGATACCCAGGATCAGCACCACTTTGCGCAAATGCCGGCTGTCCTCATCCAGGATCGGGATGAACTTGTAGACCGCGACATAGAGCACAAACGAGAACACCGCCCAGGAGGATTCGACCCAGGCCAAGGCGAACAGGCCCGCGAGGCAAATGAGATAAAGCCACCACAACGCCGGCCCCTCGCCCTGGGCCACCTTGATCACCGCGGTGACAAAGGCCAGCGCCGTCACCGCCAGCATGAAAATACGCAGGCGCCGCGCCCAGCTGACGGGTTCTTTCGGCGGCGTGGTGTCCGGCTCGGTCATCGTTTGGCCTCGCCGGGCCTGTACTCACGCTCAAGATTGGCTTTGACCTCGGCTTCGGTGAACCAGATGGGCCGCAGCTTGTTGGCGGCGAACAGCTTGATCTGGTCGCGGGAGTGCTTTGAACTGCTGTCGCTGCTCTGGCCGTAGGCCAGGACGCCCTGGGCGCGGACCGGTTTGGTGAAATTCACCAGCAGCACCCAGCCGTCGCCGCCGCCGAGGATCGGGGTCGCGCCGCCTGCGGGCGCGCCGGAACGGCCGGCGAGGTTTTGCTTCACCGCCGGATCTTTCGGCGCGTCGAACGTCTGCGCGGTGTACTGGCCGAAACCCTGCGGCCCGCCGTGCCCCGGGAGGTCGATGTCGCCAAACCGGTAGCGGTTGACCTCGCCCCAGGCCACATCCGGTTTGCCGTAGTCGTCGCGGGTCAGCGCCACCGCCTGCTCCAGCGCCGCCAGGGCCTTTGCCGGATCGGCGAGGCCGGTGGGCGTCTCGATCACCCGGTCATTGCTCCAGGGTTCGCGGAAGGCGGGTTTGGCGGCGCGTTCGTAGAGCCCCCAGAACGCCTGGAACAGGACGGCGCCCTTGCTCCTGGCGGCGGCCTGCCGGTCCCAGGCCTTGAGGATGCGCAGGCCGTTGCGCAGGTCGGCGGAGGGCGATTTCACCCGGGCGCCGGCCGCGAACAGGTCCGGCAGCACGCGGTCGGTGATCAGCAGGTGGGCCGTGTACTTGAGCTTGCGGATATCCTCGGGCGAGAACCTGCCTTTGTGGGCCTCGAGCATGTGCAAAGCCTGTTGCGGGCGCAGGCCGGGCTCGCCCTGCTCCATATAGCTCGGGAACTTCGAGGGATTCAGCCGCTCGCGCACGGTGGCGAACCACGGCGGATTGTTCGAGTTCATGACATAGCCGCTGGCGGGATTGAGGAAGCGCGGCACCTCGGACAACGGCACCACGCCGTCGAAGAAATAGCGGTCGTCATCGCCGGGCACGACACCGAGATAGTCGACACTCTGGTCCGGGCGTTTCGGCAGCGCTGAATTCCAGAGATACTGGATGTTCCCGTCGCCATCGGCATACGTGAAGTTGGACGACGGGATCAGCTGGCGCGACAGGATCGCCATGAAGCTCGCCAGGTCTTTGGCGAAATAGAGATCGTAGTAGCCTTCGTGGAACCGCCAAGTGTCGGCGGAGCGCGAGACGACGACGGCGGCGGCGGTCTGGCTCACCACCGGGCCGAAATCGGTGGCGAGATAGGCGCGTTCCTCGGTGGTGACCTGCCCCGTGGGCTGAAGCACATCCACCCGCACGGTCTGACGCTTGAAGGGCGTGCTCTTGCCCTTGAAGACATAGTTGCCCGGCGTCCCGGGATCGCGCGGCACCGCGTAATGGTCCACCAGGTCCACATTATTATTGGTCTGGGCGTAGCCGATGTTGTCGCCGAAGCCCGCGCGCAACACCGCCAAGCCGACGGTGAGCGAGCCGTAGAAATTGATCTGTCCCGGCACGGTGATCTGCGCTTCCCAGTATTGCGCGGTCCAGCGCAGGTGAGGATTGGCCAGCAGGATCGGCGCGCCGGTGGTGCTGCGCGCGCCCGAGATCGCCAAGGCATTGGAGCCGATCTCGCCGGCCGGATCGGTGAGGCCGCCGTCGTTGCCCTCGCCGCCCTCCCCACCAGCAGCGCGCGGCGCACGCACCGCCGACGACGACGCCCCCTCATGGCTGAAAGCGATGAGGTCCGCCTCGGTCACGGTCGGGAACCATTCCGGCAACGCGGCGCGGTGCAACTGGGCGTAATGGTTCACGCCGGTGACAAAGCCGTGCAGCCACCTGCGATAACCGTCGCCGGTTTCCTCCAGGGTACGGCGCGCGCCTTCCAGGTTGCCCATGCGCTTCTGGGCGAAATCGCCGTCCAGGTACTCCGGGCCGAACCAGCGCGCCGCCTCGCCGCGGGCGATCAGGTAGAGCTTGCCCATCTCGAGGGCATGGTCTTCGGCCACGGCGAAGCCCATGGCGAAGGCCGCCGCTTCATCGGTGTCGGCGGTGATATGCGGAACGCCGTAGGTGTCGCGGCGGATGATGGCGTGCGGGATGAGATCGGCCGCGGTGGCCGTGGACATCGGTTGTGGCGCCGCGGATGCGGTTTGGCCGAGGCTCGCCCAAGCCGCCGCGCAGAACAGTGCCGTTTTCATGGCCCGCATGACCATCCCCCGATATCCGGTTGCGGGAGGATGGTAGCCCATCACGAAAGCCGTGGTCTAACCCTCCCGGGCCCGCGCGCCGGGGGCTGTACCTGGCTATTTTCCCTTACTCGCCTCATAGCGCGCCTTGGTCTCGGCATTCGGCGGATACAGGCCCGGAAGCGCCGCGCCCTTCCTCACCTCTTCCACCACCCAGGCCTCGAACCGCTCCTGTTCCGGGGCGAGTTTCACCACTTCGTCCACCAGCGCCTTGGGGATCACCACCGCGCCGTCGGCGTCCGCCACGATCAGGTCATCGGGGAACACGGCGACGCCGCCGCAGCCGATGGGTTCCTGCCAATTGACGAAGGTGAGGCCCGCCACCGACGGCGGCGCCGCGGCGCCCGCGCACCAGACAGGAAGATTGGTGCCCAGCACGCCTTCCAGGTCGCGCATGACGCCGTCGGTGATCAGGGCGGTGACGCCTTTGTACTGCATGCGGCCGCACAGGATGTCGCCGAAGATGCCGGCGTCGGTGATGCCCATGGCGTCGGCGACGGCGATGCAGCCCTGGGGCATGTCCTCGATGGCGCCGCGGGTGGAGCGGGGCGAAGCCCAGGACTCCGGGGTCGCCAGATCCTCGCGCGCCGGCACGAAGCGCAAGGTGAAGGCGCGGCCCACCAGGCGCTTCTGGTCCGCGCGCAACGGCTTGGAGCCCCGGATCCAGACATTGCGCAGGCCCTTCTTCAGCAGGATCGTGGTCAGGGTGGCGGTGGAAACGGAGGCCAGGATTTGTTCGGCGGATTCGGTCATGACGCTCTCGGACTGCAAAAACCAGCCGCCTGTATAGCCCGGTTGCCGCCGCGAAGACAGACAGGACCGACGCCGTGACGCAGGCGCGCACCGGCAGCTCGGAGCGGCCGCTACTCCGGGAATTTTCCGTCCAGCCGCGCCAGGTCGGCGTCCACCATCTCGCGCGCGATACCGGCAAAATCCAGGGCCGGCCGCCAGCCGAGGTCGCGCCGGGCCTTGGCGGGATTGCCCACCAGCACCGGGCCGGCCTGGTCGCGCTCGGCTTTCACGCAGTCCTGCCACCGGACGCCGGCGTGGCCGTAAGCCGCGGCGACGAAGTCGCGCACGGCGTGGCTTTGACCGGAGGCCAGCACGTAGTCACCGGGACTCGCGGCACCGGCCATGAGGATGAGGGCCTCGACCACATCGGACGCGGCCTGCCAGTCGGCGCGGGCACCGATGTTCATGAGCGTGAGCGGCGCCCCGTCGCCGATATCAGTGCTGCCACGGGCGGCCTTCGCCGCCGCCATGCTGATCTTGCGCGTGACGAAGGACGGCGCCCGCCATGGGGATTCATGGTTGAACAGGATGGCGACCGAGGCGTTGAGGCCCGCCGTCTCGCGCAGATGGTCGAGGTGTTCGGCGGCGGCGATCTTGGTCCGGCCATAGAACGTGGCGGGATCGCGCGGTGTGGTTTCATCCACCAGGTGCGTGGGCGCGCGCGCGGTCCAGATCTGGCTGGACGACGCATACACCAGCGCCGCGCCCAGCTTCTGCGCGGCGGCGGCGAGGCGTTCGGTGGCCTGCTGGTTCACGGCCGTCATGGCGCGGCGGTCGTCGTCGGTTTCCGCGACGCCAGAGGCATGATGCGCGGCGGCGAGGTGGAAGATGCTGCCGGGCTTCATGCCAGCCGCCAGGTCGCTCAGGCGCGCAGGCTCCCGGAGATCGGCCTCCGCCAGCCGGCAACCGAGCGCTTCGAGGGCTTTGCGCCGTTCACCGCCGCTGCCGGGGCGCACCACGGCCGCGACATCGACGCCGCGGGCGCGCAAGGCGCGGCTCAGGATGAAACCGTCCTGGCCGAGCGCGCCGGTGACGAGCGCCGGGCCCTTCAGCGTCATGGAATCAGCTGTACCGTGGGCACGGGCACGATGAAGCGGCCGCCGCGGTCGATGAAGTCCTTCTCCCGCGTCCGCATCTCGGGCAGGAAGTGGTACGGCAGCACCAGGAAGTAGTCGGGCTTCATTTTGCGCGCCTCTTCCTCGCCGATGATCGGAATATCGCTGCCCAGCGTCGATCCGCCGTGTTTGCGCGGATTGCGGTCGGCGAGATAAGGCACCAGGTCCCTGGTGATGCCGCAGTACTGTAAAATCACGTTGCCCTTGGTGGAGGCGCCGTAGCCGATCACCCGCTTGCCCTCCTTCTTCAGGAATTCGAGCAGGTAGCGCAGCGCATAGCGGCTGGAGACCACGTTTTCGGCAAAACGCTCGTAAGGCTCGTTCTCGTCGAGCTTCATGTTGAACTCGGCGGTCTGCTGGGCGCGCACCCGCGCCAGGCCTTCGTCGGTCGGCGCCGGCCCGTGCTTGTGCCGCACATAGAGGCGATAGCTCGAGGCGTTGACGTCGTTCAGCTCCAGGTCCACCAGCTGCAATCCGGCCTGGGCGAACAGGCGCTCGATCGGCGCCAGGTGATAGTAGGCCACGTGTTCGTGGCAGATATTGTCGTACATGTTGGTGAGCAGCATCCCCGGCAGGTCGGCGAACTGCACGATCCAGATGCCGTCCGGGTGCAGGATCGAGGCGATGTCCTTGAGGAACGCCGCCGGCTCATCGAGGTCGTAGAACATGGCGATGGAGGTGATGATCTTGGCGCGCGCCTCGGGCCCGCGGGCGCGGCGGAAGGCGTCGGCATTGAAGAAGTCCACCACCCGGGTGAACGGCTCGCCGGCTTGCGCGACGTTGCGCGCCGGGTCGAAGCCGATGCGGTCCAGTCCCGGCACGTCATAGGACTTGAGCAAAGTGCCGTCGTTGGCGCCGATGTCGACGACGATGTCCTTGTCTTTCAGTTTGACGAAATCCTGGGCGCGGCGGGTGATGTCGGCCAGCGCGTCGCGCATGGTCTGGTTGACGCCCGAAGCGTAGCCGTAATTGCTGTAGATCAGTTCCTTGGGGAAGGAGTGCCGCAGCTGCACCAGGCCGCAGGCGTTCTCGTCGCGCAGGGGATCGCAGCGCACCAGTTCCAGGGGCACCTTGCGCCGGGGCAGGTCCCGGGTTTCGCCGTCCAGGATGAAGGCCGACGCCAGCATCTGGGCCCCAAGATCGATCACCGGCGACAAGGCCTGGGATCCGCACACCCGGCAGGTCCCGCGCGTCACGACATGCATGTTGGTTTCCTACTCACATTCGCGCGGGCAAGAGCCGGCGGAAGACGTGTTGTCCCACTATAGAGGGGATACCCTATACCCGAATCGGGGCCCGCGCCGGAATGCCCAATACCATGGACCCGGCCGGAACGTCGGCATTCACCACCGCGCCGGCTCCGATCACCGCCCCCTCCCCGATGGCGATGCCCGGGACCACCACCGCGCCCGCGCCGACATGGGCTTCGGCCCCGACCCGCACGGCGCCGCAAAGCACCGCCCCGGGGGCGACATGACTGTGGGCCGCGAGGATACAGTCGTGGTCGATCTGGGCGCCGGTGTTGACGATGGCGTTGGCGCCGATGACCGCGCCCGGATGGACGATGGCGCCGGTGACGACTTGGGCGGTGGAATCGACGGCGGCGCCGGACGACACCATCGCGTCCGGACTGATCACGCCCATGAACCGGTAGCCGCGCGCCATGAAGCGCTCGAACACCGCCCGGCGCCGGCCAAGGCCGCTGGTCCCCTTGCCGGGGATATTGCCGACGCCGTTGACCAGCAGGACGGCGGCGGGGTCACGCGCCAGCACGGCGTCGTCGCCGCCGATGACCGGCACGCCGTCCAGGGGCTTTCCGTGGAGCGCGGGGTTGGCGTCGATGGCCGCGGCCACCACCTCGCCCCGCCGCCGCAGGATGTCGATCAGCACCCGGGCGTGGCCTCCGGCGCCGATGACGATGATCTCGGGCTTGGTCATGATCCCCTTGGAACTCTTGCTGTCCGGCGCTGGATGTTACACCAACCGCTAGGCGCCGTCAGGCCGCGCGCCAGCGTCAGGCCAAGGTGGGCCTGATGGATGACTCGCGGACGGGATGAGTTAAGTGGAGGCTTTGGAAAGACGCTTGGCGCGGGCCGGCGCGAAGCCGTCCATGCCCATGTACCATTGCAGGGCCACCACGGCGCCCTTCACCGGCTGGATGAAGCCGAAACTCATGAGGGCCGTCACCGGCACCAGGATGGCCGCATACACCCAATAGGGCGGCTGATAGGCCACTTCCATCCACAAGGTCACCGACAGCAGGAAGTGGCCGACCATGAACACGACGATATAAGCCGGCAGGTCGTCGGCGTTGTGGTGGTGCAGTTCCTCGCCGCAAACGGCGCAGGTCTCGCGGACTTTCAGGAAGGCGCGGAACGCGTGCCCTTCACCGCAGGAAGGACACCGGCACCGCAAGCCGCGGGCGAGGGATTGGAACAGCGACATGGGCGTGTCTTCTAAAACCGATGCCGCCGCGGCGCAAATGCCGCCGCGGCACATGAGCAATGCGCGCGTTGCGTGGCCTAAGCTATTGAAATAAAATAATATTAAAGTCTGCGGCTCAAGGCCAGTTGGCCGGGGCCGGACGCGGCACATGCATGGTCATGAGCACGATCGGCCCGCCGCTGGGGATCACCTGGTGCGGGGTATTCTCTGGCACGATCAGCAGGTCGCCCTTGGTCACCGCTTGCGGCTTGCCGTCGGCGATGGAACTGCCGTTGAGGTTGGCGGCGTTGGTGCGCTTCTCGTCCACCAGCTTTCCGCCCGTCACGATGGTGCCGCTGCCTTCCAGCACGACCATCATTTCCGCGTCCTTCTCATGGACCGCCGCGGGCGAGGTGCCGGGACGGTATTCCAGCGACACGCTGTAAGGGGCGACGGAGGCCATCGGCACGATCACCAGCGGCTGGTCGCCCTTGCGCTCGGCCTTGGCCTTGGCGATGAGCGCGGGGATGTCGGCGGCGGCGGCGAAAGTCTTCATGGCCGCGCTTTGACCAAAGACAGCCGTGGGGCCGAAGGCCGCCGTGGAGAACAGGGTCGCGGCGAGGGCGAGAGCGAGCAGGCGCATGGCAGTCTCCTGAAAATGGGTCACGAACATCCTGGATAAAGCGCGGTAAGCTTGCAAGACCCGCAGGACGGCAATGCCCCTGGGGAAATGTCCCTGGAAAAGCTCATGACCTTGGTGATCCCGCCCGCCGCCCAGCGCAACGCCGAACCGATCCGCGAACAGCTGGACCGCATCCTGGCGCCGGTCCGCGCCGGCAAGGGCCTGGTCCTGGAGATCGCCGCCGGGTCCGGCTACCACGCCGCGGTGTTCGCCAAAGCCTTTCCCGAGCTGAGATGGCAACCCACCGATCCGGACGCCGGCGCCCGCGACGCTATCGCCGCGCATGTGGCCGCGGCGGGGCTTGCCAATCTCCAGCCGCCGCTGGCGCTCGACGTCGAAGCGCCGTGGCCGATCGCGAGCGCCGACGCCCTCCTGTGCGTCAACATGATCCACATCTCACCGTGGAGCGCGACCCTCGCGCTGTTCGCCGGCGCGGCCAAGGTGCTGGCCGGTGACGGCGTGATGGTGACCTACGGCCCCTATTCCATCGGCGGCGATTACCTGGCGCCCAGCAACCTCGATTTCGACGCCTCGCTCAAGAGCCGCAATCCGGCCTGGGGCATCCGCGACGTGAACGACGTCGCGCGCGTGGCGGCGGACAACGGCTTTGCCTTGCGCGAGACCGTGCGCATGCCCGCCAACAACCTCATCCTGGTTTTTGCCCGCAACCCCAGGCGGGGACCGGTCTGATCCGGCCTAACCCGCTCCGGTGAGGACGCGCAGGAACGTCGGGCCGTATTCCGCGAGCTTGCGCGGGCCGACGCCGCTCACGCCGGCCAGTTCGCCCAAGGTAGCGGGCTTCGCCGCCGCCATTTCGATCAGGGTGGAATCCGGGAACACCACATAGGCCGGCACGTTGTGCGCGCGGGCCAGCGACAGCCGCAGCGTCTTCAGCCTGGAGAGCAGGGCGTCGTCGGCGCCGTCGGCCGCGGCGGCGATCCTGGTTTTCTTGCCGGCGCGCGCGGCTTTGGGAGCGGTCTCGCGGTAGAGGAACTGCCCCTCGCCCCGCATCAGCCCCCGGCCGCGTTCGGTGATCTCCAGGCCGCCGTATTTCTGGACGTTGATGGCGAGGTATCCGCCCGCCACCGCCTGGCGGATGAAGCCCTGCACCTGGTCTTTCGTGCGGTCCTTGTCGGCGCCGAAGCCGGCCAGGTCGTGATGGCGGCGTTCCAGCACCTTTTGCGTCTCGACGCCGCGCAGGATGTCGGAGATATGCCCGGCGCCGAACATCTGGCCGGTGGCTTCCACGACCTTCAGCACGGTGCGTGCCAACACGGTACCGTCGGCCAGGGCCGCGGGCGCCTGGCAGTTGTCGCAATTGCCGCAAGGCTCCGACGGTTCGTCGAAATAGGCCAGCAGCGCCACGCGCCGGCATTGCGGCGCGTCGCAATAGGCCACCAGCGACTCCAGGCGTTTGTGTTCGCGCAGGCGGTGCGCCGCGTCGCCTTCGTTCTCGATGAACTGGCGGCGCATGGCGATGTCCGAAAGGCTGTGCAGCAGCATGGTCTCGGCCGGCTGCCCGTCGCGCCCGGCGCGGCCGATCTCCTGGTAGTAGGCCTCGACGCTGCCGGGAAGATTGAGGTGGAAGACGTAGCGGATGTCGGGCTTGTCGATGCCCATGCCGAAGGCGATGGTCGCCACCATCACCACCGCGTCCTCGCTCATGAACCGGTCCTGGCCGAGCTTGCGCTGCTCGGGGGTCTGGCCGGCGTGATAGGCGATGGCGTTGAAATCCTCGCCGCGCAGATACTCCGCGACCTCTTCGGTCAGCTTGCGCGACAGACAATAGACGATGCCCGCCTGGCCGCGTTTGTTTTCGAGGAAGGCGAGCAATTGCTGTTTCCAGCTGGTCTTGCCGGTGACGGCGAGGCGCAGGTTGGGGCGGTCGAAGCCGTGGACGATGACCTGGCCGCGCCCGGCGAACAGCTTGTCGGCGATATCGGCGCGGGTGGCCTTGTCGGCGGTGGCGGTGAAGGCGGCGACGGCGGCGCCGGGGAACAGGTCCTTGAGCTTCGACAGGGCCTCGTATTCGGGCCGGAAGCTCACGCCCCATTTGGAGATGCAGTGAGCTTCGTCCACCACGAACAGGGCGGGCTCCAGCTTGGCCAGCGCGTCCAGCATGCGTTCGGTCATCAGGCGTTCCGGCGAGAGATACAGGAGCTTGGCCTCGCCCGATGTCACCTTGCGCCACGCGGCGACATTCTGCTCGCGGCTGAGTCCGGAATGGATCGCCGCCGCCGCGACGCCGTTCTCGCGCAGGCCCGCCACCTGGTCGTCCATCAGCGCCACCAGCGGCGAGACCACCACGGTCGGGCGGTCGGCCATGATCGCCGGGATCTGGTAGCACAGGGATTTCCCCGCCCCGGTCGGCATCACCGCCAGCAGGCTCTCGCCGCGCGCCAGCGCCTGGATGATGTCCTCCTGCCCCGGACGGAACGCCGGGTAGCCGAAGACGTCGTGGAGGATTTGTGCGGCGGATGACATTGGCTGAAGGAGACTCGCGGGCGCGCACCGTATCACAGGCGCGCCGGGCGCGCCCGCGCGCGATTTTCCACTTTGGCGGCCGGAAACTCCCGGCCTACACTCCGAGAGCGGCGGTGAGCCTTGGGAGGGGATCATGGCGGAAGCGGTTATGACGGGCGCCATGGACGCCGACGGCGCTGTCGGCCAACGGGCCATGCGGCGCATCACCCACCGGCTGATCATCTTCCTGGCGCTGTGCTACTTCATCTCCTACCTGGACCGGGTCAACGTCGGTTTCGCCGCGCTGACCATGAACAAGGACATCGGCCTCAGCGCCACGGCGTTCGGACTGGGCGGCGGCCTGTTCTTCATCGGCTACTTCATCTTCGGTGTGCCCAGCAATTACATGCTGGAACGGATGGGCGCCCGCCGCTGGATGGCGATCCTGATGGTGTGCTGGGGCTTCGCCTCCATGGGCATGTCCCTGGTGCAGGGCCCGAATTCGTTCGGCCTCGCGCGCCTGATCGTCGGCCTCGCCGAGGCCGGCTTCTATCCCGGCGTGATCCTGTATTTCACCTACTGGGTGCCCAAGGAGAACCGCGCCAAGCTGGTAGGCATGTTCTCGCTCGCCGGCCCGGTGGCGACCATGACCGGCGCGCCGCTCTCCAGCCACCTGATCGAGTGGATGAACGGCCAGAACGGCCTGGCCGGCTGGCAGTGGATGTTCATCATCGAGGCGATCCCTGCGGTGCTGCTGGGCATCGCCGCCATCTGGGCCCTGCCCGACAAGCCGGCCGACGCCAAATGGCTGCCCGCCGGCGAACGCGCCTGGCTGGAAGGCAAGCTGCGCGCCGAGCGCGAGGCCGCCCTGGCCCGGGGCGCGGCCAAGGCGCCCTGGTGGCAGCCGCTGCTCAGCATCGACGTCTGGGTGCTCGGCATCCTCTACACCGGAGCCACGGTGGGCACTTACGGCATGTCGCTCTGGCTGCCGCAGATCATCAAGTCCCATGGCCTCTCCACCACCGAGACCGGCTGGCTGACCTCGATCCCGTTCGGGCTGGCGGCGCTCGGCATGGTGCTGTGGGGCGCCCAGTCGGATAAAGCCGGCGAGCGCATGTGGCACACCCTCGCCTGCCTGCTGCTGGCCGCCACCGGGCTTACGGCCAGCATCTTCGCCACGCTGTACATGGACGGTCTCTTGCCGGTGATGGTGTCGCTGACCGCGGCGACCATCGGCGTCTACTCCCTGCGCGGGCCGTTCTGGGCGCTGTGCGGCCAGTGGCTGCCGGCCGCCACCGCCGGAGCCGGCTTTGCCGCCATCAACGCCATCGGTAACCTGGGCGGCTTCGTCGGCCCCTTCGCGATTGGCGCGATCAAGGACAAGACCGGCAGTTATGCCCTCACCACCCTGCCGCTGATCGCTTTTGGCATCATGGCGGTGTCGGTGACGCTGCTGCGCTATCGCGCCCGGCGCCGTCTAGCCTAGATCCCGCCGGCGCGCCTCTCCCGGGGAAATACTCCCGTAAAAACAATCATTTGACCTCAGGTCACGTCAGGGGTTTACCCTGGTGCCGGATGCGGTATATATTTGAATGATTATAAATCGCATAGAATCCCAATCCTCAGGAGAGACCGACGTGATCAATCGCAGACTGCCGGACGTGACCTTCAAGACCCGCGTCCATGACCCGGCCGTGGAAGGCCCCAACCCCTACCGCTGGCAGGACCGCACCACCGGCGACCTTTTCGGCGGCAAGCGCGTGGTGGTGTTCTCGCTGCCCGGCGCCTTCACCCCCACCTGCTCCAACAAGCAGTGCCCGTCCTACGACCTGGCTTACGCCGAGATGAAGAAACACGGCATCGACGAGGTCTATTGCATCAGCGTCAACGACGCCTTCGTCATGTTCCAGTGGGGCAAGTCCATGAACGTGAAGAACGTCAAGCTGATCCCCGACGGCAACGGCACCTTCACGCGGCGGATCGGCATGCTGATCAACAAGGAGCACCTCGGCTTCGGGTACCGCAGCTGGCGGTATTCGATGGTGGTCAATGACGGCGTGATCGAGAAGTGGTTCGAGGAACCGGGCATCAACGACACCGGCACCGACCAGGACCCCTATGAGGTCACCGATCCCGACACCATGCTCGCCTACCTCAAGGGCGTGAAGCGCGTGTAGTCACTTGGCTTCGGGAAGGTTCCCCCAGGGCATGATCGGCACGGTGCTGATCGAGTTCTTGGGGGAGCCTTCGACGATCTTGTCGGAATAGCTCAGGTACACCAGCGTGTTGTTGGGCTTGTCGTAAAAGCGCACGACCTGCAGCTTCTTGAACAGCCACGACCGGCTTTCCTTGAACACATCCTCGCCGTCCTTGAGGTCCTTCTTGAGGGTGATCGGCCCCACCTGACGGCAGGCGATGGCGGCGTCCGAGGTATCCTCAGCCAAACCAACCGCGCCCGACACGCCGCCGGTCTTGGCGCGGCTGACATGGCACACCACGCCGTCGACCTTGGGGTCCTTGAACGAATCCACGCAGATCTTGTCGTTGGCGAGCCCCAGCATCCGGAAGGTGGTGGAGACACAGCCCACGTCTTCGGCCCTTGCCGCGGTGACCGCGACAGGTGAAGCGGATACGCCCAGCAGCGCCGCGGCGGCCGCGACAACCGGGAATAAGGTCTTCATTTCATTGCTCCTCCTGACCAGCCTTGTATGTAAGCCGGCCGCCGGGGATGGCAATAGCGTCAGGCGGCGCCCGACGTCCTGAACGGTTCCGCCATGACGACCTGGCGGACCAGGTCGCAAAGCTGTTGCTCCTGCGGCGGGATGCCGAGCACTGCGATGACGCCGGCATCCGTCCGCGCCCGCTGATCGCCGGTGAACCCGCGCGCCAGCAGAATGGTAGGAATGCCGAGCCACCCGGTCTGGAAGGCCTTGGCCAGGTCGAAGCCGGTCATATCCTCCATGTCGTGGTGGACGACCGCGCAGGCGACGGTACGGAAATCGCAGTCCGCGAGGCAGTCGGCGGCCGCGGAAAATGAGTCGACCGCGAACCCGGCGCGCGTGAGGGCCGCCGACAATGCCTCGCGCGCGGCGGCCTGATCATGAACGACGACAACAGTGGACGCAGGCATCCGTACTCCACGCCCCAAACTAAGCCTAAAAGGCAAATGGGACGATGCCAGACTGGCGGAAAACCGGGGCGGCAACATTGATGACGATCAATCCGCGCCGCGTCACATTCATGCAGGTTTCCGCGCCCACCGCCAAAGCGGGAACTTAACGCAAGGAGCGCCAGGCCGTGACTTGCTCCTTGGTCAAGGTGCCGTCGTAGTAGCCTTGCATGGGCACCCGGAACGGCTGATCGGCGCCTTTGGAGAACACCGCGTAGAGTTGGGCGTTGGCCGCGAGGGCACCGGATTTGGCCAGCGCCGTGAACGCATCGCGGCTGTTGATGGACTCCAGCGTGAACGGGTTGGTGGCGGCGTAACACAGCGTATGCAGCGTGTAGCCGTTGGCGGCGGCGAGGTCGAAGAACACGGTCGGCTGGAAGTTGTAGAAGCCGTGGTCGATCCAGCCGGTCCACGGCAGGCCGTGGATCATCACGCCGCCGGGCTTGGTGACATCGTGAGCGTTGGCGAAGAACTGGCGCACGTCGAACACATGCTCGGCGGTGCCGAAATCGAACATGATGTCGAACGGAGCACCGTGGATGGCCAGCGCGCCGGCCACCGGCTCGTTGAGGTTGAGCTTGAGCGCGGTCTTGGTGCCGTGCAGGTCCACCGCCACGCGCACCGACGGCGCCAGGAAGCAGTCGTAGAAAATCCGCGCCAGGTCGAAATCCATGAACCTGGGCCGGGCGGCTTCCACCTGGTCCAGTTCCGCGCGCAAGGACTTTTTCCGGTCGTCGGGCGCGAAGGCGTCGATGTCCACCCGCAGCGTGTCGAGCGTCACGTCGCCGTACCAATTGGCTTCGCCGAATTCGATCAGCGTGCCGCCGGGCTTGAGCAGGCCAAGCTCCCGCAATTTCCGGATCAGCGCATATTCGATGGAGGCGATGGCCATGCCGGTGAACTAGCCGCCTTGTTTCAGGAGCCAGGCCGCCGGCGTCCACCACTTGCCGAACGGCCCCGCGGCTTGTTGCTTCACGAAGTCGATGACCTCGGGCCAACCGGTCAGTTCGGCGTGGAACATGGGGCCGCCCCTGTATCTGGGGAAGCCGTAGCCGTTGACGTAGGTCACATCGATATCGCTGGCGCGCTGGGCAATGCCCTCTTCGATGATATGGGCGCCTTCGGCGACCATGGCGAAGACGCAGCGGGAGACGATCTCCTCCGCGGCGATCTCGCGCGGTGTGACGCCGCTCTCGGCACGGGCCTTGGCGACCAGGTCTTCCACCAGCGGATTGGGCGCTGGCTCCTTGGCGTCTTTCTCATATTTATAGAAACCCGAACCGGTCTTCTGGCCCAGGTGTCCGGCCTCGACCAGGGCTTCGTGCACGATGAAGGCCTTGGGCTCGAAAGTGCCCGGCGCCATCTCCTTGCGCGCCTTGTAGCCGATGTCGATACCGGCGAGGTCGGCCACCGCGAACGGCCCCATGGCCATGCCGAAGCCCTTGAGCGCCTTATCGACCTGCGCCGGCGTCGCGCCTTCCAGCAGCAACAGGCCGGCCTCGCGGTTATAGGCGCGCAGGATTCGGTTGCCGATGAAACCGTGGCACACGCCGGCCACCACCGGGATCTTGCCGGTCTTGGACGCGATCATCATGGCGGTCGCGAGCACATCCGGCGCGGTCTTGGCGGCGTTCACCACTTCCAGCAGCTTCATGATGTTGGCCGGGCTGAAGTAGTGCAGGCCCACCACATCCGCGGGCCGCTTGGTGACCGCGGCGATGGCGTTGATGTCCAGGTACGAGGTGTTGGTGGCGAGGATGGCGCCGGGCTTGGCGACCGCATCCAGTTTTTTGAAAATGTCTTCCTTCACCGCCATGGATTCGAACGCCGCCTCGATGACGAGGTCGACATCCGCCAGGGCGGCGTATTCGGTGGACCCGGCGATGCGCGCGATGCGTTCGTCGGCGGCCTCGCGCGTCAGGCGCCCGGCCTTCACGGAGCCGTCGTAGTTCTGCTTGATGCGGTCCAGGCCCTTGGCCAACGCCTCGCCCGACATTTCGATCAGGGTCACGGGAATCCTGGCGTCGGCATAGGTGATGGCGATGCCGGTGCCCATGGTGCCGGCGCCGATGATGCCGACCTTGGCCACTTTGCGCGGCACAGCGTCGGCGGCGGGGCCTTCCAGCTTCTTCACCGTGCGTTCGGCCAGGAACATATGACGCAGTGCGCGGCCTTCGGGGCTTTCCTTCATGTCCAGGAACGCCTGGCGGTCCTCGGCGAAGCCGTCCTTGAAAGATTTGGCGAGCGTGCGGCCCAGCAGCGCCAGGGCCTTGGCCGGCGCCGACCCCAAGGCACGCTGCTTCTTGGCGGCGGGCTCGACCGCGGCGATGGCGGCGGCGACCGCGGCGGCGTCCGGCGCGGGGCGGCGCGACAGCCGGCGCTTGTCCAGGTCCTCGCCCACGGCGGCGCGGGCCTGTTCGATGGCGGCCTTGAGCACATCGCCGTCGACGATGCGGTCGATCAGACCAAGGGCCAGCGCTTTCCTGGCGTCGATGACGTTGCCGGTGAGGATCAACTCAACGGCCGCGGTCACATCGATCAGGCGCGGCAGATACTGCGTGGCGCCGGCGCCTGGCACGATGCCGAGCTTGATCTCCGGCGTGCCGAACTGGGCCGTGGGCGATGCCAAACGATAGTGTGACGCCAGCGCCACTTCGACGCCGCCGCCCAGGGCCTGGCCCTCGATGGCCGCGACCACGGGTTTGGCGGACTCTTCGATGCCGAAGATCACATCGGGCAGGATCGGCGGCGGCGTGCCTTTCTCGCGCAGGTCGGCGCCGGCGATGAAAACTTTATTCCCGCCGGTGATGACGATGGCCTTGACCGACGCTTCGGCATTGGCCCAGCGGATGCCGTCGAGAATGCCCTGGCGCACGTCCTGGCCGAGGGCGTTGACGGGCGGGCTGTCGACGGAGAGGACGGCAACGTCACCGGAGATTTCGCGCCTAACTACGGACATGGGATTCACAGACATCAGACTTTTAAAACCTCGCCCTTCATGAGGGTCACCAATCCGGCCGCGAACGCACCGAGGTCCTTCCCGGCAGCCGCGTTCTCGGGGCTTTTCATGGCGGCTTTATACGAGGCTTCGTCGGCGAAATACATCTCCGCCAGCAGGAAGTTGCCCGGCTCGCCCATGAGGGTGTTCACGACCCTGGTGAGTTCAACCTTCTGCAACCCGGGGATCTTGAGCACCAGGGGCACGTGGATCTCCCGATAATGGGCCATGAAGGCATCCGGATCCTGTGGGGTTTTATAAAGAGCGATTAACTTGAACATCGATTTTCCTTCACCAGTATTTTTTTACCCTCTGTCATCCCCGGGCTTGACCCGGGGATCCAGAGCAGGAACGAAGACGGGCTGTCCCAAACGCAAATGCCGCCAATATCAAGGCCCTCTACAGCCCACCTTGGTTACAGCCCCGAATCCTCGGGTCCACCGACTCGTCGCCTTGCGACGATCGGAGAACTAAGGTTTCGCTTCGCTCGCCCAAGGATGACGTTGGAGTTTATTTTGGCCGCAGATCGATCACGCGCCTGGCTTTGCCTTGGGACCGCTCCAGGGACCCGGGCGGCAGCACTTCGATCCTGGCGGTAACGCCGATATTGTCCTTGATGCGTCCGAACAACTCCTGGGCCACAGCATCCTTGGCCGCGGCGCTGCCTGGCCGCAGCTCGACGCGCACCGTGATTTCGTCCAGGCGCCCCGGGCGGCTGACCTCGATCAGGTAGAGCGGCGCGAGATCGGCGCAGCGCAGCACCTGTTCCTCCACCTGACTCGGAAACACATTGACGCCGCGGATCAGCAGCATGTCGTCGGAGCGTCCGGTGATGCGGGTCATGCGCCGCATCGCCCGGCCCGTGCCCGGCAGCAGCTTCACCAGATCCCTGGTGCGGTAGCGGATCACCGGCATGGCTTCCTTGGTGAGCGAGGTGAGCACCAGTTCACCTTCCTGTCCCTCGGCAAGGACCTCGCCGCTCGCGGGGTCCACTACCTCGGGATAGAAGTGATCCTCCCAGATGGTCAATCCGTCGCGGGTATCGGCGTATTCCTGCGCCACGCCGGGGCCGATCACTTCCGACAGGCCGTAGATATCGAGGGCCTGCATGGCGAAGCCGGCCTCGATCTCGGCGCGCATCTTCTCGGTCCAGGGCTCCGCGCCCATGAGGCCGATCTTGAGGCTGGAGGCGGCGGGGTCGAGCCCCTGGCGGCGGAACTCATCGAGGATCGCCAGCGCATAGGACGGCGTCACCATGATGATCTCGGGCTTGAAGTCAGTGATCAGCTGCACCTGTTTCTCGGTCTGCCCCCCGGACATGGGAATGACCGTGCAGCCCAGATGCTCGGCGCCGTAATGCGCCCCAAGACCGCCGGTGAACAGGCCGTAGCCATAGGCCACATGCACCTTCATGCCCGGCCGTCCGCCGGCGGCATGGATCGAGCGCGCCATCACCTGTGCCCAGGTGGCGAGGTCTTTGCGGGTATACGCGACGACCGTGGGTTTACCGGTGGTGCCGGAGGACGCATGCAGGCGCGCGATCCGCTCCATCGGCACGGCGAAGAAGCCGAAGGGATAGGCGTCGCGGAGATCGGTCTTGGTGGTGAAGGGGAACCGCGCGAGGTCGTCGAGCGATTTCATATCCTCCGGCGTGACGCCGGCGGCGTCGAACAAGGCGCGGTAAGCGGGGTTGCCGTGATAGGCGTGGGCCAGGGACCACGTCAGGCGCTCGCGCTGTACCGCCCGCAGCTCGGCGTGCGATACAGCTTCGATGTCCTCATAGGTGGCCATGGCGCCACCGGCGATGTCAGAGCGCGTTCATGGTGAGCAGATCATAGACCGCGACCTGCTCGTCGGCCTGGTTGAAAATCTGCACGGCCCATTTGACTTCGCCGTATTCCGGCTTGCGCTGGGCCTTGGATTTCACGGTCAGTGTGACGCGGATGCTGTCGCCGGGCGAGACCGGCTTCACGAAGCGAAGCCCTTCCAGACCGTAGTTGGCCAGCACCGGCCCCGGCGCCGGGTCCACGAACAGGCCGGCGGCGAAGGACAGCAGCAGGTAGCCGTGGGCGACGCGGCCGGGGAAGAACGGGTTCGCCGCCGCGGCTTCTTCGTCCATATGGGCGTAGAAGGTGTCGCCGGTGAAATTGGCGAAATGCTCGATGTCTTCGAGGGTGATTTTCCTGAGGCCGCTCTTGAAGGTGTAGCCGACGTTGAGTTCGCCGAACCTGAGGCGGAACGGATGGCGCGTGGCGATCTCCTGCGCGCCGCCGGGCATATAGCTGTTGACGATGCCGCCCAGCAACGTCGGGCTGCCCTGGAGGGCGGTGCGCTGCATGTAATGCTTCACCCCGCGGATGCCGCCCATTTCCTCGCCGCCGCCGGCGCGGCCGGGGCCGCCGTGGATCAGCACCGGCAGCGGCGAACCGTGGCCGGTGGATTCCTTGGCGCAGTCGCGGTCGATGAACACCATGCGCCCGTGATAGGCGCCCGCCCCCAGCACGACCTGGCGGGCGATGGCGGAGTCATGGGTGAACACGGAGATGGCGAGCGAACCCTTGCCCCTGTTGGCCAAGGCGATGGCGTCGTCCAGATCCTTGTACGGCATGACGGTCGCGACCGGGCCGAAGGCCTCGACGTCGTGCACGGCGTCGGCTCTCCAGGGGTCGTCGGTGCGCAGGAGGATCGGCGAGATGAAGGCGCCCTTCTGCACGCCGTCACCCTCGATCTTCACCTGGTTGGGATCGCCCCACACGGTCCTGGCCACCTGGGCCAGTTCCTGCACTTTCGCGCGTACGTCTTTGAGCTGATCGAGGCTGGCGAGCGCGCCCATGCGCGTGGTTTCCAGGCGCGGGTCGCCGATGGTGGTCTTTTCCAGGCGCGCGCCGATGGCCGCCTGCACCTTGTCGATCAGGTTGGCCGGGACGATGGCGCGGCGGATGGCGGTGCACTTCTGGCCCGCCTTCACGGTCATCTCCTTGACCACCTCTTTCACGAACAGGTCGAACTCAGGCGCGTCCGGGGTGGCGTCGGGCGCCAGGATCGAGGCGTTGAGGGAGTCACGTTCCGCCACGAAGCGCACGGACTCGCGCGCCATGACCGGATGGCTCTGGAGCTTCATGGCGGTCTGGGCGGAGCCGGTGAAGGACACCAGATCCTGGCACGTCAGGTGGTCGAGGAGATCGCCGGCCGAGCCGGAGATCAGCTGCAGGGCGCCCGGCGGCAGCACGCCGGCCTCGAGCATGATGCGCACGCACTGCTCGGTGACATAAGCCGTGGCCGACGCCGGCTTGACGATGGCCGGCACGCCGCCGAGCAAGGTCGGGCCCAGCTTCTCCAGCATGCCCCACACCGGGAAATTGAAGGCGTTGATGTGCACGCCCACGCCCAGGAGCGAGGTGTAGACGTGCTGGCCGATGAAGGTGCCGCCTTTGCTGACGATCTCGGGGTCGCCGTCGATGAGGATGGTGTCGTTGGGCAGCTCGCGGCGGCCTTTGGAGGCGAAGGAAAACAGCGTGCCGGCGCCGCCTTCGATGTCGATCCAGCTGTCCACCTTGGTGGCGCCGGTGGAATAGGACAGCTGATAAAGCTCGTCCTTGCGCGCCATGACGGCGTTCGCGAGGGCTTTGAGCATGGCGGCGCGCTCGTGGAAGGTGAGCTTGCGCAAGGCCGGGCCGCCGACCTTGCGGGCGTAGTCGGCCATGGCGCCGAAGTCGAGGCCGTCGCTGCCGGTCTCGGCGATCACGTCACCGGTGATGGCGGAATACACCGGCTGGAGCCGCTTACCCTCGGTCCAGGCGTTCTCGGCAAAGCTTTTCAGGCGCAGGACACTACCCATAGCGTGCTCCTCTGTGGTGTTTCTTATTTTCCGGTGAAGGCCGGTTTGCGTTTTTCCAGGAAGGCGGCGACACCTTCCTTGTAGTCGGCGCTGTAGCCAAGGTCGCGCATGGTGTCGCGCTCGATGTCGAGTTCGGCATCCAGGCTGTGCTGCCAGGAATTGCGGATCAGCGCTTTGGTGGCGGCAAGGCCGCGTGTCGGGCCCTTGGCGAACTTGGCGGCGAGCGCGTTCACTTCGTCCTGGAGCTTGTCGTCGTCGACGCACTTCCAGATCAGGCCCCACTGTTCAGCCGTTTCGGCCGTCAGCGGATCGCCGGTGAGCGCCAGGCCCAGGGCGCGGGCCTGGCCGACGAGGCGCGGCAGCACCCAGGTGCCGCCCGAGTCGGGAATCAGACCAATATTCGCGAAAGACTGGATGAACTTGGCGCTGCGGGCGGCGATGACGATGTCGCCGGCCAGGGCGACATTGGCCCCGGCGCCGGCGGCCACGCCGTTGACCGCGCTGATCACCGGCTTACGTAATCCGGTGATGCGCCGGATCAACGGAGCCCAATATTTGTCCACGGACGCGCCGAGATCGACCGCCTCGCCGCCGGGTTTCACCGCGCGGTCGGCCAGGTCCTGGCCGGCGCAGAAACCGCGGCCCGCGCCGGTCAGCACCAGCACGCGCACGGCGTCGTTGGCTTCCGCGTCCTTCAACGCCGCGGCCACTTCTTCATGCATGACGACGGTGAAACTGTTGAGACGGTCGGGGCGGTTGAGCGTCAGGCGCGCAACACCGTCAACGACTTCGTAAATAATCGTTTCGGCCACAAGTATACTCCTAGACCCATATTGGTCGCATCATGTTAGCCGAAAACCGGCTTCCACTTTTCGGCATGATGCTCAGGGGAATAATTAGCAGAATGGCCGGTCGACGAATTCTTGGCAAGCGCTACTTTATGCGCTAGTTACTGCATCAAAATAGCGTGAAAATACAGAAATGACCCCCAAAGAACGCGCCCGTCACATTGCCGAAACCATGCTGTCGCGCGAGGGCACCGGCCCGGCCTGGGGCGTGGAGATCGAAGACATCGACGAGGGCTACGCCCGCATCAGTATGACCTTGCGTGCCGACATGCTGAACGGCCACGGCATCGCCCATGGCGGCATGCTGTTCTCCCTCGCCGACACCGCCTTCGCCTACGCCTGCAACTCGCGCAACGTGCCGACGGTGGCGCAGAGCGCAACCATCGTCTTCCTCGACCCCGGCAAGAAGGGCGAGCGCGTGACGGCAGAAGCGAAGGAGTCTTCGCTGCGCGGCCGCAGCGGCGTCTACGCCGTGAAGGTGTTCGGCGAGGACGGCCGCACCATCGCTGAATTCCAGGGCCTCTCTCGGGCACTGCCCGGCACCGTTATTTAGAATCCAAGGACCCCACCCATGACCGACGTTTTCCTCTGCGACGCCATCCGCACGCCCATCGGCCGCTACGCCGGCGCGCTGGCCCAGGTGCGCCCCGACGACCTGCTGGCCCATGCGATCAAGGCGCTGATGACGCGCTCGCCCACGCTGGACTGGGCGCTGGTGGACGACGTCATCATGGGCTGCGCCAACCAGGCCGGCGAAGACAACCGCAACGTCGCGCGCATGTCCGCCCTGCTCGCCGGCATGGATCAGCAAGTGCCCGGCACCACCATCAATCGTCTTTGCGGCTCAGGCCTCGACGCCGTCGCCATGGCGGCGCGCGCCATCAAGGCCGGCGACGCCGACATGATCGTCGCCGGCGGCGTGGAAAGCATGACCCGCGCCCCGTTCGTGCAAGGCAAGGCCGACAGCGCCTTCAGCCGCACTGCGCAGATCTTCGACACCACCATCGGCTGGCGCTTCGTCAACGCGCAGATGAAGGCCAGATACGGCACCGATTCCATGCCGGAAACCGCCGAGAACGTGGCCGACGACTTCAAGATCAGCCGCGAAGACCAGGACAAGTTCGCCCTGCGCAGCCAGACCAAGGCGCTCGCCGCCCAACAGAACGGCCGCCTCGCCAGGGAAATCGCGCCGGTGGTGATCCCGCAGGCCAAGGGCGAAGCCATCACCGTCGACAAGGACGAGCACCCGCGCGCCACCACCATCGAATCCCTGGCCAAGCTGAAGCCGATCGTGCGCCCGAACGGCACCATCACCGCCGGCAACGCCAGCGGCGTCAACGACGGCGCCTGCGCCATCCTGGTGGCGAGCGGGGAGATGGTGAAGAAGTTCGGCCTGACGCCGCTGGCGCGCATCCGCGCCGCCGCCGCCGCCGGCGTGGCCCCGCGCGTCATGGGCATCGGCCCGGTGCCGGCGGTGCAGAAGCTGCTGGCCCGCCAGAAACTGGCCATCGGCCAGATGGACGTGATCGAACTCAACGAAGCCTTCGCCGCCCAGGGTCTCGCGGTCCTGCGCCAGCTGGGCGTGGCCGACGACGCCGACAACGTCAACCCCAACGGCGGCGCCATCGCTCTTGGACATCCTTTGGGCATGTCCGGCGCCCGCCTGGCCCAGACCGCCGCCCTGGAACTCCAGGCCCGGAGCGGAAATTATGCTTTGTGCACAATGTGTATCGGGGTCGGCCAGGGGATCGCGCTGCTGCTGGAAAAGGCCGCCTAAACAGTTGTAAACTCTGAGGATTGGACCTTTCGCCATATTAATTGACCGATTAGTCGGCTAATCCTATAATCCGCGCATGCCCGCGTGGGCCGGGAGCAGGACATGTACACGACCGAGTTGCAAAAACAGCCCGCCAAGATGGCGGTCGATAAGGAACCGCAGGACGCGCTGGACGCCTTCGAAGCCCGCGTCGCGGCCGATGAATTCATCGAGCCCAAGGACTGGATGCCGGCGGCCTATCGCCGCACCCTGGTGCGCCAGATTTCGCAACACGCCCATTCGGAAATCGTCGGCATGCTGCCGGAAGGCAACTGGATCGGCCGCGCGCCGTCGCTCCGCCGCAAGGCCGTGCTGCTGGCGAAGGTGCAGGACGAAGGCGGCCATGGCCTCTATCTCTACTCGGCCGCCGAGACCCTGGGCACCTCCCGCGAGGAAATGATCGAGGCCTTGCACACCGGCAAGGCCAAATACTCGACCATCTTCAACTACCCCACGCTCAACTGGGCCGATATCGGCGCCGTCGGCTGGCTGGTGGACGGCGCGGCGATCATGAACCAGGTCGCCCTGCAACGGACGTCTTACGGCCCCTACGCCCGCGCCATGGTGCGCATCTGCAAGGAAGAGAGTTTCCACCAGCGCCAGGGCTACGAGATCATGATGGCCATGGCCAACGGCACGCCCGAGCAGAAGGAAATGGCCCAGGACGCGATCAATCGCTGGTGGTGGCCGTCGCTGATGATGTTCGGACCGCCGGACGACGCCTCGCCCAACACCGCCCAGTCCCTGCGCTGGCGCATCAAGCGCGAAACCAACGACGAACTGCGCCAGCGCTTCGTCGACGCCACCGTGCCGCAGGCGGAAGCGCTGGGACTCACCGTGCCGGACGCCAAGCTGAAGCTCGATGCGAAGACCGGCCACTACACCTTCGGCGAGATCGACTGGAGCGAATTCTGGAACGTGGTGAAGGGCGAAGGCCCGGTGGCGAAAGAACGCATGAGCGCGCGCATCAAGGCCTGGGACGACGGCGCCTGGGTGCGCGACGCCGCCGCCGCGCATGCCGCCAAGCAAAACGCCGCCCGCCAAGCCGCCGAATAACCGTCTGCCGAGCAAGGAACCGACATGAGCAACGAATGGCCCCTGTGGGAAGTCTTCATCCGCACCAAGGGCGGCTTGTCCCACCGCCACGCCGGATCGGTGCGCGCCGCCGACGGTGAAATGGCGCTGCGCCACGCGCGCGACACCTACACCCGCCGCATGGAGGGCGTGAGCCTGTGGGTCGTGCCCTCGGCGCAGATCGTCGCCTCCGATCCGCACCAGACCGGGCCCTTGTTCGAGCCCGCGGAAACCAAGATCTACCGCCACCCGACGTTCTATCACATCCCCGATAACGTGAAGCATATCTGAGCCATGGCCGCGCCCGCGTCGCTTTTCGACTACCTTCTCCGCCTCGGCGACGACAGCCTGATCCTGTCGCAGCGCCTGTCCGAATGGTGCGGGCATGCGCCGGTGATCGAGGTCGACCTGTCCATGACCAACATCGCCCTGGACCTGGTCGGCCAGGCCTCGCTGCTGCTGGGCTACGCCGGAGAGATCGAAGGCAAGGGCCGCGACGCCGACGGGCTCGCCTTCCACAGGGACGCGCTGCGCTTCAGGAACTGCCTGCTGGTCGAACAGCCCAACGGCGATTTCGCGCGGACTATCGCCCGCCAGTATCTGTTTTCGTCCTGGCAGCGCCTGCTGTTCCGCGAATTGACCAAATCGTCCAATCCGCGCCTGGCCGAAATCGCGGCCAAGGCGATCAAGGAAATCGAGTACCACGCCGATTGGGCAGCGGAATGGGTGGTGCGTCTCGGCGACGGCACCCCCGAAAGCCGCGAACGCATGATCGCGGCGTTCGACTGGCTGTGGCGTTTCGTCGACGAGTTGTTCCAGGTGGACGCGGTCGACAAGGACATCGCCGCCGCCGGCATCGGCCCGGCGCGCGACACCTTGCGCCCGGCGTTCGACGCGGCCCTCAAGGCCACCTTCGACGCCGCCACCCTTCCGCTCGCTCCGCTGCCGACGGCGATCACCGGCGGACGCCAGGGCCGTCATTCCGAGCATCTGGGCCACATTCTTTCCGAGATGCAGTTCCTGCCCCGCGCCTATCCGGGAGCCGCCTGGTGAGCGGATTGCGCGACCGCATCATGAGCGTGCTCGCGACCGTGCCCGACCCCGAAGTGCCGGTGGTGTCCGTGGTCGACCTCGGCATGGTGCGTGAGATTCGCGAAACACCGCCGGCGGTGGTAATCACACCGACCTACACCGGCTGCCCCGCCACCGACGCGATCAAGAAGTCCGTGCGCGGTGCGCTGGACTCGTCGGGATTCGGCGACGTCGCCCTTGAGACCACCCTGAGCCCGCCGTGGACCACCGACTGGATCAGCGAAGCCGGCCGGGAGAAGTTGCGCGCTTACGGCATCGCGCCCCCGCCCCACAGCAGCAGCCTCAAGGCCAGGCCGGCGCCGGCGTGCCCGCGCTGCGGCTCATCGAGCACCGAGGAGATCAGCCGCTTCGGCTCCACGCCCTGCAAGGCGCTGTGGCGGTGTCTTTCCTGCGCCGAACCCTTTGACCACTTCAAGTGTCATTAGACCCATGTCAGGCTTTTACTCCCTCAAGATCGCCAATATCCGCCGCGAAACCGCGGATTCAGTGTCAATCTGCTTCGATGTGCCGAAGGACCTTGCCGAGCGGTTCGTCTTCCGCCCCGGCCAGCACCTGACCGTGCGCCAGCAGATCAACGGCGACGACGTGCGCCGCAACTATTCGGTCTGCGCGGCGCCGCACGAGAACGAACTCCGTATCGCCGTGAAACAAGTGGCCGGCGGCGTATTCTCCACCTGGGCCAACACGGCGCTGCAGACCGGCGCCGTCGTTGACGTCATGTCGCCGCACGGCAGCTTCACCTGGAAATTCGAGGCCGGGAAGAAGCGCCGCTACGTCTGCTTCGCCGGCGGGTCGGGCATCACCCCGGTCCTCTCGATCATCAAGGCCGGCCTCAAGGAAGAACCCGGCAGTTCGTTCGTGCTGCTCTACGGCAACCGCTCGACCGCGACGATCATGTTCCTCGAGGAGCTGGAAGGCCTCAAGAACAGCTATCTCGACCGGTTCGAGGTCTATCATTTCCTGGAGGACGAGTTTGAGGACGTGGAGCTGTTCAACGGCCGCCTCGACCGCGCCAAGGCCGACGACGTGCTCAAGACCCTGGTGAAACCCGCCGATGTCGACGCCTTCTTCATCTGCGGCCCCGGCCCGATGATGAGCGCCGTGGAAGACGCCCTGCACGCCGCCAAGGTCGCCAAGGACAAGATCCTGATCGAGCGCTTCACCACCGGCGCGCTCTCGACCGCCCAGGTCGAGGCCGCCAAGGCGCTGCAGAAGGAGGCCGCCGGCCGCAAGGTGCAGATCACCCTGGACGGCCGCCGCCGCCAGTTCACCTTCGACGCCGAGAAAGGCAGCATCCTCGAGAACGCCCGCGCCGCCGGCGCACCGGCGCCTTTCGCCTGCAAAGCCGGCGTCTGCGCCACCTGCCGCGCCAAGGTCGTCAGCGGCAAGGTGAAGATGAACCAGAACTACGGTCTGACCGAGGACGAACTGGCCCAGGGCTACGTGCTCACCTGCCAGGCCGTCCCGATGACCGACGACGTGAAGCTGGACTACGACGCCTGATCGCCCGAATAATTGCGCCCAAATAATTGTACCAGGCACAATTATTTGAGCGTACGGGAGTGAGCGACAACTCCCGCCGTTGGCGTTAAATTGTACCAGGTACAATTATTTCCCCGCCGCGGAGCGCCGTATGCCGTTCTACGAAATCGACGGTTTCATTCCGGTCGTCGATCCCACCGCCTTCGTCCATCCGACCGCCGTCCTCATCGGTGACGTCATCGTCGGCGCCGGCTGCTACGTCGGCCCGGGCGCGTCGCTGCGCGGCGATTTCGGCGGCATCGTCCTCAAGCCCGGCTCCAACCTGCAAGACAACTGCGTGATGCACTCCTTCCCCGGAGCGAATGCAACGGTGGAGGAGGACGGCCACATCGGCCACGGCGCGATCCTTCACGGCTGCATCGTCAAACGCAACGCCCTGGTGGGCATGAATTCGGTGGTCATGGACGGCGCGGTGGTCGGCGAGGAGAGCTTCGTCGCCGCCCAGAGCTTCGTGAAGGCCAAGTTCGAGATTCCGCCTCGCACCCTGGTCGCGGGCACGCCCGCCAAGATCGTGCGGGAACTGACCGACCAGGAGATCGCCTGGAAGAGCAAGGGCACCGCCGAATATCAGGAACTGGCCCGCCGGTCGCTGGCCACCCTCCGCCCCTGCACGCCCCTGACCGAAGTCCCGGCCGTGCGCGGCGAGAAGAAAAGCACCTATCAGACCCTGGCGGACACCAAGGGCCGCTAAGCGCTTATTTCCACCCTTCCATCACCTCGACCCACTTGGTGAGGAAGGCGTTGGTCTGGTGGCCGTCGAGCACGCGGTGGTCGATGGTCAGCGACACGAAGGCCATGGGCGCGATGACGATGGCGTCGGCGCCGTTCACCTCGCGCACCACCACGCGCTTTTCCATCTTGCCCACACCCAGGATCGCCGACTGGGGCTGGTTGATGATGATCGGGGTCGCGACGAGGCTGCCCGAGACGCCGTGGTTGGAGATGGTGAAGGTCCCCCCCGCGGTGTCCGCCGCCGTCAGCTGGTTGGCGCGGGCCTTGGCGGTGAGGTCCTCCAGGCGCTGGGCGATACCGGTGAGCGACAGGTCCTGCGCCTTGTGGATCACCGGCACGATCAGGCCGCCGTCGCCCAGCGATACGCCGACGCCGATATTGATGTCGTCGAAGACCTCGATGGCGTCGTCATGCCAGCGGCTGTTGACCTTGGGCACCAGCTGGATGGCCTGCACGCAGGCCGCCACGAAATACGCCGTGAAGGTGGGCACGAGTCCGCCCTTCGCCTTGTACTTCTTACGGTCGGCGATCACGGCGCTGTAATCGCATTCGAACACTGCGGTCACATGGGGTGCCACGGTGACGCTGCGCGCCATATGGTCGGCGATGGCCCGGCGCATATTGGTGTGCGGGATCATGGTCGAGCCGCCGGCCGAGCGGCGCGGGGCTGGCGCCGCGGCCGTCCCCGGGGCGGACGCGGCAGCGGGTTTGCCGGATGCCTGCGCCAGCACGTCGGCGGGCGTGATGCGCCCGTCGCGGCCGGTGCCGCGCACGCTTTCGGCGCGCAGGTTGTTCTGGGCCAGCAGGCGGCGCACCAGCGGCGAGAGCCGCAGATTGCGCACGGCCTGGGCATCGATCTTCGGTATTGCCGCTGTCGCGGCGGGTGCAGAAGCCGGCGCGGCAGCCACAACCGGCGCAGCCTTCGCCGCCGCGTCGCCTAGCTCACCGATCTTCATGCCGGGCTGAAGTTCGGCGCCCTTCTGCACCAGCTGGGCGCTAATCACGCCGTCGTTCGGCGCGACGATCTCCATGGTGACCTTATCGGTCTCCACTTCGGCGATGGCCTCGTCGCGCGCCACCTTGGCGCCCACCGGCTTCAGCCAGCTGCGCAGGGAGAACTTGGTGCCTTCGGCCTGGTCGACCGGGACGACGATATCAACACTCACGATGTCACCAAATCAGTGATGGCCTTGGAGATGGTGTCCACGCTCGGCACCGCGGCGTCGAGCAGCTTCGGATTATACGGGCTGGGGATGTCCGGCATGCACAGGCGGTCGGGCGGCGCGTCCAGGTCGAAGAAACATTCCTTGGAGACAAAAGCCACGATCTCGGCGCCGAAACCGGCGGTGATGTTGTCCTCATGCACCACCAGGCAGCGGTGGGTCTTCTTGACCGACCGCATCACCGCGTCCTTGTCCCACGGCATCAGGGTGCGCAGGTCGATGACGTCACCTGTAACGCCGGCCGCCTTCAGGGCGTCCTCGCAGCGCGGCACCATGGCACCCCAGGTGACCAGCGAGATGTCGTTGCCCTCAGTGGTCAGCTTGGCCTTGCCCAACGGCACCACATAATCGTCGCCCGGATAAGGCCGGCGCGACCACGCCAGGTCGAGCAGGCCGCGGTGTTCGAAGAAGATCGCCGGGTCGTTGCCGCGGAGTGCCGCGCGCAACAGGCCCACGGCGTCCTCGGCGTTGGAGGGCACCGCCACATGCCAGCCGATATTATGCACCCACTGCACTTCGTTGGTCTGACTGTGCCAAGGATCGCCGCACTTGGAGAAGCCGCCGGCCATGCGCACCACCATCGGCGCCGCGAAGCGGTTGCCGGTCCGCCAGCGCATGGTGCCGGTGTCGTTGAGCTGTTCGGCCGCCGGGTCGGCGTATTTGCGGAACTGGATCTCCGGCACCGGCAGAAGGCCCGCCAGCGCCATGCCGACGGCGCGGCCGATGATGCCTTCTTCCGACAGCGAGGTGTCGGTGACACGGGCGATGCCGTATTTGTCCTGCAGGCCCATGGTGACGGCGTGCACGCCGCCCTTGGGGCCGATGTCCTCGCCGAACAGGATCATCTTGGGGTTCACCGCCAGCTCATGATCGAGGGTGCGGCGGATGGCCGTGACCATGTTGATGCGCGGGCCCTGCGGGTCCGGGGTTTCGCTGGACGGCGCGAACTTGTGGCCAAGCGGGCGCAGGCCGCCCACCAGCTGCAGGCCGCGGTTGTCGTTGCTGGGCTCGGAGTAGACAAACTTGGTGAGGTCTTCGGCCGGCAGGGTCTCGCGGCTCTGCACGCGTTCCACCGCCGCCTTCACGTCGGCGACCGTGCTTTCCTCCAGCGCGGCCCAGCCCTTCTCGGACAGGCCGTGCTTGGCCATGAACGCCTTCAGCTTGGGCAACGGATCGCGGCTCTTCTCGTCCTGGATGAAATCCGCGCTCTTATAGGCCTGGGTGTCCTGGCCCGAGTGGCCGGCGAGGCGCGGCACCTTGAGATGCAGCATGGCCGGACCTTTGCGGCCGCGCACATGGGCGACGGCCTCACCGGCCAGCTTGGCGGCCTCGGCCGGCGCGGTGCCGTCGCCGGAGAAAATCGTGAGCCCCGTGAAGCTCGCCAGGTTGGCGGCGATATTGCCGCCCGGGGTCTGGAACTTGGACGGCACCGAGATGCCGTAACCGTTGTCCTCGATATAGAACAGGATCGGGAGTTTCAGCGTCGTCGCCATGGTCAGCGCCGCCCAGAAGCCGTTGGTGGCCACCGAGGCGTCCCCACCCAAAGCAACCGCAATAGCGTCGCCCACGGACGGATCGTGCAGCACGTCGCGGTAGTATTCGATCGCCTGGGCCCAGCCGGCGCTCGGCGTGTACTGGGCGCCGACGCCGCCGCACATGGGAAGCGCCTTGGGACCGTTGGGATTGGCGAAGTTGAACACAGTGCCGATGTCGCGGCCGTCGCTGTAGCCGCCGGTGCGCGCCAGCGCGCCCGACACCGCCTCGTCGAGATCGACGCCGACGCCGAGCAGGATCGGGCGGGAGCGGTAATAGCCGGTGAAGCAATCGTAGGGGTTGGTCAGGTACTGGGCGAGGATGACCTGGGCGAGGTCATGACCGCGGGCGGAGAACTGGTAGAACATCTCCTTGCCGGGCAGCAGCACCTTCTCCTCGATCTCGTCGAGGGCGCGCGACAGGAGCACGGTTCTGGTGACGCGCTCCCAATCGAGAGCCTGTGCCGCAACCGCCGCCTTTGCCGCCGCTTTCGCCATCGCAACCTCCCAAGTCCTTGAATTGCTTCAGAGGATACGCCCGGAAAGCGGTGCGGGTCTGGCGAATGTGGCGTGCAGAATGGCGCTATTTTAGTGAAATTCACACCAAATATGATATTTGAGAGTGAATATGATCGAATTTGACGAAATCGATAGCCGGATCATCGCCAGGCTCCAGGCCGACGGCCGCGTGCCGGTGGTGGAACTGGCCGAGCATGTGCACCTCTCGCCCACCGCCTGCCACAAGCGGCTCAAGCGGCTTGAGGAGGCGCAGGTCATCGGCGGCTACAGCGCGGTCCTGTCCACGCGCAACCTCGGCTTCCAGATCGAGGCCTTCATTTTCGTCACCATCGAACGCCAGGTGAAGTCCGCCGCCGACGCCTTCAAGGCCGAGGTCGGGAAACTGAGCGGCGTGCGCGCCTGCTACCTGCTCTCGGGGGAAACCGATTTCCTGGTGCATATCGTTGCCGCCGACCTCGACGCCTACAACAAGATCGTGCTCAACCAGCTGATGACCTTGCCGGGCGCGCGCTCGGTGCGCACGTCCTTCGTGCTGGACAAGATCCAGAGCGTGCCGCCGCTGCTGCCGCCCCACGCGTGACGTGTCACGCGCGCCTCGCCAACAACTTACGTGGGCTTCTTATAGCCCTTGATACCGGTGATGATGGTGTCGGCGATCAGGTCGGCGATGGCGTCCGCCGAAGCCGGGCCCTCCGGCTTGAACCAGGTATGGGTCCAATTGATCATGCCGAAATAGATCATGGAGGCGGCGCGCTCGAGATGCGCGGGTTCCAGCTTGGGCTGGATCTCATGCAGCATGCCGGCGACGAAATCGATCAGTTCACGCTGGCGGCTGACGATGATCTTCTGGCGCGGCGGCGCCAGATGCGCGATCTCGTTCAGCAGCACTTTGTGGTAGGCGGCGGCGCCGAGATAGAGGTGCATGAACGAATGGGTGAGCGCGCGCAGCTTCTGGGACGCGCCCACGTTCATGGCGGCGACATTGGCGGCGGCATGGCCAAGGGCGCGCACATGGCTGTCCATGGCCTCGAACAGCACGTCCTCCTTGGACGGGAAGTAGTGATAGAACAGCGACTTCGATGTCTTGCAGGCCTTGGCGAGGTCGCCCACGGAAGCGCCCAGAAAGCCGCATTCGGCGAACAGGTGCACGGCGCGCTCGACGATATGACTGCGGCGCTGGTCGAAATCGGGAGCTTGAGGGCGGGCCATCGTGCGTGCCTTGCGATCGGGTGGCGGCCGGCGACTGTGGCCTTTAACCGCTTACAATCTCAATATTAAAACGGCTTCGTTCGCCTTAATGTTGTATTGCCATCCTTTTCGCCTGTCATCCGAAAACCGCCCCACGCCCGAAGCGTCATGACGCCCCTTCCCCCCTCCGGCTTTGGCTCAAAACCGTCTCCGGCGGCGCTGGGCGACATCGGCCTGGCGATGCTGACCCAGGTGCCGGCCAAGGGCGCGGCGGTGGCCGGCACCTTCACCACCGGCATCATGGCCTTGCGGGATGCGATCATGGGCGGCGACCTGCGCCCGGCGGTGGCGGCGGTGTTCGTGGACTCCCTCCAGCGCCTGCGCGACATCCCGGACGGCTGGGATGTGGCGGACGCCCTGGCCCGGGCCCTGGCCACCGGCTACGTCCTTCCCCACACCGCCATGCGTCCGGCGCTGCTGGTGTTGCAGACCGATCCGGCGTTCGCGCAGGCCTGCGCCCTGGCCGAACGCGGCGACGCCGCCGGCATCGCGCGCCTCCTGGACAATGGACTGCTGGCGGCGCTGGCACATCCCCTGCTCCTGACGCTCATGCGCGCCACCGTGCTCACCGGGCCGGACCTGGAGTTCATCCTGACGATCGTGCGGCGCCGTTTCCTGAGCGACGCCTTGCGCGGAGACGGCCCGCCGCCGGCGCTGGCTGAGGCCCTGGCCGCCCAATGCTTCCTCAATGAATATGCGTTTTATTGCGACGAGGCCGAAGCCCGCGACGTGGCGGCGCTGGCGACGGCGGCCGATGTGCCGGCATCCCCTTTCGCGGTGGCGGTGCTGGGGAGCTACGCCCCGCTGGCGTCTTATCCCTGGGTGGACCGCCTGCCCGAAGGACCTCTCGTCACCCAGCAGGTCCGCGAACCGGCCGCCGAGCGCGCGCTGGCGGCGGCGATGGACAGCCTGAAGCCGATCGCCGATCCGACCTCGCGCATGGTCCAGGCCCTCTACGAGGAGAATCCCTATCCGCGCTGGGCGATGCCCTACCGCACGCAGGCGCGCGAGGCCCGCGAGGTCTACCGGCAACGTTACCCCGGCGCCGACTTCCGCCATCTCGATACCGTCGCCGCCCCGGAGATCCTGGTGGCCGGCTGCGGCACCGGCGCCAACCTGCTCCTGACCGTCGCCGGCTACCGCGACTGGCGCATCGTCGCCGTCGACCTGTCGCGCGCGAGCCTCGCCTACGCCCGGCGGCATCTCGATGCGCTCGGCCTCGCCAACATCCGGCTGCTCCAGGCCGACATCCTCGATCTCGGCCTCCTGCCCGGAACCTTCGACATCATCGAGGCCGCCGGCGTGCTGCACCATATGGCCGATCCCGCGCAGGGCTGGCGCGTCCTCGCCGGCAAACTCCGGCCGGGCGGCGTGATGCATGTGGCGCTCTACAGCGCCGTGGCGCGCCGCGGCATCGACACACTGCGCGCCTTCGCCAAGGCCCGCGGCTACGCCGCCACCCGCGACGGCATCGCGCACTTCCGCCACGACGTGCTCACGATCCTGCGCACACCGGGGCATCCCGACCGGTCCACGATGGAAGAGATCGGCATCGGTTCCATGTACGACTTCTTCTCGACCTCGGCCTGCCGCGACCTGGTCTTCCATCCCCAGGAAGCCACGTTCACCATCCCCGGCCTGGAACGGATGATCGCCGGCCTCGGGCTGGTGTTCCGGGGCTTCTCCTTCCCCTCGCCCGCGTTCCTCGGCGCTTACCGGCAGCGGTTCCCGGACGATCCGCACGGCCTGAACCTCGCCAACTGGCATCGGTTCGAGCAGGAGAACCCCAGCCTGTTCATCCGCATGTACACGTTTACGGTGCAAAAGCCGCTCAAATAAAAACCCGCGCCGGTTGCCCGGCGCGGGTCGATCTCAAAGCTTCTCGCTTCCGACTTACATCTTGAAGCGCACGCCCGCGCGGAACACGCGGCCGAGCACGTCGTAGATGCCGACGCTGGTGGGCGGGAAGTCGTAGCTGGTGCCGCCCGGGCCGCGCGGCACGATCACCGGATCGGAATTGGCGATGTTGCGGATATTCAGGAACACCTCGGTCTGGCCCTTATCGCCGGTCGGGATCTTATAACCGAAGTTGAGATCCGCGTAGAACGCCGCGGGGACATGGTTGTTGTCCACGGTGACGTTGTTGGCGGTCGAGGTCGGGCAGTTCGAGCTGCACTCGATCTGCGTGGCGATGTTGCCGCTGGCCGAAACCGTGCGGAACGTCAGGCCCACGTTGATCGGGTCGAGGGCGTAGGTCAGGTTGGCCTGCATGCGCCAGCTCGGCACGCCGTTGCCGGTGACGAAGCCGGCGTATTGCACCACCGGCAGGCCCGGCAGGCCCGGATCGATGATGTACGACGTGTAGTGCGTGGCCAGGATCCGCGCGCCCAGACGTCCGTCCCAATCACTGTTGATCGAGGACAACGGCACCGTGTAGCTGGCCTCGATGTCGAAGCCGCGGGCCTTTTCGGTGGCGAAGTTCTGCGGGACGACCTTGATCAGCAGGAAGGTCGAGGCGCCGGTGCCGGTGCGGGTGATGGCGCTGCAGGCCGTCTGGTTGCCCTGGAAGCACAGGTTCACCAGCTGGTCGACGGACGGCGTGTTCACCGCATCGGAGAGGTTGATGTGGTAATAGTCGAACGACGCGCTGAAGCCCGGGAAGAACTGGGGCTGCAGCACCACGCCGAGACCGGTGTCGTCGGACCGTTCGGCCTTCAGGTTCGGGTTGCCCGAGGCGCGCGAGGTGTAGTTGACGGTGATGCCGCCGTTGAACGGATCGACCAGCGCGTTGTTCTGGCTGGTACCGGCCGCGTACAGGTCGACCAGCGTGGGCGAACGGATGTTGCGCGAGCGCGTGGCACGGAAGCGGATATCGTCGATCGGGCTGTAGGTCGCGCCCAGCTTCCAGGTGGTGACGTAGCCATAGGTGCTGTAGTGGGTTTCGCGAACCGAAGCGTTGAGGTCCAGCGCCTTGGCCCACACCGTCTCTTTCGCCAGCGGCACCACGGCTTCGGCGTAGAAGTCGTTGACGTTGACGTGACCGGTGTAAGGCTGGCCGGCGCCCTGGAACCAGATCCCCGGATTGGCCTGTTCTTCCGGGTCGGTCTTCATGCGCATCTTTTCTTCGCGATGCTCATAGCCGAACGCCAGCGAGACCGGACCGGCCCAGGTGGAGAACGGATCGCCGTGCAGGTTGACGGCACCCACGTTCTGGGTGAGCCGCTGGACGGCCCAGCCGTTGCGGCCCTGGACGTAGTTGATGGCGGCGGCGCTGGCGACACCGATGCCGAACACGTTGAGCGGCACGCAACCGTCGGTGGGATTGGTGAGGGTCGAGCGGCAGACGATCGAGCCGTTCGGCGCACGCACCGCGTCCACCGCCTGGCGGTAGCGCGGCTGGTCGATGGCGTGCAGCGAGGTCAGCGAGCCGAACATGGTGCCGCTGCTGAGGTAGGCGTCCCACTTCCAGTTCGTGTCCATGGCGTCGAACTTGCCTTCGGCGCCGATCAGGAACCGCAGCACGCGGCGGTCATAGAGGGCGCGGAAGTTGTCGAGGTCCCAGTTCATCGTGCCCATGGTGAAGGTCTGCGCCGCGCCGCCGGCGGCGACCAGGGCGGGACGCAGGGCTTCCGGCAGGAAGGCGTTGTCGGTCTTCATCACCAGGTTGCCGGGGAAGAAGTTCGGCGCGCCCGACGAATAGGAATGCAGGTGGGCCCAGCCGGCCTGGCCGTAGACCTGGATGTCGTCGGTGATGTCGTACTGGGCGCGCGTGAAGATGTCCTGGCGGTTCTGCACGGGCAGCAGCGCCGCGCCGCGCACCGGGCCGACCTGCTGGGACTGCCAGCTGCCGCCGCGCATCAAGGGATCCTGGACGATGTCGCCGAGCGCCAGGTTGTAGACGGTGCCGCCGGGACCGAAGGACGTGCCGCGCAGCGGGCCGACGGAAATGGTGCCGCCCCAGCTGGCGGTGGGCGAGAGCCCGACGTTCTTGGTGAAGATCACACGCGGCTGGCCGTTGGTCGCGGTGTAGGCGGGATTGTTGATGTAGCTGTAGCCCTGCCAGTTCCAGGGACGGTCGTTGATGAGCTTGCCGTCGTCGGCGGCGGCTTCGGCGCTCATGATGAAGTGGCCGCGGCCGGCGCCGAAGGCCGTGCCGTAGGCCGCGTTGACCTTCCAGTTGCGGTCGTCGCCATAGGTGGTCACGCCGCCCGAGGCTTCGCCCTTGAAGCCGACGAAGGTGGTGTTGAGCACGAAGTTGACGACGCCGGTGAGCGCGTCGGAACCATACGCGGCGCTGGCGCCGCCGGTCACCGTTTCAACACGCTCGATCAGGTGCTGCGGCAGTTCCGACACGTCGACGACACCCGTCAGGATCGAACCGACCGTGCGCTGGCCGTTGAGCAGCACCAGGGTGCGCGAGGTGCCGAGGCCGCGCAGGTTGAGGCCGTTGATGGCGCCGAGGCCCGAGGTGGTGAGGGTGGCGGTGGTCGCCGGGGTGGTGCTGCCCTGGAGGACCGGCAGCTGGTTGATGGTGTCGGCGAGGTTGGAGGTGGCGGTGTTCTGGAGGGCTTCGACGCCCACCACCGAGACCGGGGTCGGGGCTTCGTAGCCGTCGCGCACCACGCGCGAACCGGTGACGACGATTTCTTCCACCGAGGGCGCCTGCGCGGTCTGGGCGGCATCGGCGGCGTAGGCGCCGGGCGCGGTCAGGATCGCGCCGGATCCGGCGACGAGGATCGCGGCGAGCACGGGCGTGGCGCTGAGCGTGCCGAGAACGCCCTGCTTCAGCATACGAGAGGTGGCGGCAGCAAAATTCATATGGGACTCCCCCTTGGTGACCACGCGTGCGCGGCTTGTGTGTGGCACGGCGCGGACGGTTTGAATATCGGATGGCGGCTGGCGCCGGCTGTCCTTATGGACGCCGGACCCTCCCCCGGGCGCACCGGCGCTCCCTGCGCCACTGCGGCCCCCGTAACCGGTTTGTTCACGGAAATCCGATCACGGTCAATGCATGCTATGGCGCGGCGGCAACGGTATCAATCTTATATGCTGACCGGTCGGACGTTTAATTCCGGTCGTTGCGCATTTGACGCAGGTGTTGTGCGGTGCACAATTCACGCTGCAAAGCCAAATACTCGCAAGGAAAAGGCCCGATCCGGCAACCGGATCGGGCCCCTGCCGCTGTCAGCCTTCCGGCTTACATCTTGAAGCGCACGCCGGCGCGGAACACCCGGCCCTGGGTATCGTAGAGACCGACGTTGGTCGGCAGCAGGGCGTAGCTGGTGCCGCCCGGACCGCGCGGCACGATTTCCGGATCGCGGTTGGCGAGGTTGCGGACGTTGAAGAAGAACTCGCTCTCGCCGGCCTCCCCGGTGCGCAGCTTGTAGCCCAGGTTCAGGTCGACATAGAACGCGCTGTTGACCCGGTTGTTGTCGACGGTGGCGTTGGTCGCGGTCGAGGCCGGGCAGCCCGAGGTGCACTCGATCTGCGTGGCGACGTTCTTGCCGCCCGAGATGGTGCGCAAGGACAGGCCGAGGTTGATCGGATCGAGGGCGTAGCTGAGGTTGGTCTGCGTGCGCCAGCTCGGCACGCCGCTGCCGGCGACGACGCCGGCATATTCGATCGCCGGCAGCCCAGGCAGGCCGCTGTTGATCACATAGGAGATGTAGTGCGTGGCGAGCATGCGCACGCCGAGACGGCCGTCCCAGGAGTCGTTGATCGACGCCAGCGGCACGGCATAGCTGGCTTCGATGTCGAGGCCGCGCGCCTTTTCCGTGGCGAAGTTCTTCGGCTGCACCTGGATGAACAGGAAGGTCGAGGCGCCCGTGCCGGTGCGGGTGATGGACGAACACGCGGACTGGTTGCCCTGGAAGCACAGGTTGACCAGGTCCGACTGCGACGGCGTGTTCACCGCGTCGCTGATGTCGATGTGGTAGTAGTCGAGCGACACGCTGAAGCCCGGGAAGAACTGGGGCTGCAGCACCACGCCGAGGCCGGTGTCATCCGACTTTTCCGCGAGCAGGCTCGGGTTGCCCGAGGTGCGCGAGGTGTAGTTGACCGTCAGGTTGTTGTTGAACGGGTCGGCCAGCGAGTTGTTCATGCTGGTGCCGGCCTGGAACAGGTCGACCAGGGTCGGCGAACGGATGTTGCGTGACCGCGTCAGGCGGAAGCGGATGTCGTCGATCGGGTTGTAAGTGGCGCCGACCTTCCAGGTGCCGACCCAGCCATAGGTGCTGTAGTTGGTGGCGCGCACCGCGCCGTTGAGGTCGAGCGACTTGGCCCACACCGTGTCCTTGGCCAGCGGGATGACGGTTTCGGCGTAGAGGTCGTTGACGTTGACGTGGCCGGTGTACGGCTGGCCCGCGCCCTGGAACCAGATCGTCGGATTGGCTTGTTCTTCCGGATCCGAGGTCTGGCGCATCTTTTCTTCGCGGTGCTCGTAACCAACGGCGAGCGAGACCGGGCCGGCCCAGGTTTCGAACGGATCGCCGTGCAGGTTGATGGCGGCGACCTTCTGGTTGAGGCGCTGGTTGTTCCAGCCGTTGCGGCCCTGCAGGTAGTTGACCGCGGCGGCCGAGTTCACGCCGATGCCGAACGGATTGTAGGGCACGCAGCCGTTGGTCGGGTCGGTGAGGGTCGAGCGGCAGACGATCGCGCCGTTGGCGGCGCGCACCGCGTCGATGGCCAGGCGGTAACGCGGCTGGTCGATGGCGTGCAGCGAGATCAGCGAGCCGAAGGTCTGGCCGATCGAGAGGTAGCCGTCCCACTTCCAGGCGGTGTCCAGGGCGTCGAACTTGCCTTCGGCGCCGATCAGGAAGCGCAGCACGCGGCGGTCATAGACCGCGCGGAAGTTGTCGAGGTCCATGTTCATGGTGCCGAAGGTGAAGGTCTGCGCCGTGCCGCCGGCGGCGATCAGGGCGGGACGCAAGGAGTCCGGCAGGAAGGCGTTGTCGGTCTTGAGGGTCAGGTTGCCGGCGAAGAAGTTCGGCGCGCCCGACGAGTACGAGTGCAGATGCGCCCAGGCGGCCTGGCCGTAGATCTGGGTGTCGTCGTTGATGTCGAAGCTGGCGCGGGTGAAGACGTCCTGGCGGTTCTGGCGCGGGAACAAGGCCGCGCCGCGCACCGACACGACCTGCTGGGAGTCCCAGCTGCCACCGCGCATCAGGGGATCCTGGACGATGTCGCCGAGGGCGAGGTTATAGATGGCGCCGCCCGGGCCGAACGACGTGCCGCGCAAGGGGCCGGCGGCGATGGTACCGCCCCAGCTGGCGACGGGACCGAGCGCCACATGGTTGGTGCTGAGCAGGCGCGGCTGGCCGTTGGTGGCGGTGTAGGTGGGGTTGTTGATGAAGCTGTACCCCTGCTTGTTCCACGAACGGTCGACGTTGAGGATGCCGTCGTCGGCGGCCATTTCACCGGTCAGCAGGAAGTGGCCGCGCTCGTTGGCGAAGCCGGTGCCGTAGGTGGCGTTGAGCTTCCAGTTGCGGTTGTCGCCGTAGGTGGTGACGCCGCCCGAGGCTTCACCCTTGAAGCCGGTGAACTTGGTGTTGAGCACGAAGTTGACGACGCCGGTGAGCGCGTCCGAGCCATAGGCGGCGGATGCGCCGCCGGTGACGACGTCGACGCGCTCGATCAGCGACTGCGGCAGTTCCGACACGTCGACGACGCCCGTCAGGATCGAACCGACGGTGCGCTGGCCGTTGAGCAGCACCAGGGTGCGGGTGGTGCCGAGGCCGCGCAGGTTGAGGCCGTTGATGGCCGACTGGCCGGTGGTGGTGGTGGTCGCCGTGGTCGACGGCGTGGAGCTGCCCTGCAGGGTCGGCAGCTGGTTGATGGAATCAGCGAGGTTCGACGTGGCGGCGGTCTGCAGCGCCTCGATGCCGACGACCGACACCGGGGTCGGGGCTTCGTAGCCGTCGCGCACCACGCGCGAACCGGTGACGACGATTTCTTCCACCGACGGCGCCTGGGCGGCCTGGGCCGCGTCGGCCGCATAAGCGACGGAGGGAGCGGCGGACCCGCCGAGGATCGCCGCCAGCAGCGGTGTGGCGCTGAGGGTGGTGAGAACGGACTGCTTCAGAGTGGTGGCGACGGTCATCGCGAGGACTCTCCCATACATATAAGTGCGGCGGCGCTGAAGGCGCCGCGCGATTGGAGAACCTCATGTCCTTCGAGGGTTTGTAACTCAAGTTTTTAATCACTCAAATGAACGGAATATTGCGTCGGGTTGCGGATTTGCCACCTTTTTGCAAAGCAGCATTTGCGTTGCGACGCAGCATAATTGGGCTAGGAGCTGTAGCCCGGGTCCTTGGCCGCGACGATGCGCCTCAGGGCCTCGAACACATCGGCGCCCGCGCCGTATTTGGGCTGGAACTGGAGGGCCTGGCGGCTGGCCTGCTCGCAGACCTCGCGCGGGATCGGGATGTCGGCGCCGGCGATACTGCCGGACGCCAGCTGGATCTCGCAGGCCCGGTTCAAGGTCCACATGCGGGCGAAGGCCTCGGGGATGCTCTCGCCCCAGGTCAGGAGGCCGTGGTTGCGCAGGATCAGATAGCGGTGCGGCCCCAGGCTCGCCACCATGCGCGCCTTCTCGCCGGGGTTCACGGTGATGCCCTCGAAGGTGTGGTAGCCGATCTGGTCATAAAGCATGGCGGCGTAGAAATTGGTCATGGCGAGGCCGCCTTCCTTGCAGGCCACCGCCATGCCGGCGGTGGTGTGCACATGCATCACGCATTTGGCCTGCGGCAGGGCTTCGTGGATCGCCGAATGGGTGACGAAGCCGGCGGGATTCACAGGGTAGCGCGCGTCACCGATGATCTGTCCTTGCAGATCAATCTTCACCAGGTTGGAGGCGGTGACTTCGCGGTACATCAAGCCGAAGGGGTTGATGAGGAAATGCTGGTCCGGTCCTCCCGTATCGTCGGGAACCTTGACCGTGATGTGGTTGTAGATCAGCTCGGTCCAGCCGAGATGGTCGAAGATGCGGTAGCAGGCGGCGAGGTCGCGGCGTGCCTCGGCTTCATTTTCGCTCATGGCCTTTTCGCTCATGGCGGCGTCCCCCGTCCGGCGTGCACCGTGCTTGCGCGCGCGTCGTCGAGGCAGCGCAGCGCGAGGCCAAGATCGCCCTGGGCATCGGCGAGCAGCAGGAAGGCTTTCACCAGGAACCGTTCGCGCGCGGCCGGCGGCGTGGCGTCGATATGGTCCGCGAGTTTCGGAAACAGCGCTTCCAGGCCGGCGCGGCCGAGGTCAGGCGACGGCATGGCGGTCCTCCTTCGACAACAGGCCGGTATGGCGCAAGGCGCCGTGCAGATCGCCGTCTTTTAGCACGGCCGCCACATAGCCGTCCGGGCGGATCAGGAACATGTCGCCGGGCTCCGCTCCCACCGCGGCGGCGCAAGGATCGGCCGCCGGCACCTGCACCTCCAGGTATTCGAGGCCGCCGAGAGCGCGCGGCGCCGTGCGGATGCGGTCTCCGCCGAAGGCCAGGACCGCAAATCCGGCCCCCAGCAGGTCATGCAGCGACCGCCCATCGGCCAGGCGCGCCTCCGCCAGCGGCAGGCCCGCCGGCGGCGCGCCGAGGATGGCGTCCGAGGCATAGGTATGGGCCGCCGCCTGGCGCGGATCGATCAGCACCCGGAACGCGGGGTGATGCGCGGCCAGTTCCAGCACCGCGTCGCGCGCCAGCACATAGCCGGGCGACGGCGGCGACATGAACCAGGTGCTCTTGGTGGCGGCGGCGATGTTCTCAAGACAGGCGGCGCGGCGCTCGGCGGTGTAGGTGGCGAGGAACGCCGGCGGCGCCTGGCCTTTCACCACCAGGGCCAGCTTCCAGGCAAGATTATGCGCGTCGTCGAGGCCGGAATTGAGGCCGCGCACGCCGAAGATCGGCACCAGATGGGCGGCGTCGCCGGCGAAGATCACGCGGCCGTGCACATAGTCGGCCAGCGACAGGGTGTGCGCCTTGTAGATGCTTTTCCACAACAGCTTCCACTGCGCCGGCAGGCCGACCATGGCGAGATGCGCCGCGATGCGCGCGCGGATGTTCCCGTCCTTGAGCGCCTCCTGCTCGTCCTCGCCCTCGGCCAGCTGGCAGTCCACCCGCCAGACGTCGTCCGGCTGGCGGTGCATGATGATGGTCGAGCCCGGATTGGACACCGGATCGAACCAGACCTTGCGCGCCGCCGGCCAATCGCACTTCAGTTCGATGTCGGTGATGAGATAGCGCCGCTCGAAACTGCGACCTTCCAGGGCAAGGCCCAGCTTCTCGCGCAGGATGCTACGCGCGCCATCGGCAGCGATCAGCCAGTCGGCGGGCACGGTCCCGCCGGGCGCGACCTGCAGCACGGCGCCGTCCGCGGCGGCTGTCACGTCGGTGACGCGATGGCCCCAGCGGATCTCCACCAGGCCGGTGGCGGTGCAGGCGTCGGCTAGGAACCGTTCGGCGTAATACTGCTGAAGGTTGATGAACGGCGGGAAGCGGTCTTCCGGTGTCTGCGGCATCCGCAGCTGGAAAATCTCCGCCGTGCCGAGATAACTGGTGCCGTCGGTCCACCCCAGGCCCTTGGCCAGGAACGGTTCCGCCGCACCCAGCCGCGCCAGCAATTGCAGACTGCGCCGGGAAATACAGATGGCGCGGCTGCCGTCGCACACGCCGGCGTCGGCTTCGAGGACCGTCACCGGCAGGCCCGCCTTCGCCAGCGTCAACGCTGCCGTCAACCCCACTGGACCGCCGCCCGCGACAATGATCCGGGGCGGCATGGCGGTCACACCGGCGTGCCGAAGCGGCGCCGGAGCCGCTGCAACGCCTCGATCAGGGTGGCGTCGTCCTTGCAGAAGGCGAAGCGGACGATGCTGTCGGGACCGGGGCCTTCATAGAAAGCACTGACCGGGATCGGCGTGACGCCGACATCGGTGGTGAGATAGCGGCAGAAATCCACGTCGTTGCCGTTGAAACCGAGCGGCCTGAAGTCGGCGTTGACGAAATAGGTGCCCTGGCTGTCGAGCACGCCGAACCCGAGTTCGCGCAGGCCGCCGGCGAGGAAATCGCGCTTGCGCTGCAGGTCGGCGGCGAGGCTGTCGAAATAGGCGTTGTCCTTGCTCAAGCCATAGGCCACCGCGCGCTGCAGGTTGGGCGGCGTGGTGAAGGTGAAATACTGGTGCGCCTTGGTGAGCGGTTTCAGCGCGGCGGGCGCGCCGGTGACGTAGCCCACCTTCCAGCCGGTGAGCGCGAAGGCCTTGCCGGCGGAGCCGATGCGCAAGGTGCGCTCGCGCATGCCGGGCAAGGACATGGGCGTGACGTGCCTGCGGCCGTCGAAGGTCAGATGCTCGTAGACCTCGTCGCAGATGGCATAGGCGTCGTGCTTCTTGACGAGGTCGGCGATGAAGCTCAGCTCGTCGGCGGTGAACACCTTGCCGGTGGGATTCATCGGCGTGTTGATGACGATGGCCTTGGTCTTGGGTCCGAACGCCGCCGCCAGGTCTTCGCGCGGCAGGTGCCAGTGCGGCGGGGTCAGGCGCACCAGCCTGGGGATGCCGCCGGCACGGCGCACGATCGGCAGGTAGCTGTCGTAGAGCGGCTCGATCAGAACCACCTCGTCGCCGGGCTCGATCAGCCCGAAGAAACAAGCCGCCAGAGCCTCGGTGCCGCCCGACGTGACCATGACCTCCTCGCGCCAGTCGACATCGAGCCCGTAGAACCGCTTGGCGTGGGCCGCCACCGCTTGGCGCAATTCGACGGCGCCCATCATCGGCGGATACTGGTTGGGCTGGTCGTGCAGGAATGCGGCGGCCTTGGCGCGCACGTCGTCGGGCCCGTTGCCGTCCGGGAACCCCTGCCCCAGGTTGACCGACTTATGCTCGACCGCAAGGGCGGACATCACGGTGAAAACAGTGGTGCCGAGGTTGGCGAAAATGGTGTTGGCGGGTTTCATGGGCCGGACTTTAAAGCGCGCTCGCGAAAAGTGGAAACCGGTTTTCTGCGCGCACGCCCGGCAAAATGGCGGCCTGAGGGCTTCCGTTCACGTCAACCGCCGCCGCAATCGCGCGTCTTACGCCTCTTAGGCGTCAGGTACCGCAGAAGGTCTCGCGCACGATCTCTTCGGGGCGCGGCGGGGCCATGTAGGCGGCGAAGGCCGGTTGATCGGCGTAGGGGTTCATCAGCACGGTCACCAGGGTCTCGAACGGCTGGAAGTTTCCCGCCATGGCGGCCTGGATCGCTTCCTCGACGCGGTGATTGCGCGGGATGAACGCGGGATTGACCGCCTCCATGGCGGCGCGGCGGCCGGCCGCCGGCTCGGCGGCCAGGGTCTTGCGCCAGTCCTGCTCCCAGGCGTCGAACGCCTCCGGCGTCTTGAACAGACCGCGGACGTCGCCGGTACCTTCACTGGCACCTTCGCTGGCGGCGCAGAGCTTGCGGAAGGTGAGCGTGAAGTCGGCTTCATTCTCCGACATGCGCGCCAGCAGGTCCTGGCCGAGGGCGTGGGCGGCGTCGGTGGCCGCCAGGCCGAGCTTGCGTGCCAAGCCTTGCTTATAGGCCGCTTCGAAAATCCCGCCGAACGTGTCGAGGGCGCCGGTGGCGCGTTTGACCGCGGCGTCCTGGTCGCCGTCGATCAAGGGCAGCAGGGTCTCGGCCAGGCGGGTCAGGTTCCACAGCGCGATCGGCGGCTGGTTGGCGTAGGCGTAGCGGCCGCGCCGGTCGATGGAACTGAACACCGTGCCGGGATGATAGGCATCCATGAAGGCGCAGGGGCCGTAATCGATGGTCTCGCCCGCGACCGCCATGTTGTCGGTGTTCATGACGCCGTGGATGAAGCCCACCAGCAGCCAGCTTGCGATCAGCCCGGCCTGGCGCGCGATCACGCCTTCCAGGAGTGCGACATAGGGATTGGCCGCGTCCTTGGCATGCGGATAGTGCCGCGCGATGACATGGTCGGCGAGCAGCTTCACGCCGTCCCGATCCCCGCGCGCGGCGAAGAACTGGAAGGTGCCGACGCGGATGTGGCTGGCGGCGACCCGGGTCAGCACCGCGCCCGGCAGCGGCCCGTCCTCGCGCAGCACGTATTCGCCGGTCGCCACGGCAGCAAGCGTGCGGGTGGTGGGAATGCCCAGCGCCGCCATGGCCTCGCTGACGATATATTCCCGCAGCACCGGTCCGAGCGCGGCGCGGCCGTCGCCGCTGCGCGAATAGGGGGTCGGTCCCGCGCCCTTGAGCTGGATATCGCGGCGCTGCCCGTCGCGGCCGATGACCTCGCCCAGCAGGATGGCGCGGCCGTCGCCGAGCTGCGGCACGAAGGTGCCGAACTGATGGCCGGCGTAAGCCGCCGCGAGCGGCGCGCCGCCGGCGGGCACGGCATTGCCGGCCAGGATCGCGACGCCTTCGGCGCTTTCCAGGAAGTCCGCGTCCAGAGTCAGATCGAAGGCCAGGGCGCGGTTGACCTTGATCAGCTTGGGCGCCTTGACCGGCGTTGCCGGCAGCCGCGCATAGAAGCGTTCCGGCAGGCCGGCGTAGCTGTTATCGAAGGCGAAGGTCATCGGATCCGCTTCACGAAATCCGCGGCCGCCGCCAGCACGGCCGCGGGCTGGTCGCGGTGGGGCGAATGGGCGCATGCGTCGAGCATCAGGATCTCGCGGTCGGCGCGGCCCGCCTTGATGGCCTCGAGCTGGCGGACGGTGCCGTATTCGTCCTCGCGCCCCTGGATCATCAGCACCGGGCAGCGGACCCTGGGCACGTATTCCTCCACGTTCCAGTCCTTGAAGTATGGGGCGGTCCAGGTCTCCGTCCAGGCCGCGAACACCGCGTCGGGATCGGGGTGGTAGCGGGTGAGCCTCTCGCGCAGGTTGGTCGTGCGATAGACCTCCTTGGCGGCGGCGATGCCCGCCAGGGTCACCGGCTCCACGAACACGTGGGGCGCCTCGATGATGAGTCCCGGCGAGAGATCGGGGTGTGCGCCGGCGGCGACCAGCGCGATGGTGGCGCCGTCGCTATGGCCGAACAGGATCGGCGCCTTGACGCCGACGGCGTCGAGGAACGCCGGCAGCACGATTTCGGCCTCGTGGTGCATGTAGCCGCGCCAGCGCGCCCGCGAGAGCGCGGAGGACCCGCCGAAACCCTCGCGGGAATAGGCCAGCACGCCATGGCCGGTGGCGGCGGCCAGGCGTTCGGGAAAGTCCTTCCAGGTGCGCACCGATCCCAGGCTGTCGTGCAGCAGGACCAGGGGATGGGGCGCGGCCCGGTCGCCGTACCATGAGAATTCCAGCGTTGAACCAAGGACTTGGGCGGTTTCGAGAGATGCGGTCATGCCCTAGTATGCCCAAAACCCCGGCCCGCACATAGTTGGCCGATCGGGAATCACACCTAGGAATTCCACATGGCTCTCGTCCTGCATTCCCACCCGCTGTCGTCCTATTGCTGGAAGGTGTTGATCGCGCTCTATGAGAGCGGCGCGCCGTTTACGGCGGAGATGGTCAACTTCGGCGACCCGGCGGCCAAGGCCGCGTATGCCGCGCTGTGGCCCACCTGCAAGATCCCGTTGCTGCAGGACGGCGCACGTATCGTGCCGGAAACCTCGGTGCAGATCGAATACCTCAATCGGCATTATCCCGCCGCACGGCTCCTTCCTATGGATGAAGCACGGCAGTTGGACGCGCGGCTGTGGGACCGCGTCTCGGACTTTTATGTGATGACGCCGATGCAGCGCATCGTCGACGACCGCATGCGCCCCGAGGCCGAACGCGATCCGCGCGCGGTCAAGGATGCGCACAGTATGCTCACCACCGCCTACGGCATGATCGAGCGCAACATGGCGGACAAGACGTGGGCTGTGGGCGATGACTTCACCATCGCCGACTGCGCCGCGGCGCCGGCGCTGTTCTATGCCGGGGTCGTGTTCCCCTTCCCCGCCGGCCACAAAAATCTCGCCGCCTATTTCGAGCGGCTGATCGCGCGGCCCTCGGTCAAACGTGTGATCGCGGAAGCCAGGCCTTTCTTTCAGTACTTCCCGTTCAAGGATGACCTGCCGCAGCGGTTCCTGGCATAAACGCTGCATATCTCTCGCCCGCGCTTTACCCCGGCGGGCGTCCCTAGGTACTGTGACGCCTGGGGAGCGTTGTCATGTGGCGATTGATCCTGATCGCGATCTGGTGCGCCGCCGCAGTGACGCAGGGCGCGCAGGCCAGCGTTTTGCGGGTGGGCGCGGTTTATTCTTCCGCCCAGAGCCGCTCACAATCGTTCCTGCGGTTCCTGAACACGGGCGCGCTGGCCGGCACGGCGCGCGTTGAAATCTTCGACGCCACCACCGGCGCGGCGCTCGGCCAATGGACCAGCCCCACCATCGCAGCGGGCACAGCGCAGCAGTTTTCGATCACCACTGTCGAAGCGGTCGTGGCGGGCGCCGCGCGCAAGCCGGACTACTATCAACTGGCGGTGCATCCGGGTTTCGCCGGGTATTTCCAGCATGTGCTCTACCGGCCGTCCGACGGCACGCTCACCAACCTCAGCACCTGCAACGTTCAGGCCACCGCGCCGCAGGCGTTGTTGAACGGCGTGCACTCGGCGCTGCTGGCCGATGGCTTTCCCAGCACTGTGGTGGCGACCAACACCGCCACCACCGCCAAGGCGGTATCCCTGGCGCTGTATGACGCCGCCACCGGCGCGAAGCTCGGCGTCTACGCCACGGCCGCCATCTCCGCCGGCGGCAGCGTGACGGTCCCGGTGACCGATATTGAGGCCAGCCTGCGCCTTACGCCCAAAGCGCCGCTTTACCACTATCTCATCAAGGCCGAAGGCGGATTCACCGGGGCCCTGCAGCACCTGGTCAACAACAAGGCGACCGGCGTCATTACCGATATGACCACCGCCTGCCCCCTGACGCGCGGCAAGGCGCCCGACACGCCGCCCGAGGCTCAAACCCAAGGCGCGGTGTATTCGACCGCGCAGACGGCGTCGCAATCCTTCCTGCGTTTTTATAATGCCGGCACCGATGATGAGACCGTCAGCGTCACGCTGAACGACGCGGTCACCGGCCGCGCCTTTGCGCAGTGGACCAGCACACCGGTTCCCGCCGGGGCCGCCAGGCAGGTTTTCATTGGCGAGGTCGAGGCCACGGCGGACAAGAATGCGGTGAAACCCGCTACCTATGCCATTACGCTACGCTCGGCGATGAACGGGTTCTTTCAGCATGTGCTGTGGCGCCCGTCCGACGGCACGCTCACCAACCTCAGCACCTGCGGCAGCGGGGTCACCACCAACGCAGGCCGCCTCGCCAGCGTTCATTCCTCGCTGCTGGATGACGGTTATCCCAGCACCATCGTGGCGGTGAACACGAATACGCTGGCGCGCGCGGTGACGCTGGGCATTTACGACGCCGCCAGCGGCGCAAAACGCGGGACCTATACATCGGCGGCGATCCCCGCCAGCGGCCAGGCCATGCTGGCGGTCAGCGATATCGAAGCCGGCGCCAAGATCACGCCCGCGGCCGGCGCCTATCACTACGTGGTGAAGATCGAGAACGACTTCAAAGGCTATCTCCAGCACCTGGTCAACAACCGCGCAACCGGCGTGATCACCGACATGACCACGGTCTGCAGGATGCCGGGCCAGGCGGGCCAAGCCACGGCGACCTACACCAGGCTTCCCTCGCAGAAATTCCTCAATCTCGGCGCAACCGCCAATCTTTACATCGCCCGCGCCGATCTCGACGGCGACGGTCTTGATGATTTGATCGTCGGCGGCGACAACCCCCAATCCCCCACCCCCGACCCGATCACCGCCTTGCGCAGCAACGGCGACGGCACCTTCACCGACATCACGCGGCAGATTTTTCCAAGCGGCCCCACCGCCGCCGCGCCGACAGGCGCAACGGGGGATTTCAACGAAGACGGAATACCCGATTTCATCGTCTACGACCGCGGCAACCTGGAGAACGGGCAGCGGCCCACCGGCGGCTATCCCGGCCTGCAGCCGCCGAGCCTGCTGCTCAGCAACGGCGCCGGCGGCTGGACCGCATCGGACACACTGGCACAGATGTATGGCGCGCTGATCGGCAGCGCGTCGATCGGCGCGAAGTTCCCCACGGTGGCGGACATCGACGGCGACGGCCACCTCGATATCTACGTCGAGAGCGGCGGCACCGCCCCGTCGGCGACACCGAGCCTGACCCTCAACGGCCGCTCCTACAATTATCTGGTCGGCCATTTCCTCATGGGCGACGGCAAGGGCGGCTTCACTATCGATTTCGACCGGCGGCTGCCGCTGTCGATCCTGCAGGGCAACCCCCAGTACACCTCGTGGCGCTATCAGGCCAACCTGCTCACCGACCTTAACGGCGACGGCAAGCCCGACCTGGTGCTCGGGCGGCTCAAGAACCGCAACAACAACCAGGATGTGCTGACCGACAAAGTGGTGATCAACGACGGCCGCGGCAATTTCCCGCTCGCCAATGTTGTCACCCTGCCGGCGGTGAACTGGCTGAACGACTACACCTTCGTCCGTAACATCGTGTCCCTGGACCTGAACGCCGACGGCCGCCCGGACCTGATTCTGTCCCACGAACATGCATCCGATAACAACGATAGTGCGACGCCGTGCTGCACCGGGCGCTATCTCCAGGTCCTGATCCAGAATGCCGATGGGTCGTTCTCGGACCAGAGCACGGCATACATGGGCGATCAGTCGCCGTATCTCGCCGGCACCACCGACCCTTACGGCACCAACAACAACTGGCCTTACCCGCTGCTGGTCGAGGACCTGAACAACGACGGGCGCCCCGACCTCGCCATCGCCGGTTCCAACGCGCCGGTAGGCGCAGCGGCGCCTTATGCTTACCTGCAAACGGCGGCGCGGACCTTCGCCGCCCAGGATCCGGTGCTGATCACCGCCAACCAGACCTTCCGCGGCCAGTACGCCTATCCCATCGACCTGGACGGCGACGGCGTGCTCGACCTGGTGGCCATGAACCTGTTGCCGGGCAAGGACGGAACCTACGGCACCGGCGACGAAGTCTCTGAAATCCAGTCCTGGCTGGTGACGCTGCCGCCCTAGCGGTTTCCGTTTTTCCCGGGTACGCCCCCAAGCACTGGGAGGAGCGCGGACGTGGTCAACTATGTCCGCACCCACTTCGGCAATGCCGACATCGACGCCGTGACGCCCGCAGACGTCAAGGCGATCAGAACTTCGCCTTGACGGTGGCGCCAAAGGTGCGCGGGTCGCCGAGTTGGGCGGAGATCAGGCCGGTGTTGCCGGGCGTGACCGCCAGGGATTCGAAGTAGTTCCGGTCGAGGGCGTTGCGCACCCAGCCGAAAATGTCGAAGCGGTCGGTGCGGAACCCGAAGCGGATATTGTGCAGCGCATAGCCGGCGACATCGGTGTAGAGGGAGCGCGAGGCGTTGGACGAGAACTTGGAGCGGTAGTTGCCGTCGTAGCCGGCGTAAGCCGCGCCCTCAAGGCCGAACACCCGCGTCGGCACATTGTATTCGCCGCCCCAGGAGAACGCCCACTTGGAGATGCCGGGCATCCACTGGCCGGAGATGTTGCAATTGGCCGGGCTGTTGGCGCCGGGCGTCGCGGCCGGGCCAACCGGTGTGCCGGCGCCGCCGCCCGCCAGTTCGGGCGGGCACGGGGCATCGACAAAACGCACCCACGCGTGATCGGTCAAGGCGCCGCTGAGGTAGGCGCTGAGCCGTTCGGTCGGCTGCACCGAGACTTCGGCTTCGACGCCGCGCACCCGGGCCTGGCCGGCGTTGGCGAGGTAACCGCGCAGCACGTTGCTGCCGCTGACGTTGCTGATGACGCTGGCCTGGAAGTCGTCGATCTGGGTCCAGAAGCCGGACACGTTCAGGGTCGCCAAATGATCGAACAGCCGGTTCTTCAGGCCGATCTCGAAGTGGTTGACCTTCTCCGGCTTGATGATGGCGACGTCGAGCTGAGGAAGGCCGTTGGCCTGACTGGGCACGCCGTTCAGGTTCACGCCGCCGGTCTTGAACGACCGCGCGTAGGTGGCGTAGGCGTTGACGTCGTCGGTGACCTTGTAGGCGAGGTTGAGGTCGTAGGAGAGGTCCCATTTGCCGTAGGGAACCTTGAAGTACTGCGACGCCAGCACGCCGCGCTGGGCGGCGGTCCAGGGGTCGTTGTAGGACGGGCTGGCGGGATCGTTGCTGACGATCTGGCGCGTGCCGTTCGAGGCGGTGCCGGTGACGACCGAGTTATAGAGCCCCTTCTTGGTGTCGTAGTTGACGCGCAGGCCCGGCGAGACCGTGAGCCGGTCGGTGGCGTTCCAGTTCAGCTTGGCGAAGGTGGCGAAGCTGTTGTTGTCGAGGCGGATGTCGTTCTCGGCGCGCAGGCCGCCCAGCACCGCCGGGTTGTTCGAGAGCGCGCTGGTGGGTGCCAGCAGCCAGGCGCTGGCGGCCGTGCCGGACTCCTGGACGCCCTTGGTGCGGATCTTCTGGTAGAAGCCGAAGGCGCCGACCACGGCGTTGAACTGCGCGGCCTCGTAATTGTAGCGGAACTCCTGCGACACCTGCTCCTGCTTGGTCGGGTTCTCGGACTTGGTGTAGATCGGCAGGCCGGTGAAATCGCGGTCGTTCCTCGGACCCCAATCCCAATAGCGCCAGGAGCTGATCGACGTCAGCGTGCCGGGGCCGAGCTTCCATTCCACCAGCGCCGAAGCGCCGCCGATCTCATTGCGCGCGGCCAGGGGCGCGTCGAGATCCGTCAGGCGGTCGAACGGATTGGTGCTGGGCACCTTGTACCCCGGGAAACGCGCGGTCAGCGCCGCATACTGGCGGTTGGCCACGCGCTGCGTGGTGCCGACCAGGGCGTAGATCTGGGCGCAGCAAATCGGGTTCTGCAGGTTGTAGTCCGCCGACACGGTGATCTTGATGTCGTCACTGGCTTCCACCAGGACCGATGACCGGATGCCGAGATTGTCCTGCGAATTCACATACTGATTGGTCGCGACATTGTAGATGGTGCCGCGGCGGCCGGTGTTGGTGATGCTGAGGCGCGCCGCGACGCGATCGCTCAACGGGCCGGAGACCGAGGCCTTGCCCTGCTTGAAGCCGTCGTTGCCCACCGATACTTCCGCCTTGCCTTCGAAATCGAAGCTGGGCGCGCGGGTGGTGATATTGATGGCGCCGGCGGTGGTGTTCTTGCCGTAAAGCGTGCCCTGGGGCCCGCGCAGGGTCTCGACCTGTTGCACGTCGACGAAGTCCAGGGTCGCCGAGGCGATGCGGTTGTAATAGACCTGATCGACGTAGATGCCGACGCCCTGCTCGAAGCCGTCGTTGGTGAGGCCGAACGGCGCGCCGAGCCCGCGGATATTGACGAAGGTGTTGCGCGGGTTGGTCGAATAGAACTGCAAGCTCGGCTGCAGCTGCGTCAGCCGGTTGACGTTGTAGACGCCCTGGGCGTCGAGGACGTCGCTGCCCACCACCGTGATCGCCACCGGCACGTCCTGGACATTCTCTTCCCGCCGGCGGGCGGTGACGACGATTTCCTCGATCGGGCCGACACGCGCGGGTGCGGTCTGCGCTGCCGCGGTTTGCGTTTCGGCGGCGGCGGTCTGGACAGCGGCGTCATCGGCCCAAGCGGCCGACGCGAGCACGGTCAGCGCGACCGACCCCAGCAGGCGATAGGCAAAGTTCGAGCGGCGCTTGGTCATGGGGTACGTCCTTACGTGAATTTTGGAGAGAGCTAAGACGCCGTTACGGCTGGTAGATCTGGTCGAAAACGCCGCCATCGTTGAAGTGTTCGGCCTGGGCCTTGCGCCAGCCCCCGAACACCTCGTCGACGGTGAACAGCTCCACCTTGGCGAAGGCGATCCCCGCTGCCGCCACGGCGCTTTCATCGCGCGGGCGATAGAAATGCCTGGCGATGATGCGCTGCGCTTCCGGTGAATAGAGATGTTTCAGGTATTCTTCCGCCAGCGGCCGGTTGTCCTTGGCGTCCGCGGTCTTGTCGACGACGCTGACCGGAGGTTCGGCCAGGATGCTGATGGACGGCGTCACGACTTCATACTGGCCGGGGAACTCCTTGAGGACGAGGAAGGCCTCGTTTTCCCAGGAAATGGCGACGTCGCCGATGCCGCGCTGGGTGAAGGTGACGGTCGACCCGCGCGCGCCTGAATCCAGCACCGGCGCGTTCTTGTAGATCGCGGCCACCAGTTCGCGGGCCTTGTCTGGGCTGCCGAGTTTCTTGAGGCCGTAGCCCCAGGCGGCGAGGTAGTTCCAGCGCGCGCCACCGCCGGTTTTCGGGTTGGGGGTGATCACCTGCACGCCGGATTTGGCGAGGTCGGGCCAATCCTTGACCGCCTTGGGATTGCCTTTGCGCACGATGAACACGATGGTCGAGGTGTAGGGCGTGCTGTTGTGCTCCAGCCGCTTCTGCCAATCAGCGGGGATGCCCTTGGTGCGGTCGGCGATAGTGTCGATGTCGTAAGCCAGCGCCAGGGTGACAACGTCGGCCTTGAGACCATCGATCACCGCGCGGGCCTGGCCGCCGGAGCCGCCGTGCGACTGCTGGATGGTGACGGTGTCGCCGGTCTTTTCCTTCCAGTATTTGGCGAAGGCGGCGTTGTAGTCCTGGTACAGCTCGCGCGTCGGGTCATAGGAGACATTGAGCAGCGTGCGGGCGGCGGCATGGGCGTGACCCGCGCCGAGAATGATCAGCGCCAGGAAGGTGAGCGCCGCGAGCGCGAGGGCGTCGGCGAGATGCCGCCGATCGAGGGCCGGAAGATGCTTCATGTTCTCTGTCCTTTTGTCGGTCCAGGGAACAATGCACAGGGCGTGCCAGACGGAGTTGTGAGCTTTTTGAGCGCTTTCTCGATCTTCTGCTGACTGGGCAACAGCGTCACTGTTGCTCAGTCAGCAGCTGCTGGCAGACGCGCAGTCAGCGCGCGCCGATCCAACCGTAGACGGTGTCTACGATCGCCTGCGGCGTCATGGCGCGGGCGTTGGACAGCGCGGTCGGATTGCCGGCGTTCACGAACTTGCCCGCCGGATCGAGGATGACCACCGTCGGCGCCGCCTTGATGGTCACGCCGTAAGCGGCGGCGATATCGAGGTTCTTGTTGAAGCGGCCGACGTCGACCGCGACGAATTCAAAATCGCGTTTGATGGCGGGCGCCACGTCGGGCAGTTCCAGAACGCCGGAGAACGCGCGGCAGTCGGGGCACCAGCTGCCGCCGAAATCGATCAGCAGATGCTTGCCGGAAGTTTTAGCCCTAGCGATCGCCGCAGCCACCGCCGCGTGGGCGTCGCCGGCTTCGTCATAGGGGAGCGGCAGCGGCGCCTGCAGTTTGACCGCGGCGGTTCGGGGTGCTTGCGGCGCGGCCAGCGCCGCCGGGGCGGCAACGAGCATCGCCGCCAGGATCAAGGACTTCGCTTTCATGATCGTCTCCTATTCCAGGAATGTGCCGAGTAGTCTCTGACCGTCCGCCCAGGCGCCCAGGTTCGAGCGGGCGTTGATATGCCCGAGGGCGCCGGTGCCGACGAAATCCGATCCCCAGGCCGCCGCCATCTCGCGCGACCGGGCGACGGTGGCGTAAGGGTCGTTGGTGCTGGCGACGACGGTGCTGGGGAACGGCAGCCGCATCCGCGGGGCAGGCGCGAAGCGCCGCAACCGTTCACAGGCCTCTGGGGCTTCGGGATCGCACGGCGCCACCAGCAGCGCGCCGACAACGCGCGCATCGCACATACTTTGATCGCCAGCACTTTGATCGTCAGCGCGGCGGCTGGCCCAGAGCGCAGTGGTGACGCATCCCAGACTATGGGCGGCCAGCACCACCGGCCCGGCGATACCGCGCACCGCCGCCTCGAGGCGCTCCACCCAGCGCGCCGGCGCCGGGTCGTGCCATTCGCCCAGGTCGGCGCGCCGGCAATCGCCGCGCTCGCGTTCCCAATAGGACTGCCAATGCTCCGGGCCCGAGCCGTCGAGGCCGGGCACGATTAAAACCGTCGGCAAGATCGCCGGCGCCAGGGCGAAAACCGCCGGAACCGGCAAGTGATGATCGATGAACGGTGTCTGCGCGCGAGGCATCACAGGAGTCCGTAAATCTTCATGCGGTGGCGCAGGATGTTGCGGCTGACGCCCAGCAGCTTGGCGGCGTGCACCTGGTTGTCGCCGGCCGCGGCGAAGGCGGTCTGGATCACGGTCTTCTCGATCTCGGCGTAGAGGCCGTCCCCGCCGCGCGCGAACACGGCCTTGAGCGCGGATACCAGGCCGTCGTGCCCCTGCCCGGCCTGGTGCCGCGCGTCCCGCTCGGCCCCCGGCGGCTGCGGCGCGTCAAACGGCGCGCGGGTCGCGGTGAACAGCCGGTAGCCGGCGAAGTTGAGATCGCGCGGCTGGATGACGTTGTTGCGCATCACCAGGAGCGCATGATGCACCACATTCTCCAGCTCGCGGATATTGCCCGGCCAGGGATAGGCCAGGAGCGCGGCGCGCGCCTCGCTCGACAGCACCGCCGGCGCCAGGCCCAGGCGTTCCTGGTAGAGGCGCAGGAAGTAGTCCGCGAGCGGCAGGATGTCGCCCTGGCGGACCCGCAGCGGCGGCAGATCGAGCTTGGCGACATTGAGCCGATAGTAGAGGTCCTCGCGGAAGCGGCCGGCGCGCACCGCCTCCTCGAGATTGACGTTGGTGGCGGCGATGAAGCGCACATCCACCGCAATCGGCGTGCGGCTGCCGACGCGGTTGATCTCGCGTTCCTGCAGCGCGCGCAGGATCTTCACCTGGGTGGCGAGCGGCAGGTCGCCCACCTCGTCGAGGAACAGGGTTCCACCGCTGGCGGCCTCGAACCAGCCCTTGCGCTGGCCGACCGCGCCGGTGAAGGCGCCGCGCTCATGGCCGAACAGCTCGCTCTCCACCAGGTTCTCCGGCAGCGCCGCGCAGTTGACGGCGATGAACGGCTTGTCGCGCCGCGGACTCAGGCGGTGCAGCTGGCGCGCCACCAGTTCCTTGCCGGTGCCGGTCTCGCCGATGATCAGCACCGTGGCGTCGCTCTGGGACACCCGCGCCATGCGCTCTTGCAGCGCCTGCGACGCGGGGTCCTCGAACACCAAGGCGGTCGCCCGGATGCTGCGCGCATAGGCGTTGGGATTGTCGAAGGTGACAACCTTGTCGCCGGCCTGGAGGGCATGATCGGTCATGAGATAATCACTCTACGAAAGCGGTTAAAGAGGCAATTTACTTCCCCCAACACCGGCCAGAACCCCAAATTGGTAGAATTTTATCCTACACAACAGCAGCCCCGGAGATGTCCTGGTGTTTAAACAGCAATGCAGGATGCATGCCAAAGGCCCGCGTCCGCCAGGACCTGCGCTTTTGCGGACTCGGGCGGGCGGCGGCGTGGTGCGGAACAGACAGCGCTGTTGCCCTGGCAGCAGCGCGGTGGTGGCGAGCCCACACCGCGCCACGGCTCCGAACATCCCGCCCGGGACCGATAAAGCGCACAAGCCGTTGGGCGCCGGCACCATCGGATTGGCTGATTCGGACCCGTCCCTCGATCAAGGCGCGGCAGAAGCCCCGCCCGGGCGGCCTCCGGCCGGTCCGCAAACAGCTCCAATCGGCGGGATTCGGCAAGGAAATCACGGCCCTAGGTGTATGATGACACAGACAGATCGGGGGCGAGTTGATCGGGCGCAACGACATCCCCGCGCGCCATCGGCGAGATTCAAGAGTGGACCGACGGAGGTTGGCCGCGGGGTATGCCGTTGCTGGCCTTGGGTTTGATCGCTGTCTTTGCCGCCGCGCCGGCCGCGATGGTCGGTTGTTGTGATGAGACGCCGGAGCCAAACCGCCGCAGCGTGAACGCAATACGAAGGGGGACTCGTGTCAGGTCAAACGCCGATCACCAGTGGCCAGCAATGGCGCGCCCTTGGCCTTAGCACCTTCGCCTTTGTCGGATGCTTCGCCCTGTGGACCCTGTTTTCCATTACCGGCGTGGAGATCAAGCGTGAGCTGAAGCTCCTCGATACGGAATTCGCTCTTCTTATCGCCACACCGATCCTGTCCGGTTCGCTCGTCCGCATTGTCTTTGGCATGCTGTCGGACCGCTTCGGGGGGCGGCGGATCTTCATCATCCTCATGCTCGCGACGGCACTCGCCGCCGTACTGCTCTCCTTTGCCCAGAGTTACGAGACAATGCTGCTCGCCGCCCTCGCCGTCGGAGTTGCCGGCGGTTCGTTCGCCGTGGGGGTGGCCTATGTGTCGCGGTGGTATCCGCAAGACCGTCAAGGCATGGCGCTGGGGCTTTTCGGCATCGGCAATCTCGGGGCAGCACTCACCAGCTTTGCCGCGCCTTTCGTTCTCAACGCTTATGGATGGCGCAATCTCACACAAATCTATGCGGTAGCGCTGGTTATTGTCGCAGCGATCTTCTGGCTCTTCAGCCAGGAAGACCCGGCGACCGCGGCAAGAAAAGAAGCCGCGGCCCAGCCCCACCCCCTGGCCGAACAGCTGGCACCGCTTACCAATGTCCAGGTCTGGCGGTTCTCCATCTACTATTTCTTCGTGTTCGGCGGCTTTGTGGCCCTGTCGCTCTGGCTGCCGCGCTACTACATAGGTGCGTACGGCCTCGATCTTGTCACGGCCGGCATCCTCACAACGCTGTTTACCTTGCCGGCCAGCTTGATGCGGGCGGTGGGCGGATGGCTCGCGGACCGTATCGGCGCACGTCGCGTGATGTACTGGTCGTTCGGCGTCTCGGTGCTCTGCACATTCATTCTGTCGTACCCATCTACGGACTTCGTCGTGCATGGGATAAAGGCTCCGATCGCATTCTCGGTCGGGATCAACGAGGCGACATTTGCTTTCGTCACATTTGTTCTGGGCTCGGCCATGGCGATGGGCATGGCCGCCGTCTACAAACACATTCCGCACTACTACCCCAACCATATCGGCGTGGTCGGCGGCATGGTCGGACTCATGGGCGGTCTTGGCGGATTCGTTCTGCCGATAGCCTTCGGGATCATGAACGATCTTCTCGGCGTCTGGACGGCATGTTTCGCGCTGCTGTTCCTCATTGTCGTCGTCAATCTGACCTGGATGCATTTTGCCATCCACAAGATGGAGAGTGGTGTCTACGTCGCACCCGAGACACGCCGCTTCCTGCCGGGACTCGAGGTCAATCACGCGCTCACGGTCTGGAATCCGGAGGATCAGGTTTTTTGGGACAAGGACGGACACCGCATCGCGCGGCGCAATCTCTGGATCTCGATCCCCGCGCTTCTCCTGGCGTTCGCGATATGGATGGTCTGGAGCGCCGTCGTCGTCAGTCTGCCGGCGGCCGGATTTACATACACGACCGATCAGTTGTTCTGGCTGGCGGCGTTGCCGGGTCTTTCGGGCGCCACGCTGCGCCTGTTCTATTCCTTCGTCGTCATGGTCTTTGGCGGACGGACCTGGACGGTGTTCAGCACGGCCATGCTGCTGCTCCCCGCCATCGGCATCGGTTTTGCCGTCCAGAACCCGCAGACGCCTTACAGCGTCATGGTCACGCTCTCGCTTCTATGCGGCCTTGGCGGCGGGAATTTCTCCTCGAGCATGGCCAATATCAGCCTGTTCTTCCCGCAGCGCATGAAGGGGAATGCGCTCGCGCTGAACGCCGGGCTGGGCAATCTCGGCGTCAGCGCCGTGCAGTTTATCGTGCCTCTCGTCATCACCACCGCCGTCTTCGGCGCGAGGGGCGGCCTGCCTCAAGGTGCCGAGGGCAAGCTGTGGCTGCAGAATGCCGGCTTCGTCTGGGTGCCGTTCATCATGGCGTCCACCTTCGCCGCCTGGTTCGGCATGAACGACATCGCTGAAATGCGCGCCTCATTCCTTCAGCAGCTCGTCGTCTTCAAGCGCAAGCACACCTGGGTTCTGTGCTGGCTCTACACCGGGGCCTTCGGCTCCTTCATCGGGTTCTCCGCGGCCTTTCCGCTGCTGACGAAGACCCAGTTTCCCGACGTGAACCCAATGGCCTATGCGTTCTTGGGGCCGCTGCTTGGCGCGCTGGCCCGGGCCGGCAGCGGCTGGCTCGCCGACCGGTTCGGCGGCGCAAGAGTGGCCATTGCCTCATTCGTGGTGATGGCGCTGACGGTTGTCGGCGTAGCCTACGCGCTGCGTCTCGGGAGCGGACCCGCGGCCTTTTCGATCTTTTTCGCGTCCTTCATGCTGCTATTCGTCGCGAGCGGCGTCGGCAATGCCGCCACCTATCAGATGATTCCGGTCGTCTTCAGCCGGTCAGTCGCCGCGCTGATGACGGCTCAAGGCAAAGGGATCGATCGCCGTGCCGTGGCTCGCGAAACGACGCCCGCGATCGGCGTCATCGCGGCGGTCGCCGCGTACGGCGGCTTCCTTATTCCGAAGAGCTACGGCACATCGATCGCGCATACCGGCAGCGCGGAATCTGCCCTGATCCTGTTCATTGTCTACTACGCGTCCTGCGTTTTCGTGACCTGGTGGTATTACCTGCGGCGTGCTGCAGAAATCCGCCTGGTGTCCGACGCGCCTCAAAGCCCACAACTTGGGGCCGCATCCGCATAAGGAGAGTCGATATGAGCCATCTTCTCGACCGGCTGACGTTCTTTCGCAGAAAAACCGAACCATTCGCGGCGGGACACGGCATCGCCACAGGCGAGGACCGCGCCTGGGAAGACGGCTATCGCAAGCGTTGGCAGCACGACAAGATCGTGCGCTCGACCCACGGCGTGAACTGCACCGGCTCGTGCAGTTGGAAGATCTACGTCAAAGGCGGCATCGTCACATGGGAGACACAGCAGACCGACTATCCTCGCACGCGGCCCGAGCTGCCCAATCATGAACCGCGCGGGTGCTCGCGCGGCGCGAGTTACTCCTGGTATCTCTACAGCGCCAATCGCCTGAAATATCCGATGGTGCGCGCCAACCTGATCCGGCTGTGGCGGGAAGCGCGTGCGACCTTAAGTCCTGTCGCGGCCTGGCGTTCCATCGTCGAAGACGCGGCAAAGCGCAAGGCCTACACCTCCACGCGCGGTCTCGGCGGCTTCGTCCGGCTCGGCTGGGATGAGGCCAATGAGATCATCGCCGCCTCCAATGCCTATACGATCAAGAAATACGGTCCCGATCGCATTGCCGGCTTCTCGCCGATCCCGGCGATGTCGATGATCTCCTACGCGGCGGGCACACGCTATCTATCGCTGCTCGGCGGCGTGTGTTTGAGCTTCTACGATTGGTACTGCGATCTTCCGCCCGCCTCACCCCAGACCTGGGGCGAACAGACCGACGTTCCGGAGAGTGCCGACTGGTACAACGCCGGCTTCCTCCTCTTGTGGGGCTCCAACGTCCCGCAAACGCGCACGCCCGATGCCCACTTCTACACCGAGGCGCGCTACCGCGGCGCCAAGAGTGTGGTGATTTCACCCGACTATAGCGAGGCGGCGAAGTTCAGCGATCTGTGGCTGCACCCCAAACAAGGCACGGATTCCGCGCTGGCGATGGCCTTCGGTCACGTCATCCTTAAGGAATTCCACGTCGACAACCAGACGCCATATTTCACCGACTACTGCCGCAAATACAGCGACATGCCGTTCCTGGTCCGCCTCGTCCGGAAAAACGGCCGCTACGTGCCCGACCGATTTCTGAGAGCGAGCGACTTCTCGGAATCCCTCGGCCAAACCAACAATGCCGCTTGGAAGCCGGTCGCCTTCGATGAGCGAGGCGATGTCGTCGTCCCGAATGGCTCGATCGGATTCCGATGGGGCGAAAGCGGCAAGTGGAATCTCGAAGCCAAAGCTGCCGGTGCGGCTTGCGAACTCGCGCTCAGCACCCTTCCGGCCCGGGAGGACGTCCTTTCTGTGGCGTTCCCCTATTTCGGCGGCCGGCATCACGACTACTTCACCGGCACCGAGCACGGCGATATTCTGATGCGCAACGTCCCGGTGCGCACGGTCCCCCTCGCCGAAGGCGAAACCTATGTCGCAACCGTCTTCGATCTTCTGTGCGCCAACTACGGTGTAGACCGCGGTCTTGGCGGCGAGAATGTCGCGCGCTCGTTCGCCGACGACGTTCCCTACACGCCCGCCTGGCAGGAGCGCATCACCGGGGTCAAAGCCGATTCCGTGATTTCGGTTGCCCGCGCCTTCGCGCGCAACGCGGAGAAGACCAAGGGCAAGTCCATGGTGATCCTCGGCGCCGGGATCAATCACTGGTACCACATGGACATGACCTACCGCGGCATCATCAATCTCCTGGTGATGTGCGGGTGCGTCGGCCAGGAAGGCGGCGGCTGGGCGCATTACGTCGGGCAGGAGAAACTGCGGCCCCAGACCGGCTGGCTGCCGCTTGCCTTCGCGCTCGACTGGGCAAGGCCGCCGCGCCAGATGAATGCCACTTCATACTGGTACGCCCACACCGACCAGTGGCGCTACGAAACACTGGCGCTTGATGAAATTATTTCGCCCCTGGCCGACAAGTCGGCGTGGCTGGGCAGCGTGGTTGATTTCAATGTACGCGCCGAGCGCATGGGATGGCTGCCGTCGGCGCCGCAACTCCAGGCAAATCCCCTCGATGTCGGCCGCGCCGCCGACGCCGCCGGTAAAGAAGCGAAGGACTATGTCCGCGACGAACTCGCCGCCGGACGCCTGAAGCTTGCCTGCCAAGACCCCGACAACCCGGTCAATTGGCCGCGCAATCTCTTCGTCTGGCGCTCCAACCTCTTAGGCTCGAGCGGCAAGGGCCACGAATACTTCCTCAAGCACCTGCTTGGAACCAGCCATGGCGTTCAAGGCAAGGATCTTGGCGCGACCGGAGGACAGAAACCGTCCGAAGTCGTGTGGCGGGACGATGCGCCGGAAGGCAAACTCGATCTCCTTGTCACCCTCGACTTCCGCATGTCGACGACCTGTCTCTGCTCCGACATCGTGCTCCCGACCGCGACCTGGTACGAGAAGAACGATCTCAACACCTCGGACATGCATCCCTTCATCCATCCTTTGAGTGCGGCGATCGATCCCGTCTGGGAAAGCCGCAGCGACTGGGACATCTACAAGGGCCTCGCCAAGAAATTCTCCGAAATCGCTCCCGAGGTTCTCGGCAAGGAGCGCGACGTGGTGCTCGTCCCGCTGCTCCACGACACGCCCGGCGAGTTGGCTCAGCCGTTCGCCGTCCAGGACTGGGGCAAGGACGGCTCGGCGCCCGTTCCCGGCAAGACCATGGCGAACGTCACCGTCGTCGAACGCGACTACCCCAATGTCTATAAGCGGTTCACGGCCCTTGGCCCGCTCATGACGTCGCTGGGCAATGGCGGCAAGGGCATTGCCTGGAAGACCGAGCATGAGGTCGCCGGCCTTGCGAAACTGAACGGCGTCGTGACCGAAGAGGGCGTCAGCAAAGGCTTGCCCAAAATCGAGACGGATATCGACGCAACCGAAGTCATCCTGGCCCTCGCGCCGGAGACCAATGGCGAGGTCGCGGTCAAAGCGTGGAAGGCCCTCGGCCAGTTTACCGGACGCGGCCATGAGCATCTTGCGCATTCCAAGGAAGACGAAAAACTCCGCTTCCGCGACATCCAGGCCCAGCCGCGCAAGATCATATCCTCGCCGACCTGGTCGGGCCTTGAGTCCGAGAAGGTCTGCTACAACGCCGGCTACACCAACGTTCATGAGTTCATCCCATGGCGCACGCTCACGGGGCGGCAGCAGCTCTTCCAGGATCACCCCTGGATGACGGCGTTTGGGGAGCAGTTCGCCGTCTACCGGCCGCCAATCGACACCAAGACCATCAAGCCGATCATCGCGGCCAAGGAGAACGGGAACCCGCAGATCGTGCTCAATTTCATCACGCCCCATCAAAAATGGGGCATTCACTCCACCTATACCGACAATCTCTTAATGCTGACCCTGTCGCGTGGCGGCCCAATCGTTTGGATGAGCGAGATCGACGCCCAGAGGGCCGGCATCGCCGATAACGACTGGATCGAAGCCTACAACCTGAACGGCGCCCTGGTGGCGCGCGCCGTCGTCTCGCAGCGCGTCCCGCAGGGCATGGTGATGATGTATCACGCCCAGGAGAAGATCGTGAACATGCCGGGCTCGGAGGTCACGGGGCAGCGCGGCGGCGTGCACAATTCCGTGACCCGCACCGTCCTCAAGCCAACGCATATGATCGGCGGTTACGCCCAGCAGAGCTACGGCTTCAATTACTACGGCACCGTCGGCTCAAACCGCGATGAATTTGTAATTGTGCGCAAGCAAGCCAAGATCGATTGGCTCGACGGATCGGTCAGCCAGGCGGAGGCCGTGTCATGAAAGTCCGCGCTCAAATCGCAATGGTGCTCAATCTCGACAAGTGCATCGGCTGTCACACCTGCTCTGTCACCTGCAAGAACGTCTGGACCTCGCGCGAAGGCGTCGAATATGCCTGGTTCAACAACGTCGAAACCAAACCCGGCCTCGGTTACCCCAAGGAATGGGAGAACCAGAAACGTTGGAACGGCGGCTGGCTCGTGAAGCGCAACGGCAAATTGCAGCCGCGCATGGGTGCGAAGTGGCGCATCCTCGCCAACATCTTCGCAAACCCGGATCTGCCGGAGATCGACGACTACTACGAGCCATTCACCTTCGATTACCAGCATCTCCATAACGCACCCGCATCCAAAGCCATGCCGACGGCGCGGCCGCGCTCGCTGCTCACCGGCGAACGCATGGAGAAGATCGAAGGCGGCCCCAACTGGGAAGAAATCCTCGGCGGCGAATTCTCCAAGCGCTCCAACGACGTCAACTTCGAGGGCGTGCAAAAGGAGATTTACGGCCAGTTCGAAAACACCTTCATGATGTACCTTCCGCGTCTGTGCGAACACTGCCTCAATCCGGCCTGCGTCGCAGTCTGTCCCTCGGGTGCCATCTACAAGCGCGCGGAAGACGGCATTGTCCTGATCGACCAAGACAAGTGCCGAGGCTGGCGCATGTGCGTCTCCGGTTGTCCTTACAAGAAGGTCTATTACAACTGGCAATCGGGAAAATCCGAGAAATGCATCATGTGCTACCCGCGCCTGGAGGTGGGTCAGCCGACGGTCTGCTCGGAAACCTGCGTCGGCCGCATCCGCTATCTCGGGGTCGTGCTTTACGACGCCGACCGCATCGCCGAGGTCGCGGCCACCTCTGACGAGGCCGATCTCTACCAGGCCCAGCTTTCCCTCTTCCTCGACCCGCACGATTCGAAGGTCCAACGCCAAGCCGCCGCCGAAGGGATTCCGCCCGCGTGGATCGAGGCCGCGAAGAAATCACCGGTCTGGAAGATGGCGATGGAATGGCGTGTCGCATTCCCGCTTCATCCGGAGTACCGCACGCTTCCCATGGTCTGGTACGTGCCGCCGCTTTCCCCCATCCAGTCGGCGGCAGAGAAAGGCCACATCGACTTGGAAGGCGACATGCCGGACGTCCGGTCGCTGCGAATTCCGCTCAAATACCTTGCCAACATGCTCACCGCGGGACGGGAGGAGCCGGTCGCGCTCGCGCTCGAACGCATGATGGCCATGCGCGCCTTCATGCGCTCAAGAACGGTGGACGGCATCATCAACGAAGGCGTGGCGGGCCGGGTCGGACTCTCGCCGGCTCAAATCGAGGACATGTACCGCTATATGGCGATCGCGAACATCGAGGATCGTTTCGTGATCCCGACCGCACACCGGGAAGCCAGCGGGAACGCTCAGGACCTCCGGGGAAGCTGCGGTTTCAGCTTCGGCAACGGCTGTTCGGATGGCGTCAGTGGCGCCAACCTGTTCTCCGTGCCCAAGAAGCACAAGATTCCCGAACCGGCCGGGCGCTGACATGATCGCCACATACAAGATCCTCAGCGCCATGCTGTGCTATCCGACACCGGAACTCCAGGGCGCCGCCGAGGACCTGATCGAAGCTCTTGAGGCCGAAAAGATGCTGTCGGCATCTCAAATCAAGAAGCTCGCAGTCCTTTTGCGGGAGATCGGCACGCTCGATCTTCTCGACATGCAATCGCGCTATGTCGATCTTTTCGACCGCACGCGCTCCCTGTCGCTGCACCTTTTCGAACACGTGCACGGGGAATCGCGGGACCGCGGTCAGGCCATGGTCTCACTCCTCGAGCGCTATCGCAGTGCGGGTCTCGATCTCTCCGCCAACGAGTTGCCGGACTACATCCCCCTATTCCTGGAATTCCTGGCGACGCTCGCGCCGCGCGAGGCACAATCGATGCTGGCGGACACCAACCATATTCTGGGTGCGCTCGGTGAGCGCTTACGCAAACGCGACAGTACATATGCCGCGATCTTGGAGGCTCTGGTGGAACTCAGTCATTCAGCCCCTGACGCCGACGCCCTGGCCGCCTTGAGCGAGCGTCACGTCGAAGACCCCAACGACGCATGCGCCGTCGACCGTGCGTGGGAAGACTCCGAAGTCCGATTCGGGCCACAGGGCGGAAACGACGGCGGAAACGACAGCGGATGCCCGCGCGCCGCCGAGATCGTGCAGCGGATGGGGGCTTCGCTTCCGGCGGCAGTTCAAACCTCAGGAGCACGGAAATGACCGACTGGGCCAATACCTTTCTCTTTGGGATCTATCCTTACATCTGTCTCACCGTCTTTTTGGTCGGCAGCGTCATTCGGTTCGACCGCGAGCAGTATTCTTGGCGGAGTCAGTCGAGCCAGCTCCTGCGTCGGCGTCAGCTCATCTGGGGGAGCAACCTGTTCCACGCCGGCATTCTCATCATTTTCTTTGGACACCTGGGCGGCCTCCTGACGCCCGTGACGTTCTTCGACGCGGTCGGCATATCACACGGCGCCAAGCAGCTGATTGCCGTCGTGGTCGGCGGCACGGCCGGCGCGTTCTGCATGACGGGCCTCGTCATGCTGCTCCACAGACGCCTGTTTGATGTGCGCATCCGAACCACGTCTTCTTTCGGCGATATCGCCGTGTTGCTGATCCTCTTCGTACAGCTCGCCCTGGGGTTGGGGTCGATTGCCGTGTCGCTCGATCATCTCGACGGCAGCGAGATGGTCCGGCTCATGAGCTGGGCGCAGCACGTCGTCACGTTCCGGCCGGGTGCCGCGGATTTTGCCGCCGCCGTAGCGCCGATCTTCAAGGTTCACCTTGTGCTCGGAATGACGATCTTTCTGATCTTTCCGTTCACCCGCCTGGTGCATATCTGGAGCGCCCCCATCTGGTATCTCAGCCGGCGCGGCTACCAGGTCGTCAGAGTGCGCTAGGAGCAGAAGATGGCCCCGCGTAGTCCGATCAAACTCAATGGCGTGGTATTGCCGCCGCAAATGATCGCGGCCGAGGCGCAGCACCATCCCGCCGGCACGCCGGCCGACGCCTTTGCCGCCGCGGCGCGCGCGATCATCGTCCGCACGCTGCTGCTCGAGGAAGCCAACAGCCGGGCCGTCGTTGCCCGGCCCGAGATGGTTGCTCCCGGCAAACGCGAACTCGACGACGAGGCCCGCATCCGGGCGCTGATGGAAACGGCTGTGCCGATTTCGGAAGCTGGCGAGGACGAATGCCGCGCATACTACGCGGCAAATACAACACGGTTTCGTGGACCGGATTTGTTCGAGGCTTCCCATATTCTGTTCTCGGCCCATCCGCATGACACGGCGGGCTATACGGAAGCGGTGCAGCGCGCCGAGGCCGCCATCGCCGAACTCAAGGACGCCCCTTGGAAATTCGAGGCGATCGCGCGAGAAAAATCGGATTGCGACTCCCGCGCCAATGGCGGGCGCCTCGGGCAGATTCTCCGGGGCGAACTGGTTTCCGAGTTTGAACAGGCCCTCTATACCCTGAGCGAAGGCCAGATTGCGGCGTCTCCGGTCAAAACCCGCTTTGGAGCCCATGTCGTCAAACTCGACGCCCGCGCCCTTGGAGAGATTCTGCCTTTCGACTACGTGCGCGACCAGATCGCCGCATTCCTCTCCGAACGTTCCTGGCGCCGGGAGGTGGCGCGCTATATCCAAAACCTGGTGGCCGCGGCCGTGATTGAAGGCGTCACCATGACCCCCGAGACGTCAACGGTCGCATGAACACCCTGGGCGAACTCCTGGCCGAGTTTGAGGATCAGAACAAGCTCCGTGCCGTCCTGGCGGCGATGGGCATCCGCGTTCGGCCGTGGAACATCGTCCGGGTTGGCCCCCGGCGGACCGCGAGGGAGGGAGGGAGGGGAGCGCGGCCACGCCGAGGACCGCCCCGGTCCCTGCTGAAGAGCAAGCCGCGTGCCAATGCCGCCACCGCCGCCTCAATGGGTGATGTGCGGAGGTTTCCGCGCCGACAGTGCACCCCTGCGGACACTGACTGACTCTCCACCGGCAAAATGCCCGCACCGCAACAGCGGGGGGAAAATGATAGACTGCCCGCCATGACTGGGTTCTCTCCCGAATGGCTGGCGCTGCGCGAGCCGGCGGACAAGGCCGCGCGCAATGCAAAGGTGCTCGCGTCGTTCGCGCGCGCCTTCAAGGACCATGACTCCCTGGTGATCTGCGACATGGGTGCCGGCACCGGCGCCGCGGTGCGCGCCTTCGCCGACCTCCTGCCGAAACGCCAGGATTGGATCCTGGTGGACCACGACCCGCGCAACCTGGCGTGTGCCGTGACCGCGCTGAGCGCCTGGGCAGACGGCGGTGATCGACAGGTCATCCATCGCGGCGACCGCCGCATCGGCCTCAGGACATTGCATCAGGACTTCGCCGCCGATCCGGCGCCCTGGCCCGCCGGCACCGAACTGGTGACCGCCTCGGCCTTGCTCGATCTGCCGTCCCACGCCTGGATCGACGGCTTCGTCGCGCGCCTCTCGGAGCGCAAGCTGCCGGCGCTGATCACGCTCACGGTCGACGGCGTCATGGCCGCGGAGCCGGCGCATGAACTGGACGCGCCGGTGTTCGATGCCTTCCGCCAGCACCAGGGCGGCGACAAGGGCTTCGGCCCTTCGGCCGGCGCCGGCGCGGCGGCGTATCTCGAACTCTCGCTGAGGAACGCGGGTTACACGCTGGAATGCGGCGACAGCCCTTGGGTCATCGACCGGGGATCGCCGGAGTTGCTGCGGGAACTCCTCGGCGGCATCGCCGGCGCCGCACGGGAAACCGGCCTTGCCACCGCCGAGCGATGGCTGGCGGACCGGCTCGCCGCGCCCACGCGCCTCACCATCGGCCACCGCGACGTCTTCGCCGTACTTTAGCCGATGACGATATCCGCGCCGCGCGGCGTGAAGGTGAATTTCGTTCCGTAGGTCCCGGACAGGCGCGCGACGCGTTCCAGGACGGGTTTGCCCTCGGCACCCTCCGCCAGGCGCGGCATGCCGCGGGTGGTCATATCGCCGGGCCCGCCGGTGCCGGTGTCGTTGAGCTGCACCGCCGTCAGCGAGATCCGGTCGAACCCGGCCCTGGTGCAGCGGCAATCCACCACCAGGCTCTGCCAGACCTCGTTGGGGTAGTAGCCCGGCTTGGTGACGGTCTGGAAGAACAGCCCGCCCAGGTCGTAGAAGATCGGCTTGCCCCTGTAGATCTCGATGCCGTGCAGCAGCGGCGCGCCGTGGGCGGCGAAGATCGACGCTCCCGCATCGATCGCCCGGCGCGCCAGCGCGCGCTGCCAGGGCGGGGTGTCGGCCATGTCCTTTTCCCAATAGTGATTGTGCTGATAGGCGATGACGATATCGGCCTTGGCCGCGGCCTCCTTGATGGACGCCAGGTAGCGGCCGACATCCGACTCGTTGAGCGCGCCGGCGGCATCCCGGCGCACCTCGTTGACGCCGGGTTTGCCGGGTCCGGCCATGCCGCCGGCGGCGATGGCGCCGGACGCCATGCCCACCAACGCAACCACGCCGGCCTCGGTCGTGCGATAGCCGGGTGCCGCGGCCCTGGCGAGGTCCAGGCCGGTGCCGGCGTGGGACAGCCGGCGCGCATCCAGGGCGTCGATGGCATCCTTGATGCCGCCCTCGGCGAAATCGAAGGCGTGGTTGTTGGAGGTGGCGAACAGGTTGACGCCGACATTGGCGAGGCGGTCGATGATGCGCGCGTCGGCGGCGTGCAGGAAGGTGCCCTGGCGCAGGGCGGTGTTGGAATTGGGGCCCTTGATGGCGGTCTCGAGGTCGGTGAACACCGCGTCGGCGCCGGAGAAAAACGCGCGGAACTTGCCGGCCGCCGGCCATTGTTCGTCGGTGAGATTGTGCTGCAGCAGGGCCTGGCCCATGAGCACGACGCGCAGCGGCCGGCGCGGGGCTTGCGCGGCCGCGAGCAGCGGCAGCGCGAGCCCGCCAGCGAGGAACTCTCTGCGACGCATATGTCTTCCCTCAGTGCTTGAGCCCCACCAGAACGGCGCCCGCGGTCATGAGTACCACGCCGATCCAGCCCTGCGCAGTGAGGTTCTCGCCCAGGAACAGGGCGGCGATCACCGCCACCAGCACCACGCTGGTCTTGTCGAGGGTGACGACCCCGGCGGCGGGGCCAAGCTGCAAGGCCTTGTAGTAGCACAGCCACGACGCGCCGGTGGCCAGCGCCGACAGCGCCAGGAATATATAAGTGCGCGCCGGGATCTCGCCCAGCGGCTGGTAGGATTTGAAGCCGACCACGACCGCCGCCGTCACCGCCAGGATCAGGACGGTGCGGATCAGGGTGGCGAAGTTGGAATCGATCGCCTCGACCCCGATCTTGCCGAAGATCGCTGTCAGCGCGGCGAACGCCGCCGACGCCGCCGCCCACACCTGCCAGTTCGAGAACAGCGTTTTCATATCCCTCTCCCCCGCATAGGCCAGCGCAGCTCCCGTCCGCCGCTCAAGCCGGCGGGCCGGAAGATCAGGACCAGCGCGAGCGCCAGTCCCAGGCCGATTTCCTGCGTTCCCCGCGGCAGCGCCAGGTGGGTCCCGCCCGCATCCAGGCCGCGTTCGAGCGCCCGCAAGACCTCGACGATCGCCGTGACCGCCAACGTGCCGACGACCGCCCCGGTCAGGGAATTGAGCCCGCCCACCACCAGCATGGCGAGGGTGACGAAGGACAGCGCGAGATAGAAGGCGTCGGTGGTCAACACGCCGAGGAAATGGGCGTAAAGCGCCCCGCCCACGCCCACCAGGAAGGCGCTGGCGACGAACGCGGCCAGGCGCACGCGCTGCATCTCGACGCCCGAAGACGCGGCGGCCACGTCGTCATCGCGCGACGCCCGCAACATCAGGCCGAGGCGCGACACCTGGAAGGCGTAGGCCGCGACGATGGCCGCGCAGACGAAGCCCAGGGCGATCCACGGCCCCACCACCGTCGGAATGCCGATGACCGAGCTGGTGCCGCCGGTGACGCTTTCCCAATTCGAGTACACCGAGAACACGATGGCCAGGAAGGCGAAGGTGGCGATGGACGCCGCCAAACCCGAAAGCCGCATGATGGCGGCACCCAGGAACAGCGCCACGGCCGCGGCCATGAGCCCGGACCACAACACCGCCGCCGCAAAGGAATAGGTATTCTCCTGGAGCATCGCCGGCAGGCCGGTGAGCATCACCTGCTTCCATTCCGGCGGCAGGGTCATCCAGGCGGCGGCGTAGGCGCCGATACTCATGAACCCGATATGGCCGAAGGACATGACGCCGGAATTGCCGACGAACAGATAAAGGCCGATCACCACCACCATGCGGATCAGCATTTCGGTGAGGGTGAAGTTGAGCTGCTCGCTGCCGATGAGCGATGCCGCGCCCACCAGCAGAGTCATGCCCAGGATCAGCAGAAGGGGTGTTTGAAACCGCACCATTTCAAACCCGCTGATCGAAGGCTTTGGCGCGGATCAGCCCGGCGGGACGCCACAGCAGGATGACGATGACGAAGGCGAAGGCGAAGGCGTCGCGGAAGGAGCGCAGCTCCGCCGGCAGATAGGCCTGGAGCAGCGTGACGATGAACCCCACCAGGAAGCCGCCCGCCACGGCGCCCGGGAGGCTGCCCATGCCGCCGATCACCACCGCCACCAGGCCGAACAGCGCCAACGGCACACCGAGGCCGGTTTCCAGCGATCCGGTCTGGCACAGGAACAGCAGCGACACCGCCGCCGCCAGGGCGCCGCTGATCGCAAACGCCATGCCGATGACCAGGTTGCCGCGCACCCCGAGATAGCGCGCCATGCGGAAATCCTCGGCGGCGGCGCGCATCTGCACGCCCCAGGAGGTGCGCTTCAGGAACAGGGCCAGCGCGGTCATGAGCGCGAGGGTCGTGACGATGGTGACGACTTGCAGCGCCGGCACCCGCAGTTCGCCCAGGGAGATCTGCCCGGTGAGCGCCGGCCACAGATTCAGGTTCTTGGGCCGGGCGCCGTAGACCAGGATCAGGCCGTTCTGGATGATGTAGCTCACCGCAAACGACGCGATCATCAGGGACGGTTGCGGCGCGCGCCGCAGCGGGCGGAACACCAGGGCGTCGGTGAGCAACGCCAGGATCACCACGATCAGCGCGATGCTGGGCACCAGGATGAGCGGATGGAACCCGCCGAGGGCCAGCTGCGCCGCGGCCTCGGTCGACGGCACGATCAGGGCATAGGCGCCGACGGTGATGAAATCGCCGTGGGCGAGGTTGATCAGCCGCAGGATTCCGAACAGCAACCCGATGCCCAGGGCCACCAAGGCGTAAAGACTGCCGAGCGACAGCGCGTCGATCAGGTTCTGCGCGAACGCGATCATGCGTCGAAGCCGAAGTAGGCGCGCTTGATGGCGTCGCCGTCCTGCAGGTTCGCGGCCTTGTCCTCCAGCTGCACCGCGCCGCCGCGTAGCACATAGATGCGGTCGGCGTGTTTGAGGATGCGGCTGGTGCTCTGCTCGACGATCAAGAGGCTCATGCCCTGGCGGCGGAGGTCCAGCAGGATCTCGTAAACCTGGTCGATGACGATGGGCGCCAGGCCGAGCGAGGGCTCGTCCACCAGCATGAGTTTCGGTTTGGTGAGCATGGCGCGGGCGATGACCAGCATCTGCTGCTCGCCGCCGGACAACCGCCCGGCGGGAAAGCCGCGCCGGTCTCTCAGGCGCGGGAAGCGTTCCAGCGCGGCTTCGATGTCCGCCCTCTCCTTGCGCATATACGTGCCGACGGCCAGGTTCTCCTCTACCGTGAGAGTCGCGAACACATGGCGGCCCTCGGGCACCAGCGAGAGGCCGCGCCGCGCGATCTCTTCGGGCCGCACGCCGGCGATGTCCTGGCCGGCGTAGGCGACGCGCCCGGCGCGCGGGACCACACCGCCGGCGATGGCCGCGAGGGTGCTGGATTTGCCGGCGCCGTTGGGGCCCAGGATCGAGACCACCTCGCCCTGGTTCACGGTCAGCGACACCCCGCGCACCGCGGCGATGCCGCCGTAACCGACCTCGAGGTTCTCCACCGCGAGCAGAGTCATCTCAGACCTCCGCCCCGAGATAGGCGCCGATCACCTGGGGATTGCGCCGCACCTCCGCCGGAGCCCCGTCGGCGACGACGCGCCCGCCGTCCAGCACATAGAGGCGCCGGCTGACATTCATGATCACGCGCATGTTGTGCTCGATGATCAGCACGCCGCAGCCGAATTTTTCGGGGATCGCGGTGATCAGGGCGATCAGGCCCTCGCCCTCGGCATCCGACATGCCGGCGGCGGGTTCGTCCATCAGCACGAAGGCCGGCGGCGACACCAGGGCGCGGGCGATGCCGACGCGGCGCTCATCGGTATAAGCCAAGGTGCCGGCGACGCGGTCGGCCAGGCCGGCGATCCCCAGCCACGCCAGTATGCTCATGGCCTGGGCGTGAGCGGATCCGCGGTCGAGCCCCAGCCCCACCCCGGTCACTTCCACATTCTCGGCCACGGTCATGTCGCGAAACAGGCGCCCGGCCTGGAAGGTGCGCGCCACGCCGGCCTTGCGGAAGCGCGGCGCGCTCCAGCCGGCGGTGTCCTCTTGCGCCAGGGCGACGCGGCCGGATGTCGGGCGCTGAAATCCGGTGAGGCAATTGACCAGCGTGGTCTTGCCGGCGCCGTTGGGGCCGATCAGGCCGACGATCTCGTCCCGGCGCACCCGCAGGTTGACGTCGCTGAGCGCCGCGAGGCCCTGGAACCGCACGGAGACATTCTCAGCCGACAGCTCCGCGGCCTCGGGCTGCGGCGCCTTCACCAGTGGATTCATCCGAACGCGCCCCAAGCCCCGAGTCCCGGAGCCTCCCCACCCCGGAGCATTTTCAGGCGAAACGGAAACCGGTTCGCCGCCGAAAATGCGACCACATCAGACCCATAGTGCCAGGAAAATATCCGGGGCGGACTCTGAATTAATGGCTTTTTCTCCTTGACCGGGCGGTCGAGAATGCACGCCGCCGTTGCGCGGGCGCCGTGGTGGCCGAAGCGCCGGAGGTGCCGCGCGACGTTCCCTATCGCCTCAAAAAATAGATCGTCTCAAAAAGTAGATCGCCTCAAAAATAGCAGGTCCCCATGACGCTCTTGCGTTCTCTGCTCGCCGCCGCGGTCCTGTTCACGGTCCCCGCTCACGCACAGGATATCGTCATCGGCTTCGCCACCGCCCAGTCGGGGTTCCTGACGCCCTACGACAGCGACGGCGTGCGCATGGCCAACCTGTGGATCGAGCAAACCAACGCCAAGGGCGGCGTCATCGGGCGCAAGCTCAAGGTCGTCAACGCCGACACCAAGTCCGACCGCGCCGAAGGCGCCAAGGCCGGCCAGGCGGTCTTGCGCGACGGGGCCTCGGTTGTGGTGGTGACCTGCGACTATGATTACGGCGCACCGGCGGCGCTGCAGGCCCAGCGCGCCGGCGTGATCGCGGTGTCGATCTGCGCCGGCGATCCGAAGATGGGCGTCATGGGCGTGGGCAACCTTGCCTTCTCGGCGTCCTCCACCGCCCAGTCCGAGGGCGCGGCGCTGGCCCAGTTCGCCCGGGACGACAAGAAATTCACCACCGGCTACATCCTGCTTGATGACTCGGTCGAATACGACAAGTCGCTGTGCGCCGGCTATGAATGGATGTTCCAGCAGAAGGGCGGCACCATCGTCGGCCGCGACACCTTCAAGAACGCCGATCCGTCGGTGGCCTCGCAGATCACCCGCCTCGCCAACACCATGAAGGCCGGCAAGGTCGAGATGATCATGTTCTGCAGCTATTCACCGGGCGGCCCCAGCGCCATCCGCCAGATCCGCGCCGCCGGCATCGAGCTGCCGATCATGACCGGCGTCGGCCTCGACGGCGCTTTCTGGCTGGCCTCGGTGCCCAAGCTGAAGGAGTTCTACGTGGCGGTGCAGGCCTCGATCTTCGGCGACCCGCGCCCCGCCGTCGCCGCCATCGCCGACGCCTTCAAGGCCAAGTACGGTGCTGCGCCCATCAACCAGCACGCCTATCCGATCTATGCCTGGTTCGAGCTGTGGGCGCGGGCGGCGGAGAAAACCAAGTCCATCGACGCCAAGACCATCGCCGCGGAGATGGAGACCTATAAGCGCGAGCCCACCAGCCTGGGCCCGCGCTCCTTCTCCAAGGACCTGCATATCCAGGTGAGCCTGCCCCTGGTCATCAACCAGATCACCGACGGGACCGGCAAGGTGGTGGCGATGGCGGATGTTCCGGAAATCCCCCGCGACGTGCTTTATCGGCTGAAGAAATAGGCTTCGAGTTTTGGGGGGATACTGACGTGAAGACCATTGGCGTGGATGTCGGCGGCACCTTCACCGACATCGTGTTGTGCGACATGGCGGCGGGGACGGTGGCGATCCACAAGGTAGCGACCACGCCCGACGACCCCTCCCGCGCCATCCTCCAGGGCGTCACCGAGATCTGCCGCGACAACAAGGTGGCGCCCGGCGACATCGACTATGTGCTGCACGGCACCACCACCGCCACCAACGCGGTCCTGGAACACAAAGGCGCGGTGACCGGCATGGTCACCAACAAGGGCTTCCGCGACATCATCCATATCGCCCGGCACCAGCGCGCCGAGCACTACTCGATCATGCAGGAGCTGCCGTGGCAGAACCGGCCGCTGGTGAAACGCCGCCATCGTAAAGTTGTCGCCGGCCGCCTGATCCCGCCGCGCGGCGAGGAGCTGGAACCCCTGGATGAAGCCGGCGTGCGCGCGGTCGCGAAAGAACTCAAAGCCGAAGGCGTGGAAGCGGTGGCGGTGTGCTTCCTGTTCGCCTATCTCAACCCGGCCCATGAGGACCGCGCCAAGGCGATCCTGGCCGAGGAGCTGCCGGGCGTGTTCCTGTGCACCTCGTCCGCGGTGTCGCCGCAGTTCCGCGAGTTCGAGCGCTTCACCACCACCTGCCTCTCGGCCTTCATCGGCCCCAAGATGAGCAGCTATGTCGGACGCCTGGAGGGCGCGCTACGCAATGCCGGTATCCGCGCCGACCTGCGCATCATGGCCTCCAACGGCGGCGTCGCCACGCCCGCCATGGTGGTGGAGAAACCCGCCATCACCCTGCTCTCGGGCCTGGTGGGCGGCGTGCTGGGCGGCGACTGGGTGGGCGGGCTCTCGGGCCGGCGCAAGCTGATCACCTTCGACATCGGCGGCACCAGCGCCGATATTGGATTGGTCGTGGACGGCAAGTTCGCCGAGACCGACCCGCGCTCCACTTCCATCGCCGGGTTCCCCCTGCTGCTGCCGATGATCGATATCCACACGATTGGGGCGGGCGGCGGCTCCATCGCCCATCTCGACCGCGGCGGCGCGTTCAGGGTCGGCCCGCGCAGCGCCGGCGCGGTGCCGGGGCCGGCGGCCTATGGAAAAGGCGGCTCTGAGCCCACCGTCACCGACGCCAATCTGGTGCTGGGCCGCCTGGACAAGGACGACTTCCTCGGCGGCGGCATGAAACTCGACGCCGCCGCCGCCGCCCGCGCGGTGGAGAACCTGGCGGGGGCCTTGGGCATGAGCACCCAGGAAACCGCGGAAGGCATCCTCACCGTCATCAACAGCAACATGGCCAATGCGATCCGGTCGCGCACGGTGCAGAAGGGCGTGGACCCGCGCGGCTTCGCCCTGGTGGCTTTTGGCGGCGCCGGCCCCCTGCACGGCGCGGAAGTGGCCGAGATCCTCGAAATCCCCGAAGTGATCGTGCCGCCCTATCCCGGCATCACCTCCGCCATGGGATTGCTGACCACCGACCTCAAGTACGAGGCCATCCGCACCCAGTTCCAGCTTTCGGCCTCCGTGGACATCGCCCGCCTCAACGCCGACTTCGCGGCCATGGAGAAGCAACTCGTCGCCCAGTTCGCGAGCGATCACCTGGATACATCCAAGCTTTCTTTTATTCGTGACGGCGATTTGCGGTACGTCGGCCAGGGGTACGAACTGAAAACCCCGATCCCGGCCGGCACCTTGGACGCCAAGGCCCTGGAGCAGGTGTGGGACGCCTTCCACGCCCAGCACCAGCGGGAATACGGCCATGCCTTCCGCGGCAACACGATTGAAGTGGTCAACGTGCGCCTGATCGGCGTCGGCGTCCTGCCCAAGATCAAGTCCTTGAGCGCAGCGACCGATGGCTCCCTGGAAAAGGCCAAGATCCGCACCGGCCAATGCGTGTTCCGGGTGGACGGCGCGTTGAAGACCTTCGAGACCGGCATCTACCGCCGCCACCAGCTGCCGGTGGGCGTCCCGGTCAAAGGCCCGGCGATATTCCTGCAAAAAGATTCCACCACCGTGGTCCCGCCCCGCTGGACCGCGGAACAGGACAAGATCGGCAACCTCATCCTCACGCGCGAAGGAGCAAAAGCATGAATTACGTGCGCAACTCCAAGCCCTCAAATACCCGGGTCGACGCCATCACCGGCGCGGTGATCCAGGGGGCGCTCGAGAACATCGCCATCGAGATGGGACACAAACTCATGCGGATGAGCTACTCCAGCATCATCCGCGAGTCCGAGGATTTCGGCGCGGCGCTGACCGACGCCGAAGGCCGCCAGCTGTGCGAATGCAAGATGAGCACGCCGCTGCAATCGGGCCCGATCCCGGGTTATGTGCGCGGGATTCTCAAACAACTGGCGGCGCGCGGCGAGACCATCAACCCCGGCGACGTCATCATGCACAACGATCCCTACGGCGGTGCCTCCCACGGCCCGGATGTCGGTTTCTGCGTGCCGGTGTTCGACGGCAATGACCTCTTGGGCTTCTCGGTCACCACCGCGCACCACCTCGACATCGGCGCCCATACCCCCGGCAGCTGCGGCATCGTCGACGCCGTGGATACCTATGCCGAAGGTTTGCAGTTCAAGGCGATCAAGGTCATCGAAGGCGGCAAGAAAAACGCCATGGTGTGGCACATCATGCGCGACAACATCCGCATCTCCGACCTGGTAGTGGGCGACATGGAGGCCCAGATCGCCTCGGCCCAGATCGGCGCCCAGCGGTTCCTCGATCTCGTCAAGCGCTACGGCAAATCCACCGTCGCCAACGCCTGCGAAGACCTGATGGATTACTCCGAGCGCCTGATGCGCAAGGCCATCGCGGACCTGCCGGACGGCACCTACAGCGCCACCACTTATATCGATGGCTTCCTGGACGACGCGAGCGCCCACCGCCGCGACCTGCCGATCTCCGCCACCATCACCGTCAAAGGCGACGAGATGACCGTGGACCTGACCGGCACCGCGCCACAGGTCTCGGACCGGCCCATCAACATGCCGCTCGAAGGCACCGTCGACTGCGCCATCTGGTTGACCATCCGCTCGGTGCTGCTGGATAGCGTCACCTATGGGCCCATTCCCCAGAACAGCGGCCTGACCCGCCCCATCAGGATCGTGGCGCCCAAAGGATGCCTGGCCAACCCGATCTTCCCGGCGCCGGTGATCGCGCGTTTCTGTCCCGGCAATGCGCTGGCGGATACGGTGATGAAGGCACTCTCGCAAGCCACGCCCAAGCAGGTCTCGGCCGGCATCGGCAACCTGCGCGTCATCGCCTTCAGCGGCGACAATGCCGGCGCCCCCTGGGTGCATATGGAGATCCTGGAAGGCTCCTACGGCGGGCGTCACGGCGTCGACGGCATGGACGCCGTGGATACCCTGTTCGCCAACACCCGCAACAACCCTATTGAAGATATGGAATCCCACCTGCCCTTGCGCGTGGACCGCTATGAGCTGCGCGAGGACGTGGTGGCGCCGGGCGAATGGCGCGGCGGCATCGGCTCGGTGCGCGCGTTCACCTATCTCGGCGACGGCGGCTTCTCCATCGAAGGCGACGGCCACAAGTTCCGCCCCTGGGGCTTCGGCGGCGGCGACGACGGCCAGCCGGCGCGCCTCGACCAGATCAGCCGCGGCGCCACCCAGTCGATGCCGTCGAAGGTGCCGTACCAGAAGGCCAAGAAGGGCGACCGCCTGGTGTCCTACGGCCCCTCGGGCGGCGGCTACGGCGATCCGTTCAAGCGCGATCCCGCCGCGGTGCTGGAGAACGTGCTCGACGGCCTGGTGTCGGCGGAGGCCGCCAAGACCCACTACGGCGTGCAGATCGTGGGCGAGACCGTGGACACCGCGGCGACGGCGAAGCTGCGCGCGGCACGGACCTAACGCGCCTTTGTGTCATTGCCCGCTTCATGCGGGCAATCCATGCAGCAGCGAGCATTGGCGGATGGGGAAAGCCTTGGGTGGTTAAATTGTTTCACGTGAAACATATTAAGTTCCTGGCCCTTTGCGCGGTTTTGGCGGCGCGTGCAGCGTATGCCTCAGACGCCTGCCCCTTCGCCGGCCAGACCCGCATGCTGCAAGTGCAATTCTTTTTCGGCCAGGAGGACCAGAACGGCCGACCCATCGCCGCCGCGGCCTTCGCCAAGTTCCTGGAGACCGCCGCCACCCCGCTCTTCCCCACGGGATTCACGGTTTACGACGGCCAGGGCCAATGGCTGGACCCCGACACCAAGAAATTGGCCCATGAGAAATCCAAGATCCTGCAAGTCCACGTCCCCGACACCGCCGAGGTCCGCAAGGCCGTGGAGGACCTGTCACGCCTCTACCGCGAGACCTTCCACCAGAAGGCCGTGGGGATTGTGACCAACGAGAGTTGCGCATCGTTCTGAGAAGGGGAGACGTACATGCAAATGCCTTCCATCACCGCCGGCTATCTCGCCGTCCTGGCCTTGATCTACGTGGGACTTGCCCTCCAGGTGGTGCGCCTGCGCCGGCGTAACAAAGCCGGGTTCGGCGACGGCGGAAACGACGCCTTGCGCAGCGCCATCCGCGCCCACGGGCACTTCGCGGAATACGTGCCGCTGATCGCGCTGATGGTAGCGTTCTTGGAAATGGGCGGCCTCCCGGCCGCCAAGGTTCACCAGCTTATGGCGATGCTGCTGGCGGCGCGCCTGCTCCACCCCCTCGGCATGTACGCCAAGCCCGGAACGCTGCAATTCCGCGCCGGCCGCATCGGCGGCATGCTGCTGACCATCGCGGTGACGGTGGCCGCGGCGCTGCTGACCCTGCAACGCACGCTGTTCGCCTAGACTCTGTTTCCGCTTTACTGCATCACGTTCATGACGGCGATCGTCATGGCCTCGACGCCGGTGCGGATGGAAGGCTCGGGCAGCGGCGCGAACATCGGCGAATGGTTGCCGGGCAGTTCCACGCCCTTGGCCTTGGCGTCGGCCAGCTTGGCTGGGTCGGCGCCGCCGATGCCGAAGTACATCGAGGGCACGCCGGCGAGGATGAACACGGAGTAGTCCTCGCTGGCCGATCCCGGTTCCTCTTCACGGATGGCCTTGGCGCCGAAGGCGGCCTTGAACACCGCGCCGGTGCGCTCGGCCAGGGCGGCGTCGTTGACCACCGCGGTCGCACCGGTGTTGATCTTCACGTCTGGCGCCGGAGCGCCCGCCATGGCCGCTACCGCCGCCGCGGTGCGCTGGATGCCGTCCGCCAGGCCCTTGCGCACCTCGGGCGTATAGGAGCGGATGGTGCCGCGCAAGGTGACGTGGTCGGGGATGATATTGCCGGCGCTGCCGCCTTCGATGGCGCCGATGGTGATGACGCCGAACTCGGCGGCGTCCTTCTCGCGGCTGACCACGCTTTGCACATCCACCACGAAACGCGCGGCCATCATGACCGGGTCGATGGACTGGCTGGGGCGCGAGCCGTGGGCGCCGCGACCGTTGAAGCGGATCGACAGGCCGTCCGAGTTGGACATGACCACGCCGGGCTTATAGCTGACTTCCCCTGCGGCACTGTCGCCGCCCACATGCAGCGCGAAGCCGATGGCGGGTTTGCCGAAGCGTTCGAACAGTTTGTCGGCCAGCATATCCTCCGGGCCGCCGGCGCTTTCCTCGGCGGGCTGGGCGATGAACATCAGGGTGCCGTGCCATTGGTCTTTGAGCGCCACCAGCGCCCGGGCCGCGCCCACCCAGGCGGCCATGTGGATGTCGTGACCGCAGCTGTGGGCGACGAAGGTCTCGCGGCCGTTCCACATCTGCTTGGCGGTGCTGGCGTAAGGCAGGCCGGTCTTCTCCTCCATCGGCAGCGCGTCCAGTTCGGTGCGCACCATCACTAGGGGGCCGGGGCCGTTCTTGTAGATCGCCACCACCCCGGTCTTGCCGACCTTCTCGGTCACCTCGAAGCCGATGGCGCGCATCTCGCCCGCCAGCCTGGCCGCGGTGCGCGTTTCCGTGAGACCCAATTCCGGATGGGCGTGGATATCCTTGTAGAGCGCGTCGAGACGCGGATAGTCGGCGTCGAGCGTGCGCCCCACCGCAGTCCTGACGGCCGGCGCATCCATCGCGGCGACAGCGGGCGCCGTGGCGCCTGCCACCGCCAGATAAATACTCGCATGCAAAAAAGACCGGATCGTCACGGTGTTTACTGCCCCAGCACGCTCATCACGGCGATGGTCATGGCTTCCACGCCGGTGCGGATGGCGGGCTCGGGCAGCGGCGCGAATTGCGGCGAGTGGTTGCCGGGGAACTGGACGCCTTTGGCCTTGGCCTCCGCGAGCTTGGCGGGGTCGGCGCCGCCGATGCCGAAGAACAGCGACGGCACGCCGGCCTGGATGAACGCCGAGTAGTCCTCGCTGGCCGAACCCGGTTCGTCGTTCTTGATGGCCTTGTCGCCGAACGCCGCCTTGAACAGAGCGCCGGTGCGTTCGGCGATGGGAATGTCGTTCACCACCGCGTCGCCGCCGGGGGTGATGGTGACCTGGGGCTGCGGCGCGCCCGCCATCATGGCGACGGCGTTGGCGGTGCGGCGCACGCCGCCGGTGAGGGTCTCGCGCACGTCGGGCCGGTAGGAGCGGATGGTGCCGCGCAAGGTCACGTTGTCGGGAATGATGTTGCCGGCGCTGCCGCCCTCGATGGCGCCGATGGTGACCACACCGAACTCGGCGGCGTCCTTCTCACGGCTGATGACGCTCTGCACGTCCACCACGAAGCGTGACGCCATCAGGATCGGATCGATCGACTGGCTGGGGCGCGAACCATGGGCGCCGCGGCCGAGGAACTTGATCTCGAGGCTGTCGGAATTGGAGGAGTTGACCCCCGGCTTGTAGCTGACCTGGCCGGCGGGATTGGCGCCGGTATGCAGGGCGAAGCCGATCTCGGGCTTGCCGAAGCGCTCGAACAGCTTGTCGGCGATCATGGCCTTGGCGCCCTGGGTGGTCTCCTCGGCCGGCTGGCCGATGAACATCAGGGTGCCATGCCATTTGTCCTTCATGGCCACCAGGGCGCGGGCCGTGCCTACCCAAGCCGCCATGTGGACGTCGTGGCCGCAGCTGTGATCGACGAAGGTCTCCTTGCCGTTCCACATCTGCTTGGCGGTGCTGGCGTAGGCGAGGCCGGTTTTCTCCTCCATCGGCAGCGCATCCAACTCGGTGCGCACCATGACCAGGGGACCGGGGCCATTCTTGAGGATGGCGACGATGCCGGTCTTGCCGACCTTCTCGGTCACATCGAAGCCCAGCGCCTTCATCTCGGCGGCGAGTTTGGCCGCCGTGCGCACTTCCTGGAAACCCAGCTCGGGGTTCTTGTGGAGGTCCTTGTACAGGGCGTCGAGGCGGGGATAGTCCGTGTCCAGCACCTTGGCGGCCGCGGCCCGGATCGCCGGGGCATCGACCGCGGCGAAGGCCGCGGATGACGACAATGCGAGACAAACACCCGCGAGCAGCACACGCCGGATCATGACCTAATCTCCTTACCCTGGATGGAAGACCCTAGACTCTCTTTCCGCTTCGTTGAATCGGAAAGAGAGTCTAGGTCTTTGTTTGGTCGCATGTTTCGCGCGTTAACGCGCGCGATTCTTGATAAGCTGGCCTCCGGCCGGCGGGCCGAACCGGTTTCCACTTCGGCCTAACATGCTCCAGCGATTCCAGGAGGATGCCGCCATGGGCCGGTGCCGGTTCATGCCGGCCCTCGGCGACGCAGCCCCGGCAGCCGCTAACCTACTGTCGTAACAAGGGAATATTACAAAATCCCACACCCGTATCACGGCCGGACCGGGAGCCTGCGTTGCTAAATGATGCCCTAGCCACTATATTTCCAGGATCGGCTCGTCATAGGTCGCATCCTCGTCTGCCCTCGCCTATTGAGAGCCCGACCCGGCACTTCCTGTTGCGAATTGATCCGCCCGCGCGGTGCGCGAGCGGCACCCCTGTATTCTCGAAGGCATATCTACATGGCAAACGGCACTGTGAAGTGGTTCAACAGCACCAAGGGCTTCGGCTTCATCCAGCCCGACGACGGCTCCAAGGACGTTTTCGTCCACATCTCGGCGGTGGAACGCGCCGGCCTGCGCGGCCTCAATGAAGGCCAGAAGGTCAGCTACGAACTGCAGACCGAGCGCGGCAAGACCGCGGCGGGCAACCTGAAGGCCCTCTAAGTGATCTCCGGCGGAGCGGCACGGCCGCTCCGCCTCTTTCACCGCTAGAGGAGACCAGCATGAAAAACAAGAATCCGTTCCTGGACAAACTCAACGCGCAACCGCGCGGCGCCATGCGCCCCGACTGGATGCGTGAAGAGCGCCGTCACAAGCTGGGCGTCGGCGCATCCGTGACCCTGGTCGGCAACGCCGGCGAGATCCGCTCGAAAGAATTGGAGCGCGAGTTCCAGACCGCGCGGTTCGAGATCACCCGTCTCCTGCCCGCCGAAGGCCAGGGCTTCCAATACCGCATCAAGGATACGGTCACCGGCCGCGAGCGCGTGGTGGCCGAAGACCAGATCGCCGCCGCGTCCTGAGCGGAACCGGACCGGCCGTGGCTCTGCGGCCGGGCCGGTTCAAAAGCCCAGGGTTCCACTCCCGGTCTAGGCGGCGGAGCGCACGTCGCGCAGGAACGCGCCGATGTCGGCCCGCAACTGCTCCGAATTACGCGACAATTGCCCGGCCGCGTCCAGAACCTGCTGGGACGCGGCGCCCGCGGACGCCGCGGATTCCGAGACCACCACTATGCTGCGCGACACTTCCTCCGTCCCGGTCGCGGCCTGGTGGACGTTGTGCGCGATTTCGCTGGCGGCCTGCTGCTGCTGCGTGACGGCGTTGGAAATCGACCCGGAGATCGCACGCAGACTCTGGATGACGTCGCTGACGGCGGTGATCGCGTCCACCACGCGCGCGGTGCCGTCGCGCACGGTGTTGAGCTGGCCGCTGATCTCTTCCGTGGCTTTGGCGGTCTGGTTGGCCAAGGCCTTGACCTCGGCCGCCACCACGGCAAAGCCCTTGCCGGCCTCGCCGGCGCGGGCCGCCTCGATCGTGGCGTTCAACGCCAGCAGGTTGGTCTGTTCGGCGACGTCACCGATGAGGTGAACGACATTGTCGATGCGGCTCGCCACCGTGGCCAGCGAGCGGACGTTGTCGACGGCGGCCCCGGCCTGTTCCACCGCGGCGGCGGCGACGCCCGACGCGTTTTCGGCCTGCCGGCTGATTTCGGCGATGGAAGCCGACAGTTCCTCGGTCGCCGCCGACACCGCCTGGACATTCGAGGTGGCGGTGGTGGCGGCGTTGGTGACGGTGTGCGCCTGGTCGCTGGACTTCATCGTCGCCATGGTCACTTCCTGCGCGGTGGCCTCCAGTTCGGTGGCGGCGGACGCCACCGTCTGCACGACCTCCAGGACCTTGGCTTCAAGGTCGCTGGCCATCTTATTGAGGGCGGCCCGGCGCTCGACATCGGCCTGCGCGCGTTCTTCCGCCTGCCGCCGATGGAGGCGCTCGATCTCCCGGCTGTTGTCGCGGAAGATGTTCAGCGCCGCGGCCATATCCCCGATCTCGTCGCCGCGCCCGGTGTAGGGAACCTCCGTTGCGAGGTCGCCGCCGGATATCTTGTGCATGGCGCGGGTGATCTCCTCGACCGGCGCCACCAGGCCGCGGCTGATGGCGAAAGCGCTGCCGGCGACCACCAGCAGGACGATGGCGGAGACCACCCAGATCGCGAGGACGAGTTGGTCGTTCTTGCCCGCCGCGAAGGTTTCGGTCGCCTTGGTGGCGTCATTGGAGGCGGCGACGGTGGCGTCGATGACACTGCGGTGCGCGACGTAGGCCGCGGTGATCCGGGCATAGGCCGCTTGGCTGGCAGCGGTATCCCCGCGGGCGACCGCCGGCAGGAATTCCTTTTCCACCACGTCCCAGAACACCGCCGCGTGCTTGTCCGAATCCACCGTCAGCAGCTTCTTGATCTTGGGGGAGATCGCCTTTCCGACCCAGTAGTCCTTGCGCGCGGTATAATCGGTATGAAGCGCCGAAAGCTTCTGACGGTGCTCCTGAACCTGCCCCGGGTTTTGCAGGGTGAGGGTCGTCTCGAGATAGGCTTCGATGACATAGGCCGGCGGCGGCAGGATATCCGCCACCACATCCTTCATATCCACGACCTGGTCGTAGACCGGCCCGCCGACCTTCAGGATATTCAAGGCGTAGACCGCCGTGCCGACCGCGGCGACAAAGCCGATTACGACCAGCGCGCTCAGCAGGCGCGCCATCGCTGAAATTCTAAGCTGTCCGAACATGCGAAAGCCCCTTGCCGCATCCCTAAAAGGGAAGTGTCGCAGCCGGGCGGGGCCGGCGCAGGTGTCCCGAGGGATAGCGCCCCCGGATAAATGGGTAGCGCCGGCGGGAGGGCCGGGCCGTTAGCCGACTCCAAAGACGAAAGCCGCAAGACAGCCGGCGATCGTGGCGCTGAAGAACAGGGTGCCGGGGTTTGCCAGGGGCAGGCGGCGGTCCACGGTCAGGTACAGGGCAAGCCCCAGGAAACCTGCCATGAACCAGGCCATCAGCAGGAATTTCTGGTCAATGGCGGCGACGCCGAGGCCGACCGGGCAATAAAGCGCGCAGCTGATGGCGACCATGCGCGGGGTCAGGGGATAGGCATCGCCGTGTCGGGAATGGATATTCGTGACCGTTCTGATCATGATGTCCTCCGCTTGTCGCGTCACTCGGAGCGGACGCGGGCTCTTATGTCTCCTGAAAGGGGCAGCCGCCGATTCAGGCTGCCATGGGGGGAATCATTCCATCCCGCACCCCCGATGTCCTGTTCGATGTCCGCAAAGCCCTATGCGGCCGGCGCAAGCGATTTGGATGCAACCATTTGATTCTCCAAATCTATTGACTAAGCCGGGGACAGCGTTCGGCGCTGTTCCTGGATAGAAAATGTCGCGGCACCCGCATCGACTCGCGGGGTTCTCCGGGCATAGTCTTTGCGCCGGGGTTGAATATGGGGCGGGAGAGACCGATGCGCAGGCGACTGGTTGGCGCCCTTTTGCTGGGCGCGGTGACGGCCTGTTCGGCCTCCTGGTTGACGACCGCCGCCGCGGCGGCGACGGCCCTGCGCTTCGGCTCCATGGCCGACGGCGGCGGAAAAACCGTCCGTGACGCGGTCATCGTCGTCGACGGGGATAAGATCGTCAGCGCCGGCAGCGGTGTTGCGATCCCGGCCGGCGCCACCGTCATCGACTTGAGCAAATACACCGCCATCCCCGGGCTGATCGACGCCCATACCCATATCAGCTGGGTCTGGGACGAAGAGCCGGGCACCACCCCCTATCGCCAAAGCACCCGCACGGTGGGCGAGAACGTGTTCCTGGCGCAGAAGAACCTGCGCCGCACGCTGGAGACCGGCGTCACCACGGTGCGCGATCTCAACGCCCAGCAGGAGGGCGCGGACATCGCCCTGCGCAACCTGATCAACCGCGGCGCCATGCAGGGACCGCGCATGTTCGTCGCCACCCACGCCATCTTCGCCTCGCCGCGCCCCATCGGCGGCGTCAGCGGGCCCGTCGAGATGATCCGCGCCGTGCGCGAGGTCATTTCTCTCGGGGCCGACTGGGTCAAACTGTTCGGCTCCACCGGCGGCACCCAGAACCTGACCGGCGACGCCACCCTGACCGTCGAGGAAATCACGGCGGCGGTCGAGATCGCCCACCCGCTCGGCAAGAAGGTGGCCGTGCATTCCTACGGCCCGGAGGGCGCCCGGCGCGCGGCCATGGCCGGCGTCGACACCATCGAACACGCCGTCGACATGGATGACGCGACGCTGGCGATGATGAAGGCCAAGGGCATCACCTATATCCCCACCATCGACCACAACCGGTTCTATGCCGACAACGCCATCCCATTCGAATTCAGGAAGGGCATCGGCGACGAATACCACGCGTTCATCGCCAAGAATCTCGAAACCACCCGGCGCGCGTTGAAAGCCGGCGTGAAGGTCGGCATGGGCTCGGACGCGGTCTACACCATGGCCGGCGAGAACACGCGCGAGCTGGGCGCGTTGGTGAAGGCCGGCATGACTCCCGCCCAGGCGCTGGCCGCGGCCACGACCACCAACGCCGCCATGCTCGGCAAGGAAAAGACCCTGGGCGCCCTCGCACCGGGGTATTTCGCCGACATCGTCGCGGTGGAAGGCGACCCGCTGGCCGACGTCAACGTCACCATCAACAACGTCCGCTGGGTGATGAAGGGCGGCGCCGTGGTGGTGGATAAGACGGGCGGCGGCGGCAAGTAATCACCAGGCGCCAGGCAGCCTGTGAAATGCGGCGTGAGCGAAGGACATGCCTGAGTTAATTGGGAACGCCGTGGTCAGCCATCCAACTCCTCCTGAAACCATGATCAGGATAGAGCACCGCGCCCCGAAAATAGCCGGCGTGCCCCGAGGAAACCAAGCAGTCCGCGGATATCAGCGGATACAGCCGTCCTCGGTTCGCGGGCCCTGATAATTCTCGGGTAGCTGCAATCCCAGAACCTTGGAGAGCGCCCAATCGGAGTTGCAGAAAGACTTGTCCGACGTGAAGTGATCCACCAGATCAAAATAGTAGAACGGCCAGCCAATCGTCTGTGCAGTATTGGCGACCAGCCGGTATATGGCGAAATCGACCGGCGCCGGGTCAATGAAGCTGGCGGCCTTCGCGAGATTCCTGCGTGCGGTCATCGCAAGAGTGGCTCGTTCACCTTTCCACCGCCCCTTGAGGAACCTCACGCTCGCCACAACTTGTTCACCGTCGAAAGGGGCGTCGTGAAGAGCGTCGAGCTGGCTTCCGCCCGGCAGCTTCGCGTCATGGGTCTCGAACGTCACCAAAGTCCAGTCGTCTTTGGTCCCAGGACGAGGCATAAGCACCGAATACACGCCATATCCATTTGCGTTCATGGTGTCCCGCCACGCGTAGACGATTTCAGCGGCGTGTCCGCCGGCGTCGAAATCAGCCAGTGTGTTGACGCCATGGGCAAGCGCGAACGGCGCAGCGTCTGAGAGGTCAGCGGTTTGACCCGCCCACGCGGCCCGAGCGGCGCTCAGCACCGCTACAAGGGCAAGAGATGCCACCCGTTTGAATGTCTCGGCCATGAGTGCCCCCGTCTGAGCATCGTTCAGTATAAGCCCGATTGTGGCTCGATGATGGCCGGCGTGCAGACTACGGCGCCATCGCCGCGATGCGCGCTTCGATGCCCTGCACAGCCTTGCGCGGCAAGGCGCCTTCGGGGCGTTCGCAGCGCAGGAATTCACCGCGGCCCTGTTTGGCGCTTTTCGCGGGTTCGCCGCCTTTCACCACCACCTCACCGCGGGAGGTGACCACGTCCGGCCAGGCGGACACGGTCATGCCTTCGTAGGGTGTGTAGTCGGTGGCGTGGTGGAGCATGGATTGGGCGACCTTGCGCGTCGTCTCCGTGTCCCAGATCACCAGGTCGGCGTCATGGCCCACCACCACCGAGCCCTTGCGGTGGGAAAGGCCATAGATCTTGGCAACATTCGTAGCCGTCAGCGCCACGTACTGCTGCAACGTGATGCGGCCCTTGAGAACGCCCTCGGACATGATCAGCGGCATGCGCGTCTCCACCCCAGGGACTCCATTGGGGATCTTGGAGAACGGCGCGTTGCGGCCGAAGGCGAATTTTCCGCGAGTCCCTTTGAGGGCAAAGGGCGAATGGTCCGAGGAGATGATCGAGAAGGTGCCGTTGGCGATGGCGTTCCACAGCACGTCCTGGGTCGCCTTGTCGCGCGGCGGCGGCGAGCATACACACGCCGCGCCATGGCCGTTCTTGGGGTCCATATCGTCGGCGGTCAGGAACAGGTACTGCGGGCAGGTCTCGGCGAAGATGCGCAAGCCCCGGTCCTGGGCGCGGCGGATTTCCTCCACCGCTTCACGGGACGAGACATGCACGATCAGGATCGGCACCTCCAGCAGTTCCGAGAAACTGATGGCGCGGTGGGTGGCCTCGCCTTCCTGGATGGTGGGGCGCGAGACGCCGTGGAACTTGGGCGCGGTGCGGCCCGAGCCTTCGAGGATGTCGGTGAGCCAGGCGATGACGTCGGTGTTCTCGGCGTGGATCATGGTCATGGCCTGCTCGCGCCGGGCCAGCGACAGGATCTCCACGATCTGCCGGTCGTTGAGCTTGATCGGGTCGTAGGTCATGTAGAGCTTGAACGAGGTGTAGCCGTCCTCGATCAGCGCCGGCAGCTCCTGGCCCATCACCGTCGTCGTCGGATCGGTGATGATGAGGTGGAAGGCGTAATCAATAAAAGACTTGCCGTCGGACTTGGTGTGGTAGTCCTGCACCGCCGCGCGCAAGGAATGGCCGCGCGGCTGGTAGGCGAAGGGGATGATGGTGGTGGTGCCGCCGCAGGCTGCGGACAGGGTGCCGCTGGTAAAATCGTCGGCCAGTTCGGCGCCGGCACCCACGTCCTGAGAAAGATGGATGTGCCCGTCGATGCCGCCGGGGGTGACGATGCGGCCTTTGGCGGCGAGTTCATCCTCGCCTTTGGGCAGGTCGTGGCCGAGGGCGGCGATCTTGCCGCCTTTGACGCCGATGTCGCAGGTGAAGATGTCGGCGGCGGTGGCGACTTTAGCGTCGCGGATAACCAGATCATACGTGGCCATAACGTATCTCCTGCGCGCTGAGGCATGGATTGCCCGCGCGCGCGAAGCGCGCATTTTATAGATGGCGGCCTTCCGCCGCCAAGCCGGGCAATGACAGTTAAGGGTTAATACGCCAGTTCATGCATGCCGGCGGCGAGCACGCGGATGCCTTCGACGATGTCTTCAATAGAGGAAAATTCTTCCTGGGTGTGGCTGCGGCCGTCCTTGCTGCGCACGAACACCATGGCGACTTTGGCGATCGCTGCCATCTGCTGGGAGTCATGCCCGGCGCCGCTGGCCATCTGGAAAGCGCGAACACCCTGTTTCTCGGCGGCGCGGTGCAGGAGTTTCACCAGGGCGGGATCGCTGGGGCAGGCCTTGTGGTCGAGCAGCTGCTCGATGGCGATCTCGAGGCCGCACCGCGCCGCCACTTCGCGCATGAAGGCGTCGTGCTTGGCGTACATCTCCTGGCGCACCGTTTCATTTGGGTGCCGCGCGTCGACGATGAACTCCACCTTGCCGGGAACAACGGACGGAAAATTGGGGTCGACGGTGATGCGGCCGATGGTGGTGACGGCGGGCCGGCCCATGCGGTGGGCGGTGTCGATGAGCCCGGAGGCGATCTCGGCGAAGCCGGCCATGGGGTCCTTGCGCAGGTCCATGGGGAAGGCGCCGGCGTGGTTCTGCACGCCCTTGAGCGTGACCTTCTTGTGGCGGATGCCGGTGATGGCGTCGACCACGGCCACCGGGTAATCGCCGTGTTCCAGGATCGGCCCCTGCTCCACATGCAGTTCCAGGAAGCAGTCGATGTCGTCGCGTTTTGATTCACCGATGCGCGCCGGGTCGAGGCCCACGGACTTCATGGCGTCGGCCATGGTCTCGTCGGCATAGCCCTTCATGGTCTCGGCCGCGCCCGGCTTGATGCGCCCGACGATGGCCGAGGAGCCCCAGAAATTGGTGGTGGGGAAGCGGGAGCTTTCCTCTTCGCAGAAAGCCACCGCTTCCAGGGTGCGCTTAGGCGTGCCGAACTGTTGCTTGAGGGCACGGATCGCAATCAGCCCGGCCAGCGCGCCGAGGGCGCCGTCATAGCGTCCGCCGGGACGCTGGGTGTCGATATGGGAGCCCGAGACGATGGACTTGCCCGGTTCCGAACCCTTGAGCACGCCCCAGAGGTTGCCGACGGTGTCGCGCTTGACGGTGAGGCCGGCCTCCCCGCACCAGGCGGCGTATTGGTCCATGGCGCCCACCCATTCGGGCGAATAGACCACGCGCCAGACGCCGGTGTCGCCATAGGCGCCAAACGTGCCGAGCGTCATGATGTAGTGCTCGACCAGCTTGGGATCGATCTCGATACGCATAGCCCTGGTCCCCCGCCCCGATTGCAGCTCTAGCCGGCCGCGCGCTGGGCGTCCGGCCGGGTGACGCGCGCCACTGCCTGGCGCACCGCGGCGGCGCAGGGGTCGATGACCGGAATCCCCACCGCGGCTTCGACCCGTGCGCGCAGCTGCGACATGCCGGCGCAGCCCAGCACGACGGCCGCGGCGCCGTCCTTGTCGCGGAGCGCCGCGGCGGCGTCGACGATACGGCCGAAAGACAGCTTCTCGTCGCCGGAGTCCAGCGGCGTCAGGTCGATGGCGCGTTCGCCGCAGACGTCGCTCTCGAACCCGAGCAGGCGGTAGTAGTCGTAGTGGCGCTGCTTGGCGCCGCTGCTGATGGCGACGATGCCGATGCTGCCGACGGCGCGGGCTTCGGTGAGGCCGGCCTCGCCGATGCCGATGACGGGGCGCGTGGTCACGGCGCGAGCGGCCGCAGCACCTGGATCGGAGAAACAGGCGATGACGAAGGCGCTGGCCCGCGGCGAACGGTCCTGCACAAAGGCGCTGACCATGGGGGTCACATCCAGGATGTGCTGGGCGGTGATGATGCCGGGTGGGCCGTCTTCCAGGGTGACGCAGTGCACCGCCGGATCGTCGCCTGCCCAGGCATCGCGGGCGGCCCAGGCGATGCGGTCGGTCACGGCCGCCGACGAATTGGGATTGATCACATAGATCGGAAGAAAGTTGCCCATCCCTCTCCCCTACTCTTTGACAGGCGGCAATGGCGGGCCGGCGCCGACGCGCGCGGTGATCAGGCCGTAGTGTTCCGGCCGGCGGTGCTTGGCGAAGTTGAAGACGTGCTGGCGGAAGGTGTCGCCGAGGGCGAGGTCGATATTGGCGAAGATCACCTCGTCGCCCTCGGTGGCGGCCAGGGCGGCAATCTCGCCCGAGGGCTGCACGATGGCCGAGCCGCCGATCATGTGGAAGCCGTCCTCGGCGCCGCATTTGCCGGCAGCGGCGACCCACATGGCATTCTGGTAGGCCGCCGCCTGCAGGGACAACAGATGGCTCTGCATGCGCAGGTGCACCGGCTCGGGCCAGTGGATGTTCACCGACGGCGTGTTGTAGCCAAGCACGCCCAGTTCGGCGCCCTGCAGGCCCATGACGCGCCAGGTCTCGGGCCAGCGGCGGTCGTTGCAGATGCACATGCCGATCGTGGCGTTCATGGTTTCAATCACCGGAAAACCTAGATTGCCGACCTCGAAGAACTTCTTTTCCAGGTGCTGGAACGGCGCGGCCTCGATGTGGTGGGAATGGCCGGGCAGATGGATCTTGCGGTACTTGCCGGCGATGGCGCCGGTTTTGTCGACGATGATGGCGGTGTTGTAGAAGTGGCCATCCTTGGCGATCTCGGCGTAGCCGAGATAGAAGCCGATGCCGGCGTTTTTCGCCGCGTCGAACAGCGGCTGCACATCCGGGTTGGGCATGGCCTGCTCGAAGTACTTGGCCACCGCCTCTTCCTGCGTCATCCAATAGCGCGGAAAGAACGTGGTGAGCGCCAGTTCCGGGAACACCACGAAATCGGCGCTGCGCGCCTTGGCCTCCTTCAGCATCTCCAAAAGCCGCCCGACCACCTTTTTGCGGTCATCGGCGAGATGCACCGGGCCCATCTGGGCCACGGCGAGGGCAAGTTTACGGCTCATTCAGGTCCCTTGGCTTTGGCGTCGGCGAGCGAACGAAAGAAATAGGCGTCGGTGGAAATCGCGCGGTCGGTGGCCTGGGCTTCCGGCACACCGCGGGCGACGAAGCGGCCGCTGCCCTTCTCGGCATGCAGTTTTCCGCCGTCCACCACCACGCGGCCGGCGCTGATCACGGTCTCGGGCCAGCCGGTGATCTCCATGCCGTCGAACGGCGTGTAGCCGGTGCGGTCGTGGAGGACATCGGTGGACAGCGTAACCTTCTTGTCGGGAGTCCAGATCGCCACATCGGCGTCGGCGCCGGCGGCGAGCACGCCTTTGCGCGGATACATGCCGTACATGCGCGCGTGATTGGCGGCGCTGAGCGCCACGAACTCCGGCACCGTCAGCCGGCCCTTGGTCACGCCTTCCGAGAACAGGATCGGCAGCCGCGCTTCCAGGCTGGGCATGCCGTTGGCCACATCCTTGAAGGTGGTGGCCTGGCCGTAGGGGAGTTTCCCGGTCTGGTCATAGCGGTACGGCGCGTGATCCGACGACAGCACCTGGAGCGTGCCGTTCTTGAGCGCCTTCCACAGCGCCTCTTGCGCCGCCTTGTCGCGCAGGGGCGGGCTGCAGCAATACTTGGCGCCTTCGGTCCCGGGCAGGTCCATGTTCTCGGCGGTGAGCACGAGATAGTGCGAGCAGGTCTCGCCGAACACCTGCAACCCCGCTTGCCGCGCCATCTGGATGGCGCCCACGGCCTCGCGCGCCGACACATGCACGATCAGGATCGGCACCTCGAACAGGCGCGCCAATTGAATGACGCGGTGGGTGGCCTCGGCTTCGGCCAGGTGCGCATGGCTGACGCCGTGATACTTGGGGGCGCCGTAGCCCTGTTCCAGCAATCTTTTCGAGATCCAACGAATCACATCGGTGTTCTCGGCGTGCACCATGCACAGCGCTTTCTCCCGCGCCGCCACCGCCAGCACCTCCAGCATCTGATAGTCGTCGAGCTTGAGGGCGTCGTAGGTCATATAGACCTTGAACGAGGTGATGCCGGAGCGGATCAGCGCCGGCAGGTCCTCGCGCAGGGTGACGTCGTCGGTTTCCGTCAGGATGACGTGGTAGCTGTAGTCGATGACCGATTTTTCCGCCGCCAGCGCCGCGTAATCGGCCGCGACTTTCTTGAGCGACTTGCCGCGATGCTGGGCGGCGAAAGGCACGATCATGGTAGTGCCGCCGAAGGCCGCGGACACGCTGGCCGAATACCAGTCGTCGGCGGTCATGCGGCCCATGCCCGAGAGCTGCTCGACGTGGCAGTGGGTGTCGATGCCGCCCGGCAGCACGTAGCGGCCGGTGGCGTCTATGTCGCGGCGGCCCGGCGCGAGACCCGTCCCCACCGCCGCGATCTTGTCGCCGGCGATGCCGAGGTCGGCGCGGAAGGTTTCCGTGTCGTTGGCGAGCGTGCCGCCGCGGATGGTGAGGTCGAACATAGCCCCTGCTCATTTGCTTCACCGAGTATGCAGGGGCGCTAGCGCCCGGCAAAAGCCCGAATCGCCCCGCAGGCGCGGTAAATCGGCTAGACTGGGCGGATGAGCGAGAAAACCCCCGATTTTATTGACCTGATGCGCGAGGACTTAAGCTCTTACGCGCATCCGGAGCCCGGGCTTACGCCCTATAACGCGTATCTTTTACCCGCGGTGGAACGCCTGCTGGGACCCGCCGGCGGCCGGCGCCTGTTCGAGATCGGATTCGGCAACGGCGCGGTGGCGGCTCACCTGGCGTCGAGAGGGTTCCGGGTGGCGGGCATTGAACCCTCGCGCGACGGCCTCGCCCTGGCGCATCGGTCATACCCGGCGCTCGCCGATCTTCAGCACGGCACCGTCTACGAGGACCTGCGCGCCCGGTTCGGCGGCTTTCAGGCCGTCATCAGCCTGGAGGTGATCGAGCACCTCTACTTCCCGCGCCGCCTCGCCCAGGCGGCGTTCGCGCTGCTGGAGCCCGGCGGCGTGCTGGTGGTGTCGACGATCTATCACGGCTATCTCAAGAACATCGCCACGGCGGTGCTGGGACGGTTCGACCTGAAAATGAATCCGCTCTGGGACCACGGCCACATCAAATTCTTCTCAAAGCGCACCTTGAGCCGCCTGCTCGCCGAATGCGGCTTCGTCGATATCCGCGTGAAACGCCCCGGCCTGTTGCCCTGCTTCGCGCCATCGATGGTGGTCTCGGGGCGCAAACCGTAGGGGTTTTACTGCGGGAAAAAGGCACACCAATACCCGGCAAAATATGCCGCCCGCGGGCCAACTCTATCCGGCGCGATCACCTCAACCCATTGATATAACTAGTATTATTTTGCAGACCGTGTGGCCTCGTTCTTGCTTTTAAGAAGGCCGACCACCCGCTCGCGCATAAAAAGGCGGGGGTCGCCCTATTCGGGATTAGGCCATGGTTTCGTTCGTCACAGGTCTCAGCGCCGCGCAGATCGCCGATCTTTCGGTGACGGCTGTTGGCGCCCTCACCACCACCGATATCGCCGCGCTGACCACCACCCAGGTCGCGGCCTTCACGCCGTTCCAGATCCCGGCCCTCACCACCACCGACCTCGCCGCCCTGACGCCGCGCCAGATGGCGGCGCTGACCGCCACCCAGATCGGCGCGCTGTCGCCCAGCCAGATGGTGTTCAGCCCCAACCAGCTCTCGGTGCTGATGGGCGCGCAGATCGAAGCCTTCGGCGCCGACGACATCGCCGTCATGTCCACCCAGCAGATCCGCGGCCTGACGCCCGCCGAGATCGGCGCGCTCACCCCCGCCCAGCTGGCGGTGCTGTCGCCGACGCAACTGGCCGCGCTTGCCACCACACAGGTGCGCGGCTTCACGCCCACCCAGATCGGCGCCCTCGCCTATGAACAGGTGGCGGCCCTCGCGCCCACCCAGATCGGCGCCCTGTCGGCTGCTCAGTTCCTGGGCTTTACTGTCACCCAGATATCCAATCTCTCTACTGATCAAGTTCATGCGCTCACCGCCGTGGAAGCCAAGGCGCTGGACGCCACGCGCATCGGCGCCTTCAACGCTGACCAGATCGCCGCCCTGCCGTCCACCGCGCTCTACAGCCTGACCACCACCGCCGTCGCGGCCCTGACCTTGCCGCAGGTCGCGGGCCTCGCCCCCAGCCAGCTGGCGGCGCTGACCGCGCCCCAGGTGAAGAGCCTGACCGTCGGCCAACTCACCCATCTCACCGAGACCCAGATCAAGGGCTTCGACGCCAACGACATCGCGGCGCTGACCGCCACGCAGATCGACTCCCTCACCACCACACAGATCGCCGCGCTGACGCCGGTGCAGATCAAGGGCCTCACCGTCACCGAACTGCGCGGCTTCGCCAGCGACCAATTGCAGGCCCTGACCGTCCCCCAGATCGCCGCCATGACGCCGACCCAGGTCAAAGGCCTGACGGTCGGCCAGATCCAGGCGCTGAACGCGCCGCAAGTGAGCGCCTTCACCGCCACCCAGGTCTCGGTGCTGACCGGCACGCAGATTGCGGGCCTGTCGCTGGCCCAGACGAGCGCCCTCACCACCACCCAGATCACGGCGCTGACCGGCGTCGCCGTCACCGCCATGCGCGCCGATCAGGTCGCAGCACTCGGCACGCAAGTGGGTGCCTTGTCCCTCGGCGGCCTGCGCGGCATGACCGCGGTGCAGGTTGGCGCGCTGACCTCAGATCAAGTTGCGTCGCTGACCGCGGCCCAGATGGGCGCGCTGACCGCGGTGCAAGTCGCGGGCCTGTCCACGGGCCAGATCGCCAGCCTGTCGGTGGCGCAGCTCAAAGGCCTGTCCGCCGGCGGCGTCGGCGGCCTGTCCTCGACTCAAGTGGCCGCCATCGCGCCCGAACAGCTGTCGCAACTCACCGCCGCGCAGATCAAGGCGCTGACGCCGCTCGATGTGAAGTCCTTGAGCGATGCCCAGGTCCAGGCCCTCAAGACCACGCAGATCGCGGCGCTCACCGCCACCCAGGCCAAGGAAATCACCGCCCTGCAGCTGGGCCTGCTCTCCACCGACCAACTGAGCGCCCTCACCATCACCCAGATCGGCCAGCTCAGCGCCTTGCAGGTGGCGGGCTTCTCCACCACCCAGATCGCGGCGTTCTCGACCACCCAAAGCAGCGCGCTTTCGGCCAATGCGTTGCGCGGCCTGAGTTCGGCCCAATTGAACGCGCTGTCAGCGGCGCAGCTGGCGGCGCTGTCCACCAGCGGCATCCGCGGCCTGTCGTCGGATGTCATCGGCGCGCTCACCGACACCCAGATCGCGGCCATGACCGCGACCCAGATCGGCAATCTGACCACCGCCCAGATCGCCGCCCTCACCGGCGGCCAGATCGGCCTCTTGTCCACGACTCAAGTGAAAGCGCTGTCGCCGCTCGAACTCAATGCCCTCAACACCACCCAGATCCAGGCGCTGAACTCCGATCAGGTGGCGGCGTTGTCCTCGTCGCAGATCAAGGCGCTGACCGTCACCATGCTGGGCGGCCTGGCGGAGACCCAGATCGCGGCCCTGACCGCCAACCAGATCGGTTCTTTCGGCACGCTCCAGATCCGCGCCTTCACCGACACCCAGATGGGCGCGCTCAGCGCCGACCAGTTCGCCAGCCTCACCGGCAACCAGGTCGGCGGCCTCACCAGCACCCAGATCGCCAACCTGACCACCACCCAGGTCGCCGCCATGACCGCGGCGCAGATCAACGCGCTCAATTTCACCCAGCTTGGCGCCTTCACGCCCGACGAGATGGACGCGCTCTCGGCCACCCAGATCGGCGCGCTGGCCTCGGTCGCCGTGCGCGGCCTGAACTCGACGGCGCTCAGCGCCCTGTCGCCCGCGCAGTTCGCCGGGCTGACCTCCGCCCAGGTCGGCGGCTTCAGCACCCAGCAAATCCAGAGCCTGGACGCCGGCCAGATCGCGGCCTTGAACTCGACGCAAGTGAAGGGCCTCCAACCGGCGCAGATCTCGGCGTTCAGCGCCTCGCAGTTGAACGCGCTGGCGGCCACCCAATGGGCCGCCATGTTGTCCTCGCAGATCCTGGGCCTGACCGGCGCACAGATCGGCGCCCTGAGCGAAACCTCGCTGGCGGCCCTGGGCCCCGCGCAGCTGGCGGGCCTGTCGAACACCGCGCTGGCCGGTTTGACCGAAGCCCAGATCGCCAATTTCTCGTCGACCCAGATCCGCGGCCTCACCACCACCGAACTCGCCGCCCTCAACGCCACACAGTTGAACGCGCTGACGTCGTCTCAGATCGCGGCGCTGACCACCACCCAGCTGACCGCGCTGCCGACGACGCAGATCCGCGCGCTCGGCGCCGATCAGATGGCGGCGCTGACCCCGGCCCAGATTGCGGCGCTGACCTACAGCCAGATCCAGGCGCTGCCGGGCGACCAGGTGGAAGCGCTGACCGGCCCACAATTAGCTGCGCTGACCTCGACCCAGATCGCCGCCCTGTCGGCGGCCGGCCTTGGCGGCCTCGACGTCACCCAGATCGCGCAGCTGAGTTCGACGCAGGTCATCGGCCTCAGCGGCACCCAGATCGCGGCGCTCAACGCCGCGCAGCTCAGCGCACTGACATCAACTCAAATCGCCCAGTTCACCGCCACGCAGATCGGCTCGCTGTCGCGCACCGTCGTTGCCAATCTCTCGGCCGATCAGCTCGCCGCCATCACGCCCAAGCAGATCGCCAACCTGTCCGCCAATGCCGCCGGCGGCCTGAGCGAGACGCAGGTGAGCGCCCTGTCGGCGGCCCAGCTCGCAGCGCTGACGCCCGCGCAGTTCGCCGGCCTGTCCGGCACCGGCATCGGCGGCCTCACCACCACCCAGATCCAGGCGATCACCACCACCCAGATCACCAGCATCACCGCCACCGGCATCAAGGGCTTCGCGCCCGAGCAGATGGCGGCGCTGACCGTCAGCCAGATCGCGGCGCTCTCCACCGGCGCCATGACCGGCCTGACAGCTGAACAGGTCGCCAACCTGAATCAGACCCAGCTGGGCGCGCTGAAACCCATCCAGATCGCGGCGCTGTCGGCCACGGGCATCGACGGCCTGACCACCACCCAGATGCCGCTGCTGACCGGCACCCAGATCGCGGCCTTGTCAGCCGCGGGTTTGGCGTCGTTGAACGGCGGGCAGATCGCGGCCCTGACCCTGACCCAGATCGGCGCGCTCACCACCGCGCAGGTGTCCTCGCTCTCGGCCACCGCGCTCAATGGCTTGACCGGCCCGCAACTCGCCAGCCTGACCACCACGCAGGTCCGCGCCTTCAATACGGCTGAGATCGGCGCCCTCAACACCAGCCAGCTGGCGATGCTCAACACCGGGCAGGTCGCGGCGCTGACCGCGTCGCAGGTCGGCGTGCTGACCGCGGCGCAGCTGGGTGCCATGTCCGGCGCGCAGCTCGCGGCCATGACCGCGACCCAGATCGCAGGCCTGTCGCTCGACGGCATCGGCGGGCTGTCCGCCGCCCAGACCGCGGCCCTGACCGCGACCCAGGTGCGCAGCCTCACCGGCGGCGAACTCGGCGTTGTGATGGACCACCTGTCGCAGGGCCAGGTGGCGCAACTCAGCACCACCCAGATCGCGGCGCTGAACGGCGACACCACCGGCGGGCTCACCGCGACGCAACTGGCCGGCCTGACCACCACCCAGGTCGCGGCCCTCTCGGCCACCGGCGTCAACGGCCTCACCGCTTCGCAGGTGGCAACGCTGGCCTCGACGCAACTGGCGGCGCTGACCTCCACCCAGATCGGCGCGCTGTCGGCCGCGGGCCTCGACGGCATGGCCGTGACCCAGGTGCAGGCGCTCACCACCACGCAGATCAAGGGCTTGTCCGCCACCGGCATCGGTTCGCTCTCGGCCACGCAGCTTGATGCGCTCTCGGCCACGCAGCTGATGACGCTGTCCGCGGCTCAGATCGCCGGCCTCAATGCGGCGCAGGTCGCGGGCCTCTCCACCAGCCAGATTGCGGTGTTCTCGGCCACGCAGATCGCCGGCCTCTCGGCCACGGGTCTCTCGGGCCTCGCCTCCGACCAGGTGGCGGCGATGACGACCTCGCAAGTGAAGGCGCTGACCGCCGGCCAGATCGCGGCCCTGGCCGCCACCCAGATCAAGGCCATGACGGCGACGCAGATGGCAAGCCTCTCGGCCACCCAGATCGGCGGCTTCACCGCCACCCAGATCGGCGCGCTGACCTTGGCGGAAATCGGCGCGCTTTCGACCACGCAGCTCGGCGCCCTGCCCGCCACCGCCGTGGCCGGGTTCAGCGCCAGCCAGTTGGCCGGCTTCAACGACACACAGCTCAGCGTTCTGTCCGCCACCCAGATCGGCGCCTTGACCACCACCGCCGTCACCGGGCTTTCGGCCGGCCAGGTCGCCGCCCTCACCATCACGCAGATCCGGGGCCTGACCACCGCTGAGCTGAACGTGCTCAACGCCACCCAGATCGGCGCACTGACCACCGGCCAGGTCGCGGCCTTCGCCGCCACGGTCATGCCCGGCCTGTCGTCGACACAGCTTTCGCAGTTGAGCGCCGCGCAGCTGGGCGCGCTGAACGCCACCCAGATCCCCGCGCTGACCGTCACCGCGCTGGGCGGCCTCACCGGCACCCAGGTCGCGGCGCTCTCATCCACGCAGCTCAGGAGCCTGACCGCGCCGGAGATGGCGGCGCTGAACGCCACCCAGCTGGCCGCGCTCACCGCCACCCAGGTCGGGCAGTTGGGCGGCACGCAGATCGCCGGCCTCACCAGCACCCAGGCGGGCGGGCTCGGCGCCGACCAGATCGCGGCGCTCACCGCCACCCAGCTCACCAACCTGTCCGCCGCCGGCATGAGCGGTCTCACCCCGACGCAGGTGGGCAGCCTCAACACCAGCCAGCTCACGGCCCTGTCGGCGACCCAGGTCGGCGCCCTGTCGGCCACCGGCCTCGGCGGCCTGGGTGCGACGCAGATCGCCGCACTCTCCACCACCCAGATCAAGGGCCTCAACTCCACCGGCGTTGGCGCGCTTTCGGCCACGCAGATCGCGGCGCTGACCTTGTCGCAGGTCGCCGCCCTGATGCCGGGCGCGGTCGCCGGCCTCACCGCCGCCGATCTCGCGGACATGACTTCCACCCAGCTGGGCGCGCTCACCGCCACCCAGGTCGGCGGCCTGACCACCACCACCATCACCGAACTCTCGACCACCTTGCTGAACAGCCTGACGCAAGCCCAGTTCGCGGGCCTGACCGCGGCGCAGATCGGCGCCCTGTCGCTGGACGGCGTCACCGGCCTGACCACGACCCAGGTCTCGCAGCTCGGCGCCAACCAGGTGGCCGGCCTGTCGTCCTCCGCCGTGGCCGCCCTGAACGCCGGCCAGCTGGCGGCGCTCACCGCCACCCAGATCGCGGCTTTGTCGGCCACCGGCGTCGGCGGATTGACGTCCACCGAGATCGCCGGCCTGACCTCGACGCAGATGGCGGCGCTCAGCTCGTCTCAGATTGGCCAGCTCAGCAACGCCGCGCTCGCCGGCCTGTCGACCACCCAGGTCGCGGCCCTCGGCATGACCCAGTTCATGGGCCTGACCGCCACCGAGATCGGCGCGCTCTCGGCCGATCAGCTGGGGGCGATCACGCCGACACGGGTGAGCCTGATGACGGCGGCGCAGGTCGCCGGCCTCAGCGGCGCGCAGATGGCGTCCCTCAGCACCGCGCAGATGGCGGCGCTCTCGGCCACGCAGATCGGCGCGCTGTCGGTTGATGCCATTGCCGGCATGACCCCGACGCAGGTGACGGCTTTGAGCGTCACCCAGTTCCAGGGCCTGACCGCGTCCCAGATCGGCGCGCTCACCGCCAATGAAACCGCCGCGCTCACCGCCACGCAGCTGGCGGCGCTGACGCCGTCGCAGCTGGCAGGCTTCGGCCGCGTCCAGTTGCGCGCCCTGACCGCGCAGCAGTTCGCGAGCCTGACCCCGGCGCAGATCGGCGCGTTATCGCCGGCCCAGGTCTCGAACCTGACGGTGTCGCAGGTGGCGGGCATGACCGCGGCGCAGTTCGCCGCCCTCACCGGCACGCAGATCAACGGCCTGACCGTCACGCAGATCCAGAGCCTCTCCAATTCCGAGGTCACGTCGCTCACCGCCAACCAGATCAGCGGCCTTTCGACCACCCAGATCTCCGGGATGACGGTGCCCGAGATCGGCTTCCTCTCGCCGGCGCAGATCGACGCCATGATCCCGACGCAGGTGATGGCCTTCACCCAGGCGCAGATCGCCGCCATGACTCCGGCCCAGGTGGCGGCGATGCAGGCGGCTTTGGCTTAGGTTAGGCCGCGCTCAGCCCCAACGCCGCACGCCCGCAGGCGACGCAGCGCCCGGCGTTTTCCTGGCGCAGGGTCATCATGCTCTCGGCGTGATACCAGGCGCGGCAGTTGCGGCACTGGGCGGTCCGGGCGGCGGCCAGGATCGCGGCGCCCGTGAGCGCATCGACGCGATTGCCGAAACTCAGCCACTTCAACGCCACCGTGCCTGTGCCGCGGGTGCGCGGCACGTAGGACATCTTATAGGTGGGCGCCGGGCGGGGCTGCGGCGCGTCGCGCAGCTGGAAGAAGATCACGAAGCTGCCCAGCACCACCCCCACCAATCCCACCAGCGCGAAGGTATAGGGGTTGGCCTTGCGGCGCACACGAACCGGCGGCGGCACCGGTTCCGAGACCTGGTAGACGGTGCGGCCCGTGAGCGCCGCCTGCTGGCGCACCAGCGCCTTATGCTCGGCGGTATCGGGCAGGCACACGCCGCGCAGTTCGTAGTAGCCGCGGTTGCACGACCAGACGTCGCCGAAGAAGCCGAGCGTGGCGTTGTTGGGCACGTCGATTTCGACGCAGCGGTTGTTGACCGGCTGGTAGCCGCGCCGGCAGATCCAGCCGTCGCCGCTGGCGTCGAGACGGGCATGACGCGGGATTTCCGTGGGCACGCATTTGCCGTCGGATTCGAGGAACCCCGGCCGGCATATCCACGGACCGCCGCGGCCGATGCGTTTGGCGTGCACCGGCAGGGGTTTGATCATGCAGCGGTTGCCCGACATCTCGTCCCAGGGGCCGCAGAGGGACCCGACCGTGACGATCTCCGGTGTTTTCTCGGACACGCAGGCCGTGCCCTGTTCGCGATAGCCGGCATCGCAAACCCAGGAGTGGCCGTAAGGGCTCAAACGCGCGTTGGGCGGAATCCGCACTTTGCGGCAGAGGCCGTCGTAATCGTGGAAGCCCGCGTTGCAGGTCCAGCCTCCCGTGACGACAGCGGTGGCGTTGGCCGGCGGCTGCAACGCACAGCCGGATTCCGTGGGTGTGAAACCGGGAACGCACTCCTGCGTCTGGATTTGCGGCTGCGGGCGGGCACTCTGGGCCAGCGCTGCGCCCGACACCACCAGCAGCACCAAGACCAGCGCGCGGATCACGCGCGCGCCCCGTAGACCATGACGTTCTCGGGCGGGATCTCGGCGCTATCCGGGCCGAGATAGGCCTTCAATTCCTGGCGCACGGGATCGATCACGATCCCGAGGCTGTAAGGCTGGCGGAAGAAGGCGCGCTGGGTGGTGCGGTCGGTGTCGCTGAAGAAGGCGCCGAGGTCGGGATGGCTGTGATACCAGCCGAGCACGATGTCGCCTTGGTCGAGGAACCGCCGCGCGGCGGTCCAGACCTCGGCTTCCATGCGCAACGACACATTGGTGCTGTCGAAGGCCTGGCTGGCAACGCTGCGCGAGGCCACCAGGATCTGGGCGTCGGTCCGGCCGTTGAGCCCGGCATAGGCTTGGCCCAGGAGCAGGCCGCCCAGTTCGGTGCGCGCCTTGGCGAGATGAAAGGTGATGGCGTCGAAGCAGTCCGCGGTCAGGATGACGCGCGGCAGAGTGTTGCCGCGCTGCGTCAGGCGGGCGCCGTCGAGGACGCCGAGTTTCTCCAGGAAGGCCGTCGCCGGCGGCAGGGCGGGCGCTTCGGACTGATCCTGCCAGCGCATGTCACCGGCTCACTTCGAAGGCGGCCTCGCACTGGGGGCAGCGCAAGGTGACGCCGCCATAGAGGCGGAGCGCCGCGCCGCAGGACGGGCATGGAACCGAATCATCGTTGGCGGCGTCGTCGGCGTTGGTCCAGGTCAGTTTTTTCTTGGGCGCGGCGTCCTCGTCCAGTTCTATCGCCTGGCTAGGGAAGGCGGCCGGATGGGCCAGCCGGGTGGCGTTGTACCACAGCGCCGCCTCGGCATTGGCCGGCGAGCGGTCGCTGACGATCTCCGGGTCGAAGGTCAGGATCTTGACCAGCCGCATGACCAGGAGGTCGAGGCCCTCGGTCGGCAGCCATTTGGCGCCGAGACAGAAGCGCCCCGAGACATAGACATTGGGGTTGAACAGCGGGTCCAGGGCCTCGACCGCCGGCTCCTGGAAAGGGTAGCGGGCGCCGAGGACGATACGCACGCGGGTGGCGGCGCGGGAGTCCTCGGGGTATCGGGGCGACGGGGCGGTGGCGTAGGCGAGCGTCAGCACCACCTCGTCGAACGGCGCGCCCTTGGTTTCCGCGATGACGATGCGTCCGCGCGACCGCTCGCCAAGCTTGGTGATCTTGGCGAGGTCCTGGCGGCGGCGCTCATCAAGTGGGTTCAAATGCTCAACCCGCGACCAAGACCGGTTGCACTTCCAGGATGTCGCCCGGCCGCACGTAGTTCTCGTCGAGCAGCTGGCTCGGCACCAGCGCCTGGCCGGTGGTGACGTTGACGAGGGAATAGTCGGTGTCGGTCGGCAGCGCCCAATTGTCCACCGCCGCCTGCACGATGTCGGCGCCCTGGTTGGTACGGTCCATCTCGACCTCGGCCTTGCGGGTCTGGTCCGCGGTCCGGATGATGAATTTTACGTCCGCCATTTCTCAGCTCTCCCTCTCCAACAAGAATATATGAGTTCCCCAATCCGATGCCGTCATCACGAACGGCACCGGGAGGCGGCCCGCCTCGGTCAGCATCGCCAGCGGCAGTTTATCCCTGATCTGGATATCCACCGCGCCTTCCCCGGCGCAGGATTTGCAGTTGGCAAGGCCGGCGTCATGGTCCGCGGCGCGCCACAGCAAGGGTTTGTCCTGCCCCTCGCCCTGGCCGCAGGACTTGCAGTGATAGGACACGATCACCGGCTCCGGCAGCGTCATCTCGGCGGTCTCCGGCGCGTTGCTGCGGGTGACGGACACCAGCTCGGCCGTGAACGCCGCCCGCGCGCGGCTGATCTGTACCGGTCCCTTGAACCGGGCGCACACCGGACAGTCGGCGCGCGCCGGCAGCCCGGAGGCGCTCGACGTGCCGGCGATGGAATCCGCGAACACGCGCCGCGACCCCATATGCGCCGGCGCGCCCAATCGCAGCGCCTGGGACGCCGCCAGGCTTCCCGCCAGGCTGGCGGTGATCACGGTGGTCGGGATGCGTTTCTCGATGAACGCCGCCTTCTTGAGGCCGCCGCAGGAATAGCGCTGCGACATGCGCTGGTAGACCGAGGCCGGCAAGGTGCATTCATAGCAGCTGGCGTCACGTTCCCGTGCGAACGGAAAGGTGTCGACGACCGCGTAGCGGCTGTCGATGCCGGTGTTGATGAGGTTGACGCCCCACAGCTTGCAGAGAAGGTTGAGGCGTATGCGCGCCTCGAAATTGTCGACGCAGCAGATCACCGCCGAATAATCGCCAAAGGCGGCGAGGTCGAGGGTACGCCAGAAATCGCCGGGGAAAGCCCGGACCTCGATGTTGGGATCGAGGTCGCGCAGGCGTTCGGCGGCGCAGGCGGCCTTGTTCTTGCCGATGTCGGTCTCGCGGAACAACACGCTGCGGGTAAGATTGTGGACCTCGATGCGGTCGAAGTCGTAGATGTCGATCTGGCCGGCGCCGAGCAGCGCCAGGCATTTGAGGACCTCGTTGCCCACGGCGCCCGCGCCGATCACCGCCACCTTGGCGCGCGCGACCTCGTCCTGGGAGAACCAGTCGATCAGCGTGTGGCGAAGATACCTAGAGCCCGATTGAGTCATATCTTTTCAATCAAGCCTCTTATGTAGGCCGCATTTTCGATGAAAATGCGGCCGGGGCCCCATCCCGATACTCACTCTCGATGCGCGCCATGGCCCGGTTGACGATCTTCAGCATTTCCTCGCAATAGCTGCGCATGAACGGGTCGGCCTTGTCCGGGTGATAGGTCTTCACCATCAGCCGGTAGGCCGCCTTGATATCGGACAGCGCCGCGCCCCGTTCGACGCTGAACAGGGCATAGGGGTCGGCCTTCTGCAGCGCGTCCAGCCGTTGCGCCCCGTTCTTGAGGTCACGCCATTTCATTGCGTGGTTAACAGTAGCCAAGGCCCGCGCGCGCCTCCAAGCGAAAAGGCGCGCGCGTCGGGAAAAAATTACTCAGCGATATCAAATAACTATGAACCGAAAGGACGATGGACCGCGGGCGGCGCGGCGCTAGTCCCTGGAGAATACGCCCACCAGTTCCACATGGTGCGACCAGATGAACTGGTCGATGACCTGGACGCTGTCCAGCCGGTACCCGCCGTCCACCAGGATGCGCGCATCCCGCGCGAAGGTAACCGGGTTGCAGGAGACGCCGACGATCCTGGGGACATCGCCGCCCGCCAGTTTCCGGCTTTGCGCTTCCGCGCCGACCCGGGGCGGATCGAACACCACCGCGTCATAGCGCTTGCCGTCGATGGGGGCGCGGAACAGGTCGCGCCGGATCGCCGTCAACGGCTTGGCACCCTTGGCCTTGTCCAGGGCGCGTACCGCGCTCTCGGCGTTCTCGTAAGCATCCACCGCGCCGCGCGCGAGCATCGGTCCGGTGAAAGTGCCGCAGCCGGCGAACAGGTCGGCGAACGTTCCATGTGCGGGAAGCGCCGCCATGACGGCCGCGGTCAAGGCCGCTTCGCCCGCTTTGCTCGGCTGCAGGAACGCGAGCGGCGGCAAAGCCACGGCCAAATCCCCGAACACCGCCAGCAGCGGTGCTATTTCCAGGAGGATCTCGGGCGAATCCTGTTCGCGCGCGCGCCAGGCGATGCGGTTGAGGCCAAGGCCGTGCGCCATGTCCGCCACGGCCTCGTATACGCGCAGATCGGGAACGCCCTTGGCGCCCACCGGGCCGGTGATGACCACTTCGGCGCCGCGGCCCACGACCTGGATGAACACATCCGCGGGCTTGCCGTCGGTCAGGATCTGCGTCAGCGGTCCGATCAGCTTCGCCCGCAGGTCCATGACGGCGGGATCGGCCGTCAGGCAGGACGCAACATCCGCGACACTATGGCTGCGGCGGCGGAAGTATCCCAGCGTCACCGCATCCTTCTTGCGCAAGGCGGCAAAGGTGGCGCGGCGGCGCGTGCCGGGCGGCAGGAACACCGGCTCATGCCAGGTCCCGGGCGAAAGGCCCTGGCGCGCCAATGCCGTGCGCACGACGCCGGCTTTCCACGCCCGGTAAAAGGCCTCGCCAGCATGTTGCAGGGAACAGCCGCCGCAGATGTCGTAATGCCGGCAGGGGGCCGCGACCCGGTGCGGCGACGCGTCCAGCACCTCCAGCAGGTCGGCGCGCGTGAGTCCACCCGCCTTGTGAACACGCACCCGCACCCGGTCGCCGGGCAACGCCCGGTCCACATAGATGCGCCCCGTGCCGGACGGCGCTATGCCGTCGCCCAGCGGCGCCAGGTCATCGATGCGGAGTTCGTCGGCCACCCGGTGATGGATAGTCACCGCCCGGCGGGGCATCAAGCCCCCGTGATTGCCGGCACGCGGGAAATACGGAACACTCCCCCGTCCTTGCGCTGCCCGGCGGCGCATCCGTGAACAGGCGTCCGGTGTGAAGATAAAGGCGAGAAAGGTCCAGGGAGTCGCAACCAGCCTCTGCGTGGCGCGGCTGGAGGCGGCCCCGCGCCCGGACCGCCCGCTGCTGCTGCTGCTGCACGGCGCCCTGCGATCCCTGGAGAACCTGCTGCCGTGGGCGCAGCGGTGGCCGGGGGAATACGACGTGGCGCTGGCCGACCTGCCCGGCCACGGCCGCAGCGCGGCCCCTGCGGCGGTGACCTTCCCGACCTTCGTCGATGAGATCCGCTTCCTGGTCGCGGACAGCTTCAAGGACCGCCGGGTGATCGTCATCGGTGAGTCCCTGGGCGGCGTGCTTGCGCTCGCCGCCGCCGGCCATCCGCCCGTCAACCTGGCGGCGGTGGTTGCGCTCGACCCGCCGCTGGCCACCGCCAAGCTCCGGCCGGTGATCGACTTCGCGCGCGGCGTCCTGGCCGAACATCCGCAGCATGCCTTCCTGCGCGACTTCCTGTTCGAGATGTTCGGGGTGCGGACCGATGCGCCAACGGTCGAGGACCGGCGCTATGAAGGAGCCCTCGCGCAGGTGCGGGTGCCGGCCCTGGTGCTGGCCGGCGACCCGCCGCTACAACCCGGCGCAGACGACGCCGCCTGCAGCTTGCTGGATGATGCGGACCGCGCGCGCCTGCGTGACGCGCCGCTCAGGTTCGAGGTCATCGCCGGCGCCGGCCACCATCTGGTGGACCGGCGCCCCGACGAAACCGCCGCGGCCATCGGCCGCTTCCTCGCGGCTCTCTAGACGCTATTTCTTGGCCCCAGGCGCCGCCGCGGACAGGAGGAACGCTTCCCATTCCGCGGCGCGGTGCGTCCAGGTGCAGCGCCGGTTGACGGCCTGCATCTGATCGAAGCGGGTTTGCGCCCAGGCCCGCGGATTGCGGGTGAACTTGATCTCGTTCTTTTCCAGAAGCTTGACCAAGGGCTGGACTTGATCGGCGGGCTGGACCGCGCCGCCGCGCACCGGCACCAGATCCGCGAAGCCCATGGTGGTCTCCGGAAGAGCCCCCAAGTCATTGCTGATCACCTTGAGGCCCGCGGCGATGGCCTCCTGCGCCACGATGCAATAGCTCTCGATGAACGTGGAGGGATAGGTGAAATAGGCCGCGCGCCGGAAGCCCTCGGCGAGCGCCTTCTGGCCGACCCCGCCGTGGTAGCGGATGCGCGGATTGCGGCGCGCGAAATCGTAGAGCAGCGCGAAATCGCCTTCGGGCACCTGATAGGCCCGCATCGAGGAGTAGATGTCCAGTTCGACCTTGCCTCTGACCTGGCCCATGGCCATCACCGTCACGTCGAGCCCGCGGAACGGCATGCTGGCGTAGACCGCGCGGTTCAGTTTGGCCGCGAGCAGGTCCTCCGGCGAGGAGAACATGGTCTCGAAGAACGGCGCGATGGCGTTGCCGATCGCCACCGCCGGAATGGCGAGGCGGTAGGTGGCGCGCAGCGAGTCACTGACGCAGACCACCGCATCCAGCCAGCGCTGGTGGGTGGCCAGCGGCGCCGCCGCCGGCTGGTCGGGATAGACATGCATCCAGGCGACGGCGAGGGTCCGCGGGCTGCCGGTTTTCACATGCGGTGCGATGTCGGGGTAGTTGGCCGTGATCACCGCGTCATAGCCGCCGGCGCGGAAAAAGCCCACCGCGTCCGCCAGCACGGCGCTCAGCGGGACGTGCCGCACCCCTTCCAGCGACGGCGGCGTCCCGTCCGGCAAGGTCGCCACCATGGTCACGTCGTGGCCGCGCACCGCCAGGGCGCGCGCCAGATAACACTGGCAAGAGGCGATCCCGCCCAGCGGCTGCTGTTCCGGGGTGACGACGTTGAACGCCATCGTGCTCGGGCTATAGAGAAGTATCCGCATGGAGCCTTGACGGGACTAGAGCATGATCGAGTCATATTGAATCGCGATCATGCTCTAATTTTTTTGGTTTGGTCGCATTTTCTACGATGAACCGGCATCCACTTCATCGGAAAATGCTCTAAGGAGGGACACCCCCCGGACATTGCCGGGGCCGTCATAGCATTTATGTCCCGCGCCGGCGAGGCGGCCGGCAGGACTGGCGGGATCGCCTCGGCGAATGGACTATTGCCGGCCCTTCAGCGCCGCCGGCTGGTGCGCGGCGCCGCCGTCGTCGGCGGTCAGCTCGCCGGTGTTGGTCCCGGGCGGAGGCGCCGGATCGCCCCCCGGCTGGCAGGCCGGCGAGTCCGCCGCCCGTTCGCTCTTGAGGAAGGCGATGACGTCGTTGCGGTCGTTCTCGTCGAACATGCCGGCGAATCCCATCTTGGTGCCGGGCATGTTCATGATGGGAAACGTCAGGAAGTCGTGCAGGTGTTTCTCGTCCCACACGAAGCCCGCGGCGCGCAGCGTATCCGAATAGCTGAAGCCCTCGATCGACGCGGCCTTGCGCCCGACCACGCCGCAATGCGGCGGGCCCATCAGGGTGCGCTGCGGCGCGTGACAGCCCGCACACTCCTTATAAAGGAGCGCGCCGTGCGCGGGATCGGTGGCCGCGGCCGGAAGGGTGAAAACGGCGGCGAACGACAGGCAGGCGGCGAAACGGAAAGCGGACATGGCGGCGGCTCAAACGCGGTCAATGATGGTTGACGGTGGCAGGACGCCACCCGCCCCGACACTTGTGGAATACACGTAGGTACTTCCCTCGGATGGCAGACATGCCGCGCCCGGCCTACACAGGTCGTAGACAATGCCGCTCCCCTTGCCGCCGCTCTTGGAGGAAAAACAATGATTTTCAAGCACTTCCGGGCTGTCTTCCTGGCCTTGCTGGCCAGCTTCGCCAGCCTGCCCGCCCACGCCGAGCTGCGTAAGTTCGAGATGACCATCCAGGAGGTCGAGGTGACCGTCGCCCCCGGGTTCAAGGCCAAGGCGTGGGCCTTCAACGGCCAGGTCCCGGGACCGCTCCTGCACGTCAAGGAAGGCGATAACGTCGAGGTGGTCGTGCACAACCAGACCGACCAGGCCCATACCGTGCACTGGCACGGGGTCTACCAGACCAAGAGCTGGGACAACGACGGCGCGCCCAACATCACCCAGAAGAACATCCTTCCCGGCGAGAGCCACACCTACCGCTTCGTCGCCGACAAGGCCGGCAGCCTCTGGTATCACTGCCACACCAATGTCGCCGAGCATCTCGGCCTCCGCGGCATGTTCGGGCCGCTGATCGTCGACCCGAAAAAGCCCGCCAAGATCGAGCGCGAAGTCACCAAGCAGGCCATCCTCATGTTCTCGGGGTGGAACCAGCGGGTGGCGCAGACCATGGGCGAGGGCATGAAGCCCGGCGAAGCGCTTCAGTATTTCTCGATCAACGGCAAGTCGATGCCGCTGAACCAGCCGATCCGCGTCAAGACCGGCGACGTGCTGCGCCTGCGCCTCTACGCCGCCACCATCCCGGTCGCCTTCCACCTGCACGGCCACGACCTGCTGGTGACCCACAAGGACGGCAACGCGCTCGAGCATCCGTATTCCGTGGATACCGTCGGCATGCAGCCGGGCGAGCGCTACGACGTCATCGTGCGCATGAACAACCCCGGTCTGTGGGCAACGCACGACCATATCGATCACCACACCACCAACAACGGCCAGGAGCACGGCGGCTCGATGCTGACCGTGGAGTACGACGGGGTCGAGCGGCCAAGCTTCTACATGTGGAAAAATATCGCCTTCCAGCCGGATTTCTACATGAGTGACTCGCTGGCGAAACCCTATGGTCTCTACAATATCGAAGCCCTGCGCGGCGTTGCCTCCGGTGTGGCGCCGCCGGCTCCGTCTCCGGCCGGTCTGCGCCCGGCGCCCGAGCATGACCACGATGCGCTGGAGACCACGGTGAAGCGGCCCTAACCGCCATCGCGGACAGGGATCTGTCATCGATCTGTCTTCCTGCGGTCATAAGACTGCGAGCGTTCCTGATTTGGGCGGCACCGGCCGGTGCCGCCCAAAAGGTTCAGCGACGTTGATCCAAATCAACGTTCGGAAGTACCCTCTCCGCGATTTTCTCCGCAACCGCTTCGAGAGGATCTCATGAACGCCCATCCCCTGCCGCACGAACGCCCGGACCAGCCCTTGGCCGGCGAAAACGCCCTGGACGAGGTGCCGCGCGGCGCCCTCACCCTCGCCGGGATCGCCGTCGGGCTGCTGCTCCTGGCGTGGCTTGCCACCTACGTCTTCGCTTTCTTGCCGCGCGGGCCGGTGGGCTGACCATGAACATCAGCGAGGCATCCATCGCGCGCAGCGAGCGCGGCTGGTTTCTGGCCATGGTCGGCGTTGCCGGCGTCATGTTCGCCGCCATGCTCTATGCGACGCTGGCGCTCCATATGGGGCCGCCCAGCAATATCGAGACCATCGACCCCAACACCCTCCACCTCAAGGGCGAGTTCGTGGAAGGGAACCTCGGCACCCGCGTCGACGCGAGCGGCCAGGTCACCGCCCGCCTTGTCACGACCCAGTTCGCGTTCCAGCCGCAGTGCGTGGTCGTGCCGCAGGACACGCCGGTGACCTTCCGGCTCACCAGCCCGGACGTCATCCACGGCCTGCTGGTGATGGGCACCAACGTCAACACCATGGTCGTGCCCGGCTACATCAGCCAGGTCCGCACCCGCTTTGCCCAGGCCGGCGAGATGCTCATGCCCTGCCACGAGTTCTGCGGGCTCGGCCACAGCCAGATGATCGCGCGCGTCCGCGTGGTTCCCAAATCCGAATTCAAGCCTGACAACTCCGGGAGAGTCGCCTGTGATCCGCGCCAATAAGCTCGTCCTCGCGCATATCTGGCTGGCTTTCGCCGCCTTCGCCGCCGCCATCCTGCTCGGCGCCTGGCAGATGTGGGTGCGCAGCCCGTTCGCCGCGCCGCTCTCGGCCCCGGAGAATTACTTCGCGTCGGTGACCGCCCACGGCTCGATCATGGGATATGTGCTCACCACGTTCTTCATCATGGGGTTTGGCTATTTCGTCGCCGAATCCAGCCTGAAGCGGCCCTTGCCCTCCGAGCGGCTGGCGTGGATTGCCTATATTGGCGGGGTGATCGGCACGATCCTAGTGGCGGCCACGGTCTTCACCGGCCGGGCCACGGTCCTGTTCACCTTCTATCCGCCCTTGACCGCCAGCCCCTTCTACTACATCGGCCTGGTGCTGGTGGTGGTGGGATCGTGGGTGTGGTGCGGCCTCATGATCGCCGCCATGAGCCAGTGGAAAAAAGCCAACCCCGGCCAGCCGGTGCCGCTGGCCATGTTCGCCACCACCGCCAACGCGATCCTGTGGTTGTGGACGACGGTCGGCGTCGCCGCCGAGCTTCTGTTCGTCGTGATCCCGGCGGCCCTCGGCTGGACCCAGACCATCGACGTCGGCCTGACCCGCACGCTGTTTTCGTGGACGCTGCACGCCATCGTCTACTTCTGGCTCATACCCGCTTACATCGCCTTCTACACCATGGTTCCCGAAGCCGCGGGCGGACGCCTCTACAGCGACACCATGGGCCGCCTCAGCTTCATCCTGTTCCTGCTCTACGGCCTGCCTGTCGGCCTGCATCACCTCTTCATGGATCCCGAACATTCCACCGGGTTCAAGTTCGTGCAGACGTTCCTGACCGTCCTGGTCAGCATCCCGACGCTCCTGACGGTCTTCACCATCTCGGCGTCCCTCGAGGTCGCCGGCCGCCTGCGCGGCGGCAAGGGGCTGCTCGGCTGGATCGGCGCGCTGCCGTGGGACAAGCCGATTGTGCTCGCGACCGGTCTGGCCTTCTTCATGCTCTGGTTCGGCGGCTTCGGCGGCCTGATCAACATGAGCTACAGCATGAATGCGATGGTCCATAACACCTCCTGGGTCACGGCCCATTTCCACCTGATCTTCGGCGGCAGCGTCGTCATCATGTACATCGCCATCGCCTATGAGATTTGGCCGAAGCTCACCGGCCGCGCCGCGCCGTCGCTCGCCGCACAGCGCCGGCAGCTCTGGCTGTGGGCGGGCGGGATGATGGTCATGACGCTCCCCTGGCACTGGCTCGGCCTCGAAGGCCAGTGGCGGCGGGTCGCGCAGTTCGACTACAGCGATCCCGCCATCTCCTGGTGGACTCCGTGGATGGTGGCGTGCCTCATCGGCGGCGGAATGCTGGTGATCAGCGCGGCCATGTTCGTCTGGAACCTGGCGGCCTTCCACCGCGCCGCGCCGGCGACCGAAGCCTCGGCGCCGCTGCGGTACGCGACCGCGCTTCATCCGCCCGGGCGCCTGCCGGCGTCGCTCAACGGATTCACGCTGTGGAACGTCCTGGTCCTGTTGCTGATGACGGCCGCCTATGCCGTGCCGATCGCCCAATCCTTCATCCTCAATCCTCCAAAAGCCGTGGTGCACCGTGCCGACGCCTCCCGCTGATCCTGATTCCCATCGCTTTGGTCTGAAGGCCGCGGCCCTCGTCGGCGCGGTCGCGGCTGGAGGCTGGCTGACGGCCTTTATCGCCGTGCCGGTCATTGAAGGCCGCGCCCAGGGCCTGACCGCCTTCGCCGCCATCTGCCGCGCCATCGGCTTGCCGACGCCCGCACAAGCGCCGGCGCCGGAGGACGGACCTGCGCCGTCCCAAGTCGCCTGGACCCCCGGCACGCTGTCCGACCTCGCCGACGGCGACATCAAATCCGGCGCCAAGCTGGCGGAAGATGTCTGTCAGGCCTGCCACAATCTCAACGGCATGTCGGTCAACGCCGATACGCCCAGCATGACCGGACAGTCGGCGCGAGCGATCTATAAGCAGCTTCACGACTTCAAGAGCGGCGCCCGAACCAGCACGGTGATGGGGCCGATTGTCGCCGACTTGAGCCCCCAGCAGATCCTCGACGCGGCCGCTTTCTTCGGCCAGCTTCCGCGCCGCAACAGCGACATCCGCGTCGGCGCCGAAAGCAGCGCAATCACCGCCTTGGCCGTGAAAGGCGACGCCGCCCGGGCGCTGCCGGCCTGCGACAGCTGTCATTCGGTCCGCGCCGGGGGGCCCCTGGAAACCCCGATGCTGGTCGGCCAGTATCCCGGTTACATGGCGGTGCAGCTGCGCGCCTATGCCGCCGGCGTCCGCGCCAACGATCTCTATGGCCGGATGCGGAGCATCGCGGCGAAGCTGACGGAGGAAGAAATCGACGGCCTGGCGCGCTATTACAACGCCCCGCCCTAGAGCATGATCGAGTCATATTGAATCGGGATCATGCTCTAGTCTTTTTTGGTTTGGTCACATTTTCTGCGATGAACCGGCATCCACTTCATCGGAAAATGCTCTAGAGTCCACCGGACCGCGGGTGTTGCGCGCCACTACGGGCGCGCCGGCGCGCGCGATCCTGACAGGCTTTAGACGGGGTCCGGTCCCAGGGACTTGCGGACCGCCGCGGCCAAGTCTTTCACGGACGCGTCATAGGGAAGGACGGAGGAAACGCGTCCTTGCGCATCCGTCAGCACGAAGGCCGCCGTATGATCGACGGTGTAATCTTCGCCGCCGCCCCGCTTCTCAAAAAACACTCCGAAGGCGCGGGCCGCCGCCCTGATGTCGGCCGTCGATCCGGTCAGCCCGAGAATGCGCGGATCGAAAGCCGAAAGATACGCCCGCACCGCCTCGGGCGTATCGCGGTCCGGGTCCACGGTGATGAAAGCCACCTTGATGCGGGCGGCGTCGGGCCCAAGATCGTTGAGGACGGCGCTCGCCGTTGCCAGCGCCGTCGGGCAGAAATCGGGGCAATGGGTGTATCCGAAGAAGATCACCGCGGGCTGTCCGATAAGCGCGGCGGCGGTCTGCACCTGTCCGGCGGCGTCGATCAGGGACGCGCCGGACGCCGCGGCGACGGGCGACGCCGCGCCTCTTGCGCCTTCCAGATAGCGCTCGAGCCCGTAAGCCAGGCCGCCCAAAGCCAGGCCGGCAACGATAGCCAAAGTGGACGTCGTCACCTTCATGGCTGCGTCCACTGCGCCAAAGGCGGCAGACTTAATGCGCTGCCCCGGTCATGGGCCGGATTGACTGCAGCAGAGCGCCCGCGCGTGGTGAACACTGTATCCATCTTTTCCCCGGCAACCGCATCTGCCGCGTTGACCGCGATCGCCCGGCGCACGCCCAGCGCACCGGGGCGCCGGGCTTTCTTAGTATCATACAATTGGCGAAAGGACGCGGGATGCTCGCGCTCTTTCTGCTAACGCGCCTTGCGCAGGCCCATGATAAAGGCCGACAGATCGTCGGATTGTTTGCGGGAGAGTTTGATATTCGGCATCGTCGGATGCGGGCCCAGCAGAAATGCCGCCAACGCGTCGGCTGACATTCCGTCGGTGTTGGCGATCGCGCTGAAATCGGGGGCCATGGTGTCGATCGCCGGACTCGACCCGAGCACGTGACAGGTCTTGCATACCTTTTCGGCGAACTCGCGGCCGGCCGCCGCATTGCCCCGGAGTGCGACGGTCCGGGCCGCCGCCGGCGCCGCGGGCGCCAGGGCGCTTTCCAGGACATAGGCAAGGCGCACGCCCGCCCGGCTCAACTGAAGCGCGGCGATATCGACCGCCTGCTCCATTTGCGGCTCCTGAAGCAGGATGCGTCCCTGGTCGTCGTAGGCGCGGGCCATGCCGTAACCGCGATCCACGCCAAGCTGGTAAGCCTCCAGGGCCCAGAGCTGCGGCGTGCGGCCGGCCCATTGACGCTGGAGCGCGGGAGAGATCCGGGAGATCAAGGTGTCCGCGACCTGGCCCGGTTTCTCATGCTGGGAAATCCGGGCGACGGTCACGCTGTCCCAGAACCCGAACAGATCGCCCGGCGACGATCCCGGCGCGGAGACCGCCAGCTTGCGGCCATGATCGTTGCCTTCGTCCACCACGCGCAAAGGCTGGTGGATATCGGCGATCAGGTGAACCAGATATTTGAGGGCCTGCGTGCGCTCCTTCGCCGGGACGGCGGGATCGCCAAGCTCGCGGGCGAACTGATTGATCTTGTCGACGATGCAGGCGCGCGCCGGCCCTTGCGACGCCGGGGTAGTGCGGGGAAGCGGCTGTTGCCCATAGCACGCCGCCGGAATGTCCGGCCGGCCCGCCCGTGCATGCAGGAAATGCCAGTCGCTGGTGGCCGCGGCAGGCGCACTCGCCCATACCGCGGCGCTTTCCAGATCCCGTGCGGCCAACTCGGTATCGCCGGCCAGCAATTCACGGATCTTGTCCTTGGCCGCCGGCGACAGGTAATACGCCGCGATGTCGGCCACGATCCTGTGGCCGTCGTCATCCCAGGCCGACGCCTGGAACGGCTGAAGACAAAGTGCCGCTAAAATCAGAGCAAGACCCCTGAAATGGCGCATATGTCCCTCCGTGAGCGGAAGCGTAAGCACCAAGTCTGTGCCGGCCGCGAACCGGGCGAATTGATCCCGATCAACGTCACCGCACGGGAACGCGCTACGCTGAGTCCCGTGCCGGCCCCCCGTCCCCAGCCAGTGGCCGGCGCGCAGCGAACCTCCCTCCAGGTTCGTGATCACCCCGGCGCCGCCTCCACGGCGCCGGGTATGTTTTTTGGGGCGTCAACCGGTTACCATCATCACGGTTGCCCCGGCCGCACCGGCCCATGCTCCCGCCCGCCAACCCGGAGAAAGAGAGTCATGCGCGGGGAAACACTGATCACGATCCTGTCGCGGACCGCCGGTTTCCTCTGGGGGCCGCCGCTCATGCTTCTGCTGGTCGGCACCGGCATATACCTGAGCATCGGCCTGCGCGGAATGTCGCTGACCCGTTTACCGGAAGCGCTGCGGCTGATGGTCAGTCCGGCGGCCCGCGCCACGGCCGGGGCGGGCGAGATCTCCCCCTTCGCGGCCCTCATGAGCGCGGTGTCGGCCACGGTGGGCGTGGGCAATATCGCCGGCGTCGCGACCGCCATTCACCTCGGCGGGCCCGGCGCCCTGGTCTGGATGTGGCTGACCGGTCTTGCCGGTCTCGCGACCAAATACACCGAGGCGTTCCTGTCGGTGGCTTACCGCCGGCAAGCGGGAGACAAGTTTCTCGGCGGGCCCATGTACTACATCGAACTGGGGATGGGCCCGCGCTGGGCGAAGCTCGGGACGCTGTATGCGGCCCTGGCGGCGGTGGCCGCGCTCGGCGCCGGCGCCGGCGTCCAGGCGAACTCCATCACCGATATCGTCCACGCCGGGTTCGGCGTGGACGTCCTGGCGAGCACGCTGGCCTTGACCGCCATGACCTTCCTGGTTGTCATCGGAGGGTTGCGGCGCATCGCCGCGGTTTCGGAATACTTCGCGCCGTTCATGATCCTGCTGTTCGTGGTTTCGGGCGCCGGGGTCATCGCCGCCAACGCCGACCGCCTTCTAGAATCGCTCGCCCTGATCCTGCGGTCTTCCCTCGACGGCACCGCCGCGGCGGGCGGGTTCGCCGGCGCCGCGATGTCCGCCGCTGCGCGCTTTGGGGTCGCCCGGGGATTGTTCTCCAACGAAGCCGGCCTCGGATCCGCCGCCATTCTGCACGCCGCGTCCCGCAGCAGCGATCCGGTGCAGATCGGGGCTTTGGGAATGACCGGCGTGTTCATCGACACCCTGCTGGTCAACTCCGTCACCGGCCTCGCCATCGTCACCAGCGGGGCGTGGATGCTCGACATCACGGGCGCGCCGCTTACCGCCGCGGCGTTCGACCGCGTGTTCCCGGGCGTCGGCGGGTTGATTGTGACGATCAGTCTTTTCCTGTTCGCTTTTACGACCGTGATCGCCTGGTGCGTGTACGGCGAGCGCTGCGCGGGGTATCTGTTTGGCGCGCGCGCCGCCGGCCCCTACAGGCTCCTGTGGTGCGGGGCGGTTTTCGCCGGCGGGGTCGCGCACCTGGACACGGCCTGGCTTATCACCGACATTATGAACGCCCTGATGGCGGTGCCGAACCTGATCGCGCTGCTGGCCCTGAGCCCGGGCGTCTTCGCGGCGACGCGCGCGCGGCTGGCCGGCGGGGCGCCTTTGCTGAGGCCTAATCCAGGCATCGATTGAAACAACAGGCGACTTCGGCATGAATAAAGTCATCCCACCGGCAACCGCCATACCGTTCAACATGAGCGCGGTTACCGGCATTGTCGGCGGCGCCGCGCTGCTCGTCATATCCATCGGCGCCACCGCCAGCGAACCCTGGTCGTTCCTCAACGTCCCGAGCCTGGTGCTGGTCATCGGCGGCACGGTCGCGGCCACGCTGATCACGTATTCCTTCGGCGATCTCGACCGCGCCCTCAAGCGCGCCGCCCGGTCGTTGCGGCGCGAGCGGATCGTCGGACGCGGCGATATCGAAAAATTCGCGCATATCGCCGCTTTGCTGAAAGCCGGAAAGGTCCAGACCATCGATCAGGAGAGCGCAGGACTCTCCAGCCCCTTTATCCTGACCGGCGTCCGCTTCCTCACCGACGGCATGCCGCTCGATGCCATCGGCACGGTGCTTGAATGGCGCATGCGCCAGCAGGAGGCCCTGGAACGCAGCGAGGCCGCGGTGTTCCGGACCATGGCAACCTATGCGCCGGCGTTCGGGATGGCCGGCACCTTGATCGGCCTGGTCAACATGCTCCGCCTGATGGGCGCCGGCGCGACGCCGCAGCAGATCGGCACCAACCTCGCATTCGCGCTGATCACCACGCTCTACGGACTGGTGTTCGCGAACGCCCTGCTCAAGCCCCTGGCGGCCAGGATCGAGCGCAAGACCCATGACCATCTCCGCGTGATGGCCGCGGTCGTGGAAGCCTTCCGCGGCATCGCCGCCGGTCACGGACCGTCGCACATCCGCGAAGTCCTGAGCGCCCTGGCCGAAACCCATGAATACGAGATGGGCCAGGCCGACAAATTGGAGGTTGGCGCGGGAGAGGGTCGTGACTCAGCCACCCCCTGAGGCCCCGGAGGTCTCCCCGCCGGCCACCGCGCCCGCCGGAACCGCAAAAACGCCTCCGCGGTTTGTCCCGCGCCTCGAGGGGGACGAAGCCCCCGTCGAGGAATGGATGCTGAGCTATTCCGACATGGTCACGCTGCTGCTGACCATGTTCGTGGCGCTTCTGCTCAATGCCCGCTACGACTTGCCGACGCCCGACCGCGCCGGATTCGGCCGCGACGGATCGCAGGCCGCCGCCGCTTCCGGCAGCGGGGGGGCTGGCGGTGGTGACGGCCCCGGAAGCGGTGGCGGCGTCGGAAGCGGTGGCGGCCCCGGCAGCGGCCCTGGAAGCAGCCCTGGAAGTGCTAAGAATTTCTTCGAGGCGCTGTTCCAGCTTCGCGTCGAGACGCCCTATGACGGCGAGCAAGCCGTTGGATTGACGGTGCCGGCCCTACCCGCGCCACTTTATACCCAGCCGGACACGGCGCTGGCGGTGGTGAAGGACGCCGATCTGGAACGCATCCGGCGCCGGGAAGCCGTGCTCGCGGCGGTGCGCGGCGGCTTGCGGACCGCGGGCCTCGACGCCTTCATCACCGCGGCGGCGGAGGGTGACGGAGTCCGGTTGAACATTCCGAATTCCATCCTGTTCGGATCCGGCACCGCCGACCTGCAGGGGCGCGGACCTGCCGTGCTCAAGGCCCTGGCTCCCATCCTGACGAGCGGAAACTTCACCGTGGCGGTCGAAGGCCATACCGACAACCAGGCCATCGCCACGCCGCAGTACCCGTCGAATTGGGAGCTCTCGGCCAGCCGCGCGGCGGCGGTGGCGCGCATGCTGATCGACGCCGGCGTTGCGCCGCAGCGGCTGGAGGCCACCGGATTCGCGGACTCGCGCCCGTTGATGGACAACACCACCGAGGATGGGCGCAAGGAGAACCGGCGCGTGACGCTGTTGCTGCGGGCGCCTTAGAGCATGTTAGGCCGAAGTGGAAACCGGTTCGGCCGCTCAACATGCGACCAAACAGAGTCTAAAGCACGCCAGGCCGGCAAACGCAGGCTCGACGTCAGGGGCCGGAAGCCCCCTTGTCGGGACGCGCCGTCATCACCATGCGCACCAGCTCCGACAGGCTGCCGGCATTCATCTTTTGCATGATGCGGGCGCGATGCACTTCCACCGTGCGCATGCTCATATTGAGATCGAACGCGATGATCTTGTTGGGACGGCCGGCGATCAGGCAATCGAGCACTTCCAGCTCGCGCGGCGTCAGGCCGGCCAATCTCTGCTCGATCTCATTGCGTGCGGCGTTCTGCGTGCTCTGGCGCTCGCTCGCCTCCAGGGCCCGCTTGATCGAGGTCAGCAGGTGTTCGTCGTCGAACGGCTTCTCGATGAAGTCCAGCGCCCCGGCCCGCAACGCCTGCACCGCCATGGGAATATCGCCGTGACCGGTGATGAAGATGATCGGCGCGGTGTTGCCCTCTTCGCGCAGCTTGGCCTGCAGCTCCAGCCCGTCCAATCCGGGCATGCGAATATCGCTGACAATGCATCCCGGCGCCTCGCTCCGTGCGGTGGCGAGAAAATCGACGCCCGACTTATAGCTCCGCACGGCCAGTCCGGCTTCCGCCAGCAGGAGCGTCAGGGCGTCCCGCACGCCGTCGTCGTCGTCGATCAGGTGAACCGCGCGGTCACTCATCTGCCCCCTCCTCGCCGCTCGTCCTGGGCAGGGTAAAGCGGAAAACCGTTCCGCCGCCTGGATTGGCCTCGGCCCACAGCCGGCCGCCGTGGGACTCGATGATGGTCCGGCAAATCGAAAGCCCGACCCCCATGCCGTCCTTCTTGGTGGTGACGAAGGGCTCGAACAGCCTGGCGCGGACGTCGTCCGCGATCCCCGGGCCGTTGTCGGCGATGGCGAATTCGACAAAATCGCCCTTGGCGTGCGCGGACACCACCAGGATGCCGGGGACGATTCCGTCGATCGCCTCCAGGGCGTTCCGCACGAGGTTCAGCAGGACCTGCTGAATCTGAACCTTATCGGCGATGACGGACTGCGCCGGGCTGTCCAGTTCCATCCGCACGCTGGCGCGGCCGAGCTTGTTGGACATTCTCGCCAGCGCCATGGACTCGGTGATGAGGATATGCGCGTCCACCACCGCCTTTTCGGTATCGCCGCGCGCGACGAACTCCCTCAGGCGCCGGATGATCTCGCCGGCGCGCAGCGCCTGCTCGTTGGCGCTGTCGAGCGCCGCGCGGGCGCGGGCGAGTGCGGCGGCGTCCGCCGCGTCCAGCATGCGCCGGATCGCCTTCATATAGGCGGCGATGGCCGTCAAGGGCTGGTTGATCTCGTGGGCCAGGGCCGAAGCCATCTGGCCCATGCCGCTCAAACGCGAAACCTGCAGCAGTTCCGCCTGCAGGTCGCTCAGGCGCCGCGCCGCCGCCCGCTGGTCGGTGATGTCGTGGATGATGCCGACGAAGATGCTGGCGCCCTCGAGCTTCCCCTCTCCGACAGAGAGATACATGGGGAATACCGAGCCGTCCTTGCGCTGGCCGTAAACCTCGCGGCCGATGCCGATGATGCGCTTCTCGCGCGTCCTCAGGTAGCGGTGAAGATAGCTGTCATGCTCCTCACGGTAAGGCGAAGGCATCAGGATATTGACGTTCCGCCCGATCACCTCGCCGGCACCGTAGCCGAATTGGCGTTCGGCCGCGGCGCTGAAGGACTGGACGACCCCGTCCTGCCCCATGACGATGATGGCGTCGGTCACGGTCTCCAGGATACAGCGCAGGCGTTCCGCCTGCTCGAGATTGGAGGCCTCAATACGGTTCAGCGTATCTCTCAACAGGTCCTCTGGCGGTCGCCGGCGACACTCGGAATGGATGTAACCCCCATTCTAGTGGCCGCCCGCCACCGCGCAAGAACCGTACGCGCTTACTTGGGGGGCTTTCGGCTCCAGACCGACACCACTCCCATGACCGCGATAAAAATCGATGCGCCCGCCAGAGCCATTGCCAGGTAGGCCATCTCGCCCGCAGACATAACGTTCTCCTTTTGGTTGTTACGAAGAGGAAATCCTAGATGCGCCTTCGCGGCCCGCGTTGATTGGGATCAGGTCCGCTCAAGCGCCATGCGTACCCCGCTGCAGCATGGCCTCGACGCCGAACAGCAGGAGGATGACACCGCACACCAGTTCGAGAGAGACAAACAGCCGCGCGACCCCGGACACCGGCGTGATGTCGCCGTATCCCACCATGGTCAGGGTAGACACCGAGAGATACAAACCCTCCGGGAAGGTCATCGGCGCTATCACCCCGAGCGTCGCGAAGTTGGGCGTGAGCGACATTTGATCGAAGATGGTATAGGCCGCGCCGAACAGGATGATGATCAGCGAGTAGCATGTCAGCAGCGCGAAGGCGGGTTGAACCAGCCTGGCGGCGTTGGCGAAGAACGCGCGGAAGACCGCGCCGGTTTCCACGAGAAACAGCGAGATCGGGCGGCTGGCCCCCAGCCCGATCAATCCGATCAAGCCCATTGCCGCGAGCAGCCCGGTATCCTGGGACGCCGGGGTCCAGGACGGAATTTGCAGAACGCTGGTGATGATGGCGATGGCGGCGAGCGGCCCGACCCACACGACCGCGCCCTTCATCGCCTTGGCCCGATGCCGCGGCGGACTGCCGAGCACCGGGAAGAGGTCGCGCCGGGCTATCAGGACGCCGCACGCGAAACCGAGGAGCGGCAGGAGATAGCCGACCTGTTGAGCGATCCGCGTGGTCTGGGGAAAGTTGGTCGAGACAAAAACGATGAAAAGACAGGTATAGACGCCAACGGAATTCGCGAAGATCACTTCGAAGGAATTGCTGGCGCGCAATGCGAAATGAAACACGACCACCAGAGTCAGCACCGCGGCCAGGGCGGCCGCGGCAATACCGGGATATGCGGTGCGGATGGCCAGCGCGATACTGCCCAGGAGGACGGTCGTGAAAATCAGTCCATGGGCGAGAGAGCGGCGCCCCTGGGCGTTCCCCTCCTGCGGAGGCGCGTTCGCGCCGAGGCGCGGCGCCGGGTCAGCCGGCTGCATGGCGGCTCGCGCCCGGATGCCAATCCTCGACCGACACGACACGGAAGGTCCGGGCTTCACCGTCATGCTCGGTGATCGTGAGGTATTGGCCGGGCTGCATCTTATGAAGCGCGAGTTTGTAGAGGGATTCATCGTCCTCGCTGCCGGGCGCGTAGGAGAAAGCCCAGCCGCCGCCGCGTGTGACGATAAGAAGGCCCTGCTCCACCTGCGCGCCGCCCTGGAAGCGCCGAACGGTGCATAAAGCGCGCGCCGCCGGCCAGGCGAACTTGTCGAGGAGACCCGCGTCATTCAGCGGCGCGCGGAACTCATAGGCATGGCCGGGATCGCCATCGGGGCTGCCGGGGGTTCGCGCAAGCTCGACCCGGATATTCTTGAGCGTCATGGGGGCACTTCCTCGGTCAGTGGGCAATCAGGAGCGGGATGGTGGTCGCGCGCAGCACAAAGTCGGTGACGCCGCCAAGTATCAGCTCGCGGGTACGGCTGTGGCCGTAAGCGCCCAGGATGAGCACCGTCGCCTCGAGATGCGCCGCCTGCTCAAGGATGATCCCGCCGGTCTGGCGACGGGCGTCGTCAGCCTTCACATGCGCCGCCTCGAAGCAGTGCCAGCCGAGGTTGTCCGCGACCCGGTCCGCCGAGATCCCTCCGGCGCAGAGATCGCCGACCTGAAGGATAGCGATCCGGCTTTCGGCGTCGAACAGGTCCAGGGCCACGCGCACCGCGTTGGCGGCCTGCAAGCTGCCGTTCCAGGCGATGACCGGCCGGGAAAAGGAGACGCTGGAACAGCCGGGGGGGACGATGAGCGCCGGGCGGCGCGCGGCAAAAATCACCTTCTCCAGGATCTCCCAATCGCCATTGCGCCGGGCTCCCGGCGCGGGCAGGACGACCAGGTCCACCAGCGGCGCGATCTCCCCCACCGGATCGCCGTCTCCAGGAACGCCGTCCAGCCACTCCGTGCTCGCCTGTGCACACAGCGGGCGGGTCGCAATCGGCAGCATGGTCTTCGCGACCGCCGCGTCGAAATCGCGCCGGGCCGACACCCGGCGGCCGTCCTTGACCTGCTTCAGGTCGAATTGCCCGGTCCAGGGCGCGCCCGCGGAGTCCAGGGCCGGAGAATAGATCAGGGACGATTCGCTTGCGAAAGCGGCGGTGACATGAGCTTTCAACTGGCGGCCAAGGTCGAGAGCACACAGAGCCGCGGCCGCGCCGCTGGTCTCGCCGGTAACGGGGGCCAGGATGTGCTTCATCATTGGTGCCGTTCCTCCTCAGACCAACACGCGTTCAGTCCCACGCCGACCGGAAGTTCCCGGACGCCTTCTTGGAACTCGGCACCCAGCCGAGCTGGCGGCAATGCTGCTCGCCGGCGAGGCGGCCGGCGTGCTCGTCGCCGTAGGAACCGGGCACGACGATCACGCGGCCCCTGAAATTGACGATCACGCGCTGCGACGGGCCGTCATAGACGACCTTCATGCCGGCTTCGTATTCGGACCTCTGGCCCTCTCCCGCCATGACCGCCTCACGCGTGCCGGAGCGCGGCCGGCTTGAGGATCTTGATATGATTGACGGCGGCCTCGGCGATGATCCCGGCCTTCTTCAGCTGGGTAAAGACGCGGCTGACGGTCTCGTGCGCCATGCCGAGATAATCGGCGATGTCGCAACGGCTCATCGGCAGGTGCAGGATTTCGGGATTGCGGGTGCGGCGGCTCATGGCCTGGAGGAACCACAGGATGCGTTCGCGCGCCGAACGCTGGCGCAGACGCAGCATATGCTCGTAGGCGCCGAACAGGCCGCTCGCCGTCATCTCCTGGAGATCGCGGGCAAAGGCGCCGCCTTCACTCAGCAACGACGCCAGGTCGCTGCGGCGGTACCGCACTAGGACACAATCCTCGATCGCCTGGGCGGAGAATTCGTGAACGTCGTCCTCGGCAAATCCCAGCATGTTCCCCGGCAGGATGAAATCGCAGATCTGCCGGTAGCCCTCTTCCATCACGCGGGCGAGGCGGATGCTGCCGGACACCAGTTTGTAGAGGTACAGCGCGTCATCGCCCTCGTCGAAGACCATGTCGCCGCGCTTGACCACGACTTGCGTGCCGGTCGAGGCCGGCAATCCCGCGGCGCGGGCGCGCGGCGCGGCGCTGGGGCGGGCGGACCAGATCGCCGGCGTGGCCGGGCTGGAAGTGTGTTGGTCTGTCTGGAGCATCGGGGACCCCCATCGCTGGTGTGATGGGGGCGTTGTAGCGGTGCAGGCCCAGGACCGGAATTTGGGGGATACGCGTAAGTGTTTTCCACATTCCCCGGATTTAATCTCATTATTTCAGATAGTTACTAGGACTCCCGCAGATAGGCGATGATGTCTTCGATCTCCTGGTTGGTGAACGGCAACGGCGGCATCGGCTTGTGCGGCGCCAGGAGGAAGCCGCGGACATAGGCATCGGTTTTCTTGGGGTCTTTCTTCAGCAGCGCCAGCGCGGGCGCGCCGTCGGTGCCGGTTGCGCCCAGGGTGTGGCAGGTCGTGCACCACCGCTCCACATATCCTTGGCCGCGCTGGGCGTTTCCATAGAGCCGTCCGCCGCCTGCCGGCGCCTCCGCCGAGGCGGCGGTCTCGGCGCTCTTGCCGCAGCCGGAAAGCGCCAGCGCAAACACGGCGAGGGCCGCCGCCGCAATTGCTTTCATCTCATGCCGCCTTTCGTCCAAGTCGTTCCATGACGGTAAGCCCCCCAACGAAACACGAAAGGAAACACGAAAATACCCGACATGACCACCGTCTTCGGAGGTGGTACATATTCAAACTAAGACGCCGGCGGGTGCGATGCGTTGATTGCGGTCAACGAGCGCTGAAAACGCCGCACTTACGAACACATCACCAAACCCATCGCTGATCGAGCCTGCGGACCATCGCCGGGACATCACCTGGAGCGCGAAAGACCCCATGACCGTTGAAGTCACTTTCCATGGCGCCTGCGGCATCGTGACCGGTTCGTGCTTCGAGGTTCGCACCGGATCCACCGGTATCCTGATCGATTGCGGAATGTTTCAAGGCACCAAGACGGTCAAGCAACTCAATTACGACGCCTTCCCCTTCGACCCGCACGCGATTTCGGCGGTCCTTTTGACTCATGCGCATATCGATCACTGCGGCCTGCTGCCGAAGCTGCGGCGCGCCGGTTTCCGCGGGCCGATTGTCGCAACGCCGGGGACCGCCGATCTCCTGACGTATGTGCTGCCCGATTCCGGGTATGTCCAGGAACAGGAAGTTGCGCGCCTCAATCGCCGCAACATACAGCGCGGCCGGCTCGCGGTTGAGCCGATCTACACGCGGGCGGACGGCGCCGCCTGCGCGCGGCGCGTCACGCCCCGTCCGCTGGGGAAATGGATCGATGCGGCCCCCGGCGTCAAAGCGCGCTTCTGGGACGCGGGGCATATTCTCGGTTCGGCGTCGATCGAGCTTGCCGTTGCGCAAAACGGCGATGAACCTCTTTCTCTGCTGTTCTCGGGGGATATCGGCCCGCCCCACAAGGCCCTCCAGGCGCTGCCCTCGGGGCCCGTGGGCGTGGATTATCTGTTCAGCGAATCCACCTACGGCGACCGCGCGCGGCCCGCGCTGACTCCGGAACAACGCCGGGCCGCCCTGAAAGCGGAGATCGCCACCGGCCTCGACGCCGGCGGGCTGATCCTCATTCCGGCCTTCGCGGTCGAGCGCACGCAGGAACTGCTGGTGGATCTCGACTGGCTCTTCGACCACGGCGAACTGCCGAGCATTCCGGTCTTTGTCGATTCCCCCCTGGCCATCCAGGCTACGCAAGTGTTCGCGAAACACCGGCCGCAGACGGACGACGACACCCACCCTTTCAACCGGCCCAATCTGCATTTCGTCGCCGAAGCGCAAAGCAGCCGCAAGCTGGCGCGCCTCAAGAGCGGCGCGATTATCATCGCCGGCAGCGGGATGTGCGACGCGGGCCGCATCCGGCATCACCTCAAGAACAACCTGAGCCAGCACGGCACCACGCTGCTTCTGGTCGGCTATCAGGCACCCGGCACATTGGGGCGCCTGCTTCTCGCGGGCACCCGGCGCGTCCGCATCGAGGGCGAGGAAGTGGCGGTCAACGCGCGTATCCGCGAGCTTGTGGGCTATTCCGGCCACGCCGATCAGCAAAGCCTGATCCAGTGGATCCAGGCCCGGATGCCGGTGAAACACGGACTTTTCCTGGTGCACGGCGAGGAGCAGGCGCGCCAGGCCCTGGCCGCCCGGCTTGGCGCGGCCGGAGTTCCACAGCATCTCATGCGCCTGCCGGCCATGGGCGAAACGGTGGCGCTCACGGCGGAAGGCCCGCGTCTCCTGCGCGTCCGGAGCCGCATCGACGTCGCCGCCGCCGGGGCGTCCGACTGGCACAACAGCTATGCGCAGACGCTTATCGCTCTGCGCGAACGGCTCGACGCCATGCCGCACGACAAGGCGAGAAAAGCGCTGTTGGCGAAGATCGAGTCCGCTTTACGCGCCTCGTAGACCCTATTGGCGCTTCAGGCTGAGGATATAGGCAACGACGGCATTGGTGTCGTTCTGGGTCATCGTGATGTTGTCCATCTCGCCGTGCGGGAACCGCACGAACCTGGTCAGGCGGCCGAGGTCGAGCCGCGGATCGGCCGCGATCGTGATGAAGGCGGGCGGTGCCCCCGGCGTGCGCGGCGGCGGCGCACGGTAGTCATCCGACACATCGTGGCACCCGACGCAAATGTTGCCGGCGACGTTCTTTCCCACCCGGGCGAGGGCGACCGGGTCCTGGGGCTTCTCCGCACTGGCGCATCCAACCAGGCCGCAGGCGGCGGCGATCAAAAGGATGGACGTTGCGGGTTTCATGAATATCTCCTGGTTGAAAAGTCAGGTCACGTTGAAAAGTCAGGCCAGGATCGGCTTGGCTCCGCCGGCGGGCCTTGACCATGATCACCTTTCGCATGATCGCCTTTCAATTGATCGGAATCAACGCGCCTGCTTGGCCGGCGCCTCAATTTTGCACGGTTTTGCGGGAGATGGAGGCAACCGATGCTGGGCCGAAGCCGCGAAGAGCAGAATCAGCGGGATCTCGCCGCGCTGCGCGCCGAGGTCGATCGGGTGGGTGAGGACATCCGGGCTTTGGCCGAGACCTTGCGCAGCCTGGGAAGCCGCAACCTCGGGCCCGCCGCCGCGCGTCTCCAGGATACCGCCGCCGCCATGGCCAAGACGGCCCGGCGGAAGTTGCAAGGCGGGACGGCCGCCAAACCGATATATGCCGCCGGCGCGGCCTTCTGCCTGGGTGCGATGTTGGGGTTCTTCCTGCGCGGCGAGTCCGGCCATGACCGTGAATAGCGGGAGCAGACACGCCGGCCGCCCTGCGTCACCCCGCGTCACGTCGAGCCTCAGGAGATTTCCATGATCAAGAGCATTCTTGTTCCCTTTGGCGGGGGTGAATCGGACAGCGCTGTCTTTACCAGCGCCGTGACGCTGGGCCGGCGGTTCGGCGCCCACCTCGACTTCTACCATGTCAACATTTCGGCGGGAGAGGCGGCGGTCTCCACGCCGCACACGGGCTATGCCATGGGCAACGCGCTCCGCGACATGCTCACGACGCTGCAGGAACAGGCGGAGGACCGCGCCGCGAAAGCCCGCCGTCACTTCGAAACCCTGTGCACCGCCGGGGAAATTCCGCGCGTCAGCACACCCGCGGCAACCGGCCGCATCAGCGCGGAGTGGATCGAGGACAACGACCACATGAAGGCGAAACTGGTAGCGCGCTCCCGGTGCCGCGACCTTGTCGTCGTCAACCGTCCGCACGTGGGCGACACCGTCCCGCGCGATCTCCTGGAGGTTCTGGTCGTGAGCGGCGGACGCCCGCTCATCATCATTCCCGACAATGCGCCGCTGCCGGAGCCGAAAACCGTCATGGTGTGCTGGAAAGACTGCGGCGAGGCGGCACGCGCAATGGGCGCGGCCCTGCCGATTCTCAAGCGCGCCGAGCGCGTGGTCCTGGTCACCGTCCAGGAGGCCGGCGCCCCGCAAAACACCAGCGAGGCGGCAAGGATGCTGGAATGGCACGGCATCGCGCCGGACGTCATCAGTTTGCCGCGCAGCGACGCGCCGGTGGCGGCCACCCTGACCGCGGCCGCACGCAAGACGGCCGCGGACTTACTGGTGATGGGGGCTTATCGCCGGTCACCCTTGCGCGAGGTCATATTCGGCGGCGTCACGCAGGACTTCCTCGACCGGGCCGATGTCGGGATTTTTCTGGTCCACTGACCCCGGGACCGCCCCCTCAAAGGGCGCCGGGTTTGGCTTTGCCGGCGAAGCTCAAGATGTAAGTGATGACGTTGCGCCGGTCTTCCTCCGCGATCATGAAGTTCGGCATATTGGCGTGGGTGGTGGTCAGGAAGACCTGCAGCCCCATGGCGGTCGTGGTGGGCGCCGCGGCAATGGCCTTGAAGGCCGGCGCGTCGAGCGTCCGCACCGGCCGCCGCGGTCCGGCCCCGACATCGTGGCACTCGGCGCAGTTCCGGACGGCGTAGGTCCGCCCCGCCATGCTGTCCCCGTCCTGGGCTCTCGCCGTGGAAAGCGCCGCCAGGCCCGCCAAGGACACCGCCGCAATCGCCAAGACACGCATCGCCGCCTCCTCTGTTGCCGCCGGGCTCAGGATGACGGCTGTATCGTCTCTCCGGCGTTGATCGCCGTCAACCCCGGGAAACCAGGTCGAGAGAGACGGTGATCTCGTCGCCGCCGTCCGCAAGCGCCATCCCAAGGCTCCGGCAGAGCGCCAGCATGCGCGCGTTGGTTTTCATCGCCACGCCCGTCAACCGGCCGATTCCGCGCGTTCCGGCAATGGCGATCAGCCGCTGGAGCAGCGCCCGCCCCAGGCCGCGTCCCTCGCGGTCCGGCCGCACCGCGAGCGCGAATTCGGCCGCGGCCCGGTCGGGATCGGCATGGAACGCCGCGAAGCCGGCGACGCCGCCGTCCTCGCTCCCGACGACGAGCGCCAACGCGCGGTCGTAATCTATCTGCGCCAGGCGCGCCGCGCTGACGGAGTCGATATTGCGGGCGCTGAAGAAGCGGAACCTCCGGCCTTCGGGCGTCAGGGCGCCGATGAAATCCCGGATCAGGGGAGCGTCCTGGGGCTTGACCGGCCGGACCGTCAGACGCGTCCCGTCCTTCAGGTCGAGGGTTCCCGCGAGGCTCCGGGGATAGGGTTCAATCATCAGGGCCGACGGCGCGGTCCGGTCCAGCCGGATCCGCGCGTCGAGCGCAATCACGCCATGCTCGTCCGCGAGCAGCGGATTGATGTCGAGTTCGGCGATCTGAGGGTGATCGCTCACCAATTGCCCGAGCGCAATCATGGCGCGGGTGATCGCGGCATGATCGGCGGCGGGAATGTTGCGATAGGCCTCGAGAAGGCCTCCCACCCGCGTGCGGCCGATCATGTCCAGGGCCAAGGTCGTGTTGAGCGGCGGGAAACCGAAGCATTTGTCGTTCAGCTTCTCCACGGCGGTGCCGCCGTGGCCGACCGCGATAGCGGGACCAAAGGTCGGATCGCGCACCATGCCCAACAGCAGTTCCCGGGCATGCGGCCGATGGATCATCTCCTCCACCGTGAAGCCGTCCACCGCCGCCGCCGGGACCGCCGCTTTTACCCTGGCCAGCATCGCCGTCGCCGCGGATTGCACCGCCGCCGGGGGCAGGTCCAGTTCGACGCCCCCGACATCGCTTTTATGGACAATGTCCCGCGAGCGGATCTTGAGGGCCACCCGCGCACCCGCCCCGGTACCAAGCCGCGCGGCCGCGTCCGCGGCTTCCTCGGGTGATGCCGCTTCCGCGGCGCCGCCGCTGGGGATTCCATAGAGCCGAAGCAGTTGACGCGTTTGCAGCGGCGGCAGCCAGCCATCGGCGGCGGCAACAATCGCCGCCGCCGCCGTCACCGCCGCCGCCGGGATCTCCCCGCCTTCCTCCGGCGCCTCATTGAGCAGAGTCTGCAGCCGCCGGTAGCGGGCGAGATCCATGAAGGCGTTTACGGCCGCGGCCGGCGTCGGAAACGAGGGGATGTGCTGGGCCTGGAGAATGTTGCGCGCGGTCCCGACACTCGCCTCGCCAAGCCAGGACGTCAGCAGGGCCTTTTGGCCGGCGGCGTGGTCGGCGACGGCGGAGGCGATCGATGTCGGATTGGCCGCGGCCGTGGGACAGTGCATCACCAGCAACCCGTCCACGCCCGGGTCGGCCGCGATCAGGTCCATGGCGGCCACATATTTACCGGGCCCCGCATCCCCGACCAGATCCACCGGATTGCCGTGGCTCCACGTCGCCGGCAGCGCCGCATTCAAACCTGCGAGGGTCTCCGGCGCCAGCCGGGCCAGGCGCCCGCCGCTGCTGATCAGGCGATCGGCCGCCAGGGCGCCGACGCCCCCGCCGTTGGTGACAATGGCAAGGCGGTCGCCGGCCACGGCGGCGCCGGAGGCAAGCAGGGAAGCCACCGCCAGCAGATCGTCGAGATCATCGACCCGCATGATGCCGGCGCGGGCAAAAACCGCCTCGTACACGGCGTCGCTTCCGGCCAGCGCCCCGGTATGCGACGCGGTGACATGCGCGCTGGCCGCGAAGCGTCCGGCTTTCACCGCAAGGACGGGCTTGAGGCGCGCCGCCGCGCGGGCGGCCGACATGAATTTGCGCGCCTGGGTGATGCCCTCGACATACAGTAGGATGGCGCCGGTTGCCGGATCTGCCGCGAGGTAGTCAAGCATGTCGCCGAAATCGACGTCGATCATATCGCCGAGGGTGACGACGTGGGAAAATCCGACGCCGCGCGGCGTCGCCCAATCGACCAGGGCCGCCGCGACCGCGCCCGATTGGGCCACCAGGGCGATATTGCCCGGGCGCGCCCGGCTGCGCGCGAAGCTGGCGTTGAGGCGGACGTGCGGCGCCATGATGCCGAGGCAGTTGGGCCCAACGATCCGGAACAGGTGCGGCCGCGCGGCCGCGAGCAGCGCGGTGCGCCGGGCCAGGCCGGCCGCCGCGCCGCCCTCGCCGAAACCGGCCGTGATGATGACGCCGGCCTTGCAGCCGCGCGCCGCCGCCGCGCTCACGACCGACGCCACCGTATCCGGCGGCGTCACGATCACGGCCAGGTCGGGCGCTTCGGGCAGAGCCTCGACCGAGGGAAAGGCCCGCATCCCGTCGATGGCGCTCCAATGCGGATTGACGGGGTAGATCGGCCCGGCGAACCCGGCATCCAGGACGTTCGAGAGCACGCGGTGGCCGACGCTAGTGGAATCCCCGCTCGCGCCGATGACCGCGACCGAGCGGGGGGTGAACAGGAAGTTGAGGTTACGAATGGACATGGAGAGACGCTATGTCGCCGCATGGTCACGGCTCGTTGACCGCGATCAAGCGTGGTTGAGGCCGGGATTGGTAGGGAGGGGACTATGAACGACAATCAACACCGGACCAAGACCGATGGACCGCACGCCGGCGGGCGCCGCAGCGCCGCCCTCAGGGTGTTGGCGCGCCCCGGAAAATTCACGGCCGATGTCCTGCGCCATTTTCGCGCGAACCAGGCGTTGCTGCTGGCCGGCGCGGTGGCGTACTACGCCCTGCTCTCCCTGGCCCCGCTGGTGATTCTGGTATTGATGCTGCTGACCAGGCTGTTCCCCGAAGACCAGGTGCTCGCCACGCTCGCCACCTACCTCGAGTTCGTGGTTCCCGGGCAAGCAGCCGCGCTGATCGAGGGGGCGCGTGCGTTCCTCACAGGCCGGGGAGTCGTCGGGGCGGTGCTGCTGGCGACGCTGCTGTTTTTCAGCAGCCTCGCCTTCACCGCCTTGGAAAACGCCATGGCAGTGATCTTTTTTCACCGCGTCGCGATCAAACGGCGGCACTTCATGGTGTCGGCCATGCTGCCCTATCTCTTTATCCTGCTCCTCGCCACCGGCCTGATCGTCGTGACTGTTGCTTCGGGCATGCTGCAGCGGCTGGATGGGCATAGCGTGACCGTTCTCGGACAGCCTCACTCCCTCGGCGCCGTCTCCCGAAGCGCGCTGTATATCCTCGGTGTCGGCGGCGAAACGCTGCTGCTCTCCGCCATCTACCTCGTCATGCCGGTCGGCCGGCTGTCCGTCCGCCACGCTCTCATCGGCGGAACGACGGCGACGGCGCTATGGGAAGCCACGCGGCACGCCTTGGCCTGGTACTTCGTCACCGTGTCGCAAATCCAGGTGGTTTACGGCACCCTCGCGACCGCGGTCGGCGTCCTGCTCAGCGCCGAGCTGGGCGCGGTCGTTCTGCTGGCCGGGGCCCAGGTGATCGCGGAATACGAGCGCCTCGCCAGGACGCGTTAGAGCATTCTCCGGCGACGCGGCCGCCGGTTTGCCGCTTAGTGCGCCATGAGCAGAGGGATATGCGCGTGGCGCAGCATGTAATCGGTGACGCCGCCGAGAATCAGTTCGCGCGTCCGGCTGTGGGTGAAAGCGCCCATGATGATGCAGTCGGCACGCAGCGCCGAGGCATGGTCCAGCAGCAGCGTTTCCATGCTGCCCGGCCGGCGCCCCAGATCTTCGAAGTCGGGTTTGAATCCATGCCACTGCAGATACTCCACCACCCGGCGGGCGGGCGTGCGCCCCGGCCGGTTATGGCCCGCCTGCACCACGGTGATTGCGGCGCCCGGCCGCAATAGGTCGAGGGCGCGCTCGACGGCGTTCTCGGCCTCGTGACTGCCGTTCCACGCAATCATCGGCCGGGAAAACGAGACCTCTTGCACCCCGCTGGGGATCGCGAGCACACGGCGCCGGGCGGCGAAAAGGGCGTGTTCGAGGACATTCCATGTCACGAGGTTGTCGCCGGCGCCGGGCGATCCGATCACCACTATATCCGTCATGACGTCGAATGCGCAGCTCTGCCGCCCGTCCTTCGCCTTCCACATGGCGCTCGACCGGCCGTCCGAAGGCTCCGCCACCAGCGGGACGGCGGCGGCGGCGGCGGCGCTCTCGAAACATGCGCGCGCTTTCGCCTCGCGCTGCCCGCGAAGATCCTGCAAGGCGTCGAAGAATGCGCCGTAGTTGACCGGCGGCATCACCATGTCGACCGGCGCCATATAGACCGGGCCGAGATCGTCCTCGTAGCAGCCGGTCACATGGGCGCCGAGGGCCTTTGCCAGGCGGACAGCGGAGGACGAAAGGCTCGCCTGGTCGTTTTCACCGGTCAACGCAAGCATGATGTGTTTGGTGGCCATGGGTCTCTCCCTGTCGGAGCCGGGCGTGGGTGCGCCCCAGTCTATTTGGTGCGCCTATTTGGGACGCTTATTTGGGACGCCGGGCGGGGCAGCGGCGTTGACGTGGATCAAGCGCCCCCCCCGAGAGCCGCCGGCGGATGGGACCGGGGGCGGCTGCACATGGGGCTACCAGGCTGAAACCCACAGCAAGTGATCGCGGATTTGCCGGACGCCGGGCACGTTCTCGATGGCGACGTGCAGAGCGGTGCGCTGACGCTCATCGGTGATCAGGCCCCAGACGTCGACCACGCCGTCGTGAACCGCCAGCTGCAGTTGCTTGGCCGTCCAGGGCCGCCCCCGCAGTTCTTCATTTATGCGATACTTGATCTCGCGATCGCCCGCGGTCACGGGCCGCGGCGGATTGAGGGACATCGCATAGAGCAAATTGGCGCGCGTCACGATCCCGACCACCGATTGCCCGCGCACGATCGGCACGCGGTTCACCTGGCGCCGCTGCATGATGGCGACGATGTCGCCAAGCTCCGACTCCTCGCTTGCCACCGCGACGTCGGCGGTCATCAGATCCTCGATCCTGCGGCTGTGGCTGCGGATGTACTGGTCGGCGATCTGGTTGCGCCCGAACAGGACTTCCAGCCAGCGCGGCTTACCCGGCGCGGTGCCCATTTCGGTGCGGCGCAAAAGGTCGCCTTCGGTGATGATGCCGACCAGCCTGCGGTCGGCGTCGATCACAGGCAGGCCGCTGATATGTTCCTTGACCATCAGCGCCGCCGCTTCCGCCACGGTGGCTTCGGGCGCGATCGAGATGACCTCCTGGGTCATGATGTCACCGGCGCGCATTCCGTTCTCCCGGCTCGGTTTCCACGACGGATGTACGGGTTTGAGGGGGCGCCGGACTTGATTCCGATCAAGGACCGGCGATAGCGTGCGGATTAGCGTATCCTGGCCAATAGTGAGGGACGCCGTGCTCTTCGACGATGTCGTTTACGGCAGGCGATCGGTTCGCGATTTCCTTCCCGATCCCGTGCCCGAGGCCGATCTGGCGGCGGTGATCGAGGCCGCCGTCCAGGCGCCGGATTTGGCCAACGAACAGCCCTGGGTCTTCACGGTCGTCCGCGATCAGCAGATGCTGGACCGCGTGTCGCGCCAGGCCCGAGCCTACGTCCTTGGCCATTCCGCCTTCGGCGTACGGCCCTCGCCCTTGCGCGACCAGCTGGCCCGCGCGGATTTCCAGATTTTCTATCACGCGCCGGCGCTGATTGTGATCTCGTCCGTCCAAGAGACGCCGTTCGCCGTTGAAACCTGCGCGCTCGCGGCCCAGAACCTGATGCTGGCGGCGCACGCACGCGGTCTTGGGACATGCTGGGTCGGCTTCGCCCAGCCTTGGATCGCGACCGACGACGGCAAAACCGCTTTGCGCCTGCCCGCGCATTATCGCCCGGTGGCGCCCATCGCCATCGGACGTCCGCGCTCCGTTCCGGAGCGGGCAAGCCGCCGGCGCGCGGCCATCACCTGGTCGTAGAGCACGCCGCCTTGCCGCGCCGTGCACAGCCCTGGTTCCCGCTCTGGGTGGCGCTCGCTCTCTGGCCCTGCGCGCCTCCCGCGGGCGCCTTCGAGGGCCGGGTTGTGGACCGCGACACCGGCGCCGGAATCGCGGACGCGCGGGTGACCGCCGGCGAAGAGGAAACAAGCACGGACCGCGACGGCCGGTTCACCGTGGCCGACACCAAGGCCATGACGGTGCTGGCGCCCGGCTATCGCCCAGCGAAGGTGACCGCGCCCGCGCCGATACGGCTGGCGCCGTTCACGCCGCGCGCCCTTTACCTGACCTCTCGCGGCGTCGGCAACGCCGGCCTTCGCGACGGCGCGCTGCGGCTGATCGACCAGGGCAAGGCCAATGCCCTGGTCATCGATGTCAAGGATGACGACGGCAATGTTGTCTACCCCAGCAAGGTGGACCTGGCGGACACAATCGGCGCGCGGACGCTGACCACCATTCCGGACCTCACAGCGCTGGCGCGGTCGCTCCACGACCGGGGCCTCTACGCCATCGCGCGCATAGTGGTCTTCAAGGACAATCCCCTGGCCACGCGCCGGCAAGACCTGGCGGTGAGAACCGGCGCTAGCGCCTACCGGGACCGGGAAGGGATGGCCTGGACCGACCCGTTCCGGCGAGAGGTCTGGCGATATAACATCGCGATCGCGCGCGAGGCCGCGGAAGCCGGCTTCGATGAAGTCCAGTTCGACTATGTCCGCTTCCCCGACAGCACGGCGCCGCTGCAATTCGCCCAGCCCTCGACCGCGGCGTCGCGCACCGAAGCGGTTGCGGGCTTCCTCGCCGAGGCGCGCAAGGCGCTGTCGCCGCTGGGCACATTCACGGCCGCGGATTTTTTCGGTTATGTCTGCTGGAACACCACGGATACAGGTATCGGCCAACAGCTTGCCGCCCTCGCCGGCGCCGTGGACTACCTGTCGCCGATGCTCTACCCGTCCGGATTTCATGCCGGCATACCCGGCTTTCCGGACCCGGTCTCCAACACCTATCAGGTCGTGCGCTTGTCGCTTGAACGGGCGCAGGCGCGGCTTGGTGTCCCGGCCGTCCGGTTCAGGCCGTGGCTGCAGGCGTTCAGGGACTACGCCTTCGACCGCCGCACCTTCGACGGCGCGCTGATCGACCAGCAGATCCGGGCCAGCCGCGATTTCGGCGCCAACGGGTGGATGTTGTGGAACGCGCGCAACCGCTACGACATGCTGGACGAAGGCGGGAGTCCGCTCGCCGCCGCCGGATGCCTCACTTCAACTGATGGCAAGACGGGGACCGATGGCGAGACGGGCTGATTTGGATCAACGCCGGACCGCGGACAAGACTGGGACAATGATCTGTCCGCACGCGACCTTTTTGCACTCAAGGAGGAATCCATGTCACACGCCAACATCAAGCTGCCGCCTCTGACCGTGCCGGCGGCCCTCCCGTCTTCCGCGCCGCTGCGGCATCCGCTGGAGAGTCTGCGCCGCCAGATCGAGCGGCTCTACAGCGACTTTTCCGGCGGAATGTGGCCGGTCCACGCCGGCGCGTTTCCGGAAGATCGTGCGCCGGTGTTTTTCCATGGCCTGCCGCTGATGGACGTCCTGGACACAGGCGACGGTTACGAGGTGACCGCCGAACTTCCGGGGGTCGCACAGGGAGAGGTCGAACTCACCGTCACCGACGGCGTGCTGCGGATCAGGGGCGAGCGCAAGCGCCCGCTGGAAAGCAGCGGCAAGGGATACCTGCTCCAGGAACGGTCACAGGGTGAATTCGAGCGCTCTGTCCACCTGCCCGAGGACGTCGATACCACAAAGATCGACGCCACGTTGCGGGACGGCCTCCTGACCGTACATTTGCCCAAGGATCCCGCCGCACGAAAAACCGCCCAGAAGATCGCTGTGAAGCCCTAGCCGCTCCAGAGCACCGCCGACGCGAACGGGGGCCCCAGGGCCCCCTTTCTTTTGGTCCGGCCCTGGTTCCCGGACTGGCGCCTAGACTCTGTTTCCGCTTCGTTGAATCGGAAACAGAGTCTAGGTCTTTGTTTGGTCGCATGTGTCGCGCGCTAGCGTGCGCGATTCTTAATAAGCCGGCCTCCGGCCGGCGGGCCGAACCGGTTTCCACTTCGGCCTAACATGCTCTAAGTCGGCCCGAGGACCGTGCCGGTATAAGGCTCGACCCAGACCATGTGATCGTGGACCGCCTTCACGCCCGGAATGTTTTCGATGGCGACGATGACGGCCCGGCGTTCGTCTTCGCGATACGTCACGCCCCGCACATCGACCACCCCGCCGCTGACGCGGATCGGTCCGACCTGCGCGCCCCACGGCCGGTTCTGGAGTTCCGCCCGGATGGCGTCGGCGATCTCCTGGTCGCTTCGGCAGGCCGACAGGTCCGGGCCTTTCGCAAGCAGGCGAAGAAGGCTTGAGCGGGACACGATTCCCACCACCCGGCCGGCCGCAAGCACCGGAATTCTTTTGATGCCGTGACGTTCCATCAGGTCGACCGCTTCTTCGACCGGAGTGTCCTCGGACACCGAGATGACATTACGGTTCATGACATCTTCCACGCGGCGGCTATGCGCATGGATGAATTCGGACGCCAGCCGGCCCGGCCCAAGGAGCAATTCCCGCCACTTCGAGCGCGTGCGGTCGGTTCCGTACTCGGTACGGCGCAGGAGGTCGCCTTCGGTAACGATCCCGACCAGCGCGTGGGCGTCGTCGAGCACCGGCAAGCCGCTGATGTGGTGTCTCAGCATGGATTGCGCGACGTCACGGACATCGGCCTTCACATTCGTGCAGATCACGTTCGGCGTCATGACCTCCGCGACTTTCATGGGCTCTTCCTTCGTCAAACCGGGTTACGGCGGTCAATTGATCCAGTGGATTCTCTGCGGCCGCCGGGCGGGCGGAGAGGGCTGTATGCGCGGCCACCCGATCGCGATCGGGGCGACCGGCAGAAGGTCATCGGGTATCGGAATCTCCGCGCGCCCGCCGGGGTCCCGCAACCAGTCGCGGGCGAAGCCGATCCAGCACGCGCCAAGCCCCTCGTCATGAGCCGCCAGCATGAGGTTCTGGGCGGAGAGGCAGGCATCCTCGACCGCCCACGGGCTGGAAACCGGCGCGGCAATCACCACGACCGCCGGGGCGTTATAGAACGCGTGGAAATCCGCGCCTCCCAGCCGGCGGAAACAATCCAGGGCTTCTTCCGGCGGCAGGTGCCGCAAGGCATGGGTCTGGACCGAGCGGGACATCTCATCCAGCCGTTGCCTGCTCTGGATGACGAGATAGGTCAGAGCCTGTGCATCGACGGCGCTGGGCGCCCAGGCGGCGGCGTCGATAAGCTTCTGCACCACCTCGGCCGGCACCGGGTCGGGATGGAAGTCGCGCACCGACCGCCGGCCGCGGAGAGCCTCGCCGATCTCCATGACGAAAGGCTCCGCTACGGATTGCCGCCGATGGCGGACGGCGGCACAGGCAGGGGGCTTTCGCCGCCGCGGGCACGCCGGCCAATGATGACCTTGAGCTTTCCGCCGGCGAAATTGAGACACACGTCGTCCTCGTCGGCGTCGTTCGGAAGCGCGAAACTTTGTTCGATCAGGCGCTCGCGGTGGTCCACCACCAGGAAATTCTCGATGTCGCGGCAGGTTTCGGTCGCCACCTTGGAGCCGACGGTAAGAACGTGGTCCAGGACACCGATCACGACATTGTCCTCCGAGGCCCCCTTGAGGTCGGTGATCACCTCATAACTATTGGTCCGCGCGACGATATCCACGTCGCGTGCGGCGGCAGGCAGCGGCGCCGCCGAACAGCTGCCGGCGGCGGAGAAGGTCTGTTCATTCATGGCGGGCTCCTCTCATGGCTGCCTCATCTTGGCGCGCGTGCGGACCGGTCAAATCATGCGCCTCCAAGGCCTGCCGGCGTTGATTCCGGTCAATCGCCGCGCTTGATCCGGATCAACGCGGGGCGCGGACCGGCGTCCAGAATTGACCCATAATCCAAGGAGCATCCGAACATGATTCTCGACCGCGAACGTATCCATTGGCTGCTGGTGGCGGACAGCACCCGGGCAAAGGTCTATTCCGTCCAGCTGCACCCGCTACATCTGGCGCAGGTGGCGTCCGAAGACATTGCCGGGCTGGACACCGTCGTCCAGGACCTGGAATCGGACAGCCATGGCAATGCCCAGCGCCACCGCAAGGAAACGTTCGCCCACCGCATCGCCGATGTCCTGAAGGCGGCGGTGTTGAAACACCAGTTCCAGGACCTGATCGTGGTGGCCCCGCCGGTGACTTTGGGCGACATCAGGAAGCTGGTCGGCCCGGCGGTTGAAAAGGCCATCGTTCTCGAAATCCATAAGGAATGGACGAAACTGAACCGCAACGAGCTTCTCGAGCACCTCAAATCTCATCTGGTGTCGCCGGCGGCCGCCTAGAAACCTTAAGGGCGGCTGGGAACGGCCGTCACCGGTTCAACCGCAGCGCGGATCGGCCCCACGGGCCAGATCCGCGCTGCGGGCGCCTTCAAACGGCTGGACGAGAAGGCGTCTTTGTCCGCAGATCACCCCCTGAAACCGTCAAATTGGCGGGGGCGGACGGGGGCGGCGACGCCTGAGTCCAACATAACTTGCAGTAGATACCACACCCGCACGGGCGGCGTTGACCGGTCGTCGGGGATTTGACTGTCCTTGATCTGAATCAACGATATTCAGCCCCCCGCTTTGCATGGTTACGCTGCCATTCCGGCCTACTTGGGGAGACAGCTATATGCGTAATTTAGGTGTAATCATTGTCGCCGCTTTGTCCTTGGGCGCGGCAGGCGCGGCCCGCGCCGAAGACAAGGACGTGATTGAATATCGCCAGCACATCATGAAAACGCTTCAAGAGCAGACGGCGATCATCGGCGAGATTGTCTCCTCCGCGGTGCCGGCGGACAACCTGACCAACCATGCCGAAGCGATCGCCCTCGCGGCACAGATGTCGCTGAAGAGTTTCGAAGCCAAGGTTCCGGGCGGCGAATCCAAGCCCGATGTCTGGGCGAAGTGGCCCGACTTCTCAAAGCGGATGAACGATTTCGCCGCCGCGACCAGGCTTTTTGCCGATACCGCGAAAAAGGGCGCGTCGGTGTCCGAAATGACCTCCATCCTGACGGCGGCGCTGCCGTGCAAGGAATGCCACGACACCTATCGGCAGGAAGGCAAATAGTCGTCCCGGGATCCCTCTTGGCGCCCGGCCTCTCCGGCGCCAAGAGTTCGTTCACCAAGAGTTTGCCAAGAGCTTGAACGCAGGATAATCGCCGATGTCCGCGGTCCGGCACACCGGCCGCGGCTTCAGGCTTCGCCGCGGCCAAAGAGATAGGTCACGTTGATGCGGCGGTTCTCGTAACCGGTCTTGAAATCGATCACGTCGGTCTCGTGAAAAAGCTTTGAATTGAAGAGAACGGCGCGATTGCACCTGTGGGGCACGACGCATTTGCGGGCGCCCGCCTCCGCCAAAAAAGCGTAGATCCGCTCTCGCCGTTCGTCATCGTTGTACTCCCGGAAATTCCAGGTGTCCGGCGGGGGTTTGTCATAAATGACCATGCCGCCGGTCTCCGGATCGAGATTGGCAGCATCGGGGGTGATCCAGAAGTTGAGGTTCACCTTGGCGAAATCGGCATGCACGTTGATGCCGCGCTTCGCCCGCGAATCATATTTGAAAGCCCACAATTGCTCGAGATCCTGGCCGGCGAAAAGGCGCGGCATCGCCGCGCTCAAATCCCGCGCGATCCGCAAGTGCAGAGGGCTGACAAATCCCGCATGCGCGAACGCTCCCAGGTACCCGTGCTGATATTCCTGCCGCCACACGGTCGACACCAGGCAGAACCGCTGCAGGTGAGCGAGGGCGGCGGCGGACAGGAAATCGTCTATGACCAGCGTTTCCCCGCTGAGGTAGCGCGCTTCCAGGGCCGCCCAGTCGATGTCCGGGTTGAGGGGCGCGCCGAAGGACGGGGGAACCTGGTGACGCGCATGGATCTTGCGGAAGCGAACGATGTCGCCGAGTTCGCTTTCGGAAAGAGCGATATCGCCGGCATCGGCCAGGGGCGCATGAATGCGTTCAGTCACGGCCGCGAGGCTCCGGTGCGCCTGCTCAAGGCCCTCCAGATCGGGAGTCCGTTCGCGCAAATAGGCCGCCTGCTCCAGGTCGTGCACGGCGCGGAACGCGGGGATGGATTTTTCCTCCAGCAGCCGCTGTACTTCCGCGCCGCATTCGATCTCGCACATCTCGCGGCTTAAACTCTCGACGCGGGACTCGTCCGCGCCCTGCCGGAGGCTCAGCCAGAAGACGTTCTTTCTGGGGGCCAGGTCCCCGGGCAGAAGTTCCGACGATTTGACATAGCTTTTCAGCGCCTCGGCGCGGCGGCCGAGCGATGCCAGGGCGTTGCCGCGATTGAAATAGCTTTCGAGCAGGTTCGGATTGAGGCCGATGGCGCGGTCATAGTCGGCGAGAGCGCGCTCGAAGCGCTTCATGTCCTGGAGCAGGTTGGCGCGATAAAAATAGACCTCGGCCAGGTCCGGCCGCAGTTCGGCGGCTCGGTCGAAGCTCGCCAGCGCCGCGTCCCTCTCGCCCAGTTCGACCAGGGCGTTGCCGAGATTGAGATGATAGTCGGCGTTGTCCGGGCTTAAGGAAATCGCCCCGGCGATAAGGTCGCGGGCACTGCCATAATGACCGCAGGAAAAGGCGATCACACCGAGCAGATGCAAGGCTTCGCTGTCGGCCGGAGTCTGCGTCAGAACGCCCCGGCAGAGGCTCTCGGCCGACACCAGATCGCCCGCGCGATAAAACCGCAGCGCGCGCTGCAGATTTTCAGAAGCCGCAGACGGAGCCGCGGCGACGGGGAACGGCGACATCGGTTCAATTTCCGGTTTCTCTATGGCCGCTCACGCCGCGGCAAGCCCTTACGTCCGGCATTCCCCAGAATGCAACGTGCCAACTATATCCAGTCCCCGTCGGCAGCCGCCAGATATAATCCGCGCCGCCGCCAGGCCATACCTCCCGCGATGACCCGAGCGGTGCACGCCGCATCCGGCGCGCCGTTTTAAAGGCCGGACCGCTCGTTCGTCACCGCCTGCCGCACAGAGTCGTTTTCAATCGCGTTGAACAGCGCATTCCAATCGACCGGCTTGGGAAAGACCGAGGTAAAACCGCATTGTGAAAGAATCCGGAGGCGCTCGGGCCTGACGTCGGCGGTCACGGCGTATATGGGCACCCGGCTGAAGGACATGTCCGCCCCGCGAATACGCGTCACCGTCTCGACGCCGTCCATGACCGGCATGTGAACGTCCATCAGCACCACGTCATACGGCGTATCCTTGAGAGCATCGATTGCCTGACGTCCGTCGCTGACGACATCAACCGCGTGCCCACGGCTCTCGAGCATGGATCTCGTGAGGTAGCGCAGGGCTTCATTGTCTTCCGCGACAAGAATACGCATTGATCGAGATGACGATGGGGCGCGGCGCGCCGCCCCCCGAACAGGATCCTGCGCGCGCCCGTCGGCCGCGAGAATTGGGACGGACAACGAAAATGTCGATCCCGCACCTTCACGGGACGAGACTCGCAAAGTGCCGCCCATCAGGTTGGTCACGCTGCGGCTGATCGCCAAGCCGAGGCCGGTGCCGCCAAAACGCCGCGTGATCGTTCCGTCGCCTTGCGTGAACGGCTGGAACAGCTTTTCCTGCTGCTCCGGGGATATGCCGATCCCGGTGTCGATCACCTCGACATTGAGGGTCTGACGATCCCCTTCCCCTTCGACAAGGGCCGCCTCCACGCGGACGAAACCCTCATCCGTGAACTTGATGGCATTGCCGATCAGGTTGATCAGCACCTGGCGCAATCGCGTGGGGTCGCCCATCACCACGTCGCGATCCGCGGCCGCCAGCGACAGCGCGAACGCCAGGTCTTTTTTCTTCGCCAACGGTGAAAAAAGGGCCTCAACCTCCGCGAACAGCGCGGGAAGACTGAAGTGCACCCGCTCCAATGCCACTTGGTGGTGTTCCATCTTCGAGAAATCAAGCACATCGTTGACGAGTTCCAACAACAGCTTGCCTGACTCGTGAATTCGCCGCGCCCGCTCCCGCGGAAGAGCTTCGGAACTCTCGAGAGAGATCAATTCCGATAGTCCCAGGATCGCCGTCATCGGCGTTCTCAATTCATGACTCATGGTCGCAAGAAAACTTGACTTGGCCCGGCTTGACTCTTCGGCACGCATCCGCTCCGCCGACAGCTGCGTGATGAAGGTCGAAGCGGCAATGATCGGACCGAGCGACGTGATGACGACACCGCCGGCGTTGGCAAGCCATGAGGAGGATGCCGAATGAACGACATTCAAGTCAGGCCGCGTCAAAAGACCCGCACGGAACCCCAGGTAAGCGGCCAGCATCGCAAGCAAGGCAAGAATGACGGTGAGGAAGGACGCCGGCCGGCCGAACAGTACCGCAGCCATGACGCTCGCGCCGCAGAAGTAGAAAAGGCCGGCCGGGGATCCAAAATTGAGCAATCCACCGCATGCGGTGAGAAACATCAAGGTGACAAGGAGAAAGGCACGCGCTGCATATGCGATGCGGCGCCGGAAGAGCGTAACGACGGCGAGGAGAACAACCAGAACCATGTGCAGGCCGATAACCGGCTGCCACCCGATCTCCCGAACGCGGCTCACGCTGAAGCTGAGCATCGGGATTGCGATCGCGGTGATCCAAACAAGGGTCGTGTCGCAAACGTCCGATCGAATTTCCTCGAGTGATTTTGGCCGCGCCGGCATCCGTCTGCCCCTGTGATTTCGCGGGATACTAGCACTCACGCGGCCGGCCGCGCCTACTGCGGACGCGAGCCCGGATGCCCCGGATACAATGTTGCGCCCTTACCCGACGAACCTGCGCCGGCGGAAGAGAACGACATATATGTGTATCAATAGTTTACGGCGCCACGCACCGCCAAGGTTATGTGGCGGAAAGGCGAGAGGGCTGCCGCGCCGTGCAGAGCGGCGGCAGCCCTCCGCCGCACGCGCGCATGAACGGTGTTGCGGGCGTTCGGCCTTGAAGGTCCGAACATCAAACGCAGCAGCCGGAGGTTTCCTTCGCCGCCCCGGACGCGGCTCGAACACCCGGCGGGTTAGCCCGCCGCGGACTTGCCCTGAGCGTTCAGCAGCGCCGTCATCGAAGACGCACTGAGACCCGCGCCGAACGGCGGCGGAAACCCGAACGCCGATGCACCCTGGCCGAAGACACTGCCGAGCAGCTTCTGGATCGCCGCTTCCAGCTGGTCGGCGGCCGTAGAGGTCGTGGAAGCGGACGACGCGGCAGCCGTGCTCGCGTCGGCATCCTCGTCGCCGTCTTGCGCCTGGAACAGAAGCGGCGGGCGATCGTTCGCAAGCGCGTATTGCGTGAACTGCGCTTCGGTCACCGTCCCGGTGTTGTCGGGATCGAGCCTGGCGTAAAGCACGTCGGCCTGCGCGGCCGAGCCGCCCTTGTCCGTCACGGCCTTCTCCAGCTCGCTTTTGGTGAGCTTGCCGTCGCCGTCCGCGTCGAGCTGCGAGAACAGATCGGTCGCCACCTGCTTCAGGGGATTCATGCTCTGGAACAAGGCGCCCAACGCCGCCTGGGCGGTGTCGGATGACGCAGTGGAGGCCAGGGCTTGCCCCGGCCTGGGGAAATTGGCGCCGAACTGGGATTGGCTGACACTGCCGGTATTGTCCGGATCGAGCTGGGTGTAGAGCGCGTCGGCCGACGCGGCCGTGCCGCCGGCCGCGGTCACCGCCTTCTCCAACTCGCTTTTGGTCAACGCGCCGTCGCCGTCCGCGTCCAGCTTGCCGAACAGCTGCGAGGTGAACTGTGCGAACGGAGTCTGCGGCGTGCTGCCGCCGGTGGCTTGCGCCTGCGCGTCGATCAATTGCTGACCGTTCACCGCGCTGAAGGACAGCGCCGAGAAACCGGAGATGAACTGGCTGCTGCCGACGCTGCCGGTTTTGCCGGTGTCGAGCTGCGCGAACAGCGCGTCGGCGCCTTGCGTGGTGCCGCCGGCGCCGGTGACCGCACTCTGGAGTTCGGCCTGGCTGATGCTGTTGTCGCCGTCGGCGTCGATCTTCCGGAACAGCTCCTGCTCCAGATCACGGGAATGACGGCGATGGACTGAAAAAAGTGAGGAAGCGCTCAGGCTGCTGACATCGCTCATAGTCGGACTCCTACTGTCCAATGGCTATAAAGCGTTACCTGCCTGCACGCGGATAACTCCTAAGGAAGTGTTAGCAATCCCTGTGCCAAGCCGCGGAGCGCGGATTTTTCAGTGATTCCGGTGCCGGAGGCTCGCCCGCACCGGGCATCTTTTGCCGACTGGCGCCCCGGATAGGCAAATTCTGCCGGGCAAGTCGCCGCCCAAAAGAAAAAGGCCGGCGGATTGACCACCGGCCCGTTTGCGAACACCTCGGGAGAAACCCGGGGGTTTGAGATGGTAGCGGGGGAGGGACTCGAACCCCCGACCCCAGGATTATGATTCCCGTGCTCTAACCAGCTGAGCTACCCCGCCGTGCGGACCATCTCGGGAGGCTGGTTTTTAAGTCCCCGCATGGGGATTGTCAAACCCTGTTGCACCGGGAAGGAATGCTCTAACCAGCTGAAATAGCGCAAAAATCAGGCGCTGGCCGGAACCGCGCGCTTGAGGTTCAGGGAAACCGGCTGCGACGTCCCGCCCCGGGCGATCCAACCGCCGCCCAGCACCCGCTCGCCGGCGTAAAACACGCAAGCCTGTCCGGGGGTCACGGCGGCCTCCGGCCGGTCCAGCACCACGCGCGCACCTTCACCTTCGCCAAACGCCATGCCGGTGACGGGCGTGTGGGTGTTGCGCAATTTCATGGTCACGCGCCGCCCCTCGCCGCCCAGCGCCGCGCCGTCGCCCAGCCAGTTGACCCCATGCAGCGCGAAGCTCTGCTCCAACAGCGCCGCCTTGGGGCCAACGATGACGCGCGCGGCCTCGGGCTCGAGGCGCACCACATACAAGGGCTCGGCCTCGCCGCCGGCGCCGAGGCCCTTGCGCTGGCCGATGGTGAAATGGATGACGCCGTCGTGGCTGCCGATCTTGCGGCCGTCCACGTGCACGATCTCGCCCTTGCGCGCGGCCTCGGGACGCAGGCGCTTGACGGTTTCGGCGTAACGGCCGTCGGGGACGAAGCAGATATCCTGGCTGTCGGGCTTGGCGGCCACATGCACGCCGAGTTCCTCGCCCAGTGCGCGCACCGCCGGCTTCTCCAGGCCGCCCAGCGGGAAGCGCACGAACTCCAGTTGCGCGCGCGTGGTGGCGAACAGGAAATAGCTCTGGTCGCGCGCCGGATCGACCGCGCGGTGCAACTCCGGCCCGTGCGCGCCCATCAGGCGCTGGACATAGTGCCCGGTAGCCAACGCATCGGCGCCGAGATCCTTGGCGGCCTTGAACAGGTCGCGGAACTTGACGGTCTGGTTGCACATGATGCACGGCACCGGCGTCTCGCCGCGCACATATGAATCGGCGAAGCGGTCGATGACGTCGGTCTTGAAGGTGGTTTCGTAATCGACCACGTAATGCGGCATGCCGATACGGTCGGCCACGCGCCGCGCGTCGTAGATGTCCTGGCCGGCGCAACAGGTCTTGCCCTTGGCCGCTGCCGCGCCGACGTCGTAAAGCTGCATGGTCAGCCCCACCACGTCGTAACCGTCGCGCGCCAGCAGCGCCGCGGTCACCGAGCTGTCGACGCCGCCCGACATGGCGACGACGACGCGCGTCGCCGACGCGGGTTTGGCGAACCCCATTGAGTTTAGAGCGCTCATCTCAATCCATCATGTTCCGCGTCGCCTGCGGCAGGCGCAGCGTGAGCCCGTCGAGGTCCGGCGTCAGCGTGATCTGGCAGCCCAGGCGCGACGCCCGCGTCACGCCATAGGTCAGGTCCAGCATGTCTTCTTCCAGGGCGCTGGCCTGGGGCAGCTTGGCGAGCCACGCCTCGTCGACGATGACGTGACAGGTGGAACAGGCCATGGATCCCTCGCAGGCGCCTTCCATGTCGATGCCGGCGGCGTGGGCCGCCTGCAGCACCGTGGCGCCGTCCTTGGCCGCCACTTCCTTGCGGTTGCCGTTGCGCTCGATGAAAATGATCTTGGGCATGGGCGTAGATACTTAGGCGGCGGCGGTCAGCGCAAGGGGCAGCCAGGCGGAAAAGAACGCGTCGGCATCGGCCGCGGCCGAGCCGGGCCCGAAGCTCACGCGGATGGCGCATTTGGCGTCGGCCGGGCTGGCGCCCATGGCGGTCAGCACATGGGACGCGGCGATCTTGCCGGATGAGCACGCCGCGCCGGCGCTCACCAGCACATGGGCGAGGTCGAGGCGCATGAGCTGGGTCTCGGCCGGAACCCCCGGCAGCATCACGCAGGAGGTGTTGCCGAGGCGCGCGGCGCCCTGCCCCATCACCCGGACCTGGGGCGCCTGGACCGCCAGGCGCGCTTCGAAGGCATCGCGCAGGGCCGTGACACGCGGCGCATCCTTGAGCGCCGATGCGGCTGTTGCCGCGGCGGCGCCGAAGCCGGCGATGCCCACAAGGTTTTCCGTACCGGCGCGGCGCCGGCGCTCCTGCCCGCCGCCTTTCACCAGCGCCGGCAGTTCCAAGCCGGGCCGCAGGATCAAGGCGCCCACCCCCTTGGGCCCGCCGAACTTATGGGCCGACAGGCTCAGGGTGTCGGCGCCCAACGCTTGGAAATCCACCGGTACGCGGCCCGGTCCCTGCACCGCGTCGCAGTGCAGGCGCGCGCCGCAGCCGTGGGCGAGCGCGGCGGCATCCACGACGGGCTGGAGCACGCCGGTCTCATTGTTGGCGAGCATCAGCGCCACCACCGCCGGCGGAAATTCCCTGAGACGGTTGTCCAACGCCGGCAGATCGATGACGCCGTCGGCGTCGACAGAAATCGTTTCCGCTTCGGCCCAGGCCAGCACCGACGGATGTTCGACCGCGGAGGCGGTCACCGGCCCGGCGACCAGCGCCAGGCCGTTGGCCTCGGTCGCGCCCGAGGTGAACACCACCTGCGCCGGCGTGGCGTTCACCAGCGCCGCCACCGCTTCGCGCGCATCCTCGATCACCGCCCGCGCGGCGCGTCCCGCCCGATGCACGGACGACGGATTGCCCATGAGCGCGAAGGTCGCCGTCATGGCGGCGGCGGCTTCGGGCAGCAGGGGGGCGCTGGCGTTGTAATCGAGGTAAAAGACGGGGGCCGTCATGGGCCTGGGCACGCGTGATATAGGGGTCTGGAGGCCGGTTTCGCGGGCCCCTTTTAGCACACCTGCAACGCCCCGCGTCCTAGGTGCAAAAAATCAATAATTCCGGGTATTTAGCGGGATTTTCGGGCGCAACAACGTGGCCGGGCGGCAGCTAAATCAGCGCCGCGGGAATAAAAGGTGCTATGACAGGCCCTTGCGGGCCTCTTTAGGTTTGCGCCCGAGTGGGGGTTTCCCCTAAATATCGCGCCCCGACAATATCGCCCGGGGCGCGGCCTGAAGGAAGACAATGCCCGAAGTCATTTTTGCCGGCCCCGAAGGCCGCCTCGAAGGCCGCTACCACCATAGCGACACGCCCCGGGCCCCCATCGCCGTCATCCTGCATCCGCACCCGCAGCACGGCGGCACCATGAACAACAAGGTCGTCTATAACCTTTACTATGTGTTCGTGAAGAAGGGCTTCTCGGTGCTGCGCTTCAACTTCCGCGGCGTCGGACGCTCCCAGGGCGACTTCGACAACGGCCAGGGCGAACTGTCCGATGCCGCGTCGGCGCTGGACTGGCTGCAGTCGGTCAACCCCAATGCGCCGTCCTGCTGGGTAGCCGGGTTCTCCTTCGGCGCCTGGATCGGCATGCAGCTCCTGATGCGCCGGCCGGAGATCGAAGGCTTCATCTCGGTGGCGCCGCCGGCGAACATGTACGACTTCTCGTTCCTGGCGCCCTGCCCCTCGTCCGGCCTGATCCTTCAGGGCACCGACGACGACGTGGTGCCCGAACCCTCGGTCGAGAAACTGGCCAACAAACTCAAGCTCCAGAAAAACATCGTCATCGATTACCAGCTGGCCAAAGGCGCCAACCATTTCTTCAAGGACCATATGGACAATATGGTCGGCGCGGTAACCAATTACCTGGAGCAGCGCATGGGCCAGGGCCTCAGCAATCCGCGGCGCAAGGCCGCGGCGCAGGGTTAGAAGCGTTTTCCGAAGGAAAACGCGACCGAAGACATTAAGCCTTCGCGATCTTCCCACCCGCCATCGGCGCTTTGACGCCGGTGGTGCCGGGGAACGTCAGCGGCAATCCGCGCAGCGTGCGTACCGCGAAATAGGCAAAGGCCTGGGCTTCCAGCGCGTCGCCCTGCCAGCCCAGGGACTCCACCGGCGCGACGACGGCGCCGGACCGCTTGGCCAGCATCTGCATCAGCGTGTCGTTGTGACGCCCGCCGCCGGCGACATAGATGCGCGCGGGCCGCGCCGGGCAATGATCCAGGCCCCGCACGACGCAGGCCGCGGTGAAGGCGGTCAGGGTCGCGGCGCCGTCCTCCGGCGACAACCCTTCCACGGCGGCAGCCGAGAAATCGAACCGGTCGAGCGACTTGGGCGGCGTGCGGCCGAAGAACGGCGCCGCCAGCATTTTCGCGACGATGTCCTCGTGCACGGCCCCTTGTGCCGCAGTCATGCCGCCCGGATCCATGGGCTTGTCGAAGTGCGTCATCATCCAGTCGTCGATCATGCCGTTGCCCGGCCCGGTGTCGAAACCGAGCAGGCCCTCAAAGTCCGCCTCCGCGCCGCCCGGGATATAGGTGATGTTGCCGACGCCGCCGAGATTGAGGATCACCACCGGCGTGTTTGAATCGGATGCCAGCGCCGCATGGAAGATCGGCAGGAGCGGCGCCCCCTGCCCGCCCGCCTTCACGTCATCGCTGCGGAAATCGTAGGCCACGGTGACGCCCAGCGCTTTTGCAAGAGCGGCGCCGTCGCCCATCTGCCAGGTGAGATGCTGCTGCGGCTTGTGCCAGATGGTCTGGCCGTGGAAGCCGACGATGTCGATGTCGGCGAGGCTCTTGCCCATGCGCTCCACCAGCGCCCGCACCGCTTTGGCGTGCAGGTCGGTAAGCTCGGCTTCGAGGCCGCGTTCCTCCGCGCTGCCGTCGCGCGCAGGGCCCGACAGAATGTAGGCCTTGAGCCGGGCGCGGAAATCCTTGTCGAAGGGCGTGGTCCGGGCCTCGCCCCGGACGATGGCGCGCTGCCCATCGGTTTCCACATAGGCCGCGTCGACCCCGTCCATGGAGGTGCCGCTCATCAGGCCGATGGCCCGAAGCGGCTGGAAAACGGCGTTCGGAGCGGGTTTGCGGGCGGGCGCGGCCATGAAAAACACCGGTTTTGCTGTCGAAACAGGCCCCAATATGGTACTTGGCGGCCCTCCCAACTATGCCACGGATATAGGCGATGACGCACCACCGCTCCGATCTGATCCGCACGCTCGTCGAGCGCGGATTCCTGCACCAGTGCACCGACCTGGACGGCCTGGACCGCAAAGCCGGCGAGGGCGTGATTACGGCTTATATCGGCTTCGACGCCACGGCCAACAGCCTGCACGTCGGCAGCCTCGTGCAGATCATGATGCTGCATTGGATGCAGCAAACCGGCCACCGGCCGATCGCGCTGATGGGCGGCGGCACCACCAAGATCGGCGATCCCTCGGGCCGCGACGAAACCCGCGCGCTCCTGGACGACACCACCATCAACGCGAATATCGCATCGATCCAGGAGATATTCCGTCCCTTCATCCGGTTCGGAGACGGCCCCACCGACGCCATCCTCGCCAACAACGCCGACTGGCTTGATGGCCTTCAGTACATCCCGTTCCTGCGCGATGTCGGCCGTCACTTCACCATCAACCGCATGCTGACCATGGATAGCGTGAAGCTGCGGCTCGAGCGCGAGCAGCCGCTCACGTTCCTCGAATTCAACTACATGATCCTGCAAGGCTACGATTTCGTCGAACTGAACAAGCGCTACAACTGCTCGCTTCAGCTTGGCGGTTCCGACCAATGGGGCAACATCATCCAGGGCGTGGACCTGGGCCGGCGCGTGGCCAATGCGGAGCTGTTTGGATTCACCACGCCGCTCATCACCACCGCGTCGGGCGCCAAGATGGGCAAGACCGCCGCCGGCGCGATCTGGCTGAGGGCCGACCGCCTTGCGCCCTACGACTACTACCAGTTCTGGCGCAACACCGAGGACGGCGACGTCATCCGCTTCCTCAAGCTGTTCACCACCCTGGCGCTGGGCGAGATCGCGCGGCTGGAACTGCTGCAAGGCGCCGAGATCAACGACGCCAAGAAGGTGCTGGCGTTCGAGGCGACCCGCCTCCTGCACGGCGCCGACGCCGCCAATGCTGCGGCCGAAACCGCGCGCACGACCTTCGAGCAGGGCGGCATCGGCGGCGATCTGCCCACGATCACCGTGCCGGCGGCGGACCTCGCGGCCGGCATCCCGGCGTGGAGCCTGTTCCATAAAGCCGGCCTGGCCGCCAGCAATTCGGAAGCCCGCAAACTGATCCGCGGCGGCGGCGCCAAGCTCAACGACCTCAAGCTCGACGACGAAAACCAGATTGTGGACGGCGGCGCTTTGACCGGCGGCGTGATCAAGCTCAGCGCCGGCAAGAAGCGCCACGCGCTGGTGAAGCCGGCGTAAGGCGCGACGTCCCGTTCTCTTGTCATTCTTGCGCGAAGCGCGAGAATCCAGGGGTTTTTGGTTCTTTTGGTCGATGCAAAACCAGAAACGAAAAACCTCTGGATTCTCGCGCCGCTTCGCGACGCAAGAATGACAAGGAGCTTACTTGCTGGGCATCGGTTCCGGCACCGGGGTGAGCTTCGGTTCCGCCGGCGGGTTGGGGTTCGACTTGAAGATGTCGAAGATATGCCGCAGGAACCCCGGCGCCAGCGCCGCCAGCGGGTTCACCGACGGCTGCGCCGTGGCGGGATCGCCGCGATAGCTGTAGGTGGCCGCGAACACGCCGCTGCCCTTGTCGCCGCCCGAGAACAGACCGCCGATGAGCGGGATCGAATTCAGCACCGAGTTGACGGCGTAGACCGGCACCAGGGTGCCGTCGAAATTCATGCGCGAGGCGTTGAAGTCATAGGTGCCGTTGGCGGTGAGCCCCAACGACGTTCCGAACATCTCGCCGTCCGACACCGTGAGCATGGAGTTGGCATAGGAGAACGGCGCGCGCAGGGTGGTGAAGGAGATGCCGTTGCCGCGCAACTCGTCGAGGATTCCGGTCAGCGCCGCCACCGACAACAGGCGCGCCAGCGGCGGCGCGCCCACCAGCTTGAAGTTGGAGATTTCGGCGCCGCCTTTGACCGTACCGTTGGGCTCGAACTCGCCTTTGATCGAGAACTTGCCGCCCTGGATATCCTTGAACAGCCCGACCGCGCGCACCACCGCGCCGCCGTTGTCGCTGGCGCCGGCGAAGGAGCGCTTGCCGTCGACCGAGGTGAGCGTGAGGCTGAACGGCGTTTCCGCCACCCGGCTCTTGAAGTCGATGGCCTGGATGCCGGCCTTGCTGCGCTCGAACACCAGGCTCACGTCCTTGAAATCGCCCTCCTTGGCCAGCCACATGCGGTCGAACTTCGCAGTCAGCCTGAGCGGCGTGCTTTCTGCGTTCTGGGCCGCGTTCTGGGCGGCACCCTGGGGTTTGGCGCCGCGGGTGTCGTCGCGGGACATCTCCTTCCAAAAATAGGTGGAATTGAACGCCGCGCCGCTGACATCCATGGTGTAGGCGCCAAGCTCGTCGCGCGTGACCTCGGCCTGCATGCGGCTTTCGCCGGCGATGCTGGGGCCGATCTTGAGGGTCTTGAGGTTGGCGTCGCCGCTGAAAGTGACCGATCCCACCACGTCCAGCGCATCCACATCGCCCGCGCTGCCCGAGGTGACGTGGAACGACGAAACCTCCACCAGGCTGTCGTTTTCCAGCCGCGCCGAGACCACACCCGATGCGGGTTTTCCCTCTTCCTTCTTCCAGCCCAGTTCCGGGATCGCCACCGCCGCACGGGTGAGGTCGGCGGTGGCCTCCAGGGTGGCGGTATTGTCGCGGCGCACCACATAGGTCACATGCGCCGGCACCTCGCCGTCGATATAAGGCGGGATGAACGGACGCATGGAGAGGCCCAGCAAGGGCCGCTGGTTGTTGTTGAGGATCGGGTCCAGGACATAGGTCGAGCGCACGTCGCCCTCGCCCTCGAAGTCCTCGGTCCACGACACCAGCGACGGAATGCCGCCCAGATTGGCCTTGCCCTCGACCGTCATGCCCTTGCCGGTGAGCGCCATCTCGAAGTCGCCCTGATTCAAGGGGAGGCTGAAGGCGACGTTGGGAATGCCCACGCCCGTGGCCTTGGCCTTGACGGCGATGGCGACCTGCTCGCGCTTCAGGTCCTTGATGAGCGGGAAATCGAGCTTGAGGTTGACGTTGGCCATGCCCGCCACCTGGCTGGGATCGATCCCCACCGCATGCGCGTAGCCGAGCGGTTCGTGATCCACCAGGCGCATGGCCTCGCCGAACTCGCCGGCGATGTCGAGGGTGACGTCGCCGCGTTCCTTGCCGACATCGAGCCCGTAGAGCCTGACCTTGCCGCCGGTGACCCTGAGGCCGGCGCCGCTCTGCGCATCGGGCACATGGCCGCCGTGGATGGCGATCTGCACCTCGCTGGGCGAGAGCGTGAGCACGCCGTCGGTGCCCAGCACCTTCGGCATGTGCGGCATGTAAGCCACGTTGATGCCGTGCAGGCGCGTGGTCAGCAGGGTGTTGGTCGCGGTGAGTTCCTCGAGGCGCGGCCCGTTCAGTTCCATCTTGAACTCGGTGGCGGTGGCGCCGCCGCCGTCGAGGTTGTCGACGATCCAGTCGCGCGTGTTGGGCGCGACGGTCTGCGGCCAGTAGTCCTTCAGCCCCGCCAGGCTCAGGTCCGGCAACTGCGCGCGCACCGTCACATGCGGCGCGGTGTTGAGGTTCACGCCCTCGGCGCTGACGGTGATCACCGGGCGCACGTCGTTGGCCCTGTCCAGTTCCACCTTGGCTTCGTCGATCTTCATGCTGTCGAGGTTGGCGCTGGCGGATCCCTTCAGGGACAATGCGCGCACCGGATAGGACTGCTCGACCGGTGCCGGCAGATGCAAGGTACCGGCGGCGCCCTTGACGTCGAACGCGATACTGTCGAGGCGCGCGGCGTTGCCTTGCAGGGTGAAGTTGGCCTGGGCCTTGCCGCTCACCGGCAGATCGATGGCGCCGAACGGCACCAGCTGCTTGGCGAGGCGCGCCACGCGCGTCGGCCGAAAGCCCTCGAGATCGACGTCGAACGCCAGCCGGCGGGTCGCCTCGAGGTAGTGTCCGCGCGCGGTCACGGTCCAGCGCCGGCCGTCCTCGACCACCGGCAGGGTCGCCAGAAGTTCCAGGCTGCCGGCGGTGCGCGTGAACGTGAGCGTCGCCGACGGCACGATCCAGCGCCGGCCGGAAACCTCGTCCGCGAGCACCAGGGTGGTATCGGCGATGGTGACGGTGTCGAGATATCCGGCGCGGTTCTCTTCACTGGCCGGCCGCGTCAGCGAGCGGATGAGTTCCTCGGCGACCGCGTTGCTGTTGGTCGGCTCGACGCCCGGTGTGGCAGTGGGTATGGCAGTGGGCGCGGCAGCCGGCGCGGCGGCGGGATTGGGAATCGCCACCCCGGAACTGCCCGAGCCAAGCCCCAGGGATCCGTCGGCGCGATGCACGAAGCGGATGATGGGATTGGACAGCATCACCGTATCGGGCGCGATCACGCCGCGGAGCAGGGCGCCCGGCGACAGGCGCACCACCATGCTCGGCAGGCTGGCGATGATGCCGCCGTCGGGCTGCATCAGGCGGACGTTGCGCGCGGTAAGCTCGGGGCGCGCCTTCAATCCGAACCATTTGAATTCCAGGTGGTCGACCTGGAATTTCACGCCATTGCCGGCCTGGGTGAACGCCTCGGAGACGTAGGGCGCGATGGCGTCGATGACGATCGGGCCCTGGCTCAGCCGCCAGGTGAGCACCGCCGCGCCGACGACCGCCAGCAGGAACACCGCCTCGATGACGCGCAGCAGATATCTGACCGCCCCGTGGGACAACGCGGCACTCCCTACCACTACCCCGCTGGCGCGGGGTAATTCCCCCCAGGGACCTTCATGCAGGGCCACGGCCCTGTTTTACAGGGTCTTGGGCCCTGTCTTGACCACCCGGTATCTATATCCCACTGTGGCCTCGAACAACACATAAACCTGCGAGTCGCTGCGTGTCCTCCCCCATCCCCGTCCTGTGTCTGGCCCCACCCGTCGCCTTCGATCCGGCCCGCGTCCGCACGCTGGGCGATGAATGGGCCGCGCTTGCAAGCATCACGGACGGCGCCGTGAAAGATTTCGTGGCCGGCGCCCTGGCCGACCCCCGCTGGGGCCCGGTGCTCACGGGCATCTTCGCGGCGAGTCCCTTTTTAAGCGACCTCGCCCTGGCCCATCCCGCGATCGTGATGGCGACGGTCGAAGGCGGCGCCAGCAAGGTGCTGAGCGAGGCCGTGGCCGCGCTGGCGGCCCCGGCCGAGCCGGCCAACGTCGCCGCGGTGATGGCAAGCCTGCGCCGCGCCAAGGCCGAGGTCGCCTTGTCCATCGCCCTGGCCGATCTCGCCGGCGTCTGGACCGTGGAGCAGGTGACCGCGGCGCTGTCGGATTTCGCCGACGCCTGCGTGCGCGCCGCGCTGCGCAGCCTGCTCGCGCGCGCGGCCGAACGCGGGCAGATCGCCCTCGCCGATGCCGCCGATCCGGAGCGCGCCTGCGGTTACGCGGTGGTCGGCCTCGGCAAGCTCGGCGGGCGCGAACTCAACTATTCGTCCGACATCGACCTGTTCGTGTTCTTCGACGAAATGCGGCTGCCCTACATCGGGCCCAAATCGCCGCAGGAATTCGCCGTGGCGCTGACCAAGGACCTGGTGCAGGTGCTGCAGGAGCGCAAGAACGGCTATGTCTTCCGCACCGATCTGCGCCTGCGGCCCGACCCCGGCTCGACCTCCATCGCCGTGTCGCGCGCCGCCGCCCAGTCCTATTACGAGAACTACGGCCAGAACTGGGAACGCGCGGCCTTCATCAAGGCGCGCGCCGTGGCGGGCGACCTGGACATGGCCAAGTCATTTCTGCGCGACCTGCAGCCGTTCATCTGGCGCAAGTCGCTCGACTTCTACGCCATCCAGGACATCCATTCCATCAAGCGCCAGATCTACGCCCTCAAGGGCGGCGGGCATGTGCAGGTGGCTGGACACAACATCAAGCTCGGACGCGGCGGTATCCGCGAAATCGAGTTCTTCGCCCAGATCCAGCAATTGATCTGGGGCGGACGGTTCCCGGAGTCCCGCCTTTCGGACACCCTGGGAACGCTCGACACGCTTGCCAAGCTGGGGTTCGTGGAACCGCAGGTGCGCGATGACCTGAAGGCCTGTTACCGGGCGCTGAGGGCGCTCGAGCACCGTTTGCAGATGATCGCCGACGAACAGACCCAGACCATGCCGGCGGACGAGGCCGGTCTTAAACGCCTGGCCGCTTTCTCCGGCGCGCAGGATACGGCGGCGTTCATGGCCGACGTGGAAAAGGTCTTGCGGACCGTCGAAACCCATTACGCCGGCCTGTTCGAGGACGCGCCGTCACTGGCCATCACCGGCCCCGCCCTCAGTGGCGAAGAAGGCGGCAACCTGGTGTTCACCGGCACCGAGGACGATCCCGATACCATCGCCACGTTGAAGCGCCTGGGATACTCCGAGCCGGCCACCATCGCCCAGACCGTGCGCGCCTGGCACCACGGGCGTTACCGCTCGACGCGCTCCAACCGCGCGCGTCAGCTGCTGACCGAAGTGATGCCGGCGCTGCTCTCGGCCTTCGCCCGCACCACCCAGCCGGGGCCTGCGTTCCTGCGCTTCGACAGGTGCCTCGCCGCCCTGCCCGCCGGCGTGCCGCTGCTGTCGGTGTTCTACGCCAATCCCGACATCCTCGACCTGGTGGCCGAGATCATGGGCGATGCCCCGCGCCTGGCCGAACACGTCACCCGCACCCCCGCCCTGCTCGACTATGTGCTGGAGCCCCAGTTCTTCAACCCGCTGCCCGACGCGAGCGCACTGAAAAAGGACCTGGAGACCTCGCTGGCGGACGCCGACACCTTTGAAGGCACCCTCGACCGCCTGCGCCGCTGGACCCACGACCAGCAATTCCGCATCGGTGTGCACACGTTGCGCGGCATCACCGATGCCACGGTCGCGGCCGAACAACTCACGACCGTGGCTGAGGCGGTGACCGGCGCGCTGGTGCCGCGGGTGCATGCGGAATTCGCCCGCCAACATGGCCGGGTCGGCGCCGACGCCGGCAAAGACGGCGGCCTTGCCGTGCTGGCCTACGGCAAGCTCGCCAGCCGGGAGCTGACGCCGTCCTCGGACCTCGACCTTGTGCTGGTCTATGACGCCGCCGTGGACGCCATGTCCCAGGGCGGCGCCAAATCCTTCCCCGCCGCGCCCTATTACATCCGCCTCGCGCAGCGCATCACCACCGCCTTCACCGCGCTCACCGGCGAAGGCGCGCTCTACACCGTGGATCTGCGCCTGCGGCCCAACGGCGACAAGGGCCCCCTGGCCACCAGCCTCGAGGCCTTCGCCAAATACCAGACCGAGGACGCCTGGACCTGGGAACACCTTGCCCTGGTGCGTGCCCGCGTGGTGTACGGGGCGGCGGCGCTCGCCGGCGCCGTCGAGAACGCCCGCGCCCTGGCTCTTTCCCGCCCGCGCGACCCCAACATCCTGCTCTGCGCCGTCGCCGACATGCGCGCGCTGATGCGCAAGGAACAGGGCGACAAAGGCCTGTGGGACCTGAAGCGCCAGCCCGGCGGGCTGATCGACGCCGAATTCATCCTGCAGTACCTGGCCCTGCGGCATGCGGCGGTGACCGCCGACACCCGGCCGCCCAGCCTGATCGCGCTGCTGGTGGACGCCGGCGCGCTGTCCGCCACCGACGGCGACACGCTGGCCGCCGCCATCGGCCTGTGGTCGCGGCTGCAATTCGTGATCCGCCTGACCACCGAGGGCGATGTGGCACCGGAGAGCCTGCCGCCGGGCCTGAAACAAAAACTGGCCCGTGCCGCCGGGGTATTGGATGATGGCGCCCTGGAACGCCTGATGGCGGAGACGGGAAAAACCGTGTCCGCGCTTTACGAGAAGATCATCGCACAACCCGCCGCCGCCGCCCGGGCCGCCCTGCCCCCGGACGCCGTCATCCGCTGAGAGGACAGACCCATGGCCGCAAAAGCCAAGAGCAAAACCAAGAAATCCGCCAAAAAGGCGCCCGCGAAGGCCGTCGCCAAGAAACCGGCCAAGACCGCCCCCATAAAATCGCCCGTAAAATCAAATGCGAAATCAAAGGTGAAATCGCCCGCGAAATCAAATGTGAGTTCGCTGGTCGGCAAGAATGCGCCCGCCTTCACCATGCCGTTGGACGACGGCACTGCGGTCTCGCTGAAGGATCTGCGCGGCAAGCCGGTCGTGCTTTACTTCTACCCCAAGGACGACACCACCGGCTGCACCGCCGAGGCCTGCGATTTCCGCGACCGCATGACCGCCTTCAAGGGCGCCATCGTGATCGGCGTGTCCAAGGACCCGGTCAAGAGCCACCAGAAGTTCAAGGCCAAATACGACCTCAATTTCCCCCTCGCCTCCGACGACAGCGGCGTCTGCGAAGCCTACGGCGTGTGGAAGGAAAAGAGCATGTACGGGCGCACGTTCATGGGCGTCGAGCGCTCGACCTTCATCATCGACCGGGACGGCAAGGTGCGCGCCGAGTGGCGCAAGGTCAGCGTTCCCGGCCATGCCGAGGAAGTGAGACAGGCGCTGCGCGGCTTGTGACGGCCTCCTTCGCTCCGGTTACGCTCGCGCAGGGCGCGGTCGACGTGCTGCTCACCGCCGCGCCCGAGGAAAAAGTCGCCGCCACCTTCGCGCTCGCCGACGTCTGGCGCGCCGGTACCGAGATCGGCTGGGCGGCCGCGCCCGACCTCCCGGCGCGGCCGGCGCGGCCCGAACTTCTTCCGCCCAACCGGATGCCGCGCCGGTCGATGGGGCCCAAAGGCCGCATCGCCTTCATCCACGCGCTGGCCCATATCGAACTCAACGCCATCGACCTGGCCTGGGACATCATTGTCCGCTTTGCCCATCTCGGCCTGCCGCTCGCCTATTACAACGACTGGGTCAATGTGGCGGTGGAGGAAGCGGAACACCACGCCGCGCTGGCCAACCGGCTGGCGGACCTGGGCGCCGCCTACGGCGATCTTCCCGCCCACAACGGCCTGTGGGATGCGGCCCGCGGCACCGCCGACGACCTGGCCGCGCGCCTGGCCATCGTTCCCATGACCCTGGAGGCGCGCGGGCTGGACACCACGCCCGCGGCCATCGACCGCTGCCGCGCCGCCGACGACCCCGACACCGCCGCCGTGCTGCAGCAGATTTACGACGACGAGATCAAGCATGTGCGGATCGGCGTCCGCTGGTTCGAGTATTGCTGCTCGCGCGATCACGCCGATCCCCAGGCCCGGTACGCCGCGCTGCTGGCGGAGCGCTTCCGCGGCGGCCTCAAGCCCCCCTTCAACATCCCCGCGCGCACCGCCGCCGGGATGGATGAAAGTTACCTGAAACCCTGGATATCCTGAGTCCATAGAGCATCGTGCGGAAAAGTGGATACCGGTTTTCCGCAGAAACGATGCGACCAAACAATAGGTTAGAGTCTCGTGCGTGTTTCTTAAATCACGCACGAGACTCTAGAGCATGATCGAGTCATATTGAATCGCGATCATGCTCTAATTTTTGGTTTGGTCGCATTTTCTGCGATGAACCGGCATCCACTTCATCGGAAAATGCTCCAGGGCGCCCCCCCGGCGGCCGGACCTGGACTCCGCGCGGCCCGCGATATACCTATAGGGGGTATCCTATTGGAGGTACCCCCTTGGCCCATACCGTGCGCGAGAAGACCAAGCTCGTGAACCGCGTCAAGCGCATCCGCGGGCAGATGGAAGCGGTCGAACGCGCCCTCGAGAGCGAGATCGGCTGCGCCGACATGCTGCACCGGCTTGCGGCCGTGCGCGGCGCCATCAACGGCCTCATGGCCAAGGTGATGGAAGACCACATCCGCTATCACGTCGCCGGGTCAAAGGGCCATGCCGACGCCGCGGAGGAACTGGTCGACGTCGTGAACAGTTATTTGCGGTGACGCCATGAATGTCCCGATCGGGCACAGCCACGTCTTCCTGGCCGCCGGGCACGCCGGCAAGGAACGCAAGATCTGGATGGTGATCTGGCTGTCGCTGGCGATGATGGCGGCCGAGATCGTGGGCGGCGCGGTATTCGGCTCCCTCGCCCTGCTGGCCGACGGCGTGCATATGGCGACGCATGTCGCCGCCCTCGCCATCGCCGCGCTCGCCTACCGCTATGCGCGCCGCCACGCCAACGACCAGCGCTTCGCCTTCGGCACCGGGAAATTCGGCGATCTCGCCAGCTTCGCCAGCGCCATCATCCTGGCGGCCGCCACGCTCGGGTTGGGATGGGAATCGGTCGCGCGTTTCTTCAGCCCGGTGGCGATCGACGTCGACGAGGCCATCCTGGTGGCGGTCCTCGGCCTGCTGGTGAACATCGCCGGCGCCTGGCTGCTGGCGGGCGAGGACCACCATCATCACGGCCATGGTTCGGGGCATGGTTCCGGGCATGATCATGGACACGGTCATGGGCATCCCCACGACCATGGCCCGCAGCGGCGCCTGGATACGGGGCACGGCGTGGCGTTCCTGGAAATCTTCGAGGACGGGGTCCCGCCGTGCTTCCGGCTGCGCTTCGCCGACGGCTTGCAAGCGGACGATGCCGGCGCGGTCCTGGAGGTGGAGCGCCCGGACGGCGCCCGCGAGCGATTCTCCTTGCGCGCCTACGACGGCTTCCTGGAATCGGAACAGACCGTCGCGGAGCCCCACGAATTCACCGTGCGCCTGCGCCTGCCGCATGACGATCACAGCCACGATCTCACGGTCTCGTTCACCCAGGACCACGCGCATCATCACGACGCCCACGGCAAGCATCACACCGACAACAATTACCGCGCGGCCTTTGTGCATATTCTGGCCGACGCCGGCGTATCGGTGCTCGCCATCGCCGGGCTGCTCGCCGCGAAATACCTGGGCTGGACGTTCATGGACCCGGTCATGGGCATCGTCGGCGCCGTGGTGATCGGCAACTGGTCCTACGGCCTGATCAGGGATTCCGGGCGCATCCTGCTCGATATGACCGCCGATCCGGACCTGGCGGACAAGCTGCGCGCCGAGGTCGAGAGCCAGGGCGACCATGTCGCCGACCTGCATTTATGGCGGCTGGGCCCGGGGCATCTGGGCGCCATCGTCTCGGTGGTCAGCGACCGTCCGCGCGCCGCCGAATACTACCGCTGCCGGTTCGGGAAATTCGCCGCGCTGTCGCATGTCACCATCGAGGCGCGCGCCTTGTCATAGCTGGCGCGCGGTGATGAAGGTGACCGCCGGCGCGGCCGGATACGTTGCGCGCGCCGCGCTTGACTACTGCGCGCTTGACTACTGAATAACGTCGCCGCCGGTCTTGATGCGCGAGGCCAGCGAAGCGGCCATGAACTTGTCCAGATCACCGTCCAGGACTCCCTGCGTGTCCGAGGTTTCGACTTCGGTGCGCAGGTCTTTGACCATCTGATAGGGCTGCAGCACATAGGAGCGGATCTGGTGGCCCCAGCCGATGTCGGTCTTGGCGGATTCCTGCTGGGCCAGCTTGGCTTCGCGCTTCTCCAGCTCCAGTTCGTACAGGCGCGCGCGCAGCATTTCCCAGCACTTGGCCCGGTTCTGGTGCTGGGACCGCTCGTTCTGGCACTGGACCACGATATTGGTCGGGATGTGGGTGATGCGCACCGCGCTGTCGGTCTTGTTGACGTGCTGGCCGCCGGCGCCGGACGCGCGGTAGGTGTCGACGCGGCAGTCCTTGTCGTTGATCTCGATCTCGATGGACTCGTCCACCACCGGATACACCCAGACCGACGAGAACGAAGTGTGCCGCCGCGCGTTCGAGTCGTAGGGCGAGATGCGCACCAGCCGGTGGACTCCACTTTCTGTTTTGAGCCAGCCGTAGGCGTTGACGCCGCCGATGCGGAAGGTCACGGACTTGATGCCGGCGCCGTCGCCGGCGCTTTCTTCCAGGTATTCGACCTTGTAACCCTTGCGCTCGGCCCAGCGCGAATACATGCGCGCCATCATCTCGGCCCAGTCCTGGGCCTCGGTGCCGCCCTGGCCGGCGTGGATTTCGAGATAGCAGTCGTTGCCGTCCGCCTCGCCGGACAGCAGGCTTTCCAGTTCGATCTGCTTGGCGCGTGCCAAGAGGTCGGCGATCAGCGCGCGGGCTTCGGCGATGGCGCCTTCGTCACCCTCATCGTCGGCGAGTTCCGACAAGGTGATCGCGTCCTCCAGTTCCCGCTCGAGCTTGCGGGTGGAACCGATGGCGGTGTCGAGTTGGGTCCGCTCGCGCATGACTTTCTGCGCTTCGGACGGCTTGTTCCAGAGATTGGGGTCTTCGGCCTTGGCGTTCAGTTCATCAAGGCGCAGGAGGGCGCGATCCCAGTCAAAGATGCCTCCGGAGCAGGCCGAGGGAACGCTTGATCTCGTTGACCTTGCTCTCGATGTCGGCGCGCATGGGAAATGTCCTTGAATCCGGCTTGGGAAATCCGGTCTGGGCGGTTTTTTAAGGAAAACCCGCGCCTAACACAAGGGCGCCCCGCCTTCCCGGCCCCATTCGGCGCGCCGCACGCATTCCTCAGAGGGCCGCCATGTCGATGACAAAGCGGTATTTCACGTCGCTTTTCAGCATGCGCCCGTAGGCCGCCTCGATTTCCGCCGGGGTGATCATCTCGACATCGGAGACGATGCCGTGCCGGGCGCAGAAATCCAGCATCTCCTGGGTTTCGGCGATACCGCCGATTCCCGAGCCGGCCAGGGATTTGCGGCCGAAGATCAGCCCCATCACCGACGGCGAGGGATGCGGGGTGGCCGGCGCGCCCACCAGGGTCATGGTGCCGTCACGCTTGAGCAGCGCGATGAAGGCGTCGAGGTCATGGGGTGCCGCGACGGTGTTGAGGATGAAATCCAGACTCTCGGCGTGCTTCGCCATCTCCGCGGCGTCGCGCGACACCACCACCTCGTGGGCGCCGAGATCGCGGGCGTCCTGCACCTTGGCCGGCGAGGTGGTGAACGCCACCACATGAGCGCCCAGCGCGCGCGCGAGCTTCAATCCCATATGGCCGAGCCCGCCGATGCCGACCACGCCCACCTTCTTGCCCGGGCCGGCTTTCCAGTGCCTGAGCGGCGACCAGGTCGTGATCCCGGCGCACAGGAGCGGCGCCGCGGCGGCGAGGTCGGACTCCTTATGCGTGATCTTGAGGACGAAATGCTCGTCGACGGTGATGGCCGACGAATAGCCGCCGTAGGTGTTCTCGCCGCTGCCGTCGATCCAGCCGTTGTACGTCAGCTGGAAGCCGTGGGGGCCCCTGCAATACTGCTCCAGACCGTCGTCGCAGGAGTAGCACTTGCGGCAGCTGTCGACCATGCAGCCGACGCCGACCGTGTCGCCTTCCTTGAAACGCGTCACCGCGGCACCGACAGCCGTGACCCGGCCGATGATTTCGTGCCCGGGCACCGTCGGGAAGCGCACGCCGCTCCACTCGCCGCGCGCGGTATGCAGGTCCGAATGGCAGACGCCGCAGTACAGGATCTTGATCGCCACGTCCTTCGGGCCGGCCGCGCGGCGCGCGATGGTCATGGGGGCAATCGGGCTGGTGGCCGATTGCGCGCCGAATGCTTTGACTTGCATGAGGGAAGCCTTTCGCTGGCAGTGACGGGATGCCACACGCTTCCACAAGCCATGCCCGGCTTCAATCGCCGTCGTATGACTGCTGAAAAACCGGGTGTTTAGTACAGGCCGCCGGCGGTGGGGCGGGCAGGCGAACCAGCCGGCATCCCCGGCTCGTCGGGATCGAGTTGATCCGACTGGCCGTCGATGGAGGCCTGGGTCGAGGGCGACGTGCCGGTCTTGAAGGCTTCCAGAATCACCTTGATGTCGCCCGGTTCGGCGGGGCGGCCGGTGTCGAGATTGACCCGAGCCAAGCTGATGCCCGGCGGCACGCGGAACGGCGTCGCCGGCTTGTCCTTGAGCGCGCCGATCATGAAGTCGCGGAAGATCGGCGCCGCCACCACGCCGCCGGTGTCTTTCGGGCCGAGCGTGCGCGGCTCGTCGAAGCCCACATAGACCCCCGCCACCAAGTCGGGCGAGAAGCCCAGGAACCAGACGTCGAACGCGTCGTTCGAGGTGCCGCTTTTGCCGGCCAGCGGTTTGCCGACCGCTTTAGCCGCCGTGCCGGTGCCGCGCTCGATCACGCCTTCCATCATGTGCACGACCTGATAGACGCTGGCGGGATCGGCCAGCTGTTCGCGTTCATCGGGAAGCGCCGGCGGCCCCTTGCCGTCCCACTGTTCGGCGGCGCATTGCTCGCAGGCGCGGCCGTCGGAGCGGTAGATGGTCTTGCCGAGGCGGTCCTGCACGCGGTCGATGAAGTACGGCGTGATCTTCTTGCCGCCGTTCACCAGTTCCCCGTAGGCCGTGGTGAGGCGCAGCGCGGTGGTGACCTCGGCGCCCAGCGAGTTGGCAAGGTTGGTGGGCAGCTTGTCGACGATGCCGAATTTCTCGGCCACCACCGCCACCTTGTCCATGCCGACCGCCTGGGCCAGGCGCACGGTCATGAGGTTCTGGGATTTTTCGAGGCCGTTGCGCAAGGTGGCGCGGCCGAGGAATTCGCCGGTGTAGTTCTTGGGCTTCCACTTGGGCAGCCCCGGCCCCTGGTCCATGACGAACGGCGCGTCCAAGACCAGCGTCGAGGGCGTGAAGCCCTGTTCCATGGCGGCGAGATAGACGAACGGCTTGAACGCCGAACCGGGCTGGCGAAGAGCCTGCGAGCCGCGGTTGAACTGGGAGCGGGCGTAGGAGAAACCGCCCGACAGCGCCAGCACGCGGCCGGTGTGCGGGTCCAGCACTGCCATGCCGCCTTCGACATTGGGGATCTGGCGCAGGCCGTAGGTATTCTCGGGGTAGGCCGCGCCTTCGCTGTTGGCCGTGAGCCGTTCCACGGCGATGACGTCGCCGGGGTGCAAGACCGATGTGGCGTCCTTGGGCGGCGCGCCCGCGCGCTGGTCGGGACCGACCGCATGGGCCCAGCGCAGTTCGGACATGGGGATCGACCCGGTCAGGCCGCCCTTGACCAGGATCACGGCCTTCTCCGGCGACACCGCCTGCACCATGGCGGTGTCCCACTCCTCCAGCAGGCCGGGCACCGGCGGCAGCTGGTTGAAGCGCTGTTCCAGGTCGCGGCCGGCGGCGATCTTGGTGAGAGGCCCGCGCCAGCCGTGGCGGCGGTCGTAGGAGATCAGGCCGTCGCGCAGCGCCTTGTTGGCGAATTTCTGGTAGTCGGGATTGAGGGTGGTGCGGACCGAGAGCCCGCCTTTATAGAGCGCGCTTTCGCCCTGGTCCTTGGCGATGTCGCGGCGGATGTATTCGGCGAAGTAATCGGCGTCGGCCACGATCTCGGTGTCGCCGCGCTCGCGCACCGTGAGCGGCTCGGCGCGCGCCTGTTTGGCCTCGGCGGCGGTGATGTAGCCGTCTTCCAGCATGCGCTCGATGACGTAGTTGCGGCGCTCGACCGCGGCTTCCATGCGCCGCAGCGGATTGTAGTTATTGGGGCCTTTGGTGATGCCGGCCAGGAATGCGGCCTCGGAGACGGTCAGCTCATCGAGCGACTTGTTGAAATAGTTCATGGACGCGGCGGCCACGCCGTAGGCGCCGAAGCCCAGGTACTGCTGGTTGAGGTAAAGCTCGAGGATGTGGTCCTTGGTGAAGGCGCGTTCGATGCGCAAGGACAGGATCGCCTCACGGACCTTGCGGTCCATCGAGTATTCCTTGCCGAGCAGGAATTGCTGCGCCACCTGCTGGGTGATGGTGGACGCACCCTTTAGGCGCCGGTCGCTGCCCGAGAGCTTGTCGCCGACGGCTTCGACCACCGCGCGGGTCAGGCCGATGAGGTCAACGCCGGGGTGGGTATAGAAGCGCTGGTCTTCGGAAGCGATGAACGCTTCGCTGATGCGTTTGGGGATCGCCTGGATCGGCACGAACACGCGGCCCTCGACCGCATATTCCTGGATCAGGCGGCCGTTGCCGGCGTAAACGCGCGTCATGACCGGCGGGTCGTAGGTGGCGAGCTGGTGATAGTCCGGCAGGCCGCGGCTGAAATGCCAGAAGATGAAGATCACGCCGGCGCCGGCGGCGAACACGCCGAGCAGCACCACCGCGGCGCCGATCGCCAGCCAGCGCGCCAGGTTCTGCGAAACGCCGAAGCCCTCGATGAAACCCGCGAGCTTCTTGGGGGCAAGTTTGGGCGGCGCTTTCAGGCCGCGTTTGGGCTGGCCGCGTTTGGGCTTTTCGGACATGTTCTGCGGCTGCGGATCGACCATGGGCGCGCTCTCTATCACACCTCGGCCGGGGACCTGAGGGGAATCAATGCTAACCCCCTCATTTCTCTCCGGAATTGCGGCGAAAGTAGGTCTCAGGCCGTGGCTTTAGGGCCACAAAGGACGGAAAAGCCTTGAAAACACAACGGCGGCCCGGAGTTGCGGTTCCAGGTCAGGAGCGCTGGGCGCTCTGGAATGCCCCGAAATGTTCATCCAGCCCCCGCACCACGGCGGCCATCAATTTGGCCCGGTAGGTCTCGGTCTTGAGCGCGGCTTCTTCCTCTTTATGCGAGAGGTAGCCCATCTCGATCAGCACCGACGGGATATCCGGGGATTTGAGCACGGCGAAGCGGGCGAAGCGGTGGGCGGTGCGCAACATCATGGCTTCGCGCTTCAACTGGTCGATCAGGCGCCCGGCGACGCGGGTGGCGAGGTTCATGCTTTCGCGTTGCGCCAGGTCCACCAGGATATGGCGCACTTCCTGGGTTTCGCGCGAGAGGTCGATGCCGATGATGCGGTCGGCCTCGTTCTCCTGGTCGGCGAGCGCCGCGGCTTCGGCGTCGGAGGCCTTTTCCGAGAGGGTGTAGACCGAAAGGCCGCGCACCGTCTTGTTGGCGATGGAATCCGCATGCAGCGAAACAAAGATGTCCGCGCCCGCCTCGTGGGCCAATTCCCGCCGCTCGGTAAGGCCGACCGAAACGTCCTTCTCGCGCGTCAGCACCACCTTGTAGCGGCCGGTGTCTTCAAGCCGGCTCTTGAGCTGGCGCGCCGCGGCGAGGGTGATGATCTTCTCGTAGATGCCCGACGCCCCGATGGCGCCGGGATCGACGCCGCCGTGGCCGGGATCGAGCATCACCACTTTTTTCGAATTAGCGGGAGTCTTGACCGGCCTGGTCTTGTCTTCCGATCTCGCCAAGGCCTGTTGCGGCACGGTCTGCTTGCCGATGCGGTATTGCGGCCCGGCCTGGGCCAGGAACTTGTCCTTGGTGGTGCGCTCGAGGTCGAGCACGAAGCGGTGCGGCGTACCGCCGGTGGCGGGCAGCACAAAAGCGTTCTTCACTTCGGCGGCGTCGGCGAGATCGATCACCACCCGGGTGTCGCCGGCCTGGAACAGGCCCCAGCGGATCGACTTGATGAGGCCGGTGGCCTGCGGCATCGGACTGCCGCCGTTGCCGATGGTGAAATCCAGTTCCGGCAGGTCCAGGACGATGCGGTAGGGCTCGGCCAGGCGGAAAATGCTGAAATCGATGTTTTCGGACAGTTCGAGGACAAAGCGGGTCCGGCCGCCGGTGCTGGAAAGCCGCAGGGCCGAAGCCACCCCTACCGCAAAGGCACGGTGAGGCAGAAGAAGGGCCGCCGACGTAGCCGTCAGCCCGCCGACCAATCCCCGGCGGCTGATCCAGGGAGTTTTATCCTTATAATACAGCAACTTAATCCCCTGGCGCGGCCCCGGTAACGCCTATCACTTCCCCGGAGCAACCCGCATAATTCTCGCGTAAATTCTGAAGAATCTGCTTCTAACCCATTGAGGTAGAACAACATACAATAGACCGCCGGCGGCGGCAAGATTCTTAAAGGCAGTGTTTTCCGGGGTTGCCCGACAGGTCCCTGCAGGCGCGTGGCATTTGCGGTTGTCACCTTGCCCGGCGGGCGTCTATGGTGGCTGCGCTTGTGGTCGTTCCTGACACGGTGCAAGCCGCCAGCCGCTTGAGTTTCCGGGATTTTTTCCGAAGACCTTCCGCGGCCCTGGCCGGCGAATGTCCATCGGGATGACCCAGCTCCACCGGGCAAGCAGCGGCCTTTCCGGCCTCACTTGTCCCAGAGATTCATCCCCGGGGGCATTCGTGCGTCAGGCCTCTTTATTTTATCCACAGCGGCAGCCCGCTCCAAAAGCGGACGTGATTGTTGCTGCCTTTGTAACGGCCGGCGTTGCGCTGGCTCCGGGACTTTCCATTTCCACCAACCCGCCGCGGACGCGCGCCCTTTCACCCTGCCGGGTCAAGGCGCGCGCGGGAACCGCCGCGTCACGGAGTATGACGACCAATGGTCAAAAGAATGCTGATCGACGCCACGCACCCGGAAGAGACCCGGGTCGTGGTACTGGACGGAACACGGCTTGAAGAGTTCGATGTAGAGACCTCAACCAAGAAGCAAATCAAGGGCAACATCTACCTGGCCAAGGTGGTCAGGGTTGAGCCCTCGCTTCAGGCGGCCTTCGTCGACTACGGCGGGAACCGGCACGGGTTCCTGGCCTTCAGCGAAATCCACCCGGACTATTATCAGATCCCGGTCGCCGACCGCGAACGCCTGATGGCCGAAGTCGCGCGCCAGCAGGAGGAGGACGATCATCCGTCCGCCGCGCCGCCGCCGCACACCGAGGACCACGATCATCACCACGACGATCATGGCCATGACGAACATGCCCATGATGACCATGCGCATGACGACCACGCGCACGATGAACACGGCGAAGTGCCGCTGGCCTTCATTCCGCCGGCGATCACCACCGAGATCTCGCCCGACGAACCGCACGACGAATCCGCGCCGGCCGAAGGCGGCGCCGCGCCGGAGCCGCATCACGAAGACGATGGTGGGCCCGAACCACAGCGCGGCGTGATCGAAGAGATCGAACCGGTCGCCACCGCCGAGACCGTGACCGAAGTGGGCGGCGACACCGCGCCGGAAACTTCGGCGCCGGAAGGCGGCGTGGAAACCGCGCCCGCCGAAATCCTGCCGCCGGCGCCCGCCCCCGACACCGTCGGCGGCGAGGATGACGATGAGGACGACGCCGCCGCGGCGGACAAACAGCGCCGCCGCTTCGTGGCCGCGCGCCACTACAAGATCCAGGAAGTCATCAAGCGCCGCCAGATCATGCTGATCCAGGTGGTCAAGGAAGAGCGCGGCAACAAGGGCGCGGCGCTCACCACCTTCCTGTCGCTGGCCGGCCGCTACTGCGTGCTGATGCCCAACTCCGCCCGTGGCGGCGGCGTATCGCGCAAGATCACCTCGGCGCAGGACCGCCGGCGCCTGAAGCAGATCGTCGGCGACCTGGAACTGCCGGCCAACATGGCGGTGATCCTGCGCACTGCCGGCGCCGACCGCAACCGCGCCGAAATCAAGCGCGACTACGAATACCTGCAGCGCACCTGGAACCAGATCCGCGAAGTGACCATGGGCAGCCGCGCGCCGGCGCTCATCCACGAGGAAGCCAGCCTGATCAAGCGCGCCATCCGCGACATCTACTCGCGCGACATCGAGGAGATCTGGGTCGACGGCGAGGAAGGCTACAAGACTGGCAAGGACTTCATGAAGACCTTGACGCCGTCCCACGCCAAGAAGGTGCAGCGCTACAAGGACGACATCATCCCGCTGTTCCACCGCTACCAGGTGGAAACCCAGATGGAATCCATTAACAGCCCGATGGTGCAGCTGCGCTCGGGCGGTTCGATCGTATTCGCCCAGACCGAAGCGCTGGTCGCCATCGACGTCAACTCGGGCCGCGCCACCAAGGAGCGGCATATCGAGGAGACCGCCTACAAGACCAACATGGAAGCGGCCGAGGAGATCGCGCGGCAATTGCGGCTGCGCGACCTGGCCGGCCTGATCGTCATCGACTTCATCGACATGGAAGACAACCGCAACAACCACGCGGTTGAACGCAAGCTCAAGGAATCGCTGAAGGCCGACCGCGCCCGCATCCAGGTCGGCCGCATCAGCCACTTCGGCCTCCTGGAACTGTCACGTCAACGGCTGCGTCCCAGCCTGATTGAGACCAACTTCAAGGTCTGCGCCCATTGCGCCGGCTCCGGCATGGTGCGTTCGACCGAATCCGCGGCCGTGCACTCGCTGCGCATGCTGGAAGAGGAAGGCGTGCGCCGCCGGTCGAGCGAAGTCACCATCACCGTCCATCCGGACGTGGCGCTCTACCTGCTCAACTACAAGCGCGAGATGCTGGCCTCGATCGAGGCGCGCTACGGCCTCAAGATCTTCGTGCTCGGCGATCCGGCGCTGATCCCGCCCAACCTGCGCCTCGACCGCATCAAGGCGCATCGCGGCGATGAGGGTGAACCCATGGTCACCCGCGAACCTGAACGCGAGGCCCTGCCCGCGCCGGCGGTGGACGAGGACGACGACGGCGAGACCGAAGAGGAAGAACGGCCGCGCGAACGTCCCGAGGGCCGCCGGGATCACGGTGGGCGAGAACACAGTGGCCGGGATCGCGGCGGACGGGATCGCGACCGCGACCGCAACCGGGATCATGACCGCAACCGCGAGCAACGCGGCCGTGACGAAGAACGCGACGGCGGACCCCGTGACAGCGGACCTCGTGACGGGGGGCGCGACGACGAGGAAAGCGGCGGACGGCGGCGGCGGCGGCGGCGGAGACGGCGGCGCGGCGGCGAAGACCGCAACGACAACGGCCGCCCGGACGACACTCGTTTCCAGGGCCCGTCCGAGCAGAGACTGTCCGAACAGGGTTCCTCCGAAGCGGGGATATCCGAAGGCAACGATGGCCGGGACTTCGACGACAACGGCCAGGATGAACCGGCGAACGAACCGGCGAACCAGCAGGCCGGCGGGCACACTGCGGACGAACCGGGCGAGCCGACCGGCCGTGAGGATGGACGGCGCCGGCGCCGTGGACGTCGCGGCGGCCGCCGTCGGCGCCGCGGCGGCGACGGCGACCGCCAGGGCAATTTCGACGCCCAGGGCGCGCAAGACGAACACGCACCGCAGGATGCGGCGTCCGGCGCGGCCGCGCCCGAGACTTTTGACGCACCGCGCGTGAGTGAGCCCGCCCCGGCGGAAACCCGCACCGAGGGCGCTCAGGAAAACACCCAGGACTCCGGCGGCGGCGCCTCGCGCTTCTTCCGGGCCATCAAGTCGCGCCTGCGCGGCGACAGCGACGACGCCAAGGACGAGGCGCCCGCCCCCGCCCCGGCACAGATCCCGGCCGCGGCTGCACCGCCGCAGCCCGCGCCCGAGGAGCCCGCGGGCCCGAAGCGCGGCGGCTGGTGGCAGAACAATACTAAGTAAAAGAGATCAGTTACGCGTCCGCCAGGCTTTCAGGCGGACGCAGGCCTCCTCGATATCGGCGGTCGATCCGGCGAAGGAGAATCGCACGAAGCGGTTCCCGTTCACCGGATCGAAGTCGACCCCGGGCGTGGCCGCCACGCCGGCCTCGTGCAGCATCGCCTTGCAGAAGGCCATGGCGTTGTCGGTCAGCGCCGACACATCGGCATAGAGATAGAACGCGCCGTCCGCCGGCGCGAAGCGCGTGAAGCCGATCTCCGGCAGTTTCGCCAGCAATATCTCGCGGTTGCGGGCGTAGCGCGCGACGTTGGCCTCCAGCTCATCGATACAGTCGAACACCGCGACCCCGGCGTGCTGCGAGATGGTGGGCGCCGAGATGAACATGTTCTGCGCCAGGCATTCCAGGGCGCGGAGGAAATCGGGCGGCACCACCAGCCAGCCCAGGCGCCAGCCGGTCATGCTGAAATACTTCGAGAAGCTGTTGATGACGAGGGCGCTGGGGCTGCAGGCCGCCGCGCTCACGGCTTTCGGCCCGAACGTGATGCCGTGGTAAATCTCGTCGGAGATCAAGCGAATGCCGCTGTCGTGGCAGAAGGTGGCCAGCGCCTTGAACTCCGCCGGCGCGATCACGGAGCCCGTGGGATTGGCCGGGCTCGCGATGATCAGCCCGTCGGGGAGCCTGGGCAGTTTCTTGAGGTGGTCCGGCGTCACCGCGTAATGGGTGGACGCGTCCACCGGGATCAGGTCCGGCACGATCCCCAGGCTCTTGAGGATGTGGCGGTATGCGGGGTAGCCCGGCGACGCCAGCGCCACGCGGTCGCCGGCCTCGAAGGCGGTGAGGAACGCGAGCGTAAAGGCCGCCGACGATCCCATGGTCACGAACACGCGCTCCGGATCGAGGTCGATGCCGTCGGTCTTCTTGTAGTGGGCGGCGATCCTGGCGCGCAGCGGCGGAATCCCGCCCGCCATGGTGTAGCCCAGAATGTCGTCGTTGAGCGCGCGGCCGATATCGGCGAGCGCCTTCCTGGGAATCCCGGTGGACGGCTGACCGACCTCCAGATGGATCACGCTGCGCCCCGCGGCCTCGAGGGTGAGCGCGTCCCGCAGCACGTCCATGACGATGAACGGCGGCACCACGCCGCGGTTCGCGATCTTCAAGGCCATCACGGTTCTCCAACTTGCCCGGTCAGGGCGTAGCCCCCAGGCGCCAGGGCTTTGGCTTCGCATTCGGGCG
>JAYRKL010000044.1:0-6490 GCA_041905795.1 Rhodospirillaceae bacterium | reverse complement strand
CCGATGATGGTGGCGCCGACGGCGTCGAACTTTTCCTTGTTTTCGGCGAAGGTGTGGGCTTCGAGGTTGCAGCCCTTGGTGTAGGCGGCGGGATAGAAGTACACCACCACCGGGCCCTTCTTCAGGGCGTCCTTGAGCGAGAAGTTGAATTCTTTGCCGGCCAGCGAGGCCTTGGCCGAAAAGTCGGGAGCCTTTTCGCCGTTCTTGAGAGCGGCGACGGCGGGCAGCGCGAGGGCGCTCGAAACGAGCAGCGTGGCAAGGAAGCGGTTCACGGCGATTCTCCTCCTGGGGGAAAGACGGCGGGGTTCTCGGCGGCGGAGCATAATGCATTTCAAGGGAAAAGGCTGGAAGGTTTAGGGCGGTGGTGCACCGCACACAAGCCGCCTCTCACGCTTTTGAAAGCAAGCCCTGCTTTGAAAGCAAGCCCAGCAGGCCGCGAAACGCCAGGTCGTATCCGGCGATGCCGAATCCCGCGACCGCGCCCTGGCAGACCTTGGCGACGTCGGAAACAATCCCGCGTCTGGCCGGATTGGAGACGTGAACCTCAATCGCCGGATAGGGCATCTGCGAAATCGCCAGGCACAGGGCCGGATAGCCGGTCATATAGCCGGCCGGATTGATGAGTGCGCCGTCGAATCCCTCGCCGCCCGCGGCATAGATCCGGTTGATGACCTCGCCCTCGAGGTTGGAATGGAAGGTCTCGACCGAGATGCCAAGCGCCCGGGCGTAGCCCCGGATGCGCGCGTCGTAATCGGCCAGGGTCATGGGGCCGAAAACCTCGACCTGGACCTTGCCGCGCATATCCATGCCCGCGCCGTGGATAACGAGGACTTTGGTCATGGAAGCTCCCGGCTCGGCTGGTCGCGCCAGGATAGCTTCCCCTGTCCTGTGCCACAACCATGCGGCAGCTGTGAAACCTGCCTCAATAGCTTGTAATGTCGCCGACAAGGCTTTTTATCGTCTCCGCTTTCGGGTATCAGCCCGCTCATGACAGATGTTCCGGTTTTTGAAACGGCGGCCGAGGCGATTGCGGCGGCCGTTGGCGCGCGCAAGTCAGGCGATCCGATGGCTGCGGCGTCCATTTTTCGCAGCTTGCCGACGGCGTTTCCCAGCAAGGAAAACATCGCATTGGCGGCGTCGGGTCTGCGCGGGTGCGGTTATTGGAGCGAAGCCGTCGCCCTGCTGGAGCAGGCCATCGCGCAGCGCGCGGCCAGCGGCGGCCTCGTCAACGCGCTCGCCGAGGCTTATCTCGAGATAAAGGATTATGCCCGGGCGGCCGGTTGCATCGAGCGATACCTGGCCCAGGTCCCGGACAATGCGGCGATGTGGATCGCGCTCGGCAATATCCATGGCCGCGGCGGCGATTGGGCGGCGGCCGAGCAGGCCTATGCGCGCAGCCTCAGTCTCCAGCCTCTCGATCTCGAGGCCGTGCTCAGCCACGGCGACGCGCTCTATCGGGTCGGGAGGGCGGACGAGGCCATCGCCGCGTATCGCCGCGCGGTCGCCCTCAAGCCCGACGATCCGCGCGGGCACTTGAAATTGGGCTCGGCATTGGTGATGCAGCCCGACCCGACCGAGGGAAAATCCGTCCTGTTCCGCGCGATCGCGCTCGATCCGGCGAACGCCGAGGCGCACGCTGCCCTTGCCGGCTACTATCAGCGCACGGGAAACCTGCAGCGGGCGATCCAAACCGCCCGCGAGGCCATCGAACGGAATGCGAATTTTGTGCCCGCCTATATCACTCTCGGCAATGTGCTGATGGAGGCGGGCGAACTCCAGAATGCGGTGGCCATTTTACGCATCGGCGCGGACCTGGCGCCCGAGTCCGTGGTGGTGCTGCGGGATCTGGCCATCGCCGAAAACGCCATCGACAATCCGCGCGCCGCCGAGCGGGTTCTCCAGCGCATCATCGCGGTCAAGCCCGACGACCTGGAAGCGCGCCATATGCTGGCGGCGGTCAATGGCGAACCGGTGAGGTCCGTGCCCGCCGGATACTCACGCCAGGTGTTCAACCGCTACGCCCCGCGATTCGACCGGATGCTGACAACGTCATTGGCCTATCAAGCGCCGGAGCAGGTCGCCGCCCTGCTGGCCGAGACCAAGCCGGAGTCAGGCTCCTTCAAGAGATTCCTCGACCTCGGGTGTGGCACCGGCAGGGTCGCCGCGGCCCTGGTCAAAAGATATGCCTTCGGGCAGGCGCTCGGCGTCGACGTGGCCGAGAGGATGGTCGATATCAGCCGCCGGAAGGATTTCTACGACGAGGTGATCCACGGCGAAGCCGCGGACGTGCTGGCCGGAAGCCTGAAGGACTTTGACCTGATCGCGGCTGTCGACCTGTTTACCTATATAGGCGATCTCGCACCGCTGATGCCGCTGATCGCCGGCGCCCTCGCTCCCGGCGGCATCCTGGCCTATTCGCTCGAGCAGCTGCCGGAGGGGCGCTACAAACTCCAGCGCAACGCACGCTTTGCCCATGCGCCCGCCTATGTCGAAGACCTCGCGCGCACGCATGGTCTTGTGCCGCTGGTGTCGCGCACCGCGGTCCTGAGCACGGAAAAGGGCGGAGACGTGCAGGGGCGGGTCGGCCTCCTGCAGCGGCGCTAAGATTTTCTCCGCAGAACCGGACCGTCAGGCCGCCTGCTGGCGTCCGTCGTCGTCGGGGATCTGGCTCGCGGCCTGCTCGGCGGCGTCGCGCGCGAACATCTCCTCCAACTCTTTGGCGGCGTCCTTGGCGAGCGACTTCATCTTCTCCTGATCGGTGTAATAGTTGTGGTGCTCGAACAGGCGCTTCTCGTCGTGGGCCTGGAAGGTGCGCACGGTGCGTTCGGCGTCCTTGGGGCGCATCCCCAATCCGACCAGCACCTGGCGGGCGATGTCCAGCGACGACAGGAAGGTTTCCCGCCGGAGCAAAGTGACGCCGAGGTCCATCAGCCGGTAGGCATGCTGGCGATTGCGCGCCCGCGCCACCACGGTGAGATGCGGGAAGTGCCGGCGGACGGTTTCGGCGGTGCGCAAGCTCGCCTCGACATCGTCCACGGCCAGCACCAGGACTTTGGCCCTGTCGGCCTTGGCCGCGCGCAACAGGTCAAGACGCGAGGCGTCGCCATAGTAGATCTCGGCGCCGAACTGACGCACGAAATCCACATGCTCGGCGCTGACGTCCAGCGCGGTGAAGGGGATCTGCTTGGCGGCGAGGACGCGGCCGACGATCTGGCCGAAGCGGCCGAAACCGGCGATGATCACCGGGCGCTCATCGAGCGGCGCCACGTGATAAGGTTCGCTCGGAGGTGCTACGAAGCCGCGCGTCATCCAGTCGTTGATCAGACTTAAGACCGGCGTGCCGGCCATGGACAGGCTGACCACCAGCACCAGGAGTTGCTGAAGATCTCCGCTCATGAGCCCGACGGCGGCGGCGGCCGAGAAAATCACGAAGGCGAATTCGCCGCCTTGCGGCAGGGCGAGCGCGAGACTCTTGGCGCTATGGGTGTTCATGCCCCGGGCGCGTCCCAGGCCGAACAGAACCGCGCCTTTGACCGCCATGAGGCCCAGCACCAGCAGGGCGATGGCGCCGAACTGGGTCCGCAGCAGGGCGAGGTTGAGGCCCATGCCGACCGACATGAAGAACAATCCCAGCAGCAAGCCCTTGAACGGCTCGATATCGGCTTCCAGCTCATGGCGGTATTCGGAATTGGCGAGCAGGACGCCTGCCAGGAAAGCGCCGAGCGCCATGGAGATCCCGACCGAATCCATGAGAAGGGCGGTTCCCGCCACGATCAGCAGCGCGGTGGCGGTGAACAGTTCCGGCGTGCGGGTCCTGGCGACGCTGCGCAGCACCGGACGCAGGAGATATGTGCCGCCGACGATCACCACCGACAGCACGGCGACGATCTTGGCGATGCTCAACGTCACTTCCGAGACGCTCGCCACCGCATATCCCGTGCCCAGCAGCGGCACCGCCGCCAGCATGGGGATCGCCGCCAGGTCCTGGAAAAGAAGGATGGCGAACGCGGCGCGGCCATGGCGGTCCTTGAGTTCGCCGCGCTCCGCCAGGGTCTGCAGCACGAAGGCCGTGGACGAGAACGCCAGGCTGATGCCGGCGACGATGGCGGTGCGCGCGCCGAGACCCAGCAGCATGGCGGCCGCGGTCAGCACGAGACCGGTGATCGCGACTTGCGCCCCGCCCAGGCCGAACACCGCGGCGCGCATGGTCCACAGCCGCGACGGCTGCAGCTCCAGCCCGATGATGAACAGCAGCAGCACGACACCCAGTTCGGCGGTGTGCATGATGTCGCCGACGCCGGTGAACAGCTTGAGGCCGTAAGGTCCGATCAACGCGCCGGCGGCGAGGTACCCGAGCACCGCGCCCAGGCCGAGGCGGCGGAAGATCGGCACGATGATCACCGCGGCGCCGAAGAACACCGCGGCTTGAGCAAGGAATTCCATGGCCGACCTTTCACGGGGGCGCGCATACCTGGATCGAAGACTGCGGCGCGCCGGCCGCCGTTCTTGCGGAAAAAAGCGCGGCGGTTACGACCCGACCTTGGCCGGGCGGCTTTCGTCCGGTTTCCAGCCGGGCAGGGCGCTCTCGCGCTCGGCTTCCAGCTGGGCCACGCGCCGGCGCAGGGCCTCGACCTCATTGAGAAGGCCGCAGATCGCGCGCGAGGTCGGGTCCGGCAGGTCGTCGCAGGGGGATCCGTACGGAACGAAGCTCTGGGTCTTGGCGCGGGGCAAGGCGACTTGGGCGGGAATGCCCACCACCGTGACGCCCGGCGGCACGTCCTTCACCACGACCGCGTTGGCGCCGACGCGCGCGTCGCGGCTGACGGTGATGGCGCCCAGCACCTGCGCGCCCGCGCCGATGATGACATTGTCTTCGACGACGGGATGACGCCGGCCGTCAACGGATCCGGTGGCCACGCCGCCCAGGGTGACGCCGTGATACAGCGTCACATCGTTGCCGATGACGGCGGTCTCGCCGATCACGACGCCGGTGCCGTGATCGATGAACAGGCGCTTGCCGATGGTGGCGCCGGGATGGATTTCAATTCCCGACAGCCAGCGGCCCAGCTCCGAGACGAAGCGGGCCAGGAACGTCAGGCCGGTGCGCCAGAAAGCATGGGCGATGCGGTGGAAGAACAGGACGCGCACGCCCGGGTACAGGAGCGCGATCTCCCACCGGGAGCGCGCCGCCGGATCGCGGACCTTGATCGAATCGAGAAGCGATGACGCGGCCATTGTGCTCCTAGCCCCTGAAGATGCCCCGCCCCGGGCTGATTTTTTATGAAGGCGCTGGGTGTTGGTTAAGGCGAAGTCCGAGCCGCCTGCCGCATAGCACCGGCCTCCGGCAAAGGGAATAAAAATCTTCCCGGCCTGGACAGCGCCCGGGCCGGAGAGGAGAATATTCTACAAATCCGCGCCGTTGCGGGGGCCGCCTGCTCGCGCCGGGGACTCGGTAATATCAAACCGACCACGACATCAAACCGGCCAAGCCTCACGGATAAAGCCATCTAGGGAGGCAGGGCCCGGCGCGCAATCGCTCTCTGAAACGAGGAGATGTTCTTGGATCCCATCGACCGCAAGATTCTCGGGCTTCTGCAATCCAACGCCGGCCTGTCCATCGCCGACATCGCCGCCAAGGTCGGCCTGTCCCAGACTCCCTGCTGGAAGCGGATCCAGAAGATGGAACAGGCGGGGGTGATCAAGGCCCGGGTGGCGCTGCTCGACGCCAAGCGCCTCAACCTGGGCTTGACCGTGTTCGTCATCATCCGCACCAGCCAGCACGACGACATCTGGCTGCAGAAGTTCGCCCGCGCGGTCAAGGACATGAACGAGATCACCGCCATCTGGCGCATGGCCGGCGATATCGACTACCTGCTGCGAGTGGTGGTCAAGGACATGGACGCCTACGACGCCTTCTACAAGCGCCTGATCAAGCGCGTGTCCTTGAGTGATGTCAGTTCAACCTTCGTCATGGAAGAGATCAAGTACACCACGGCGCTGCCTTTGGAGCCGTCGGCGCAGACGCCGCTCCCGGGTTAGAGCAGCACTTCAGAACAGCGCGATCCGCGTCAGGCGCCGGCACTGCTTGCGGATGTCGGGTTCGGCGTCGCGGGCGGCTTTCTTGTGTGTGCGGCGGATCGTGCGAGCGGCGGCGGCCAGCTTGCGGTTTTCCGCCCCCGTGCCCACTAGCCGTTCGTCCACTGGCCGCTCGCCCACGAGCCGTCCAATGGTGCGCTCCGCGACATCGAGATCGTTCATGTGCCCCAGGCTGTCCTGGACACGCTTGAGCGCCGCGGTCCAGCGCTGCGCGCGCTTCTGCGGCAGCAGGCCGTGGAAAAACTCGATGCCGTAACGGGCCTTCTTCACGGCGATCCGCAGGTCGTGACGCGCGGGGATCGGCAGCTTGGCGATGCCTTGCGCGGCGCCTTTGATCTTGCGCAGGCGGCGGTTGATGGCCTCGCGGGCGAAACCGGCGGCGTCCGCGGCGGTG
>JAYRKL010000024.1:0-62020 GCA_041905795.1 Rhodospirillaceae bacterium | reverse complement strand
TGTGGCGCTCACCGAAGACGTCACCGGCCTGGGGTCCTGGTCGCGTGGCATCGATGACACCGCCGCGCGCTGGTCGCCCGGCCTCTACAAGCTGTTCGGCGTCGACCCTCTGACCTTCACGCCGACATGGGACGCCATCCTCGCCAAAATCCATCCGGACGATCTCGCCGCTTTTGCGCGCATCGCCACGCCCGAGGCCAGCGGCGGGCAGGGCGGCGACGCCGAAGTACGCCTGTTCTGCGGCGACGGCGCGATCAAGGACGTTCTGGTCGTGGTCCGGTTCCGCAAGAACCGGGACGGCACGGCCAAGGACGTGGTCGGGGTCGTATTCGACATCACCGCCCGCAAGGCGGCGCAGCGGCTGGTGGCGTTGCGCGAGGAACAGCTGCAACTCGCCATGGACGCCATGGGTGCCGGCGTGTGGGAGGTGGACCTGCTCACCCACACACGTTCGGCCGGAGCGCAATGGGTGCGCATCCTCGGGCGCGATCCCAGGGCCTTCACCCTGACCCGCGAGGAACACTACGCCCTTGTCCATCCCGACGACCGCGACAGCGTGCGTGAGGCCTATCGGGTCCAGATCGCCGCCGCCAAGCCGGTCGACATCGAATACCGCATGCGCCACGCCGACCAGAGCTATATCTGGATTCACAGCCGCGGCCGGGTGCTCCACGACGCCAAAGGCACGCCGGTGAAGATGATCGGTACGGTGGTCGAGATCACCGGGCGCAAGCAGGCGGCCGAACGCCTGGAGAAACGCGCCTTGGAAGCGACCTTGCTTCATGAGGGAGTCAAGCTCGCCGCCGAGGCTGCGTCCCTGCCGGCGGCGCTCGACGCCTTGATCAAGGTCGTCTGCGATACCATCGGTTGGCCCACCGGGCACGCGTTCATGGTGGCGCCCGGAGGGGCCGCGCTTCTCTCCACCGACATCTGGCACGACAGCGATCCCGGCCGCTATGACGAACTGCGCCGGATCAAGGCTGGCGTCACATTCGCGCCGGGCGTCGGATTGCCCGGCAACGTCTGGATGGCCGGCCGGCCCATCTGGTGCGTGGATATCGCCGCCGATCCGCATTTCGTCCACCTGCGCGCGCTTTCGGGATTGCACGCGGCGGTGGCGTTTCCGATCGTGGTGCGGGGCGATGTCCGCGCCGTGGTCGAATTTTTCTCCGACCGGGTGCGGCCGGAGGACCCGGACCTCGTCAGTGCGTTCAAATCCCTCGGGCGCCAGATCGGGGCCGTGATCGAACGCCAGGAGGCGGCGGAGACTCTGAAACGCCAGGCGCGCGAGCAATACCTGCTCCAGGCCGGCATGGCCCTTGCCGCCGAGGCGCCGTCGTTCGAAGCCATTATCCAACGAACCCTCGACCTGGTATGCCAGACCATCGGCTGGCCCGTCGGTCACGCCTACGTCCTGCCCGCGCCCGACGCCGAGGAAATGCAGCCCACCGGCATCTGGCACCTGCGGGACACGGCGCAGCGGCCATTCCAGGAACTCACCGCGCGCACCGCCTTCCGCAAAGGACAGGGGCTGCCCGGGCGGGTGTGGGAATCCCAGCGCGCCGCCTGGATCGAGGACATCTCCAAGGACGCCAATTTCCCGCGCGCCAAGGCGCTGCCGGAGTTGACCCTGCGCACCGCGGCATGCTTGCCGGTGCATGTCGGCGGCGCGTTCCGCGCGGTGCTGGAGTTCTTCACCGACACGCCCACGCCGCGCGACATGGATTTGCTCCGGGTCTTCGGCACCCTCGGTCTGCAGATCGGGGGGATGATCGAGCGGCACGAGGCTTACGAGGAGGTGCGCCGTTCGCGCGAATCCCTGGAACTCGCGATCCAGGCCTCCGAAGCCGGGCACTTCGACATCGACCTCGTGACCGGCGAAGCCTACTGGTCGCCGCGGCTCCGCGAGATGTTGGACATCCAGCCGGGGAACTTCCGCCTCACGACCGAGGTCCTGGCGCGCGTGGTCCACCCCGAGGACCAGGCGGAATTCCTCGCCGATCTCGAGGAATATCAGATCCGGAACCGGCCGTTGAATGCCGAGGTGCGGATCACGGGGGCGGGCGGCAATCCGGTGTGGGTCCATGTCCGCGCCATCCGTCATCTGGATAGGGCCGGCCGCGCGGTGCGATCCGTGGGTTTCATCCGCGACATCTCCGCTCAGAAAGCCGCCGAACACGCGCTGGCCGAAAACGAGCGCAAGTTCCGCGGCCTGATCGAAGGGTCGATGCAGGGGCTGGTGATCCACCGCCGCTATAAGCCGTTGTTCTGCAACGCGGCGTTCGCGCGCCAGATCGGCTACGAACGGATCGAGGACGTCCTCGAACTGCCGTCGCTGGCGGCCCATCGCCTGCCCGAGGACAAGGTCGACGTCGACGATCTGTGGCGGCGCGCCCTGGCCGGGGAATTCGCCGGCCGCATGCGCGAACTGGTCATCGTCGACAACCATGGCCGGCGCCGGCATCTCGAAACCATATGGCATATGATCGACTGGGAAGGAGAGCCCGCCTGCCAATTGCTGGTGATGGACGTCACCGAGCGCAAGGAGCGCGAGCGCGAACTGGCGGCGGCGCGCGACCGTCTCAAGGCTCAGGCCGATGAACTGGCGGGCCTGGCCCAGAACCTCGCCTTCGAACGCCAGAGAGCCGAGGACGCCAGCGCCATCAAGTCGCAGTTCCTGGCGATGATGAGCCATGAGCTGCGCACGCCGATGACGGGCGTGCTGGGAATGGCGGACCTGCTGCTGATGAGCGAGCAGACCGCCGAGCAGAAGGAGCTGACGCAGCTCCTGATCCGTTCGGCGCGCGCGCTGCTCGACCTGCTCAACGATATCCTCGACTTCTCCAAGATCGAGGCCGGCCAGCTTGAGGTCGAGTCCGCGCCCTTCCGCCTGAACGACGTCATCGCCGACGTCAAGAACCTGTTCGTCGCCGCGGCGGCGGAGAAGGGCCTCGCGCTGGAAAGCCGATTGCCGCCGACCTACTGGAATCGCGTGATCGGCGATCCCAAGCGCCTGCGCCAGGTGCTGTCAAACCTGGTGGGGAACGCGGTCAAGTTCACCGAAAAAGGCAACATCATCCTGAACCTCGCTCAGGAGCGCGCCGAGGGCGGCGGGCTGTGGCTCCGGTTCTCGATCGCCGACACCGGTATCGGCATATTGCCGGTGGACCAGGACCGCCTGTTCCGGCCGTTCATGCAAGCCGATGTCTCGACCGCGCGCAAATATGGCGGGACCGGTCTCGGGCTGGCCATCAGCAAGCGCCTGGTCAGGGCGATGGGCGGCGAGATCGCGGTCGAGAGCACCCTGGGCAAGGGATCGGTGTTCACGTTCTCGGTGCGGGTGGGCCATGAACGCCTGGGGGACGGGGCCGCGCCCGCGGCGGCCTTGATCGTCGAGCCGCCGGCGCCGGCCGTGCCCGCGGCGCCTGCCGCCCAACGCAAAATCCTGCTGGCCGAGGACAGCGAGACCTCACGCCGCCTCATCGCCATGATGCTGGAGCGCCTGGGCCACACCGTGGACAGCGCCCAAGACGGCGTCGAGGCGGTCGCCAAGGCACGGGACAATGTCTATGACGTCATTCTCATGGACATGCAGATGCCGGTGATGGACGGCCCGGACGCCACGCGCGAGATCCGGAAAATCGGCGGCCGATGCGCCACCCTGCCGATCATCGCGCTCACCGCCGATGTCATCGCCGACAATCGCGCCGCCTATTTCGCGGCCGGCGTCAACGCCATTGTCGCCAAGCCCGTGGACTGGACGGTGCTGGAGGCGGAGATGGCGCGCCAGGTCGAGGAGCCCGCGGCGCGCGGCCATGCGTCACCCGCGGCCGCACCCCTCGCGCCGGCGCCCAAGGCCATTCTGCTGGACGAAGGCATGATCGGCAGCCTGGTCGATGCCCTGGGCGAGGAGGTATTCGCGCCCATGGTGAACACCTTCCGCAGCAACATGGCGCAATACCGCGATGACCTCGCCGCCGCCGTCAAGGCCGGCGACCTGCCCAGGGCCAAACGCACGGCGCACGCGCTCAAGGGGTTGTGCGCGCAGTTCGGCGCGCCCCACGCCAGCAGCCTGGCCAAATTTATCGAGGTGGACTCCCAAAGCCTGGGCGAAATCGAACCCATGGTCGGCCAGATCGCAAAAGCGGTGACGGATACCGAACAGGCCCTGGCGAAACGCTTTCCCGGCGCGGTGAAGCTTTAGAGACTTCGGCCTCTCACCTGATTGCGGCCGCCTGATTTGGCCGCATACAGTTCCTGATCGGCGGCCTCGAGCAAATCTTGGGGATTGCCGTCGGATTGCGGCACGGTGCAGGCGACGCCCAGGCTCAAGGTGACATGGGGCGCCACTTTCGATCCCTTATGGGGAATGGCCAGCGAGATCACCGCCGCGCGGATCGCTTCCGCCACCATCAACGCGCCGTCCAGGGTCGTGTCGGGCAGCAGCGCCACGAACTCTTCGCCGCCGTAACGCGCCACCACGTCAGCCGGGCGCTGCAGGGCGGCGGTGGCGGCGGCGGCCACCTGCCGCAGGCACGCGTCACCGCCGCCGTGACCGTAGCCGTCGTTGTACGGCTTGAAGTAGTCCACATCCATCATGATGACGGCCAGCGGATGATTGGTGCGGGCGAGACGGCGCCATTCACGCGCCAGCATGTCGTCGAAAGTGCGGCGGTTGGCGAGCCCGGTAAGGCCGTCGAGCCGGGCCATGCGTTCGAGCGCGTCGCGTGACCGTTTGAGGTCGAGGTGGTTGGCGACCCGCGCCTTGAGGATCGCGGGGTTGATCGGTTTGGCGAGATAGTCGATGCCGCCGGCCTCGAGGCCCTCGATCTCGTGGGCAGGGTCCGAGAGGCTGGTCAGGAAAATCACCGGGACCGTGGCCAAGCGGGTGTTGGCCTTGAGTTGCCGGCACACCTCGCGTCCGTCGATGTCGGGCAATATCACATCGAGCAAGACAAGGTCCGGCCCGCATTCGGCGGCGGCGAGCAACGCGGTGGCGCCGTCGCCGGCGATCTTGAGGTTGTACTCGGTACCCAGAACGGCTCTCAGCAGGGCCTGGATCGCGGTGTCGTCCTCGACCGCAAGGACGGTCGGTTTTCCGAGCTTCTCCCCGAGGTCAGCCATGTTCGGTTTTTCCCGGAGCCTAACGCCCATCACTGGCACATGCCGCTGAAACCGTTATCCTATGTTGGCCCCAGGTGACAAGGGCGCGCGGCATGCGTGTCTGGCGCCCATGCGCCCCGGGTTTGAATACGCCCATGACAGGGCGAAGATTATTGGATTGTTGCGAGACCGGTTCCGATGCCTGAGTCATCAGTCGTTGTTGCGTTCAGCCGCACGCCCAATCTCAAGGCGTCCGGGCTATATGCCGCGGGCTATATGCCGAAGGCGCCGGGCCGACGCAGGGCTGATTGACCTTTTCCCTTCCGATCGATGCGGTCCTCGGCGATCTCGCAGCCGCGCTCGCGCATAACACCGCCGCGGTGGTCCAGGCAGCGCCCGGCGCCGGCAAGACCACCCGCATTCCGCTCGCGCTTCTCGGTGAGCCATGGCTTGGCGACCGGAAGATCCTGATGCTGGAGCCTCGGCGCCTGGCCGCGCGCATGGCGGCCGCGCGCATGGCCTCGACCCTGGGCGAAAGGCCGGGCGAGACCGTGGGGTATCGCGTCCGGCTCGACTCCGCCGTGGGACCGCGCACCCGGATCGAAGTGGTGACGGAGGGCATCCTGACCCGCCGGCTGCAGAGCGATGCGGATCTCGCCGGCGTCGGCGTCCTGATCTTCGACGAGTTCCACGAACGCAGCCTCGACGCGGACCTTGGCCTGGCGTTGGCCCTGGATATCCAGCGGGCATTGCGCCCGGACCTCAGGATCCTGGTGATGTCGGCAACCCTGGATCAGCAGGCGGTGGCCGGGATATTGGGCGAAGGCACGCCGGTGATCACCGCGCCGCATCGGCCGTTCCCGGTCGAGACCCGCTATCTCGAGAAGCCGCGGACCGGAAAGTCGTCGGGCGCCGACATGGCCGCCGACATGGCCGCGCTGATCCGCCGCGCTCTGGCGGAAGAGGACGGCGGCGTGCTTGCGTTCCTGCCGGGCGAAGGCGAGATCCGGCGCACCGAGGATCTGCTGCGCGATCTGCCCGGCGATACCATCGTAGCTCCATTATTTGGGGCCCTTTCGCCGGCCGAGCAGGACCGCGCCGTGAACCCGGCGCCGGCCGGCCGGCGCAAGGTGGTTCTGGCCACGACCATCGCCGAGACCAGCTTGACCATCGAGGGTGTGCGGGTGGTGGTGGACTGCGGTTACAAGCGCAGCCCGCGCTTCAATCCGCGCCGCGGTATGAGCGAGCTGGAGACCGTGCGGGTATCCAAGGCTTCGGCCGAACAGCGCCGCGGCCGTGCCGGGCGTCTGGAACCCGGCGTCTGCTACCGGCTGTGGACGGCCCCCGAGGACCGGGCGCTCGCCGCTTTCGACGAGCCGGAGATGATCACCGCCGACCTGGCGCCCCTGGCCCTCGACCTTGCCGCCTGGGGCGTGGCCGATCCCGCCGGGTTGACCTGGATGACGCTGCCGCCGGCCGCCGCCTATGGGCAGGCGGTCGACCTCTTGAAGCGGCTGGATGCCCTGGACCCGGCCGGGCGCATCACATCCGAAGGCAAGGCCATGGCCGCGCTGCCGCTGCATCCGCGCCTGGCCCATATGATCCATCGCGCGCCCGAGGTGGGCGCTTCGGGCGTGGCCTGCGATCTCGCGGCCTTGCTGGCCGAGCGCGACATCCTGCGCAGCCGCGACGCCGACGTCAGGACCCGGCTGGAAGCGCTCAAAGGCGAGCGCGGCGACGCCAGCCGCGGCGCGGTGCAACGCGTGCGCCAGGCGGCCCGGCAGATCCGCGGTCTCGCCCGCATCAGGAACGAAAGCGGGTCCACCGCGGATGCCGGCATTCTCACCGCGCTCGCCTACCCCGATCGCATTGCGCAGCGCCGCGGGCCGGGCGGCAAGTACCGCCTGTCGGGCGGCGGCGGCGCCATGCTCGATCCCGGCGACCCGCTGGCGGCGCAGGAATTCCTGGCGGTCGCCGAGCTTGGCGGCAGCGGCCGCGAAGGGCAGGTGTACCTGGCGGCGCCGGTGACCCAGGCGGAGATCGAAACCATGTTCGCGGCCGATATCACGGAGACCGCGGAGATCACCTGGGACAGCCGCGCCCGGGCGGTGACCGCGCGGGCGCAACGCCGCCTGGGCGCCCTGGTCCTGGCCGACAGGCCGTTGCGCGATCCCGATCCCGACCGGCAGCTCGCGGCCTTGCTGACCGGTGTGCGCGAACTCGGCCTCGGGGTGTTGCCGTGGACCCCGGCGAGCAGCGCGTTGCGGACGCGTGTCGGGTTCCTGCGCCGGGCGCTCGGCGACGAGACGTGGCCCGACACCGGCGACGCCGCACTGCTGGCGGCCCTCGAAACCTGGCTGGGGCCGTTCGCGCTGGGGATCACGCGCATCGATGGCCTGGGACGCATCGACCTGCATGCGGCGCTGATGACGCTGCTGCCGTGGCCGCTTCCCGCGAAACTGGATGAACTGGCGCCCACGTACCTGCAGGTGCCGTCCGGCTCGCAGATCGCGGTGGATTATGGCGCCGACGGCGGGCCCGCCCTGTCGGTGAAAATGCAGGAAGTGTTCGGCCTGACCTCGACCCCGCTTGTGGCGGGCGGCCGTGCGCCCGTGACCTTGCACCTGCTGTCGCCGGCGCAACGGCCGCTGGCGGTCACGCGCGACCTCGCCAGTTTCTGGGCCAATGTCTATCCCCAGGTGCGCGGCGAGATGCGCGGTCGCTATCCGCGCCACAACTGGCCCGAGGACCCGGTGGCGGCGGCGCCGTCCAGGAAAAGCCTGAAGCCGCGCGGGACTTAAGAGTCTTTTCGCAGCCAACGGGTAGTGTGTCTGCCGCCGAGGAGTTTGGCCAGCGCTGAGCCGGCCTCGGCCATCTCGCCATCAAATTTCCAAGGCGGATTGATCACCACGATCCCGGTGCCTTTGAGACCCTGGTTGGGCGCGGCCGCCAGGTTCAGTTCCGCGACAAAGCTGGGCGCGGCGAGCGCGGCGATGCCTGACAGCAGCGGCTGGTGCCGGGCGTCGGCCAGCACCGGGTACCAGATCATGAAGACGCCTTCGCGCCACTTGTCCAGGGCCTTGGCCAGGCGCGCGGGGATCTCGGTGTAGTCGCTTTTCATTTCGAAGCTGGGATCGATCAGCACCAGCCCCCGGCGGACCTTCGGCGGGACCAGCGCCAGCAGCGCCTCGAGGCCGTCGCGTTTGTGGACGTTGATGCGCGCGTCGCGCCCGGCCCAGCGCTTGAGCGCCGTGAACGCGCCGGGATGGAGTTCGTTGAGGACGATCAGGTCGTCGCTGCGCAGCAGCTGGCGCGCGATCTCCGGCGATCCGGGATAAAGGCTGAGGACCCCCGGATTGATACGCTTCACCGTCGCCAGGTAGGAGGCCAGCGCCGCGGGCAAATCCCGCCGGTCCCAAAGCTTGGCGATGCCGTCCTGGTATTCGCCGGTTTTCTGGGCTTCGGGGGCGGTGAGGGCGTAGACGCCGTTGCCGGCATAGAGATCGATCATCGCCGCCGGCTTGGGCTTGGCCGCAAGCTGGCCGAGCGCCAGGACCAGGGCCACGTGCTTGTGGACGTCCGCCGGGCCGCCGGCGTGATAGCTGTGCTGATAACTCAACATGGGACGGAGCGATAAACCGGCCGCTGGCGCGGTGCAGCAAAAAAATCGCCGCGGGAATGGACGGTCTTGCGCCGGGCCAGGCGCGGCGGGAATCGGCCGCTCGATTCGCGGCCCGCTCCCGGCCCGCTCCCCGACGGTGGCACCGGCAGCGCCGCCGCCGGTTCTTAATCTTTCCGCGGAAGGGCTCCGCGTAGGTAATTTAAGTACAAATTATTTCTTACAGAGAAAATTTAACTTCTCACATTGAGGCGGAATTGAGGCAAGTTTGGGCGCGGTCAAACACCGGCATGATTCTTTGATTTCAATCACTTCCGCGCCTTCTCGGTGTTTGGGGGGTCTGATATAAGGCGCTCCAGAAATGGCCGGGACGGGTTCGTCCCGGTTTTTTCTTAGGACTGCGGGGACCGGGGGGTTGGGCAGTCCAGGCAGCGGCGCCGCCGATAGTCCGTACGGCGTCCATGTTCCCGCCATGATTACCCTCCACATGTAGCTCGCGCGCAGGTGCGACCCAGGGGTCCTGCGGCGGCGCAACATGGGAAGCGCCAAGGAAGAAGAGCCTGGACGGCCTCAACACGAACACGCAGTGAAAGCTGTAAAAATCAAAATGAGAATCCTGATCGCGCTTCTGCTGGTCTCTCTGGGTTCCGTGGCGCTGTGGGCCGCCTTCGACCGCCCGCTCGATGCACCCGACTGGAAAGGCCAGTTCCGCGGCATCTCCTACAGCCCCTCGCATATCTATTCGGCCGGCGACCTGGACGACCATGTCACCGACGCCCTGATCCGCGACGACCTCGAGAAGCTCGCCAAGTACACCAAGCGCGTGCGCACCTATTCGCAGGACTACAACCAGGACCGCATTCCCTACATCGCCAAGGACTTCGGCATGAAGGTTTCGCTCGGCATCTGGCTGGGCAGCGATGAAGACAAGAACGAGATCCAGATCGCCAAGGCCGTCAAGGCCATCAACGACAACCCGGCGGTCATCGATCGCGTGTTCGTCGGCAACGAAGCCATCGGCGTGCGCGCCGAACTGACCCCGGAGCAGGTCGCCGGCTACATCAAGCGCGTCAAGAAGGCGATCATCAACAAGCGCATCGAAGTCGGCACCACCGAAGTGTGGCCGACCTGGGCCGACCGCCCCGACATGGAGGTGGTCGCCAAGGCCGCCGACTTCGTCGGCATCCACATCCTGCCGTACTGGGACGGCATCGCCGCCGACAAGGCGATCGACTACGTCAACACCAGCTTCGCTCTGGTGCAGAAGAAATACCCCGGCAAGAAGGTCGTGATCGGCGAAACCGGCTGGCCGTCGGAAGGCCGGGTCAAGAAGGACTCGGTGCCCTCGCCCGCGGTGGAAGCGGCGTACCTGCGCAACTTCCTGCCGCTCGCTATCGCCAAGAACTACGACTACTACGTCATGGAGGCCTTCGATCAGCCGTGGAAGGCCGAGCAGGAAGGCGCCGTCGGTTCGTTCTGGGGCATGTTCAATGCCGAAGGCGGCCCCAAGTTCTCCTTCACCGGACCGTTGTCGTCCTTCGACCAATGGGCCCGCTACGGCACCGCCGCCGCCATCGCCACCTTTGCCATCGGCCTGGTCGTCCTGATGCTGATGCCCACGGTCGGCATGGCCGGCTACACCCTGATGAGTTCGATCATCGCGCTGATCGTGTCGGGCGCGCTGTTCGTGGTCGATGCCTCCAGCCTGACCTACGTGTCGTGGGGCACCCTCGGCGCCGCGATCTTCATCGTGCCGATGACCCTCTTCACCGCGCTGCTCCTGATCACCGAAACCGTCGAATGGGCGCTGTCGCTGTGGCGCGTGCGCCGCAATCCGCTCCCCCAGGTTCAGATGACCCAGACGCCCAAGGTCTCGGTGCATGTGGCCACTTATAACGAGCCTCCGGAGATGGTGATCGAGACGTTGAACGCGCTCTCGCGTCTCGATTACGACAACTTCGAGGTCATCCTGCTGGACAACAACACCAGCGATGAAGCGCTGTGGCGTCCGGTGCAGGCTCATGCCCAGCTGCTGGGCCCGCGCTTTCGCTTCTATCACTTCGAGAACATGCGCGGTTTCAAGGCCGGCGCCCTCAACAAGGCGCTGGAACTGACCGCCCCCGACGCCCAGTTCATCGGCGTGGTGGACAGCGACTATCAGGTCGGCCCGGATTGGCTGAAGACCGTGATCCCGGCCTTCAATACGTCCGAGGTGGCCGTGGTGCAGGCGCCGCAGGACTACCGCGACGCCCACGAGAGCCTGTTCAAGACGCTGTGCTTCGAGGAATACGCCACCTTCTTCCAGGTCGGCATGGTGGAGCGTAACGAGAGCAACGCCATCATCCAGCATGGCACCATGTGCGTGGTGCGCCGTTCGGCGCTGGAGGAAGTCGGCCGCTGGTCGGAATGGTGCATCACCGAGGACACCGAACTGGGGCTGCGCCTGTTCGAGGCCGGCTATACCGCCAACTACACCCCCCGGAGCATGGGCAAGGGCCTGATGCCCGACACCTATGACGCCTACAAGGCGCAGCGTTACCGCTGGGTCTACGGCGCTATGCAAATTATGAAGCGGCATGTGGGCTCGATCTTCGCCGGCAAGTCGAAGCTGACGCTGGCCCAGCGTTACCACTTCGTCGCCGGCTGGTTGCCGTGGATGGCGGACGCTTTCGCCCTGGTGTTCGGCGTGCTGGCTCTGGTGTGGAGCGCCCTGGTGGCGATCGCCCCCAAGATGTTCGACGTGCCGCTGACGGCGCTGTCCTCGGTTGCGTTAGCCCTGTTCACCGTCAAGACCCTGAAGACCGTGACGCTGCACCGGACCAAGGTGAGCAAAGGTCTGGTCGGCGCGCTTGCCGCCGCCATCACCGGGCTCTCCCTGTCCTATACCGTCGGCAAGGCGGTGATCGCCGGCGTGTTCACCTCTAACAAGCCGTTCATGCGCACCCCGAAGTGCGAAAACGCTGCGCCCTGGACCCACGCCCTGCGCATCGCCAAGTTCGAGGTGTGCATGCTGACCGGCACGCTCATCGCCATCGCCACCAGCTTCCTGAGGCACAAGGTCGACGACCCGGCGGACGTCACCTGGGTGGCCGCGCTGGCGGTGCTCGCCGTGCCGTATGCTTCGGCCGTCCTGGTGGCCCTGGGTTCGTCGGCCGGCCTCGGTCAGCGCACCCTGCCGGCCTCCGCCCCGGCGCCGCTTTATCCCGAGCCCAAGCTCGAACAGGCGGCCTGATCTCCCGCACCCTCGATCTACCGCAACCTCGATCCACCGCAACGGAAAAAGGGGCCTCCGCCGGGAGGCCCCTTTTTTTATGCGAGTGATTTGTAGCTCCGCCATTCCGGGCTCAAGAGGCCCGCGACCTCGCGGATGGCGTCGCGCTGTTCCGCCGGGACCTCCCCCCAGGGTGTCACCGTCGTGCGGATCGAGAACACCACCGCTTCCGTGAGCGGCAGTTTCACGAACCCTTGCTCCTCCCGGCGCAGGAAGAACGCGGCGCCGGCCGCGGGATCCACCGGCGCGACGGGCCGGGGAAGGTGCAGGGCGGGCGAGGACGCCAGTCCCCAATTGCCGCGGGTATAAGCGCGCCCGGGCCGCAGGCGCGCGAGGAACCGGTCGACGGGGCCGGCGAGCGTGGTTTCATAGTCGGGCACGGGGTCATGGATGGCGGTCAGGCCTTTGCCGATCTTGTCCGACAGGCGCCAGCGGTTCGGGAAACACAGCACGCCCGCCGCCAGGCGATAGGTGTCGCCGGCGGGCGTCAGCAGCAGCAGGTCTTCGGCCACCGCGCCGGCCATGGCTTTGAGGGCGGGCAAAGCCGCCGTTTCGGGGATCGCGTGTCCGCGGCCGCGCAAGACCGCCGCAAGCTCCGCCACCGGCGCCTCGCCTTCGGGGAGGACGGCCAGCACCTCGCCGGCGTGTTCCGCCGCCAGGACGCGGCGCTCCGCCAGCAGGGCGTCGTCACCGATGTGCGGCGCGAGCCAGTCCTCCATTTCCAAGGGGCCTAGCCCGATCCTGAGGGGATTCAGCTCCGCCGGCGTGAGGACTCGGTTGCTCACGGCCGCTCGAGGCGCATCCAGCGGGTGCGATGGATGCTGGTGGCGTTTTCCTCGTAGCCCTTGACGTAAGGGGCCACCAGCTCGCGGTAGGACGACACCGCCAGGGGGATCACGCCGCTTTCATCCAGGGCCATTTGCTCGGCCTGCGCCAGGATCTCGGCGCGCTGGTCCATGTCCTGCGTGTTCTGGGCTTTATCCATCAGGCGGTCATAGGCCGGGTTGTTGTACCCCTGGTAGTTATACGGGCCGGCGCGGGAGTCGAGCAGGGACAGGAAGGTCAGCGGATCGTTGTAGTCGGCGCCCCAGGCCGCCACGCCCATGGTGAAGTCGAACATCTGCAAGGCGGTGTAATAGACCTTGGTCTCGCTGAGGAAAATACGGGCAACGATGCCGCATTGCTTCAGCATCGCTGCGGCGGTGATGCTGACCCGGCGCATGTTGGCGGTCGCCATGGCGCGGAATTCAAACTCCAGGGGATGCTGGTCGGTATATCCCGCCTCCGTGAGCAATTGGCGCGCTTCGGCGCGCCTTTTGTCCATGGGCCAGTCCTTGAAGTCGAGCTGCGCCGCGTTGTGGTAGCCGGCGGTGCCGGGCGGGACGAAGGAATAGGCCGGCACGGCGCCGGCCTTGTAGACCTTCTCGGTCAGGAGCTGGCGGTCGAGGCAGAGCGACAGGGCGCGCCGCGCCCGGGCATCGTTGAACGGCGGCTTGCGGATGTTGCCGACGATATAGTCGATGGAAAGTTGGGGAACGACATGGGCCTGGCCCGGGAAATCCCGGGCGATGATCGGCATATCGTTGATCGGGAACCCGTATTTTCCCAGAAAGGCATCGATCTGCCCGGCCCGGAAGCGGGCGAAGGCCGTGGACTCGATTTCCAGCGGGATGAAGTGAACCTCGTCGATGGCGACATTGGCCGCGTCATAGAATTTCGGGTTCTTCTTCAGGGCGATGTGATCGTGGGGAATCCATTCCGCAAGGGTGTAGGGCCCATTGGAGACCATGACCCCGGGCTTGATCCAATCCTCGCCATACTTGCGGACCGCGTGTTCGGGAATCGGGTAGGCGGTGTAGTGGGTCAGCAGGCCCGGAAAATACGGCGTCGGCGCCTCCAGGGTGATTTCGAGGGTGCGGTCGTCAAGCGCGCGCACCCCGATCTGGTCCAGCGGCAGTTTGCCGGCGTTGGCCTTTTCCCCATTCTTGATCACGTATTGGACAAAGGCATAGCGGGCGGCGGTTTTGGGATCGAACAGCCGCCGGAACCCGAACACGAAGTCCGAGGCCTTCAGGGGCGCGCCGTCCGACCAGACCAGGCCCGGGCGCAGCGTAAAGGTCCACACCAGGCCGTCCGGACTGGTGGTCCAGCGTTCGGCGGCGCCGGGGATGGGGTTGACCTTGGTGTCCTCGGTGGTCAGCGGCAGGAACATGTCGCCGAGGACGCTGTTCTCCCAATGGCTCCCCACACGGTGCGGATCGAGACTCTCCGGCTCGCCGTCATTGCCGCGGCGGAAAATCTGGTCGGCCCGGGCGTGAGGGGCAAAGACGCCCAAGCCGAGGCTGAGGGTCCAGGCCAGGGTCGCCGCGCGCAGGAGGGTTCTCATATCGGCACGGTATCGCAGAATCCCGCCGAGAGTCTCTTGCATGAAGAGGGCGATTGCTGGCACAGGAAGCGGCGTTACATCCCCAGGCCGGGTTATGTCCCCTACGTCCAGCCGCCGCCGTTTCCTGCTTGCAACCGGAGCCACATTCGCTTGTTGGGGCGCTTGTTGGGGCGCCTGTTTGGGCGCGTCGCTCCGGGCGGCGCCCGCGCGCGCCGCCGGGGACAGCACCCCCGCCACCATGCGCCTCAATGGCTGGCTGGAGACCCGGTTCGACGCTTGGCTGGCGGCCAGCCCCATGCAGCAGACCGCCCTTGGCCTGAAAAGCGGCTTCGACCGATGGGACGACCTGACGGCGTCGCGTTTCGCCGCCGACAAGGCGCGCGCCGAAAAGGACTTGGCGGACCTGCGCGACAACTTTGGCGCCGACGCGCTGTCCACCGAGGGCCGTCTCAGCTATCGCCTTTATGAATACGAATCGGAAAAGCGCATCGCCGACGACCGCTGGCGGTTCCATGACTATCCCGTCAACCAGCAGTCCGGCTGGCAACAGCAGATCGCCAGTTTCCTGATCAACATCCACCGTGTCGACAGCCTGGAGGACGCCCAGGCTTATGTCGCTCGCCTGAACGGCGTCGCCGGCCTGGTCGACCAGGTGATGGCGCTGATGCGCGAGGCCGAGGCGAGAGGCATCCTGGCGCCGCGGTTTGTCTACGACCACGTCCTGCGGGACTGCCGCAACCTGCTGACCGGGGCTCCGTTCGGGCCGGGTCCCGATAGCCCCCTATACGCCGATTTCACGGCCAAGCTGGAGGGGGTGCGGGCTGATCGCGTGCTGAAGCAGGCCTTGCGCGCCGACGCCGCCCAGGCCCTGAGCGAGGCGGTGGCGCCGGCCTACCGCAAGCTCATGGCGCTCGCGGAAGCGCAGAAGGCGCGCGCCGGCACCGATGACGGCGTCTGGCGCCTGCCCGAGGGCGAGGGGTACTACGCGCATCAGCTGACCACCGCCACGACCACCGCCATGACCGCCGCCGAGGTCCATGCCCTGGGCCTGGACGAAGTGGCGCGCCTCCACGGCGAACTCCGGGCGCTCATGCAGAAGGTCGATTTCACCGGCGACCTCCCTGGGTTCTTTTCCTTGCTGCGGTCCGACCCGCGCTTCCGCTACCCGCAGACCCCCGGCGGCAAGGCGGCGTACCTCGCGCGCACCCGCGAGATCATCGCCGCCATGGACGCGCGGTTGCCCGAAGCATTCTCGCACCGGCCGGCGGGCGACCTGGTGGTGCAGGCGGTGCCGGCATTCCGCGAGCAGTCGGCCACCAGCGCCTTCTACCAGGGGCCCGGCGCTTATGACCGCCGTCCCGGAACCTATTTCATCAATACCTACGACATGGCCGCCTTGCCGACCTATGAGCTGGAGGCGGTCGCATACCACGAGGCCATTCCCGGTCATCACCTGCAGGTGTCCTATGCCCGGGCGCTCTCGGATTTGCCGCGCTTCCGCCGGTTTTCCGGCAGCTTCATCGCCTATAGCGAGGGCTGGGGCCTTTACTGCGAGCGCCTGGCCAAGGACATGGGGCTCTACCAGGACCCCTACGCCGACGTCGGCCGGCTCACCAGCGAGCTATGGCGGGCGTGCCGTCTGGTGGTCGACACCGGGATCCACGCGTCCGAGACCAAATGGAGCCGCGAGAAGGCCATCGCCTATCTTCAGGAAAACACCCCCAACACCGCCGGTGACGTCGTCAATTCGGTCGAGCGCTATATCGTCAATCCCGGCCAGGCCACGGCTTACAAGATCGGCATGAACCGGATTCTGGCCGCCCGCGAGGACGCCAAGTCCCGCCTTGGCGACAAGTTCGACCTCAAGGAGTTCCACGACACGGTGCTGAACCACGGGCCGCTTCCGCTCACCCTGCTGGCGGAGAACGTCGAAAGCTGGATCGCCGATAAGATCTAGAGCCTGAGCGTCATGCGGACATGTTCGATGTCCGCTTCCACAAACCGTTCGCCTTCGGCGGCAAAACCCATGGCGGCATAGAATCCCTCCACGGCCACCTGGGCGTTGAGCGTCATGGCGGCGAAACCGCGGGCCTTGGCACGGGCGATCACGGCCGCCATCAGGTCCCGGCCTGCCCTGCGGCCGCGGTGGGACGCCAGTACGGCCACGCGCTCGACTTTGGCCGAACCGTGATAATCGCGCAGCCGCGCCGCGCCGATGGGCGTGTCACCGTCCAGGATCAGGAAATGGTCGCAGGCGGCGTCGCGGCCGTCCCATTCGATCTCCGGCGCGACCCGCTGTTCGCCGCAGAACACCTCGGTGCGGATGCGCCGGGCTGCGGCCATGCGCGCGTCGTCCGGGGTGAGAAGGACGACGCGCAACATGACGCCGGTTATGGGTGATCGAGCCAGGACGGGACCGGCAGGCCCTTGGATTTCAGGAACGCGACGTTGAACAGCTTGCTCTGGTAGCGCGCGCCGGAGTCGGTGAGGAAGGTGACGATGGTCTTGCCGGGGCCCAGCTTCCTGGCCAGGCGCATGGCGCCGGCGATGTTGACGCCGGTGGAGCCGCCGACGCAGATGCCTTCGTCCTTCACCAGGTCGAACACGATCGGCAGGGCCTCGGCGTCGGTGATCTGGAACTGGTCGTCCACCGGCGCGCCGTCCATGTTGGCGGTGATGCGCCCCTGGCCGATGCCCTCGGTGATGGAGGTGCCTTCGGCCTTCAGCTGGCCGTGGGCATAGAAATTGTAGAGCGCGGCGCCCATGGGGTCGGCGAGTGCTACGACCACGTCGCGGCTGCGTTCCTTCAGCCCCATGCCGACCCCGGCCAGGGTGCCGCCGGTGCCGACCGCGGAGACGAACCCGTCGATGCGGCCGTCGAGGTCCGCCCAGATCTCGGCGGCGGTCTCGCGGGCGTGGCCGTTGCGGTTGGCCAGGTTGTCGAACTGGTTGGCCCAGACCGCGCCATTGGCTTCGGAGCGCGACAGCTCCTCGGCCAGGCGCTGGGAGAACTTGACGTAATGATTGGGGTCCGCGGCCGGGACCGCCTTCACCTCGCGTACGTCCGCGCCCATCAGGCGCAGGAGGTCCTTCTTCTCGGTGCTTTGGGTCTCGGGGACGACGATGACACAGCGGTAGCCTTTGGCGTTACCGACCACCGTCAGGCCGATCCCGGTATTGCCGGCGGTGCCTTCGACGATCACGCCGCCCGGCTTCAAGAGGCCGCGGGCCTCGGCGTCCTCGATGATGAATTTGGCGGTGCGGTCTTTGATCGACCCGCCCGGATTGGCGTATTCGGCTTTGGCGAGGATGGTGCAGCCGGTGAGCTCCGACGCCTTGCGCAGCTTGATCAGCGGGGTGTTGCCGATGGCGGCAACCACATCTTTGACCGGCGCGCGGCCGAGGGACGGTGAGGGCATGGGTCCGGGTCCTGAGAAAGTCTTAGGGTATTGAGTGGGCCATATCCCGGAGCCCCCCGCAAAGACAAAACCGCCGGAAGCGGGGAGGGAGGTCAACGCCCGGCGGGAGAAAATGCTTCTCTGACGCCTGTGGGCGCATAGTAGTCTTATCTCTCGGGTCCCCAACACCAATTCCGGGAAAAAGGCATGCCGGCGTTCCGCTCCCGCACCTATACCTCCTTCGACGGGCTCCAGCTCCACTACCGGGACTATCCCGCGGCCGGCGCCGGCCAAGGCGCGAAGGCGACGGTCCTGTGCCTGCCGGGGCTCACCCGCAACGCCCGGGATTTCGAGGATCTGGCCGCCCACCTCGCCGAACGGGGGCACCGGGTGCTGTGCGCCGACCTGCGCGGCCGGGGCGGCTCGGCCTTCGCCTCCGACCCCATGACTTATGTGCCGGCGGTGTATGTCCGGGACATCGAGACCCTGCTCGACGTCAACGGTTTGGCGGATGTCGCCATCGTCGGTACCTCCCTGGGCGGCATCCTCGCCATGATCGTCGCCGCGGTGATGCCCTATCGGCTGCTGGGCGCCGTGCTCAATGACGTCGGACCGGACCTCGATCCCGCCGGCATGGCGCGCATCGGCCAGTTCGTCGGCAAATCGGTGCCGGTGGCGACCTGGGACGAAGCTGCGGCGGCGATCCAGAGAGGGGAGGCGGCGTTCTATCCGGGCTTCAGGCCTGAGGACTGGATGCGCCAGGCCCGGCGCCGCTTTGTGCTCATGCCCGATGGACGCCTGCGGGCGGACTACGACCTGGATATCGCCAAACCCTTCGCCGTGGCTTTCGCGCCTGTCAGCCTGTGGCCGTTCTTCGCTTCCTTCCGGGAGATCCCGGTGCTGGCGGTACGCGGTGGATTGTCGGACCTGCTCTCCGCCGAGGGATTCGCGCGCATGAAGCAGGTCAAGCCCGACCTCGAGCAGGTGACGGTCGCCAACCGGGGCCATGTGCCGCTGTTCGATGAACCGGAGATCGCCCCGGTCCTCGACCGGTTCCTGGCGCGATTGCCGCCGCACCTCGGTGCCATGGCCCGACTCAAGCGCCGGGCGCGGGCAGCAGTGTTCTTGTGGAAAGCACGCCGGGCGATGCAGAAGGCGCGCAAAAAGCCCTAGACTCTGTTTGGTCGCATGTGTCGCGCGCTAACGCGCGCGATTCTTAATATGCCGGCCTCCGGCCGGCGGGCCGAACCGGATTCCACTTCGGCCTAACATGCTCTAGGCAATGAAAAACCCGCCAGACCGTTAAGTCTGGCGGGTTCTCACAATCGGATATCGCACCGGTACAAACCGTTCAGGGCGGAGCCCTTAAAAGCTGCGACGAAACGTCTGCCGACTTTCCGTTCGCGCCGATGACGTAACCGTTCTTGTGTGCAGTCCCTATTCGTCCATCAGTCTAATGACTGACGTCCAAGTTACTTCTTTTTGGCCTTCTTTTTGGCCTTCTTTTTCGCAACTTTCTTCTTCGCCTTTTTCTTGGCAGCCATGGTGATAATCCCCTGTTTGAGGTGTTGAACGTTCGGATGCCACAACAAAAAAATCGAACTCACGTTCGCAACTACATCCAAACGCCGATGAGATAAACGCACTTGACAACAATGCACAAGAGATTTTCAGCACGCTTTCTACTTTCCTCTTGATTTCTGTCGCGAGCTTACTTCGGCCGGAGCGATTTCTGTCGCGCGAGTGCCGCGGCACCACGGCGTCGCGGCGTCATCGCGCGGTATCGGCAGCGCGCGACGACGCGAACGGACCGTGTCGGGAAAACACCGCGCGCCGTTCTCCGCGGCGTGCTTCTCACGGGTGGGTTTCGAGAGGACGGACGGCGCGTTCGCGCCGCGCGACGCCGCCGCGGACGCGCGCGGCGACGCGGAAGAAGTTCAGATATGACGCGGCTTTCTGAATTTTTGCGGACACCAGGCCAAGCCAGCGTGGGTGGGCAGGCATGATCGCGGACTGAATGCGCGGCGATGCCGGTCCGCGCTGTGCGCCCGGGCGGAAAATCATCGCCGCCGCTATCGCCGCGCGGCGGAGTCCATGCCGCCGCGCGCCGGCGTCAACGCGTCGCGGAGCGCCGGGAGCGGCGGCGGCCGCGTCACGCCGCGCCTGCGGACAAAAACGCCTCCGCCCGGGTGAGGCTCCAAACTTTTTTACGCGGAGGGGGTGTCGGCGCGGCGGTGAAACGGCGTCCGCCGTCAAAATCGCGACTCGATTCGCGCCGACGCTCAGTTGACCTCGCCGTTCTCCGACATGAACACCGCGATCGGCTTGGTCTTGGGGAACTGCGCAAGGGTGATCATGGTCATGACCATCAGCGGGACCGACAGCAGCATGCCGGCGACACCCCAGATCGAACCCCAGGTCGCCAGTGCCACGATCATCAGCAGCGGGGAGAGGTTGAGGGAACGCCCCATCATGCGGGGTTCCAGGACATTGCCGATCAGGGCGTGGGTCGCGACCAGCACCCCCATGACCACCGCGGCCAGGCTCCATTCCCCGGTCTGCAGGAGGGCGACGACGGCGGGAGCGGCGATACCGACGGCCGATCCCAGGTAGGGAATATAGTTGGCGAGGTATGCCAACAGGCCGAGGAAGGCGGCGAAGTCGATGCCCACGGCGGCCAGGGTTATATAGGTGATGGCGCCGATGATCAGGCTGATGACGGTCTTGATCAGTACGTATTTCTCGGTCCGCCGGCCGATTTCCAGGATGATCCCGCGCAGGCGCTTCTCCCGGGCCGGGTCCGGGAACATGGCCGATAGTTTGAGGTCGAACGCCCGGCGCTCCAGGAGCACGAACACCACGTAGATCAGGATCTCGAACGTGTTGCCGACCACGGTCTGGAGCGCGCCGGCGAACTTGGCGGCGGCCGCGGACAGATCCAGTTGCTGCACGATGGTGGTCAGGGTCAGCGGCTCCTGGCGGTTGACCACCGAGGCCAGCAGCGCATTGACCTCGGCAAGGACGGTTTCCAGGCGGGCCTGATACTGCGGTGCCGCATCCACCGCGTCGGACACGTTGCCGGCGATGACCTGGACCATGGCGGTCAGGAACAGGATGAAGAAGACGATCGCCAGGCTCAGCGACAGCCAGCCGGGCGGCGGCCTGCCGCCCAGCTTGACCCGCTCGATGAGGTGGGACAGGGCCACCAGCAGGTAGGCGATGAAGATCCCGAGCACCAGCGGGATCAGGACGTCCTTTCCCACCACCAGGAAATAGATGGTGATCGCCAGGATGACCAGGGAGGTGGCGACCGAGAAGATGTTGGTGCCGGGCGTGGGCGCGGGGGTCATGGTGGGATGAGACGGGAGCGGGATGAGACGGGTGTCAGGGGACGGAGGCGAGGAAGAACAGGCGGAAGCTTAGCATGACCTGGTTCTCAATGGCGTGAACCGGCAGCCCGATCGCCGCGCGCTCCGGGCGGGTGCTGTTCACGTGCAGGCCCTCCAGGGTGATCCGGGTCTTGGTGGTGGGGCGGAAATTATAGGCCAGGGTTAGGGCCGAGCCGTGCTCGTTGGTGTCGTCCAGGGCGATGTTGTCGCTGTGCGTGCTGAAGCGGTCGAACCTGAAGCTGAGGCGGTGGCGGCCCCACTCCTTGCTGATCAGCCCGTAGGCAGCCCGGAACTCGGCATAGTCGAGGGGGTAGGGGCGGTTGGGGATGGTGACCACCGAGGTCCTGCCGTCCATGTACTGGGCGACGAGGTCGACGTCCCATGGCAATTCGGCGGTGTAGCCCAGGGCCCAGAATTTGGTGTCCCAGGCCCACTGGCCCAGGGCGAGCGCCCGGTCGTTGGCGTTGTTGTCGTACCACATCAGCGTCGCCTTGCCCCAGTCGGCGTGCTCAAGGTAACCGGCGGCATAGTAGCCCACCCGCATATCGATCTCGTGGAACGGCTCCTCGGTGGGCGCCTGCTTGGACAGGGCGCCGGAGGGCGGCTTGATGATCGGGATCTGGGTGAGTTGGATGCGGTCGAACAGGCCGACCTCGCGGTCATGCAGGGCCCAGCCGCGCCAGGTGAGCTGGGTGCCGGCCGGATCGTTGGCGGTATACAGCGCGCCGGTGAAGCCGGCCTCGAGGTCGTGGTTGTGGTAGAAAACCGTGGCCTCGCCGCCGATGGTGCGCAATTCCTCGCCCACCCAGGTGTTGATGGCCGAGGACGTGATGGTATAGGGGCTGGTCCAGGCGAGGCTGGTGTTCTCGAGCGAGATCGGCGGGAAAAAGAAGCCGCCCTTGGCGCGGAAGCCCACATCGCCGGTGGGCGCCGGCTTGTACTGCAGGAAGGCCTCGACCAGGCTCACGGGCCTGTACTGCTCGGCGGCCACCGAAACCACGACCCGGCCGGTCAGGTCGAAGCCGAACTTGGGTTCGACGATCAGGGCGCCTTCGCCCCGGAAAACCACATCGCCGGTGCCGCCGTAGCGGGTCTTGCCGAGGCCGTTGCGTTCCCAGGTCATGGTGCCGTCGGCGGCCACCGCCCGGCCTTCGACGTAGCCCTTGAGATCGAGCTGGAAGTCCCCCAGGAAATTTTGCGGCAGGAGGCTGTCGGCGTGCGCGTCGGCGGCTCCGGCGGTCAGGCAGGACAGCAGAAGCACAACGGCTCGCCTGCCTTTGTCCCCCCGCATGCCCGCTATTCCCCCGCTGCCGCGACCGGGCCCGGACGCGCGCGCGGCGACCACCGGGAGACGGCGTAGAAGGTTTCGAAGTCCTCGGCCGGGATCGGCTTGCTGATGAAATACCCTTGTCCGGTCTCGCAGCCGTAAGCGGCGAGGAGCTTGAGCGAGTCCTCGTCCTCGATGCCCTCGGCGGTGACCTTGAGGCCCAGGTTGTGGCCGAGTTCGATGGTGGATTTCACCAGGATCGCGTCGCCGCGGTTGCTCGCGAGCTTGAGCACGAAGGACTTGTCGATCTTGATCTCATGGACCGGCAGCCGCTTCAGGTAGGCCATGGACGAATAGCCGGTTCCGTAGTCGTCGATCGAAAGCGTCAGGCCCATGCGGTGAAGCTGCGCCAGCACCTCGAGGGCATGGGTCGGGTCCTGCATCACCGCGCTTTCGGTGATTTCCAGGATCAGGGCCGACGCCGGGACGCCATGGGTGTCGAGCAGGTTGCCGATGTCGCCCGGCAGTTCGCGGTTGGTCAGGTCGCGCGCCGAGAGGTTGCAGGCGATCCTGACGTCGATCCCTTTGTCGGCCCAGGCCCGAGCCTGGCGGACGGCGGTCCCGAGCATCCAGCCGGTGAGCTTGCGGATATTGCCGGTCTGTTCAGCCAGCGGGATGAAACTGTCCGGCGGCATGAACCCGCGCTTCGGGTGCATCCAGCGGATCAAGGCCTCGACCGCTGTGATGCGGCCGCGCGCGATATCGATCTTGGGCTGGTAGTAGAGGCGGAACTGGCCCTCGTCGAGCCCTTGGCGCAGCTCGCCCATCATCGACAGGCGTTCCGGCTTGTGCGGGTCCAGTTCGGGATTGTAGAGGGCGTAGGTGACGCCCACGCGCTTGGCTTCGAAGATCGCGGTGTCCGCGTGCTGGATCAGCGTGCGCGTGGCGGCGCCGTGCCGGGGGTAATGGGCCTCGCCGACGACGGCGGTGATGTCGATGGCGAGTCCGGCCAGCATGAACGGCTTCTCGAACAGGTCGAGCACGCGCCGGACGGCGGCCTGCACCTCGGCCGCGTCGGCGATGTCCAGGACCAGGGCGAACATGTTGTTGGAATGGCGGGCGACCGCGTTGGTCTGCGGCACCAGGCGTTGCAAGTTCTTGGCCACCTTGCGGATGAGCTGCTCGCCGGTATCGTGGCCCAGCGTGTTGTTGAGTTCCGAGAAGCGGCCGATCTGGACCAGGAGCACGCTGAAGACCTGGTCGGGAGCCGCGGACGCCTTCTGGCGGGCGGCGATCATGTCGGCGACGTGGCCTTCGAATGAGACGCGGTTCGGCAAGCCTGACGAGGCGTCGTGGCGGGCCTGGAAAGCGATGCGTTCCTCGCGCTCCGCGATGCCTTCCATCATCTGGTTGAAGGTATTCGACAGGCGGCCGATTTCGTCGTTCTGGCGGATGTTGACTTTCTCGTCGTAGCGGCCGGCGTAGATGCGCCGGGCGGCGAGATCGAGGGTGCGGATCGGCTCGGCGATACGCCGCGCGATCACGACCGAGCCGAACAGCGAGAGTGCCAGGGCGGCGCCCGCCACCAGCAGGAGGAAGATGTTCAGCCGCCGGTAGGGCGCGTAGGCGTCGTCCAGCGAGTACTGCAGGATCGCCTGCACTTGGGAGGTGTCCGATGGTCCGGCCAGGGCCGCGGTCAGGGTCACATAGTCGGCGTTGCGCAGCCTGGTGATATAGGGCGCCGGCTGCGGATCGATCTTTTCGGGCAGGCCGGCCAGAAGGACGGCGGCGTTCTCCTCGGGCAGGGTGGTCGCGGTGCTCTTCCAGGCGCCGTTCTCGCGGAACGCCAGCGTGATCTCGACCGGCACGGTCGAGCTGTGCTGCAGGTCGCTGGCGAACAGGTTGCTGCGTTCCATGGCGACCACGATCCAGGCGATCGGGTCCGGCGCCAGGATCGGCACCACGACCAGCTGGTAGATGCGGTTGTCGAGGGTGGTGGTCGCGGCGGCGCGGCCGTCGGCATCGGCGTTCTCGATCATTTCCGGATAAGCGAACGGCGCGCCCGGTTTGCCCACGGTGACGAAGTTTCCGGACTCGACCGCGTCCGCCATCGTGCCGGTATCCACCAGCACCTTGTTCTCCAGCGAGACCAGGAGCATGCGGTCGGCGCGGTAGCGCGCTCCGAGATTGTGCAGCGCCGAGCGGATGGTCGGGCGGTCGTCGCTCGCCACCGCCTGGCGGAAGCCGAAATCGCGGGCGAGGATGGCCGAGCCCTCGGCCAAGGTATCGACCGTGGACGTGACGCGGTTGTCGACCACGCGCTTGGTGACGACGAGTTCGTTGCGGGCTTGCTCCAGGATATTGGTGCGGATGACGTTCTGCACCAGCGTGAAGGTGACGGCCTCCACGCCGACGAACAGCAGCCATGAGAACAGGATCAGCTTGGTCTGGAAGCTGCGGAACAAGGCAATCTACTTTCCATCGTTGTCGGCGGAGCCGACGCAATCGTGTGTCGGCGGAGCCGACGTAATCGTATGTCGGCGGAACCGACGGGCGTGAGTGCCGGTTTTGCCGGCGAGAATTCAGTATTCCTTTTCGTCGACCGCGCCGGGCTTGCGCTGGCGGCGTTCGCGCTTCATCTCGATCTTGAGGTCGATGGTGGAAGTGTCGTTGGCCGCCAGGGTCACGTCTTTGGCGATCGTCTCGCCGGTCTTCTGGCCGGGATGCCAGACTTTCACGGTATAGGCGCCGGCGGGGATCTGATCGACCCGGGCGGCGCCGTCCTTGCCGGTCAATCCGAAGTGAGGCGTGCCGACGACGTAAATGTACGCCAGCATATTGTCGTGGATGTTGCAGCCCAGCGCGACCACGCCCTCCTTGTCGAAGGTGACGCTGTTGACCTCGTTGTTGCCGTAGAGCTTGAGTTCGAACGCCTTGGCTGCGGAAAACGAATAGACCTGGTGGCGGAACGGATCGCGGTTCGGGAACTCGACCGTGGTTCCCAGCTGCACGGGCAACACGAACGGCGTGAACTGGCGGTCCTGCTGGATCATCACCGCGCGGGCGCCGGCCTTCGCCGCGACGGGCGCGGCCTGGCCGCTGCGGGTTATGGTGACGACGGCGCCTTCGGCGGCGCCCTTATCGGATGTCACATGCGCGATCACGGTTGCGGCAACCACGGGCGCGGGCGCGCCCAGCCATCCGCAAGCCAGGAGGCTCGCGCCAAAAAAGCCGTATCTGCAAAGGCTTCTACCCACTGCCCGTCCCTCTTGCCGCGCGCCGCATTTATTATTGCCCGCGGGCTGGGCGAACGCCAGAGCCCGCGGGCTGGTCGAGGAGGGGCCTTAACGCTTGGCGGTATTGAAGAAATCCGCCTTTCCGAGATCAAGACCGAGGCCGGGGAAGACCGCACATAATATGTAGGGGCGCTGATGACCCGCCCAATCCCGGGGCCCAATCCGGGAGGATGCACCCCGGCGGCGCGGTTCCTGCAACTAACAAGAGAAGGCGGGGTCGCGGATCAGGATGGGGGCTGCGCCCCGATCTGGCGATATTCCAGGGGGCCGGGCGCTTTCATTTTCGGTGTCCACTCGATCCTGAGGACCTGACGTTCGATTTCCGTTCCCTTGAGCTGTTTTGGTCCAAGATCGGTGAAACGCAGATTGCCGCCGGCGGCGCGCGCCGCAATCTCCTCGCTGCAGGTGATCTGCCCGGCTTCGCCCGCGGCGCAGATCCCGTCGAGCAGCAGCACGGCTTCGCCGTGATATTCGCCTTCGTCCGCCGCCGCCTGGCCGGTGTGCAGGCCGACACGCAGCGACAGGGGCGCTTCGGGATTGTCGGCGGCGTAGGTGTGGGCCTCCTGCTGGATGGCGATGGCCGCCCGCGCCGCCGTCACCGCGTCGGGGAACGTCAGCAGCATGCCGTCGCCGGTGTGCTTGATCTCGCGGCCGCGGTAATCCTTGACCGCCGCGCGCGCGATACTGTTGTGGGCGCGCACCACCCGTTGCGCCGCCGAATTGCCGAGTTTCGCGGTCAGCGCGGTGGAGCCGACGATATCGGTGAGCAGGAAAATGATGGCTTCCGACTTCGCGCCGCGCGCCGACGGATCGGACCACTCCCGGAGCAGGGCGTCGAGTTTCTCATGCCTGGGCTTGCCGTCTTCTCCGGGCGGTGCGGTGAAGGCCTCGGCGCCGGCATCGGCCAGCGCTTTGTAGCGCGGACGCCCGAGGGAGGGTTCCAGGCGTTCGACGAACGACTGCACCGTGGCGGCGTTGGTGCCGGCGCGTTCCAGGGTCTGCGCCAGGATCTCGCGCCGGACTTCGGGCGGCAGGGACACGCCGGACGCCGCGGTCAGGTCGCAGGCCTTGATCGCCGCGCCGCCGAGATAGAGATTGAGGCCGAAGCGCTCGAACGCCTGCATCTCCGGCCGCGACAGCGCGAGCAGTCCCAGGGCCGCATCGGTGAAAATGAACAGCGTGTTGCGCGCGGCTTCGCGCGCCGCTTCGACCTCGGGCGGCCACGCCGCCGCCGCCGGCGCCTCGGCCGCCGGCGCCGGTTCCCGCGACAACTCAGGGATCTGGAACGAGGTCTGCATCTCTCCCGGATCGGACGGCGCGCCTGTCGCTGTTTCCCGGGATGCGGCGCGCGCCGGGCGCGGCTGGAACTCGCTGCGCGCGCTGCCGTGCATCAGCGCTTCGATGCAGCGTGCGCGTGCGTCCGGGGTCTTGCCGCGCCACAGAATCAGCTCCATCGGCACATAAATTCTGAACAGCAGCAGACCGCTCGCCAGCATCGACGCGGAGAATATGAAAAACAGCAGCATGTTGTAGGCGCCCGGCTCGGCGTTGGCCGACTTGAGCGGTTGCAGCGCGATCATCGCCAGTACGGTGACGATGGCGCCGATGCCGATGGAGTTGATCGCCACCATGACGATGCGCGAGGTGATGTCGGCGTCCTCGGGCGGTCCTTTGACGTCGGGGTCAGCCTTGCCGAAGCGCTTGATGACCCTGAGCGAGATCTCGCCGGTTTCCTGGTCCTCGCTCTCCTCGATCACCTGGGCCGGAAGGCCTGCCGCCATCTCCAGCTGGCGGCCTTCTTCGATGGCCTTTTCGCGTTCGTGCGCGGCCAACCGCTGGCACAGCGCCCAGCGGTCGAACTTGACCTGGTAAACCTCGTAGGTCGTGATCGGCTTCATCCTGTCCGCCAGTCTACGGGCGGCGGACAGGAAAGGGAATTGGCCCGGGACTTAGAGTGGGGGCCTTAAAGCCGGGAGCTTAGAGCGCGGGCGTCTGGCCCTGCGCGAGCAGGGCGTTGCGGGCGATCAGCAGTTCCCAATTGTTCATGGACTGCAGATGGAAATAGATCCCGTACATGTAGCCCTTCTTGAACCAGTCCAGCACGGTCGCGTCGGGCAGCTGGCGGAACTTGTCTTCCGAAACGCGCTTGAACGAGCCCAGCGTGGTCTTCTGGCCGCCCGGGCCGGCTTCGATTTCCAAGGTGCGGTCTTCGATGATGCCGGCGTCGAGCAGGGCCTTGGAGAAATCGCGCGTGAACATGAAAGCCTGGTGAAACTGCTCACACAACTCCACGGCCTGCTTGGTGGCGGTGGTCTGCTCGCCCTTCTCGAACAGCGCGCGGGCGCCGGGCTTGCCGGAGGCGGCGACGCCGTCGATGCCGAGGTGCAGGAGGTCGCTGCCTTCGGCGCCCAGCAGGATGAACGGATAACGGCGGACATAGGCCGGCACATACTGGCCCACGGCCCACTCGCCCTTCTGATCGACGAACAGGTTGTGCTGCGGATTGAAACCCAGGGCCGCCGTCGGCACCAGGTCGGGCCCCAGGAACATGATCGGGTAGTGGCGCGCGACCATCATGAATTCGGGCAGGGTCACCGGCACCGTGTTGACGTGGGCGGCGAAGGAGAAATCCAGTTCGGGGCGGATGCTGATGCCGGCGTGGCTTTCCGCGCGCACCGGTTCGGGACGGGTATAGAACATCGGCGGCGCGTCTTGCTGGGTCGAAGCGGGCGCGGTCTGACCGTTGGCGGCATTGGTGTTCACGAGGCGCTATCCCTTGAAAAAGCAAGGCCGCCTCTAGGTCCCCCCGAAAGGCCTGCCAAGCATAAAGAGGCCGGGAGAATAGGCTGGAGGGCACAAAAGACAAAGCCGTTTTTAGGCCAGGAATCCCAATGATTTATGGCCTAAACCCGATCATTTGACGGGAGGCTGGAGCCCTACGGTGCGTCCCGGGAACCCGGCCGCGTCGAAATAGAGCGTGGTCCCTACCGTTTGATAGTTGAGCACCGTGACCTGGCCGTTGGCGGCCGCCTGCGAGGTCATGGTTTTCTGCTCGAACGTCACCGGCTGGCCGCCCTTGAGAGCTTCGGTCAGCACCCTGCCGGTCAGCTTGCCGGCGCTCCGGGGCGTGAGCCCGAGGATTTGGGCGATGGTCCGCCCGATGTCGGCGTTGCTGGTGGGGGCGGGATTCCTGAAACCGGTCTGGAAGCTCGGGCCGATGGCCGCCTGGAAATTATGGCTGTCGGCGCGGCTGAAACTGCCGTGCTGGCCCTGGCCTTGGGTGTTGGTGGTGTCTGCGACCACCGCCGCGCACAGCACCGGGGTGCGGCCGCAGTCGGTGGCGAATGAGCGGAAGCCGACGAAGATCGCGGGCTGGCCGGTGATGGCCGCGCCCTTCCAGTTGATGGCGCTCATGGGCAGCGCGCCGGGGATCTTGCCGAGTGCGTCGTCCACGAAAATCCCGCTCACATAATCCTGCGTCGTGAGAAACGCGACAATGCGCCTGGCGAGGTCGTTCCGGTTGGCGCCCGGCAGATAGATCAAATCCGATCCGCCGCTGGCCAGGACCGCCGCTTGAGGTTTGGCGGGGTCGCCCAGCAGGACGTGGCCGTGCGAGGAGAACTGGCCCTTGGCGGGAAGGATCTCCTTGCCGGTATCGGGGTCGCTGGCCGGAAGCTTCAGGAGCTTGGCGAGGTCGTTGCCGAGAAAGCCGGGCGCCACGCCGCTGAAGCCGGCGCAGTCGTACTGCACCGAGGTCGTCCGGCTTTCCTTGGCGATGGTGGAAAAACCGTGGTCGGCGGAGATGATGATGTCGGTGGTGGCTTCGAGCCCGAGCTGGCGCAGCGTGCGGCGGATCTGACGCAGGCTGTCGTCGGCGTTGGCGATGGCGCGCAACGAGGTCTCGCCGTTGATGCCGGGCGTGAGCTTGCCGAAGCTGTCGCCGTTGTTGTGCTGGGTGCCGTCGGGGTCCCGGGACCAGAAGACCAGGAAGAACGGCTTGCCGGCGTCCTTGAACCTGGGAAGGATCACGCGGGTCGTCACGTCGGTGAACCAGCGCCCCTGTACTTCGTTGGCGGCGCGCGCGCCGGCGTGCGTGCAATCGCCGCCGCCGTTGGCGACGCGCGCGGGCGCCGCGGCCGGGCCGACCTTGAGGGCCACGTCCGCCGCGAGGTCGGCGGGCATTTGAATGACGCCGCCGGTGGCGTCGTCGATGATGATCGCACCCTTGCCGTCGAGGCCGGGGATATCCATCAGGCCTACCGGTCCCAGCTTGCCGACCGCGGCGGCGGAAAGGCCGGCGGCATGCGCCGCCGCCAGGAGCGTTTCCGGTTCCAGCAGGCCGTGGGGATAGTCGGGCGCCTGCATGGCCTTGAGGGCAATGTCATTCTCGAAGAAGGGCGTGACGCTGGAGTCATTCCCTCCCAACGCGATCTTCCGCCCCATGTACAGGGCGTTGCCGAACATGCCGGTGTCGCCGATATAGTGGCCGGTCGACAGCGCCGAGGCGTTGGGCAGGGTGAAAGTCGGGAACATGGAGTGGGAATTGGTGAAGTCGACGCCCGTGTCGCGCACCTCGGCCATGGTCGGCGCGATGTCGGGCGAGACGATGGTGGCGCGCAGGCCGTCGGGCACGAACAGGATGACGTTGTGGGGCGCATCGGCGGCCCGAAGCGCCGCGGAACCCATGGACGCGGACGCGATGCCGGCAAGGGCGGTGAAAGCGAGCAGGCTTCTGAGCATCGGGGGCCCCACAACTGGACAACGGCAGGCCGATATCCTGGGCAGCCCACCGCCGCGGGTCAACGGCAGCCGATAGGCGAGTCATAAAAACTTATTGTGAGCCGGCGGGGAGACGGAAAATGCCGGGGTGGTCTATAATTCCGCTCGGGCCAATGGGGACTTATCATGATGCATCCGGACTCGCGCCGCCGGTTTTTACGCAACGCCGCGCTGTGGGCCGGCGCGGCACTGGCCGCGCTCAAGCCCACGGCCCGCGTCATGGCGGCGGCGCCGGTGTTCCTCAACGATCCCTTCCAATTGGGCGTGGCGTCCGGCGATCCTTCCGCCGACGGCTTCGTGTTGTGGACGCGGTTTGCGCCCGATCCGTTCGACCCCATGGCCCTGCCGCAGGAAGCCATCCCGGTGGCCTGGGAGATCGCCGCCGACCGCGGCATGAAGAAGATCGTCGCGCACGGCCAGGTGCTGGCCCATCCCGAGTTCGCCCATAGCGTCCATGTCGACGTGGGCGGGTTGCCGCCGGGACGCGAATACTTCTACCGCTTCCACGCCGGCGCCGCGGTCAGCCGCGTCGGCCGCGCGCTCACCTGGCCGACGCCGCGCACGCCGGCGGACCATGTGCGCTTCGCGGTCGCCTCCTGCCAGGCCTATGACGAAGGCTACTTCTCCGCCTACCGGGACATGATCGCCCAGGATCCGGCGTTCATCCTGCATCTCGGCGACTACATCTACGAGACCACGCGGATTCCGCCGGTGCGGCGCATTCCGGTGGCCGACGCCTACACGCTCGACGAGTACCGGCTGCTGCACGCGGTCTACAAGACCGATCCGGACCTGCAGGCGGCCCACGCCCACTGCCCGTGGCTGTACATGTGGGACGATCACGAGGTCGCCAACGATTACGCCAAGGACCAGTCCGAGCGCACGCAGGATCCGGCGGTGTTCGTGAAACGCAGGGCCGCCGCCTATCAGGCGGTCTACGAGCACATGCCGCTCAGGGTTTCGGCGCGCGCCGATGCCTCCGGGCGGTCGTATATGTTCCAGCGCATCGACTACGGCGATCTCGCCGCTTTCACGCTGCTGGACCTTCGACAGTTCCGCGACCGCGTCCCCTGCCAGACCGAGACCAATCACAGCGGCCGGGTGGTCGACACGACCAAATGCACCGAGATCTCCGACCCCAAGCGCACCGTGCTGGGCGACACCCAGGAGCGCTGGTTCGGCACCAACTTCGTGAAAAACCCGGCCGCCTGGAACGTCATCGCCCAGACCTTGATGCTGTCGGAATTCGACCAGACCACCGACGGCGGCTACAGCGTGTTCACCGATAGCTGGGGCGGCTATCCGGCGGCGCGCCGCAAGATCGTCAACCTGGTGCGCGACCGCAAAGTCCCCAACACGATCTCGCTCGGCGGCGACATCCACAGCTATTTCGTGTCCGACATCCGCGACAACGACAAGGACGAGCGCTCGCCCATCCTGATGACCGAGTTCGTCGGCACCTCGATCACCTCGGAGAGCACCAACTTCGCGCTCTATAATTCGTTCCTGCCCAGGAATCCGCAGATCAGGTTCTTCGACGATCGCAAGCGCGGGTACATATTGTGCGACGTGACGCGCGGCGTCTGGAAAACCGCCCTCAGGACGGTCGATGACGTGCGGGTGCGGGAGGGCAGATTCGCGACTCTGCGCAGTTTTGCCGTCGAAAACGGCAAATCCGGGGTCCTGGCCGGATAGCAGGGTATTTTTATCCCCAGCTCAGGGGCAAAAATATCTCTAGAATCAATGACTTAAAAATAATTGCTGCGGCGCAAAATGGAAAAATCATGCGCCGTGACGGGCATTTCCACAGTTTATTTGCAGAAAAACGATGCCGAAAGGCAGGTGTTGCCAAAAGGACCCAGGTGCGAAGGCATTCCACGCCGCGGCGGAACACCCCAAATTTGAAACAAATCCTACCCACACCTGTCGCGCGCGTCTGCTATTGAACCATTACGCCGACGTCATGTCGGGCGCTTTTGGGGGTGGCGGAGCAGGCCGCGTATCGCACTGCACCCATCATCAAACAACTTTCTCCCCGCCGGTCCGACGCGGGCCGAGCGCATGTGCGGAATAAAACAGGAGACGATGATGCGATTCAAGAAACTACTGGCGCTCGGCACCAGCCCGATTGCCCTGGCTTATATGCTGACCCTGCCGACGGCGGCGTTCGCCCAGTCGACCGGCACCTTGGAGATGGAAGAAATCGTCGTCACCGCCCGCGCCGTCACCGAGACCTTGGGCGGCACCATCGTCGCCGAAACCGTGTCCAAGTCGCGCTCCACCGTGACCGAGGAATACCTGGAAACCCAGGTCGCCGGCCAGTCCATCATCCAGTCGATCAACCTGCTCCCGGGCGTCAGTTTCACCAACAACGACCCCTACGGCTCCTCGGGCGGTAACCTGCGCCTGCGCAGCTTCGACGGCCCGCGCATCTCGGTCACCTTCGACGGCATGCCGCTGAACGACACCGGCAACTACGCGCTGTTCACCAACCAGCTGCTCGACGGCGAAGTCATCGACAAGACCACCGTCAACCTCGGCACCACCGACGTCGACAGCCCGACCGCTTCGGCCACCGGCGGCACCGTCAACGTGCTGTCGCGCAAGCCCTCCGACAAGTTCCTGCTCACCGGCGTCGTCTCGGGCGGCTCGTTCGCCAACCGCCGGTTCTACGGCTCGGTCGACACCGGCGCGCTGACCGAAACCGGCACCTCGGCCTTCATCACCTCGTCGTTCCAGAAGTACGACAAGTTCAAGGGCCCGGGCACGCTCGAGAAGTACCAGTTCAACGGCAAGATCTATCAGCCGATCGGCGACCGCGACTTCTTCAGCATCGGTTTCCACTGGAACCGCAACCGCAACAACGCCTACCGCACGCTCTCGACCGCCGACATCGCCGGCACGACCGCGTTCCCCAACCCGCTCGGCACCAACCTGGATTACATCCCGAACTGCGTGCGCTCGACGCCGCGCAATGGCCAGGCCGACAACGACAACCTCGGCAACGCCGCCGACAGCACCGCGAGCGCGAGCTGCACCAACTACATCGGCCACCGCATCAACCCGTCCAACACGGGCAACATCCGGATGCAGTTCGGCTACCACATCATGGATAACCTGCAGCTGACCATCGATCCGAACTTCCAGTACGTCCTGGCCACCGGCGGCACCACCAACAGCACGCTGTCGGAAACCGACGGCCGCCTGCGCGGCACCCGCTCGACCGTCGCCGGCACCGGCGTCGACCTCAACGGCGACGGCGACGTCCTCGACACCATCCGCGTCTACGCGCCGTCCGTCACCAACACCTACCGTTACGGCGTCACCGCATCGCTGATCTACCGCTTCGACGAAAGCCAGGCGGTGCGCGCGTCCTACACCCTCGACTACGGCCGCCACCGCCAGACCGGCGACGGCGCCAGGTTCGACAGCAACTACAACATCGTCGACTTCTTCCCGCACTATAACCGCGTCGCCAACATCCAGTCCCTCGACGGGCTGACCTACCGCTTCCGCGACCGCTTCTCGATCGCCGAGCTGAACCAGTTCTCGGGCAGCTACAGCGGTTCGTTCTTCGACAACCAGATCAAGGTCGACGCCGGCATCCGTCTGCCGTACTTCCACCGCGAACTGAACCAGTACTGCTACACCCAGCGCGGCACCAGCAACGCCTACTGCACCACGCAGATCGCCAGCGCGCCGAACGCCGAAGGCTATGTGACCTTCGCCGGCTCGGCCACGCAGTACCTGAAGCCGTTCGCCGCCACCCGCGACTACGACAAGGCCCTGCCGAGTTTCGGCCTGTCGTACCGTCCGGACGCGGGCCCGCACATGTTCTACGCGAGCTTCTCGCAGGGCCTGTCGGCGCCGCGCACGGACGACCTGTACACCGCCAGCCTGCCGCCCGGCGGCTCGCAGGTGGCCCAGGTGCCGACCGTGCTTCCGGAAACCACCGACTCCTATGAAGTCGGCTACCGCTACCAGACGGGCAGCCTGATCTCGTCCCTGGCGCTGTGGAAGATCGACTACGCCAACCGCATCGTCACCTCGTTCGACCCGGTTACGCTGATCTCGGTCGCGCGCAACATCGGTGACGTGCAGCTGTACGGCGCCGACGCCGAAATCGGCTTCTCGCCGGCGGAAGGCCTGACGCTCTACGCCTCGGCTTCCTACGACCACTCGAAGCTGGTCAACAACCTGCAGGTGACCGCCACCACCGTGGCGCCCACCGCCGGCAAGAAGCTGGTGGAAACCCCGGACTGGACGTTCTCGCTGCGCGGCCAGTACGAGATCGGCGACTTCCAGCTCGGCGCCCAGGTCAAGTACACCGGCGACCGCTTCTCGACCGACGTCAACGACGAAGTGGCTCCGTCCTACACGCTGGTCGACCTGGACGCCCGCTACAAGCTGGACACGCTGCTCGGCATGAAGAACACCTTCATCCAGCTCAACGTCACCAACCTGTTCGACAAGGCCTACTTCGGCTCGATCTCCAGCCGCATCACCGCCGTGTCGACGGTCCCGGGCTTCTCGGGTCTGCCCGCCTACAACATCGGCGCGCCCCGCACGGTCCAGGGCTCGCTGCACGTCGAGTTCTAAAGAACCCGACAGCCTGAAACAAAAGGGCCTCCCGCGCGGGAGGCCCTTTTTATTTGCGCTTTTTCCCGGCTTTCGTTTTGGCCTTCGGCCGGGCGCTGGTTTTCTTCGCCAGCGGTGATTTGTCGGCGGCGCGGGTGAAGCCGTAGTAGTGCCACAGCATGATGGCGGCGCTGGAGCGGTAGGGGCGCCAGATCTCGGCGATGGCTTCGCCCTCTTTCGCGGTCGGGCGTTCTTTTAGGCCCTGCAGCATCTGGATGCCGGCCTGGAGGCCCAGGTCGGCCGCCGGCCATACGTCGCCGCGGCCCATGCAGAACATGAGATAGATGTCGGCCGTCCAGTTGCCCACACCCTTATAAGCGGTGAGGGTGGTGCGCACCGTGTCGTTGTCGGCCTTGTGCAGGGCCTTGAAATCGAGCGCGCTGCTGGCGGCGGCTTCGGCGAGGCCCAGCGCATACTTGCTCTTCTGGCCGCTGAAGCCGGAGGCGCGTAAGCCCGGCTCGCCCAGGCCGAGCACCGCTTGCGCGGTGACTTTGCCGCCGCAGTTCTTCTCCAGCTTGGCCCATATGCCGGCGGCGGCCGACACCGACACCTGCTGGCCGGCGATGATGCGGATCAGCGGCGCGAAGCCGGGCTGCGAAAGCCGGGGGCCCGGTACACCCGCCGTTTTGACGGCCTTGGCCATGTGGCGGCATTGCCTGGTCAGCGCCTTCAGGTCGCGGGCGAGGTCATAAGATTTTTGGGAAACGGTCATTTGGCTTTCCGGCTGAAGACCCAGGTTTCGTCGGTTGAAGCTTTGGCATCGAAGGCATAGCCATCCGTGTCGAAATACTTGAGGTCCTCCGCGGCGTCGACCCGGTTTTCGACGATGTAGCGTGCCATCAGGCCGCGCGCCTTTTTGGCCATGAAACTCACGATCCGCGCCTTGCCCGCCTTGATCTCCTTGAACTGGGCGTTGATCACGGGCGCGTCCAGCGCTTTTTGGTCGACCACGCTCCAATACTCGACCGAGGCCAGGTTCACGACCACGGGCTTCTTCATTTTGGCGGTGACGGTGTTGATATGGGCTGTGACGGACGGCCGCCAGAAATCGTACAGGTCCTTGCCGCGGCCGGTGTCCACGCGCGTACCCATTTCCAGCCGATAGGGCGCGATGGCGTCGAGCGGCCGGAGCAGGCCATAAAGGCCGGAGAGAATGCCGAGATGTTTCTGGGCAAAGACGATGTCGTCCCTGGAGAGGCTGGCCGCGTCGAATCCCTGGTAGACGTCGCCGGCGAAGGCATAAATCGCCGCGCGCGTGCGCGCCGTATCGAAGGCCTGGAAGCGGGCGAAGGTGAGCGCCGCCAACGTTGGGCTGATATCCATCAGGCGCCCGAGGTCGCGGGCGCTATATTTTTTTGCGCGGGCGGCGAGGATTTTGGCGTCGGCGGCCAGCGCGGGTTCGGTGGATTTGAGGGCGCCTTCGGCGACGAGGGTGTATTCGGACTCGAAGTCGAGCCGCTTGGCGGGCGAGATCAGGGCAAGGAGCATATGAGATCCGTCAGGCGGACTGCGGCGCGGTTTCGGCGGCCTCGGCGGGTTTGACCGGGGTCTCGGCGGCTTCGGCGGCGAGTTTCTCGCGTTCGGTGGCGGCCTTGAGGTCGGTGAGCAGCTTCTCGGCCACTTTGTTGGTGGTGGCGTAGCGTTCGTTCACCCGCGACAGGTTGTTGATCAGGATCGCCACCAGCGCCTTGATGAACGGATCGCAGGCATTCATCTTCTGCATGATGGTGGATTTGGGGATTCGCACCACCACGCTGGGTTCCATGGCGATGGTGGTGGCGGACCGGCGTTCGCCGGTGATCGCGGCCATCTCGCCGAACATGGCGCCTTTTTCAAGCACCGCGAGGCGCACCGGCTTGCCGTCGATGATCTTGAACACGCCGATACGGCCCGATTCCAGGACGTAAGCGTCGGTGCCGTCGTGGCCCTCGCGGAAGATGATTTTGTCTTTTTCGTAGGGAAAGCGGGCGAGGACCTCTCCGGGCTTCGCCCGGATCGCGGTCTTCTCGTCGCCTTGCCCCGCCTGCCCGAATTCCATCTCTTCACCCCGAACCGGGCGGGATTATACCGTCCGGTCCGGGGGAAGCAAAAAGAGCGAAGTTAGGGCTGGTTGGCGACCATTTGCCATGCGCCGCCCTGGGCCTGGCAGGCGGTGCCGGTGGTATCGCGCGTGGACTCGTTCACCGTGATGCTTTCGACGAATTCCCGGCAATATTTCTCGCCGGACCAGCCGTCGCGCGTGGTGGTGACGCGGCCGATGACGCCGCCGTTGGCCCAGGTCACGCTCTCGCCCACGTCTGCGACCAGCGCTTGCTGCACATAGGGCGACGCTAAAAGGCCTTGGCGATGGTCATAGTCGCGGTAGCTGTCGTAGTCGCGGTAGACCACGGTGCTGCGATAGTACGGATAGGGATAGTAGTAGGGGGCGTAGTAGCCGCCCCAATACGGGCCGACGCCGAAATCCACCGACAGGCGCGGCCCGCCCCAATAGTGCGGGCGGTAATAATAGCGGGAGGCATATCCCGGACCGCCGAAATGGGCGCCGATCACGACGCTGGTGCGGGCCTCGGCCGCCCGCGCACCAATGGCCATCGCGCCGGCGGCCAGCGCAGCCGCGACCAGCATCTTCACCGCGATGCCTTTGAGATTCTGTACCATCGCTGCAAACTCCACCGACATGACCTGCCCGGACCTCGGCCCAGGCAGGGGAAAACCAATGACGCCGCGCATTATAGAGGGTGGCTGGGGAGAAATTGTGGCGGCCGTGCCGTCCTTCTCCTGCAGCCTTGCCCCTACAGCCTTGTAATCCCGTTGCAAATATACCGTAAGGCGAGAAGGCCCATGGTCATCGCCGGAATATTCCGGCGCAGGGAACGGCGAGACGGCCGCGCGCGCCTGTGTTGGAATTTTAATGGGTATTTCAAAGGGTTCGCTATAATGACCATGGGTTTATCAGCCGGCATGCCGGCCCCGGCACAAGCGCTGCCGATGGCCGCGAAGTCCGGCAGCGAAGCGGAAGCGAGCGCGTCGATGCGAATTCTGGTGATCGAGGACGACAAGGAAGCCGCCGATTTCCTGATCAAGGGTCTCAGGGAAAGCGGCTATACCGTCGACCATGCGCCGGATGGCCGCGAGGGCCTGTTCCTGGCCTTGTCCGAACCCTACGACGCCATGATCGTCGATCGCATGCTGCCCGGTCCCGATGGCCTGTCCATCGTCGAGTCCGTGCGCAAGTCCAATATCGCCACTCCGGTCCTGTTCCTGTCGGCCCTGGGCGAGGTCGAGGACCGGGTCGCCGGCCTCAAGGCCGGCGGCGACGACTATCTCGCCAAGCCCTTCGCCTTCTCCGAATTGCTGGCGCGTCTGGAGGCGCTGCTGCGCCGCTCCGGGTCCACGCCCGAGAACACTCACCTCAAGGTCGGCGACCTTGAAATGGACCTGCTGGCGCGCAAGGTCATCCGCCAGGGCAAGCGCGTCTACCTTCACCCGCGCGAGTTCCGCCTGCTGGAGTACCTGATGCGCCACGCCGGCCAGGTGGTGACGCGCACCATGCTGCTCGAGAACGTGTGGGAATATCACTTCGACCCGCAGACCAATGTGATCGATGTGCATATCAGCCGGCTGCGCCAGAAGATCGACAAGCCGTTCGACAAGCCGATCCTGCAGACCGTGCGCGGCGCCGGCTACAAGCTCGACCCGGCGGCATGACGAGGCGCGCCGGACCCTCGCCATGAAGAAATGATTCATGAAAAAGTTCCGGCGCATCTTCGACTCCATCACCTTCCGCCTGGCGCTGGCCTATACCCTGATCTTCGGGGCGTCGGTCAGCGGCCTGTTCTACTTTGTCTACTGGGCGACCGCGGGTTTCGCGATCCAGCAGGTGGAGGCGGCGGTGGACGCCGACGTCAGCGGTTTCGTCGACAGCTACTCCCGCGCCGGAATCCTCGGCCTGATCAATTCGGTGAACCGCCGTTCCGACCGCGGCACCAACCGCGACGGCGTCTATCTGGTCGTCAATTCCCTGGGGACGCCGATCGCCGGCAACCTCCAGTCCTGGCCTCAGCGCATGGAGGCCCAGGACGTCTGGCTCAATTTCACCATCAACGACCTGCGCGCCGCCACGCCCGAAGCCGCCGACGTGCGCGCCAAGCAGTACCTGACGCCGGACGGATTTCGCCTGCTGGTCGGGCGCGACGTTCGCGGGGTCAACCTGTTCCGCGCCCGGCTGATGAACTCTCTCAATATCGGCCTCGCGGTGACCCTGGCGCTCGGGATTCTCGGCGGGTTTATTTTCAGCCGTACGGTGGTGCGGCGCATCGAGTCCATCACCCGCACCTGCCGCCGCATCATGTCCGGCGACCTGACGCAGCGCGTGCCGGAAGCCCGGCGCAATGACGAACTGGGCCAGTTGTCCCTGAACATCAACGAAATGCTCGACCAGATCGAACGCCTGATGCGCGGCATGCAGCAGGTCTCCGACAACATCGCTCACGACCTGCGTACGCCCTTGACCCGGCTGCGGTCGCGGCTCGAAAGCCTGTTGCGGCACCTGAAGGATCCGGCGGAACGCGGCACTATCGAGGATGCGCTCGCCGACGCCGAAAGCCTGCTCTCGACCTTCGCCGCGCTCCTGCGCATCGCCCGGGCCGAAGCCGGCGTGCAGCAGTCCTTCGTCGACCTCGACCTCCACGCCATCGCCGGGGACGTGGCCGATCTCTACGACGCATTGGCGGAAGAGAAGGGGCTGGCCTTCGTCACCCGGCTCGACCAAGGGCTCGCCGCCCGCGGCGACCCCAACCTTGTCGCCCAGGCCCTGGCGAACGTGGTCGACAACGCCATCAAGTACACGGCGGAAGGTTCCGTCACCCTGACTCTCACCAGCGTCGATGGCCGTCCTGCTTTCGTGGTGGCGGACACCGGCCCCGGCATCCCGGACGAGTACAAGGGCAAGGTCCTGGAGCGCCTGTTCCGCATGGAGCAGAGCCGCACCTCGCCGGGCAGCGGGCTCGGCCTGTCGCTCGCCGCCGCCGTAGCGCGCTCCCACAACCTCGAACTCAAGCTCGAAGACAACCATCCCGGCCTGCGCGTGATCCTGCGGTTCCCCGCGCCGAAGCAGGAGCCGGCCAGGCTTGCCGGCGCAGCGTCCAAAACCAAGGCCTTGCCGGGACCCGACGCGCCATCCCATGATGGGGCTTCACATAAACAACCGCCCGCCGAAGCGGCCTGATCCGCGGTCCCGACGCCCTTTCATGACGACCCCAGAGTCTTTCTCCCCGTTGCGGGTGCCCTATGTGGCGCCGGTGGCCATCGGCCGCTGCTCCGCCGCCATGAGCCAGCAGATCATCAACGTCGCCGTGGGTTGGCAGCTCTATGAACGCACCGGGAGCGCGCTGTCCCTGGGATTGGTGGGGTTGTTCGAGCTGGCGCCGGTGGTGGCGCTGACCCTGGTCGCCGGCAATGCCGCCGACCGCTATTCCCGGCGCAATATCGCCGTTCTCGCCCAAGGCCTGCTGGCGCTCGCCGCCCTGGGCCTGGCGCTGGTGGCCGAACTGGATGGGCCGGTCTGGATGATCTATGGCCTGCTGCTCGCGGTCGGCACCGCGCGCGCGTTCTCCAACTCCTCGATCGCCACCGTGCTGCCGCAACTCATCGATCGGGCGCATTTCGCCAAGGCCTCGGCGTGGATGTCGTCGGCCTATCAGTTCGCCTCGGTCGCGGGGCCGGCCCTCGGCGGTCTCATCATCGCGGCCACCGCCGGCGCCGCCACGGCCTACGCGGTCGCCACGCTCGGGCAGATCGTCTTCGTCCTGTGCTTCTTGCGCCTGCCGGCGCTGCGGCCGGAGGCGTCGGCCGGCAAGCGCTCGATGGCCGACCTGTTCGCGGGCTTCACCTTCATCCGCCGCACACCGGTGTTCCTGGCCGCCATCAGCCTCGACATGTTCGCGGTGCTGTTGGGCGGGGCGGTGGCGCTGCTGCCGGTCTACGCCAAGGACATCCTGCATGTGGGGCCGGAAGGGCTAGGGTGGCTGCGCGCCGCGCCCGCCGTGGGCAGCCTGATGATGGCGCTGGTCCAGACCCGCATCAAACCCTGGGCCAAGCCCGGTCAGGCCCTGCTGTTGGCCGTGATCGGCTTCGGCCTGGCGACCATCGGCTTCGGCATCTCGACCAATTTCGCGCTGTCGGCCTTCTGCCTGTTTCTGACCGGGGCGTTCGATTCCGTGAGCGTGGTGGTGCGGTTGACCCTGGAGCAAAGTCTCACCCCCGACCGCTTGCGCGGCCGGGTCAGCGCCATCAATTACGTCTTCATCGGCTTCTCGAACGAGTTCGGCACTTTCGAAAGCGGCCTGACCGCCGGGCTGTTCGGCACCGTGCCGTCGGTGGTGGCGGGGGGCGTCGGCACCATCCTCGTCGTCCTGGCGGTCGCGGCGGCGTGGCCGCAGCTCCTGCGCCTGCCGCCGCTGCACACGCTGCAGCCCGATGAATCGGCGATTCCCGAAAGCGAGATTCGCCACGCCGTTTAGGCGGCCGGCGGCGGCCCTGAACAGAACACCAGCTGCAGGCGTATAAAGGGACTCTCGCGCCAGGACTGTTCGCGCCGCGGGCGAAACAAGGCGGGTTAGGAAAATACGCCGAGGGGGCTGTAAGGCACTGTCGGAAAAACGGTTCCGATCGCGCTCTGGCCCTGGCGTTTCACCAGCACCTCGGACAGGACACGGCGATAATCGGTGGTGACCGCCAGGTCCCCCTGGTCGAGCTGGTTCTCCCTGAGGCCTGGCCAGTCGCCATACATCTTGCCGCCGTTGACCCCGGCGCCCTGCACCAGCATCACCGCGCCTGCGCCGTGGTCGGTGCCGTTGTTGGCGTTTTCGCGCACCCGGCGGCCGAACTCGGTCATCATCACGACGGTGACGCGTTTGGCGTGTTCTCCGAGATCGTCGTTGAAGGCGAACAAGGCGTTGCCCAATTCCGCGGCTTGCTGCGGGAAGGCGTTGATGAGGTACTCATGATGGTCCCAGCCCAGGAAATCGGCGGTGGCCAGTTCCACGCCGACATCCATCTTGATCACCTGCGCCAGCGGCCGCAGCACATTGGACAACGGCCCATAGGTGTAATTGCCGTTGGGCGGGCCAACCGGGATGGCATTGGCTTTTTCACGCACCGCCGCGGCCACGCGCACGGCCTTCTGTACCGATTGTTCGAGGGGACTGTCGCCAGGATGCATGGCGGTGATGGCGTCGGCGAAGCGGCCATAGAGCGCCCCGCCCAGGCCGGCGAGGTTGCTGAAAGAGAGCGTGCCGCCCAGTCCTTCGAGTGAGGTGGTCATGCCGGTGCCATCGGACACCGCCGAGAAATCCGAGCGCGCGGTGTTCTTGGCCAGCAGGTGGCGTGCGAGCCATCCCTGGCTCTTGGGCGCGGTCTCGGTGCGGCCGACGCCTTGGCCTACCATGACCTGCACTTCGAAGTGGCTGCGCAGATCCGTGGGCACCCCCGCGGCGTGGACCACGGCCAGGGACTTGGCGTCGTACATGGCCTTGAGTTGGCGCGCGGCGGGATTGATGAAAAAGGGCACGCCCTGGTGAGTGTCGAGATAGGGCGCGGCGCCGGCGCCCGACGTTGTAAGCCCGATGGTCGGGCGGTTGTCGCGGTAGGCGCCATCCTCGGCGGGCGCGATCAGCGACAGTCCGTCCATGCCGAAACGCAGGAACAGGAACACCAGCACCTGGTTGCCCGATGCGATATCCGGCGCGCCATCGGCGCCGAACGCGACATTCAGGCCCGGCATCAGCGGCATCAAACCGCCGGCGGCAGAGGACGCGAGGAAACTGCGGCGTGAGAGGGGCATGCGGCTACCTCATCACGAATTCAGGGGCGGCGGCGATGGTGGCGATGATCTTGCGGGCAAAGGATTCGTTCCATGCCTGCATCGAGCCCGGTGGCGGCGTCAGGCCGACCTCATAAACCAGCGCGGCAAGCGCATCCATGGCCGCAGGCGCGAGCGGGTAGCCGATCATGCGCCGAACCCAATAGTCCACCAGGGCCGCGGGCGAACGAAAGGCCTCGCTGGGAGTCTGCTCGGCGAAGGTCAGCTTCGGGCCGCCGGATTGGCCAAGTTCCTGCAGGTATTGCCACGTCACCACATGGGCGTAGGTGGTGAGCCAGAAAGCGTTGGTGTCAGGGCGCCCATCCGGGGTCGGCCAGATGAACGGGCTGTCGGAAAGATCCCAAAAGAAATTTACATAGTTCCATCCCGCCTGCAGGACGGTGTCGGTGGTCCTGACCATGGCGATGAAACGCTCATAGGGCCGGCGGACTTTGAGCGCCGGGCCGGCGCCGATCTCCGGGCCGTCCAGGAGGATCGCGCTCATGACACGCTTCAATTGGTCGGGCGCGTCGCGATAGGCCGTCCACGCCGCCACCGCGCGGTCGATCACCGCCTGCGGCGGCGTGTCGCCGAAAATGCGCCGGGCGAGCTTGCCGCAGACGAACGGCGCCGTGGCGGGATGATTGGCCACCAGGTCGAGCACCTTCCGGCCCTGCGCCTGGCCCTTCAGTGCGGACAGATCGAAACCCAAGAATTTTCCGGCGGTTTCGTTGTGTTGCCACGTGTTGAAAAAGAACGTGCCGTCGTCGCGCTCCGAGAAAGGCTGGTTGTACTGGATCGTCCAGCCGGAGAGGGCGCGCGAGGCCTGCAGGATGTCGTTGTCGGTGAAGCCCTTGGCGCTGACGTCGCCGCCGCCGGGGTTCTTCCCGAAGTAGGCGCCGGCGCCCATGGTATGGAGTTCCATCAGCTCGCGCGCATAATTCTCGTTGGGCAGGGCCGCGCTGCTGCCGGCATTATCGAGATACCACATCATGGATGCGGAACAGCACACCGCCTCCAGCAGTTGGCGGAAGTTGCCGAAGATATTCGGGCGGATGACATCGCGGTCGTAAGACACTAGCGGGTTGGAGACCTTGGAGCTCTTGCCCTTGCCGATGCTGAAATGGTTCAACCAGAAGTCCGTCATGAACTCCCGCAGCTGGTATGTGCTGTGGGCGTTACGGATGTAGATGGCGGAGCACAACTCCATCTCCAGACGCCCGGTTTCCGCGAACGCCACCGTCCAGGGCGTGCGGCGCGTGAAGTCCCAGATCTGCTCGAGGGACATATAAAGGGTGCGCAGCGGCCGGTCAGGTTCGTCGACGGCTTTCCAGTGATAGTTCAACTGGTCTTCGTCGTAGGCGTCGTACTGGATCGGGAAGGTGAGGGACCGCAGGTAGCGGTCGAGGTCGGCGTCGTCGCCTTTGGGCGGCGCCAGCTGGTCGGCCACCCAGTGCGCCCAGCCATCGCGCTCGACCAGCGCCACGTCCACATCGCGCGCGCCGAAGGTCACGCGATTCAGCGCGATGCGTTCGAAAGTGGCCCCCGCCATGATGCCTTGAAAGTCCCCTCGCGGCGCCGAGTCAGCCTCCTGCCGATCCGGTTTACCGACGCTAACATCACACCCTTTGAGCGAAAAGGTTAAAGCCCGGGGTGTTGTGACGCGGTCGGTCGGTGAAATATAAGCTGCTAGAAAGTAACGATTTTATACCGATTTCGGGTCGAACCCCAACCGCGGGTGCAACGCCCTGCGATTTAGTGCGTTGCTGTCCGGACTCGTGGGACTGCAAAAAAATCACGGACACCTCAAAGGGTGGGGATCGCGCATGCCCTTCAAATATTTTGCCTATCTGGCCATCGTCTGCGCCGTGCTGCTGGACCTTTACAGCGCAAAGCCCGACGCCACGACGGCGGTACGGCTTGGCCTGGATAGCGGCGCCTTGCTGCTCGCCGCGCTCGGCCTCGGCGGTCTCGCCCTGGGGCCGGTGCGCGTCAGGCGCCGGCTATAGTCTTTACGCCGGCCTGCGGCGCGGGCGTCCAGAAAATCACATAAAATTCAATGATTTGCGGGTCTCGGCTCGGTGACTGCCACCGCCCGGCGCCACCGGATTTTGATGTTTTCTTTATGCGGCGCTCCCGCAATCCATATCGAACCTTTACGCCAACCCAGGCGAACCTCCTTGCACTTGAGCCATGGAGAGTCGCAATGCAGAAGCAGCCGAACAACCCGGTTTTCACCACCGAAATCCAGACCCTGCTTCCAGACCTGGCCCGCTTCGCCCGGGTCCTCACGCGCAACGAAGATGACGCGCATGACCTGGTGCAGGACTGTGTCGAACGCGCGCTGGTCAAACAGTCGCTCTATCAGGAAGGCACCAGCCTCAAGTCGTGGCTGTTCACCCTGATGCGCAACCTGTTCGTGAGCCAGAAGCGCCGGCAGGCGCTCGACCAGCGCTATGTCGCCATGAACAGCGACATGAGTCAGCACGTCGAACGGCCGCGCCAGATCAATCGCGTGTTCCTGAAAGAGACCGTCAAGGCGCTGTGCGGCCTGTCCGCCGGCGAGCGCCAGGCGATCGTGGTGCTCGGCATCCAGGAAGGCTCGCAGCACCGCATGGCGGAAATCCTCAAGGAGCCGGTGGGCACCGTGAAATCGCGCCTGTCGCGCGGCCGCGCCCATCTGCGCAACGCCCTCGGCCTCGACGCCGCCATGGCGCTGGCTTGAGTTTTTAGAGTTTCTTGAATCCCACTGGTCCGGCGTCTCCCATCCCCCCAACAGCCGCCAGTGGAAACTAAGCCCCGCAGTGAAAGGAATTCACTGCGGGGTTTTTTTGCCTTAGCTTTCGTTAGCGAACGAAGTGAGCTTACGAAAGCTTGGCCCGGGCGCGCGAAGCGCGACCCCGATGGTTCGGCAATCGCTACCCAACCTGAAGCCGATATCCCACGCCGGGCTCCGTGATCAGCCGCTGCGGCTCCGCCGGATTGCGCTCCAGCTTCTGGCGCAGCTGGCCGATGTAGACGCGTAAGTACTGCGTCTCCTCGACATACGCCGGGCCCCAAACCTCCTGCAGCAATTGCTGATGCGTGATCACCTTGCCGGGATGCGAGGCGAGGATGCGCAAGAGATCGTATTCCTTGCGCGACAGCTTGATGGGCTGGCCGGCGAAAGTGACCAGGCGTTTGGCGAGGTCGATGCCGATATCGCCCGCCACCACCACCGGCCCGGCGTCGGCGTCGCCGCGGCCTTGCCTGAGGGCCACGCGCATGCGCGCCAGCAGCTCACCCATGCTGAAGGGCTTGGTGACATAGTCGTTGGCGCCGCGGTCCAGGGCGCCGATCTTGTCCTGGTCGTCGGAGCGGATCGACAGCACGATCACCGGCACCGTCGACCACTCGCGTAAGGTCTTGAGCACGTCGAGGCCGTCGATGTCGGGCAGGCCCAGGTCGAGGATGACGAGATCGGGCTTCTGGACGGTGCAGGCCTTGATGGCTTCCTTGCCGTTCTCGGCTTCGATCACGCCGTAGTCGTGGGCCTGCAGGCTGGCGCGCAGGAACCGGCGGATCTGCGGCTCATCGTCGACAATGAGGACTTTCGGGCCCGGCATCATACCTCCGCGATGGCGGCAGCGCCCGGCGCCTTGACCGGCAGGCGGATGCGGATGGTGGTGCCCTGGCCCAGGCCTTCGCTCAAGGCCTCGATGGTGCCGCCGTGGGCCTCGACGATGCCTTTGCAGATGGCGAGGCCCAGCCCGGTTCCCGGCACGGTCCGGTCCCTCTGGCGGGTGCGGTAGAACTTGTCGAACACCGCGCCCAGTTCCTCCGCGGCGATGCCGCGGCCCTGATCCCTCACCTCCAACACCACTTCATCGCCAAGACGCTTCGCGACCACATGGATATCGGTCTCCGGGGCGGCATATTTGGCGGCGTTGTCCAGGAGATTGACCAACACGCTTTCCATCAACACGAAGTCGACATTCACCAAGGGCAGCATGTCGGGGACGTCGGCGTAGATTTCGTGGCGCTGCAGGCGGCGGTGGGCGGCATCCAGGGCGGTGGCGATGAGATCGCCGACGTCGGCCCATTGCAATCGCGGCACCAGGGCGCCGGATTCCAGGCGCGTCATCTGCAAGACGTTCTTCACGAACCGGTTGAGGCGTTCGGCTTCCTCGAGGATCGTGATCAGCAGTTCCTGGACGACGTCGAAGGAATAGGTCTTGCCATAAGAGATGAGGCTGGACGCGGAACCGATGATCGACGCCAGCGGCGTGCCGAAGTCGTGGGAGATCGAGGTCAGCAGTGCGGAGCGGAGGCCCTCGGTCTGCGACACCACGCGGGCGTTCTCGACCTCGCGCTTTCTGAGGGTGTGCTCCACCGCCAATGCCGCCAGGCGGCAGATGGAGCCGATCAGCCGGCCGAACCCGGGCGACGCGAGGGTTTCCTTGGGCACGTCCCTCAACGCCAGCACCGCCACCGCGCCCTCGGTGGTTTCCAGCGGCTGCAAGGTCATGTCCAGGTCCGGCTTTACCCGCGTGCCGCGTCCGGCCGGCGCGGCGTAAGCATAAGCCCAGCGCGCGGCTTCGATCTCCTCCTGGCTGAGAACGCTGTGCGGCGGATAGGCCGCCTGCAAGGTCGCGGCGCGCGCGCGCGCCGAGGCCAGCGACAAGACCTCGCCGCCGGCCCCCGACGTGGGCGTCAGCAGCACGGCCGAACAATCGAAGATGTCGCTGCACTGCTGGATGATGGCCTGGAAGATGGCGGCGGTGTCGGGCGCCACCGCGATGTCGCGCGTGAGTTGGAACAGCGCCCGCGCCTCGCGCGCCTGGCGCTGGGACCGCGTGACCTGGCGGCGCAAGCCGCTGGAGAGATTGCTGGTGATCGCGGCGATGGTCAGGAACGGCACCAGCAGCAGCACGTCCTGGGGCGAGGCCGGATGCAGTTCGTAGCGCGGGTTCTGGAAGAAGTAGTCGAACAGGCCGACGCTGAGCACCGAGGTAAATAGTGCTGCGCCCATGCCGTAGGCGTTGGCGCTGTAAACCACTGCGGTCAGGAACAGGACCGCGAGGCTTTCCGAGGCGACGATGCCGTCGAGCCACTTGACCACGATCGCCACCAGGCTGACCGCGACCGCCGACAAGATATAGGCGTGATACCAGGGACGGCTTTCGTTGATGCGCCAGGCCAGGCCCAGGATCGCGCTGCCGGTGTCCTGGGCGGGGTCGGTGATGACTTCGATGCCGCGCGCCCGTGCCGCCCGCCGGATGCGCGCGGAGACGGCGGCCGGCAGGCCGGCGCGCAGCAGCCATTGGCGGCGCGCCCCCAGCATCACGGCTTTGGGCTGCCGCGCCGTCCAGCCGTCGATGATGGTGTCGACATCGGACGGGGTACGCCACGGCACCAGAGTGATGTTCCAGCGGGCGGCGAAGGCCTCGACGTCGTCGGCCTGGTCGGACCCGGTGACGCGGGCCCAGAGCTTGCCGACGCGGCGCACGGCGAGGGTCAAGGTGAGGTCGCGTTCCTGGGCGAGCCACAAGGCCTCGCGCGCGAACTGCAGGAGGTCCGCCGTCGGACTCGCGATCGCCAGGAGGTGCGGGCTATGGACCAGACGCAAGACAGGTTCCGGGGTTATGGAAGGCGGCATTATGAAGGAGCCCGCCGCCGGGCCCAAGGCCTCCAACGCCCGCGCCGGACCGGCGGTTGCGTCAGGCGGTCCGCGGCCGCGCGTTCAGCCGCACCGTCAATGCGCCGGTGAACAGCAAGACGGCGCAGGCGACGATGGCGGGACCGGAAGGCAGGTCCCAGGCCAGCGAGGCCGCGAGCCCGCCGGCCACGGCCAGGCTGCCGGCGAGGCTTGCGCAGACCGCCATGGCCTCGGGGCTGCGGGCCAGCGGACGCGCCGCCGCCGCCGGGATGATGAGCATCGCCGTCACCAGGAGCACGCCGACGATCTTGAGGGCGGCCGCGACCGCCAGGGCGATCATGAGCGTGAACACAAACCGCGTGCGCGCCACCGCGACGCCCTCGGCGCCGGCCATGTCCTCATGCACCGTGAGCGTGATGAGCGCGCGCCAGTGGAGTGCGAGCATGCCGAGCACGAGGACGCCGCCGCCGTAGACCACCGCCACATCGCTCCATCCCACCGCCAGGATGTCGCCGAACAGATAGCCGAACAGGTCGACGCGCACCTTGTCCATGAAGCTCATGGCGATCAACCCGCAGGCCAGCGCGGCATGGGAAAGGATACCCAGCAAGGTGTCGGCGGGAATGCGCCGCTGGCGCTGGAGCAGCAGCAGCAGCACGCCGGCGGCGGCGCCGACAACGGCCATGCCGAGCGTTGGTCCGATGCCGATCAGCAAGCCGAGCGCCACACCGGTGAGGCCGGCGTGGGAAAGCGTGTCGCCGAAATACGCCATGCGCCGCCAGACGATGAAACAGCCCAGCGGCCCCGCGGCCAACGCCACGCCGATCCCCGCCAGCACCGCACGCAGGAGAAAGCTGTCAGTCATGACGGTGGCCGTGGTGGTGGTCATGCCCATGCCCGTGATCATGATCATGCGTATGGGGTGCGATACTGCCGTCCGGCGCATGCTCGTGGTCATGATGGTGCGGATAGATGGCGAGGGTCTTGGCGGCCGCCGCGCCGAACAGATCCAGGAACGCCTTGTGCCGGCCCACATCCTCGGGCGGGCCTGAGCAGCACAGGTGCGTATTGAGGCAATAGACCTTGTCGGTGGCCGCCATGACCACATTCAGGTCATGCGACACCACCAGCACGCTGCATCCGGCGGTTTTGCGCATATCGGCGATGATTTTATAGATTTCGACGGTGCCGCTCACGTCCAGGTTCTGGCTGGGCTCATCCAGCACCAGGAGGCGCGGATTGCGCAGGAAGGCCCGCGCCAGCATGGCGCGCTGCAATTCGCCGCCGGAGAGCGCGTGGATGTCGGCCTGCGCGAGGCGCTCGAGGCGGAACAGGGCGAGCACGTCCTCGACGCGCTTGTCGTCCCGGCCGCCGGCGGCCGCGGTGTTGAGGGTGACCAGCCGCTGCACGCTCAACGGCAGCGCGGGGTCGAGGCTGTATTTCTGCGGCTGGTAGCCGACCGTGAGATCGGGCGCGCGCCAGATCACGCCGGAGTCCAGGCGTTCGAGGCCGAGGGCCACTTTGACCAGGGTGGATTTGCCCGCGCCGTTGGGGCCGATCAGGGTGACGATCTCGCCGCGGCCGACGGAGAAATCGACGTTGTCCAAGATCCGCCGGCCGCTGCGGGTGACGCAGCCGTGACGCAGCGCGATCAACGCGCTCCCCGGCGCATCGGTGTGCACGATTGTTCCCTTGGGAGCCATGGTCAGGCGCTCTTGCAGTGAGGGCAAAGGCCGCTGATTTCCACGATCTCGCGATCGATCGTGAAGCCGCGTCCCGCCACCGCCTTGGCCAGGGCCTTGCGCAAGGCCGGACTCTCCACCTCGGCGGCGCACCCGCAGCCCTGGCAGATCAGGAATTGCGCCGCGTGGTCATGGCCAACATGCGCGCAGCCGACATAGGCGTTGAGACTGGCGAGCCGGTGCACCAGGCCTTGGGCGATCAGGAAATCGAGCGCCCGGTAGACCGCGATCGGGGCTATTTTGCCGCCGCCGGCGTTGAGGCGCGCCAGCAGGTCGTAGGCGCCGACCGGCGCGTGGCTTTGCCAGACCAGCGACAGCACGGTGCGGCGCACGGCCGTGAGCCGCGCGCCGCGCGCCTGGCACAGTTTCTCGGCGGCGGTCAGCGCCGCCGCGGCGCAAGCGCCGTGGTCATGGTCGGGGGTCGGAAACGCGCGGGACGTCATGGCAACCCGGGTCATTATGTTATAACGTAACATTATACGCGGCGCGGTGCGCCCGGGAAGGGTCCTTCAATCTTCTTTCAATCTTATGATAACCCCATGGATTTGCTGCGTTTTCTATCGCTCCTGCTGGTCCTGACCTCTACCCCCGCATTCGCGGCGCCCAAAGTGGTGGTGTCGATCAAGCCGCTCCACAGCCTTGCCGCGCGGGTGACGGACGGCGTGACCGCTCCCAGATTGCTGATCGCGGGCGCCGCCTCACCCCACAGCTACAGCCTCAAGCCGTCCGACATGACGGCGCTGGAAGAGGCCGGCGTGGTGTTCTGGCTGGGCCCGGCGTTCGAGGCTTTTCTCATGCAGCCGCTGGCCGCGGTCCGGGCACGGACCGTGGCGCTGCTGGACGCGCCGGGTGTGACGCGGCTGCGCGGACGTACTGGCGGGCTTTGGGAGAGCGCCCGCGACGCCAAGGACGCGGGCAACGATCCGCATATCTGGCTGGATATCGCCAATGCCAAGGCCATGGCGCGCGCGATGGTCATGGCCTTGAGCACGGCGGATCCGGCCGACGCCGCCCGTTATGAAGCGAACGCCGCGGCCCTGGCGGCCGAGCTTGAGTCCCTCGACAAGGAATTACGCGACCGGCTGGCGCCGGCGCGGAACAAGCCGTTCATCGTCTTCCACGATGCCACCGCCTATTTTGAGACGCGCTACGGCCTGACCGGAGCCGGCGCCGTGACGTTGGGCCCCGAGCGTCCGCCGGGCGCGCGGCGGGTGGACGCCTTGCGCGCGCGCATCGCCCGCAACGACATCGCCTGCCTGTTCACCGAACCCCAGTTCGAACCCCGCCTGATCGCCACGCTCGCCGGTGACTCCCGGGTCAAAACCGCGGTCCTGGACCCGGAGGGTGCGGCGCTAACGCCCGGTCCCGGCCTGTATTTCGACCTGATGCGCGGCCTTGGCGGCGGCTTCGCCGACTGCCTTGCGGGGCGATGACCATGGCACCCCTGTTCAAGCACCGGTTCCTTGGCATAAGCTGAGCGCGCTGCAACACGCGGAAACCGAGCGACCTTAAAGTGTTGTCCATCCTGGCCCGACAGATTGCCGCCGTCACCGCTCCGCGCCGCTGGATGAGTCCGCGGCTGTGGGCGCTGGTCGTCGGCCTTCTGGTCGCCGCCCAACTTGGCCTCGTTCTGCACCAGGCCAGCCACCACCTGCGCCCGGATGCGGTCGCCACGGACGACTGCGCCCTCTGCCAGGCCACCGCCGGCATGACCACGGGACCCGCCGCGCCGCTCCTGGTGCTGCCGGTCTTCATCCTGCTCGCGATCGTGTCGCAGGCGCCCGCCACCGGACCGGTGCGTGCGCGCGTTGCGTCCGCCTTCCGCTCCCGGGCGCCGCCCGTCCGCTTCTGAACCCTTTGGCGCCGCGCGGCCGTCATGGTCCTGCGCGGCATTTTCCAATGTTCAGGAGAGGACTATGTCCCGTACCGGACGAAGCGCCATTGTGGCGCTCGGATTGCTCAGCAGCGTTCCCGCCTATGCCGCGGACGCGGATCTCGCCGAGATCCGCAAACAGATCGATACGTTGAACCAGCGCCGGCTCGAAGACGCCGCGCGCATCAAGGACCTCGAGGACCGTCTCGCCAAGGCCGAGGCAACCGCCAAGGCGGCGACCGATGCCGCCGCCCGCGCCGCGACCACGGCGCAAGCCGCGGCCCAGGCGGCCAGCGTGCCCCCACCCGCGCCGCCATCGTCCGCCAACGCCTTCAATCCCGCCATCAGCGGCGTGCTCGACGGCAAACTCGGCGGCTTCAGCAAGGACCCCGGCACCTATGCCCTCGCCGGATTCCCGCTGGGCGGCGAAGGGCCGGGACAACGCGGCGTGTTTTTGGGCGAAGCCGAACTCAATGCCCAAGCCAATGTCGACGACCTGTTCATGGGCAGCCTGACGTTCTCGCTGGGCCAGAACGGCAGCGAAACCGAGGTCGGTCTCGAGGAAGCCTTCATCCAGACCTTGTCGCTTCCCGGCGGTTTCCAGGCCACGGCCGGGAAGTTCCTCTCGGATATCGGTTATCTCAACTCCTTCCACGAACATGCCGACGACTTCGCCGACCGGCCGCTGGCCTATCGCGCGTTCCTCGCCAACGGCCTCAAGGATATCGGCGTACGGCTTACCTGGCTGGCGCCGACCACCACCTACCTGCGCTTCGGCGCCGAGGTCATGCGCGGCGAAGAGTTTCCGGGTGCGGGCGCGGCCGACAATGGTTTCGGCGCCAAGTCGGCCTATGTGCGCGCGGGCGACGACATCGGCACGGAGGTCAGCTACCAGGCCGGCCTATCCTGGCTCTGGACCGACGCCAACGGCCGCGAGACCGGCGCCGCGCCGGACCTGTTCGACGGCAAGACCGACGTCGGCATCGCCCACCTGGTCGTGAAGTGGGCGCCCAACGGCAACCCGGTGAACCGGAATTTCAAATTCCAGGCCGAGGTCCTGCGCAACCACATCGACGGCAGGTTCAACGGACTGGCCGTGGACCGTACCGACTACGGCGCCTACGGTCAGCTGGTCTACCAGTTCCAGCCGCAATGGCGGGTGGGCTACCGGTTCGACTGGATGGACGCGGGCAGGGTTCCCGGGACGCTCGCGGGCACAACCCTCGACGCCCAAGGCCACAACGCCACCCGCAGCACGGCGATGCTGGAGTACGACCACTCCGAATTCAGCCGCCTGCGCCTGCAGTACAGCTATGACCGGTCGCGCCTGCTCGGCGCCGATCACCAATTCCTGCTGCAGTACACCGCCACCATCGGCGCGCACCCTGCGCATTCCTATTAGGAGCGAGGTACATGAAAACCGTATTCGCCGCCATCGCCGCCCTGGGCCTTTTCACCGTCACCTTGTTCACAGCAGGCGCCGCCCAAGCCAAGATCACCATCCTCACTTGCGAACCGGAGTGGACCGCGCTCGCCAAGGAACTGGGCGGGGACCGGGTCGACGCCGCCAGCGCCACCACCGGCCTCCAGGACCCGCACCAGATCCAGGCGCGCCCCAGCCTGATCGCCCGCATGCGCGCCGCCGACATGGTGGTATGCACGGGGGCCGAGCTGGAAGTGGGCTGGCTGCCGGTGCTGTTGCGTCAGGGCGCCAATCCCAAGGTCCAGCCCGGCACGCCGGGCTATTTCGAGGCCGCGCGCGCCGTGAGCCTGAAGGAAACGCCCCAGGCGCTCGATCGCAGCCTGGGCGACGTGCACGCGGCCGGCAACCCGCATATCCAGACCGACCCGCGCAACATGCTGCCGGTGGCCGCCGCCTTGACCGAGCAGTTCGTACGCATCGATCCGGTCGGCGCCGAGACCTACAAGGCCAACCTCGCGGCGTTCGAGACCCGCTGGAAGGCGGCCATCGACGGCTGGCAGCAGAAGGCGGCGGCGTTGAAGGGCGCGCCGGTCCTGGTGCAGCACAAGAGCTGGGTCTACCTCATCGACTGGCTCGGCATGCGCGAGATCGCGCCGCTGGAGCCCAAGCCCGGCATCGCCCCCAGCACGTCGTATCTCGCCGAACTGCTGGATAAGGTGAAGGCCGAGAAACCGCGCATGATCCTGGTGGCGGCCTATGAGGATGACCGCGGCTCGCAGTGGATGTCCGAGCACGCCAAGATCCCGGTGGCGACCTTGCCGTTCACCGTCGGCGGGTCGAAGGACGCGGAAACGCTGACGGGACTGTATGACGCCACCATCCAGAGACTGACCGCGGCGCTGAAATAGGCAGATAGGACGAAGAGGGCTTCATGGACACGCTCCTGATTTTCGCGCCGGCGTTTGTCGCCGGCATCCTCGTGATCCTCACCCACGTGCCGTTGGGACGCGAGGTGCTGCGGTCCGGGATCGTATTCCTGGATCTCGCCATCGCCCAGGCCGCGGGGCTGGGCGTGATCCTCGCCGGCGTCGGTGAACACGGCGCCGGCGATCTTTCCGTGCAGGTGTCGGCGGGGGCGGCGGCCTTGGCCGCCGCCGGACTGCTCTCCTGGACCGAACGCTTCGCCGGGCGGTTCCAGGAGGCGCTGATCGGCACCTTGTTCGTGATCACCGCCTGCATCGGCATCATCGCGCTCAGTTCCAACCCGCACGGCGGGGAACACCTGAAAGACCTGCTGGTGGGCCAAATCCTGTGGGTCGGCTGGCCGGACCTGATCCCGGTGGCGATCATCTATGCGGTGTTGCTGGTGACGTGGTTCTGGTTCCGCGCCCGTATCGGCCGTGTCGGCTTTTACGTGGTGTTCGCGATGATGGTGACGGTGTCGGTCCAACTGGTGGGCGTCTATCTGGTGTTCGGCACCCTGATCCTGCCGGCGCTGGGCGTGCACCGCTTCGCCGACAACAAGGGGCTCGGGCTGGCCTATGTCATCGCGCTGCTGGGGTATGTCCTGGGCTTCGCCGCGACCACGGTGATGGATCTGCCGGCGGGCCCGGTGATCGTGTGCGTTCTGGCAGTGGTGGCGCTGATCGTCGCCTGCTTACCGGTAAAGCGGGCTGGTGAAGCGGCCGAAGCCTAAATCTTCACGCCCGCGCGCACGACGCCGGCTTCCAGGTCGCTGACAAGGCGGAAGCGCCGGCCGAAGCGGGTGAGGGTGATGGCGTGATCGGGGCCTTCGCCGACAGCGCGCAGGCGCCGCGCGAATTCCGCCGTGTCGGCATCCTCGGGCAGCGCGCACAGCGCGTCGAAATCCTTGCGGGTGCGTTTGGCGCCCGCCCAGGTCACGCCGAGATGCGGCAAAGGGCGCGCGATGTCCGTGAGCGCCGGCGCGAGGCGCGCGATCATATTGAGCATCGCGCCGAAGGTGGCGCTGTCGAGCGCCAGACGATCCCAGGACGGCAATAGGTCGTAGGTGTCCACCGCGACGATGGCGCCTGCGTCCACCTTGGGCGCCATCTCGTGCAGCGTGATGCCGAAACGCGGCGCGCGGTCATAGAGCGCGAACACGGATGGGAATAGGCCGGGATATTCCGGCGGGCCGGGGTGCAGGTTATAGGCGGCGCCGAGTGCTTGGAGAATCCGCAGCGGCACGATGAAGCCGGCGCCCACCGACAACAGGCGCGTGTCCCGCGTTCCCGCCGCCAGCAGGCGGTCGAGGTCGGCCAAGGTGGGCGCCAGGTCGATGATCACGCTCTTTGAAGCCAAGTGGGGCGCGGCCAGGCGGGCGGCAAGGGCGTCCTTGAAGGCGGGTTCGGTGAGAAGGATCAGACGGGCCATAACGGCATGACATGCTTGCTGAATTGGAGGGATTTTTCCCTTGAAGCAGCATCGCCTAGACCCTATTACAGCCGGGTAAACAGGACTGTTTTAGTCCGAGTTCCAGCGAAATGCGGGAAAAATGTTCAGAGTCAATAAGTTAACCGACTACGCCACGGTGGTTCTGATCGAGATCGCCCGCCAGAGCGAAGTCCGCTCCAGTCAGCATCTGGCCGATAAGACCGGGATTCCCGGTCCCACGGTGGCGAAGTTGATGAAGAGCCTGAACAAGGCCGGCCTGGTCGCCTCGCGCCGCGGCGCCGGCGGGGGCTATGCCCTGGGCCGCGCCGCCGCCGAGATCACCATCGCCGACGTGATCCAGGCGGTGGAGGGGCCGATCGCGCTCACCGCCTGCGCCGACACCTCCGACGAGCATTGCTCCATCGAACGCCTGTGCCCGGTGCAGGGCAAATGGAACCGCGTCAACGCCGCCGTGCGCGCGGCGCTGACCGAAGTCACGCTCGCCGACATGGCGGCGGATATGGCCGGCTTCGGCCACATGCCTGTCGGTTCGCAGGCGGCGATGCCTGCGCCGGCGGAGTAAGCGCCATGGCCGTGACCCGCGAGACCGCCGCGACGGTGAAGGCAATCGAGCAGTACAAGTACGGCTTCGTCACCGATATCGAGAGCGACAAGGCGCCCAAGGGCCTGTCCGAGGACATCATCCGTTTCATCTCTGCTAAAAAGAACGAGCCGGAGTGGATGCTGGAAGGGCGGCTGAAGGCGTACCGCTATTGGCTTGAACTCGGTGACCAGGAGCCCAACTGGGCCAAGCTGCATTACCCGAAGATCGACTACCAGGACGCCTATTATTACGCCGCGCCCAAAAAGGCCGCGCTGGCGAGCCTGGACGAAGTCGACCCCAAGCTGCTGGACACCTACAAGAAGCTCGGCATTCCCCTTCTGGAGCAGCAGATGCTCGCGGGCGTCGCCGTGGATGCAGTGTTCGACAGCGTCTCGGTCGCGACCACCTACAAGAAGAAGCTGGAAGAGATGGGCGTGATCTTCATGCCGATCTCCGAGGCCGTGCACAAACACCCGGAGCTGGTGAAGAAATATCTCGGCTCGGTCGTTCCCTATAGCGACAACTTCTTCGCCACCTTGAACGCCGCCGTGTTCACCGACGGCTCGTTCGTCTACATCCCCAAGGGCCTGCGCTGCCCGATGGAGCTGTCGACCTATTTCCGCATCAACGAGAAGAACACCGGCCAGTTCGAGCGCACCCTGATCATCGCTGACGAGGGCTCCTACGTGAGCTACCTCGAAGGCTGCACCGCGCCGCAGCGCGACGAGAACCAGTTGCACGCCGCCGTGGTCGAGCTGATCGCCCTCGACGACGCCGAGATCAAATATTCGACGGTGCAGAATTGGTATCCGGGCGATGCCCAAGGCAAGGGCGGCATCTACAACTTCGTCACCAAGCGCGCCGCCTGCCGCGGGCGCAATTCAAAGGTCATGTGGACCCAGGTGGAGACCGGCTCGGCCATCACCTGGAAGTACCCGAGCTGCATCCTGCAGGGCGACAACTCCACCGGCGAATTCTACTCGGTGGCCATCACCAACAACCGCCAGCAGGCCGATACCGGCACCAAGATGATCCACCTGGGCAGGAACACCAAGTCCAAGATCGTCTCCAAGGGCATTTCCGCGGGTCACGCCGACAACACCTACCGCGGCCTGGTGCGCATCGGCGCCAAGGCCGACTTTGCCCGCAATTACACCCAGTGCGACAGCCTCTTGATCGGCTCCGCCTGCGGCGCCCACACCGTGCCCTATATCGAAACCAGGAACCCCACGGCGCGCACCGAACACGAGGCCACCACCTCGAAGATCTCCGAGGACCAGCTGTTCTACTGCATGCAGCGCGGCATGACCCAGGAAGAGGCGGTGTCCCTGATCGTCAACGGCTTCTGCAAGGAAGTGCTGCAGACCCTGCCCATGGAATTCGCGGTGGAGGCCCAGAAGCTGGTGGGCATCAGCCTCGAAGGCAGCGTCGGTTAAAGAAAGTACGGGAAATGGCTTTGCTTGAAATCAAGAATCTCCACGTCTCGGTCGGCAATCGCGAAATCCTGAAAGGGGTGTCGCTCGCGCTGAACGGCGGCGAAGTGCACGCCATCATGGGCCCCAACGGCACCGGCAAGAGCACGCTGTCCAATGTGATCGCCGGCCGCGCCGGTTATGACGTGACGGAAGGGCAAGTGCTGCTCGACGGCAGGGACGTGTTCGCCATGGACGCCGACGCGCGCGCCCGCGCCGGCATTTTCCTGGCGTTCCAGTATCCGGTGGAGATCCCCGGCGTTTCGACATCCGCCTTCCTCAAGACCGCCCTCAACGCCAAGCGCCGCGCCGAAGGTAAGCCCGAGATCGACGCCATGGAGTTCCTGAAACTGGTCAAGTCCAAGACCAAGGCGCTCGGCATGGCCGACGACATGATCAAGCGGGCGCTTAATGTCGGGTTCTCCGGCGGCGAGAAAAAGCGCGCCGAAGTGCTGCAGATGAGCCTGTTGGAGCCGCGGGTCGCGATCCTGGACGAGACCGATTCCGGCCTCGACATCGACGCGTTGAAGGTGGTGTCCGACGGCGTCAATGCCCTGCGCAGCAAAGACCGGGCCTTCCTGGTGATCACGCACTACCAGCGTCTGCTGGACTACATCGTGCCCGACCACGTGCATGTGCTGGTGAACGGGCGCATCGCCGTCAGCGGCGGCAAGGAACTGGCGTTGGAACTGGAAGCCGAAGGTTACGCCAAGTATCAGGGAGCCGCGGCCTGATGAAGCCAACCGGCCTCATGGAGCATCCGTTCGGCGCGGCATATGCCCAGGCTACGCCGGCATCGGCCGACAAGATGCTGATGGCGTTCCGCGCGCAGGCGCGTTCGGTGTTCGAGCCCAACGGCCTGCCGGGGCCGAAAAACGAGTCCTGGCGCTTCACGCCGCTGCGGGCGCTGAGCAAGGTCCCCTTCATTCCGGCCGCGGCCGCCGATGATGTGGATGTCGCGGCAATCCCGGTCCAGGTGCCGTCGCTGGGCGCGCGGATCGTGCTGGTGAACGGCGCCTATCGCGCCGATCTCTCGGACAAGATCGAAGGCGTGGAGGTCTCGGCGTCCGCCGACCGCAGCCTGCTGGGGCATCTGGCCTCGGCCGCATCGGCGCCCCTGGCGGCGCTCAACGCCGCTTATATGACGGATGTCCTTACGGTGCGGGTGGCCAAGCCCGTCTCCCCGATCGTCCACCTCGTTTCCATCGCCGCCGCCGGCAGCCGGCCGGCGGCTTTCCATCCGCGCGTGCTGGTCGGCCTCGGCGCCGGCGCGTCGCTGACGCTTGTGGAAACCCATTGCGGTCTTCCCGGCCAGCCGACCTTCGCCAACCCGGTCACCGAGATCAGCCTGGGCGAAGGCGCCAGTCTGAAGCGCTACGTGCAGGTGACCGAGCAGGACGACAGTTTCCATCTCGCCGCCGCCGCCGTCGCCTTGGAGAAAGACAGCCGCTTCGAAGGGTTCCACGCCGGTCTCGGCGGCGCCATCGTGCGCCAGGAGATCGGCGTCGTGATGCGCGGGCCGGGCGCGCAGCTTGACCTCAACGGCGCCTATGCCTTGAGCGGCCGCAATCATCACGACTTCACCACCAGCATCGATCATCACGTGCCGGGCTGTTCCTCCAGCCAGGTGTTCAAGGGGGTGGTCGACGGCGACTCCCGCGGCGTCTACCAGGGCCGCATTCATGTCGCCCGCAACGCCCAGAAGACCGATGCCCGGCAGTTGCACAAGGCCCTGTTCCTGAGCCGCGGCCCGCAGGTCGACTGCAAGCCGGAGCTGGAGATCTATGCCGACGACGTGCAGTGCGCCCACGGCGCCGCCACCGGCGAGATCGACGCCGATCACCTGTTTTACATGGCGGCGCGCGGGATCGACCCGGTCACGGCGCGGATGCTGCTGGTGGAAGCCTTCCTGGCCGACGCCACCGACCGGATCTCCGACGAGACCGTGCGCGCCGCCTTCCTGCGGGATATCCAGGGCTGGCTTTCGCGGCGCAGTCTGAGGGCGGCCGCATGAGTGCCGGCGCCTTCGACGTAAACAAGATCCGCGCGGATTTCCCGATCCTGGCGCGCCAGGTGCACGGCAAGCCGCTGGTCTATCTCGACAGCGCCGCCTCGGCCCAGAAGCCGCAAAGCGTGATCGACGCCATGAGCCGCACCTACGGCAACGCATACGCCAACGTCCATCGCGGCGCCTATTACCTCTCGGAAATGGCCACCCGCGCCTACGAGGACGCCCGCGAGAAGGTGCAGCGGTTCATCAATGCCGCCAGCCCCTCGGACGTGGTGTTCACCAAGGGCGCCACCGAAGCCATCAACCTCGTGGCCCACAGCTTCGGCCGCGCCTTCATCAAGGCCGGCGACGAGGTCGTCATCAGCGCCGTGGAGCATCACTCCAATATCGTGCCCTGGCAGATGCTGCGCGACGTCACCGGCTGCGTGCTCAAGGTCGCGCCCATGGAGGCGGACGGCGGCTTCAACCTGGAAGCCTTCGCCGCCGTCATCGGGCCGAAGACCAAACTCGTCGCCGTCGCGCATGTTTCCAACGTGCTCGGCACCATCCTGCCGGTGCGCGAGATCGCGGACCTCGCTCATGCCGTGGGCGCCAAGGTGCTGCTCGACGGCTGCCAGGGCATCGTCCATCAGCCGGTGGACGTGCGCAGCCTGGGATGCGACTTCTATGCGTTCTCGGGCCATAAGCTCTATGGCCCCACCGGCATCGGCATCCTGTGGGCCAGGGCTGAACTGCTCGACGCCATGCCGCCTTACCAGGGCGGCGGCGACATGATCGAAAGCGTCACCTTCGCCAAGACCACCTGGGCGCCGGCGCCGGCCAAGTTCGAGGCCGGCACGCCGCCGATCGTCGGCGCCATCGGCCTGGGCGCCGCCATCGATTACCTGAACAGCATCGACCGCGCCGCCGCCAACGCGCACGAAGAGGACCTGTTGCGGCACGCCATGACCGCGCTGGCGCAGGTGCCGGGGATCAGGCTCATCGGCACCGCCCGCCGCAAGGCGGCGGTGCAGTCCTTTGTCATGGAAGGCGCGCATCCCCATGACCTCGCCACGGTGCTCGACCGCTCGGGTGTCTGCGTGCGCGCCGGGCATCACTGCGCACAGCCGCTGATGGAGCTTCTGGGCGTCAGCGCCACGACCCGGGCATCGTTCGCGTTCTACAACACCCATGCCGAGGTCGATGCCCTGGTGGCGGCCTTGCGCCGGGCGCAGGAGGTTCTGCTGTGACCGCCGACCCCCACGGCACACCCCCCGACGGCACACAAGGTCTTCGCGACGACCTGCGCACGCTGTACCAGGAGATCATCCTGGATCACGCCAAGCATCCCCGGAATTTCCGGGCGGTGGAGCACCACACCTGCAAGGCCCAGGGCAACAATCCCATGTGCGGCGACCGGGTGACGGTCACCGCCAGGGTCGAGCACGGCAAGATCGAGGACCTGGCGTTCGACGGCAAAGGTTGCGCCATTTCCATGGCTTCGGCGTCGATGATGACCGACGCCCTCAAAGGCCAGTCGCCGGAAACGGCTCGCAAGCTGGCGGACGCCGTCCGCGACATTTGTTCCGGCAAGGCCGCCGCCCCGGAGATGGAGCCCTATCTGGAAAAGCTCGCGGCGCTTTCGGGCGTGCGCCAGTTCCCGGTGCGGGTGAAATGCGCGACCTTGCCGTGGCATGCGCTGATCTCATGCCTCGAGGGCGCCGCCAAGGCGACGACCGAGAGATGACACCATCCACGACGATAAAAGCGAGGAGACCGGTTCCATGAGGCCCCCGTACGACATGCCCGCCGATGACGGCGAGCCGCCCAAGGAGGGCACCACCGTGACCGCGGGCGCGCCCAAGGACCCCAACATC